>JAUVNS010000021.1 GCA_030599585.1 Promethearchaeota archaeon | reverse complement strand
GCGCAACCCGTAGCAGTACAACATCGTTTTTTACTGCGATTAGTAGAGCATCCTAAGACGATCTCGCTTATCGATAAAGTCGAACTATGGGGAGAATTATCTAATGGAAAGTTGTTTAAGCTCCATCTTGTCTCAGCAATTCATAGTGAAGAGGGACAAGTGAGAAATCTACTATGGTTTAGTGACGATAGAAAGATCGAAGAGTTGGGAGCAGATCATAATAACGGTATATCCCAATTCATAGAGTTAAAATTCGTGGCTCCAAAAGGCCTTACTTTTAATAGATTTGTGTTTATCATAGAAGGCAATAATTTTATTATAAAATAAAAACTAAATTAATTTTTTTTTTATTTCTCATTTTCGTCTTCTTTATGGATTTTATGACGATCGTCTTATTTTTCCTTTTTTAATTTGGATTTAATATTTTTCTTTTCCTTTTAGTAAAAGTGGTATCCTTGAGGTGGGGGATTGCCTCCAATTACAAATTCTAAAATATCAAAAGATACTCCCGTAAGGAACGCACCTATCCACAATAAAAGGACAGCGGATACTATAGTCTTGACGCTAAATCTTTTGAAAAAGATTTTAAGAAACCCGATGACTAATAACGCCCCCCCGATCGTGAGAAAAATTTCTCCCACGGTTGTAAAAATGTTTTTGAAGAACGATCCTGCCACGTATCGCAAGTTCGATCCGAAAAAAGGAACGATTATAGCTAAGAACCCTAAAATCCCTACAAAAACTAGAAAGATTCGGTTTGGCTTGCGTTGTTTACGAAGGATAAAAATATCGTTTTTATTTCTGGCCATTGATTACTCACTCGGTAGGATAGATTGGTTTTTACCTTCCTTACAGATCGAACCTTTTTAAAGAAAAAGTTTGCTTTTCCTTTTTTCCTTTAAATATAACTATCAGTAAATCGATACAACAACTAAAAAAACATGTGTAAGAGGAATATACAACATGAAAGATACTACTTGGAAAAGCGCCGTGGCTACCGCTACAGTGTTAGCAGTAGCAAGTTTTGTAGCGATAGTACTAACCGCAAGCGGAATAGCTTTTAGACCGTTTTTTTAAATATAATTTTTTCTTTTTTTTTCTTTTCCTTTTTTTTTTCTCATTTACAATAGATCAAGAGGAAGAAGTGGATTTTCGAGTAAATAACGGAAATCTTTAGCGGAGGGATATTCTCCGAATTTTTTCGTAATAAGTTGTCGACCGATTTGGTAGTAGTATGGCGCCATTTTATAAACGGGATCAGAAATTTTGTTGGTTATATTCTTAAGGCTTGTCGAGTCCCACAATTCAAAACTTTTCATGTATCTTAAAACTCTTCTTTTACTCCAACCATCCACGTGAGCGTGATATCCCGCGTTGAAATTTAACATAGAAAGCTTTTTACGGGCGCAATTTTGTTTCATTAGTAGATCGACTGAGGGCCCGTTTGTTGGATCGGGACAAAACAGCGCGAGTACTATTTCTTCTTGTTCTCGGGCCGTAAAAAGCACGTTAAGGCTTAAGTCCGCTATACCTTCGCATATAACCATGTAAGGGTTGCTATAAAAAAGAATTGCTCGTTCGAAATGGTTTTGTTCGTTATGTAACTTATCTTCTGCCACTGCAAATTCCGTGTGATGTCCAGGATAACTCTCGTGAGCACAAGTTCGAAGAATACCCGTCCAATACTTACCATAGTCGAGCGTCACGTCCACAATCGATTTAAAATTCCCTTGATACCAATCGTAGCTCGTCCAATTGATCCTCTTTGATTTGAACTTAGGTTTTAACTCAATAAATTGCCCTTCGGGGAGCATGTCTGGGAACAATTCTTTGGTTCTTTTCTCAACGATTTTGACGCCTTTTTCGAACGCAGCTAAAACTTCGCCTTGAGGGAGCGTTCTCTTAACTCGAAGAGCGTTCATTCGTTCTTCTAAAGTCCCTTTTCCTTCGTACGCTTCGTCGAACTGATCCTTCAAATCGTCTATTTCAGATTCTTTAAACGGTTTGATTTCCACACTGCATTGAATTCGTAAAGCTTCTTCAATTGGAATTTTTTTTTTCAAAAATACTTGTTTGACGAAAAGTTCCATCGCATCAAGCATTTTTGTTAGATATTTTTCGCGCTTAGCGTCGAAATTTTGTTTGAAAACGTCTTTTTGTAAAACAGAACAATCTTTAAGCAGTTGTTTTGGAAGGGTTTTCGATTCTTTGTTGACTTTCTCCTTAATCTTTGAAGGACCGTAGTAATAATCTACGTATCCTTTTTGGTGTTTCCCCATTCGTAGTCCTAATTGCAAATAATCGCTTCCGAACTTACTAATCGTATTCGCAGCCATTCCTTAAAACGCCATATAATAAGTCTGTAACAAACCATATAGTTTTTAACTATAAATATGTGTTTTGGTTATTAACAAAAATGTTTTTTTCTTTTTATAGAACCCATATACCTAAACTGTAATTTCCGATCGTGCTTGCTACCATTCCTAAAAACGCCATATAATAAGTCTGTAACAAACCATATAGTTTTTAACTATAAATATGTGTTTTGGTTATTAACAAAAATGTTTTTTTCTTTTTATAGAACCCATATACCTAAACTGTATGGGAGTTAAACTTCAAGATTTAGTGGTTAAAGAACCGATCGAACTTTCTAATCTTGCAGGCAAGATAGTAGCGATAGATGCCCCTAACATAATAATGAGCTTGTTTAATTTCGCACGCAAAAACTCAGATGGCTCGCCCGCCGGGCTCATTCTCGACCGCACCCAGAGACCGATTTCTCACTTGTATGGGTTGCTCTACAGAACAAACTTTTTCTATTCCAAAAAGATATTTCCGATTTATTGCTTCGACGGGCTCGACTCCGACCTCAAAAAACTTAAGACAAAAGATAGGCTCAACGATTTTTTGTTTACAGAAAAATTGTATCAGTCCGTACTCCAGTCTGGCAATAGAGAGAAAGCGAAACAGATCGCCTTATCGAAAGAATATATGTGGCCAAACATCATTAAAGAATCAAAACAACTTTTGGGAGCGTTGGGCGTTCCGTGTATTAATTCACCCGCCTCAGCAGAATCACAATGCGCTCAATTAGTTAAAGATAAGGTGTCTCACTATTCTAACTCGCAAGATTTCGACTCTTTGTTGTTCGGATGTCCAAGAACGATACAAAACCTTTCAAAGTCGCGTAAGAGAAAGGTACACGGTCGATGGACGTATCAAAAAATCTCTCCGGTTCAAATAAATCTCAAGGAGAGCCTAAAAAAATTAAATATAAACCAATTTCAGTTGGTTGACATGGCAATCCTTATCGGAAACGATTATTTTAAGGGTATAAAAAATATTGGACCGAAACACGCCCATAAATTCTTACTCAAACATAAAAGTTTAGAAAGAGTTATTCAGGAGGAAAAAGACGCGTACGATTTTTCTTTACTCACTACAGGTATTATCTCAAAAGTGAGGAAAATTTTTCTGTTGCCTGAAGTAATAAATCGCTACCAAGACATCAGGTGGAACTATCCGAACGAACAAAAAACATTTCTTTTACTGTGCGAAGATCACCACCTCAACGCTGAAAGAGTGCTAAAAAATGTAGGTAAGTTCTCTACAAATTTTGAAAAGAGTCAAAAGTATTTTGACGCTCGCAAAAACACCCGTAGAACGGTTCAAAACACTTTGCAACAAGTAATTTCTTAACTTCAATTTTCACCAATTCTCTTTTTTATTTATAAATAACGATAAAATATATTATGCATTTAGTAAATATTTTAATTTAATTTTAAACTCCAAAAAAAGTCAATTAGTGAGCGATATATGGCAGGAACAACGAACGGCACGATCGTTCTACAGAGAAGTATGAAAATTTGGGCGGTCGATCCAAGCAAGCAAATGATTAAAGAAACAGTAATTAACTACTTTTTTAGGTTCGGAAGCTTTCCAAATAATACCAACAAATACAATAGTTTAGCCCCTTTGTCCATCGGAGCTATTGTGAAAGAAACAAACCTTCCCAATTCCGTAGTGTTAACCGCTGCTTTGAAATTTTTAACCGAAGCCAGTAAATTCAGTCGAGTTCTAGGTTTAGGGACAACTTCGTGGGGTGCAGGGGAAGTAAGTAAATTACGACAATCGAGATTTTTCTTGCGGAAAGCTCATAAAATCGCTCCTATATTCGACTACGCCCGTGCGATTGCTAACTTAAAGACTTTACACAAACTCTTAAAAATCCACTACTATTGGCCTCACATCACTACTCAACTTGCCCTAACCATCTTCGTTACCGATCGAAACGACTCTACTATACCAAATAGCGAATATATCTTACAAAAAAACTTAAGAGTTTTTTGCGCTTGCTCCGCATATGCTTTCCACGACGCTCGAAAGAAGCTTCACATCGGTAAAACGGGACAGGTTGGCCCCTAGTCAATTTAATAGCGTGTAAATATTCAAAAACCTAATTTTTCCTTTAAATATTCGCCTTCATTTTTTTTTACTTAATAGTAAAATAGTAAGAAGTTTATTATGAGCGATTCAGTAGACGAGTTATTTCAGCAGTTGTTGGACCTTGGGATGTCAGAAGAAGAACTAGAAAAAAAAGTCAAGAACAAAGTGAATGAATACGGCGGCTTCATGTCCACACAAGGGGTATTATTTATAATAGCCAGAGAAAACGGGCTTGAGTTACGGTCTCCCGAGATTGACGATTATCTTTACGACGAGTTAGAAGAAGAAATTGACTACGACGAGTTCACCATAGATATCTCGGATCTTAAAGAAGGCATGACCAATATCGTGCTGTTAGGTAAGATTTTAACCTCCCAAAAGATTCGCGAGTTCGTCAGAAAAGACCAGTCCGTGGGAAAAGTCTGTTCTTTCTTGCTCGGCGACTCAACCGGAACCGTGAAAATCGTTCTGTGGGACGAACGGACAGAAATTGTTAATCAAGAATACTTCAAGCCAGAAGAGTTCGTGCGAGTAGTTGGCGGGTATGCAAAACTTGGGCAGAACGGAACCATAGAAGTCCACCTCGGAAAGAAAGGCACCATAATTCTCTCTCCTGAGGTAAACGGTAAGAAACGGGAGCAATTAAAAGCAGTAACGATTACGGGTTCAGAAGATTTTACCCCCAAAAACAACTTAAAACCTTTGAGTCAAGCCCTCCAGCAAAATAAATACGTAAACATCGTTAAGGGATCGATCTTAATAGAAGATTTTAAAGAGTTAGAGCTGAAATCGGGCGATAAGTCGTTTTTACTTACCATCCTCTTAGAAACGGAAGATACTACGATTCGAGTGAAAGCGTGGGGTATGAAAGCGGTAGAATGTTTAAAAGTAATAAACGACGGAGATTTTGTTTCTATCACCAATTTAGCCGTAAAAGAGAACAAATACACAGCAGAGAAAGAGCTTTTTTTTACGAAAAATTCGAGCGTATTGTTGATCTAATCAGTGTAAAAAATAGTGATTTAACACGCTTTTGTTGAGTAGAAAATTGTTACCTACAATTCGAGATAAATAATAGAATTAATTTTAAATACAAAAAGGTATAAGTTTTATTATAATATCAAATAGGTGATTTTATGGAAAATGAAAAAACTAAAACTCCATTTACCTCTGGAGGTTATCCTGCATCAATATTAGAACTACGAGACAAAGATAAAATAATCGGTAAGATACTTCTAAGCGAATGTCAAAAGAATAAAAAAGATATAAATAAAGAAAAAGTTATTTTGAATGAGGGCAACATATTTCTTGGTCATTATCCAGAACTTGCTAAAGCTCAAATAAAAGTGGGTATTGAGGGTAGCAAAAATGGTTTAACTGTCAAAGAATTGTTCCACTTTACTAAGGATAAATGTATATGGACTGAAGGATGGGATTATGGCAATAACGTCAATATCTTTCTAACTCTTGATTATTATTTGGTGTTCGCTAACAATTGGATTAGAATATTGGATCGTGAACCTGTAAAATTTCATAGAAAATGTCTTTCAATACCATTCGTTGGCCATGTAGATTAGGCAAATCATTTTTATGGGGTAATTTTCACTGCCAAATAATTCCGATAAACAAAAAGCTATACTAAAAGAACTAGCAAAGTACAACAAGTTCGCCCGGAAATTTTTAAAGAAACGATCGTTCAACTATAAAGTCGCCTACGCGCGGTTAACTAAAACTGAGGACTGGAGAAAAGGAAAGGCTTTAGTGATCGAATATTTTTCTCTTACCAACAACAAGTTTATTTGTCCAGTGTGCGAAACCGAAGTAAACCCCTACGCCTCTACTATGCATCACAACGTCTACGACAACCGGAGATTGTTCGAGCCCAAATACCTTTCTTTTTTACACTACAAATGCCACGACGAGCATCACCAACAAATGCTCGACCTCGCGTGGACCAGAAAGGGACACTTTAGGGTAGCGTTTTTTACTCGAGGGTTTAAAATTTATTTTCCTAAAAAGAGCAAGATTTTCGTAAGGTATGAGTATTGCACTCTTCTTGTTGTACTAATTTTGTTGCTACTATTTACTTTGTAAAACTAGTATACAAGTTTCATTATAAAATTAAAAATTGAAACAAAAATTATTGATAAATTATGACCACTTGCAAAGAAATTCTAAAAATCTTAGAGAAGCGTGAAATTGAGAGCGTCATTTTAGAATTAAAAAGTTCAGAGATTCTCCAAGAAAAGGGTTGGAAAGATGAATTAGCTAAGGAGTTTGTAGCGTTTGCCAACCGGAATGGAGGGAAACTTATTATTGGAGTTAAAAATGACGGTACCTTTAACGGAGAAATAGATTATGACGTCGACAAACTGAAGGGCGATATCAATAATATTGTCAGGGATAAAATAAGTCCTATAATTGATTATGATTTTGAATTTATACGGTGTGAACGAGGAGATATATCAATTATAAATATCAAGAGAAAAAAAGATATCCCTCACGCGTATATAGTGAATAGGAAGAGTCACGAGATTAAAAGCCGTACTTACTATAAACGTACTCCTCACGGGAAATCCTTAGTCACTGATCGAGAATTAATTGATCTATTTAATGAAGAATTTAATGATGAATCAATGGATCTAATTGAGCCGAAAGTTAAATTAAAAATCGATATCACGCTAATAAGAGAATATTTAAAAATGATTAGGGAATCGCCTTTATCTCCACTTAGTTTAGTGCCGATGTTAAACAGGATTCACATTGAATTTATGAAAATGTCACATAAAGAAGATATGTCTGAAGAGGAACTCGATATAATAAAAGATTACGCCACAACAATAAATAATTTTACTTTAGGAAAAAAACCTGTCATACGAAAAATAGTTACTGGAACTATAAGGTTGTTTGTACTTAATCCTAACTTGGTAAGTTTAATTAAAGAAATTAATTATACTAGTATCGAGATACTCTACGATCTAGGTATTAAAACAAATGATATTGGTTTAATTTTATATAAATGTGGAAAGTTTGAGAGCATTTCTAAAGAGATTTATAAAACCATAGACGATAAAGATATATATTCACTCAAAATGTTTAAAGGCGTTTTATATTCAATTAAAATTGTAGAAGATAAATACCTCTTCATGAAAAAATTAAGATTAAAAAATGAAAATCTAGATAAAATCTCTGATATCAATTTAATTGAAATAATAACTACTATCATTAATTATCTAGAAACATACGACTAATCAAAAGGAGTAAGTTGAAATACGGTTATTTTTTTCTTCACATTTTTTGTTTAAATATCTGACTTCTTTCTTATCTTGAAATATTTTTAGAGTTAGATTATAACAAAACTATGTCTAAAATCACGATAACTAAGCAAAAGTTAAACATAAACGAAATTGTCAAAGCGGAAAAATCGCCTAATCTTACTTTAAAGCGGTTGGAAAAGGTTCTATTTTATTGTTGCGCTAGCTACATTGCTTTATTAATCGTAAACGTGTCATTTTCTTCGTTCTTTGGATTTTCGCTTTTTACCAATTACATTAGCGACTTGGGGAGCAGAAATTATATTCCATTTCCTTACTTTCACGATTTAATTTGCGTGTTCGGGGGGATCGTAAGCCTTCCGGTTAATTTCTTTGTAAGACAAAAATTAATGGTGGTATATAAGAGTTCGAAGCATTCTATTTTATTCGTAGAGTGCGGAGTCGCTCTGGGAATAATTGGAAACGTAGGATATATTTTTCTAGGCGTGTTTAGTCTAGATAGAGCAGGTCCCGGACAAATCTTTCACGGGTTGACGGCGTTATTTTCTTTTAGCGGATATGTAGTCTCAATATTCTTTTATAGCCTGAACATCTTTTTGTCTCACAAGTGCAAGTTAAAAAACTTAGGATTGTTTGGATTAATCGTCCCTGGAACTTTGATGGTATTGTATTTTGTTTTTTCGATCCCTCTTATCGAATGGTTTTTGCTCAGTTCAATTTTGGCGTTTTTGCTTTTGTTGAACTATTACGTGTTCAAGCTTTAAATTTGGATAATTCTCAGATCTAGTTGTGAAACTTTAGTGAAATTAGAAAATCTCAAGCGAGAAATGTTTAAATATAAATTGATTTTATTTATCATATCTGTAATTATGCAATTTATAATTAGAGAGGGCAAAAAAAAAATGTACAAAAAAAAATTATTGCTATTTGGAATTTTATTTGTTTTGTTTTCACCACTTTTTGTTACTTCGGTTTCTGCTGGTTTTGTTGGTGGCGGTGGTGGTGGAGGTGGAAATCCCGTTGAAAAATATGGATTTTTCTTTTGGACGAGTTTGGATGTAGGAACTCAGGAATCCATCGATTATTACGAGAGCGTACTTCAATCGAAAGGATATACTACCTACGAGATTAAGGATCTTAAATGGGGAACTACACAATATGATTTTGATGAAATATTTGCTTTGATAGATAGCATCGAAGATTATAACGACATTCTCTTTTTCTATTTTGCTGGTCATGGAGATTACCATCAAACTGCAAACGATTATTCTGAAATTTGGGTTACTCCAACCACAACACTCTATTCAGTTACTTTGAAAGCTAAGTCTTATTTGCTTGAAACTACGGATGTATCGATATTTGTTCAAGGGTGTCACGCTGGAGATTTTGTAGATGAATTTGAAGACAGAAATGGGTATTTGGTAATGACAGCCTCATCAGAACACACCGAAAGTTTTAATATTAACGGAGTTTCTTTATTTTCTAGTTACTTTTTCGGTGATTTGGCTTTGTATCCGGAGCTTAGTGCTGTAGATGCTTTTTACAACGCCAAATTGTTTTATTCGGTTTGGTTCCCACGGCATTATCCTGAGATTGTTGATAACAGCGATTACGATTTCTTCTAAAAGAAGGGAAATATAAATATATATAAATTTTTTTTTATTTTTTGTTTTTTACATACATTCGCTTATTTTTATCGAATGGTTTTTGTTAAATTCTATACTTGTTGTTTTTGCTTTTATTGAACTATTACATGTTCGAGCTTTGAATTTGTATAACCAATAATTGAATAATAAAACATTACTCACTTGGAATTTTTTCTTTAAATACTCAAAAATCCTTACTCGTAAAAAAATACATATTATTGGAGAAATGATGAAAAAATGACTATATACGTCCCTAAATCGCTTTACGAGAACGAAATAGCTCAAGTGTTAGACGAAGTACGGTATAATTACGGAATGTTAACTAGAAAAGGATACATCTACGGACTCATTGCTATAGACCAAGACGCGAAAATTATCGCAATCGATTCTCGGTTCGACAGGAAGCTAAATTATTGAGACTTAAGTTCCATTGGAGCGGCGTTATATGGAGTTGCCCGGCAAGCGCAAGATTTCTTCGAAGCCGATTCTTTGGTTCGAGCAACTTTAATATTTAAAGACTTACAACTCTACGTCAAATCGATCGGAGACGTTGTTCTCGCCAAAAAAGGAAAACGAGAGATTCTGGTAATCCTATTGGTAGACAACCAAGTTAACATTGGCGTGCTCATACTCCAGATGCGCAAGTTTTCGGCAAGGATAAAAGAGGCGATCACCCAAAGCCAAACCATCATGCAAAAACTACAAATGTCGGAACAAGATCTCAAACAACACCTCAGAGAGTTAAAGAAAAAAGTTTTCCAAACAGCGTAATTTTAAGGCGAGGCGATCAGAAAAAATGACAATAGATTCCAACGATAAAGGTAAGGAACTGGAAAAAGAAGAACTCGGCATAAGCGATAAGTCCGGAACAAATTCTCTTAAGGAAGTGTTGCAATTTAAAGTAGTTTATTGGGGTCCTGGAGAATCTGGAAAAACTACTAACTACTTCAGGTTACGAGAAAAGTTCGACGGAGTGAAGCTCAACCGGGGATATTCGATAGAAACTACCGATGGACGCACGCTGTGGCAAGATTCGGTTCGATTGTCCTTCTATCTTAACCTCGCAGAGGTAAAGTTTAACATCGTAACTCAGATCGTGACCGCAACTGGACAAGAACGGTTTTTGTCCACTCGCGAATATGTGTTGGATGGCGCAGACGGCGTAGTATTTGTCGCTGACTCCGATCCGGAGAAAATGGAGCAAAATAAGCGCAGTTTCCGAGAATTACTCAGTTTTACCAGCCAGCAGGATGTTCCTTTCGTTATCCAGCTTAATAAAAGATTTTGTTTAATTTTGTTTAATTTCATTACAACGCTGTGAAGAATTGCTTAGACGGAAAAAAAACTTGTGTTTCTTTTTTTTACATAAAACCTGAGGTTTGTCGATATTTAATTTGTATGAAATAGTTGGCAATTTGACGACTAATTAATTCTTCAAAATAATCGTCTTGCCAATCTGTTAATTCTCTATCTCCTCTATGACACTTAATCATTAAATTAAAAAAATCTTCAAATTTTTCTGCTTTTATACTAATATTTTTTTTGTCTTCTTCGGGATTAATTAAACGATTAGCATTTACGATAAAAAATCCGGTTTCGTCATAGATAAGAACATAATTCTCGGGTGTAATCACGCTCATTTTTTGCAGTTGTTCATTTAATTTCTTAAAATTCTGAGTTTTCACATTTACCTGTATGTAAGTATTTTTATTGGACTTAACTTTAATGGGACTTCTGTTCATTTTAGCCTGAATTAATATTCCTTTTTTTCTTTTTTTCTTTCCATCAATAATTTCCATAACTAAGCATATATCTGCTCCATATTTACTTTCTGAAGGCGATTTTCCTCTGTCTCCTAACGTTCTGACTTGGATTACCAATTGACAGTTAACGCGATCTAGGTGCATTCCCCCATAATAATCATTATAAAACCTAATATCTTGGAGTTTTTGAACGAATCTATCAGTAATTGATGTTTCTGACTCGATTCTTCCATCTTGTAGTTGGGAAACTATATCGTCAATTATTTTTTTGACTGTTTCTTTTATTTCAGCAAGTGCTTCTTTTCTTACCATTAGAAATCACGTAAAAAAATCTTGTTTCTTTATCTTAGTTAGTTACTAAAGTTCAAAGATTATTTCCGAGAAAGCACGTTTTAAACCATAATCAAATTTATCTAACATAATTATGAGGCACACTTCAAATATTTTAAAATAATAGGGCTTATCGATTTTTTATATTATTATAAAAATAGAGTATTTTATTGTTATTTTTATAAAAAAATCAGTAAATTTGATTAAAGTTTATATAGTCCATTTATACATCCTGCTAGTAAGAGCTGTACTCCAAGCATCAGATATAGGAAAATTTATTAGATAGCCATCTGGGTTAGTATAGCCAAAATCAGATCTAATAAGTCTTTCTGGTTCCTCATTAAAATATCTTGTAGCGAGATTTTTATCGTTATTACAAATATAGAATCTTGATTCTCTTTGGATTATTTCTGCTCTTTTATCATCTGAACCGTAATTTCTTTCTATTCTCTCATTATCTTCATCAGTCCAAGCTACAAAAGCGGAATTACAATCGTTTCTAAGATGATAACGCCATCTAGATTGAAAACCCTCATAATTAGAATACCCTGGTGCAGGGAGGCCATGACCCGCGAATCTACCCCAAAAATTTGTTAAAACTACAATAATCCTCCCCCATAACTCTTGTAATGATGGCCATGGTTTAGATCCTGTAACATTTAATTTTTTATTTATCTCACTTGACTTAAATAAAATATTAGGAGGAATTGTTCTTATTGCATTTTCTAGTTCTGTAACTTTCTTCTCACTATGAGTATATGATTTCAATTCGATGAAAATTGTTATGGGTGCATGAACTCCGTTTTTATTAATTGACCAATCAGAAATGACTTTCAACCAATCTTGGAATTTGTCATTTGGATGATTAGGATTTCCGTGCCCCCAATAACAGCCCCTTCCTGCATCATAATGTCCAACTTGAAAGTAATTTAATCTGTCAAAATCATCATCATTGATATCTATTTCAATCCCTCTCACTCCTACATCAAGTTGTTCTGGTATTGAAAGATGATGTTGTTCCTCATAAGAATTATGAGAAGTTACGAAAAAACATTTTTGATATGGTCTTGGTTTTTCAATATAATACATGCCACTACCCCTATATATATGGTGTTTATCAGGAGTTCCAGGACAATACGCTCTATATCCTATATTGTTTTTTCCTCTATTGAAAAGAGAATGGCATTTAAAGCAATAACGCCAATTCTTTTCCTCCCACTCCTCTAGAATAGGGTGATTATGTTTAAGAATATAATTTCGAGACAGATCGGGATTATGCTTTCCTCCTGCAGCACAGCTATTATTATTTTGCGCATCGTTTCCATTAAAAAATAAAACATTGCATCTAGTACAACGTCTCCAATCACCTTGTGAGTGAGCATCATAAGGATTCACATCAAAGAAAAGTACTAATTTTGGACTATAGATCAGAAGAAAACGACGAGTATGACCTCTCGGCGTTCCCAAGCACACACCTTTTTCTCCCATATGAAACATCGAACGACAACGCTTACAAAAACGCCATTTTGTATCAACACCCACTGGGTAATTACCTCTATTTTTTATTTCCAAAATAACATTTGATATGTTTTAAACGTTCTATCACCATTGATAATTTCTACTTCTTCAAACTCGTGATTATCGAATAGTTTAGTTATGGAAACACAATCTATGTTAAATTTTTTTTAATAAAGTAATGGATTTAGGATCAATAACATTTATTTAACTCTTTTATTCCTTATTGAATATTAAAAATCAACTAATATTTAACATTTTTGTAATCTAAGGAGAATCTGTTATCAATACTGAAAGCTCTTAAAAAATTTAATATTATTTTCCCTAAAGGGAATTTCTTTGATTTCTTCTAAAATTTTCTAAAATTCTTAGGAGTTATGGCCTAATTTTTCCAGTTTATTTTTCAAAATTTCCAGTTTATTTTTCAAAATTTCCAGTTTATTTTTCAAAATTTCCAGTTTATTCTTCAAAATTACAGAAGTCTTTACTAAAGTAGGAGCAGATTTCGATGTATCGCTTAACAAAATTCGGCACATAATCCCGATGAATTCTCTAGCGAAAGTGACTAACACCGCAGAGTTTAACAAGTGGGCGAGAAAGATGGGTTACAGTTTATTCCTTAACCAATTTAAAGGCGATGGCATAAGCGTCGAGCTTCAATATTTCAACGGAAAGTTTAAATTCGGAGTGACTCGTGGAGATGGTTTAGTAGGGGACGATATAACGAACAACGTAAAAAAGATGAAAGGTTTTGTTCCTGAGGTGAATCCAGAGTTTACGGGGGCAACAAGAGGGGAAATTGTCTTGACTAAAGAAACTTTTAACGCAAAATACCCAGAAGCGAAAAACAGAAGAAACATGGCGAGTGGAATCGCTAAACGAAAAAACGGAAAGGGAAGCGAAGACTTAACCCTTATTTCCTACAACGCTATTAACGTAAATCCGGACTTTAAGTTCAAGAACGAATTAGAAAAACTCGATTGGTTAAAAAACCACAAGTTTCAAGTGATTGAGATGCATTTATTCAAATCCATTAAACAAGTCGTGAGTTTTAGAGACGAGGTGATGTCTTCGATTCGAGACCAGCTCAATTACGACATCGATGGTTTAGTAATTAAAGGGAACGAAATTGACTTGGAAGACATGACGCGAGCAAGACCGACAAAGCAAATAGCGTTCAAATTCGATCCAGAGGAAATAGAGTCCACCGTAATAGATGTAGAATGGAGCGAGAGTGGGGCTAACTATACCCCCATTGCGATCGTCGAACCCGTGCTAATTGCTGGTACTACAGTCCAAAGGGCGAGTTTAGCAAACCCGAACATAGTAAAAGAACTTAACTTAAAAATCGGTTCGAAAGTAATAGTGTCTAAAAGAGGCGACATCATCCCCAAGATCGAAAGAGTTTTCCATACACCAACAGATGCAAAAAACATTCTATATCCATCAATATGCAACACCTGTAATACCCGTTTAGTAGACGAAGGCACTCGATTATATTGCCCCAACAAAGATTGTCCTAAGAGAGCTTACCACAGACTTCTTAAGTGGATCAAAAAACTCGGAGTGAAAAACTTCGGAGAGCTAATCTTAAAACAATTATTTAGCTCAGGTAAAGTTCAAAAAATCGCAGATTTATACAAACTTAAACCATCTGATTTGTCAAGACTGGATCGGGTTGGGGAGCGATCAGCCCAGAAAGCGTTAGATAACTTACTTGCGGTAAAGCAAATCTCTCTTGCGAAGTTCGTAGGTGGATTTGACCTCGAAAATATTGGAGAAAGTTTGGTAGAAAATGTGGTAAGCGCGGGGATTGATACATTAGAGAAGATTCGCAACGCAACGGTTCACGACTTGAAAAAAGTTGAGCTATTTGCCGATATTACCGCCAACCAGTTTCACACCGAATTTCACGCCCTATATTTTGACATGCAAAAAGCGTTAGAAACTAATAAAATAACAATAAGGAGGAGGAAAATGGGAAATAAACTAGCAGGACTTACCTTCTGTTTTACGGGCAAGCTCGAAACAATGTCCAGAAGCGATGCGAACGCTTTGGTATCCGAACACGGTGGTACTCCAAAAAGTGGAGTGGTAAAAGATTTGTCGTATTTGGTAACCAATAGCACCGAACAAACCAGTAAGCTCATCAAAGCTAAAGGACAAGGCTCGAAGATCATAACGGAAGAAGAATTTTTAGCTATGATTAACGAATAACTACTTATTTCTTTCTTAAAACTTTTTCTTTTTTTTATTTAAGGCTAGCGCGTTGAAAAATTAGTATTCCAACAAACATATTTTGTCTAAATACTCACAAAAACTACTAATCGTGTCCTTCACTGACTAACGGATTAGGGGAAGTCTCTCACCCCTTTTTTTTTACCGCAAATCATAAATCCGACTAATTTTTTTGGTTTTTGTACTTGTTAAATCCTACCTATCTTACCAAAACCAAAAACTATATCTGATAAAAATGTTTGAGTTAGTAAATTTTGAAAATAAAGATCCAACCCCTGAGAACTACCAAGTCAAAGAACTAAATAACATTACTTTTCTTGGCTTGTTCAACTCTTTCAACTCAACTCACAACACATTAGCAAAACTAAAAGAACAGGGATCGATAGATATTTTAACGGTCAAAGACGGTTTGATCAGAGCAAAAGAGCAGGTGTTCCAGATTTATGTAGTAATTGACGCTATTTTAAATTCCTACCAAAACGGTTTTAATATCGAAGAAAACACGATGAAATGCGACTTCTGTACCGAGAATGCTCATAAATACAAAGTATTCCACAAAAGGTTTAAATCACCCTCGAAGTAAAATAAAATCTAAAAAAATAGACATAAATATAAGATCTTGTATAAAGATATCAAAAAAAGAAATCATTGAATTAAAAATATGACAGTAATTATTCCCAAAGACGCTTATTTGACTACTGTTGCAGCATGTGTTAGGTTTGCTAATAAACGAATTGATAAAGACGATTGGCTTGAGGTTTCTGGTATATTTATTGGAAGAAATGAAGGAGCCGATGTATATATAACAAAATCACATCCAATAATGCATCAAGAATTAGATAAGGATGCGGTTATTGATCAATATAAATGGGGTGACGAAGATTATGAAGCTCTCTCAATTATTGATGACGAAGCCTTTTCAAATGGTGAATTTACCGTAGGATGGTGGCACAGCCATCCTGGATTCAAGATAATGATGTCCCATATTGATATCAAGACTACTCTGAGTTATCAAACAAATAATCCTCTTGCGATTTCATTAGTATTTAATCCTGAAAGATTAGTAAAACAAATTGAGCTTCCTGAAAAAAAAGGTGACCCCGTAAAACAACTTGAGGGCGATCCTGGATTTAAAATATTTAGACTAGACGATGTAAATAAAGGAATTCAAGCGTCTTACCATACTGCAGATTATGTCGTTAATGGTTTCGAAACTAAGGAACAATTGGTAACATTAACTCAGAAATTTATAATTGATATTACTACCATGTTTCCAAAAGACAATATCTTTGGTACCTATGAAAAGTTCGTAAATAACCGAATTAACGAGTTAAATTCACTTATTCAAGGAACGGACGAATATTTAGGCACGCTTATGAGGGAGGGGGCATCTGATAGGGTGTACGAGGTACTCGAAAATCAGACAAGAGATATTAGAAAATTTGTCGCTACAACATTCATAAAAATAGAAAATATTAAACAATTTATGGATTATTTGGAGTATAAAGAACGAGATACCATTATCCCTAAAATAAAAGAAATTCTGTCTAAATGGGACGAAACTATCGAGCATTTGAATGAAAGGCTTACAGAGATAGCGAAAAAGTATTAATCCTTGAAAATAATTATCTGCAATCTTTTTCTTAACTTTCCTATTTCTAATCTATTGTTTAAAGGGAAAATCTTTATTTTAATTATTCCCTTTTCTACTTTATAAATTAAATAGCTATATTCGATTATTATGCGTAAAGTTCAATTTCCTTTTGTTGCTATTTTAGGGCAAGAAAGAATGAAACTCGGGCTTATATTAAACGTTATCGATCCTCAAATTGGAGGTGTATTGTTAACTGGACAACAAGGAACGGGCAAATCTACGGGAGTACGATCTCTTGTAGAAGTAATGCCTGCCCTTGAAGTTGTAAAAGGTTGCCAGTTTTCATGCAATCCTTTGTCAGATGTGGACGATCTATGTGAAGAATGTCGCAATAAAAAAAAAGAAGGTAAATTAGAAACCGAATCTAAAGATATGAGGCTAATAAACCTTCCATTAGGCGTAACCGAAGACATGGTCACTGGATCATTATCTATTGACAAAGTCCTAACTGAAGGGATAAGAAGTCTTCATCCTGGACTTCTTGCTAAGGCTAATCGCGGTATACTTTATATTGATGAAATAAATTTGCTTCAAGATCATATTGTCGATACCTTATTGGATGCTTCTGCCTCTGGTGTGAATATTATCGAAAGGGAAGGAATTTCTGTAATGCACCCTTCCAGGTTCGTGTTAGTCGGTAGTATGAACCCCGAGGAAGGGGATCTTCGCCCACAGATCGCTGACAGACTTGGTTTAGAGGTAAAAATAAAAGCCCCGCGCGATGCAAAACTACGCGCAGAAATTACAAAGAGAGTAATCGATTTTGACGATAATCCCAAAGCTTTCATAAAACAATACGAGCAAGAACAAGAAGAGTTAAGAAAGAAAATAGTACGGGCTCGAAAATTAATTAAAGATGTCAAAATTCCATCCTCGGTCTATGAATTTGTATCTAGATTAGTTAACGAATTGGATATTTTTTCGCAGAGAGCGGACATCACATTTATCCGGTGTTCAAGAGCTCACGCTGCTTTTAATGGAAGAACCGAAGTTGCGGAAGAAGATTTAAACGCTGCAATGGATTTAGTTTTCGAACACAGAATCAAGTCGCTACATTACGAAATGACACCTGAAGAAGTCAAAGCTAAAATTGTTGAAGTATACGGGAAGATAAAGAAAGCTTATGAAGATCCAAAGGTATATCAACCAAATAAGGATACCGAGGGACCTTTAAAACACGACGATACTCCTCAAAAGGAGTTTAAACGACAATCAGTTGATCCTAAAAAAGTGGACATCCCGGAAACAAAAGAACAGAAGTTGCCTTTACCCAAATACCCAGATAACAAGAAACGAAACCCTTCACCTGCTGGTGGTTGGAAAGTAAAAGATATTCCAAAATATGACGAACGAGAATTCAATTTCTTTGAGGACGGGGTTAATTCATTGCCATTAATTTATCAGATGGAAACCAAAATGACTTCAGTTTTAGATACTATCAGAAAAGATCGAAAAGTTTCTGATTATGGCGGCAGAGGAATTGGAAGACGGATAAAAATCGCTTCTTCTCAAAAAGGTAGGTATGTATCGTATAGGAGACCCATTAACCGACCCAAAACCATAGCTCTAGATGCTACTATAAGGAATTATTTAAAAAACACGATATATAACCAAACAGATATTGAATTTCCAATTAAATTTGACAAATACGACTTAATGGATAAAATTTACGAGTATCGAGCTCCTTTAGTGCTTTTCTTTGTTCTCGATAGCTCAGCTTCAATGTATTATGTAATCAAACAAATGACAGATGTTATTCTTTCTCTTCAGAGAGAAGGCTACAGAAAAAAGGATAAGTTAAGCTTAATTATTTTTAGAGCTAAAGAAGCCGTCGTTCTTCAGAAACCTACTGTCTACTTTAAATCTGCTGTAAACAAGCTTAAAAAAGTCAAAGGAAAATCCTATACTCCTATGGCCGCAGCTTTGACAAAATGCTTAAAATTAATCGACGCTGAAAAACTAAGGAATAGAAACATAATTCCGGTCGTTTTCGTCTGTAGCGACTTAGGAGCAAATATATCCTACAAAAATCCTGAGTTAGTCGCTCAAATTCAATCAGATTACACTTTAATCGTTAATGAATTAAAAGCTTTAACGAAGCAACTATCTAAGAAAGGAGCGCATATGGTGGTCTTAGAACCAAAGAAGTCCTATGCAACCAGAAATTTAGGGGTTAATTTTTTTGCTGCGAATGAAATCAAACAGAACTTTAAAAAATATGGAAACGCTGAAGTATTCCAATTCGATCGTGTAAATCCCAAAAACTTAATTCTTGAACTGAAAAAAATACTTTGAGATCATAACCAACTTCTTAAAGTTCCTATATTATTATTATTCAATTAATGAATAATAAAGAAAAAACGGTCTTAGTCGCTGGATTTAACACGAGACCATTGGTATATTCTTTAAGTAGAGCAGGATATGAAGTTTATGCCGTAGATTTCTTCGGTGATCTTGATCTTTATCCATTTGTTAAAGATTGCTTAATTCTTACAAAAAAATTAAACGCCAACTATGATTTAGCTAAAAATAATTATAGTGAATACCTCTCCCTCTTAATTTTAGAACTTTTAGACAAATATCCAGAGATAAAACATTTAATAATAGGAAGTGGTTTAGACGACGGTATAGAAGAGAGAGCTCTCATTATAAAAGATATCAATCGTAAGAAATACAAAATTCTTAACCTGAATAACGAATTAGAAGCGATTAAAAAAAGTAGAAACACAGAATTCATTTTCAATTTGTTAGTAAAATTCGGATACGATGTTCCAAGCACAGTTTCCTTCCACGAAGATAAGTCTAAAGTTAACAAGTTAGAATATCCCTTTATATTAAAGAAAAGAAGTGGTTCTGGTGGAACAAATGTATATAAAATAAGGAATGAATCCGATCTCTCGTTTTACATCAATCTAATTAATAGAGAAGGCTTTTTTCCAAAAGATTGGCTGATTCAGGAATACATCGAGGGAAATCCAGTAAGTTGTACGACAATTTCTAATGGAGTAGAAAGCGAAGTAATTTCGGTAAATAATCAGATAATCGGAGATAATAAATATCTTAACGCTCCAAAAGAGTTTATGTATTGTGGAAATGTGGTTCCTGCTAATGTATTCGCAGAAGAAAGGAAACTGATAGTTGATATTTCGTTGAAATTATCAACTGAGTTAGGTTTAAAGGGAATAAACGGATTCGATTTTGTGCTAAAAAACCAATATCCATATCTATTAGAGATCAATCCCCGAATTCCGGGATCAATAAGAGCTTCTGAAGAGGCAATGAACATAAATTTATTAGATTTGCATATAAAAAGTTTTACAGAGAAGGGATGGGAATCTGTTAAAAAGACGCTGAAGAATGCTAAAATCGAAAATTTTACAACCAAGATGATTTTCTTTGCTCCTAAAGAAATCGATAAAAACCTATTATATAAAATTAACGACTTGGAATACGTTCACGATAAGTCGGAACCAGTTAAAAACATTTATAAAGGCGAACCAGTTTGTACCATTTTATTTAAGGCTACATCTTCTTCTGATTCTTATTTGGGTAGTTTAAAAGTAGTAGATAAGATAAAAAAGATAATTAGATAGCCTTAAGATTATTGTTTGATAATTGCTTTGATTTTAGCAATGTGACTTCTTAGGATTTTCTCGTTTCCTTCAGACACAGCAATTGCAAGTATTCTACTCTCGTCTAGTTCGTGGATAATAATTGAACCGTGATCTCCTCCTATTATCGAGAATTCTAGACCTCCATCCAATAAAATTCCCGCCAAATTATAAATTGCAGAGATCATTGCAGATATAGTTGGCTCGGGCATAGTGGACTGAACTTTAATAGGTAAACCATCTTTGGTGATAATAGCAATCACTAGAGCATTAGGGATAGCCCTTTTTAGAGCCACAAAAATCTCTTCCTTGATAAGGTCACTCGTTTCTATAATTGCTGACATTTTTATAGCAAATTTTCTTAGTGTTCGTATATAAAAATCTAATCCTTCAAGCTCAGCTAATTCCCTATCTAAATAGGCGATTAGGGCCATATAATCCGTAAGAATTGATAAAATAATTCTTTCTTTTCCTGTTATTAAAGTATAAGCAATTTTTTGGTTTAATGAATCGTGTAACATTTTAGAAGATAAAAAAACTAAACTACTGCTCGCTGCAGAGATTTCAGCTTTCGTCATTGCTATGTCCTCTTTTAACTCACTGACGATAGGTGTGCCATCATGAGATGAAATGGAAATACCTAGAAGGCTTTCTTGATCTTTGATTTCTTTTTTTAATAACTCTGATAATTCCTGATTTAGTAGTTCAATATTCTCTTCTTTAGACATGGAAATCTTCAAACTCTTTAAGTTTTAAATATTAACATTATAGTAATAGGAATCAAATTTAAACATATACTTTTATGAAACCCCGAAATAATGCGTATGTGATTATATTAGCAGCGGGAAAAGCGACGAGGTTGAGACCGTTATCTGATCAAATTCCCAAACCTTTAATCAATATCAATGGAATTCCGATGATAACCCGTATTATATCTAACTTTAAACAAGCAGGTTTTAGCAAATTTATCGCATTAGTAGGGTACAAGCAGGAATTAATTAGAGCAGAACTCTTAAAAGTTCAAGATATAGAATTACAAATCATTGAGCAAGTTAAGCAGGTTGGATCAGCCAATGCCCTCATGCTTTGTCTTAACCAATTTAATGAACGCAAATCGTCAAGATTAACATTTTTTGTGACTGCTGCTGATATTATCTTTTTCAAAAATGAAATCAATCTAATGTTTTCATTATACCGTAATTCTAAGGCAGATATAATATTAAGCTTGATGAAATCAAAAGATAAAAACATTGCTCGTGGACACGGAAATGTTAAAGTTTCTAAGAATTCAGACATGACCGCGGATTCAAATTCAAATCGTGGATTAGAAATAGTGGATATTATAGAAAAACCAAGAGAGGATCAAATTTTAAGCGATTATTATTCGCTTCCACTCTATATTTTAAATCAAACGATTATCAAAAATTTAGTAAGCGTTGATATTTCTATTCGTGGAGAGAAAGAGGTGCAAGATGCGATTAAGAAATCCATTGTGGACGGATTTCGAGTGAAAGGAATAAAAGTAATTAAACACGATATAACAAGTGAGGACCTAGGCAGATATCATGTAACATATTTAAGTGATATAGAAAAGATGAGTGAGAGAGTTCGAGAAATTGAAAGTAGAATAAAATTTAAGAAGTTTGATTCTCGAAAGTAATCTTTTTTATTCAATTTTACAACTCTTATTTGAAATAAAAATAGCAATTAGCTAAGAATTAAAAAGCATTTCTTTTATTATATTTCTTAATATACAAAGAAAATTCAAGTTTTCTGGGATATAGAAATGGCAGAAGAAGATATTAATCTCGAATTACGTGAAGAGCTAAAAAAAGCATTGAGGAAGTTCGAAGAATACGATGTAAAATTAAAGAGCAAAGAAGAACTTATAAATAATTTAACCAAATCTTTGGAACTGAAAGAAGACCAGATCATAACGATGTTAGACTCAATGAATTTAAAAGAACAGCACAACGACACCTTAAATACTTCACTACAAATAAAGAACGAGAAAATTAAAGATTTGGAAAAGATTGTTAGAACTCTGAATGAAAAAATTAATCTCATAAATTCTTCTACTGTGGATAAAGATATTATTGCTGAGAAAGAAGATGAAATAAAAGAATGTGAGAATAAAGTGGACATTTTAAAAAGAGAATTAGAAAAACTTGAAGAAGACCTTGATTTATTAGAGGCTGAAAACGATAAATTAAGAAATGACCTTGCTTCAAGCTCAGATCCTCAAATCATTGACTGGACATATGTTGAAATTCCTAAAGATTCTATATTGAAAAAAATTCGAGAGATACTCTCTAAAGCTGTTCATAACGTTACTATTGCAGTTCCCGACATTAAAGATTTACAAGATCTGCACTTATATGAAGTACGGGCCCATGTAAATATGAAAATTATGTGTTATATCGATCCCAGTCTTGAGGATGACGATCAACTACTTATGGAATTTGAAAGCCTGGACAATATAACTATTCGAATGTATGAAGACAAGGATAGATTTGTAATTGATCGTGATGGAGAAGAACTATTATTTGCTATTATTGGTGAAGGAGTAAATAATAATTTAATAATCCACACAAGAGATGTGAAACATCAGCGATTACTACGAAGTCTCGTTATGGAAGGATGGTTACGAGCAAGAAAATTAGATTAATGCGTTTTTATAATCTACTATTGTTTTATGTTTTGATAAATGATAAGCTTGTTTTTTATAAGGCACAAACTGAGCTTATTCTCAAGATTAGTAATTCTAATTGTCTAAATACTTTTTAATTTAGAATTCTCGCTTGTTAACAAGATATGTAAAGACGAAAATTATAAACCATAAATGTAAAATTAATAAGATTTGGTTCAAATATCATTTGTAGACTGTGAAAATATCATCACATTACTAAATTGGAGTGAATAGAATTTAAAATTCTCATTTTAAGCGATGGAAAATACGGAGATAGAGCAGCTAAAGTCATAAAGAAAAAATTTTATGACACTAAAATTGTAACTATACAAGAGAGAAATCCGGCTGAATTTATCGACGACGTAGATTTGGGTGAACAAGTAGAAAGAGATATTGTTCTCGCCGACTTATTGATAATCTATGTAAGACATCCCGACGTTGTTGCAGAAATATGTTATCGTAAAAAACCCACTATTTTAGCAGTTGATTTTGGTGAAGGTTTCTTAAGACAGCAAAGAGAAGATAATCCAACTATAATTATGCCATCTTCAATGTGTTGTATCATTTCTAAAACAGGCATTAACGAAATAGATGAATATTATAGGCATTTTGGTTATCCTCTTTTTGAAGTGAAATTACAAAATAGTAATGGTGAAATTCCTATTATCAGAGAAGTAAAAACAATTGTAGAAAGTCCTTGTGGAGCTACAAATGTAAGTTTGGAACATATCCGAGGTAAGCCATTGACACCTGAAACAATAACCGCGTTTGGATTAAATGTTAGATATGAATGCCGCGAACCCGTTTCAATTCTATTGTCACATCGAGATATGGCAGATTCTTCCGCTTTACTACAAATGATTAGCTTACTGGATGCCTTAGAAAAAGTAGCTCCTAACCAATTTTTACCGGGAACACCTATGGGAAATTACGCTTCAAAGAGAAGAGAAGAGTATCAGTGCCCTAGTCCAAAGTCAGATCTGTTTTCTAAGATCGAATAATTTGGAAGTTCAATCATAAATAAAGCAAATAATTAAAGTAAATTGATTAAAAATCGACGTACGATCTTTTTCGCTTCTCAAAATGGGCGAATTGATTAAAGCCAATATTTTTTAACATTTTAGCTATGTTTTTGAATTCGTAAGCTACATCTTCTGGTTTGTGAGCGTCGGAACCTAGTAGGATAGGAATACCTAACTCGAAAATTTTTTTTATAATGTCTATATGAGGATATTGTTCTTTAACTTTTTTTCTCAAACCACTTGTATTGATTTCTATGGTAAGATCATGTTTTTTTACCAACTCTAGAGTTTCGTTGACCTTTCCCATTATCATATCTTTATCTTCAATTCTTTTATCAAATTTTTTTGGTAAATCGAAGTGGGTGACAATATCTAATTCAAATGTTGGTGAATTAATCATAACTTGCAAAGAATCATAGTATTCCATATAGATTTCATCGTTACCATCATATTCTTTATATTTATTTAAGAAACGCCCATCGTCGAAAGCAAATACACCCGCTTTACCAAAAAGAACATGGACAGAGCCTAAAATGTAGTCTAATTTATTTAGATAGCTTTTTAAATATTTGTTGAGTATGTGATCTTGATGTTTGAAGAAGTCAATCTCGAAAGCAGTTCTAATATGTATTTGATTCATATATTTCTCTTTTAGATCGTCTACTTGAAGGATATAACTCTCCAAATTATTTGTGGGCATTGCATAACCTTCATACGGTATATCTTCAAGAGATGGAATTTCTGAACTTAAATATTCATAAGGAAAATGATCGCTAACTCCTATAACATTCAGATTGAGTCCAATAGCCTTTTTAACATAATCTTCGATGGTACCAACAGCATGCTTACAAAGAGAGTTATGAGTATGCCAATCTTCAAATTGCATTTTGAAACGAGGTTAATTTTAATAGTATTATTCTAATATTTGATATAATTAATTTAATAAGATAAGATTTTTGATGAAATGCTACTAAAGCTTTTCACGAACCTTATAAAGAAGAAAATAAATATCAAATATTATTTTGTTCATAAGGCATAATTTTTTAAGAGCGAAAAAGAATTAAGATACTTACTACAAGCAATTTTTAATGGGTGAGAATATTTGAGTAGTGTAAAAAAATCAAATTTAAATATCAATGAGTTATTCAAATCAGAAGAAAAGCTTACTTTTTTAGTTGGAGCAGGAGTTTCAGTTGATTCTCCATCTCAACTCCCATCAGCTAGTAATGCGATGAAGGCACTAATTAAATTTTTCTGTACTAAATCTGAGGTTGAAAAAATTCTTAGTATTCAAGGTTTAAGCTTTGAAACTTTATTAGGTATAATTCATAACTCGCTAAATGATAATTTTGAGTTTTTGGATTTTTATTTGGAAAGCGATAAACCAAATATCGAACACTTTTTTCTAGCAGATATGATAAAGAAAGGACATTATTTAGCAACAGCAAACTTTGATTTCTTAATTGAGCATGCTTTACTTCAAACACAATATCCTAAAAAAAAAATAATTCCCGTTATTACTGAAAGAGATTACCAAAGGTTCAGTGATCCTGAAAAGTTGTATAAAAACAAAAAAATTCCAATTTACAAACTTCACAGCTCTCCTAAAAATATTATCACTGGAGAGGATACTCGTAGTTCTTTTATTAATACCTTAAAGCTAATGGGATCGAACCAAGATAAAAACAATATCATTCAGTTAGAGCCGTTCAAAGCTCAAATGTTAGAACTGATTTCGAATGAACGTACACTGATAATAATAGGCTACTCGGCTAAAAATGATTACGACCTTATTTCTACTCTTAAAACTATGAAGGGATTGAAAAACTTAATATGGATCAATCATATTGCCAACGGTAAAACAAAAGGAGACCTTTACGAATATAACAAACCCGAGAGTAGGGATCTAAATAAGTTGGGTGATTTAGATCAACATCTTACGGAAATTAAAAGATTAAATGAATCTGTTAAGGTATTTCGGTTAAATACCAATACTCCTAAATTTTTGGAAAAACTTTTAGATAAAAAAGAGGAAATCAGTAAGGACAAATTTGAATTGAATTTAGCTGATTGGTTCAAGGCTAAAATTAAAGAACCATCTGCATTAACCAAACTATTTATATCTAATAAGATTTATTCTGAAACTAAAAATTATAACGATGCTCTCAGGTGTTTGGAGGGCGTGTATATGGCTGAATCTGGAGATAGTCATTGGAAAGCAATATCTCTAATGGAAATGGGTATAATTAACTATGAACAATCAAATTACAAGGATGCACTAGACTCGTTACACAAATCATTACAAATTCAAATAAAGTCTAAATCAATGCCGGAACGGGGAATAATTTTTAAATACATAGGTTTTGTGCATCAAGCACAGAAAAATTATTCAGAGGCTATAAAGAATTTTGATTTAGCATTGAAAGAAATCGAAAAAATTAAAGATCTCAGACAAAAGGCGGAAATTTACAACAATTTAAGCGTCGTTTACCAAGAACAACATAAATATGAAGACGCCCTGATGTATTTAGAATCTGCAATAAAAATTAATGAGAAATTTGAAAATCTTAGTAAGAAAGCGTTAAATTTGAAACTTAAGGGGAAAATCTATTCTTCGAAAAAAAATTTTAGCGAAGCTTTAAAACACCTTCAAGCAGCATTAAAAATCTCTGAGCAATTGGAGGATCTCGAACAAAAAGCAGAGATTTTGAATATAATTGGACGGACTACTCATGAAATTGGAGATTCTCTTACTGGGCTGGAGAAATGTAATGAATCACTTAACCTTTACAATTTATTGGGGGGAATTGAAGGAAAATTGGACGCCTTAAACTCTATAGGAATCATTTATAGAGATCAATGGAATTACCCTAAAGCATTTAATTACTTTGAAGAGGGTTTTCAAATAGCCGAGAGTTTAGGAAATGTCAAATTAAAAGCTAGATTTTCGCGTCAAATAGGGATGATTTTTCAAAATCAGAATAAATATTTTGATTCACTAAAATGGTTTGAAGATTCCTTAAATTTTTATATCCAGATTGGAGAAATTAGAGGAGAAGTTGATGTTCTAATAAATATGGGACTAATATACAAGGACCAAAAAGCTTACTTAAAAGCGCTTAAGAATTTTACAAACGCTTTGGAACTATATGATCAATTAGAAGACTTAAACAGTAAAGCATCCACTTTAATAACTCTTGGTCAGATTTATCTTGATCAAAGAAAATTCTCAGAATCATTTAAAAACTTCCAGGAAGCTCTTCAGCTTTACGGGGTAACTGGTAATTCTGAAGGAACAGCTGATACTTTAAAAAACATTGGGAATTTCTATGCTGAACAAGCCAATTTTCAAGAAGCATTAAGCAGATATAAAGATGCGTTAGAAATTGTTGAAGACATTGGAAAAGCAGAAAAAAAAGCTGATATCCTTAACATGATGGGATTAATTTTTCAAGATCAAGGTGATTATCCTCAAGCTAAACAAAAACTCGAAGAAGCATTAAATCTCTATAGAAAACAGAATAATATGGAAGGGCAAATTGAAAGTCTTCATTTAATTGGAATAAATTATCATTATATAGGAAAAAATGATTTAGCTTTAAAGAAGTTTGAAGAAGCAATAAAAATAGCTGAACAAATCGGGAACTTACATAAGAAAGCAATGTGTTTAAATATATCAGGAAAGATTTTTAGGGAACAATGGGATTTAATAGAAGCTTTAAGACGTTACGAAGAAGCACTGTTGATTGCAGAACAATTAGGACATTTAGAAGAACAAGTGGAAATTCTTAGCGTTATAGGGGAAATATATCAAGCTCAGAAGCATTATCCGGAAGCGGTTAGAAGATATAACGAAGCAATATATGTTACAGAAAGTTTAGGAAACCTTGAAATTAAAGCCGATATCTTTACGAGCATAGGGGATATATATTACGACGAGGACAACTATCTTGAAGCACTACAACTATATGAAAAAGCATTAGATATAGACGAACAGCTTGGAAATATGAAGGGAAAGGCGCATAGACTACTTTGCATCGGAAAAATATTCCTCATTCGTAAAAAATACAAAGAGACATTGGATAGATACAAAGAAGCTCTAGAACTTGAGGAACAACTAGGTAATCTCACAAACCAAGCGATTATTATACGAATGATTGGAGATATTTTTAAGGATCAAGAGCATTTTCAAGAAGCATTAACTTGGTATGAAGATGCATACAAGCTTTTTGATGAAATTGAAAACTTAGAAGGAAACGCAGATTGTTTCGAGAGCATTGGATTAGTCTATCAAGAACTTGGTAATTATTCTGAAGCTCTACGGTGGAACAACGAAGCACTTAAAGTGTCTCAGCAAATTTATGACGAAGAGAGGAAAGCTCGAATTCTATGTAGAATAGGAGTTATATTTCATAAACAAGGTGTGTATAAAGATGCATTTAAGCGCTATAATATCGCCCTTGATATATTTGATCAAGTAGGCGATTTAATAGGGAAGACATATTGTTTAAATAAAGTTGGCCTTGTTTACCAAGATAGAGGAGATTATACTGAGGCACTTAAATGGTACGACCGAGGAACAAAACTTTTTAAAGTATTAGGACCTTCAGATGCAAGAGCGGAGAATTTATTTAATACAGCAATGATCTATAGAGATCAAGGCCTGTATCTTGATGCTTTGAAAAGCTTTGAAGAATCTCTCAATCTTGACGATAAGCTAAAAAATTTCACTAGAAAGGCAGAAAGTCTTTATAACATCGGATTAATTTATCTTGATGAGGGTAATTATCCAGTCGCACTAAAACGCTTTGAAGAAGCTAATCTAATAGCTGAAAAAAACGAAGATAGGCAATCTAACGGGAAGTACTTAAATAATGTTGGTTTAGCATTTCTTTATCAAGGAAAATACACAGATGCGTGGAAGAAATGCACCCAAGCGCTTGAAATATACAAAGATCTTGAAGATAATGTAGGAATAGCGGATTCACATTACAAGTTAGGGCTGATATACCTAGAACAAAAGTCTTACTCTGAAGCGTTGAAAAATCATCAGGATGCGTTAAATACTCTGATCAAAACTGGCTCTGAAAAATTATCAATCGTGAAAGTTCTTAAAAGCAACATAAAAATGATCAAGGCTAAAGTGAAGTAATAAATACCAAAATTACTTTTTTTTAATTTATTATATTGTTATTTTAAGTTCTTCATGAGATGATTTTTTTATCTTCACGAACAACCATGGTAAAATTTTGTCGTGAACTACATAAAGATAAGGTGCTCCTTGATTAAACATAAAAAGAACGTTATATAATAAAAATAAAATGCCTGTAGGGCGAATTCCAAACATTAAAAGTGGAAATTCCATGAAGAAAGCTCCAATACAACCTACGGTGAAAACATAGAGAATTATTTTTGGTTTTCTATTTCCAAATTTTTTTGTTCCATAAATTAGAGACAGAAATATATACCCAACTAATAAATTGACGCTCCAAGCAATCATTTGAGTATCCATATAGCGAATAGATCTCACTTGTGTGTCATTTAAGGGAATTAAAAGCGAAAAAAGAGGAGTCAGCATCCAAAAAGTGAAGAATAATAATGTAAATATCATTATCTCCTTTAAATTTCTCTTAACAAAATTTTCAAACATTATCCATAACCATCCGAAAGCAAACAATGCATAAGAAAATGTCATCATAAAATCTGCGCCAAATTTAAGCCAAAAAAAATCTCCAAGAGGACGAGGCATATAGATTCCTCCAATCCAATATTCTCTAATATATGTACCCGTAGGATAATTAGGACCCGCAGGTAAGTTGAACCAGACAATGCAATCAATAAAATACAATATAAATCCTGTAAAGACACCAAATTTTAATGGTTTCCATTTTTTATACTTAATTAAGATAGCAATCCAGATTGTAAGAAATACGCTATCAACAAATATGTAATCATACTCAAATTCTCTAATTGCTTGGGTGAACATCTCAAATAAATTATGAAGCAAAATTTTCCCACTCTTAATTTAAAATTTAGTAAGGAACTATTAGTTCTAAAAGGATATAAAGCTTTTTAAAAACAGTGAGATCATTTATATAGTTAGGACTATGATAGTGTTTTTACACTTATGTCAATGAATACTAAGGACGATTACTATCCATATGACCTCTGATGAAACGACTAACTTCGCTGGCTGGTTTTATTACACCATAATGCCCTTCGCATAAAATGTCCGCGTTTAAATTCAACAGCTTCTGCATTGACTTTTGATAATCATCAAGATTGGATCCAAACGATTTATAGAATGGTCCATGGATATCTTGTCCGAACAGAATTTTGATGTTATCAACTTCAATTAGAACAGAAATGGATCCTGGTGTATGACCCGGAGTATGAATGCACTGAAATTCATATTGGCCTAATTGAATTTTTTCCAGATCACCTTCCAATCTTTTTTCTAGTTTCACTGGCTTATATTCCACTCCATACCATGAGGCTGCTGTTTTGCTGTCATGCCCACTTTCTTCAATAGCATCTGCATCTAAATCGTGAGCGTAGAATCTAACTTGTTTATTCATTTTTCTCAAGTCTGAACAAGCAGCAGTGTGATCTATATGAAAATGAGTTAAGATACAGTGATTTATATTCTTTGGATTTAGTCCTACTTTACTTATTTTATTAAGCATTTCAAGGCTCATCCCACAATCGATCAAAACTAGACCTTCTTTACTATTAGTGTTTACTATGTAGACCGAACAACCTGAATCGCCAATATGATAGACACTTTTAACAATTTCTTTCATTTAACTTGTTCCTCATTAAAAACCATATAAATTTTAAAAAAATAGAAGTGATTTAGAAAAGGGTTACTCTGATTTATTGCGCTTACTGTAGAATCTAGCAAAAAGAAATATCGTAACAATTGTAGCAGCACCGGTTGAAAAGAGGACGTCAGAAGCATAGTGAGCACCAACAGCTATTCGAGAGAGTCCTACAAATAAACCCCATCCAATCACTAATACGCTAACTATTATTCTTAGTGGATCCTCAACTTTTCGGTCTTTGACAGTTATAAGTAATGGTAAAAACATCCAACCCATTGCTGTATGTCCTGAAGGAAACGAACTACCATCTCCACTTATGCCTGGAGGCAGAAACCAATACGTAAAATTAGTATAGCCAGGATCGAGATTCCTAAATCGAACTCTTCCACATAATATTTTAGTTATTTGGACAAATAGTAAAGGATTTATAACTGCTAACAGAGCAATTACACCAGAAATATTTCTGTAGTGTTTCCAGTCTTTATTCCAAGTGATAACAATATAAATAAGCAGTGCAAAAATAAAGCTCCATCCCATGTTAACGTATTTTTCATCACCTATGAATAGAACAAATAAAACACCAACAACAATTCCTACATAACCAGGAATTTTTTGCATTTTTAAATTTGTAAAAAGACTCCCGAGTAATGTTGCTAAGGCGATAACAATTAACGCGTAGCCAGGAACTTCGCCATACTCTGCCCCAAAATTTCCCCAAATAGATGCTTCATCAACAACTGCTATTGAAATAGCCAAATCATAAAGCCCAAATATTATACTAAGAATAACCCAAATTACAATAACGATCAGAACTAATTTTTTCACATTCAGCTTACTTGTGTCATCAGTCATTTTTCTTACCGTGTTTATTTTTATTTTTAATATTAAACATTATGTTTTGTTTTATTAGAAATAATTTGTTTTTTTATTATTATATAATCTTGTTTTTTCTAATAAAATGGTTGAAATAATCGAATTATCCCTACTGAAATTAATTTTTAGAAAAAGATAAAAAATAATTAGTATAGAAATTTAAATTAGGTAAATTACTCAAAAGTTATAACATGAATTGATAAGCATGGAAAAGAATGAGAATAATGATTCATTTTCTTCTAAATTAAAAAAGTATATCAAAAACTTGTTTAATTTCTCGGAGTATAGCGGTAAGACTATACTGTATATTATCTTATTTGTCGCATTAATAGTGTTTTCCCTCGTTCTATTATATTACAATTATTTTATTGATACAACCTTCGTTTACACAATTGTAGCTGTATGGTTTGTTAATCCTATTTACGATTTACAATTTTGGGGGATATTCCTTTTTATTGGTATAATGGCGATACAAGGGCTATTAGTTCCAATCCCGTCAGAAGTTGTTCTATTGTCTACCGGGATGATCTGGGGTTGGTTCTTTGGCGGTATCATGGGGATTATTGGTTCAATGGCTGCTAGTTTATTGTGTTTCTATATAAGTAGGAAGGGAGGTAGACCTTTAGCAAAAAAGTTTGTAGGAGAAAGTGGACTTGATATGGCAGATAATTTGATTAAAAAATATGGTATTACAGCAATAATTGTTTCCAGATTTATTCCTTTCATATCATTTGATGTAATCTCATACGCATCTGGTCTGGTCGATATAGATGTTAAGAAATATTCAATTGGTACGTTAATAGGGTCAATTTTCCGAGCCTTTTTTTACTCCATATGGGGTGCGTTGCTAGGATTCACACCACCTATTGATATTTCGGATGTTGAGTTAATCAAAGCTCAATCAAGTGTGTTTAATGTAATTTTACTAGTAGTATTGGCAATTCTTTTTGTTATGTTTGCATTATTTTACATTATAAGCAAGCGTCACGCGAAAAAAAATCAATGAAATCGAGTTTTAAACCCAATTTTATCCACATTTTTTTAAATTTTGTTATAATTTCGCTTCTATAAGTTTATATTGGTTGAGAATGCAATTAGATTTAATATAAATTTAAATTTAAACTGATACAACATATGAAAAAAGAAAAATGGAGTAAAATTGTAATAAAATATCTTAGTAAATTAGGGATATTTCTGAGCGCTTTCTCTCTTTCTTTAGGAATTGTTTACTTCTTCATACCTACGAATTCCATCTTATACGACTTATTCGGTTTAGCTTTAATTATTTCGTGGTTTCTAAACGGGGCACTTGTTTACTTTACAGATATTTATTTAAACAAAAATATTCATATGGGAAAACGAATAAATAGATTATCATATTATTATCTCGTATTATTTATTGCTAGCATTCTACTTATGGTTTTTGGGGTAATTTTCTCAGCTTTTATAATAAGTGGTCCAGTTTTAGTTCTAGGCAATATAATGATAATTTCTGGTTTCTTGATAACTAATTTATATGGATTTCATTTCTGTATCGTGACTTTTACAAATATAGACAATAGAGGTGCGTGGAATTTTGAATAGACTTAAAAAAGTAAAATATTTGAAGCATTTCTTAAGGTTATTGTGCTATCTTACTTTTCTAGTCGGAATAATTTTTACGATCGTTCTACTATTTCCAATAAGTAACGCTATATTCATAGCAATGTCCTATTTCGTCACTCAAATCACAGGATTTCTCATGTTTCTGTATCTACCAACGACATTACTTCTTCTGAAGTTGACCCATAAAAAACGGTTTAAAAATTGGAATAGGATTTCAATATTAGTTATTGGTTTGACGCTAACATTTGTAAATGCTATGCCTTTAATGGCAGTACCAGTTTCAATTCAAACAGCAGAAAATGAGTTTAACGGAGCGTATGGTGAAAATTGGAGAGGCGACATCCCACAAAATGTTGATAATTATTTCTTACCAACGCAATTCAATCTTTATAATTATTTTTTGGGTTTTCCTCATAGAGATTGTAATGTCGAAACCGATGTTCTGTACTACAACGCTGATGGTATTCGGTTGTATTTTGATGTATATTACCCAAAAGGTGTATATTCGGACTTACCTGGAAATGGAAGCGTTATCATAAAAATTCACGGTGGAGGCTGGACAGCTGGAGATAAATCCCTAGGAAATGTTCTCGTATTAAATAAATATCTTGCTGCTCAAGGATATGTCGTTTTTGACATCCAATATGGGTTATTTGATACCGGTAGTACTTCGTTTATACCAACTCCTGATTATGTGAAGGGAAATTTTACGTTACACGATATGATATATCAAATTGGTAACTTTACTAAACTGCTTGAAACGACATACGCAGATACATACAAGGCTAATTTAAATTCTGTATTCATAATGGGTGGATCGGCAGGCGCTCAATTAACCGGCGTAATTGGTTTAGGGTACAATCATCCTTATTTCTCAGGTAATTTCAGTAATGCGCTGACTATAAAAGGAATTGTCCCAATCTACCCTCCCGATTTTGCCCCTCCTTATTTATTACCTGGTGATTCAGAGTCAAATCCCTTAGCATTCGAAAAATTTACTCCTAGTAATTTAGCAGACCCAGGCGACCCCCCCTCTCTAATTTTTCAAGGTTTAAGAGACGATTTAGTTACTTTAGATAATGCTGAAAGAATCAAAAGTTCATTGAACAACGAGGGAGTAGATTGTATACTTTTAACCTTCCCCTTTGCTGCTCATGCTAGTGATCTTATTGTAGGAAATAGCTATTCTCAAGTTTGGCTCTATTATTTAGAGCGGTTTCTTTACCTCGAACATTAATTAACTCTTTTTTTTTTAAAATCGGCGTTTAACTTTTTATGATGTTATTGTGATATTATTTATTTTTTTTACAAATATGATATGTTCGTAAACTATGAACAAAGATGAAAAAATATTAAAGAATAGTGAAATCAAAACTGACACAAGCCCTAACCTGTCAAAAATGTATAAGGATCTTAGCAAAGCAATTAATTCCAATAATATTCAATCAATATGGGAACTCTCTAAAAGCATAACAAGGGTTCACTTTAAGCACATCGAAATCTAGAATTTCTAAGAAAATTGTCAAAAACATATTAAAAATTTCATACTTAATTATTTAAGGACACATTTTACTAGGATCATGATTAAGTTGTATTAATCTTAATAATAAAGGAGGTAATTATTCTGTATTTGTACAACACTGATTATGAGAATTTATTGAAGGAAAACATAATAAAGAATTTGGGTTGGTTAGTAGAGGAATTTGATTTTTTGTTTAAGTTTAAGAATCAAAAGTATTGTCAAGATGATAAAACACTTGCCAATCAAATAATCACATGTTTTTCTAAAAGTCCTGATTTTACCAATGATGAGAAACAGAGTAAAATGCTTTTTAACGCATTAAAAACTCTTGAGGATCTTTATCCTATGCTCCTAAAATCATCTCAATAGACACCTCATGAAAGTCACAAATCACTAATCTCCTAATTTTCACAATAGAATTTATAACCGAATTTCTTTATTTTATTATATTAAAAACAAATTCTCCAAAACAAATCACATTTTAACTTACTTTACATAAATATCTCGTAAAAATGGAACGACTAATAATAATTCATTGGAACAAAAGCACTGGACCTATACCTATAATTCAATATCCCCCAGAAGGAGCTTATCCTTCAAAGGATATCTTTCTGAAAATATGGGCACAACACGAGTTAAATAAAGAGAAGACTTTAATAGAATTAGATTATATTTTAGAAGAAAAAGATCGTAGTGTTATTTCAGTTATACAAGAATTCGAGGGGGAAATTTATTTTCTTGTCTTAATAATTAAGACTAAGAGAAAGGTTAGCGATGTAATATCCTCCGATATTTTACCAATCATAACAAAGAATTTATTAGAACTTGCCAGCACAGATAAAATTAATAGAGCTGTTTCAGAAGCATTCAATACAATTAAAAACTACACTAAGTTAGAAGGACAGGATCTAATTTCATTTTTCCAAGAAAAAATTAAATTCACGATACTACAAATTCTAAGGAATGGGGTTATTACTAAAAACGAGTTAATCAATATTCTCCGAAATGATTACGGATTTTCTACAGTAAATATCGATTTACTATTGATTTCATTTCTTCGAGAAAATTTAATTCTAAAGAAATCTCTCCCCGGAACTAAGGAGTGTTATTTTTTAATCAATGATTTATCGTATATGAGAATTCCGTCTTATAATTTTCCCGATGATAAAATAGATGAAAAAATATCGAAGAAATTCAGGAAAGAAATTATAAAATTTTACACCAATTACAACTGTAGCCAAGAAATCGAGAGCAAATTAATTGTAAGTCTATTGGTAGATAGTGATGTGTATAACTTAATTAAAGCTCTAAGAAAAAGCGAGTTAACAGTAAATGACAGCCTTAACTTGTTAAACAATCGAGAAGATTTATTTGAAGAATTATTAGAAACAAAGATCATATTTGAAGCAAAAGGGTTTGTTTTTCTCTTTACTGATATCCGGTTCGTTAAATATACACCATTTTACCTGATCAAAATACTACCATTGCGCTATAAAAAAGGTGAGATCTCATTAGATCAATACTTACATCATTTAAAACTACTAATTAATCCTTTAAAGGAAAAATCTTCATTTTTAAATTATACTGTAATTTAATTTACTAAGTTTTAAGCTTCATACTTGTGCTCATTCAAAACACTTTAAGTAGTTATTTATTGTTAATGATTTTCTGTTACAAACCTAGTCGCATATTGTGTTTAAAGATAGTTTATAAACATCAAAAATTTATTATGATCAACAAGAGTTTTCATTTAAAGATAATAGGAGATATAATTGGCTTTAGAGTTAGTAGATTTATTACAAGGAAGTTTTAGCTTAATATTTGTTTTGATTTCTCTCTATCTTGGTTTTTCGATATTATTTAAATATTTTAAATACAAATCAAGACTTTATATTTTAGTTGGCATCTCATGGATAGGCGTTGCGAATCCGTGGTTCCCCGATTCTATAAGTTTCTTAATGAATATAATCTTTCAAGAATCGTTAGCGATCGAGTGGTATTTCATTATAGGGAATGCCTTTATCCCTCTTGCATTACTCGCTTGGTTAATTGCGTATACCGATATGAACAACAAATCGAAACAGAAATTTGCTGTAATCTTAACTGTCGTGCTTAGCATTCTTTTCGAGGCAGTATTCTTTATATTGTTATTTACGGATATCAATCAAATTGGTGTAATAAACCCATTACGCCCATTTACAGTAGAATTCGGTCTATTTATCACAATATACCTATTACTTGTGATATTTATAATGGCAGGAACAGGTTTAAAATTTGCTCAAAATTCTCTCAAATCGGAAGATCGAGATGCGAAGTTAAAAGGGAAATTATTACGCGCTGCATTTATTACTTTCACTATAGCAGCAATAATGGATGCATCACTTGGTATGATATTCGCCGATCCAGCTGACCCAATATTAGCTATTATGGTTGTTATAACTCGAGTTTTGTTAATCATAAGCGCAATTGAATTCTACGGAGGGTTTACTCTTCCAAAGTGGATGAGCGCAATTTTTTCTAAAAACTGAATTTTTTCTTTTTTTTTATAATCTGAAGTTATGTTTGTTAAAGCAGTTGATGATTTAAGAAGAATTTCCTGTTTATATTGCTTTTATGGAATTTTTCGATATATCAATTTCTATTGGTGCTTTCCCTTCCCCATAAACATGATAAAGGACTGCTCTACGAGCAGTTTCGTGAAAACTGCGGTAAACATCTTTTTTCTGCTCATACAATGCACAAGAAGTATAAATTATCGGATTCCAGATATATAATTTATTTTTTGGCTCGTACCATAATTTTTCATCTTTTAATATGAGTTTGAAATCCTCTTCATCAATAATATCATCAAGGTCTTGCTTGTTTAGCATTACAATCATAGGAATTTCTTTTATCAGTCTATCGTTTGCCATGGTCTTTAATTCTAGCAAAGATTCAAGGTTATCCTCTAAAAATTTAGTTCGAGAATCCACAACAAATATAACTGCATCTGTTTGGTCATCAGTTTTATCAAATATTTTTTTTCTTAGAGGAGTAAAGCCTTTTTGCCCAGCTACGGTATAGACTCTATAATAGACTTCTTTTTGTTTTGTAGACTGAAAAAGACCACGATCAAAATACAAGGTCGCACCGCTAGCTTTTTCAATAATTTGAAGTTCACCAATTGGGACAATGTCTTTTTTACTTTCCTTTGTTATTCGATACAGCGTTTTAAGAATGGTGGTTTTTCCAGAAGCGCCCATACCCCAAAAAACTATTTTTAAATAGATTTTCCCGTCTTTATAGATAACCATGCGATAAACTCCTTAGAAATAAAATGTTAATGAAGTTTGTGTAACTCTAATCTCTTATAATTAATAGTGATGTATTTGATATATTATTTAAAAAACTTAAATATATTTATTACAGTCCCTACCTAATGCATGCAACAACAATAATAGCGGCTTAAAACCTTTACAAAAATACAAATCTTCGATTTTAAAATTTATTTTTATAATCATTAAATCTTATAAAGAATAATGATTATAATCATTAAATCTCTCAAATAAGTTGAAAAAACTCAAATAATAATAAAGCATACTAAAAATATGGCTGATCACTCCGAAGTGGAATGGAACTGGGCATTTTATGAGGAATTAGTAGAAGATGTAAATGAAAATAGAAATATAATCCAATGTATTTCTTGTGGAAAATGCGTAGGCGATTGTCCGGCAGCTAAAGTGTCCACATTCAACAGTAGAAAAATAATTCAAAAAGTTTTGCGCGGAGATAAGAGCGTTTTGAAAGATTCAGATATCTGGCATTGCTACCTATGCGAAAGATGTAAGCGAGTATGTCCTAAAGATAATATCAATATACCCTTGTTTATCATAAATCTTAGGAACGAGTCTTTTAAAAGGGGTTATGGGCCACGTTATAACGACTTAAGGAAATACGTTGAGATGTCAGAAAGATTCCTAACTAAAGGGACAGTATTAGAAGAACCATTAGGAGAAAATTTACCACAAGAACGAATCGACGAATTAAACACAATATGCAATTTTGCGCGAATAAAATACGTATTTAAAGCAAGTAAAGAGCAAAAATCAAAAATCAAAAAGTGAAAGTTCTCACAGAAAATAATGAATTTTAGTAGCTTAGCGTTAGACTTATGTGAAATTGAAAAGGATTACCCCGAAAATCCTTTAGATTATTTCAAAGAAAAAAAATTGTGTTTGTTTAATGCATGTTTAGAAAAGTATTTTCCAGGAGTACGGTGGGGATTTCAAGATCTATTAGATGAACTTCAGTTAGAATCAAGTACGTGTCTCAATCAATCGTGCTGTAGCGGTACTTTTTTTCAGAGAAATCTTATCACTCGCGCTCAATTTTCTGCAATTAACGAAAGAAACCTTAGCGAAATGAATCGACAGGCAGAAATTGCCTTTTTTAGTTGTAATGGATGCTACAATTCCCTTCTTAGAGGAAGAGATTTTTTAAAAAACGCTGAAGTAAGAGTAAAAACTCAAGATATCTTAAATTCAGTTAGGAAAAACATTAATGGGGAAAGATACCCTGGAATGTATAATATTTTAGAAAATCCTAGGCTAAAACTGGTCCACGATTTAGACTTTTTGTATCTTATACGGAACGATGTTCTTAACACCTTAAAGTTCGATTTAAGGGACCTAAAAGTTGCTGTTCACTACGGTTGCCATTACTTAAATCTTTCGAGAGACAAAAAAACGCTAGATAGCTATTTAGGTAGTAAAACAAAATTTGAGGAGCTTATTGAGCTTTTTGGAGGGGTTCCTGTTGATTACCAAGAAAGAGAGAGCTGTTGTGGCTGGGGTGCTAGTCAACTATTAATAAATCCTCGGGAAGCTCTTAAAGTAACATATAACAAGTTAAAAAGTGCAGAAAATGTAGGGGCGGATTTCCTATTAATGCCTTGTCCAACCTGCCTCTATACGTTAAGTAAACCCGAATATAGAGATAATATCGAAAAATGGTTTGGTGAAAAGTTAGAAATTCCCACCATTCATTTGAACGAACTAATTTCTATTCTTAGAGGTTGCGAAAAAGAACGTTGTATTTCTTTGACTCAAAAAACACCTCGCCTTGAGGAAATTTTTGAGATTATTACTCAGCAGTAGTAAAAAAAAAAGAAAATTTTGGTCACATTTCTTCGATTGCATACCTTGGACACGAATCTAAACATAATAAACATCCAATACATTTCTCATAGGAGAACTCTAACTTATATTCACCGTTAAAGTATAATGCTTCGGTTGGGCATAACGAGATACAGGCTCCGCAATCTATACAGTTATCTAATACTATAACCCGGCCTTTCTTATTAACGATCACATTGTTTTCTTTTAGCGATTCTGTTATCGTCCTGATCTTATCCTCCGGAACATCTAGTAATAAGTTTACTCCATTTGAACCCGTTGAAAATTTTAAGATGTTGAAGGTAATATCAAATTTTAAAATTTCATTGATAATTTTAGAATAGTTATTAATATCTCTAATAATGCCAAAGGGCAAAGTACAATTTATTATAGTCATTTCACATCAACTCCTCCGAAGTAATAATTCCAACTACTTTTTTCTCCTCGTTAATCACAGGTAACGCCGATATTTCATTAGCCTTCATTTTTCTGGCTGCAACACCAAGAGGATCGTTGTCCGAAGTTGTGATAACTCGCTTAGTTATGATTTCGTTAAGGTCTCTCTTATCCTCAGCAATTGCTTTGGTGATATCAAAACTCGTGACGATTCCTTTAAGAACATTGTCTCGATCAATAATAACGATGTGATTTACATTATTTTTAATGATTTTTTCAGCAACTAACTTAATGTCACAGTCGTCGAAGCAAGTTTCTGCCTTTTTTTTCAAGTCTTTCACGAATTTTAATTCGGATGTAATTTTCATAGGTTTAAATACAGTATCAGTAGGTAACGTCTCTGCAGGGGGATTTAAGAAGAATTTACCTTCTTTAATCCAACTCTTTAAGGTTTCTGCGATTTTTTTGGCGTGATAAAACGACGACAGAGGGGAACATTTCACACTTTTACCATTCAATTCAATGTAACCACTTTTCATCTCTTCATAACTTACTTGCCTTGGTTTAGGGCGATCTCGCCTTGGAACGCCATAGTCAACGACATCAGTAAGAAGTTCAGCATCAGATATCGCAGTTTTTTTTGCCAAACCTTCGTTTAATATTGGAATTGCTATTCCTAATCCCACAAAAAGAGAGGTTCCATATTTTTCATAAGACACTCCCCTTAGATATTCGGATGACATTTGTTTTAAATCTCCTTTAACAAACAAAGTTCCAAATCTATTTTTTGGACTATGTTGAGTGCCTTCTCCTATAACGTAGCCAATTCCTCCTCCAAGGAAAATTCTTGTTCCTATCCCTATTGTTTCATAGTCAGGATCGTTGCTCAAAGGACTTAAAGAGCCTGCACCGGCAAAGTGTGCATTTCCATATTTTGGTAATAATTTTCCCATATAAGTGTATAGCGTTTTGTCTGAACTATTGACTGCACACACATAGCGTTGATAAGCGTTCCTTGGATTTAGCAGGATAGCTTGATTAATCTCGTCAATGGTAAATGTTGTGTCTACTTCTGCTAAAGGATAGCAATCTGTTGTATAGGAATTACCCTTTAATCGAATTGGTTTCCCTGAAACAAGATCTTCTATAACATGCCCTCCACCGTATTCAAATGATCTGATATCTGCCATTCTAGTGCACCCAATATAACAATCTACTGCAGCATTTCCGTGATACGCGTGAACATCATTTAACCATAGATGTTCGAATTTAATTGGGGGATCTGAGTGCCCGAAGTTTAAAAATGCACCGCTGGAACACATAGGTCCAAAGGTCCCTGTAGTAACTACATCAATATCTTCAGCAGCTACCTTAACCCCTCTTTCTTCTACTATCTTTACCATTTCTTCGGCCGTAACTACGACCACACTACCGTTCTTTATTTTTTCATTAATTTCACTATACGATTTAGTCAAATAATCACCAATTTTCTATATTTCTAACCAAAACAATAAATTTGATTATATGGATTAATTATATGCTATTTATAAATATTTATATTAGTAATATGCTTTTACGACATATTTAATGCTAGAGAATAATATTCGCACTTTTTTGTCAGTTTAATATGGTTAAACAAGTTTTATGCATGTTATAAAAAAGGAATGACTGCTTAATGCAGTCAAAAAAGTTGAAATAAAATCAAAAAAACAAATTGTCGTATGAGTAATAGTCCTCATCTATTTAAACGTTAAGTGTTACACACAATTGCACTATAAAATCTCTAATTTATATACAAATGATTATAAACACTCACAAAATCTTATTCACTACCTTTTTTTGAACACAGAATTCAATTGCTTTCTTTCAATTTGGGTATACCCCAGATTTTTCTACACGGGTAGAACACACCAAATGGGAAAATAATTCCACTCCTCTTTCCTATCTATCAATTAAAACAGTAAATTTTAAATATTGAAAAACGGTTAATTATAAACTGTTCCCGAATAAAGTCTATTTAGACTTTTTGGAAATACGCGAAATATTCTAAAACATTGAAAAACAGTTAGTATTTCGTGAATTAAACAAAAACTTACTTTATATTAAAAAGTAAAAGTTGAAATAAAAAATAAAAAACAAATAAGAGTAAAAAAAATATGAAAACACAAAAAAAAACATTCGCAATAATCCTTGTATTACTTTTCAGTTCGTTAGCGCTAGGAACTTTTAGTTTAGCAGTATTTACGTCGGCAGAAACGGCTTTACCTGATTACGAACCATTACGAATGGATGCAGACTTTAGGAGTCGAGATATCCCAATAGTCGGAGCAAGACCTTCGGGTTTAAAAACCGCAGGAGGACTAAAATCTTCTTTTCTCCCTGGTGAATATTACTCCGTTGGAGATGTCGAAACGTGGTTGTCTCTCGATGATTATTATGGATATTATTACTGGACAGCCTTTGAATTGAGAGCTATGAACGATTTAGCTGAAATCTGGGTTCAAACTGACCTAAGCTATGGTTGGACAGGGGGGCCTTATCCCCCAGTCTGGACTACATTTTTTCCGGATCCTAGACCCGATCCTGTAGTTTCCCAAGATGATATTGACTACTTATTAGAAGAATTTACAGAAACAATTTATCCGGTAACTACTACTTATTTTGGAGTACCTACCAGTCACGATGGAAATAATGGATACTGGCCAGATTATTACAATGGTAGTTCAAGAGAAGTGATTTTGGTTCATAATTTTAAGGATGAAGTTTATTACGACCCTACATATCCATATTACATAGCAGGTTTCTACTCTCCGAGTTTTGAAACGTATTTCGATAGAAATATTATTAACATCGATAGTCACGATTGGGAAAATAGAGTTGGAGATGATGCTGATCGAACAAATCTTTACGAGAGCATCATCGCACACGAGTATCAACACCTTATCCACGACGATTACAACACCAACGATCCTTCGTGGATGAACGAGGCCTGTTCATTGTTTGCTGAACCTCTTTGCGGTTATCCAGTTGATTATGGTCAAGTCAGACGATTTTTATTTACCCCTGATAATTCTCTTACCGAATGGGGAGATCAAGGTGACGATAATATCTTAGCTGATTATGGATCTTCGTTCTTATGGGCGATGTATTTGAACGACCATTATGGTGGTGCTGCCTTCCTTAGTCAATTTGTCCAAGGTGGAATTCCTGGAGTAGCAGGTATCGAAGCAACCCTTGATTTCCTTGGTTATGACGAGAATTTTATGGACGTATTCCACGATTGGAGAATTGCTAACTTAGTCGATGGAGATGGTAAATATGGTTATGAATCAATAGATTTAAATCCAGATACTAATCCTGAATTAGAGGGCACCGGAATAACCGTACATGAAGTCCCTGGAAAAAAAATTCCATGGACTTATGCAGGTATGGATTTTGGAACAACTTGGTCGTTAGATGGTGACAATACTGGAATATCTGGAGTTAGTCCATTTGGTTCCGATTATCTTAGCTTTCCAGATCTCAGAGGTTTAAATCGATTCCAATTTGATGGAGATGAATTTGCTTTTGTACCGGTCGATGAATATGATAGGTGGACTTATGATGGTGGAGAATGGTATTCTGGAATGGAGAGCTTAACCAATAGTTTGATCGCTACTCCAATCTCTGTAGGTGATGATGCTGTACTTAGAATAAATACTTACTGGGATATTGAAGATGAATGGGATTTTGCTTTCGTACAAGTTTCGACAGAAGGAACGTGGGAGTCTGAATGGACTTCTCTTGAATTAGCAGGACTAACGACTTATGTTATCCATCCTGATGGACATGATAATGCACGTGATAATTTACCTGGATTTTATGGATGGAGTGGAGATTATGTAGAACTTGAATTCGATCTCTCAGCTTATGTCGGACAAGATATATACATCGGTTTCAGATACGTAACAGATTGGGCTTTCGAATATGAAGGTTGGTATCTTGAAAGTGTAGAAATGATTGATAATACTGGAACTTATGATATCGAAGCAGATTTAACTGCTGTATATCCTGCATTCCCTGAAGCAGACTTTATGGTTTCGATCTTAACGAAATTCTCTTTCTGGGGTCACGAATTCTATTACGTTTATGATGTGCCTATTAATAGCGAAGAATACGGAAAGTCTTTAATGTTCGACACGAAAAAAATAGAGACTATTGTGGTAGTCACTCCAATAAGTTCTGAGGGATATGCTGATTATCAATTTAAAGTTTCTAGACTCGGTGGAAGACGCCACTGGTAGTAAATTGAATTTATAATTAATTCCTTTTTTTTTTTTAAGTTTTTTTTCTATAAGTTTTAAATCTTAAAATCATCCTTTCATTATATGAAAGATTATACTGAAGCGCAAGGGAACTCAAAAAAAAGAATACTAGCTAATATCTTACTAATAACAACTACTCTATTGTGGGGCACTTCCTTCATAATAACTAAAAATCTCACTCAAGAAGTTCCTATTTTTTTATACCTTGGACTTAGGTTTTTAATTGCGCTTCTTGGATTTATTCCTTATTTGATTCGCATAAAAAGAATTAATAAAAAAATTATCTTATTTGGAACCTTGACGGGATTAATGTATTACTTTGCAATAGTGTTTCAAACGCTCGGTATTCAAACAACTACAGCGGGTAAGGCAGCATTTATTACGGGGTTAAGTACTATTATGGTGCCTTTTATCACCTGGTTAGGATTTAGAAAAACCATTAAAAGGAGAGTTTGGTTTGCCGTAGTTATTTCTATTAGTGGTATGGTATTATTGTTATTGGAAGGAGAGTCAAATATCATAATTGGAGATTTTTTAGTCCTATTTTGTGCTGTTCTCTACGCAATTTTTATCGTTTTAAACGATAAATATGTTCGGATTGTAGATGTATATTTGTATTCCATGGTTCAATTAATCGTGATTAGCGTTTTTAGTTTTGGGGGCTCGTTTTTATTTAATGAAACGTACGATCTTACGAATGTTGGTTTGCCCTTTTGGTTAATATTTATTTATATGGGTTTAGCGGTAACTTCAGGAACCTTTATCTTTCAAAATTGGAGCCAACAACACCAGGGTCCAACTCAAACGGCAATTATTTTCACTTTAGAACCCGTATTTGCCGTAATTTTCGCGTCATTCATTTTTGGAAGCGAAACTATGACACCTTACGGCTGGATTGGGTGCTTATTGGTTTTTAGCGCCATTTTAATTACAGTTTTAAAAACCACTAAAGAGAATAAAAATGAACTTCAGTTGATTGATTAATGATCAACAAAATTCTCATTTATGATTAAATAATATCAATTTGATTTAAATTAGGATATAATCGTTCCTCTCCAATGAAATTAAAAAATTCGCTGATTTTAGCCATATTAAATAAAAAAACTCATCAATTTTCCTTAAAAATAAATTTATTAACAATTAACCTATTAATTTAACAAAATTGATGTATTTATTCTGAGAACTATTTTTCTCGATTGAAATAAGATACATTTCCATTAAGAACTCTTCAAAAATCTATTCTCGAAAAGGCTAATAACATTGGAAAAGGTTGAAAGCAAAAAATTGCATATTTGTGAAAAATGTGGTAATGTTATGGCTAACAGGGTGCTTAAAAGAGATTTGGGCAATAATTCAGCTCATTTAGAAAGAATTCTTCAATGTATTGTTTGTAGACACTGGATTCCTTTAAGTTAATTCTTTTTTTATTTTGAAATTAAAATAATCTAACGTGTTGTTTAACCATATTAAGGCATGTAGTCCTAACTTAGGGTTTTAAATAGAAGTTTTAAATAACACTTTAACGAATATTGATTATGGATGATATTATTGAAATGCCAGAAGAACACGTTTCAGTCAAAATAAAACTAAGTTACAGCGTTGGGGGCTTGGCAAATGGCTTGTTAAATGGCCTTGTGTTTGGTAATCTTACTTTTTTTTACCAAGTTAAACTTGGTGCCGATGCTGGCTTATTGGCGATTGGGTGGTTGATATTTGCGATTTGGAATACCTTAAACGATCCAATAGTGTCCTATTTTGTTGATAATACCAGAACTAAGATCGGCAGAAGAATCCCTTATATTCGCTATGGTTCGATTTTCTATGGTTTAGCGTTCATCTTTTGTTGGTTTCCGATATCGCCCTTGAATAATGAAATTGGTCTTTTTATTAACTTTCTAGCAGCACTGTTTCTACTTGATACGATGTTTACGATTGTAGGAGTGTGCTTTTTCTCTCTCCCGAATGAAATTGCTGTGACTGCTAAACAACGAGCTAGTTTAGGGGTATATAGTGCAGTTGTAGGATTTATTAATTTAGTGCTTGGATTACTAATACCGATCATCTTGCTTACGGGACAAGAAGGAACTCATCCGTTGTTCGGTCCAGTGATAATATTTATTGGTTTAGGAAGTTCCTTAATCTTATTTGTAACATCCTTTGGGATCAAAGAAAACATGTTTGCTCAACTCCAAGAGCACGAGGGCTTTATAGAAGGATTGAGATTAACATTGAAAAATAAACCTTTCTGGATATTTATGATCCCAGCTTTTCTAATCGGAATTGTCTTGCCAATATTTGCTACAGGAATCCTTTATTACATCGACTATAGTATTTCTGGTCAAACTCCGATCTTTGTTTTGTTAGCAATCTTAATAGGGATAGTTTTGGGGATGGTCCTAAACCTAAAAAAAATTGCAATTTGGCAACCAAAGAAGACGATGATCATAAACGCGCTTATAATTACAATAGGATTCACTATCTTGTTTTTTGTTGGGAGCAACGCTATACTAGCAGCAATTCCCTTTTTAATCGTTGGAATTGGATATGCGGGAGGTATGGTTGCAATTCCCGTGCTAATGGGAGATGCGATTGATAACGACGAGCTTATCACTGGAAAGCGTAGAGAGGCGATCTATGGCGGCGTAAACGCAATCGTAACAAAACCGGCCATATCCATAGCTAATTTTATATTCCTCGCAGTCATTGGTGCTTTTGGTTTTATAGTTCCTACGGGCGTTATCCAACCGCAAACAGACATGGCATTAATCGGGCTTTTATTCGCATTTTGTATTATTCCGGCTATACTTCTAGTTTTAGCCGCTTTGGCATTAAGATGGTATCCTCTGGATGGTCCAGAATGGCGAGAGAAGAAAAGATATATCATGGAACTCCATGAAGAGAAGGAGAAAAAGTATCATCAATCTCTATCTGAAAACAAAAAGTCTAAAGTCTAAAATCTCAAATAAACAATCATTTTTTCCATTTTTTTCTTGAAAAGTTTCCTGTTTTTCGTTTTTGCGCTTAATCAATAGAGGAAGAATCCAACTTAGCTTTGACAATCACATGTAGCGATAACAGAAAAGAGAAAGGAAGGGAACGACGTATTTGAGCAAAATTTACTAAATAGGGAGAGAATTAAACTCAGTGAGCTTAATAGAGGGCGAAATCCAATGTTAGCTCAAATTATCGTGTTAAATTTCCCTTCTTATAAACATATATGATTATGTGTTTTAAAATACTAGCATTATAAATTAAAAACATACAAATATCAATAACGAGTTTTATAAAAAATCCGAAATTTTAAGTTTAGAGCCGTCTTCTGCAGCAATTATTGTTCTAATATTGGTCTCTTCCCTTAATTTTGCGATTTGGCTTGGGATATAATTTTTTGGGGAAAAAGGGCTATCCATGTAGCTTCCAAAATGAGTAATTAGCAGACCCTTTAGCGGTGGAGTAATTTTATTTAAATAAGGGATAACCTCGTCTGTGCAAACATGCCGTCGACAGTGGATAGAGTCCGGTCTTAGTAAGTTTAACACCAACACATCTACACCAGCAAATTGTTTCGAGAACCCGTCAAAAACTTTTGTATCGCTGGAAAATGCGATCGAATAATCTTCTAGCTTGAATATAACTCCAAAACCTTCAACTCTCGAGTGAATAGTTTTAGTACCAACTATTTTAACACCTTTAAAATCAAACTTTTCGCCTGGTGTAAAGGGAATTATGCGTTCTAGCATGGTTTGGTGGTAATTTGGTACGAAAGTTAAAACTTCTTCGGTTGTTATAAGAGTTCCTTTTTTAAAATAATTATAATTTCTATCGTGGAGCTGTTCTCTCGATGCTTCAATTATAGCGCAAAGGTCGTTAAAATGATCAATATGCATGTGAGTAACAATAAAAAGCTCCGTCTTTGTAGGATCTTCTTTGTATTGATTGATTCGAACTATAGCACCGGGCCCGGGATCAATATGGGCCTGAGTTCCGTTGAATTTATAAAGAATACCCCCTGTAGCTCTATATTGCGTTCTAATGTGGTGTCGTCCACCTCCAGAGCCTAAAATCACTAATTCGTCGTTCATAGTTCAGTTCAAGGATAAAAAGTGAGTAGGTTAACTTTAATTCTAAAATTTATTTTTTTTCATTAATTCTTGGACCATTACATCAAAGACTTTCTCGACATTAATTCCCGTTTTAGAAGAAGTCTTTATATAGTCAATCATATGAAATGTATTCCTTATGCTTTTTGCTGATTCGTCATCAACAGCAATAAATTCCTCCAAATCAAGTTTCGTTCCAACAAGTAATATCGGAAGATCAAGATCGTGCATTCTAACTATATTCACCCAATTTAAAATGTGATCGATTTTTGGCATCGTTGTAAGATCAAACAACAAAAGCGCTCCTTTTGCACCCATTATAAAGGCTTCTAATAAATGTCGAAAACGTTCTTGACCTCCCAAATCCCAAAGTTGAAGCGTACAATTTCCTATATCCTCAAAAATTACCTGTTTAATGAAGAAATCGACTCCAACAGTTGCAATACTAGAAGCATCGAAGGTACCGTCTACAAATTTTCTGAGTAGCGTGGTTTTACCTGCAGCGCCATCACCGCCTACGAGTATCTTAAAAACGAAGTTCCTCATTTTGTATCGTGTAAATTAAAAATTAATCCTAATAACCAATTTATTATTAATAATACAAATTTGCCCTTTTATTTTATTATATCCAAATTTAGCTAAGTCTTAAATCATTAGTTAAAATTTCATCGATTTCATTTAAAATCGGTGCTAAATCCTTGCTAAGAATTGATTGGATTTTATTTTTTGATATAGTATGATTGTTTATCCCTTTTAGTTCGAGAGTAGAGGTTTTAGCTATTTTATGGGCTTTCTTTGCTAATTCCGCAAGCTTTCTATGATTTTTGTTATTCTCATCATAAATTTTTATTGGAATCTCAAACGGGATTTTAAAAATATGCCTTGAACTCTTCTTTATCTGAACTTGCTTTGTCATTAAAGGTGAATTTAGAATTGCCGACAAGTAATACGCTTCGTTTATATTATTGGTTGAATAAAAGCTTAAGTCTCCAGTAATAAGAAAATCTCCTTGAACGACTGCGGAGTTAACAACTGATCCCGAATTATTATAAACTACTTTTATTTTGGAGATTTGACGAGCATTTATTAATTTAGCCCACCGGTTTAGGTTATCCATTAAAGATTCGTTCATCGTCGAATCCTTTTTATTATTTAAATAAATCTTATTAATTTTATCGTAAAACTTTTTAGCATGCGTCTTCAAAGAATGGTAATCAAAGCTTAAATTTTCCTTTTTTAATGGCAAGAAGACGGTATAGAAGTCAAACACATAAAACTTCACTAATTCAGTACTTTTTATCACTTTAAACAAATATTCTTTTTCAATAATCTCGTTATTGAATTCTATTTTTACCCAAGGTTCTTTAGCTCTCTTGAAGATTCTCTGATCAGGATTTATTGTTATGAGAGAATCACTTCGAATTTTTTTCTTAATGAAGATTAAATTTCTTGGATTTAAGTCTGCTCCCTTATGGAATAATTTCTTGTATTCACTCGTTTTAATTGGAAGAAGCTGGAGTTGTTTTTCTTTAGTGATAAGTTTATTTGTATAATGCCTATTTCCTTTTGTTTCGGTATTATAAGGAACTAGTTCTTCAGTCTTTTCCAAGGAAAAATCTATTGAATCGTAGTAATTTAATTTTTTACTAGTAGAATTTACCGAAAAAAGAAATGAAGGTACTTCTAAATTATGCATTATTCGATCTTCTGCTGATTTCTGAGCGTAAATGCATATAAAGTCTATATTGAATATGTCAGTAATTTGTTTAGTAAATTTCCATAGATTTATGTTATAGAATCCTTGAAAATTACGAAATCGGGCTGCGTGAGATCCGGTTATAACACCCATTGTAATAACAAAAAAAATTTTTGCGTTCTCTTTCATAAGTGATATTTTAGCTTTATAGAAAAAGAGCGAGGCAACTTCAATATTTAAGATATTTTTGGGAAGTGGTTTTATTTCAAGCTCTTCTGCTAATTTTTTTATTTTTTCTTGATAATCCCGGCTTTCTATATCCCTTAAAGTAAACCAAGGAGGATTGCCTATTACTAAATCAAATTTTTCTTTCATTTCTGCATAATTCTGAAACAAAAAGTCAGTAGTTACAAAATTGGAGTTAAGATGATGAAAATCCTCCTTTAGTAAATATAAAAGGTTTATTTTCGTTAAATAAATCGATATTGGGTTTATATCAATACCATATAATTTTTTGATAGCCTCTATTCTTTCTCTTTTAGTGTAATTCGCGCTTAAAATTGTTTTAATTATTTCAATAATAAAATTTCCTGAGCCACAGCACGGATCGATGACTTTTTCACCCATAACATAAGATTCTTCAACCATTTTTTTCACGATAAATGGAGGTGTATAAAACTCTCCAGATTTGTGTCTAATATGAGAGTGTACAATCTTTTGAACAGTGTCATCAAAAAAATACTCTAGTTGAGTATCAATTAAGTTCACTTTCTCTACAGTAAAAAGGAGGAGCTGGTCGAATTTTTCTGGTTCTAAATCTTTAAGCGCATTTATAATAGGAGAAAAAAATCGCACTTCAATACCATTTTTAAGGTTAAACAGTTCATTAACTTTTCGTGGGATTGATTTAAGAAAGCTAGGGGTAATTTTAGCTTGATTCGAATTTATCTCTTGATTCAACACAAATTTTACGATAAATAATTGAGAGATTAAGTAGACTACTGAATAAACAATAAATAAATCAAAATTTGTATATTTTTTTCCATAGATTTTCACATAGTAGGCATACCATTCTTTATAGTTTTCAGATTCTTGAATGTTTATACTTAACAAAAACTCTTTAACAAGATGTAATTCCCCCTCAAACTTCGATGTATTCAATTTCATGAGGAGGTTAGAACCCTAAGCTCTGTTCAAAATTTTGATTAGTTTTTACTTCTTTCATAGAATAATCAATGAATTAATATTAAAATATTAATTTAACTCACTACCTTATTACATCAACATTTTATTGGAAAACGGATTTAACGTTACGTTGACATCGTCAGACATAAAATTATCAAAATCCCTTGAGAATGGCATTGAATTTTCATGTCAAATGTGTGGTTCGTGCTGCAGAGGATTCCACGAAGGGGAAGTATACTTATATCCGGACGACATTGATCGTTTATCTGAGTTCTTACACATCTCAAGCAATTCGGGATTAAAGAAGTTTGCGAAAAAATATCTTAGAATTATTAACGATACTTTTTTTTGGAAGGAGCTTGGAGAAGAAAGAGGAAAGACCTATAAATTCAAAAATATAGGACTGAAATTTACTGGAGACGACGAGCATTGCCAATTTTTAAAGGATAATAAGTGTATTGTGCACGAAAACAGACCATTTCAATGCATTTGCTTTCCATTTTGGCATATGTTAGTTTCTAGCCGAAAAAATTTTATAGAGTACGCTAAAAAATGTCCCGGATTAAACACATTAAAGGGAAAGCATTACTCAAAAGAAGAAATCTTAGATTGGGCTACTAAAGAGTACGAAATGGAGAAAGAATATTTTTTTAAGATGAGACAAAACGATTTTAATATCTTTAAAGTGTACCCTTTTTTATCAAAAGATATGCTAAATAAGTAAATACTGCAAAAACCTTTTTCTAAACAATGGTTAAAATTAATTTTACTCATATATTAGGAACAATTAATATAAACATCATTTTATAGTACTCATAGGTTCGTAAAAATTTAATATACATTTGAGGGTTTAAATTGAAAATTGGCTTGTTCGTCTGCGATTGTGGTAAGAACATTAGCGGAGTAATTGACAATAGCAAATTAATAGACCACTTTAAAGAGTACCCCGATGTTCATGTGATAGGAGATCCATATTTATGTGCAGAATTAGGCTTAAATAAAATTACAAGCGAGATAAAAGAACAAGAGATCGACCGAGTTGTAATTGCTGCGTGTTCTTTTAAATTGCATGGATTTTTGTTTAGAAAAACGATAGAAAAAGCGGGTATCAATCGATATTTAATATCTTTTGCAAATATTAGAGAACAAAATTCGTGGGTACATGACGATAGTCCTGAGAAAGCTACAACGAAAGCAATAGATCAAATAAATATGGCAATAGAGCAAGTTAAACTTCTCGAACCATTAGAGGTTCAACTAGCAAAAGTAAATCCTTCAGCTTTAATTATCGGAGGTGGAATTGCCGGGATTAAAGCCTCATTAGTTATAGCAGATGCCGGCTATAAGGTTCATTTAGTGGAAAGAGATTTAACAATTGGAGGCAAAATGGCTCTATTTGACAAGACCTTTCCTACATTAGATTGTTCCATATGTATTCTTGGACCACTGATGTTAGAAGTTAAAGATCATCCAAATATTGAGTTATTGACTCATAGTATCCTAGAAAGCGTTGATGGATATGTCGGAAATTTCACTGTAAGAGTTAAGAAACAGCCACGGTTTGTTAACGAAGAGACTTGCGTTGGTTGTTTCAATTTATGTAGAGATGTTTGTCCAATTGATGTTGAAGACACATACTTTCCTAGAAAAGCGATAGATGTAGTTTATCCCCAAGCGATTCCTCTCATTCCAAACATAATAGAGGAGTATTGCATTGGATGTAAAGCGTGTGCCCAAGCTTGTGATCGCGAAGCAATTGATTTCGAACAAAAATCCATAGATATCGAATTTGAAGTTGGAACCATAATAACGGCTACAGGGTTGAAAACATTTGACCCTAGTTTGCTTGGTGAATTTAATTATCAAAAATATCTGGATGTAGTTACAACCATGCAAGTTGAACGTTTGTTAAATAACGATGGACCGACGCATGGAAAGATCGTGAGACCTTCTAATGGGGAAATACCTACAAGAGTTTCGTTTATTCTATGTGTAGGCTCGCGAAATAGGGCGATTCACCATGATTATTGTAGTCAAGTATGTTGTAACGTTTCAATTAAACAAGCCGTACTGTTGAAGAAGGAGCATCCCGATATTGAAATTAACATATATTATAACGACATACGAGCAGTTGGAAAAAATTGTGAAGAGTTTTTTAACCGCGCCCAAGAAGTTTTTGGTATTAGATTTGTAAAGAGTAATATCTCTGCCGTTATTAAAGACGACTTATCTGAGACTGGTGAATTATTGATTCGTGGTGAGGACGTAATAGATGATAGGCTTTTTGAAAATAAGGCTGATCTCGTCGTTTTGGCTGTTGGAATTGAACCTGCTGAAAACACAGAAGAATTAAGTCAATTACTTAACATTTCTCAAGGCTCATATGGATTTCTATTAGAAAAGCATCTTAAGATAAAGCCTTCGGAAACTTCCGTAAGTGGTATATTTTTAGCAGGAGCTATTCAAGGTCCTAAGGACATTCCCAATAGTATAGCTCACGCAGAAAGTGCAGCAGCAAAAGCAATTGCGTTAATGTCCAAAGAGCATATCGAACTTGATCCTCATATCGTATACTTTAATTCAAATGAATGTGATTTATGCAGACTTTGTGAGGATATATGTATATATAATGCTTTAAAAATAGAAAATAATAAATTAAATATCACTAATGCGAATTGCACGGGATGTGGAGCATGCGCAGCGATGTGTCATACTGATGCGTTATATATTCCTGGCTTTACTAAAAAACAGATAAGCGCTCAAATCAATACGATTTTGGGCGAAAAATCTGAATATCCATTAATTGTAGCATTCCTTTGCAATTGGTGTTCTTACATGGGAGCAGATCTGGCTGGAACAAGCAAAATTAACTATCCTACCAATGTTAGATCAATAAGGGTTATGTGTACTGCTATGTTGAACCCCTCATTAGTATTTGAAGCTTTTTTCAATGGAGCCGATGGAGTATTGATTGCAGGTTGCCACCCACAAGATTGCCACTACGATACGGGATTTATAAAAGCAGCCACTAGATACGAAAGTATTAGAGAAATCCTCGGTGAGGCTGGGTTAAATGAAAATCGCGTGAAGATAGAGAGTATTTCTGCTGGAGAAGGTGAAAAATTCGCACAGGTTGTGTCAGATTTTAAAATTGAACTTGAAAAATTAGGACCAATAAAACCGGGAGAATTTCAAAAACCATATGTTAGCGAACTCAAAAAGGAGAAAAAAAAAGCAAAATTAAATGAATTATAAAGATGAAAACATTTTAATCGAAAAATTATGAAAGTTCGAGCTATTACCGTTGGAACCAAAATCCCATATTTGATAGAAGATAAAGAACTTGAAGAATTAATGGAACGCAATCTTCAAAATTTTTACTCTTTCAATTATGAACTTATTGAAAGGCTCAACGAGAAAGAAATTGAAGTACAAACGAAAAGATTGTGCTCTCAGCCAATTTTATCGTACGAACAGCAATTTTATTCTAAAAATTTAAATGAAACCATTACAAGAATCCACGATCAACTTCAAATTACAGAGAGAATCATATCAAAATACGAATTTGATTATTTTGCTTCCTGCGCTGTAATGGCGGACGAACAAATACAAAAATATGGGATTTATGAGAAACTATTATTAAACGAAGTACCTAATTTTATTAAGCGGAGAGAGAAGTTCTTTACTTCTATTCATGTAGCGTCCAAGGAAAATGGAATTAATTTATCAGCTCTTCGTTCTAGTGCCAAAATTATCAAATCATTATCTATTCCCGATCCTTTTAAAAATTTGAATTTTTGCGTCAGTTCTAATGTTTCCCCCGACACTCCTTTTTTCCCTGCAGCTTATCACATTTCAGAAAATCCTTCAGTTGGACTAGCTTTGGAAATGGCTGATGAAGTCGTGGATGTTTTTGAAAGTTCAAAAAGTATCGGAGAGGCATATAAAAAATTAACAATAAGATTTAACGAAATTTACGACAATTTAGTTGGTATCTGTGAGGATGTTGCAAACAAATATAATATCGAATTCAAAGGTATAGATTTTTCCCCAGCGCCCTATCCTACAGTTAAAAAAAGCATAGGGACTGCCTTCGAAAAGTTGAATTTTGAATATTTTGGGGCTCCTGGATCGCTAATTGGCGTAGCTTTGATAAAAAAAGCTATTCCAAAAAAGAAGAAAGTCATTGGATTCTCTGGATTTATGCCCTCTGTTCTTGAAGATTATACAATAGCTAAAAGTTTATCAGAAAACAACTTTAACTTAGATACTTTGCTCCTATATGCAACAATGTGTGGAACAGGATTAGATTGTGTTCCGTTACCTGGCGATATAACAGAAAAAGAGTTGTTTTATATTTTACTAGATCTTTGTACGATTTCTTTAAATTTAAATAAACCTTTGACGGCTCGACTCATGCCGATCCCTGATAGAAACGCTGGGGATGTCGTAGATTTCGATTTTGAGTACTTTGCGTCTTCAAAAGTTATGAAAATTAGAAGATTAACGCAACAAATTGAAAATGATCTTTTTTCTAGTAAAGAAAAAAGTATTGATTTTTTATAGCTACTTTTTTGATACTCGGTAATAATTGCTAAAATAAGTTAAGTAGAGATTTTAAACAAGGTATTATTCAAAATATTCTACTACTTTCCCGCTTTGAGTAATTTCATAGAAAATTTCACCGTCATCACTGTCTTTAATTGAACTGATACAAAACGCTTTGAGTAAATAATCAACGTTATAAATCAATTGATTTTCGTCTTTAATGACCTTAGAATCTATTAGCTTTTTGAGAAGCTCTTTCTTGGAAATTTTCTTTGTTTTATTAACAATTTCTAAAATTTCTCGCCTTACGGGGTGATTAACCGCTTTTAAATATAAATCGTGCAAATATTTTGATCCCTCCATTGTTTTGCTATATTCGTCCATAGATTTGTACTTATGAAAATCAAATTCATCTGGCATATATTATTCAAAGGAATAAAAAATTTAAGTTTTTTTATACTTCATTTAATGGATTATGGAATAGATTTTCTATTGTTAACTCTGTTCAACTTATCTTTTTCTTCTAATTCCTTTTTTAATTCTTTATATAATGAGATAAATCCTGCTGCGGTGCTTTCTGGAGTGCGATATATTTCAGATTTGATGAAATTATATTCTTTTTCATCTTTGAAAATTGTTTTAAGGGCATTATCTAATGCCAAAGGGAGTCTTAACAATTTTTCCGTTAAAAGTAAAGGTTTTCTCTTGTTAGTAATTATTCTGGAAGGGAAGTTAGAAAAGTGCTTCTCAATTAATTCATGAGCGCTTTCATATTCTACCATATCTTTATTTCCTTCTTTTAGGTTTTTTTCAAATTTATTTTCAAAATCTCGCGTAAAATTGGTTACAGAAGAGCTGAGTAGCTTGGACGATTTCGAGGTTATTAATCCAACTGTAATATTTTCAGAACCATGCAAAATTAGAATCCCATCTTTTAACTGGATGTCGAGCAAACCTCCAATATTCATAATTTCTTCGCTCATAAGTTGTATGGCATTTATAAACCCCGTGAAGAGATTTTCACTTATTTCTGATTTCGACCAATCGTGATCAAATAAAGGATATCCCTCGCGATCTTTCACAACGATCCTATAAACTGTAAAAGGTAAAATATAGAGCAATTTGGGTTCAATTATTACTGATAAAGTTATGATTACGAGACCAACCAATAGAGCAATATTAGATGGTAGAATATAAAAAGGGTCGAATAAATATAATATGTAAAAACCCATCGCTACAACCGAGCTAAAGAAAATTCCTAGGAAGAACAAATAAGCCTCTTTTTTAATCAAAAATGGAGCATTCTTAAGAGTTTTAATTCCCCAATAAAATATATACACTAAAGTTATGGCAGTAAGTATCATTGCAATGATACTAAATAGACCAGTCCAAACTAACCATATATTTCCTTCTTGAATCTGGATAATAATGGCATTTGGTTGAAAACCAAGGTAAAAGAGTAGCACACTCAATCCCACTACTACGATAAATCCATGGGAATAAAAACTTTCACTAGTGCTGTACCTTACACCAATGACAAGTGAGAGAGTTAATGGGATTAAGATAAAACCAGTAATTACGCCTAAAAACTTACTCACATAGAGGATAGATAGTCCATCAAAAAAAATAAAGACGCTAAAAGTAAAGATTGCTAACCTAATATAGTTTAATGACGTAAGTTTCTTAGTTTTTGGTTTTATGTAAGTTATTATCGTGAATACAATTCCAATAGTAGTTAGGGTAAAATCAGTAATAACTTCAGGTGTCAGATTCAATGTCATTTAATTCTTTACCTCCTTGCTAGTGTAATTAAATTTTCTATTTTGGGATTTGTTCTGCAAATTTGCTTTTATTATTGAGATTATATCATTTTTCTTATGGGAATTAAGACTGAGAGAATTATTATCTCCACTTGACTCAATAATATTAAACTCGATAAGGTTATTAATTCGATAGTAAATAGTCTCTCTTTTTTCATTTATCAATTTATGGACTTCACTTTTTTTCAGTTTTGCATTACTTATTAGTAGTTGGATAATTTTTAGGTATATTTCATTGTGTAAAACAAAATGAAGTAAACCAATTTCGTCATCAATCTCGTACGGAAGAAAGACAGTGTAATTTTTAATTTTAATCTTTTTAATGTAATTAAATTTGATAAGCATTTCCAAATGCCATATCAACTGGCCGGAACTTCCCAAGGTGCCACGATTATCTGTTATGATTTGTTTTCTAATTGATGAAAAGTGAGCTCCTAAATAGGATGTTAAAAATCTATAAAGATGAAATCTATACTTATTATTAAGAACTTCATCTCTGGTATATTTTGATCCCTCAACTAACACTTTTTTATTAATCAGAAATTGTATGATGCTTAGGAGCCCTTTTCTGGGGAATTTTAATCGTCTTTTTGCCAACCGATAAAGTAGGTCTGTATCTAACACATTGTGATTATTTATTACCTCTTTAGCAATCTCTATTACACTTTGTACGCTTGGATGATTCAATGTTAATGAAAGTGCTAGATTTAAATTTGACATTTATAACTAATTTTATCCACTAGTAGTAGTAGATAGATATTTGCGCTATTCAAATATAAAAATATAGTTTTTTGTAAAAATTCAGTCCTAATACTTTTAAATTCTTGGGAAAAATATCAATCTTGCTAAGGATAATTTAATTTTATTCGTAGTAAAGGAGAGAATTAAAAATAGAGGGCTAATTTCTTTTTTTTTTTTTTTTTGTAAAATTTCAGTCCTAATAGGTTTTTATATTACTGAAATTCAATAGAAATTCAATAGAAATTCAATTTATTAAAAAAATAAAAATACAAAGAGGAAAATTAAATGAAACAAATAAATAAGTACGTAATAACACTCAGCGCAGCATTAGTAGTATTCATTGTATTCACAGTTGCTTTTAATTCTAACGACAATCAGACAGTTCTAGGTGAAAACAACCCAGTGCAGATTGTCGCAGAAAATCCGCTGGCATCTGACGCAGACAACTCCACAAGCGACTATATCGCGTATCGTAATAGGATTCTAGACATGTTTAACGTTTCTATGAACGATTACGACTTTTTATCTGATTTGAACAAGGAAATAATTCACGATCACGCCATTGCGTTATGGGGGTACGAGAACGGAACGCTTTCCTTAGAAGAAGCAAAAATCATGACGGCTCGCAACACTCCGAAGGTGGGTTTTCCAGACCTTTACCGTCCAGAAGTTGGCGTAACATTGTTGAGCAACAACGATGAAGAGTTTAGACTCACCATGAGTCCCGGTGTATTGTCATTATCAGATAGAGTCACAAAAATCGACGCGTATCTCGATCGAAACGAAGATCTAAACCAACACTCGTATCAATACCAGCTTCAAGCGAATGAAGTAAAAGATCCGCATTACCAAGGTCACACGAGCGGAAAATCGTGGGTGGGTGATGTAAGATATATTTTACTCTCTCTAGAAGTCCCAGAAATCAATTTCTGGATGGATCCAGATTTTGTCGATCCGTGGGTCAAGATAAATGTGAAGCTCGAATGGTATTTCTATGATATATGGGCTGCGTTTGGAGGAAAGTGGGTGAGAAAGCCCGACTTAAACTTTGAATTCAATTATTTGTATTATTATCATGGGATTTTTGAAGGAAAATGGTATGAGCCTATTGAACCTATTAGTATCATAGACGATGACGTCGCGCCTCCCTTTTTCATAATTCAGCCGTTCACTTCTCCACTTATTATATACGATTCCCATTCCACGGTTCAGGTTAAAGGGGTCGTGACCGATATTGACTCAGGTATCAATTATGTTTACGGAGATCTTGGAGATGGGCAAATAAGATACGCTTCTCTTAGTCCCTGGGCCCCGGCATTGTTTCCAAGAGCTAGAGAGTTTTCTATAGTATTTCCCAATCCACGGACGCTTGGACAGCATTCTTATAGCGTTACTTTCGGAGACCTAGATAACGATAGACCGAACGACGATATTTCAAGAACATTCCTTAAAACATTTACCGTTATTGACGACGATAGAATAGTACCGTCGATTATCATAAATCATGTGGGGAACTATTTTGATGGAAATCCTGGTACGTGGGATGTGTACGTACACGATACGAGCGGAGTCGGAGAAGTAACAATTAGAGTTGACGGTATCGAAGTAGATCATTTCGTCGGTTACTCTAATAGTTATTATAAAAGCGTGGAAGTGCCAAATTCTCTTGGACAACACGTGATAACCGTTTCAGCTAAAGACGCAGATAGAGATAGAGGAGAAATAGATCAAGAGGAATCGGCGGTTCAAGATTCCCTTGTTATAGAAGACGACGATCAAGATCTTCCTACCATTACCTATGAGTACACAGGAGCTTTTACAGACGAAGATCCAGGAACAGTCATATTTACTGCAACAGATCCTTCCGGAATAGCGGGATTATCAACGGTCACTTACGTTGTGCCGAGCGATCCTGGGACTCATTCCTTTACTTTTACCGCAACAGATGCTGACAACGATCGACCCGGAGATTCCTTATCTGCATCGTTAACCGTCTCAATATTAATTGAAGACGACGATCAAGATCTTCCTACCATTACCTATGAATACACAGGAGCTTTTACAGACGAAGATCCAGGAACAGTCATATTCATTGCTACAGATCCTTCCGGAATAGCGGGCTTATCAACGGTTACTTACGCTGTGCCGAGCGATCCTTGGACTCATTCCTTTACTTTTACCGCAACAGATGCTGACAACGAT
>JAUVNS010000037.1 GCA_030599585.1 Promethearchaeota archaeon | reverse complement strand
GGAAAAAGACGCTCTTAAGAAGCCAGATACGTCGAGATCGATCATTGCGGTTACTATTTCGTTGGTTTTAGTGGTTCTTACCGAAGGATAAAACCCAAGCACGTCGTTTATTTCGATAATCTGTAAAAATTCCTCGTGTGTAGTGTAAGGAGTAATTGCGTCGTGCAAATTTTCGTATTTTCCCGAAGGAAGTAAAACAGTTCTTCGCTTCTGGGCTGCAATGTTTTCTCGAAGGGTGTCGTAAGTTATTTCGGTACGCACTCGGTCGTTTTCTAATCCTTGTGGAAAAAAATGCTTAAATAATATGTCTTTTACCTCAGGACATCGTAAAAAATCAAGCACTTTTTCTTTATCGTCCACGGTTACAAATTTGGAGAGCGCTGAAGCGAGAATATCTGGTAAATTTTGGTTTAATATTACTTCAAGCGAAGAATTCTTTGTCCGAGCTATCGAAAGGATTACTTTTACTTCTTCGCAATACCCAAGGGCATCTACGTTAAAGTGATTAACGATGGCGTAAAGTAAGGAAGAAGAAAATTTATCTAAATTTATTACGCGTATCGAGACTCTGAACTCGTGGGCGTTGGTTTTTATTTTAATGGAAGTACAATTGCTTATTTTCGAAAATCGGTTCAGCGAACTCTCAAAGTAATTGTTAAGCGCGCCTTTTATAACGTCTTTTATTTTTACGCACACTTCTTTTTTCTGATACGATTTAATTTTGCCTTCCTCAAGAAATTTTTGCACTAAGGGGCTCTCGACCGTGGGCGGTTTTGCGACAATAATAAGGAGTAACTCGTGCGGCACCAGAGATTGTTTTTCCATTATAGCCGTAATCGCTTTTTTTACGATCGAAAAATCGTACGCGTTTACGAGCATATCGTTCATTAGATACTGAAGGCCATTTTCGTAAAAATTCAAGCTGATTCTCCCTCTTCTTGTTGTTTTTGTAATAAATCAACGGTGATATATTTATGAATCGATTGTACCAAAGTATTTGAAGAGCTATAATCTTCCGCAAATTCAGGTTGAGGTAGGACGGTGAGTAAAGCGTCAATGGTCTCGTAACACAACTGTTTCACATCCATTTCGAGTTTTTTCGTCCGCGCATCTAATTTCTGCTCGAGCTTCAACTCAATTTCTACTACTGTGGTTGAAGGGGGATCAAAGTTTGTTATTACTGTAGTTTCCTCCTTAATGGCTTGACTGTATTTTTTTAAGGGTAATTGTTCGTCATTTGCCGCCTTGAGTATTTTTACTTCAGGAGGAATTATTATAATTTCTTGAGCTATGGACAATTTTTCCTTTCTACCTTTGTGTGGCTCGTTAGTTTCGCTAAGAATTTTTTTGTTTTTCTTGCGCACTGTAACGGTATTCTCGACGATGGGAGGTCGGGTTCGGATTTCGAGAAAAGAATAAGACTCGTTTACCGTTAATTCTTCCCTTATCCCAATGAGATGGACGAACTTAAGGGACACAATCTTTATTTCGCATTCGTCCGGTCTGTGAAGCTGGTTTAACTCGAATTTTACAACAATTTCTCCCCGTACGACCGTAATGTCTTTTTTTCTTATAAGAATCGTATCCCTAACGTAATTACCGTTCGCTTTTATTTTGTAGACTGCGTACACGCTTTTAATTCTCTCAAGGGAACTTTCGTTCTGTTCCTGCCCCTTAGAGCCGTCTAAACCGATATAAATACAACTGTCCTGATATTTAACGCTTGTTAAATCCATAATAATTAACCTTTCGTGAATTAGTGGTTAAAATACAATTCCAATGGTTCATAGAATACCCAAATAATAGGTTAAAAACCTACGTTAGTTTTTTCAGAACATGGGTATTTAAACTGCTACCATTTTTTAAAATCAAAAGGAAGCACTCTTGGTTAGACTACACGTGTTGAGGTCTCACGCCGGTAGCTTCAAATTATAAAAATAGCGTGTATTTCTTTAATCTGAAAAACTTAATTACTTAAATATTACAAAAATTAATAAAATATTTTGAATTGGACAATAAAAGAATTAAATGTAAGAATAGGGATGTACTTCATTAACAAATAAATAATATAATTCCCATGTTTATTAAAAATGAATAATTGTATCTTCTGTAATCAAGAACTGAATTATGAAAAGATCTCTACTGAACATATTATTCCTCGATGTATGGGGGGAAAATTAAAGTCAAAATTAATTATTTGTCGAAAGTGTAACAGTAAATTCGGAACGGAATTTGATGAATCACTTATAAAGAGATTTATGTTGATTTTGCATCCCATACGACTTTTCAATAAAAAATTAAAGATCAAAGATGTCATCGTCGAATTAAACGGAAGAAAATATTTGCTTACGGAGAAAGGGATTAAACTTAAAGATCCTACACCGGCTACAGGAAGCGGAGGTTTTTTAGATATGATTTTTCCAAGTGAAAAATCGTTAGAAACACATTTACAAAGAATGAAAAGAAAGGATCCGACAATTGACATTCAAGCTACAATCGACAATTCTAAAACAGAGATCGTAGAAATTAAAGAACCATTTACATTTATAATTGAAAATATTAACGATAAGGTTTATCGATGTTGTGGTAAAATTGTATATGAATTCCTTTATCACAGAAAAGAAGATTATCAACCTTCAGATGATTTTTTTACCAGATTTGTAATGGGAGATTTAGAATCCTCAAATTTCCCAGTTTGTGTTTGGTATTCCGAATATGCTCCAATAGAGAAAGGAGAAGATTCTATATATCATATCATTGTAATAGAAGGGAGAAAAGAAAGTAAGATTCTTGTCGGTTATTTAAGAGTTTTTAACTGTTTAGATACTTTATTAATTCTGGATAGAGATTACAAAGGACCTTCATTTATAGAAGGATACTATCAAGATTTACTCAACGACACTCAAGGATATTTTACTCCTTTAAAAAACGTACAATTGAGCAGCGAAAATATCAAGAATTTAATAGACAATTTTGATCCTCTTGAGGTGATGGAAGATTACGGGAAAAGAATATTTCATGTTTTAGACATGAGCAGGCTCCTTCCTATTAAAAAAGAATTGGAAATCCTTGCTGAAATTTTACAATCAAAATTTGAATCTTCTGAAATCGAGTTATCCAAATATACATATGAAAATTTAATATTAATATTAGACAGATATGGGCTTTATATTGCTCTCAAAGACTCATTAGACAAAGTGTTAGAAGATTATGAAGACTTTTCTTTTTTGATTAAGATTGAAAAAATTTTTAGTTACTTATTGCATTACTTTGCTAGAAAAATGATAAGTATTGAAGCGATTCAAAAAATTATAAAGATGGTATTCAATTACAAATAAATTTTTAACATTTTTTGAAACCAAAATTTCTGTTAGATTATAGATTTACTTATAGTCAATAAAACGAGAGTTTTTAAGAGAAAATACAAGAGAAAAAACGAGAGAAATAAAGAGAGAACTGATTTATAGAATAAGATTGGGTTTTATGAACACATAAGGAGTACAATTCATCTCTTTAATCTCTATAAAAGTTAAAAAAAGTTACCTATGTTTCTAAGTGCAACTATTTAAACCCGGATTTTTTTTTCACTTTGATTTAGACCGCATAACGATCCTAGGATACCAGACTAAAAAAAGTATAACCCATTTAAATAATCAATATCTTAGCTAGAGTATTAATTTTTCCAATAAGCTTGTAAATGTTATCAGATAGATCAGAATCGTGATTACGTAAGACTTGTTCAGCCATCTCCTCAATAGTGTATTGGATTTCCCCTCCACCACTAGTAAGCTCATATGCTTTTTGACATAGAGTCATCAGATTCCATTCCTTCATCATCCCAACACCCGTTATCCCACCTCTTCCAAGTTCTTTCCGATATTCTTCTAATCTCCTTTTTAGACTACGTAATGCAGAAATTATTTCACGATACTTTTTATTCTTGAAATCTTGATTGTAGGCCATAGCCTCGATAACTCCTATACCTTTTTCTAGATGAGGTAAAAGATCTTGACGTTGAAGATACTTATTAGTCTCTTCAACGTGTTTTATAAGGCTTTTATTATTTGTGGTTATTTTCTTGTCAGCGAAACCTCCAGCTAACGCGAGGAAAAGATTGTTGAGTGTCATAATGATTTTGTGAATTGCATCCAAGTCATCAGAGACATCTTTAACAAAGTCTTCTTTCCGGTCATGGCGACGTTTAAAGATATCAATTATTTGCTGTAAGCACTTATCAATCTTTAAATCTACATTTATTCCTGCCATTTTACTTTTATGACATTTTACTCTTGTGTTATTTTTAGAAAAAATTAGTATGTATATAGTTTACTTTTATGTATATAAATCTTATTGATGATCGTTAATATTTAACGATTAGCGATTAAGAAAAGCTACGAGTGTTCTAAAGACAACTAGTTAAACTTAAATTATTTTCCACCTCAATTAAAAAAAAAAGAAAGATGAGGGAAGAGGAGAGTTCTCTCCTCGCCCTCGGTACCAAAACCAAAAAATTCAATACAGAGAAAAAATGCTTGTCAAATGTATAATGTAATTGAGGTCCATTTAACGGGCCACGCTTCGCAAGTTTTATAATTTTTCGCTTTTCAAATTAATTTCGTCTAAAATGTTGTCGAGGTAAAACACGTGCTCTCGTCCCGCTTCCCACACTAAAGCTCTAGAAAGGGACTTTCGAAAGCTCCACACGTCTACTTCGATATCGAGTTTTTTTAGCTCTTTCACTACGGAAACGAAAATATTGTCCCCACTTACGATAATCGCTTTATCGTATGCGCCCTCGTCTGCGAAATCGCAAATATTCTGAAACATAGCCTCGTCTACTCCACTTTGGGACGGTCTCCCCGACTCGTCTATTCGAAGTGGTTTTTGAATGATTGACCACCCTGTTTTTTCTAATGCTGCGAAAAACTTTTGTTTTTTAGGATAAACTACCCTTGGCCTCCCTAAATACATGACCGGTGCGACCAAGTAGTAGCCACGCGCCAACCTTCTTTTGACCGACTCGTAATCTATTCTTATGTGAAGTTCTTGCAGGTTATGAAACACATTCGCGTGATCCCAGAAAATAAAAGCCCTTTTTAAATTTTTCTCTGTTTCCCAATACTGAATTTGGTGCTCATCTTCCACGGAAGTTGCCACGCTCCGGATTTTTGTCTTTATACCTATAAATACAACTAATTATATAACTACCTACCGCAAATCATTGCGTTATTAAACTTTTATGGCGATTTTTGTTAATAATGGTATTAGATAAAATGCGATTAAAAATATTTAGAGAGTTTAAGTTTTGTAGTGATGCTTCCACACAAAAGAGCAGAACCTCATTTTGTCGGTGTAATCTATGATCCAACGTCTTCCTCGCACTGTCCAATAGACTGTTTTTACTTAAGTATTTAAAGTCTACCAATTATCGTGTTTTTATGCTCTAGCACCAAAGAGGGCGAAAGTAAGAATAGGTAGCATGCCGAAAAAATCTTTCGCCACAAAAGCCCATTTGGCTACGACTAAAACGAAAGTATAAAGGTTTTTTTTAACTGACTCTAACCTAATTTTATTTCGCAAAATGGGAATTTAGGCATACGTACCTACTTTACTCAATGCTTACAAATAAATCCGTCCTAAAATTAGAATTGAGATTGCGAGATTTTTAATTTGTCAAGATTTATAAACCTAAATTTATATAAATATCATTTTCTTTCTGATATATACCGACAAAAATTGCGTGTGTTATTTTTGTTTGGGTAAATTTGCAATTAAACCGAGGTTCCTGCCAGTTGGTTGTGTTTAACCGTATCGTGCTTACTTAATCTTGTTTTAACTTTGATAGTCAAAAAGAACTATCGAGTCGTAGGTGTGCGTTTTGGCAGGAATCATCTTTTTTAATTTATTTACATGCAGGGAAGGATCGTTCCAACAGGTTCTTAAAAACGGCTTGCCTTAAATTAAACTTCATGGGGGAATAATGGGGATAAAAACTTCTCATCAAGGTTTTAAAAATAAATTTTAATATCACCGAATCTTTTTTTACTCTATACATTTTTATCCAATTTATAAAATCGAAATTCAATAATGTATTGAAAGAAAATGGTTGAAATCAAAAGATTAATACTATATACCAAAAGTTTAGAAGAGATTCTATTCGCTCTCAGAAAGGCATGGGAAGATGGCGATTTTCTTAAACATGCTGAGCTAAGTGGGTTTTTTGGAGCACATTTACCAAAAATGTTAAGGGTTATTATACCTCTTTTCGATCAAGTCTGCGATTTCGTAAGAAACAACGGTCCCGAAGGCGTAGACGGCGTCTTCCTCTCGCTGTTGTCAAGCATCATTCTAATAGATCAACAATCTACCGTTAAAGGGCTAAGATTAGTCGAGTTTTTAGGAAATAAACGCTACCAAACAAAAGAAGACCATAATATTTACTTATTCGACTTAGGTGACGCCTCAGAAGCGTTGATTGAAGTTTGCGATTCCGGTTTAATTGATAGTAGGGACGGTTTAATGGAAGTAGGAGATGAACAGTTAAAAGATTTAAGGAGCACTTTTACCATGTTCGATCTTGGAGATAGGACTAGAAACAAATTATATGGTCCGAATGGACTTATTAACCTGAGTAGGGGCGATAGGCGCAGCGGTCACGGATTTTTTGGAATGGACGGAAGATCTGCTGGTTTAGGCGGCGGGCGTTTCCATTTGGGTGATATGGAAGGATTCAGTAGTCGGATTATAGAGGAAGGTATGATCGATCGAATGAATAACTCTAGATCTAACGCTCAAATGTCTGGAAGGCAAGATTGTATTAACGCTTTTAGAATGGGGGGTGGAATACTTGGGGCCATGGCTGGATCTACTGCAGGAGCAACTACAGGTTGGATAGGTGGAGGTCCCTTTACTCCTACTGGGATAGGTGCTGCGATAATTCTATCTGGATCAATGGGGGTAGGAGGGGCTCTAACGGGAGTAAGTGGGGGGGAAGGTATAGGAGAAATGTATTGCGGTGCGGAGACTGAAGAAGAAGGTGGTTGGAGCGATGTTGGGACTGATTCAAGCGAAGATTTTACCCAAGATTATTCAAATTACGATAGCAACGAGACTTCGACTGAATCAGAAACGACTCAAAACGCAGATGGCACTACTACCACCGTAACTACATCTGTTTCGACAGAAACTTCTGATGACGGTTCTACTACGGTGGTCACGGTCACAAAAACAACCACTACCAACGATGAAAATGGGAAAGAAACTGGAAGCACCACCCAGACACAGAAAAGAACTTCTAACACTACTACTAATGCTGACGGAACGTCTCAAACAACTACTACGGTTCAAGAAACGAATTCTCAGAAAAAGGGGGATGATAGTAAAAACCAAACCCCTCTACCACCTGGAATTGAAAGCGCGCATAGAAAACCAACGGCTTACGAAAGTATGGTTGTACTCATGATGAAATGGTATAAATGGATTTTTGTTGGACAACCTAACCCAGGGAATATTGGATCCGTAAATTTGGGAAGCGTTACGTTAGCTGATAGCAAAGGGGATGACGAAGGGAACATCGATCCTTCGCCCATAACAGATAGCGGAGGTTCCACTCCACCTACTATTGGCCGTAATGATAAGCCTAGCGGTGTTATAGATCCGAAACGACCCGGTACGGATCCAGACAACTAAAATAAATTTTTTTTTTAAAATCTTAATTTTGTTATTCTTAATATTGTTTTCTAACCTATTTCTAGCTCGAAGCCGTAACCAGATAAGCCCAACTCCGCAGGTGGTTCAAATCGCGAATGGTCTAAAAATTGGGCGTAATCGCAAGGTTCTTCGGGAGTATCAATAGTTCCGATCTCTTCTTTTGCAACAACGATAATAAATTCACCTCTTAACGTATTTTACAAGCACAATCCTCCGAAAGTATTTAAACAAAAAAAAACACCACTTACCCTTACACGATTGAGAACAGAAGTAATGTTCTCGAGCAGACTGGGAAATATTGACGTGTTTAACTATTTTTTTCCCGTGCAAGGATACTCCGCAATGTTCGCAGGTCATAAGAATTTTAAAACGAAGGGATTATACTGTAATTAATACTTACGAGGTAAATCCTCGAATATATAAAGAAAAAATTAGTTATTAGGTAGAAATTAAAACCAAGAATCAAGCGTTCTATTTTTAACAGGCGGTCTCATCCCTCGTTTTGGTTTCCGAGGTATTTGTTTTTTTATTTGTTTCTCAGGCATTGAAGGGTGTTGAAGTAACCTATAACTCACTTCCCTATCGGTTTGCTCCATTAACACCAAGGCGTGTCCAAAATGATAAAGAGAATTTCCGCCAACAGGTTTAAATTCAGAGTAAGTGTTACGAGGGGCGGTAATGATTATTAATGGTTTTGACTTTTCCACAACTTTTTTAATCCCATTAAACGCTCGGGATAATTCTTCGAATGTGTGCTGCTCGTAATTGGGCCACATGGAAGTTATTCCCGAGATAAGCAACACTTCCACGTTTTTAAGGTCAGTAATCCTATTTTCTAATATTTCGATCATCTGGTCGTAAGTAAACGCCCGAGAAATGAGAATGCGTTCGAGAACTTTTGTCGGCGACATTTTCCTGCTTATCGCAAGTTTACTGATGGTATAGGGGTTAAACCTGTTATTGCCGTCTATAAACGCTACGAACTTGTTGAAGTTTCGATCAACAAACGCCGAAACTGAGGTCGTAATTAAAACTTTGGAAGTTGGCTTCCTATCCCCAACTAGAAGGTAGATCGTATCTTTCTGGAACCCACCCTCGAGCAGTTCGTCTAACGTTGCGTCTCCGCTGGACACGAGTGGTATATCCTTTTTACTTTCGTGTTCGTCTAACCCAGAATTATTAAGCACAATGGTAGAACAATTATTTAGTATAAAAAATCAAACAGTCAGTAAATTTCTAGGTTTTAAATAATAAAACGAACAAATAGAAAGCAGAAGTCTTACTCCCATATTCCAGACCGTAAGGTAACGTAAATTTTTTTGTTAAACAATACTATTTCTACATCTTCGTAGGCCGATTGAAAAGAAAAATTTGAGATAATATTGTTAGCAAACACTTCATTTGCGATATTTAGGATTTTTGTGTAATACGTTTCTTTTTTACTATCGTTTTGTTCGTAGCTTACGAAAGAAGCAAACGCCATTGCGTTAACTCTATTAACGCTGGAATTAAGGTTAAACCATCCGTGCGAATTTTTATCTATAGAATATATTTGTTCATTAAAAGCCTTCATTAAAGTTCGTAAATTATCTTCAGCGGTAAGCTGAAAAAATCTTTGCCAATTTCTAAAATATTTCGCTTCAATTAACGCCACTATTTCGATCTGTTCGAATTCAAGTTGTTGTCCTGAGATAACGCAAATGTCGATCATTTTTTCTTTTTCTTTTTTTTTCCCCATATTAACTACAGCAGCATACTTTCCTTTTGATTTCGCGTAGATGAAATAACAAAACTCTTTCACTAAGAATCCTTCTAATTTCCCTGGTAATTGAAGATAGGCAATTCTCAGTTTATTCTCGTTGAGATATTCTAAAAAACCCTTAAAATTTGTCTGTAAGTTGAACATATAATATTGGTGAAAGTTATTGTATTTAATAGTTGCTTCTACCGTATGATAATCTAAAAAGTTGATTTATCCACAACTTTTTCTTTAAATAAAAAGGCGAGATCGTATATTACAAAAACTAAAGGTTGTGATAATAATTAGCTACATTGAAAGTGCGTCCCAAATAAACGATCCAAGGACTCCTTCTCGAAATAAAGTCAGACTTCTCTCAGACGACGCTATACCGTTCGGTTGTCTTGACCCCGAAAATTGGGATATTATGGTTCAGATCTATTCGAAACGGAGGTTTAAAAAATGAAGAAAATGCGTAATTTAGAGTGGGGGATGTTTCGACATCAGGAGTTCCTCCAGTCGCTTACTATAAGCGTGAACGAATTAAAATTTATTCGCTTGTTCCTAAAACGAGGTTCCGCTGCGATGGTAAACGAACTATTGCGGGAACGAAAAAGAAAGCAAAAAATTCGTCCCAAAGATTATTTTCCTTCTCGATTCCAGAAACGAGAGAAAATCGAAGCGTAACATTTTCTTTTTATTTTCTATTTCTTCTTTTCGATTCAAAAAATGCAATAAATACAAAAATAAAAAGTAAGTCAGTTTAACTAGCACTTACTACTATTTTTAACTAAGCATGTCGTTACGTAAAAAAGAGGTTTTTGTAAACTCTAAAGAAAGATTTGACGCTTTACCAAATGCAATAAGGAAATTTTTTCGCTTTTTCTACTCAAACGAAGTCCAATTGATGCAGTTCGACACGATACCGTATTCTCCTGAGAGGCTCTCTTTTATTTCCTTTGTCCTTTATCCTGACGAGGTTGATAAAAATAGAGAAAACAAAGAAATCTTTTTGATTAAAACTTCCCGCGATTCCTATTCTGGCGGATATTCTCTTTCAGAGACTGCGTCTAATTTACGCTCTAAATACGAATATAAAGATAAAAAGCAACCTCTACTACAATATCTTAATGGTAATTACCGAATCGTCAGGATTCTTGAAATTCTTACTTTCTTACGCGCTTTTGAGAGGAACAATCTTTTTCAAATGTCAAGTAGTAATTACAGTAAATATGGCGAATATAGTGGATCCTACTTACTGTTTCGATTATCTAGTAATT
>JAUVNS010000013.1 GCA_030599585.1 Promethearchaeota archaeon | reverse complement strand
TTGACGTACGACGATGCCACATCTGGAGTGCTTGAAGTGCGATACAGTAACGATGGTAGCTCGTGGACTGCCTGGGAGGCTCCAGTTTCGACCAGAGCTTGGAATTTAGAAGTCGGCGATGGCATTACAACGGTCTATTATGAAGTAAAAGATAATGCCAGTCTGATCTCTCAATTTACCGATACAATTATTTTAGACACGGTAGTTCCATTAGGGTCTATAGTTATCAATGGTGGTGATACATGGGTAAATTCCACCAGTGCGACGCTGTCGTTGACGTACGACGATGCCACATCTGGAGTGCTTGAAGTACGTTACAGTAACGATGGTAATTCGTGGACTGCCTGGGAGGTTCCAGGTTCGACCAGAGCTTGGACTTTAGAAGATGGCGATGGTACTACAACGGTCTATTATGAAGTTAAAGATAATGCAAGTCTAATTTCTCAATTCACTGACACAATTATTTTAGACACTGTAGTTCCATCAGGTTCTATAATTATTAATGATGGTGATACATGGACAAATTCCACCAGTGTAACACTGTCATTGACCTGCGACGATGCCACATCTGGAGTGCTTGAAGTGCGATACAGTAATGATGGTAGCTCATGGACTGCTTGGGAAGCTCCAGGTGCAACTCGAGCTTGGACTTTAGAAGTTGGCGATGGCACTACAACAGTTTATTATGAGGTAAAGGACAATGCCAGTTTGATCTCTCAATTTACCGATACAATTATTTTGGATACGACAGCACCTACAGGGTCTATAACTATTAATGATGGTGATACATGGACAACTTCCACTAGCATATCTTTATCATTAACATATGACGATGCTACATCTGGAGTGATTGAAGTGCGGTACAGTAACGATGGCAGTTCATGGACTGTCTGGGAAGCTGTTGGCGCAACTAGGTCTTGGACACTATCTACTGGTGATGGTATTAAAACGGTCTTTTATGAAATTAAAGATAATGTAGGATTTGTTTCTCAATTCATTGATACTATAGGACTAGACACTACAAATCCAATAATAATAATTAATGGTCCTATTAATAATTCCTATTACAATTCACCTCCTCCAATTAATATTACTGTCTATGAGCCAAATCCTAGTGTACCTGATTGTACTTACACTGTGAAAGGATATTCTCCGATAAATAATCAATTGGATAATAATACAGAAGTTACTTTAAATCAAGTTATTTGGGATATCTTACCAGAAGGAGAATTCCACATAGAATTTACGAGTTTTGACATTTTTGGTCATAGAACTGATCTAACAATAACATTATATAAAGATACAAAGGCTCCTTCAGTAGGAATAAATTTGCCAGTAAACAATACCTACTGGAATACAGTTCCTTATCTAAATATAAGTGCCACTGACCCTAACCTAGATTCAATTTGGTATAGTGTTAAAAATGTTAATATTACCCTGCAGAATAACGAACTACAACAGTTAAATATCTCAATTTGGAATGCATTACCAGATGAAGGCGAATTTGAAGTTCAGATATATGCAAATGATAGTTTTGGTCATCTAAACGACAACTATATTCTTATACTTCATAAAGATATAGTTTTTCCAACATTGCTAATAAATTCCCCTTCAAATAATACATTTCACAAGTTAGCACCTTTTATAAATGTAACAGTCTTAGATCCCTATTTTGATTCATTATGGTACCAAGTAGGAGCTCAGGAAGTAGAATTAATAAATAATACAAGCCAACAATTGCTCATTAGCATTTGGGATAGTATTTCTGAAGAAGGTGCTTTTACAATTTATTTTTTTGCTAATGATTCGGCCGGTAACTTAAATGATTTATTCAAATTGGACCTAAATAAAGATGTACGAGACCCAGTAATCACGATCGTTAATCCAAATCCAGACGACCTTTTTGGTGATATTGCTCCCGATTTTGAACTTCTCATTAGTGAGCTTAACTTAAACCAGACATGGTACGTGTTGTATAACCAAACACGGAATTCTTTGAATTATACATTTAATGAATTAACTGGAACAATAAATCAAACGGCTTGGGATGAATTTTGGAACGGTACAGTAACTTTTAGATTCTACGCAAACGACACTCTTAATAATCTTGGATTTATTGAAGTAACAGTCAGAAAGAACATTTTTGCTCCTATAATTACAATTGTTTCGCCTGAAAATAATGATTTATATGGGATTGAAGCTCCTGATATTACACTTTATAAAGCGGGACTCGAATTAAATACTACTTGGTATACTATAGATTATGGGATAACAAACTATACCTTTTTTGGATTAAATGTCGCAATTAACCAAGTTGCCTGGGATAATTATGGTTTTGGAGATGTGATTGTCACATTCTACATTAATGACTCTTTGGGAAAAATAGGGTTTGATGTAATTACCATAAGAAAAGACCCAAATCCCCCAGAAGTTACTATTACTTTTGTGAATCCAATAAGTAATAATTCTTATTGTAATTTTGAACCGAATTTCAGAGTTTCGGTTTATGAACCAAATAATCATTCAATCTGGTATCGTGTCGGAATGACTAATGTATTTATTTCAAATAATACTGATATTACGCTACTGAGTGCTATTTGGGATAATTTTCCTCAAGGGATATTCACAATAGAGATTTTTGCTAATGATACCTTAGGATATATGAATGATCCAATATCTTTAACTTTTTATAAGGACACCCTCGCGCCTAAACTTATAATTAATCAACCGAATGATTATTTCTCTTTTAATTCACCACCTCCAATTAATATTACCGTTTTTGATCCAAATTTCATCTCTCTTACCTACACGGTTATTGGATATCTTCCAGTTAACATTTGGTTAGAGAATAGTACAGAAGAATTACTTAATCAAGATATTTGGGATAACCTTCCTCAGGGAGAGTTTCTTGTTAGTGTCACTGCTTATGACAGTTTCGGCCATCTTAATGATACTTATGTTTTAACATTATACAAGGATACTATGGCGCCCGTTTTTGAAACTATTCTCCCTAATAATTTCACATACTACAATTCACCTCCAGTTTTAAAGATTTCTTATCTTGACCCGAACCTTCAAACAATCTATTATAAAGTTGGTCCAAGTATTATATTTATATTTAACAATACTGAGCAGCTTCTCGACTCTTCTATCTGGAATGGCTTAAGTGAAGGGGCTTTTACTCTTGAATTTTATGCTAACGATACATTTGGTTATACTAGTAACTCCGTGAATCTGACTCTTATTAAAGATATTACTGTACCGATGATAACGGTTAATTCCCCAGATAATAATACATTCTATTCCGCTCCACCTATAATGGATATATCTATATCTGACTTCAATCCTGATACCATATGGTATACTGCCATGGGGACTAAGGTGATACTTTCGGGATTAGAATCATTTGATCTTTCTATATGGAATAGTTTGGGCCAAGGAGAATTCCAAATAAATATTTTTGCAAATGATACAGCGGGCAACTTAAACGATAGTATTATTTTAACACTCTATAAGGATACAGTAGCACCCTTCGTGACTATTAATTTACCCCTAAATAATACATATTGGAATGCCTGCCCAATCTTTAATGTAGGAGCCTATGATCCGAATTCAGTTTCAATTAGCTATCAAGTAGTAGGTTATTCTCCAGTAATTTTATCAAACAATACTGATGAGTACCTTAATATCTTTATTTGGTCTGGTTTATCAGATGGGATATTTTTTGTTGACATTTTTGCAGAAGACTCTCTTGGAAACATAAATGATTCGATAAGATTGACGTTATATAAGGATACAGTTCAACCCGTAATAGATATAATTTTACCCCAACCTAATGATATTTATGGGGATACCGCCCCTAGTTTTACAATTTCTGTTACAGAAGATAATCTTAACACTAGCTGGTATATTCTTATTGGAGAATCTACAATTATACCTTTTACCGGTTTTAGCGGTATAATTGATCAATCAACTTGGGATTTATTTGGGAACGGAACTGTTTCATTAAGGTTTTATGCTAATGATACTGCCGGTAATATAGGATATAAAGAAATAACTGTTCAAAAAAATATTTTTGATCCGATTATTACCATAACTTTACCAGGAAATGATGACTTATTTGGGGTTACGGCTCCTAATTTTACTATTTATAAATCAGGACCACTACTTCAGTCAACATGGTACACATTAGATAATGGAATAACAAATATCACATTCATAGGATATAACGGAACAATAAATCAAGCTTTGTGGGATAATTTTGGTTTCGATATAATTACTTTGAGATTTTATATCAATGACTCATTTGGGAAAATCGGATTTGATGAAGTTTCCATAAGAAAAGATCCAATTATGCCTATAATTAGAATCAATGCACCGAATAATTACACTGCTTTTGCATCATCGCCATTTATCAATCTTACAATTATAGAGCCTAATTTGGATAAAGTTTGGTATCTCATTAATGATAATTTAATAGATATTACGGATAATATAACACAATTTATTGATTTCTTTATATGGAATTCTCTACCCCAAGGAGAGTTTAACGTAGAACTTTTTGCTAACGATACTATGGGGAATGTTAATCATTTTAACATATTAAACCTTTCAAAGGACACAGTTGGCCCAAATATCACTATTATTGAGCCTACTGAGAACCAGAAAGTTGATCGAAGTGCACCTTATTTTGAACTTTTAATTTTTGATGAAAACGGTGTAGATTCTTGTTGGTATACGATTGATGGAGATGGAACTACAAGACTATTTGCAGGTTTGATAGGAAGAATTGATCAGATTTTATGGGAACAAGTTTGGGATAATCTGGCTCAAGGAGCTATAATAACTATTAGATTTTGTGCTATGGATACTCTTGGAAATGAAGCCTATACTGAATTAACTTTAATTGTAGAAAAACCTGTCGAGTTACCAAAATTTCTTTTAGATCCACTTGGCCTAATATTACCCGCTTTAGGTTTAGTTGTAATGATTCCGCTTACGATTAAAACAACGACAAGTAGATATTTTAAATCTTTAAACAATAAAGATAAAGGTAAATTGAAAAAACTTCTTATTGCATCCTTTTTCGTGTTGTCATTAATTCTTATTTTTTATTTTGTTTAAAAATCGGAATTAGATTGGATAAAAATTGGTATTAAAATTTTATTTTATTTTTTTTAATTAATTAAAAAACTGATATTTTAAATCATCTTTAAATTTGGTAATTATCTGTTTTCAGGATACCGCTTTCTGATAAGAAGATAGTGTTTTTCCTATAATCTTTAGATATTTTACAAAAAATTAAAAAAAAAAAGAAAAATAGCAAGATTACTTGCCAATCAAACAGTTATTCAAACTGTTAAGTTTTAACAGGCGATGTATATTTTATCGGGAGTTGGGGATTTCGGGGACACGATTTACGTGTGCCAGTATATAATCGAATTCACAACCCTTCCAATGGGTATCATATTCAATCGTATAAAATTTTTCTTGATGGAATTGTCCATCTAAATCGTAACTACTATCTAGACAGACCCAATTCATGCAAAGTTCAGGATTGAGTGTGAAATTATAATAAGTCCAGCAACAGTCTGGGTCATCTGGACATAAGATTTCCGTATAAGAATCTAATAACCAGCCAACGAACATTCCTGGATTACAATCGTTATATACGATATTTCCATCTGCATCTCTCAAATACATTAATCCATAAGCAGAATAAGCAGGGTTTCCGAAATAATCTTTTAATGTAGGTGTGTAGCCACCTTTAACGCCAATAACAACCCATTGTTCTAAGCCATACTCTATGCTCATACAAATAGGTAAGTCATCAACAAAACTATCTTCTACAAACTTTATTTCACCCACTTCGACATAATGAAGTTTAGGATTGTAAACTAGTTGATCTACTGGCTCGTCACGACAACCCGATTCAGCCTCTATGACTGTATCCAAAATATTTTCCGGTTTATTGCATTCCAATGTATATAGCGGTTCTACACTTATAGGTAGAGCGTTAGTATTGGAATTTTCGGAAACATTGTCAAAAATTATCACTCCCAAAGAGCTTCCCACGAAAATAGCAAGGGTAGAAAATACTAAAATCCCTATAACAGTATAGGAATAACTGCCATTGGTCTCCTTTTGGAGACTTGGTTTTGCGTTAGGAAACATCACCAAATGTTTATAGCACAAATTAAATATTTAAGGTTTATGGTTGGAAAAAGTGTAAACTTAGAATTTACATGCAAAAATAGTTTAGAAATTGAACTTTGGCTTTAGGTATTATGTAAAAATAAAACTTTTTACTCACAAAGAAAAGAATTTACTAACAAAAAAATAATTCGAAGAATTAAGTTAAAAATAATATTAATTTATTCTTTTTTTTTTGAATGGTCAAAAATTAATTTTAATTCGTAAAAATCTAATTTCTTTCCAGATTTTTGTTTCTCTAATGCAATTTCTACTTTCTCATTCCTAAATTTCTTCTGTTTTCTCTTTTTTTTAATGATGTACTTAGTAGTTACTACGCGTTGTTCCTTAAATTTGGCTTTATTTTTATAAAACCTTAACTGTTCTTCGATTAATTCATTTTTCTTCTGGTTTGTCAGTTCAGAATAAAGCTGGAGATATCTATCTGTTGCTTGTTTAGCCCTGAGTATTTCATTTTCTATTTGTTTTTTAACATTTTCAAAAACCTTAGCCTTACGATATAAATCAAGCATTTTTCTATGGGTTTGTACTTTCTTTTTAGACCATTTATTTAAATTTCTAGGTATTTCTTTTAAATTGGCTTCAAGAATTTCAAAAGTTCTTTTAGTTTTATAATAAATATTAACTTGCATTTCTCTAAATAAATCCTGTTCGAGTTTCTGTAAATGCCTAAGATTTATTTGCTTATCCTTGTCTAAATTTTTGATATCTTCTATGATATTGTTTTCCTCGTCTACATCTAAACTTAGTTCTTCAATTTGATTGCTTAAATTATTGATTTTATTTTCAATCTCTACAAGTGATTGTTTAATATATCTTATTGAGGTGGAAATTTCATCCTTAACTTTTAGTTCTGTAAGGTTTTTCTTCTCTCTATTTACGTAATCTAAAAGCTGGTTAAATTCAATTTGCTTTTGTTTTAATCTTTTGATCTTCTGATTATAGTAGCGGTGTTTTTTGTTATAATACTCTTTAGCAATGAAAAATGCTTTATAAATTTCAGAATCGATAGTTTGGACACTTTTAATATAATTCTCGAGCTCCTTATCAGCCAAATTCCTTTTAAGAGTAAAATTAATAATATTTTTTTGCCAGTTATTAAAATACTGACTGAAATTATCGAAATTATTATCGTTCATTCAAATTATTATGACTAATTTAATTTTGATTATACTTGCCCATAGATATATTGTTCTCCTAATCATTAAAGTTTTACTTAACTAAATAGCAAAAGAAAAAATGTGAACCAATTGATAATTTCTGCAAAACTTAAGTTATACTCAGATTGTTATCAGCTAACTTATCTTTTGTTATAACAAAACATATTTTCTTTATTCTAAATTTGTCGGAAGGATTTGATTAAGTTTAAAATGAACAATTGAATAAGTATCATATAGGTACTGAATTCAATATTATGTGATTAATATGCACTCAATTATGCAAATAGCTAATGGTATCGGAATATTAAATGCAGAAAGGATGAAACAAAAAGGGATAGATTCTATAGAAAAACTCGCATCTTCGACCGTAGAAGATTTGATTAAAATAGATGGTATTGGAGTTAGTAATGCGAAAATGTATATTGAAATCGCTAAGAAGCATCTAAAGAGTATAAGGACAAGAGAAAGAATCCAAAATATTATTAAAAAAGATAAAAATCCAGCAGTATCAGGAAAGAAAGCTTGTGATCTAATGATATTTGGAACGAGCCGCCACAAACTTAATATAGATTCCATAAGAAAACTCGCTTCATCTAATGTAGAAGATATTTCCAGATTAAGGGGTATTGAAATATCGAATGCAAAAAGGTACATCGATATTGCGAATAAATATCTTGAGAATATGAGGATAAATGAAAGAAATGAATACGATGTAGATATAATACCCCTTGAACATAAAAAAGAGATTAAAATTCCAAAAGAATTAGCTAAAGCACCAAAACTAAACAAAGTTTCTATTTCAACAAAATTTAAAATTAAGAAATATCCTCAAAAACTAAAAACTGGTACAAAAAGTCCAAAAAGGGAAAAACTGTATATAAAAATGCAGAATGTTGAAGGTAAATCAACCAAGAGAGCCAGTAATGAAATTAATATTAAAACAGGTCGAAAAAAAAAACCGACACGCAGTCCATCAATTCTGAAAACCTTTTTTCCTTTAGATAAAATGCAAAAAATTCGTTTTTTACACTATAAAATTAAGAATTTAGAAGATGCACTATGGAAAAATGAAGAGTTCTCCTTTTCTCAGCTTAATTATATTATAGATTATATAAAAATCCTAAATGTGAATTATAAAACCCAAAGTCAAATTAAGATCTTTAAAGAACTTAATATTTCCACTACGTTCTATGATCCCTTAGATAAAAAAGAAATTAAAATCTGGGATTTAATATTCGAGTGTTCGCGCGTGTTATGGATTTCAGCGCAAGCTTATTCAAATCTTTCTAAAAAATACGAAGCAGAAAATTTAATGGAAAACGCAATAGTGGCTATGGTAGAATGTAGTAAGATGTATAAAACTGCAGCATATTTCAGTGCTGCATGCACTAGACAGGAAAGTAAAGGCTTTACATTATCTGTAGAGAATCTTGAATTAAATTCTGAAGAATCTCGAATATCTGCTCAAGCTCTTGCTACTTTAAGCGAAGAAAATAAAAGAAATTATTCAATGGCTGCGAATTTATCAGCAGGATTGAGCGCATTAACCAAACGATTAGCATTTGTTAAAAGAAACGATAAAATTAAAGAAAATCAATACAAAGCTCAATATCAGTATGATATAGGCAGAGCTTGCCATTTGAAGGCCAAATCCTTATTACAATTGTCAACTGATGAAATAAATGAAGAAAATGCAGATAAATTACAGAAGAGGGCAAACTATTACTACCACAAAGCAGAAGATTTATGGGAAAAAATGTTACAAGAAACAATAAACCCTGTTGAGAAAGATTGCATAAAAAATAACTTGTCAATAGTAAATGACTATATTCTACAAAACGATGTAGAGCTTATAGAGGATAACGAAGCATTGGATATTCAGGATCCGGAACCACTTATAATAGTTCCTGAAAACTTGGCGCCATTTATTCCAAGAACAACTAATTTCTTAACCAAATACAAACAAACAGATATCAACTTCGACGCTTATTTACGTTATAAGAACTTGATGTCTGATGTATTAGTAAACTTTAATAGGATAGATGAGTTAAAAAATAGCAAAGCAGGTATCGGTCGAACTATAAAACAATTGAAGATTCTCTATGAGAATAACGATATCGATATTAATAGTTTTACCGAGCTATTCGAAAAGTATTCTATAAAACTTGAAGCTATTGAAAGTGCGATACAAAACCTGAAGCCTCCTGAGAATAAAAAAGCACAATATAAACTAAAATCACCGTTAATTAAAAGTACTGTAAGATGACTCTTCTATCGAAATATCTTAAATACATTAAGACAAGCATATATTTTATCACGTTAGGAATTATACTAATTATTTACATGTTTAATCAATTAATAGGAATATTCCTAGCAAGTTTAGTTTTCGTAGTATACTTAGCATCCTTTTTAATTTCGCTTTCTTCTAAGAGAAGCCTTCTAAGAATAATTCGAGACTATTCATATATAAGCGACAAAGAAATTTCTAAGAAATTGGAGCGTCCTTTAGAAGACATTAGGAATATTCTATTCTTGTTATCCAAAAATCAGAAAAATAAAAAATGGTTGATAGTATTTCTAAATCAGCGGTATATATTTCTCAACGAAGGCGCAATTAAGAGTTATAAACAACTATTTCATATGGGATACAATGAAAAAAAAATTCTCGAGCATTTACAGCGTAACACAAGAATCAAATCCAGAGCTGAAGTAAAAGCTATTGAACTCGCACTTACCACTCAAAATAGACTTACTAATGATGAGTAGTTGTAGCTAATTTAAAGCTTTGAATTTCTCTAATAGTTTTCTCTGTTCTTCAGTTACTTTTTTCGGAATTTCCACAGATACTACTACGTATTGGTCCCCTTTACCTTTTCCTCTGAGATATGAGGCGCCTCTATTTTTAATTCTAAATTCTGTACCATGCTGAGTTCCTGGGGGAATCTTCATCTCTCGCTCAGTTTTTTTTTCATTCTTATAATCTAAAGTAGGAACGGAAATCACTCCGCCTAAAATCGCTGTAACAAAATCTAGAATAATTGGAGTAAAGAGGTCGTTTCCACGACGAATAAATTGATCATTTTCTTCTATTCTTATACCTAAATAGAGATCACCAGGAATAGCTCTACTAGATGGGATATGCCCTGCTCCTTGGACTTTGAGGTGTACTCCATTTTCTACTCCAGGTGGAGTATTAATGTGAATAGTTTTAGTTTCAGGAACTACTTTTTTTCCATTGCACACGGAGCATTTTTTTTTAATGATTTTACCAGTGCCATTACAAGCATAGCATTCAGATTCTCGGATTATTGTTCCAAAGCCAGATTGGGTCATTTTCCTCACCCTTCCACCCCCTTCACATTGCGGACATGTCTTTACGCTTGAAGGATCTTCTGCTCCAGTACCTTCACACTCATCACATGGAGTATATCTCTGAATAACCACGTCTTTTTTGACACCAAACATCGCTTCTTCAAATGTGATTTCTACGTAACCTTCGATATCTTGACCAACTTCTCGGCGGGGAGCTGAGCGTCCTCTACCTCTGGAACCAAAAATACTTCCAAATCCAAAATCATCTCCTCCAAAGATGGATCCACCTCCAAAAATAGATTTGAGTAATTCATCAATGCCTGGAATTCCACCCCTGGAAAAGCCACTCATATCGACATTTACACCACTAAAACCGTATCGATCGTAATTGCTTCTTTTATTAGAATCGCTTAGAACTTCGTAAGCCTCTTGGAGTTCAATAAACTTTTCCTTTGCTTTTGGATCAGTTTTATTTAGATCTGGATGGAGTTTCCTTGCTAAACGTCTATAAGCAAGTTTAATGTCGTTTTCATTCGCATTCCTTTCTAGACCTAATATTTCGTAGTAATCCCTTTTATTATTCCTGCTCATGATCTTTATGTCTCGCTAGAATCCCCAACGAGCTTAAATACTATTAATTAAAATTAATTATGAAATTTATCTTTTTAGGTATTAGGCTATCTAAAAAGAATTATTTAAACTTTTAATATATAAGAATGTAAAATACATAAAAATAAGAAAAAGAAATTTAATTGAGATTATTCAAATCTGGTTCAGAAATAATTTAGTCAGATTCTTCCCAATCTACATCTACGACTTTTTTTTTATCCTTGTCTTTTTTGTCCTTATCTTTCTTATAAGACGCTCCACCGGCACCAGCTCCGCCCATATCACCCGGGGGAACTCCACCCATTCCGCCAGGGGGCATTTCTCCCATTCCACTAGCAGCTTGTTGAGCTTGTTGAGCTGCTTGTTGATACACTTGGTCTTGGGATTGTTGAGCGTAAATTCTTTGAGAGAAATTATGCATAGATTTTTGTAAGTTTTCGACTCCTAGTTTAATTCTCTGAAGGTCATCTGTTTTAACGTCTTCTTCTAAGGATTTTAGAGCGTTCTCTATTTCAATTTTTTCGTTTTCTTCAATTTTATCTTTGTTTTCTTCCATTAAGTTCCTTGTTTGGTAAATCATTGAATCTGCATTATTCTTCGCTTCGATCAATTCTTTAACTAACTTGTCTTCTTCTTCAAATTGTTCTGCGTTTCTTACTTTCTCTTTAATTTCTTCAGGCGTAAGCCCTTTTGCTCCGGTAACTGTAATTCCTGTTTCTTTACCAGTACCTAAATCTTTAGCAGTAACATGGACGATACCATCAGCATCAATCGAGAATTTAACTTCTATTTGTGGAATTCCTCGACGAGCTGGGGGTATACCCGTAAGGTGAAACATTCCTAAAGGTATATTGTCTTTTGCCATTGCTCGTTCTCCTTGTAAAACGTTAATTGTCACGGCTGGTTGATTGTCTGCAGCTGTACTAAATATTTGCTGTTTTTCAGTTGGAATAGTAGAATTTCTTTCAATTAACTTTGTAAATACTCCACCTAATGTTTCTACCCCTAAGGATAATGGAGTAACATCTAACAATAATAAATCATCAACATCCCCTGCTATAATACCTCCTTGAATAGCTGCTCCGATAGCAACGCATTCCATAGGATCAACTGAATGCTCAGGTTCTTTACCAAAGAAATTCTTAAACCTCTTCTGAACAGAAGGCATTCTCGTTGGACCACCAACTAAAATTATTTTGTTAATTTCGTGAACAGGCATTTTAGCATCGGATATTGCTCTCTTCATTATGGGATCCAGTCTTCTTAGAGTTGGTTCAATTAATTGTTCCAATTTTGCCCTTGTGAGTTCAACTTCTATGTGAACAGGATTTCCATCCTTTTGAGTAATATAGGGTAAATTAATTTGAGTACTTAACGTAGTTGAGAGCTCGATTTTAGCTTTCTCACCAGCGTCTTTGATTCTAATCATTGCTTTACTATCTCCCTTAAGATCGATACCTTCTTTCTTCTGGAAGTTACTGGTAACCCAATCAATTATGGCATTGTCCATATCAGTTCCGCCTAATTGAGTATCTCCTGCAGTAGATAAAACTTCTACAACGCCTTCTCCGTACTCCATAATAGTAATGTCGAAGGTTCCTCCTCCCAAATCTAAAACACAAATTTTTAGAAGCTTTCCTTTAGTGTCTTTATCGAGCCCATAAGCTAAAGATGCCGCTGTAGGCTCGTTTATCATCCTTACAACCTCAAGACCAGCAATCTCGCCCGCATTCTTAGTAGCAGTTCTTTGCGCATCGTTAAAGTATGCCGGAACAGTTATAACTGCTTTTTTCACTTCTTGACCAAGATACGCGCTTGCGTCGTTTTTAATTTTCTTTAGAATCATCGCAGATATTTCTTCGGGTGAAAATTCTTTCCATTCCTCTCCAACTTTTATTTTGGCCTTGTACGACAATCCCATTTTGCGTTTAATTGCTGTAATTGTTCCGTCTGGATTAGACACAGCTTGTCTTCTAGCTGGTTCGCCAACAATTTTTCTACCATTTTCGTCAAATGCCACATACGATGGAAATGCCTTGCCCCCTAATGTCCGCCCTTCGGCAGCAGGAATAATCTCTGGCTGACCCGTACCACTTAAAACCGCACAAGCGGAGTTGCTAGTACCAAGATCTATGCCAATGATCTTCTCTTTACTTGTAGTCTTTTTAGGTTCTTCTTTTTTTTCTTCACTCATAATATATAATCACTAAAATCTTTCGATTAAGCTATTTTTTTCTGAGTATTTCTATTATGATTATAATTTATCTTTAAAATTAAATTTTTCTTATAATGATCTATAAATCACGAAAAATGACAAAAATTTTATTTTATAATAGTTTACTAAAATTACCCTAGCGCATTAAAATATACAAATTTTACAAATAGAATTTAATCGAATCTTAAAGAAATCTAATAGAATATATATTTTCTGAGAAAATGACTCGAAAAAATAAGGATAAAGAAAAAATGACTGACGAATCGATAAAAAAAGAAGAAGCGGAATCACCTAAAGAAGGAAATTTAGAAACAGAGAGAGAAGAAAAGCAAGATATTAAACTATTAGAGGGCGAAGAACAGAAAGTATTGGAATACCACGATCTTGACGACTTAATTGCTAAATACAATAAACTTAAAGAAAGTAACAAGAAAGATAGAGAAGCACTAAAAAAGATCCAAAAAGAAAGTGAATCTTGGAAAAATAAACATATGAGGCTCCAAGCTGAGTTCGAGAATGCTCAGAAACGCTGGAATAAAAATCGTCAGAATTTAAGAATTGATTATACTATACGTACACTAAAATCTTTCCTACCTTTATACGATTCCTTTAAAAAAGCTCTGGATGGCGATGACGAAAACAAAGCTATTTTAAAGCAATTTTATGACCAATTTATCAGCATTTTAAAATTTCATAAAGCAGAACCAATTAAGGTTAAAATTAACGATCCTTTTAATTATTCTTACCATGAAGCGTTGAGTTCTATAGAAAAAGACGATCTTCCTAATAATTCGATTTTAGAAATTATACAAGACGGTTGGAAGTTAGATAAGGATGTAATACGATACTCTAAAGTAATAGTTTCTCGTGAACCTAAACCTCCAGAACCAGAACCGGAACCAGAACCAGAACCAGAACTAGAAGCGGAACCGGAAGAAAAAATTACTCCAGAAACTAAAGAAGGCGAAGATGCTAATAATAGCAAGGTAGAAGGACTTATGAATGAAACTGAAGAGTCTGATAAAAAAATAGCAGAAACAGAAGAAAAGGAAAAGTAAAACTTTCAACTTCTTAAGAATCACCTCTCATCTTATTTTTTATAAGCACTAATTTATAAATTCAAGGCTGACGAGTAGTCTGCATTATGACTTATAATAAAAACTTTTTATAACTTGAGTTTAGTTATGTAAACTTAGCACAACAAAAAAATACTAAATGAAAGAGATAAATAATGTCAAAAATTCGAGAAGTAAGAGTAACTCTAAAAAGTAGACCAACAATGGAAGGAGCGGGTGTTAGGTTGAAACGAGCGTTTGGAGATGCTGATCCTACATTAGATCCATTTTTGCTTTTGGATGATTTTCACTCAGACAATCCTAATGATTACATGGCTGGATTTCCATGGCACCCCCACCGGGGAATTGAAACGATTACTTATATGATTCATGGTCGAATAGAACATGGAGATAGCATGAAGAATAGTGGTGTCATCGGAGCTGGTGATGTGCAGTGGATGACTGCCGGTAGTGGAATTATCCACCAAGAAATGCCAAAGAAAAACGAAGATGATCCTTATTTAGCGGGTTTTCAATTATGGGCAAATCTACCTGCATCTCATAAAATGATGAATCCAAGATATCGTGATATAACTAAAGACCAAATTCCAGAAGTCGTCCTAAATGATAAGGTGAAAGTAAAAATAATTTGTGGCGAAATAAATGGCGTAAAAGGTCCTGTACAAGATATCGTAACCGATCCAGAATATTTAGATGTCTATATAGAGCCAAATTCAAAATTTAAGCACTCAATAATTAATAATCGTAATGTATTTGCATACGTTATAGAGGGCGAAGCGACTTTTGATCCAACTAAGGATGAAATTGTTGGTGCAGAGCACCTTATAATTTTTAGAGAGGGAGATGAGGTATTGATTCAAACAAAAGATAAATCTGTTAGATTCCTTTTAATTTCAGGTAAGCCAATAGGAGAACCTGTTGCGTGGAGAGGTCCGATTGTGATGAATACCGAAGAAGAATTACGATTAGCGTTTGATGAATACAACAAAGGTACTTTTATTAAACACCAAAAAATTTAGATAGATTTCAAGAAATCTCTTGTTACCTTGCCAATTATTTGCTTCGGAGGTAAATTTTTTAATAATTCTGAATTGACTCTTTCTACTAATATTTCCGGTGTAAATGTTTGGCCATTGTTATCGATTCGATTAACTGTATGCCATCCTCGATAAACCCACAATCTATCTCCGACAATTCTAAAAACCTCTCCGTTAATATTTCTTGCATGATCAGAAACTAAAAAAATAATTAAAGGTGCGCTATGTGAAGGATGAAAAACATCTAGTCCAGATTTCGCTTTGGCACTCATAATTCCAGCAATCTTTGGCGTGGCATCGGTAGTAAGTCTTGTTCTAGCTCTTGGAACAACACAATTTACCGTTGCGTATTTCTTTAACTCTAATGCTGTTGTCAAGGTGAAAGATGCAACTCCAGCTTTAGCTGCTCCGTAATTTGATTGTCCTCTATTTCCTAATAAGCCAGCATCATCGGCTGTATTTATTATTCTTCCGAAATTTCCTTTCTCCTTATCGTTCTTATATTCCTTTCTAAAATACGCCGCAGCATGTCTAGTCATATTAAAAGTGCCTCTCATGTGAACGTCAAAAACGCTAGTATAATCTGCCTCTGTCATATTAAAAATCATTCTATCCCTCAGAATTCCTGCGTTGTTAATTAAAATATCCAACTTTCCAAATTCTGCGATTGCTTGGTCAATCATTCCCTTTGCCTTATTAAAATCTGTAACTGAATCGTAATTAGCTATTGCTTTGACTCCTAACTTTTTACATTCATCTACAACTTCATCAGCAACTTTAGTCTCAATTCCTAGTATTGTTCCGTCAAAATTACCCCCCAAATCATTAATAATCAGATTACAACCTTCTCTTGCCATGGCTATAGCCTCTTCTCTACCTAAACCTCTCCCAGCGCCAGTTACAATTGCGACTTTACCATCTAACATACCCATTTTCTTTTCCTTCCATACTTTATTCTGGATTAAGATATTATTTTAACTAAAAAGTATAGATTCATGATTACAGATTTACATTTAGATAGTATTCTATTTAAATCTTTATTAATTCAGAGAAAGTCATGAAGTACATTTCATTTATATTTATAGTGGAATTAATGGGGGCTTACACTGAAATTTCGGTTAATGTAGTTAAAAAAGAGACTAAAAATAAGGTATAAATTGTAAATATAAACATATTTGAGTAAAAAATTTCAATTTGAACCTTTTCTGGAACATTTATTTATAAAAATTTATTAAGCATAAATAATCGTCTTAAATAAGTATGAATGAACCAACAGCTTTATTGATTATAGATGTCCAGATTGGATTATTTAACATTAAGGATTTTCCTATATTTCAAGAGGAACAACTAATTAAAAACATACAGACTCTTTTAGACAAAGCTCGGAAAGTAAAAGTACCGATATTTTATATCCAACATAATGATCCTAAAGGTAAAAGATTAGAAAATGGTACTGAAAATTGGAAAATTCGTTCCGAAATAACACCGAGATTTGGAGATATAATCATTCAAAAATATAATTCAGATTCATTTTTGGGTACAAATTTGGATGAGGAACTACATAAGCGTGATATTACTCGTTTAGTCATCGCAGGTTTAGCAACACCTATGTGTATAGATACTACTGTTAGGTCTGCAGTTAGTCACGGTTACAATGTAATATTAATTCAAGATGCTCATAGTACACTAGATTCCGAAGTTTTAAAGGCATCACAAATCGTAGCTCATCATAATGATGTCTTACAATGGTTTTCTGAGCTTAAAAAAGCAAAGGAATTTGAGTTTTTTCAATAAGGAATCTCTTCTTCTTTCAATTCTAGTGTCAATTTGAAAGTAGTTCCTTTCCCAAATTTACTTTTTACCGAAATATCTCCTCCAAGTAAATTTGCTAATTTCTTTGAAAGATGAAGTCCCAATCCACTTCCTTCTTTAGTTTTCCCTGGCTCGATAATCTGACTAAACGGTTTGAACAATTTTTTCAAATCTTCTTCCCTTATTCCTGGACCCGTATCTTTCACTGAAATTTTAACCATTTCATTTTTTCTTTTGACTTTTATAGAAATTTTTCCTTTATCTGTGAATTTTATTGCGTTTCCAATTAGATTTATTAAAATTTGATTTATTCGTTTTTTATCATTGTCAATTATTAATGTCTCAGGAGAATCAATGAAAAATTCAAGCCCCTTCTCATTAACAGCTATACCAAACGTTTCTTTCAGTTTTAATAGCTCTTCTACGAGATCAAATGAATCTTTTCTTATTTCTAATTTCTTAACTTCTATTTTCGTTATATCTAGGATATCATTTATCAATTCGTGTAAATAATTTGCACTATTTAGTATAATATTAAGTTGATTCTCTTGTTCTTCGTTTATATCCCCTGCTCTACCTTTCAATATCATATTTGTAAACCCTATTATTGAAGTTAATGGAGTTCTTAATTCATGGCTCATACTTGCCAAAAAACTAACTTGTTGTGGTCTTGTGAACATTGCTAAAAAGTCAGTTTTTTTTTCCTCATCGCCTATTTTCGTTTCTTGACTCACTGGAATCATTTCAGATCTTATGTCTCTGATTATAAAAAAAAATATAATGAATATAAACACAAACGCGATGAGGATTTCAATGGCAAACCCCGTATTAAATCCAGGGGCTGGTACTCCAATAAATATATCAACGACTAACATAATAATGAAGAGGGGAAAAGCTAAAATTGCGAACATTATCCAATAAACTAAAGGTCGAGAAACTACTTTCGGATTTATAATTATAGGCAATATAATAATACAACATCCTAAAATAAATATAAATGGGCTTAAGAATAATGGGAATGTATTGAGCGTTTTATGGGCTCTCTCTGCTAGAATTAAAGAATTCATGAATAATAGAAAACCGAGTAATAGGAAGGAAGAAACAGCCTTGAACTCAAGATGAGACCATTTTGTATAAAGAAATAAGATTAGTGGAACTAAAATAACTAATCCCATTAGTAATATGTAATTAAATATGTTTCTCGTTAAATCAAAATCTATTGGGATACCTAATAAAATAATTACTATTAAGAAACTAATAGTGAGAAGATACTTAGTTTTTTTTTTTTTTTTAATAATTTCAAAAGCTAATACAAACAACATTCCTCCAATTCCAAGTGAGATATAACTTAGTCTGCCAAGAACTTCATATAGTAGCGTATCATCATTATAGGCTCCGCAAAATGTATATGTACTGTTACTAAAGATTCCTGGAACTTGAAAAACTTTAAAATAAGTAAATAATAAACTAAATGTAAAACCGAGGAGTAAACTTGCGAGTCCTAACATGATGATTCTTTCATTAAAGACTTCTCTTTTTCTAGCTATGTGTATGAAATAAATTCCACACATTACTGCAATTGTAAACGCGCATCCCCATAACATTCGTTCAAAGGGATCCCAAATCATTACCATTCCACTAGAACATGCCATATTTTCATCCTCTCATTACTATCAAACATTGTTACATTTAAATTTAATAAAGACATACATATCAATATTATTCATGAGGGAGATAAAATGGAACCCCTAATACTACTAGTTGAAGATGATCCAAATATCTTAAAATATCTTAAAATGACATTAGAATACAACGGATGCCAAGTTATCACAGCAAAACACGGAAGAGAGGGACTAAAAGTTCTATTAGAGCTAAAAAATTGCCCTGATCTTATTATTAGCGATATAATGATGCCAGAAATGAATGGGTATGACTTTTTTGATGCTGTTTCACGAAATCCAGATTGCTATCATGTACCTTTCATCTTTTTATCTGCTCTTGATTCTCCAGAAGATATTCGATTGGGAAAAATGTTGGGAGTAGATGATTATCTTACTAAACCAATTAATGAAGAAGATTTCTTGGCAATAGTTTTTGGCAAAATTAAACGCAACAAGACCATTAACGAGGTTTATTCTTCATATGATATCGAAAAAAAATCTATTCCTGAAGAACGTAAGGATCTAATAATATTAGCTGAAGTACAATGGGATGATATAATAGGACCAAAATTAATAAGATATTTCCCTAATGATATTGAATTAGATTTTTCACTCAGCACTGTTAACGAACAACTTTTCGATGGATCAATAGCTATGTATGGCCAGGATCACATATTAAATGCCGAGGGGCTTTTAATAAATATAAAAAATGTTAATATAATGGCTTATGTGTTTTTTGATTCAAATCCAGATGATTCTTATAGAGGGGGTAGAAGAAATTACATGTTTTCACTGATTGCAGCAAAGATTACATATTTCCAATCATTGAAAATAAAACAAATCTTTATGACACTATCTTCTACGGTTAAAAAGCAAGGGAAATGGGATATAAAAGAGTTTTGGAAAAAAATATCTGATATTCTCTTAAAGACATCAATTTAAATAAAATATTTACTTACAATGGTTATTTGAAAAATGTAAACAGTAAAAAAAGAGATGAAATAATTAATGGAATATGGGGAAAATGAAGAAAAACCAATAAAACTGGTAATTATAGGTATGGAAAATGCTGGAAAAACCACAATTTTAGATGTTCTTACAGATAAAATTAAAGAAACACCTCATAAACCACCCAGTATGAACCCTACTAAAGGTGTGGAAAGAAGCACTATAATGTTTTTTCAGAAGGAAACCAAAGTTTGGGATCTTGGTGGGCAGGAAGCATATCGTAATGAATACTTATCGAACCCCGAAAAATATTTTCACACAATCTCATTCTTCTATTATGTAGTAGATATTCAAGATTACTACAGGCTTTTTTCTTCGGTAATGTACTTTAGAGGTATCTTTAATTTGATTAAAAAATACAGCCCAGATGCTAAAGTTATTTTCCTCTTTCATAAAACAGATCCTGATTATATTCCAGATGATAGAAACCTAAAAGGTAAATTTCTCGAAAAGATTGAACCTCAATTAAAGTTGACAGATACAAAGTACATAATGTACGATACAACTATATTTAATATAAAAAGCATTAATATTGCTTTTGGTCTCGATTCATAACACATTGAGTTGATTTCTATGGATAAACGGAAATTGTTTCTTATTTTAGTAGTATCAAATGCAAATTGAATTAGGCTAGGATTTTTAAACTTAATTCACCGAAGATACCTGTTTAGATTTGTAGTACGATACAAATTTCAAAATAGAAAGCTTAAGCTTAAGGCTATTATTTATTATGTGTTGAGATGTTTTTAAAAAAAAAGAGAGGTGTTAGAAATACCTCTTAACTATTAAGTTTGATGTTGTTATGGAACCCATTTTTCCATATAATTTATCAAGTTGGTTACCCCACCGAAAAATTCCGGGTTTCCATTAACCATACCAATCACAACTCCAGCATAAGCCCATGGTCCGTCTTCCCAAACTCCTCCAATATACTCACCACTAGGGTTCACCATCATAGCAATGGGTAACGGGATGTATTCACCTCCTGTATTAGGCAAGGTTATTGTTTTCCCTCGATATTCAAAATTCTCGATATCTATATCTGTAGTTTTAACCATTCCTAACCCTTGAACAAGCCAGACATTAGTCCATATGACATCCCGCACATCGCAGGGCCAATATGGAATCATCTCAACTGCCCCATCTTTGAGCTTTCCCTTAATCGTATAGACTTTCTCACCTGATTCAATTTCATAGATTTTTATATGGAATTCTACTTGTCCCAGAAGTACACCGCTGACCTTATCAAATCTAATCTTTCCTACTATTAAAGTAGTAGCTCTATAAATGCCGTCTTCAGATTCATATGGCGGAATATCCTGATCATCCCCATTCGCCAATATGTTGATCATTAATGTGGGTTCAGGTTTAGCGGCTATTGCTGGTGTCGAACCTGCTATGATGCTTACCAGAAATAATGACGCTAATAGTACCGTGGTCACTTTCAATTTCGTTTTCATTATAATTTTCACCTATTAACTTTTTTTACCATCGCCTTCTCCTTAACCTATCTAGGAATGGGAAAATGCGAACGGTAAATCATTTTTTGTGTTAGATTTCATTCATCAATAACCAAACATCATTTTTAAGTGTTATACAATTAAGTAAAATTTTTTTATCAATTTTTTTAAGCATAACTAATCGTCTTAACTTCTAATTGTAAACCTAAAAAGTTATTAGTTGTAAACCTCTTAATAAAACAAATATTAAATATACTTAGAGTTATAAAAATGGCTGAAGAACCTTCATTCCCAAGTTTACCTGATCTAGGAGATATCCTCGATCGAAAAAAGCGCTTTATACTAAAGAAGACGACAGTTCTAAAATGTAAAGAATGTAGTACTAAGTATTCTCGAGAATTTAAGGAAGGCGACTATATTTTTAAAAAAATAGACGACGAAGAATGCAAAGAATGTCATCGCAATAAAGTTCTTGCTGTTGAAGAGATTTATTCTGAATGGATTGATCCTAAGAAAAAATAAGTTTTCAAACCACTCGAAACGTTTTAGTATAGAAAAAAAGGATGTTATTTATTTAATTTTCAATCTTTTGTTCTTTTCCTATTAATAGCAATATATAGGCTTCCTAAAACTATTCCTGTTAAAAATATAATTGAGATGAATATGGCAACTCCTAAAATGCCGAGTGCGTTAACATCAAAGAAATAATATATATAATTTCCAGTAAAAGTTCCATGGATAATAACAAACACTTGATAACATATTGGATAAGTGAAGACCCAATAGAGCAAGTATTTCCATTTATATCTCAATTTAGCTTCAGTTAATATCCAATCAACTATAAATGCGATTGGAGTAATATAATGCAAGACGAGGTTGCTAAATGCTGCCCATCCAGTGGGTTGATAAAAGGGGGCCAATAGAATCGCAAAGAAAATTAATGTTATTGTGATATAGACAGTAAAAGCACCTTTGAGAAGTCCTGAGATTTTTTTAAGAATTTCTGGTTTATTATGCCATATAATTGCTAATGTAAACCATACAGTAACGAACAAGTTTGTTTGCATAGTGAATGATTTAAAGCTATTAAACCACTCGAGAAGTGAACCACCCGTTAGAACATGTAAAACTGCGCCAGTTATTATAGTAAACCAACTTAGTCCAGCAAATAGTATACGGTAAATTAAAATCGTATTCCTTGAAAGAGTTATATTTTTCATTTTTAAGACTATCCTTTTAATATTTAATATATCTAAGAGACGATTAAAATTAAATCTAGTATCTTTTTTTCCTTCTATACTAGGTGCTTCTCATTCTAATCCTAATAGTTTAATGATTAAATTTGCCATGGAATAGGGATCCAAGCTTTTATCCATAACTAACCTTATATATTCGTCAATTGTAGGATTGGAACTAATTAAGCCTTCTACCTTTTTCGTGATTTTATGTTTTAATATCTGAAGCGTTTCGCTTTTAATCCTATTTTTCTGATAGTTTGCCATAACACCAGACTTCGATAAAAAATCTCTATGTTTATTGATCAGCTCAATAAGATTTTCAAAGTTTTCACCTGTTCTTGAATTAACCTTAACAATTTCTGGGGTCCATTTAGATTTTAGTGAGATATTTTCATCATCTTTTTCAGATTCGTATTTATAATTCATTCCTAATTCTAACATTTGCGTGATATCTGCAATCTTTTTATCTGCCCCAGATAAATCCATTTTGTTTACAACAAAAATATCGGTAATTTCCATAATTCCGGCTTTAATAGCCTGAATATCGTCTCCTAACCCAGGTACTAAAAGAACAACTACCGTCTGAGCCGATCTAAAGATATCTACCTCTGATTGTCCAACACCTACGGTTTCTACGATTATTATATCGCATCCGTAAGCATCTAATATTTTAACAGTATCTTCCGTTGCTCTAGCTAATCCTCCGAGCTGTCCCCTATTGGCCATACTTCGAATAAATACATTTTTAAGAGAAAAGTTGTCTTTCATCCGTATTCTATCCCCTAATATGGCGCCTCCAGTCAGAGGGCTTGTAGGATCTACGCAGATAATTCCGATTTTCAATCCAAGTTTGGCATAATGCTTGGTTAAAGTGGAAATAAAAGTAGATTTACCGCTTCCTGGTGCTCCAGTTATCCCTAAAATATAAGCATTTCCTGTATGACTATAAATTGCGTTAATAATCTTCTCAGAGGCTTCAGCATCGTTTTCAACTAAAGTTATTAGCCTCGCCGCAGCTCGAACATTTCCATCAAGTAGTTTTTGGATTAAATCGGAATAGTCCATAATATACTATCTTTTTAAATTGTTTTTGACAAATTCCACAATTGTTTTGAGCTCGGTTCCGGGGCCATAAAATCCTTTTAATCCATGTTCTTCTAAAAATGGTTTGTCTTCGTCAGGTATGATTCCACCTACGCTTACAAGAACATCATCAATGTCTTTTTCCTTCAGCTTTTCCATAATAACGGGGCACAACGCTTTATGAGCGCCAGATAACATACTTAGCACTACAGCATCGGGGTCCTCTTGTAGAATTGTTTGAACAATCATGTCTGGAGTTTGATGAAGTCCCGTATAAATTACCTCCATCCCCGCATCCCTAAGGGCTCGTGCTATGACTTTTGCTCCCCTATCGTGGCCATCAAGCCCAGGTTTGCAAACTAATACTTTAATCTTTCTTTGTTCTCCCATTTTAATATCCTCATTTAAAAAATTGAATCTTCTCTATATACTCCAAAAACCTCTTTAAGAGCAGCCATAACCTCTCCTATTGAGGCATATTCTCTTATTGCATCCATTATAAAAGGCATTAAGTTTTCGGTACTCTTTGCAGCTTCTGTTAAAGCATTCAATTTCGCTTGAACATTCTCGTTACTCCTTTGATCTCTTAAACGCTGTAAATTTTCAATCTGTTCTCTCGCAACATCTTCGTCTATTTTTAGTAAGGGCGTTGCGCAAGGTTCTCTTATTTGAACATCGTTTACTCCAACAATCGTTCGCTCTCTCGCTTCAACTTCTCTTTGGTATTTGTACGATGCATTTGCAATCTCTTTTTGAAAGAAATTTGCTTTAATTGCTGGAATCACACCACCTAAAGCTTCGATCTTTTCAAAATACAATTCTGCTTCCTCTTCCATTTTATTTGTTAGCCATTCTACATAATAAGATCCAGCAAGTGGATCTACTGTATCGGCAGCACCTGATTCGTGAGCAATAATCTGTTGCGTTCGTAAAGCAATTTTAACTGCTTTTTCGGTTGGTAAGCACAATGCCTCGTCAAACGAATTAGTATGAAGAGATTGAGTCCCTCCTAAAACTGCTGCTAAACCTTGGATCGTAACTCTCGCAATATTGTTTTCTGGCTCTTGAGCGCTTAACGATACTCCCGCAGTTTGGGTGTGAAAGCGTAACCTCATTGATTCTGCTTTTTTTGCACCAAATTTATTTTTCAGTCTCTTAGCCCAGATTCTCCTCGCAGCTCTATATTTACAAACTTCTTCAAAAAAATTATTATGAGAATTAAAGAAGAAAGAAAGCCTAGGAGCAAAATCATCAACATCTAAACCTCTTTTCATCGCTGCTTCCACATATGCAAAACCATCGGCTAAAGTAAAAGCGAGCTCTTGGACTGCGGTTGAACCTGCTTCTCTTATATGATATCCCGAAATTGATATTGTATACCACTGGGGGACGTTCTTAGCACAATATTCAATCGTATCTATAATTAATCTCATGGATGGTTCAGGTGGAAATACCCAGGATTTTTGGGCAATATATTCCTTTAGGATGTCATTTTGAATTGTTCCTCTTAATTTATCTGCAGAATGTCCTTGTTTTTCTGCTGCAACTATATACATCGCAAGTAATATTGCTGCAGGAGCGTTAATCGTCATGGAGGTAGAAATCTTAGACAAATCAATTCCGCTGAATAATGTCTCCATGTCTTTTAAAGTGTCAATCGAAACACCTTCCTTCCCCACCTCGCCTAATGCTTCATCATCATCAGCTTGATAACCATAAATTGTATGTAAACTAAAAGCAACGCTCAAACCCGTTGTACCGTGTTCTAATAAGAATTTATATCTTATATTCGTTTGTGCAGCCGTCCCAAATCCAGCAAATTGTCGCATAGTCCACAATCGACCCCGATACATATTAGGATAAGCTCCACGAGTAAAGGGGAATTTACCGGGTGTTCCTAAGTCCTTATCGTAATTAAAATCCACTATATCCTCTGGCGTGTAAAGAGCTTTAATTTCTATATCGGATAGATTTGTAAATTTTTCGCGTCTCTCATTTTTGGTCGGTTTTAGGGTTTTACTTTCATCAATTTCAGTCATAATAATATCTCCTTCCTAACAAATTTAAACAGGAATATAACAATATTAACTTAATTAACCTAGTTTTTGATAAGAATTCAAATGTATTAATTCTTATTATAATAACTCTTTGTTAGATATAGCGTGCGATTTCTTCTAATAGAAATGTTTGTCAAAAAGGAATTATCGTTGAAGGGAGTCTATCGGATTATCTACTCTAGAAAATCATATGCTTTTGTATGCGTCGTTTATAGCAGAACAACCACCACATCGAACGCAGCCCGCTTTACTTTTCAAAGGGTTAACTCCGTATTCTTTCATTAATTTAGCTGCTTTTGTGTATATTTCTACCATTATACCTGATGTAATCGTAGACATCTTTTCCAATCCCGGAATTGATCTGACTGGAGTGATATATGGAATTACGCCTAAAGAGATTATTTTTTCTGCATCTGAGATGAAATCTTCTGGAGATTCACCAAAACCGGTTAAGAGATAGGAGGAAACTTGATTTTTTCCAAAAACATCAAGTGCATGCTTCCAATTTTTTTCGTATGATTCATAGGTTATGCGAGATTTACCTGGAGTAACAGTATTTCTTAGATTTTGATCGAGAACTTCAAGATGAATTCCAATTGTATTCGCACCTGCGTCTTTCAACTCATCAATATATGTAATATCTTCTAAAGGCTCAATTTGAACGTGGAGAGGGAGTTTAGGAAAGTTTTCTTTAACGCCTTTTAAAAGTTCAATATATCTTATTGCCCCTTTATCAATCGCTTCGTCTGTACCACTCGTTAAAGTCATATGATTACATCTTCCTTCCTTTTTCGCAGCTGTAATCACTTCAGACATTTGCTTTGAATTTTTTTCTTCAATTGTTGCTCCATTCTCCAAGCTTAACTCGATAGCGCAGAATTTACAACCTTCTCCGCATCCGTGATACACACACTTTTGGTAAATAGTACTTGATAAACAGTCTATCCCGTGAACTAAGGCAATTTTTTTCATCGGAATTCCGTCAGTAGTAACGAACTCCGGATTGTAAAACGTTGGATTTTGAACCAATTTCAACCTACTATGTTCGGATTTATTTTTAACATCATAAATTAAGAAATATCCATCCTCATTTTCCCGAACAACAAGATCCGACTTTGAAGGATCATTCCACAGAGCAGCATTTACAATTGCTTGATTCTCAAAGAGAAAATATCTCCCACCTATTGGCCCCGCACCTCCCTTACGACCGTACGATATCTCAATTCCTTGAGATTTATAGTGATCAATCAATTGTTCGTCTAAAAATAAACCATTACATAAAATCTCCGTCTTCTTAACAAAAGAAGTGTAATTATCAATCATTTTAACTGTATTTTAATAAAATTTTTTAATTATTCTTCATAGATTGAATTTAATAACATATTATAATTTTAATTCTTATTAATTGTAAATAGTGCTTTATAAAGTGATTTAATTATGGCCAAAAATAGACCGTGGCATTGTTACTCCTCATGGAGTAGAAGACCGTATCAGCATAAACGAAGTGCCAATCATAGGAGAGAATATGCAAGAGGAGGCGCTCAAAGTAAAATAGTTCGCTTCTGGGGAGGAAATAAAGAAGTTCCATGGGAGGATTGGGAGCTTGTAGTTTCTTTAAAGGTAGATAGGCAAATCCAAATCTCTTCAAATAGTCTGGAAGCAATCCGTATAACAATAAACAGTCCTTTACAGAATAAAATAGGAAGATCAAATTATCGGTTTAGAGTAAGACCCAAACCTTTTCAAAAATATCGAGAGAATAGGATGTTGGCCTTTGCTGGAGCTGATCGAGTTCAGAGCGGCATGAGGCGCTCTTTTGGAAGGTCTACAGGGGTTTGTGCTCGAGTAAGAGCAGGAGCGGTCGTCTGCGACGTTGGTGTGAGCTTAAAAAATTTAGCTGTCGTAAGAGATCGATTAAGAATAGCTTCAATGAAAATTTCGAGCCCATGTAGTACTGTTATTACTAGATACAAAACTCCTGAGATATTTAAACAATCTGGTTTACCTCTATACGACGATAAAAAACGACGCGAAATTCCGATGTTCGAATTTGCAGTAGCTTAAATCACCATTTTACTTATTTTCGCTTTTCTCTTTTTTAATTCCATTTAATGGTTGTGTTAAACATTTTTTAACAAACAAACCAATTTAATAATAGTACCTTAAACTACAAGTAGGTGGTAGTGTATTACAAAATTAAGAGTTGGATTAATTGGTGCTGGTGCTTTTGGGACAATTCATTTAATGGGTTATTCCAAAAATCCTAATTGTGAAATAGTAGCAATCGCTTCCAGAACCGCGGAACATGCGAAGGTGGTATCTGAGAGATTTAATATTCCCAATGTGTATGTTGGTGGAAATAATTGGAAAAACTTGTTAGATAAGGAAGAATTAGATATCGTAAGCATTTGCACTCCAAACTATTTGCATGCTCCCATCGTGTTAAAGGCCATTGAGAATGATTGTAATATTTTATGCGAAAAACCAATCGCTATATCTCGAGAAGAATTAACCCAAATCGAGGAGAAATTAAAAAATAAAAATATCATCTTCTTTACATCCTTCCAAAAACGATATAATCCCGTTTTTAAACTTCTTAAGGATATAATAAAGAATGACGTTCTTGGTAAAATAGTCTCGGTGAGGTATTACTTTAGTCATTATGGACCCTATAAGTCCTGGCAAGCAGTTTCTGAAGAGAAATGGTTTTTTGACTCCAAAAAGGCTGGAGGTGGAGTTCTATTAGATTTAGGTGTCCACTGCATTGATATCTTACGATACTTAATAGGAGAATACGATATAGTAAATGGTATAAATTTTAACACCTCTTGTATAAATATGCAAGACGAAGATAATTGCAATGTTCTTTTTAAGTTTAAGAACAACGCTTTAGGCTTTATAACCGCTTCTTGGTGTAATGAACCCCTTGAAACGGTCGATGTTTTTGGCACCAAAGGGTATATTACGCTGGATTTAACTAATAGGAATTTTGTTTCTTATAGTCCTCGAAAGTTAAAAAAGAACGAATATCTCCAAAGCCTTATAGAATACAAACCATCCGGAGATATCGCTCAATATGTTTTAACCGATCATTTTATTGAATGTATCAAAAGAAAAACCCAAGAAAACCCTAATTTTGAAGATGGGAAAAGAGCTGTGGAGTTTGTACTCGATGCATATTCTCTGAAGAAATAACGCGACAATTTAAAAAATAAACATCAAATTTTTAACGACTTAATCTCTCCTATCTATAATTAGAAATATTCTGTCAAGATAAATAAACATTGAAAGATTTACAACCGTTTTTCAATCCAAAAAGCGTCCTAATAGTAGGAGTTTCAAGGCAAGCACTCTCATTCAGTTTTACAGTGCTAAAAAATCTCTTAGAAATCTTTTATAAGGGAAAACTTTACATCCTAAACCCCAATGCTAATGATATTTTAGGTGTTAAATCATATCATTCTTTTGAGGAATTACCCGAAATTCCAGAGCTAGCTGTAATAGTCCTAGGAAAGAATATTCTTGAAGTGGTTGAAAATCTAGGAAAAATCGGCGTTAAATATGTTGCAATTCAAACCGAATTAAAACCAGGGGCAGAAATAAACGATTTAACTTTCAAACTACATCAGATGTGTATAAAATATGGTATTACATATTTAGGACCGTCTATGCTAGGAATAATCAACTTTAGTGATAACTTTACAACATCAATTATCCCTGTACGACAGCATATTATGCGAGGAAACAAAAACGTAAAAGAGGGGATATGCTTTATTGCTCAATCTGGCGGTTTAGCAGGCGCAATGGGATGGTGGACACCTTCACAAAAATTACCAATTTCAAAGGTGATTCATTTAGGAAAAGGATTTCATATTAATGAAGCTGATGTACTTGAGTATTTCTTATACGATGATACAACAAAAGTAATTTCCCTTTTTTTAAGAGAAATTTCTGACGAATTAATTGAGGCGGTCAAGAATGTCAGCCCAATTAAACCTATCCTATTTTTTTACGTGGGAAAAGAAGAAGATCAAGAAGAGAAATTAAAGGAAGCAGGGGGGATACTAGTGTTAAACTACATTGAACTTTTTGAACTTGCAAAAATATTTTTATGGTGTCCCGAGCCAAAAGGTGTTAATCTAGGAATTATTGGGCCGAGTTCAGGAGCAATTCATTTAATCATAAAAGAAATGCGAAAGCAAGGATTGGCTTTAGCTAAACCTGGTGAAAATTCACGGGATATTATTTTTGATAAGGTTGGAGGGTCAACATGTAATTTCGGAAACCCGGTAGATTATTGGCCACCTGAAAAATTTGTTGGAATTAAAATTTGCGGTATCTATAACACTGCTTCAGAAGCACTTTTGAGAGATAACGCGGTAGATGGTTTAATTTTAGCCCTAGAGTTTTTTACTGAGATCGAATTTGATTTTAACATTTACTCTTCAATCCTTGAAACCTACCCTAATAAACCAGTAATTACAATTCTGATTCAAGCGGAAAAAGAAGGGGCAAAGAGAGTTATTAAATCTGCAACTGAACTCAAAATTCCTGTATTTGAAAACGAAATTGAGAGAGCTGTTCGAGGTTACAAACTCCTCTATGATTACTACTCAAAAATTAAAAAAAGAAATTAGAATTAACTTAAAAAAATCTCCTGTAATTCTTCAGGAACTTCATCTCCATCATCCATCAAAGAGATTGCGTAGATTTTATCTCCACATTTACATTGAGTTCCCTCAAATAAGTAGAAGTTGAATGAATCCTTCCAACGACAAATATTTATGGTACTAATTTCAATAATTTCCCCGCATAAGCAATAAATTGCATTGTCGGTTGGATAATTTGGAATAATCTCGCTAAATCCTAAGTCGGCCTCTGAAAATTTTGAATCGCTTAACATTTGATTAATATTGTCAGCCTGGTTATCCTTTAAGCTTGGAACGAAGTTCCAAATTACACCATTTTTGCCTTTCATTTCAGTCAAGACGATAAAGTTTTTCTCTGCTTTTTGGCGTTTCTTTCTTTCTGGAAAAACAGGTTGGTTATACTGTTGTTGAAGACTCTCGGGAATTGGAAATGGTTCCATACCTTCGGGATATGCAAACGAAACGTAATATTCTATCATGCCTTTTAATTGTTTCTGGTTTATTACATTTAAATTCTCGTAATCTCGAGTAAATAATGAGAACTTTATCAACTCCAACGGTACTTCTAACTCTAGTAGTTGAGATCTGATGTTAGCCAAAACTTCAGCTATATAACTTTTTATAACTAAAACATCATCTCGGTTTTGAATATAAAATTCATCTCTCGTGTCTCCCTTAAATTGAAACCATTTTTTAACTACAGAATTTCTAACGAATTGAGGAACCATGCAAAATACGCAAATTAATGGAAGCATAAGAAAAGAGTCAATATTAATTCCAAAAATTGGTAATAAGAAAAACAAAAGTGCTACTCCTAATAATGGGCCCGTAATAATTAAATTAAGTCTACGTAATCTCTTATCCACTGATCTATTTATTCCCTTGCTAATTGCTAGTTCTTCAGTTTTAACTCTTATTTTGCTAAGGTTTTCAAGGATTTTTTTATCCTCAAATCCTTTCTTTAAGAGTTTATCTTCTTCTCCACCGAACTCAAATTTATCGATTTTTTCAGTAATTTTCTTCACATACTGGTTGATAGTACGCTCCTTAAAGGCAAAATCTAGAGGTTCTTCAGAAAAATAGTCCAAAAATTTAACAATGGATAATTTCCCTTCTATGTCCTTAAGATCTTCCGGACTGATCCCTAAGGCTTCTTGTAACGCTTGACCTTGTGTTCTACGAGGGGCTCTTGAGCGTCGTGATCTTGAGCGTCGTGATCTCCCTTCCGTGTAATCTACTTCTCCAGTTGGTTCGCTTTTTTCTTGTTCTTTTTCGTTCATATTATTTTCAATAACTTAATGCGTTTATTAATTTCTTAATAATTCATAAAGAATAATTAACTTTTTGAAATTGATTCCTTTCCTAATAAATATAATGAGCAAAAGAATAACTCTTAAAACAGAAGTATTACTTGAAGGGTTGAAATTTCCCGAAAGTCCAAGGTGGCACGAGGATAAACTTTGGTTTGTTGATATGGAAGACTATAAAGTAATGACAGCCGATTTAAACGGAAACACTGAAACAATTCTCGAAATCTCTGGCCGAGTTTCAGGATTAGGCTGGCTTCCTGATAATAAATTATTGGTGGTATCGATGGATGATAATCGCTTATTACGACTTGATCCTGAAGGAGTTAATATGGTTGCAGATTTTAACGAGTTCGGACCAGTCTTAATGAATGATATGGTGGTAGATAAAAAAGGTCGAGCATATGTTGGCAACTTTGGATTCGACTATCTTAACGATAAACCGTTTGCTCCCACAAAACTCATCCTCGTATATCCAAATGGAGATGCGAAGGTCGTAGCAGATAATATGGCTTTTCCTAATGGAACTGTTATTACACCAGATGATAAAACTCTTATAATAGCAGAAACAATTGCTGCAAAGTTAACGGCATTTGATATTATGGAAGATGGTTCGCTTACAGGACGGCGCGTTTGGGCTAACCTAAAATCCCTAGCTCCAGATGGTATATGTTTAGATGCAGAAGGAGGCATTTGGCTAGCCGCTCCTGGACGTCAAAGAGTTGCGCGTGTTCTAGAGGGGGGAAAAATTACACATATAGTAAGAGTAGAAAATGATGCCTATGCCTGCATGTTAGGTGGACCAGATCGTAAAACTCTTTTTATCGCAACATCAAAGCACACAAGAGACGCTGGTAAAATTGAATTCGTTGAAGTCGACATTCCGGGAGCAGGGCTTCCTTAAAATCTCCTATTATTATAAACCAAATTAAAAAAAATAGTTAAAAAAAACTTTCTTATTAGGGTTCTCCTAATAATTTTGGTGTGTTGCTTTAAGCGACATTTTCTACCCGAATAACTTCAGGCACAAATTGTTTGATAGCTCGCTCGATCCCAAATTGTAAGGTTTGTTGTGCGTGAGCACATCCCGCGCAATGCCCTTGTAATCTCACTTTAACAATACCATCATCGGTAATTTCCACTAATTCAACATCGCCACCGTCCATTTGGAGTTGGGGTCTTATCTTTTCTAAAACTTCTTTTACTTTTTCTTTATCGACCATTATAAATCCTTTAAAATATTTTTTAAATCTTAATATAGTTAAATTGTTTAATGTATATAAAGCCAAGCTCTTTAAAATATGAATATTAATTCAAATTGGTTAATTCTAAACGATGTTTTAAAGAAAATTACTATAAAAAAAAAGATGCATTCTCGATTTATTAAAATTAACCTAAAAACTCTTATTTAGAATATCTTTAGATGATCTCAAGGAAAAAGTAATTTGAAAGGTATATAATGAAATGGACGCGAACGATTTCGTAAGAGATTTAAACGACGCTAAAGAGCTAATGAGAAACGAGAAGTATTTAGACGCTCTTGTTATATTAAATAAATTGAAAGAAGCTGATAAAGCGGGAAATTTTGACTATAATCTTACTCATAAATTATATCAATTTATTTCAAATTCGCAGTCGCTTTACAATCAACAAAGAGTTTTGAGCGTTGTTAAGAAAATTTCTCAAAAACAAATGTCAATATCATTTATTGACTTAAATGAAATTTTAGATAAACAAGAAAATGTAAGGTTAGACGAGCAAGTTTTAAGAAGAGAAGTTGAAATCCTTATCCTCAGGTCGTTGTTAGAGTGCAAGATAGAAGGAAACGACTTAGTTTTTTGAACGGTGTAAACTTCATTTTATAGCCTTTATAGGCTTCCTTTTTGCTTAGAAGATTAATAAAATCGCATAATCTTCTATATGTTTAGTTTAATTAGTACCGGTAAATGTGCTGTTTTTACACCGTAAAAGTTTAAATAGTCAACCCACAAATTAATCATAATAACGATTTTTAGTGGGAATTAATTAAAGGAAAACAAATTGGATTATTATGTTCTGTAAGGAATGTGGCACAAAAATACCGGACGATGCACAATTTTGTCCATTCTGTGGGGAAGTATTAGAAATGGAAGTAAAAAGTCAGATTGATGCACATACTTTAGATAATAAATTTGAAGACGACTTTGAAATTCACCTGGATTGGGTTACCGAAACCTCTGTCTTACGTCAAGATATGCAAACTAAAATTTTTTTGCAAGTTGCGAAGATTACCTCTGCTCCTATAGATGGTGCCAAAGTTCAACTTTCTGGTCCACCACAAGTTGATATCGTTATTAAATCACGAAAAATACGCCCTAAGAAAACAACTAATAAGATTTTTTTTCTAATTTCGGCGAACCAACCAGGACTTTTCACTCTAACTGCTACTTTAACTTCTAATGCCGGTCATCGGATTGCGTTCCCATTTAAAATTCGTGTACAACCATCAAAAACTCTTTATAGAGGGGAACCTCATTATCCTGAAGAGCCAAGAGCAAAACCGACTTATCAGGCTCCCAATACATCTTCCCAAAGTGAAGCTAGAATAATTAAATGTATATGTTATCTAATAATTATTATTCTTCTTGCAATTACATCGATTATCTTTTGATTTTAGGAGCTTTATGGATAGATTAAAAATATCTTTTTAAGATAATAGTGTGTCTTTGAGCGAACCATCTAAAAAAATCGGCTTTTTTAAACTTATTTTAATATCAAGAAGTAATATGATAATAGATCAACTAACTCGGAGTATACAGCTAAAAATATGTTATTACGGGCCAGCACTTTCGGGAAAAACTACATCTATAAAAGCGTTGTTCAACCATTTTGGGAAGAAAGATCGCGTTTTGAGCATAGAAAGTAGTGTAAGAAGGACACTATTCTTCGATTATGGGACGATTAGTTTTCAAAATCAACAATGGAATTTGAAAATTCACATCTATTCCACAACTGGACAAGATTTCTATATAATAACAAGGCCAGCAACTTTACAAGGCATCGATGGGATTATATTCGTAGCAGATTCACAACAGGAAGTGTATCACCGAAATTTAACTTCATGGAATGAGCTGTGTAATTATTTTGAGGACATTATTATCAATTTACCAAAAGTTATAGCGTTTAACAAGCAAGATTTACCGGATAAATTTAGTCCAGCGGTATTTTTGGAAAACATTAATTACTTTAAATTTAAAAATATTGATTTTAAAAAGACGATAGCAGTGAATGGAGAGGGAATATTAGACAGCTTTGAAGAAATTTTGAGCTTAGTATTTAAAAATCTATATAAGGGACAGATAATATCTGCGCTTCAGTGACCAAAACCTAATTTAACTTAAAAAAAGTTAGAGGCTAAAGGAGTTTGTATTCTTATAACTCTCTGAGAGTTGTCTTCCAATATGCAAATTAAAGCTGAGATATTCTGCTTGCTATTGTAAACAATTTCCTTTTCCTCGCCAGATTCCCAACTACTAAAGCCTGTTAGAGTTGGTTCGGTTTCAAATAAACCTTCTTGAAGCCCAGAAGTTTTTACTGACACGCCCTTCAAAGAATCTTTTGATATGTTCTTAATTCGGATGCTATATTTTTCGATATCAGAGTCAATAGAAGTAATTTTGAATACTTTCTGGAATTTAGACGAGACTCCATTGAAAATAGAAGGTGCTGCAGTTGTGCTCTTAGAGAATAAATCGACACCAACTTCATGTCCACTCAGAGTTTTTGCGACAATCGTAATTGGAACTTCAAACTTAATGGTTTCTTTTCCATATTCTGGTTTAGGTTTTCCAATAAATAGTAAAGACCATTTTACATAAGATCCGTATTTCATACCCCAAAATTCTTTCTCGTGAGGCTCCCAGAGGTAGTTATGGCTGGGTTGAGCGATCTCAGGAATCTTGAGCAATAAAAATTCTTTATTCATATCAGAAGTCTTAGAATCTCCCGCGATTGCAGGAGGTAGCTCTTCAACTTTACTACATGTTTGCCCATAAGCATCGCAATAACACACTATATTCGCTTTTTGTAATAATCTTACTTCGATGTGTTTAAGTTCGTTTGAAGAGAAGTTGATTTTAACTGTTTCTCCGGGTCTGAATACATCCTTGGATACATTAATACTCAAACCTGAAATTGAAAGCGAAAGAGGATTTGGTTTTATAATCTGATCTCCAGAATCTTTAGCTCTAATTTCAATCTTATGTGTTCTATTAATCACTAAATCCTCTTCAGAATTTAGGGGATGCGGTTGTCTTAAAATTAGTTTAATTTCATACTCTAAATTTCTATTTTTAATCGTAGGGATTACATTTTTCTTTATTAGAAATGCCCTTTCTCTGATGTATTCGCCTTTTTCAAAAATTCCTTTAGAAAAAATCTCTTCTTTGGTTATCTGGAGCTCTTTTAAGCATGGAGGATGGGTTAATAGGCGAATCCCAGACCATAGAATTGACGAATCGTCATCGAAATTAAATGTTGTTCTAACATTTAGCTTGTCACCTAAATAAACCTGTCCATTGTTTAAATCATTAAGTGAAAGTTTCATATTCTATAGCGTCCCAGAGGAATTATTGAAAATTATTATAGTTATATTAATTGTAGAATTCTATTAATATTTTTTTTTACTATTTATTGTAATCTGCAAATTATTAAAACTTTATTTCAAACTAGTCTAAGAACGATAAATAACAAATTATAATTGCTAATATGATTTAGATTTAAAATATAGCATTTAAATCAAATTACAAAAAATTATGGGACAACTTAAAGCAGTCTTATTCGACTTAGATGGAACCTTATTGGATGTAGATTTAAACCAGTTTGTTCCAAAATATATAAAACTATTAGTGAATAGTGTAGCTCACCTAATCCCTCCTAAAAAGATGGTTCCAGCCATACTGAAAGCGTCCGAATTTGTAGATCGTAATGATGGTAAAATTACAAATTTAGAAGCGTTTTCAAATGCTTTTTTTCCTGTTGAAGGCTATGATAAGGACGATATCCAACCACTTTTTGATAAATTTTACGAGGAAGATTTTAAGAAATTAAAGAAATTGACGAAAAAGAAACCAGAAGCACGGAAAGTTATTCAAACTGCATTTAACAAGGATTATAAGGTTGTTATTGCGACCAGACCCGTTCTTCCTCTAACATCGATTGAACAACGTCTTGATTGGGCAGGTATTGGTGATTTTCCGTACGATCTCATAACCAGTATTGAAAACTCATGTGCTACAAAGCCAAACCTCCTTTATTATGAGTTGATATTTAAATATCTCAATCTCTCTGCTAAAGAATGCATTATGGTAGGAGACGAAGATAAGGATATGGTGTGTGCTAAGTTAGGCTCGCAGACCTTCTTAGTAAACAGTCCAAACACTAATTTGAAGACTGAAACTCCCGAACCAACATATAAGGGAATTTTGAGAGATCTAATGAACCTTCTATGATTTTTTTAATTAAAAAAGAGAAATAGAAAATGGATGGAAATAATAACAAGAGATTATCTATAGATAAAATAGTTTATAGAAAATTATCAAAGGATAATATTCAGAGCGTATACCAACTATTTGAAAATAATTCCCGCTTTTTTTCGATACCTTTTAGTTATTTTCAAAGAGGAACTCTAGAAGACGATGGTTTTGATCTAAAATTATCCTTGATATTGTTTAATCTAGAAACAAAAAAGCCGATCGCGGCATTTATTATAGTAAAGCGAAAAGAAATAAATGAAAACCATTGTTTTTTCAAGGGGTGTGTCGTCGACAAGCAATATAGACGACAAGGGCTTGGTTCTAAGATGTTTTTTGAATTTATAAGGCGAGCTAAGGAGAAAGGGATAACTCAAGCAATTTATGGTCCTAGCGTTCCTGAATATTGGCAACCCGGTGTTGATATACGCAATACTAGTCTATATTTCTTTTTAAAAAAACATGGATTTAAATCCCAGAAGGCTATATTCAACCTCACAGTTTCTTTAGACGATATTAAAAAAGAACCTGCGTTGAAAAAAGAAGCTTACACGTATGAGCGCGTTCAACCTGAAGATTTCGATAAAACTTATGATTTCGTAAGGCAACAATTCCCTAATAATACCTGGGCTGCTGAAGTCAAATTCTCATTTACTTTCAATCCTCCCACGACTTTTGTTGCGAAAGATACAAACTTTAATATCGTAGGATGGGCTACACATAGTCAGTTTTTTCCGGGTTCTTTTGGGCCTACAGGAGTTAAAGAATCATTACGAGGAAAAGGAATAGGGACTCTACTCTTTTTATGGTGCTTATGGGATATAAAGCAAAAGGGCGTAGATAAATGTGAAATAATGTGGGTGGGTGGAGATATTGTTAAGTTTTACTCGAAAGTAATTGGAGCTTATATCTCACCTATTTTCTATCCTATGTATAAAAAAATCAGATAGAATTTTTAACAAAATTCGATTTTCTTTTACTTCTTTTATTCTATTTAAAATCAAGAATAGAAATTATATACAGAATCTGAGCAAACAATATATATACAATTGTAGTAAAAAAACAATTATTACCATTTTCAAATTACTATTATCAAGTTCTTCTAATAGTCTCCCATTTCATAGGATATTTTAAATATTGCTCTAATTGACTTAAAATTCTGATTGTGTTAGTCATGTATCCGTAGAATAATTTATAAGCGATTATATAAAACAAAATTTTTGGCTTTTCCCTTACATCCACATATATTGCATACATACTCATAACTACTTCTATTATCAGAAAGAAAAAAAACCAGAAAAAATAAATTTGTATATATATAAGAAATCCAGAAAATGGATTAAATATAAGTATAAAAATCCATACACTTGCGAAAAAGTTAAACCAAGAAAAGATTAATCCATTCAAAGATATCCAAGGAATTATAAACAATCCTGTAGTTCCATATTTTGGATTAAAAAACATGCCTTTATGTTTAATTATTACTTGTAATAATCCTCTATACCAACGATACCTTTGTTTAGCTAAGTCAAAAAAAAATATTGGAGCTTCTGTATATCCAATTGATTTAGGTTCGTATTTTATTTTATATCCTGCTCTTAAAATTTTTAAAGTTAAGTCTGCATCTTCTGCAAATGTATCTCCAGTATAGAAACCCACTTCTTTAATTATAGATTTTCTAAAAGCTCCTAGAGGACCTGGAACTACTGTTATTTTTTGAAAAAATGCCTCACTTCTTCTTTGAATATTCAATTGAGAAATATATTCCAAAGCTTGTAATTTTGTAAGTAACTTATCTCGATTTCCAACTTTTATATTCCCTGCTACTGCTCCAACTTTACTATCAATGAAATGATTTACTAATGGCTGTATTGCGTTCTTATCCAATACTGTATCAGCATCTATACATACTATTATATCTGATATAGATGATTCTATCCCTTCATTTAGTGCACTCCACTTTCCTCCATTCTTTCTTTTTGAAATGACCCTAATTTGATTATTAGTTTCCATCAATTTTGCAATTTTTAAAGTATCATCCCATGAGCCATCATCCACAACAATAATCTCTTTTTGACTATAACGCAGTTCTAAAACTGATCTTATTGTTTTTTCAATCACTTTACCCTCATTATAGGCAGGTATAATTATTGAAACTGAGGGTGTTGTCCCAAACTCCTTAATATTCGAACGAAACAAGAGTGAAGTGGATAAATTAATAAAAGTTCTAAAACCAAAAATTACTGATAAAGAGATAAACAATATAGAAGTTAATTGGTATAATAATTCTTTAGCAAATAGAGATAATATTACCTGAATGATTCCTAAAAGTGTAATTATCGTGAGAATTATTTTAACGGAAGAAAATGTCTTCTTTTTGATTGGTGATGAAAACCTTATTCTCGCCTTTGCATACCAAAATAAAGTAATAATAACGGTTAAAACACCAATGATCGCCGAGATATAGGTGATCCAATATGCCAATGGATAAATATAAAGAAAATTGATAAAATGAATCATAAGTTCACTTGTAAATAGGATTAGTGAAATTATAATAATTAATATAACCACAATACTTTTCTTAAGTGTCATATCATTTTAGTTCATAGGTATTAGGTTATCTTAAGAATATTTCTTTTTAAGTATTTAGGTATAAATATCTCCATATTTGTTATTTTATAAAAAAGAAAATCCATGAAATGAATTCATAAAAAAAACAATTGTAATTTTTTTTTACTTATTTGATACGTAGCGCATGAACCAGAGTTGGGAAAAGTTTCAGACTATTCTTAATACCCAATAATTTGATTAGTTTCATCTTACGAGACATCATAACTTCCCAACTATGCTTCCTAGTTTCGCTCCCTGTAAATAAAGCAATAGTGGATTGCATCATCTCTGGATCTTCTTGAGCCATTGAATAGGACGCTTCTAGGATTCGTTCCAAGAGACCACTATGATACAAAAGGTAATGAAATTTATAGGAGTACCTCAAATCTTCTTCGTAGAGCTGTTTTAGTAGGAGGGCGTAGTAATTTGCAAGTTTAGATTCTCCAAAATCCTCTTCTTCAAGTGCCTGACAAAAAACTTCTGCTGCAATTTTGCCAGATAATCGCGCTTGATAAATTCCTTCGTATAAAATTGGATCCGCTGTTCCACAAGCATCTCCAATTATCATCACTCGTTCACTATAGGGTTTTGCGATCATACGATCAGGTATAGGAGCAGCCCAGACTTTGCGACCACCAAAAACTTTCATTTCTCTTCCCTGAATTTTTTCCTTTATGAATGGATTTTGTAGGAAAGACTTAAAATGACTCATTTTCACACCCTTACCGAGTACTCCAATGCTTAATGCCTGACTTTTCGGGAAGACCCACCCAATTCCGTGATCAATTATGCTCCGATCGAAGAATTCCCACACTCGATTACCGAATTGTTCGTCGATAACTGATTCTGGAACCTCAAATTCCGCTTGTATTCCGTTTATCATCGGTGGTACCTCCAATCCAACCTGTCTTTGCAGTTGAGCTCCTCCCAATCCAGTTGCAAGGATAACACACTTACTTTGATATTCTTTAAGTCCTATCACTTTTACGCCTGAACTCTTGTTTATTTCTATTTTTTTAACCCGGAATTTATACTTTATTTGAGCACCGGCGTCTTGAGCAATATTTACTAAATGTTTATCAAAGTCAGTTCGAAACATACAAAAACCTTTGTTGTTTTTTCCCGACGCATCGAATTCCATTGGTCCACTTTTAGGTGTGAATAGAACTCCACCAGTTATTTCACGATCACCTACTCCATGGGGAATTGATGAGAATTCCTCGTTTCTAATTGGGATACCTCCAGCACAACATTTATACCGTCCTTCCTCAGCAGCTTCAAGCAACAACACCTTTGCATCGCTCTCTGCAGCAATTTTTGCTGCCGTTGCTCCACCTGGACCACCTCCGATAATTATTAAGTCATATGTAATAATAAAAACCTCAATAAAAAAAAATAAGTAGTTATTTATTGCAAAATATCAAACTGATTAGTGCTTATTTTACTATAAATTTTTTGAAGCAAATTCTTCTCGTTTTTTCTTATGTAATTCCTCAAGTTCGGTTTCGAGTTGCTCTAATTTTTCGCCTTCTAGTGGAAATAGGTATGCAAATATTAAACTTAAAGCTACAAAAATGTTGACAATGAAATAAAATACAAATATAATTCCAAACATCGCCAAATCTGTTTGAATGGGAGAGTTTTGTACGTATCCAGTTAATCCAAGTACAATAGTCACAATGATAGGACCAATACTCTCAGTTGGTTTAGTGAACAATGCATTAATACCATAAAACATCCCTTCTCGCCTAGATCCATATTTTATTTCATCTTCGTCAATAGGTAGCGTCTGCATTATAACTCCAAATACACCTGCACCTCCAAAGAATGCCGAGAATGCAAGTCCTATCCACATAGTGGGAATTGAGATTGAAGGGATTAAAACTAAAAAGAATAGAATAAATCCACCCACGAATTGAATAGTTGTGAACCGAAGTAGTAACTTCTTAAATCCATGTTTCTTTCTCAGCTTCATGCAAAGAATACTTGAACTCCAACCAACTATAATTACGATTAAAAAGTATAATCCTACATTCTCAGGACCGATCAATATCAAAAATAGAAAGACATACGAGAGTTGTATTGAACTAATGAGCGTCTTGAAAAAGTTAAATCCAACATACATCATGAACGATTTGGATTTAATAGTTTGCTTGATGGCAGTCCATAAAGGAGGACTTTTATCATGTTGGTGTTCTGGACGTTCTTTCGAAAATTTAACAACCAATAAATAACACGTATAGCTAATAACCGCAACAACAATATTATACATTTGAAAAAACTGCAAATTATCTACCATCGTTGGCACTGTTATTACAAGAAAACTTGCGAATAGGCCTAATATGCTTCCAAAGAAGTTAATTTTAGTGCGTTCGCCTAAGTCTGCCGTCATATCTGGCAGTAGAGCCATCCAAGCCATAGTAACGATGTTTGATAGCGTATCAAAAATGCTGATACTTATCACAAAATGAAGAAACATTACAAATTGACCTAAAGGAGATGCGTTGTCGGTGCTCCATGGAAACCACATAAGAACAAATACAATTACTAAAAGTGGACTGAAGTATTTTATATAAAATATCCGACGACTACCTCGTTTTTCCACATTGGTATTATCTTGCCATTGACCAATAATTGGATCGTTCGTCATGTTGATAAACATGAAGATAACCATACCAATTACAAACAAAATCGCATCAAGGCCTAAAGAATCGAAGAAAAATTTTATGTAAGCTAAGCGAAAGACTCCAAGAATGATTGTTAGAGGAACCATTCCCATTATATAACCCGAAACTTGCTTTTTTGGTAATTTATTAACAGACATTTTCTTTATTTCAAAATTCTTTTTATTAATACATTCTTGAGTTAAGACTATAAAAAGATTTATTTTGGCTTTAATTTTTAACTCTAGTAATCTTTTTGAATACAAATTTAAATTTTAAAGTGTGATTAAAATTAGCCAGAAATTAAATTTTTTATTTATCTTTACAGATCAGCAGCGTCGCGACCATTTAAGTTGTTACAATGACAATATGGTCTTAAAAACGCCCAATATCGATCGTATCGCTAAAGAGGGAATTAAGTTTACGAATTTTTATTGTAATAATCCAATTTGCATGCCAAATAGGAGTACAATCTTCACTGGCCAATATCCTTCATCTCATGGGGTGTCTACAAATGGAAGAAATTTACCACAGGGCACAAGAACATTTTTAGATGTGCTATTAGAATCTGGAGAATATCATACGGCAAGTTTCGGTAAAATTCATCTAAATTATTTTGGAGCTTCTTCTGGAAAATTTAAATCTCCCACTGTGAGCCAAGAATTTGCTCATCCTAAACAATATAGTGATTTAACTAACTATTCTCCTTATTTTGGATTGGATGAAATTAAGCTTGTCTCAGGTCATGGAACTCTTTGTGGTCATCCGGATTACATGAATTGGGTAAAGGGAAAAATAGAAGAAAACGATTTGCTTAGAAAGCCCATGAGGATAAGATTGTCAGATACTATTAGTAGGATGCAAGCCAAACTCAATTTATGCATTAATACTAACAAATCATTCGTTAAGATACAAGTTCTTAAACATAATGTGCCCGAAGAATTATATTCAACAACATTTGTAAAAGAAAATACAATTGAATTTCTGGAAAGGTTTGCCACGGGGCAGTATGATAAATCGAATTTCTTTGCTTTCTGTTCTTTTCCTGACCCACACCATCCGTTCTCGCCACCGGGCAAATATTTTGACATGTATAAACCAGAAGATATTATCTTACCGTCCTCATTTAACGACAATCATGAAAATAGCTCGAAGTTCAATAAGACTCATTACAACGAACTTCTAGGATCAGAAGGTACTGAAAAGAGCATATTCCCAACACCAAAAAATTTAACAGAAATGGAAGCTAAGCGAATTTTAGCAGCATCCTATGGTACAGAAAAAATGATGGATGATGCGATTGGGGAAATAACAGAATCGTTAGAAAAACTCGGTCTTGCAGAGAATACTGTAATAATTTATACAACTGACCACGGTGATCTTGGTGGAGAACATCGATTCTTCTTCAAAGGACCTTTTCTATATCAAGGTTTAATTAAAATCCCTCTTATTATAAAAGTGCCTGGAGGAATTCAAAATAAGATTTGCAATTCATTGACTAGTTCAATAGATCTTCCTGAAACAATTCTAGAATTAGCTGGGTTCCCTATTCCCGATTCAATGCAGGGAAAAAGCATAGAGCTATTACTTAAGGATCCCCAACAAGAGATTAATGAGGATGTCATGATTGAAATGGATGACGACCATAACAATCAAAAAATACGAACACTAATATCTGATAAGTGGAGACTTTCTGTATTTAGAGAACATGGAGAGTTATTTAACCTCAAAAAGGATCCTGATGAAATGAATAATTTATGGGATGATAATAAATATTTGGAAGTCAAAACAGAACTTCTTTTAAGATTAACTAGAAGAGAAATATCAAAAGAAAAAAATCCCGTCATTCGAGATTGTGGATTTTGATTTATTTTTTAATAATTTGTGATTACTAGTAAAAAACAGAGATGATATAACAAATGTCAAAAAAAGAATTTGGTTCAGGTTATTTTGGTGAGTGGATTGAAGACGATTTTGGAATGCCCGCATATCGGTATACATGCGATCAAATAAACGACCCAAAAGCATTAACTCCAATGAATGATAAGTGGCGTTCAAAAACAGAACACCTTCACCAAGTTGGAAATGACAGGTTGGTTGCTGTAGTTTCGAATTATGGACATGTCCAGGTAAGACAAGATGAGGGCGGTCCAAAATACTTGAATGAGTTTAATCCAGAACAAGGACAATTTGCTGGAGGATTTGGATATCTAACAGATAACGACGATCATTTAAGCACATACTATCCCGGAAATGCAAACTCATTCGAACGAATTTTTGGAATCGGTTATTTTCAAAAAAAAGTAAGTGGAAAAGGATATTTAATAGATCAAATTATATCCGCACCTTTTGGGGACGATCCTGTAGTAATTTCTCAAGTTAAAATTACCAATAATAGAGAAAAGCGAGCAGACTTGCGTTGGATCGAATATTGGGGTTGTTATACATATCAGTTTTCTGCTGCAGCATTTGCAGGAGTCCTTTCGAAAACATCCGATAAACATCCAAGAGACATCCGGCATGAATCAAGCGATAAACTCAAACATGAGTTTAAATCAATTGAGAAAGGCATGGGTATTCAAGATAAAAGATACGTCGAAGACCACAAAACAATATATGATTCGAACAACCTTAAACCTAGTTTTGACGATAAATTTCCTCCCAAAACATTTTTAGTTTCCTTAGACTCTGAAATCAGCGGAATGCAAACGAACAGTAAAGATTTTTTTGGTATAGGTGGCGTTGAATCTCCTGATGGCTTGAAAAACAATCTAACTAATAGCATTAATTCAACAGGAGTAGAAAGTTCCATGCTCTTAGAAACGAAAGTAAGCTTAGACGCCGGTGAAAGTTGCACATTATCTTTTTTATACGGATATCTCCCCGATAATTTCGAACTAGAACCATTAATTAAAAAATACAAAACAAACACATCCATAAAGTTTAAAGAATCTTGTGAGAAATGGAAAGCAAGTAGAATACAATTACAAATTAATGACGAGGATTGGGTAAATCGCGAGGTGTTTTGGCATTATTACTACTTACGAAGCGCTATGACTTACGATAGTTTTTTCAAAGAACATATACTCTCTCAGGGTCACGTTTATCAATATATAATTGGATTTCAAGGGGCTGCTCGAGATCCTTTACAGCACGCTTTACCGTTTATTTACAACGATCCTGACATTGTTAAGGATGTAATTAGGTATACTCTAAAAACAGTTCGTAAAAGCGGTGAAATACCTTACGCTATCACTGGTAGCGGACAAATTTTACCAGCTCCTTTCAAACCGAGCGATCAAGAAATGTGGTTGTTGTGGCTGGCAAGCGAATATATTCTTGGTTCGCGAGATTCAGATTTCCTTTCCGAGAAAATTTCGAGATATCCCGTTTATGGATCTCGAGTCGAGATAGTAACAGTCGGAGAAATATTGAAAAGATGTTATCGTCACTTAGTTAAAAAAACTGGAACAGGACGCCATGGGCTTCAACGAATATCGAATGGGGATTGGAACGATGGTGTTGTAATTGGAAACATTCCACCTGAGAAACATAAAGAAATTCAAAAAGAAGGAGAAAGCGTTTTAAATGCCGCAATGGCTATTTTCTCACTTAAAATTTACTCTGAGATGTTAAGTTTTGTTAACGAATCTGAATTAGCTTTAGAAGTTCTGAATTATTCTGAATCACAAAGGGAGGCAGTAAAAGCCCAGTGGACAGGAAAATGGTTTAGACGGGCCTGGTTAACAGAAGATATAGGCTGGGTCGGTGAGGACCAGATGTGGTTAGAACCTCAACCATGGGCTATTATTGGGAATGCTCTTGATGATAGGGAAAAGAAGGTTTTAGTTCAATCCATTAATGAATTAGTACGAAAACCTTCAAAAATCGGTGCGAGGCTTCATAGCAAAGGAATTGAGAGCATAAAAAATATGGGACAGGGAATAAACGCTGGAATTTGGCCATCGATAAATGGAACTTTAATCTGGGCACTTTCTTTAGTAAATAGCGAGATGGGATGGGACGAATGGAAAAAAAATACGCTTGCTTATCATGCTGAGAATTTTCCCGATGTGTGGTATGGTATTTGGAGTGGACCAGATACATATAACTCGGATTTATCTAAGTATCCCGGACAAACCGTTTTTGATGAGTCTTTAATAAGTGGCGAACGAGAAGCTGTAGATGGAGAGGAATTGTTGGGGCATTATGAAACTGCTTGGACTGATTTTCCAGTTTTCAACTTACATCCTCATGCATGGCCACTTTATGACATAACTCGTTTAATAGGGATAAATTTCATTCTTGAAGGTGTAGAATTAAGACCTACTCTCCTTCAAGATAAATATAAATTTAGAACTTCTCTAATTGGATTAGAAAAAACTAAAAATGGATACTCAGGGTGGTATAATCCCGTGAAAGAAGGTACGTGGAAATTATCTTTAGAATTGGTTAATAAGGAACTTGATAAAATCGATTCTGTTCTAATAAATGGAATTGAAAAGGATTTTACGATAAAAAATAATCAAGTATTTTTAATTGGTGAAAGTAACCTTAATAAACCGTTAACATGGGTAATAAACTTTAAATAACTAAAAGAAATTTTTTATTTTTTTAGTTAGAATCCAAAGGTGGTAAAGGAGGAACTTCAGAGTCTTTCCAATTATCTATTGTAGGATAATCCCACCAATGGAGAGGAATTTTTGAGTATATACCATATTCTTTCAACCCACTTTGAAATGCTTTAATATTTTCTCGTCTAACTCCAATATCTTTATAATCAGAATAAAAATAGGCACCGTAACCACCATTTTTTGTACCTAAGTTCCTAATCATATGCCACACTTCCCTTTTTACTTCTTCAGGAGTTCCTAATGTATATATAGATTGAATATTCACGCAACCCCAAAACATAATTTTACCTCGATACGGTCTTAAATCCTCATAACCACTCATTCGAGGGCTATCAAATTCAATTGCATTTAGCCCCCACTTAATAAAAATTGGTAGTAATCGATCAACTTTTCCACAACAATGCAAGTGGACATCTAAACCTAAATCATGAGCCACATCAAAAACTCTTTTATAAGATGATTCGTAAAAAGATTCAAACATCTTTGGACTAATGAAAGGACCACTTTGCTGCCCAAGATCGTCTGTAAACCACACACCGTGAGGTTCTAATCCCAATTTTATTGAACTTTTAATTAATTGGATATAATAATCTGCAATGTGTTCTAATAGTCTTTTTAATTGATCCGGATTCCTTTTATGGTCAATTAAATAATTATTAAATCCACGAATATAAGACGTAAGTTGTGAGAGACCGTGATACATTGGTAAAAGAACACGATATTTTTCTGGATCACTGTTTTTTTTTAATTGAAATGCTAATTTAAATCTAGATTTATCTGATGGATCAGGAGAATATTTCTCAATGTAATTTTCATAATCATTCCAATCTGGTAAAGAAGCCCTTCCAGGATGCCCCATATTTGTATCATTTCCCTGCATGTTCCAAATACAGCCCCATTCATCAACTTCCTCGTGATGTAAAGTTCTCCACTTATTACCCTCAAATTCTGCTTTGTTAGCCCAATCAGGCCTATCCCATTTATAACCTCCTCTTATATGAGGAAACAAGTTCTCTTCCCCTTCTTTCCATCCAGGTTTCCAATTATTAGAAAAAGTTAATGGTAAAGGCAAAAGATCACCACGTACTAAATCAAAAACTGGTACTTTGTCTGGATTATTGAATTGTAGAGCTGCTTTTACGCGTTCTATAGAATTCATAATATAACCTGTTTCATTAAATTAGAATAAAAGTAATTATTCACATTTAATTTAGAGTATTTAATAATTAAAATAGGTCAGTGTTGTTATTAAAATATAGGAAGAAAAGTGGTTTAATTAACAAAAATTAGATATTTTTCATCAAGTAGTATCTTCCCTCGGGTCTTCTTTAAATTCTTGAGGGTCATTTTTGTCGATTTTTGATTTTACGCATTCTTCGCAATATGTTAACCAAATATCTCTTTCAGAGTTTTTACTATCCATGTTAGCTCAACAAGTTAAAGTGTTAAAACTCATGATAAGAACATTATTAATTCGTTTTAAAGTTTATTAAATTTGCTCGTTTTCTACAAGAGCGTAGAACAATTTAAAAAGTCGATAAAAAAAATATTTCAGAGGAGGAGTGATTAAAACTAAAACTAAAAGTCCATTTTTAGGTATTCAGCAATGTCCCATAATTTTTAGCAATCATTGATTCTTTTAATTTAGAATAACTTCCAATGTACAAAATCATCATCATATTCTTCAAAGTGTAATCCCTTTATAAAGTTATAAGAGATTTTATTTTCTTTATATACTTTACAACGCAATTCTACAACGCCTTTCTTCTTGAAATAGTCCCAAGCGGCCGTACCTAAAATTGTACCTAATCCTTTTCTCTGGAGATCTGGAACAATCCCCATCCCAGCAATAATACCTATCTGTTTTTCTTCACCAGTAAAGTAAATTAGAGCAAAACCACTATCCTCTCCTTTAACTTTAGCTATCAGAAAAATAATCGTAGGATCATTTAATAAGTTAGATATTGAGTCTTTTTTTAGTGGACGATAAGGCATAGGTGTTGAATGCCAAGCAAGATCGTGCAGATGTATAAGTGACCTTATATCCTCTTCTGAAGCTTCCCGAACATCCGCTTGAAGGATACTATGCTCTATTTTTCCTTCAAGACTCTTTTCAAACTCGGGGGTAATCGATTTTACATTGAGTCTCATTTGAATAAAGTTCGGATCTCTTTCTACTAATCCGGAAAATGTTCGACTAAAGAATTTTTTAATTCTTTGCATGGTATCTAAGCCATTAAAAATAATCCTACGACTATTAAAAGTTTTTATATTGACCGCTCTTTTAGTTGAAGCCTTGAAACAAGAATAGAAAAGATAAAAAAAAGTCGAGACTAGCTTTCTTAAATAAAATTTAAATACTTATGACGAAAAATATATTAAATAATGATCGAAAATCGTATTTTACTAACAACTCCTACTTATCCTTATCCCACTCTACCCGCTAATGATTCTTTGACGGATGCTACTGGGCAAAGGTTTACAAAGGGAGATGATATATTTACTTTAATATCTCACACTCATTGCTACGCAAATCACATTTTAGCTCAAAATATCAGTAAACCAGCAACTTTGTTAGAATATCCTCGATGGAAAGACTTTATAAAAGAAGTTGACAAAGGTTACAGCATCATTGGAATAAGCGCATACCCCCCCCATTTAGATAATGTTATGAAAATGTGCCAATATATCCGTGAAACTTCTCCGGATACTACAATTATGTTAGGTTCTTATGCTGCTCAAGCTTTCAAAGCCAAATACGACGAAGAAACTCAAAAAAAATATGTAGACTATGTAGTGAAAGGAGAAGGTGTAAAGTTCCTTAGAGAATTTTTAGGAGAAGACACTAATCAACCAATTGAACAAAAACTAATGCCAAAATGTGGTGGTGCTCCGTGGTTTATTAATAGATATCCAATTGGTAATGTAGGTTTCGTTGTGACTGGCTTAGGTTGTCCTGGGGGATGTGATTTCTGTTCTTCTACAGAAATGTTTGGTTTTAAACGCATTGAGCTGTTATCACCAAAGGAATTTGTTTCACATATATATCTTTACCACAAACATTTTCCCGATGTTCGGTTAATATTTGTTATAGAAGAAGATCACTTCCGTCATCCAGAATACTTATTCGAAACCAAGAAATATTGGGAATCCAGCCCTAAAGTGGTAGAATCCTTAGATTGGCTTGCTTTTGGCTCTGTGGATAATATCTATAATTTTGCCCAGAAATATGGATGGGAAACTATCGCTGAAATAGGGGTAGGTGCTATCTTTATAGGTGTAGAGTCGAAATTTGCTGGAGAGCATGGATATAAGAAGCGACAAGAGGTGGATGCCCGTGAGGTATTTGATAAGCTTCATTCAATGGGGATAAGAACCTTGGGGGCGTGGGTCTGTGGTTGGGACTTCCATGATCATTCAAACATTTATGAGGACCTTAATTATTTCGTCGCGTGTTACCCTACTTTTCAACAATTAACTAGGTTATCACCTTTTCCGGGTACTGTATTATACGAAGAATTAATGGAACAAAATAGAGTTAGGGATGTTCCTTGGGAAGATGTGCATTTTTGGAGCGGAGCACAAGAAAATGTCGCATTAGAAACGCATGAAACTCTTAATTTAACGGAATATGGATACGATCTGCTTTACAAAACATGGGGCCCCTCCATACTTCGCAAATTAGATGTAACTTTGAATGGTTATGAATTTTGTTTCGAATCCAAAAATCCCATCATGCGAGACCATAAAGCTCTTTTTTATAAAAATCAAGCTGCTCTCTTGTGGACTTCAATAGAAACTATGGATCGATTTGCCCCAAATGGAGTAGTCAGGAGAAGAGTTCGAAAAACTGACGAAAAATATCGACGTTTAATTGGTGAACCGACTCCTGTTATGATCTATTTATCAAAAATAACCGAGAAACGAGCTAAGAAGTTTAAAATTAAAAACTTATTAGATCCATTCAATCGGTATCCTAAAGAAGAACCATTTAAAAAATACATTTATAACAAAGATAAATCTGCTAAGGATAAACCCATTCCTTACAAAACTATTGAACCTACTAAGAAACCGTTCGCTATGAAATGGACAAAATTTGAATTTTTTGTTTTAGCGCAAATCCTAAAAATCATTCGAAGTGTAAAGCGAAAAAGAAGCGATATAAAAGTAGATGAGTACATCATTGAGGCCGTAAAGAGACGGAATTTCATCGCGTTCTAAATATAACAGAGGGAGAGGGAGGTCATTGAAAGTAAAAATAAAAAACCCCCAAATAAATGATTAAGTGTTTTTAATGGTTTGTTTATTTGAGCTCTGAACCACATTCTACACAATATTTACCCTCACCCGAAACCTTTGCTCCACAGCTAGGACAAAAATTAAGTCTCGATGTGGAAGTTGTAGGTTGAAACATTACTTCTTCTACTGGGGCTGATGTTATTGGAATTGTATCAGAATACAGCGTAATTTCTTCAAATTTTGCTAGTTTAAAGTACCCTATGATTTGGAGTATCCAACCGATTAAAATAGTGATGATTAAGAACGAGAGAATGTTCATTAAAGCTGCGGAACGTAATTTATCGCTGCCATCAGCAGCTTCCGTCGCAATATGTTGTGGAAACATGGTCCGATTTTGGTTAAAGAAATCTGTTAAACTACGCCAAGCATCCATTTCAATTGCCGCTGCTATAATATTGAGCACAAAAGTAATGAGTAGAATTATGGTACTGCCAATTATTGCTGCTAAATTAAATGTAAATACGAAATCTATTACCCAATTCGAAGTGTAAAAAGATCCTACTACTGATATAGCAGTGCTAATTATTCTGATTACGAGAGCAGAAATATATTTCGAACGATAATTTTCAAGCGAACTCTGATTCAGCTTATTATTTGCGTTTCTAATGTCTGTAAGAGCCATAAGTCCAAAAATAAATCCAATAAAACTTAAAAAACCACCAACATAAGGAATAATAACCAAAATGGTCATAATGCCTACAATTTTCATCTTCTTTCCGAATTCGAAGAACTCACTTCTAACATCTATATTTGACATTTTAGAAACCTCTAGCAAATCTAATTAGGTTTAATTTTATATTTAATTTCTACAGTTTTAATAATTTTGTTTTTAATTTGTAAGCGCATAATTTCTAATAAAGAAAAAAAAAATTAATTGATTTCTGAACCGCATAAAGCACAGAATTTTCCTAAACCCGATAATCTGGTTCCGCAATTTGGACAAAAATTAATAGAACTTTTAATATCACTCACTTTTTTAGGAATGTAAGTCTGTTCTACTATTACAAGTTCTTTTGGTGCGTCAAAATCGCTTAATGTGTTGAGTTTTGCTAGTTTAAAGAACCCAATAGCTTGAAATATAAAACCTATGATTCCAGGAATAACTAAAAATCCGAATGCGCTCAATAATGTACCCTTCTTTAATTTATCACAGCCATCTATCAATTCGCTGGACAAGTCATTTGGGAATAAACTACTATTATTTTCAAAGAAATCCTTCAGATTTTTCCAAGCTTTAATTTCTGAAGATAACCCGACAATAACAAAGATTAACCCAGCGGACAAGAGTATGATAGATAGCGAAAGCATGGTCCAAAACGATATCGGGAATGGCATGAAAATGAAATAGACTGCAATATTCACGCCTCCAGTAATTAATATCATAATCCCCACTACTCTCGAAATAAAACCTCGAATATATTTTGAACGGAATTGTTCTAAAGAAGCGTTGTTTAACAGAACGTTTACCTTTTTAATATTATCTAAGGCAATAAAAATGAAAATCAACGCAATAAACCCCGTAATTCCCGTTGCTATGCTTAAAACAGTACAGATTGCTACTATTTGTATATTTTTTCCAAAATCAAGAAAATTTTTTCTAATACCAATATCAGTCATTTTACTTTACAAATCTAAGTTTTGAATGCTTATGATTCGTATTTTTTTGTCAACTAATATTGTTGTAGGAGACCATTAATTGAGTGTATCGTAGATATTGATAAAACTCCAACAGAAACTTAAATATACGTAATAAGATTATATATTAAGTAGTATATCCAGATTAGTATGACGAAATCATTGCCCTATTGATTTTTATAATATTTTAATAGGATCATAATTAAAAACTCTCAGTTGTATTCTGTATGGCCACCGCTAAAATGGAACTTAATATCGTGGAAAATTATACTTTTTTTGTGATACCTAGTTGGGGACATTTGCTCGGCTATCCCACTTTAGGCAAGTATTCTAACCACAATGTGTCGAAAATATCTCATGACCTTGTTATTTTTTTCAGTGGTGCTGATTGTTCTGTTCAAACAGAAAAGGGGACCTTTTATTATTTGTTTGGTCTAGGATATTATTACACTAAATTTGAACTTCAAAGTGGAAGATATATTACTGATAATCGACAATTAACGGGATTGATGCTTTCAGATTTCGTTTACGATCATCTGTCGACCTCAAAAAATGTAACTCTAGAAAACGATCGTGATATAATCGTAAGCGAAAATCTCTTTAAGTTACCTGTAGATTTATCTTTCAAATCTGATAACAAGCGTACGTTTATTCAAGGAACTCTGATGAGAAATCTGTTCATTCCTTATAAGGACATTATCTTAGAGTTTATGGAAACATTGAGAAATCCACAATCTTTTCAAGTAGACAAAACAGGACCAATCCTCTTAAGCTCACATGAGGATTCTTTTAATCAAATCTTGCTTTCTACCGAAATGGACTATGAAATGAAAACTAAATTCTTAAGCCCAACCGCAGGATTAAGCGGAATTACACTTGACTCTAAAAAGCACTTAGAGCAATACTTCTCATATCAGAATTTACAGTACATTGAAGAATTAATATTAAAACTTAAAAGAGTTTATTCTACGATAGATTACGACCCAATGTATTTGTTCTCAATATTGGTGAATGCGGCTTTAAGGTTAAAATCAGAAACGAGTTCTTCTAATGTTCAGAAAGTTGAGAGATCAAATGAAAGAATGCCAAAGGAATCAATATTTCTCTCTGCTGAACCAAGGATGAATTCTTTTGTCGATTGGCCAGAGAGTTTTAGGAGAAGAACGAAGGATGAGTTGGAGAGATCGGTTGTTCTAGTAAAAAGTAAAATATATCAACCAAAAGAAGTTAATAAAGAAACTATTAGAGTTGAGGAATTTGGAGTGGAACAGGAGGAATTCAAGATTAGAAGCATGAAACGACCTTCAGTAGATATAAAAATACTCCCTATCATTCCAATGAGTAATTCTCGAGAGATTCTTCTTGTAATTAAAGACGTTGTAAATCAAGATTATGATATTAAGTCCATAGGAAGGGCACTTGAAATTGCCCGAGATTATATTAGGAGTATGATTTTGCATTCACATGTTTTATGGGAAATGAGTAGATATATTAATCTTTATCAAAAAGTAGAGCCGAATGTAGGGCTAAGCTCTAAAGAGAAATTCGAATTAGGAGAAAAAATCGAAAAATGGATTAATTTAATGAGTAATGTGCAAACATCTTAAATTGGTGGATGAGTATAGTCAATTATAAATTAATTGTAAAAAGCTTAAAAAAACATTATTCAGATGCGACAGAAGTAGTTGTGATTAATAGTAACGCAAAAGTTCTTCACTCAACTGCCAACTGGAAGGTATCAAAAGACGTTAAAGGAGTATTAGATAGTTGGAGTAGCGGTAGTGCTCAGTTTGTGAATATGAATCGCATAAGATATTCAGTTCTTCAAATGCAACCTGAAAGATTTATAGCTACTAACCGACAGAAAAAGGGACACTTAGTTGGTTCATCCATACCAGGAACTGATGTGTATATTATAGCTCATATCAAGCACAAAGCAAAAAATTGGATGCATATGGCGTACCCCGCTATAGCGAGGGCAGCCGCTATGATGAGAAAAGGATCAAAATTACAATTTAGTGAAACCAAAGTAGATGATTCCGGTGACAATGATTTGGCTGATATGAGCAGTAGATTAGCACAACCCTCAGTTGATCCATATCTTAAGGCGGAAGTGGAAGGCTTTTTAGAGTGGATTAAAAATCCTCAAGGTTTAAATTCTTATCTCCTTCAATCATTACAGGAAAACGATCCATATAGAATCTCCAAACTTGCGGAGATTTATGATGAGTTATATAGGATTTTTTACACTTAGGTTTTATTAATTATACAAACTATGAAAATTCCAATTATCGCTTCAAATAAATCGAGATGATGTCTCCATCTTCAATAACATGATCTAGGTTCTCAAATTTTTGACCTGGATGTTTAGCAGATTTACCCCAGACTAACGAGTAGCGATAATCTTTTATGAATCGGTTGTGAATCTTACGACAGAGTTTCTCCAGCGTATCGCCGTGGTGGAGAATTATTGGCTCATCCATATCAGCCTCCTCTCTTGGTGGCTTTAAAAATACGCGGATCAAATTTAGCTCAGTGAAGATATTATGCCTAAGTGTGTTAATATTTTCTTTATTTTTAGCTGAGATCATAACCCAATGTTCGTGACCAATTGCTTCTGTAATCTCTACAGGGGAAATTGGTGTTTTCATTAGATCTGATTTATTTATGACAACAAATTCTCTTGTGTAGATACGATTTCCAAATACAAAATCTATTAATTGATCTGGCGTAGTATCTGGTTCAGAGAAATAAACACCAGCGTTTCTGACTTTCAGTTCGTTCATTAGAGCTTTTACTTCGTCTGTATCCATGATTTGATGGCCTTTGTAAGTAAAATAAATTCCTCCGCGCGTACGCTCTTTAATAACAATCCTAGGTGGTCTTGTATTTAACCGGATCCCTGCGTTATTTAACTCCATTCTAATAGATTTCAAATCAGAAAAATTAATTGTCCCATCAGAACGAAAACATATTATAATTAGCACTAACTCTGCCGAGCGTACCACTGCTAATACTTCTTTTCCCCTTCCTTTACCAGCCGCAGCACCTAAAATTATTCCCGGTAAATCTATAAGCTGAACTTTCGCTTCTTCGATATCCATCATGCCCGGTATGGCTGTAACAGTAGTAAAATCATATGCTGCAACTTTAGATTTAGTATTACCTTCAGTTAGCAAATTTAATAAAGAAGATTTCCCAACTGAGGGAAATCCAATGAATGCCACTTGAGCATCTCCGGTTCTTTTAATTCCAAAGCCACCACCACCGCCTTTCTTAGAACTGGCAATACGAATCAGATCTTCTCTGAGTTTCGCTAGCTGTGCTTTAATGAAGTTAATACTTTTTTGCGTTGCCTTATTTACCTTCGTGGAAGCCAATCGTTCTTCTAATTCTTTAATTCGATCTTCTACTTTTTCCGACATTTGATACAATTTTAATAATAATGCAAATACAAAAAATTTTTCGAAAATATTTACTCAAAGAGTTAAATACTAAAAAAGAGATAAAAGTAAAAATAAATAAATTGATATTGAGGTTAGTCGTTGTGAGCTGAAATTATTAAATCTATAGATAAAGATTATTTTAGAAATTTAGAGGAGGGTAATTAAATTTTAAGTTTAATTAGCTAAATATGCTTGAGGAAAATAAAAAAAGAGTTAGATATGGAAAAGAAAGGCAATCGATTCAATAAAGATAGTTTTGTCGCACCTAAATATCCCTTCTTGAATTGTGATGAAAAACTTGTTTCTCATTGTTATAGTGATGCATTAGAATTTTTAGACTATTATCTAAGAAAATTTGATAATATCTTCTCTAAATACCTAAAAACTTTTAATTTAGATTTTTCCAAAAGTAGAGTAAAGCTTTCTCAGGATGAGATAAATGAACTGTATAAGGAGTTTATTCAAGGATTCAAAGAATATTATGGAATAATTTATAAAATCACATACAATAAAAGAAATAAAAACCGAATAGGGAAGACAATATTAACTTTTAAAAAACGTTGGAATATATATAAATCAGACTCATTTAGAGTAAATAACAACAGTGAATACATAAATAATGCACGCTTTAATCGAATTATACGCAAATCTTTAAACGAACCAAAATCTTTTAGTTATGAAATCTTAGATGTTTGTTGTAATGAGCAAAATCTTAGTGCTAAAGAAATTTTTTGGCAATTGTATTTTTTTAGGACTGATAATGAAGATGGCTATGATCTTAGAAAAGGTTATAATGAAATAATAGGAGATTTAGATGGAAAACTTCCCCTGATTGGGAACAAAAGCCCTTCATGGATTGAAATACCGATGAAGGAACTAGATACAATGTTGCGAAAGTCAATTACAATTGATTTGATGAAGGCTCCTTTAACGCAAATTGCTCAACATTTTAATGTTACAAAAGAAACAATTTTAGATAGAATAAAAAGAGAATATAAAAAACCAAAATCAGGATATTCATTCACTTATATGGAATTAAGATATCAATTTATCAAAGACACGATTGAACCACTTATTAAAAAAGGATATCGCAAAATAGCTATTGCCCCAATGATTGGTTTAGATGGAAATAGAGTTACAGAGCAAAAAATTGGGAGATGGTGTCAAATAATATATAACATGAGTTTTACGCAAGTAAGACTAAAGCTTTTAAAAGAAACAATAGCAACATATATCGTAGAAGGTTATGATTATGATAGAATGATTGAATTTTTTCCTGCTTTATCGAGAATGGCGTTGAGACATTATGTTATTAATTTTTGGGGAGGATATTATAAAGCAAAATTAGCATATTTCAATTATATTTTTAAAGATCTTATTTTAATCAATGCTTCACGAAAACAGATAAAAGAAATACTTAATGTAGTCAATCTAGATCACATAGCTTATAAATTATGGGATAAGACATTTGCTCAAGCTAGAGATTTGCTTATAGATAAAATTATGGATACAAATCCGACAAATAACGATATATCAGAATTTTTTAATAAAAATAAAGATAGATACATTCGCAAATTGTTAGAAAACTAGATTTATTATTATTAAGATTTTTAGAATCAGAGCTCTTTTTTTAATAATTATTAAAGGAGATAGATTTCAAAATTATATTTAAATACAATTTTCAATAATAGAAATTTAAAAGAAAAAATTAATACTTATTTCTCAAGTTCTAATCATTATGCGCAGAAATGATCAAATCTGCAAATAATTTCATATCGTTAAGTAGCACATTTAACTTGTCCTGAGATTCTCTTTCTAATTCTCCTGACTTCATAACAAATACGGAGATAATATATTTAAAGATATGGAGCTCGATCCCTTTTCCGTCCTCACTTTGACCCGTGAAACGGCATGAATCGGACATAAAAATATTCTCTCTTACGGTATTACATGCGTCAATAAAATCCCTTAAGTCCCCCCTTAATGTCAAACCACTACTAACACCTTGAACGTTATGAACCAATACATTACCAGAAACATCAGAAATTATTATTTTTGCTTTTATTTCCTCAAGTTGACTTTCAGCCTTTTCTACAGATTTCTTTAGGTCTTTATACGAGGAAATCAATATATCGCGGAAAATTTTAGCCAATTCATCTTGCTGATAAATACTCGTGAGTTTTGATTCGAAATCGTAATCTTTAAAGACATCTAAAAAGAGTTCCTTAGCGTTCTTTACGTTAGTATCCAGCATTTCTTTCTGATAGTCCTCAGTATCGTACTTATGCAAGAACAATAGGACTTTAGGCTTTTCGTTATTTTTCCGATGGATATCCAATAAGCCCTCAAAATACTCTTTCGCTTGATCAAAAGAATTCGGATCGTGCAGATCAACGACACAAATTAATACATCGGTTCCTTTGAAGATGTCTGGCCGGTCCATATACTCTTTTCGATATTGTTCCTGGCCACCGAAATCGAAAATTCCAACTTGAAGTCCAAGAAAGGGATGCCTTCTCGTTTCATATAAAATTGTTGGACTCAATTTCTTGGTATCCTCTGGTTTCGTCTCAGCAAATGCTACGGAGTAAAGACTCGTCTTACCGCAGCCCCCCAAACCAACTAAGCTTATCTTCAGGATTAATCACCTTTAGCAATTATTACTTATTAACATTTAATAATTAATTTTTGCAATGAATTAAGTGTTAAAAAAGTATAGGATTTGAGTATTTGATAATTTAAATCAATCAATTACTTATGAAATTCATTCAAAAATATTAAATAATGAAACCATAGATAAAATTATAAAGCCACTTGACATATAAGTAGTTAAAAAATAGGTTTTTGTCATGAACGATATTTGGGATTGTAATGCTGATGAAATGATAAAAGGTGATAACCTTAGAATTATTAATTCAATAACGAAAGATACTTATGAAGATCTCGATGGTTTTACGCATTATGTTTTTACTAAAAAAATGTTTGAAAATTCACGATATTCAATTCCTTCAAATGATTTTAAGTTATTTCAAAAATTTATAGAGGGTGGATCAAGGGAATATCCGTCAGACGGAAACATTCCAACAGATATAGTAGCCACAGAAGCAAGGGTCATTTTGAATGAAATTGTAAAAATATCTAACAATACTAATGCTCCGTATCATACGGACGCGGTCGAAGCAATGAAAAACGGAAAATTTGCATTGGTAAGAGGAACGGTGAAATTATATTTGGGAAAATATACATCCCGAGATTGGAGAAGAAAAAGATTTACGGATGACATTGATCTTTGGATTTACACGATTGATTTACTCGAACACGTCTTGGAAACGAACGGATGGATAAAAAATAAAATTACGAAAGAATGGGAAAAAACAGTTTACTGGGAAGATCCAATTTCACATGCTACCAAGGAACACGTACTTATTGCATCCAATGATATAAATCAAGGGCTTGATTTTGGAGCAGGAACATATCTCGATGGCTCAGATTTAAAAGATATTTTTAAGAAGAAACTGAATAGAGGTCATAATGTTGATCTCAGTGATATTATAAATGTTGCAATGGTTTTCAGTAAATCAGAAGGATTTTCTATCGACGAATGGTATGAAAGCTGGAAATCATTTGAAGAGTGCGCGAATACTAGGAGTACCAGAATCATCTCGAATATGATCAGTCTTGTAAGACATTCTTATGCGATTTCTGATTATCTCGAAAAACTGGGTAATATATTAATCCATCTTCACGATTTGATTTTTGATAAAATTTTTTACCCAGATACTAAAATCGAGAAAATTACTAGAGTATCGGTTCATTGGAAAAAATATTTAAAAAAGCAAGGACACGACAAAACCAGAGAATTGATTCACTCGTACATAATCGAACAAGGTAATCAAAAAATCTATTATTCCAAAAACCTTAGACATTTTGGTGAAAACATTTTAAAACTACTAAATAGTAAACTTAGGTATTGTAAAGTAGTGTTTGAAATTTTTTGCGAAGATACTATCTTGATTAGCCCTGAAAATTCAGCATAGGAACTCGTAGGGAATAGTATCATTTTTCTTCTTTTGGGGCTAATTTAAAGGTTCTTGAGAAAATTTTTCCAAATTTTTCCGTTGATGCTTCTACTAGTACGTTGGAGTAGACTATGTCGTTATTAACGGTTTCTAAAGGATAACCTATTTCTATTGTTTCGTAAGGAAATAATTCTCTGATTGAAGTTATCCATGGCTTCTTTTCAAAAAGCTCTTCGACTATGACAATCCTAATCTTTATATCTTCCAAGAGATAACCAACAGAATTGGTTAACGAAATCTTTAGCACAACGTCTTCCTCGTTAATACTTTTTGAGACTTTCAAGAATTTTCTGGAACCCAACGGCTTCGTTATTGTTTGCTCTGCTTCCGGTTTTGTTTCAAATTTTGGTTCCTCTTGTTTTTGAGAGTCTTGGACGATAAAAACTTTACGTTTTTGAATATTATATTTAGAAACTTTTTTAAGTTTGGCTAGAAACAATACTGCGTTTAAATTAATAGCGTTATAAGGTTCGATTTGTAGATACCCTTTTTTCGCAGCATCTTCAATTATCTCTGTTCCAATCCCAGTTCTTGCAAAAGCCGTGTTTTTCTTAGGACCGCTTCCGACAGAACCTATTGAAATGTCTGCATTTTCAGCAGTCAGATCTGTACAGAAATTACAACTCGAAGATTTGAATTTGTGTAATTCCCTAATGGAGTATGATTTTACTGGTTCTCCATCGTGATCGTAATATATGTGGAACTTTCCCTTATTGATATCCATTTTTACTACTTTAGCTAATTCTATGCCATCTGTTTCAAAAAACGGATAAAGTGTTTCAGGAGCAAACGAATCCATGCAGAATAAGCCAATCTTAAGAATATGTGCTCGCATGAAATATTTTAACATGCCTGCTGGAGAGCTCGTCATCTTATCAACAGCATCGATATTGCAGGGTGTGCCAACAAAAGCAATCGAGCGATAACCTTCTCGTATTGCGTCCATTAGAGCTTCAACAGTTTGAGAATGGCAATAAATGGAACCGGCTGCTTTAATGGCCTCCTCTTTATTTGTAATAATTTGTGAAACTGGATGCCATGGATTTTTAGGATCTTTTGTTGAAACAATTGCTGCATCAATTAAATGCTCAGCGAACAAATAACATAATAAAGAAGTCACAGTCCCTCCATCTTGAGCTCCAACTACTTCTGGAATATTTGTATTCGACACATACCCTGTCTTGAATTCTCCCATCAATTGAATCGGGTCGGTAATAGTTCGGGGGCATTGATTGTAACAAATTCCACAGCCAGTGCATTTGCCTATTAACTTAGGTTGTCCAGCCAAATGGTCCCATTCGAGCACTGGACAAACGGCGGCACATGTTCCACACTCAGTACAGATACCTGCTCGAACTATTTCCTTCATTAACATTCCATAGGAGTCTTTTTTCCCCTCGAGTTTCTTTTGAATATAATCAAAGGAATAATCATATTGAGTAGATTCTGACTCGTGTTCAGTTGGATTTTCCGTCATTTTCTATTAATCATCAAAAACTTTCTATTAGCCAGATTTAATAATTTGATAATTATGTTATGGTTATGGATTACATATATTAAAATTTACTAAAAAAAGGGAAAAGGGTCTTTTTGCACATTTAATCGACTGTATCGAGGCCGAGTCGTTCCTCTATCTTATCTTCGATTTTTTTAATCGCATTGCTTGCGTGTATCCTAACTATTCTAGGAAAATCGTTTACTCTTGCGAGCAAAGCACTCAAAGCTGGTTCATCACCATAAAACTCTAGGAATTTTATTAGACTAATTTTAACCTTAGCGTTTTCTGCTTCGCTTTTCTTTAAAACTTCAATTAAGGTGGCGATGTGTTTGGTTAATGTTCTTTTAAATTCTACATTATTATCCTTTATTCGATACCAATTTCTCTGAAAAATGTAATATATTGCATCCATTGCTACTTTTTTAATCAACCAGTAGGAATCTGGATTTTCTAAGATCTCTATTAATTGTGAAATAGGATCAATGCTTCCAATTTTACCTAGAGCTATAATCGCGTTTTTCTTAACATCTAAATTCCTAGTTTTCAGTAATTTAGTTAAAGGGTCGGAAAATTCCTCATTTCCAATTTCTCCTAGTATGAATGCGATACTTTCCTTAAGTGTTTCGCTATTTGATTCTAAATTGGTTAACAGATAATCGTAATTAGACCCCTTATTGCTCGAATAAATTTTCTTTACAGCATCCATTATGTAAAACTTCATGTCTATGTCAGTGTATTCAAAGCTTATATCCTCAACGTTCAAAACATCAAGCAACTCGGAAACAGAAGAAAGATCACCAATTTCTCCTAAAGCTTCAATCGTGGCTATGCTAACTTCTCTATAAATATTATCTAAGCCTGAAAATAAAGGTTCGACAGCATCCTTTATCTTTAGCTTTCCAGTTATAGTGATAGCGTTTTTCCTAATTATGAAGTCGTCACTTAATAGTAATTTGATTACATCCTTGTTAATCTCGGGGCTTAAAAGTCTCAATATCAAAGTTGCTGAGTCAATTAACTCAGTATCTTCGGTTTTTAAGTTTCGAGTAATTTGTTCTAATAATACTGTTTTATTACGAAGTAAACTGGAAACGACCTCAGGATATTTCACTTTAATATAATCTCTATCTTGAAATGAAACATTTATGCTAGAAAGTTCATATCCAATTAGTTTGATTATTTCTGATTTATGTTTATTTGAGATGCTCTCACTCTCTAAATTTTCCAATAATATCCTTGTAAGAATTTCAGGTTCAAGCCCCACTAGTTGACTCGTGACATATTCTCTGATGGAACTATATTCAGAATTTAATTCATTTATAAAAATTGTAATTTGAGGTTCTTTAAATTTCGTTGTCATTATTGCCTTCAAAACTATCAATCTTAGGTCAACACCAGCTGATTTCTGTTCTAATGTCCATTTTAAGGGTTTGAGTGCTTTATCGTTCTTCAGTTTTCCTAAAGCTTCTGCCCCTTCACATTTTACATCAATATTAAGTTCAGAAATGAGGATATTTTCCAATGTAGCAAAGCATTCGTTGTTTAAACTAGGAACTAATTTTATTATCTTGCTAAGGAATTTTATTGCTCCTTTTCTTTTACTATTGTCTTTATCAGTTTCAATAATATCTGTTAGCATTTCAAAGGACTTTTCTAATCCATACTCTTCTCGTTTATCAAATATTTCTTGTGGTAAAAGATTTGAGTCTGGCATAATTAATTAGAAATTTCCTTTGAGTTTCTTTTTACATTAAATCTGATTATTTTAATTATTAGGTTATACGCTAATAAAAATATTTTCAAAATAAATTATACTCTAAATCCAGAGTGCTTACTTCAAACTCATCAACATATGTAAAATCATAGGAAAGTTCCGAAAAAGTATTCCATTGCCAGATTTCTTGTTGATTTAAGTAATCTATTAACAGCTGATTCTGATATCCCAAAATGATTAGCAATTTGAGCTGCACGTATTTTTTTTGGAATTTTGAAGAACCCTTTTTTTGCTGCGAATGAAGCTACTTCTTGCTGTCTTTTCGTAAATTTAGGGAAAGGAATTGCGGATCTCCAAATAGTTTGATCTACTTCATCAATTTTATCCAAATCGGTCATTCCTATGATTTTATATTTCTCAGTAAATGAATTAATAACATCGAATAATTTATTGACGTATTCATTTTGAGAGATAATATTGATTAATAGAACTTCTTGAGAAACATGAATAGGAAAAAGAAACGCCCATGGACCTGAGTCAACAATCGGAAAGAATCCAGATGTTTTATTCTGATTCATAATGCAAATAATTTCGTCCCTAGTCTGATTTAATAACTGGAAAGATTGAGGATTAAATTTTTTCTTAATGTATTCATCCAGATCCTTAACTATATTCGGTTTAAACCTTATCCTCTGAAGAGCAAAGAAGTGATTCTGGTCGTATTGGAAAGCATTTAAAATTTCTATAAATTCAAGATGTTGAAACAAATCAGCAAACCCTATATGTTCTAAAAAATTGCCCGGTATCTGTAATCGTATGATTTTCATTAGAATTTAGTTACAATGTTAATTTTGCTATATAAATTGCAAAATAACTATAATCTATTATATGTTGCGATCGCAACCATTCAACTATTTAGTTAGGATTAATTCTTATATAGTAGGGATTTTGTTTCAGTTTAGGTAAGAAAAACAAAATTATAAGTTAAATAAGGAGATTAGTATGAATGTATTATTAACAGGTGCTTTTGGAAATGTAGGGTTAAGTACTTTAAAGGAATTACTAAAGAAAGATTATGGCGTGAGAGTTTTTGAAGTCTATAACAGAAAAAACAGAAAGATCGCTAAAAAATTCAAAAATAGAATAGAGATTACTTGGGGTGACCTTAGAAATAGGAGTGATGTAAATACTGCTGTACAAAATCAAGATATTGTAATCCATCTGGCCGCAATTATTCCACCGTTAGCAGATGGTAATCCTGAATTGGCTGAATCTGTAAATGTTGAAGGCACAAAAAATATCCTAGATTCTATGAAGAAACAATTACACAAACCAAAATTGCTATTCACGTCCTCGGTAGCTGTTTATGGAGATCGCCGATACAATCCAATGATAGAAGTTACCGATCCCCTCGCCCCTAGCAAAGGAGATTATTATGCAATAACCAAAATCACTGCTGAAAAGTTGATTAGAGAATCGGGTGTAGATTTCGCAATATTTAGATTAACCTACATAACATCTATTGATAAGCTTAATATGGATCCTCTAATGTTTCACATGCCTTTAGATACTTCTATAGAAATCTGTGATACTAAAGATGTGGGATTAGCTTTAGTCAATGCAATTGAGTGTGATGAGGTATGGGGTGAAACCTTCAATTTAGCTGGTGGAAAAGAATGTCGAATAACTTATAGAGAATACCTTAACGATATGATGGAGCTTTTTGGATTGGGAAGAAATTTTTTACCAGAAGAAGGATTTGCTGAAAAAGACTTCCATTGTGGCTTTATGAATACTAAAAAATCTCAAAACCTCCTAAAATACCAAAAACATACACTTGAAGATTACTATAAGGATGTCAAAAGGAAAATTGGTCCTAAAAAACATTTAATGCCCGCTATTAAATGGATGATTCGGTTAAACCTTTTAAAAAGATCAGAACCATATAAAAGACATAAATTTTTCAGGAAAAAAGCTGGAGCGTTTACAATATCAGAAAATAAACTTATAAGAAAAATCTTAGCTGCGAATTTTAATCGAATAGAACTTCTAGAAAAAAAAATAGAAAAGTTAGAAAAACTATCAACAAATTCTTTCGAAGGCGAAGAAGAAATCTCAAATGTAAATCAAATTCAATCAGTGTAATTAAATACTAACAAGTTGTGAATCTAGCGCTTTTCTTATTTAGAAGCAATATAATGTCTTAGATCGAAGAATCAGTTATTTTTGATCTTCTCATTAATTGGATTATTACCTTTTTCTTATATGGTTAAATAGAAAACAATATAATATATCACATAAAAACTAACTTAAATAGTGAATTAAATAAAAATTCATTAATAAAAGTAAATTTTCCGACACAAATTCGGTCAAAAATGTCAGAAAATGATACAGAACGAAATTTAATTTACTACGGAAAAAAAATACAAAATTATAACAATTGAGGTGGAGTATAAAAGAAAATGGAAAAATCTGAAAATCATCGGATTGGATACTATGCTTGCCAGTGAGGAATCAACATAAAAAGAAAAGTAGATTGCGATAAACTCGTCGAATTTGCAAAAGATTTGGATGATGTTGTGATATCTAAAACCCATCCGTTCCTTTGAACTGAAAGTGGACAACAAGAAATCATAAATGATATAAATGAGAAAAATTTAGATTGTATTGTTGCTTCCGCTTGAACTCCTCGAACTCACGAACCAATTTACAGAGGATCTCTCGCCAAAACGGATTTAAACCCTTATCATTTTCAAATGGTCAATGTAAGAGAACATTGTGCTTGGTGTACAGAAGATAAGGAAGAAGCGTTAAAAAAAGCTAAAACTTTGGTTAATAGTGGAATAAATAGAGCAAAAACATTAAAAGCTGTTCCAGTGAGAACAGTTCCCGTTGAAAAAGCCACTCTAATTGTGGGTGCGGGGATAGCTGGAATGAATGCTGCGTTGGACTTAGCAAACGAAGGAATCAAAGTTTTTCTTGTTGAAAGTAAAACAACAATAGGCGGGAGGATGTCCCAATTAGATAGAACATTCCCTACCGACGACTGTTCTATATGAATCTGTGGCCCTGTGATGCTCGAAGTCAATCGAAATGAGAATATAGAAATATTAAGCTATAGTGAAGTGAAAAAAGTTGATGGTTATGTTGGAAATTATAATATTACCGTGGAAAAGAAACCACGATTTGTAAACAATGACTGTAATGGATGCGGGGCTTGTACAGAAGTTTGTCCCATTATCACTTCAAATTACTTTGACGAACACTTAGGACCACGAAGAGCAATAGATATAGCTTTCGGACAAGCCGTTCCTTTCTTATATGACATTAACAGAGATGTGTGCGTAGAATGCTTTAGTTGTGTTGAAGCTTGTGAATTAGATGCGATAGATTTTAGCCAAGTGCCTGAAGAAGTCACATTTAAGGTAGGATCAATTATCGTAGCGACAGGGTGGGATATTTATGAACCATACGGAGAGTATGGATACGGAAAGTTTGAAAATGTTATTACTCAACCCCAACTTGAAAGGATTCTATCTCCAAATGGACCTTTAGAAGGAAATGTTCACAGAATTTCAGACGCTAAGGAACCCGAAGAAATTGTGTTTATTCAATGTGTAGGAAGTCGTGACACAGAAAGACCATATTGTAGCGGCGTTTGTTGCATGTTAGCTCTAAAAAACGGTAAATTACTTAAAGAAGAATTCCCTAACGCGAACATTACCATCTGTTATATTGACATGAGAACTAACGAAAAAGGCTTCGAAGAATATTATCAAAGGGCTAAGCAGTCGGATATCAGAATGATTCGGGGAAAAGTTGGCGAATTTTCTGAAGATCCAAAGACTAAAAACGTAAATATCCGAGTGTATTCGTCTTTAACCGACGAAATCATTAAAATTAGCGCGGATTTAGTAGTCTTATCTACTGCTGCGTTGCCTTCAAAGGGTACCGCGCAGATTTCTAAGATTTTAAGCTTAGACGCTGATCGTAATGGTTTCTTAACGGAGTCTCACTTTGGTTTAATGCCACAAGAAACCAAAACAAAGGGTATTTTCATTGCCGGATTTGCTCAGGGTCCAAAGGATATCGCATATTCAGTTTCTCAAGCTAGAGCGGCCGCAAGTAAGGTAGCTGAATTAACCGCTCCTGGGGAAGTAGAAATAGAGCTAATAATTGCTGAAGTTTCTAATGAGATCTGTATTGCTTGTAGGAGATGTGAAAAAGCATGCCCGAAAAATGCGATTACTGTTGTTGACGAAGAAAAAGCAATTGTTGACGAAATTAATTGCGATGGGTGCGGAATCTGCGCTTCTTGTTGTCCAACTAACGCAATAGATATTAGATACTTTAGAGATCATCAATTATTTACTGAAATTGACGGGATATTAGAAGGAGGCTAAAGAAAATGGAGAATAACTTGAAAATTCTGATGTTTGCCTGTTTGAAATGAGGGTATTCTGCTGCTGATCTGGCTGGAGTTTCTCGAATGAAATATACGACATCAGTAAAGATCATAAAAGTTAAATGTACTGGAAGAGTCAATGTAAGACATATCTTATACGGAATTAAATCGGGAGCTGACGGAGTTATGATTGTTGGATGACGACCAAATGAATGTGAGTTCAAGCAAGGCAATTTTAATGCTCAAAGACATGTTGATTTAGCTAATAGAATATTGGATTCTCGGGGTTACGGAAACCAAAGAATTAACATGTACTGGTTAAGTGGGGCAGAAGCCGACAAACTAGTTAAAAGCGTAGAAGATGCTTACGAAAAAATCAAACGGTCTGGACCCAATCCGATAAAGTCCATGGTTGTTGAAAAAGCAAAGCAAGAAGTAATTACTCCTGTAGGATGAATCCTATAATCAAATACTAGTTATAGGATGACTTACCTTGCGAAGGAATAGGAGTTTAACAATATTTTTATTAAATAATAAAAAATAATGTAAATAATAAAGTAAATGAGCGAAATATGGTTCAAGTTGTAAATAATAATTCATTTAAAGGAATTTCTCCCAAGGATTTAATGGAAGCCACATATCAAGCTTCAGGGAACTTTCAAGTTAGAGCTGTTTTTGAAGCTAAAGATGAAATATTGAAAGCTGGTAAATTTTCAGAAAATGACTTTTACAAAATCCTAGATGCGATGGTGGATGCTGAAACAGAGCGAAAACTAGTACTAGAGATGCTTAAAGATAGGAATCCGCTATTCCTAGAAGAAATTGTTAAAGAAATCAAAGATTTTCCCGCTGATAATGTAATAAGAGATGTAATCTATCTAAAAGAGCAAGGATTTGTTCAAGAGCATGTAGAAGTTAAGACTAAAATGGTTGTAAAAAAAATTAAAGGAGAAGAAAAAGAAGTAGAAGTCAAGGAATTTTTTTATAGATATCAAGCAAAAAAATTTCCGATTGAACAATATTTTGAACCAGTCTCTATTGTATTCAATGCTGGTGTTTGCTGTCAATGTGGTTGGTGTTCGGCAGTATGCCCCGTAAATGCCATTGAAGTAACTGCAGATACGCTTGATATCGACAACGAAGCTTGTATGAAATGTGGTCTGTGTTTCTCAGTTTGTCCTAGATCCTTTTCAATAGATCAGGCATATAAAAGTATTAAAAAATTAGATAAGTCTTTGATTTGGTCAGATAAGATTGGAGCTTATGTAAATACATACACAGCTTCTACTACTATAGATGAAATTAAGGAAGTTCGTCAAGATGGAGGTGTAGTAACTTCCATATTGGAGTACCTTTTAGAAAAGAAGATTGTTGATGCAATTATAGCTGTACAACATTCGAAAGATATATGGAGACCTGAACCTATTATTGTAGATGATGTTAAAGATCTTTACAAAACAGGAGGAACTAAATACGCAAATTCTCCTTCCTTGAATATTATTGACAAAGCAAAAAATTATAAGAATTTAGCCTTTGTGGGTGTTCCTTGTATGATGAAAGCAATTGAGAAAGGCACCTTATTTCCAAGTGGGTTGCCATTTTTTGATAATATAAAATATAAAATAGGGCTTTTCTGTATGGAGTCATTCCCTTATTCAGACATAATAGAGCTGATAAAAGATAAATTTGATAAAGAGATTGACGAATTAACAAAAATGAACATAGATAAAGGTAAATTTATAATTAATTTAACATCAGGAGAAGAATTAAAAGTTGATCTGAAAGAAATCCAATCCTATGCCCGAGATAATTGTCATTTTTGTGAAGATTTAACTTCTGATTATGCTGATATATCTGTTGGGTCAATTGGTTCGCAAGCAGGATTTTCTTCCGTTATAACTCGAACAAAAGAAGGCGAAAAGTTATTTAATGATGTTGTTGGAGCTGGGTTAATAGAAACAAAAAGTTTAAAAGAAGTTAAACCAGGTCAGGGATTGCTCGAAAGAATTGCAGGAATAAAAAGAAAAAAATGTAAACCAATTAATTTAAAACAAAACAAGATGGAGAGTTAATTTAAACTTATGAGTTTAAAAACATTTCAGGATTTAATTGAGGAAGTCCACAATCGAGGCATTTGTGAGGAATGTGGAGGATGTGTGTCTTTTTGTAATGCAGCAGAATACGAAGTTATAGGATTTATAGACCCTTACTTGCCTCCGGAATACATTCATAAGGATAAGTGTCTTGAATGCGGTATCTGTTATTATATATGCCCACAAACCCATGTTTTAGATGATGATCTCAATAAAACATACCAATTTACTAATTTTTCTTCCTTGCCAATAGGGCATTATGAAGATATATATTCCTGCCAAGCTATAGATAAAAATTTTTTAGAAAATGGCACTGATGGTGGCGTGGTTAATTCAATAATTAATTTTATGATTGAAAAAAAAATGATTGATGGTGCAATTGTTTCTAAGACAGATGCCCCTTTTGTAAGGGAAGCAACTTTTGCTGATAGTAAATATGATTTATTAAAGGCCTCTGGAACTATGTTAGATATTACACCACAGTTAGATGAAATCCAGAAGTTTTCTACATATACAAGTTCAATTTCTGAATTAAATTATTATAAATTCAAAAAGTTAGCTGTAGTAGGCACTCCTTGTCAACTTTATACAATTAGATGTATGCAAGACCTTGGGGTTACTCCGTCTGAAAATGTAGAAATTTGTCTTGGATTATTTTGCTACGAAAACTTTTTTTTTGAAAAATCACAGTTAGAAAGGTTTGAGAAGGATTTTAACATCAAATTTTCTGATATTAAAAAAATTAATATTAAAGAAGACGTTATTTTAAAATTAAAAGACGATGGAAATGGGGAAAAAATTATCCATATTCCATTTAATCATTTGAAGAAATATATGCGTCCAGCTTGTAACGCTTGTGATGATTTTACTAATATTTATGCGGATATATCATTTGGGGGTTTAGGATCGTCTGATAAATACACTACTGTTATTCCACGAACAGAAAAAGGTAGTAGGATATTTTCTCAAGTTCTTGAAAGTGGAATTATCAGTTGTGCAGATTTAGATGCGAACAAAAAACATAAGATGATTGAGTTGATATCTCAGTTTTCTCAATCTAAAATCAAGCGTAAGGAAGACTTTATGAATAATTTAATCTAGTGAGGAGTGTACAATAACAGAAACAAAAAAAGAAGCTGAAAGAAAGAAGTTATTTGGAGATACTTTAGAATATTTAGATAAAATTTACGAACCCAATTTAAGAAATCTTTTAAAGAGGTGCTATCAATGTGGTCGTTGTAGCGGGGTTTGTCAATTAAGTAAAGTGCAGATATATACTCCAAGTAAAATAATTCAATTAATTTTAGAGGGTTTTGAAAAAAAGGTATTGGAGAGCGAGGTATTATGGGATTGTTTAACCTGTAATCAATGTCTCAAAGATTGTCCCGAAGATATTAATTTTGCCGATTTAGCGAGAATGGCTAGATACAAAATGAGGCATACAACAAATAAAAATGTTGATGAGTTAATAGCACACAAAGGAGTTTATACAACGATTTCAGAGATAATGAGTAGACCATATATAAATCCCGATAGATCGCTCGATTGGGTTCCTAAGGACTGCCTTATATCAGATAAAGGTAATACTTTATATTATGTTGGTTGCTTACCTTTTTTTAATTACGAACACGATAATTTAGACTCTATTGCTATAAGTACATTACAGATTTTAAGTAAAATCGAAAAAGAACCTATAGTTGTTTTTAAAGATGAAGTTTGTTGCGGGCACGATCTTTACTGGGGTCAAGGAAAATTGAAAACCTTTATTAAACTAGCAAAGAAAAATATCGAGATGTTTGAGAATGCCGGAGTCTCCACTATTGTTACAGCTTGTGCTGAATGTTATAGAACTCTTAAAATTGATTATCCAGAAATCTTTGAAGATTTTAACGATAAATTTGAAGTAAAGCATATTATCGAGTATATTTATGAAATGTGGAAAGAAGGTAAAATTGAATTTATAAGTAGTAGCGAGCTCAACGAAGAAATATCGTTTACCTATCACGACCCATGTAGATTGAGCAGGTTTCTACCTAAAGAAAATAATATCACTGAAAAGGTTAGGGAAATTTTCAAAGAATTCGAAAAGTTGAACTACAGCTTTAATGAAATGGAACATAACAAATCAAATTCTTTATGTTGTGGTGTAAATTCTTGGATGAATTGTAACGAGAAATCAAAAGCTCTTAGGTACAAAAGGATGTTAGAAGCTAAAGACGCTGGAACAGTAATGGTAACCTCTTGCCCAAAGTGTAGAATTCACCTCTCATGTCTCCAAAAAGATTATGAAAATATTTCCTCAATTGAAATTGTAGATTTCTCTGAATTTTTAATTAAACATATTAGGATTAGTGATACCAACAATATGAAGGAGGAGAGTAAGTAATGGAAGGTTCAGTACTAGTAATTGGAGCGGGAATTGCTGGGATCCAAACTTCATTAGATTTAACGGAGCTTGGATTTAAAGTATATCTTGTGGAAAGAACACCTTCAATCGGAGGAAGAATGGCGCAGTTGGATAAGACCTTTCCAACAAATGACTGTTCGCTATGTATCCTAGCACCAAAAATGGTCGAAGTATTTAGAAATCCTAATATCGAACTTATGACTTTTCATGAAGTTAAAAAGATTAGTGGAGAAGTTGGTAATTTTGCTGTAACAGTTTTGAAAAAACCTCGATATGTAGACGAGACAACGTGTAAAGGATGTGGAGATTGTGCAACAAAATGCCCAAAGATTGAAGTTCCTAATTTGTTCGATATGAGCCTAGGTAAAAGAAAGTCCATATACATTCCTTTCCCTCAAGCAGTTCCACCAGTATATTTAATTGACCCAGAACTCTGCCTGAAGATGACAAAAGGCGTATGCGGAGTTTGCGCAAAAGTATGTACAGTGGAAGCGATTGATTATGAACAAAAACCTCAAGATATAGAAATCAATGTCGGAGCAATCGTAGTAGCAACTGGATTTGACATGCCAGCTGAACAGTTATCTTCAAGATGGGGATATAAATACCAAAATGTAGTGAGCGCACTAGAATACGAAAGGATACTATGCGCTTCCGGACCATTTGAAGGGCATGTCTTGCGGCCAAGTGATCAGAAAGAACCTCAGAAAATTGCTTTCGTTCAGTGCGCAGGATCAAGAGATCTCCATGAGAATGTGCCTTATTGTTCAAGTGTGTGTTGTATGTATACTGCAAAAGAAGCTATTATTACAAAAGAACACTCAGATAATTCCGATTGTTATGTCTTTAGGCATGATATTAGAGCCTATGGTAAAAACTTTTATGAATTTACCCAAAGAGCTCAAGACGAATACGGAGTAAAATACTTTCAGACGAAAATAAGTACAATCGAAGAGGATAAGGAAAATAACGACTTACTTATTCGTTATGAGGATCTAAAAACTGGCAAATTTTCTGATTTTAGAGCTAACCTAGTTGTTTTAGCAACACCCTTAGTTCCTACAAAGGGAACAAATGAAATGGCTGAAATTTTAGATGTAGAGCTAGATAAATATAATTTCTACAAAGAACAATCATATTTTAATAAATCTTTATCATCAAAAGAAGGAATTTTTCTATGTGGTTTTTGTCAAGGGCCAATGGATATACCTGAAACTGTTGCTGACGCGAGCGGAGTAGCATCTCAAGTCGCAATGATACTAAACTCGGTGAAATTCAACGAAATTAGAGAAAAAGAAGGTATTGAGCCTGAAAGAGAAATAAAAATAACGGATGAACCACGGATAGGGGTTCTTATCTGTCACTGTGGAATCAACATAGGTAAATATGTAGATGTTTCAAGTGCAGTTGAATATGTCAAAACTCTACCTTACGTCGTCCACGTAGAAGATAACATGTATTCATGTTCCAGCGATTCACAAATAAGAATAAAAGAGATAATTAAAGAACATAATCTTAATAGATTTATAATAGCTTCGTGTACTCCAAGAACTCACGAATCTTTATTTCAAGAAACTTGTGTAGAAGTTGGCTTAAATAAATACCTATTTGAAATGGTAAATATAAGAGATCAATGTTCTTGGGTACATATGAATGAATATGAATTTGCTACCGAAAAATCTAAAGATTTAATACGAATGGCCGTGGCTAAAGCTCGGTTGTTGAAACCGCTAACCGAAGCGTTATTAGATATTACCCCAAATGCATTAATTATAGGTGGTGGTATATCTGGAATGACTGCTGCTCTCAATCTTGCTAGTCAAGGATTTCAAACTTATATTGTTGAAAAAGAAAACAAACTAGGAGGAAATCTCAACGATCTTAATATTTTATATCCTATACATGAAGACGCAACAAAATTTTTAAACGAGATAAAGAATAAAGTTGAGAAAAGTAAAAACATCCAGGTTTTCTTAAGTTCAAAATTTAAAGAGATTAAGGGGTTTATTGGTAATTATAATGTCTCAATTATTGATTCCAAGGAAGAAAACATTCAAGATGTAAAAGTCGGCACAATAATAGTTGCAACTGGCGCCCTTGAGTTAAAACCAGAAGGTTTATTTCAATATAGTGAGAAAAATAAAAATGTCATTACTCAATTAGAATTAGAAAAAAAATTGAAAGGTGATGATAAATCTTGGCTCGATGGAATCAATCGCATAACAGTAATCCTCTGCGTTAATGCCAGACAGAAAGAAGGTATTACTTATTGCTCAAATGTATGTTGTGGCGTGAGTTTAAAAAATATAAGCATTTTAAAAGAATTAAAGCCCGAGCTTGAAATAGTTGCGTTATACCGCGATTTTCAGATGGCTAAAAAAGAGTTCGAAGAATATTATCGTGATAGGAGAAAGGAGAGTATGCTCCTAAGATATGACTTAGAAGGACAACCAGAGATTGTGAAAATAAACGAAAAACCTGAAAAATATCAAGTATCCGTATTTGAGACAAATTTACAAGATCAACTTCAATTTGAAACGGATTTGGTTGTATTATCAACTCCCATGGTCCCTCCAGAAAACCTACAGGAACTAGCGAAAATGCTAAAAGTACCATTAGATAAAAACAGATTCTTTTTAGAAGCACATGTTAAATTACGTCCTTTGGATTTTGCAACAGAGGGTATCTTTCTATGTGGATGTGCGCAATGGCCAAAAAATATCCAAGATTCAATATCTCAAGCAAATGGTGCTGCAGGTCGCGCTAGTCGATTTTTAAGTGCTAAAACAATTAAAACGTCAGGGCTTATAGCGGAAGTAAATCAAGAGAGATGTATTGGCTGTGGGAAATGTGAATCCGTTTGCCCATATAATGCGATTGAACTTATAGATGCAATGCTGGACTTTGAAGAAGTCAGCTTAAAAGTTTCAAAATCTTTTATAAATTCAGCCTTATGTAAAGGATGTGGTACTTGTGCTGCAACCTGCCAAAATGGTGCTATATCTGTGAAACATTATGATTTTGACCAGATTTATGCAATGATTGAATCTTATCTATTAGAATAAAAAAAAAGCAATAAAAAATTATGCCCGAAGCAAAAAATAAAGCAGTAAAACAAGATTTTGAACCTGAAATCCTAGTATTTTGCTGTAATTGGTGCTCGTACGCTGGAGCTGATCTAGCAGGAGTCTCAAGATTTCAATATCCTCCTAATATGAGAATTGTGAGAGTCATGTGTTCAGGGAGAGTTGATCCTTCGTTTGTTTTAAAAGCTTTAAAGGAAGGAGCTGATGGAGTTTTAATAACAGGGTGTCATATAGGTGATTGTCATTATATAACTGGAAACGAATACGCAAAAGACCGCTTTGAAAAATTACATAGAATTATAATAAAACAATTAGGAATCAATGAGAAGCGAGTACGACTAGAATGGGTTAGCGCATCTGAGGGTAGGAGATTTGCTGATTTAATCACAGAGTTTACTAACGAAATTAAAGGATTAGGGCCTCTTAAGTTTTTTTAAAACATTATTTTCCTTCCAAGTCTAGTGGAATCTTCGAATCTAATTATTTAAAATTCAATTTTTTATGAATAGAGTTTCAATTTTAAACTTAAAAGAATTTATTAATTTTAAAATGTCACTTTAAATCACTTTTTATTCTATAAATGTTTATAATTGATCAAAAAAATCGAAATCATGTCATAAAACAAAAAATATTTCATTTGTTTTGTCGTTTTGTGATAATTTATCACGATAATATTTATATAATAATTTTAACTCTCCATTACTTAATTAAAAAAGATTCATGACAGAGTTGTTAAAGATTTTCAATTACAAACTCTGTTTTTTAAAAAGGTGTTTAAAATTATGGAAGGGTCTGTGTTAGTTATTGGGGGAGGCATCGCAGGAATTCAAACCTCCCTAGATTTAACCGAACTTGGATTTAAAGTTTATTTAGTTGAAAGGGAACCATCCATCGGAGGCCGAATGGCACAATTTGACAAGCTTTTTCCAAATAATGATTGTAGTTTATGTGTATTGGCTCCTAAAATGGTTTCGGTATATAAAAATCCTGATATCGAGTTATACACTCTTTCAGAGGTTCAAGAAATTACAGGAACTCTGGGAGATTTCAACGTAACCATTAAAAAGGAACCCCGATTTATTGATGAAACAAAATGCAGAGGTTGTGGCGAATGTGCTGCAAAATGTCCAAAGATTGAAGCTCCTAATAAATTTGACTTGAATTTGGGAAAAAGAAAATCGGTCTATATACCTTTTCTACAGGCAACCCCACCAGTATATCTAATTGATCCAAAGATGTGTTTATATCTAAATAGAGATGTGTGTGGAGTTTGTAGTAAAGTTTGCAAGGTGGGTGCGATAGATTTTAACCAAAAAACACAGGAAATTCAATTCAAAGTCGGAGCTATTGTGGTTGCAACTGGTTTTGATATTTCTGGTGACAATTTACCGGAAAAGTGGGGTTATCAATATAAAAATGTTGTCACTGGTTTAGAATATGAACGATTCATTAGTCCTACTGGACCTTTCGGTAGAAATATCTTACGACCTAGCGATGAAAAAGAACCTCAAAAAATAGTTTTTATCAATTGTGTTAGTTCTAATAATTCAAAAGGAGATATTCCATATTGTTCACGTGTGTGCTGCATGTATACTGTAAAAAATGCAATTTTAACTAAAACCTATTCGGAAAACACACAAGTTTCAATCTTCAGGCATAATATTAGAGTTTTTGGTAAAAACTTTTACGAATATACTAGAAGTTCCCAAGAAAACTTTGGCATAGAATATTTTCACACAAAGATCTATAAAATTGAAGAAGAACCGGATACAAAAGATTTACTTATACATTATAGGGATTTAAAAACCGAAGAGGATAAGACTTTTAGAGCAAATATGGTAGTTTTAGCTGCTCCAACAACTTCTTCCGAAGGAACAAATCTATTAGCTGAAAAACTAGGAATTGAATTAGATAATTACGGGTTTTTTAAATCTAAATCCTACTTCAATAAATCTCTATCTATGAAGGAAGGAATCTTTTTATGTGGCTTCTGTCAGGGTCCGATGAATATAACAGAAACTGCTGCTGATGCTAGTGGAGTAGCAGGACATGTAGCAACTTTATTAAATTCTGCAAGATATTCCCAGGTAAAAGCAAGTGTAAAAGACCATCAATCAAAAGATAAAACTGTTACCATAACACCAAGAGCTTTAATAATAGGTGGTGGAGTTTCAGGGATGGGAGCGGCATTAAATATAAGTAAACAAGGATACGATACGATTATTATTGAAAAAGAGGACCAATTAGGAGGAAATTTAAAATTTATAAACCTTTTATATCCGGCGAAACAAGATTCTTTAGAATTTCTGGATAATATCGAAGATAAAATCAAGAAGAATTCGAGGATTAAAGTATATTTAAATTCTATAATTAAGGAGGTAAAGGGTTCAATTGGGAATTATGAAATTGTATTCGTAGATGAGGCTAACGATGTTCACGAGATTAAAGTTGGTGTTATTATTGTTGCAACAGGGAGTCAGGAGTTTAAACCACACGGACAATTTCAGTATAGTGAAAAAAATGAAAATGTCGTGACACTCTTAGAGTTGGAACAGAAATTAAAAACTGTAGATAAATCTTGGTTAAGGAAGATTAAACATGTTACAGTAATACTTTGTGTAAAATCAAGACAAGTAAATGGATTTACTTATTGTTCAAATGTCTGTTGTAGTAACGCCATAAAAAACATTGAAATTCTAAAAGAACTTAAACCTAATCTCAACATTCTAGTGTTGTTTCGCGATCTTCATATGGCTAAAAAAGAATTCGAAGAGATTTTCAGTGAAAGAAAATCGTTAGCTAAATATTTAAGATACGACATAGATAATATTCCTGAGATAGCAAAACTGAATAGTGATCCAGAAAAATATGAAATAACCTTACATGATGATCTTAACAATAATAATATTCTTAACTTCAACACTGATCTTGTTATACTCTCTACGCCTATGGTTCCTCCTGCTGATATTAAGTCTTTGTCAAATATCTTGAATATACCCTTGGATGAAAATGGGTTTTTTATTGAAGCTCATACGAAATTACGACCTTTAGATTTTGCAGGGCAAGGGATTTTTGTATGTGGCTGTGCTCTATGGCCAAAAAATGTTCAAGATTCTATGTTGGAGTCAAATGGGGCCGCAGGTCGTGCAAGTAGATTTTTAAGTATAAAGGAAATATCAACATCCAAATTAGAATTTCTATCGTTTCTATTATCTATAGAATGCTACTTTAAAGATATGAAAATAACTATTGAAAAGTGTAATGGATGTGGCAATTGCACGGAAGTGTGTGCCTTTAAAGCAATTTCACTTGTAGATATGAAACAAACCTTTGAAGATGTGAGTATACCAGTTAAAAAAGCTGTTATTAATTCATCATTATGCAAAGGATGTGGAAAATGTTCTGCAACTTGTCACTTAAAAGCAATTGAGGCCACGCATTACGATTTTAAGCAAATTTCCACTATAATGGATCCATACTTCTTAGATAAAGTGAAAACCGAGGAAAAAATGAGCGATAAAGAAGAAGTTACCGTTCTAAATTAATATAGATTTATTTTACAAATGATAACTAGTTATTTTGTCTTTTTTGCGAATTTATCTAACAATAGTAAAATAACACAAAGTATTATAGAAATCATTAGAATTATCAGGTAAACTAAGGAAATTCCACCAGAATTAAAAAAAGGTTCAAGAGTTATCGTAACAAAAGCAATTCCAATAAATTGCCCTGCTGTAGTTAAACCAGCTAGAGCACCTCTCCTTTCTTTAGATAACGTTTGACTGTAGTACATGAGAGAAGTAAATAATAATCCGCCCGCGAAGCCCATAAAAATCAAACCTGTAGTGGTTAAAACTAGGGCTTCCAAACTATTATCACCGAATACAACTAAAATTATGTCACCTATAATAAGTGAAATCAATGCAATAGACAGCGTAAACCTAATTCCTCTCTTCTTAATCGTTATCCCCGCAATATTTGCAGATACGAAACCCATGATCCCATAAAGTAATAGAACCACACCTGAAATATTCTCAGGAATTATATGCGTAAACGATCGCGAAGTCCAAATAATCGCTGCGATAGAAGTGTGGGAAACTAAAAAAGCTGACAAAATCAACAGTAGTACTACAGGTCTTCGAATTTCTATCTTCAAGTGGGAGAAAAATTCTCGGATTTCCATTTCTGATGAAGTTTTTGGTTGGCTTCTTTTTAGACTAAAGATTATTATGAAACCTACAACAGTGATAACAACAAAAATTACATAAAGATACCTCCACCCTACTATTAATATTTGTCCAGCTAATAAAGGACCAAACCCAACTGCTAAATTAGCAACAGCGCCTAGTAATCCCATTTTTTTCGAGATTTTCGGTCCGGGGGTTATATCTGTGATTAACGCTATTAAAACTGGGTTTACAAAACCAAAACCAATTCCACCTAATACATTAGCTAAAACAAAGATTATTAGGGAGAACGATAAAGACGCTAGAATCATTCCCATTCCAAAAATTGACAGACCTAATAAAATTACCGTGTATCTGCCCTTTACATCTGAAATTGCCCCTGAAAATAATTGCACGAAGGCAAATGGGAACATAAACGAGGGGATGGTTATTAACAAATCACTTGGTAAAACAGAAAAATCAGCAGACAGTACTCCAAATAAGACAAGAATGACATTACCCGTTAAAGGACCTAGTGCAAAAAGCAAATATATAATAAATTCCACCAAGAACGAACCCTTAACTAGTTCCTGTCTTTTTGTATCATCCTGTTCAGAGTTCATAGTGAGATTTACCTACTGAAATTAGGAGTAATTTATAGTTAATTGATGTATGATATATATTCTTTCTTAGTTAAAGATATAAAAAAAAGAAAAAAATTATTTAGATTTAAGATACAATTATCGCAATTTGAGAGAAAAATGTGGTCACCATGATTACAAACAGAATAGCACCGGCTAGAATAAGATATATTCTTCGTGATTTTTCGTCAAATTTGTCATTTAAAGCAAAACTCAGAAATCCTACAACAATGAAGAATAAACCAACATTTACACCTATTCTAGCTATATTTCCAACGATGATTACTTGATATTCCATCCAATATCTGATTAAAAGCGCTCTTTCAATCTTTACGATGTAATCGTTATACCCGTATAATCCTTGCATATAGTTCATTTCGTTTTGTTGGTTTTCTAATGATAGCCATATGGAAGCATTATCTGCAATTGATTTACTAATCATGAGTATAGTACCAAAAATGATTGCTACTAATAATCCATAGATGAGGAATTTAGTAGCTTTTTCTTTATTCATTACTGGTAACATATCATATAAGCTTACTTTTCTTTCTTCTGTCCCCATTTTTAATCACCTTAGATAATTTGCTTTTAATATTGATACTAAAGCTAACATAGCGTAAGCAACTAGAATGAGTGCTCCTATAATTATTAGAAAATTGTTCAAAGTCTCTCCCGGGCCATCAACTTTTATGGTAATATCAAAATATACATCTCTTACTGAAGCTGGACCTGAGTTAGTTCCGTAAACTATAACGAAATAATCACCTGGCCACGAGATTAACGAATCTCCTGTTCTATCTCCCATAAATTCGATATAGAAATACATTCCGGTACTCGGTAAGGATAGTGCTGTAGCTCCGTTTGTACTGCCAGCAGGCGATGCCCCCCATCCAAATTCAGAATATACAAAATTTAACCCTGAAATTCCGCTTGGAGTGCTATTCAAACTAAACGCTCGATCGAAAACGCTCTTAGCAATAATTTTTATGGTAATACTTGTATTCGGGTAAAATTCTGAAATCTCTACTATGAGTTTTTGATCTTTACTTAAAGACACCGGTTTATAGAATGCTTTCGTCAGACCTGAACTACTATCTTCTAGTATGAGTTCAGAATCTTTGTCGTAAATTGTCATTTTATCTAATAATAATCCCATTACTGGACCAAGTATCAAACACGCTATACTTATACCTATTATGATGTACGCGGTTTTTTTTTTCAAAAGACGACTCATTTTTACCATGTCTACACCTTTTTTAAGTTTTCAATTGTTTTGGTTAGATGTTATTGTGTTTAAATTAGGTTAATTTGGAATAAAAATCTGTCTCCTAGTTTTATTAACGGATAAACTATTTTAGAATCTCAATAATTATTTAAGAAAAAAAAAAAAAAAAAGGGTAAAAATTACTCCTCCTTTGAAAATATCTTCTTAGAAAACTCGAATAAAATGCGATACAAATAAAATTTATGTTGAATTCTTAATCGTAATTAATTTTACTAAGTGTAAGTTGAGAATTTGGTATGAAAACAGATGAGTCTTATTCTGATTACATGTTTAATTTCATAGATACAATCTGTAAGAAGTTTGGACCGAGATATTCATGTAGCGAAGCTGAAAAAAACGCAAATATTTGGATTAAGAAAGAACTTGACCAATTTTGCGACGAAACCTTCATCGACGAGTTTGAAACGCGCCCTGCGATGTATCCTCAAGGCTTTACTAAAGTAGCGGGAATCTTGGGAGGCATTTCTCCATTATTTATGCCTTTAATATTTCCTTTTCCTATTGTATCTTTAATCCTTGTAATCCTCGGCATTACTGTGCTCTATAGCGAGTTATTTTTGATGAAAGGATGGATTGGATTTCTATTTAAGACTAAAAAATCTAGTAATGTATTCGGAATAATAAAACCTACAGAGGAAGTTAAATTTCGTATAGTATTTGAAGGTCACACCGACAGTGCAAAAGAAATGAATATTGCGAGCTATAAGCTCCGAGCGCGCAAAATAATAGGGAGAGTAGGGCTTTACTTCTTACTTCACACCATTATTTTTTCGCTCTGGAAATTTATTGCTCAATTGGTTTCTGGATCTTCAATTGAAATTTTGAATTGGGGAGTAGTTTCTATAACAGTGTTAGATCTTATTTATTTTATTCCGCTTATTATAATTTATCCCTTTTTCATCTTATTGTTAAAGGGGTTCTTGGGTAAAACAGTAGTTTTAGGAGCAAACGATAATTTATCTGCCACTGCCGTTGCTGTCGCAATAGGAAAACACCTGAGCGAAAATAGACCGAAGAACGTGGAAGTATGGATTGGATCACAAGGAAGCGAAGAAGTAGGTGATCGAGGGGCTCAGGCTTTCGTTGAAAAATATGGGAAGTTAGGGGTTCTTGATAATTCTTATACCGTGGTGTTAGAATGTTGTGGAGCAGCAGAGGATATGTTCTTAATTGAAAAAGATATGCACCAGGCAGTCTATGATACAGATATCAATAACCTTCTATTACAAGCCCATGCGGAGACAAAAGTTGAAAATCCCGACTTATTAAACATACGAACGGGAAGTCTGAAAATTGGAGCATGTGATGCTTGCCGTTATATTCACGAAGGATTCAAAGCAGCAGCTTTAATGGGTATGGAACATGAAAAAAACAAAGCGGTTAACTGGCATTCTGTAAAGGATGCTCCAGAAAACATTGATAAAAAGATTTTGCGTAATTTTCTTGATGTTTCACTTAAATTTGTTAATATAGTTGACAAAAAACTTACTGCTTTAAAATAAAGTTTCCTTATAACATTAAAAATTAATAGAATAAAAAAAAAGTTTTAGATGGGTGAAAGCTATTATATCCCCATTTCTTTAATTTTTTCCTGATTTTCTAGCACTTTTTCTGGAGTTAACTTATACCACTTCCAAAAGACAAGAGCACCTATAATAACTAAGATCGCGGGTATGAGAGCTTGATGAAAGTGAATACCCCAAATTGCCGATTCTGGTTGAGCTGTTCCTAAAGCTTCGTCGAAACCTGTGAGCTCATGAATTAATGCAAATGTGAGAGCTTGAATTATTATTCCCATCCTACCAAAAAATTGTTGAAATCCCGTATAAACTCCTTCTTCGCGTTTTTTTGTTGCCACTACTGCGTTATCGATTACATCTGCAGATACTGGGAATATCATTATCCAGAAACCTCCCATAGCTAATCCCCATAATAACATCTCAAAAACTATTAACCAGTAGTCTCTATAAAATGTTATTGGTATTGTAAAAGCAGCCAGAAGTAAACCAGAAATCAACATTACTTTTTTATTATTTTTGACTTTCTTTGAATAATAAATCCAAAAGGGGGTTGAAACTAGTACTCCAATAAGAAATGCCGCAAATATTAGAGTCGTGGCTGAGTCGTCCATTTTCAGGGAATATTTAACCGTGTATAGGACGGAAGCTTGCATCATTTCTACTAAAGTCTGGTAGAGTAGGTAAAATATCATGAATGCAACGAATGGCGTCTGCTTTAATGCGGTCCATAGGGTTTTAAAAAAAGGAGTTTTTTCTCGTTCTCCCGTTTGTGAAGCCAAATAAAGATCAATTGTAACTTGATCTTCGCGTGAACCTGGTATAGCTAACGCAAAACCAACAAACGAAATAATAGCTACTATCAGACCTTGAAAAGCAAAAGAGGGGTAGTTTGTAACTGTACCTTCTGTAGTTTGAAATAATAAAGGTGGTAGAATAGAGCCTAAAGCAACCCCTATAACGCCTATCATAATATATATACCACTGGCAGTTCTACGCTCCTGAACTGATCGATATTTATCAACGAATAACGACTGAAAGTTAACAAATAAGATTGAGTGAAATGTATCAAACAAACACGTAGTAAAGAGAAGCCAAGCGAATAAAATCCACGCACCTCCTACAGCATCATAAGTTGGTGGCGTAAATATAAGCATATATGTAAAACCCCAAGGCAGCCCACCAAGTAAAATCCAGGGAAATCTTCTGCCCCATTTTTTAGTAAACTTGAAGGGCTTATTTGTTAAGTATCCAACAAGCGGGTCGTTAAACATATTATAAATCGCAAAAATTAAATATGCTAAAAATATCAACCACACATTTAACCCTAGTTCAGACTCATAAAAAAAGAACCCAAAAGTTGTAAAGGCAATTCTAAGCATTTCTCTAGAAAAGGAGTTGAAACCGTAAGACGCCATACCCAACTTACTATGTTTAATATCTAAAACATCTTTTTCCATAATATTAGCCAATTTTTTTGTTAAATAATTTATTATGTATTTTTAAATATTAGATGACCATCTTTTTATAATTTTCATTTTTAATAAATTAATTAGCTTATTTTTTATTTTTTCTAGCATCGAAAGTAATTTTATTTCTGATATAGCGTTATTTTTAAAAGTGAATATATTTGAAAAAACCGAACATAATACTATTTATAACGCACGATCAAGGTCAATTTCTTAAATGTTACAATACACCTGCAACACCAAATTCCCTAAAAACACCTAATCTGGATAAACTTGCTAAAGACGGAATACGATTTACGAATTATTTTTGTACAGCACCGCAATGTTCACCAAGTCGAGGAAGTATCCAAACATCTCTTTATCCGCATCAAAATGGTTTAATGGGGTTGGTGAATCGCGGTTGGTCTCTACCCTCCAGAAATAGAACTATTCCTATGTACCTCAGAGAGGCTGGTTATTCAACCCATTTAATTGGTTTACAACATGAAGCGATAGATGTCAAGACATTAGGATACGATACTGTTAGCAAAAGAATGAAAGATTACAGATACGATACGAATAGAATGTTTAGTGAATACGAAAGTTTCCTAGAAAATCATAGAAATGACGAAAAGCCCTTTTTTCTCAATATCGGTACAATAGAAATACACAGACCTTTTGTTATATGGAGCCAAGCTAACGATACGTACTCCGTAAAAGTCCCTCCATTTCTACCTGACAACGATAAGGTTCGTAAAGATCTTAGTTTGTATTATGGAATTATCAATCCTGTAGATGAAATAATAGGAAAAATTATTGAAATTTTAGAAAGGACTGGTTTAAGAGAGAATACGCTATTTATATATACTACCGATCATGGAAGCCCTTTCCCAAGAGCTAAATGTACGCTATATGATCCGGGAATAAAAATTCTACTCGTAATGAACTGTCCTAATCAAAAATTATTTAATGGTGGACAAGTCTTTAAACAAATGATAAGCAATATTGATCTTTTGCCGACATTGTTAGATTTTATTGGAGCACAAATTCCTGAAAAAATTGAGGGGAAAAGCTTTCTACCTGTTCTAAAAGATACTACGCTCCCTTTTAGAAGTGAAATCTTTACAGAAAAAAATTATCACGATATGTATGATCCTCTGAGGAGCGTCAGAACTAGAGCGTTTAAATATATTCGCAATTTTGAGCCATGCGAATATCTGTATCAAATACCATTAGATATTGAGAGGGGGTTATCTGGGCAAGAACTAAAGGATAAAATAAAGATGAAGAGAGCTGAAGAAGAACTTTACGACTTGGAGAAAGATCCAAACGAGGTTAATAATCTTGTCAATAATCCCACCTATGAAAATACCCTATTCGTATTAAGGCAAAAACTCCTAGATTGGATGAAAGAAACTAACGACCCACTTTTAAATGGTAAAATAAAAGATGAACGACTAATTTCCAGCAAATTATAATATAAAAAAAGATAATAATAATTTAAATTTGTATTTTAGCAGAAATTCCTAATCCGGTTTCTTTCCAAAAAAATCTTTGAACGGTATTGTAAGAAAATCTCCGACAATAAAAAGTATGAAAACTAGCAATGATGTAATAGTATCAAAACGTACTCCACCAACTATTACATTAGGTAAAAAGACAGCAAATACCCAAATTAACTTATAAATCAACTGAAATAGAAGTATAGGAATATATTTGATGGGGTCACGCAATCCTAAAATTGCTAATAATCCAAATGCAGTCCATATAGCTGCTGCAACCCCATAAATGTATAAATCTTGAGCTGGTTGTGAAAACAGAGCCATTGTAAAACTTGGCGATATAAGCATCATTAGTCCAATGCCTCCTGCTAAAACGATAGTTAGGATATACATTATTTTTAACTTTAATTTAAGATCAATATTATCTAACATGTTCCTTTTTCACTTTTTGTAATTTTCTTTAAAATTGGATCATTATAATTTTGTCTTTTTTGTATATAAATTTTCTTAAAAAATTAACATTAAATTCTTGTTAAATAATATGGCAATATGCATTTAGATAATATAGACATATATCGAATCGATCGTAAAAGAAACGTTTCACGAAGTGAAAAAAAATGACTGAAAAATTATACTGGAAAACTCCTTACGAAACATCGTTTAAAGCAAAAGTTATTGGTGTGAAAAGAGAAGGAATAATTTTAGACAGGACTCTCTTTTATCCTCAAGGTGGGGGACAGGTAAGCGATAAAGGAATGTTAGATAAAGAAGGGTTGATCTTAAAAGTCGAAACGGTCTCTAAAGAGGAAAATGAGATCATACATCATATCTCCTCTAATGTCGAGAATAAAATAAAAATTGGGGATCTTATCACTGGAGAAATCGACTGGAATTATAGATACGGAGTAATGCGAGCACATTCGTCACAGCACATCATATCAGCTCTTATCAAAAACAAATTTGATATTGATACAACCCATGCGACTATTTCATTTGAAGATGTTTCACTTCAAATCGCACATAGCATAAGTGACGATCAATTTATAGAAGTATTAAAGGAATTTAATCGAATATGTACTATTGAAAACCATGAATTTCAAACTAAGGTTGTTCATAGAGATGAAATCGATAATGAAGAAAAGCAAATTCGCGGAAAGATTCCAGAGCAAGGTAAAGTCAGATTAGTAGAGCTTAAAAATTACGATTTAATTTGTTGCGGTGGGACACATGTGAAAAATACTTCAGAAATTGGACCTATTTTTGTTTATGAATTCAACAAAGGAACTAATTTCAAATTCATAGTTGGCTCGAAAGCGTTAAATCAACTTACAACTGATAACTATCGCATTTTAAATTACGGTCGAAACTTAAACCTACCCGCCATAGATATTGTAGAAAACTTCCAGAAACAATTAGATAAAAAGTTAGTAGTTCAACAGAATTACGAAATACTAGCTAATACAGTATTGCAACTTGTCTCGCAGAATCCTAAAAAAATACTAAATGACGTGAAAATTGGATGCATAAGGATGGATTTTGACTATAAGAATATCCAAAAATCCTTTAAAGATTTTCCAAAAGATTACCTACTACTTATTTTAGAAGAAAATAACAAAATTCGAATTCTTTCAAATACCGAAAAAGCGAGAGCCAACGAAGTATTACAAAAGCTATTGAAAAAATTTGGGGGCAAAGGTGGAGGTAGTCCTTTTTCTGCGCAAGCAACACTACGCGATGAGCCGAAAGATGTAATATTGGAATTAGGGTTGTAAATGTTTCATAGCCTTATCTATTGTTAAATCTTTTAGTTCAAACGCTTTTTTATAATGGTCTCCACAAAACCACTCTGCAAAAGGGGGATGACCTACCATTCCCTCTCTTTCCATCATATTTCCCCATTCTATATCTGATGCTCTTTTCTTAAAATATATTAGTCCACCATCATTAGGGTAGTCTAACTTTTTATCGCAAATACAACAAATTGGCGGTCTCATATTAAATAATATTTATCTTATTGCTATGGTGTTAAATTTATCTTTTTATAATACTATGTTAATCAACTTTCGAATAAAAAAATTATCTAGATTCAATTTTGAATGTGAGTTGTAATTTCTAAGATAATCCAACGACAAAGTTGACTAATTTTTGTTCTTAAATATTATAATTATCGAATAGGTATTCATAAAAGAGCCAAAAATGTAATTTAAAAGCATTTAGTGTACAAAAATTATCAATAAGTGTTCAAATTCTCATCTATTATCGCAAATATTTAAATTCTCAAATTCTATGTATATTTTAATTTCGTATTTTTCATAATACGAAATCTAATCTACAAAAAAGGGTTAAAAAAAATGTTAATTAAAAAAAACAAATCAACACAAGCTATATCTTTGATTTTCTTAGGACTTCTGATTATATCTTTCTTTTCGAGTGCTATAACTTTCAATCCTTTTGATGAACAAAGTGAGGATATTATAGAGTTAGATGGTAATTTTGATTCAGATCAATCCTCGATTGACGAGGAATTTGTAATAAATGAACAATATAATGAACTAGATTTTTATGGTGAAGAAAACCCTGAATCAACTTACGATAGGAACGTCTTTGAATGGAAGCCTGTTGGTGAAACATTGATATATAATCCATACGATAGTGAATCAGGCGTAGGCGGCATTGAAACTGCCTCATATAACGCTTTAACTGGAATAGAGACTATAACTACTCCACAATTCACTCCTAAACCTGAATCTTCTGCAGAAATTATGAAAGTTGAACCATATGCTGGACTTCTGGCTGGAGGTGGGGCTGAAGCAGTTACGGATAACCCACCTGGAGATCAACGATCAGTCATCACAAATCAAAACGTATTTCCATGGAGAACCATAGTTAAATTATACATGTCAGCTCCTTGGGGTGGCACTTATTCTGGTTCAGGAGCAGTGATCGATAATTTTCACATTTTAACGGCGGGCCACTGTGCTTATTTACGTGATGGTCCCAATGAAGGATGGGCCACAAATATAGAGGTAGTTGCTGCAATGGACACTTCGGATACACCCTCTGATCCATATGGCTCTGCATGGGTTACAAATATGCGATCCTATACGGGATGGACAGTAAGTGGAAGCGCACAACACGATTGGGCCGTTCTTACTCTTGATCGAAATATTGGCAGTTTTACAGGTTGGATGGGACGAATGACTGCTGGTTCGGGAAGCGCAATATATGACCAACTTATGAATGTCGCGGGTTATCCGGGTGATTTTGCGAGTGGTAACCGTTTAGTATGGGACGACAATAATGGAGATGGTGCTACCACCAATAATCACTTTTACTGGGCCGATACTGGGCCTGGAGAGAGTGGAGGACCAGTATGGAGATATGAAAGTGGATCTCGATACATAATGACTACGCATGCATATGGTCCTGGAAATCCAGATGCAAACTATGGGACTAGACTAAATACTGATAAGTATGATAGAATTTTTACTTGGTTAGCTGCGGATTCTGCTCCTACAGATAAAGCCGATTTAATAGACAACGGTGGTTCAGCTGTTAACGATTATACGGTTACAGCCGGAGTTGACAGTATTGATATAGATAGTAATATTCGAAATGTTGGAACAGCTTCTTCTGGTACTTATTATGTTCATTACTATGCCTCAACAAACGATTACATTTCAACATCGGATTACTATATTGGAACAAGTTCAGCAGAATCAACTCCCGCTTTCGGAACAGACGCTGCGACTTGGGTTGGAACCTTTCCAGATATTCCAGGTGGATCTTATTACATTGGTTGGATTATTGATAAAAACGATAACGTGGACGAATTCGACGAAGGGAATAACAAGGGTCATCATAGCACACCAGTCACTGTAACTGGACTAAATCCCGACATTAGTTATATAGAAGTACGAGTAAGAGATAGTGATACATCCGTTTACCTTTCAAGCGCTTATGTTAAATGCTACGAAGCTGGAACTACGACTCTTGTTGATTCGGGATATACTGATAGTAACGGATTTTACAACATTACCAACTTAGCTGTTGGAAGTTACGATGTAAAAGTGACTAAAAATGGTTATGTGCCTCAAACTAAATTCAACACCATTCACAATCTTGCTAAAGGCTATGATGACGACTACCTTTACTTTTACTTAGTTCCTCAAGCACCTGATTCAAGTTGGATCGAAGTGAATGTTAAGGATAGTTCTACATCTAATCCCATCGTTAGTGCTTATGTCCAAGTTGTTAATATGTCCTCGGGTCTGGTGATCCAAACGGGATATACTAATGGTGCGGGGTTCTATAATGCTACAGGGCTGTGGATTGGATGGTATGAGGTGACTGTATCAAAAGTAGGGTATGCTACACAAACGAAGCAAAATTATATTAACTGGAATTACGATGACGATTATCTGACCTTTTTCTTAGTTCAAAAACCTGTTGATAGTGGCTACATAGAAGTAAGGGTATACAATGAAACAGGAGGACCAAAACCGAGCGTTCGTGTGGATGTTTGGCACGATAATGGAACTTTCCATGGTTTCGGATTCACTGACAGTTCAGGATTTTATAACGTAACTGGACTGGTTATTGGGTGGTATGTTGTTAATGTCTCTCATGTAGGGTATGCTGAACAATCTAGGTCAAATTATATAAATTGGAGAGGTGACGACGACTATCTTACGTTTTATCTTGATGTCTTACCTCCAGATAGTGGATATATTGATGTAAATGTATTTGATTCGGTTTCATATTTAGGAATTTCAAGTGCATATGTAGAAGTTACTAATGTAACATCGAGTTTAGTCATCGATACAGGATATACGGATAGTTCAGGATTCTATAAAGTTACCGGCTTAACAATAGGTTGGTACTCTGTTGAAGTCACAAGAAACGGATATCATGGACAAACTAAACAAACCTATATTAATTGGGCTGGAGATGACGATTACTTGACTTACTATTTAGACGAGATGCCACCTGATAGTGGTTATATCGAAGTTACAGTGAAAGATGACGATACGCTACTCCCCATTGAGAATGTGCTCGTTGTTTGTAACTACTTGAATGGAACATACTTTACGAGTGGATATACTGACAATTCTGGGATATTTAATGTAACAGGATTATACATTGGTTGGTATACCATAGAGGTTTCCCATTCGGATTACGGTGGCGATTCTAAAGATAATTACATCAATTGGAACGGGGACGACGACTACATCACATTTTACCTGGAACTTAAACCTCCTGGATGGATCGAAGTAAGAGTGTATGATGCATATAACTACAATCCTATTCCAGACGCTTATGTTAGGTGCTTTAATACTACAAGTGGAGAATTAGTTGATGAGGGATTTACTGATAGCTCTGGGTTCTATAACATAACTGGATTGCTAATAGGGTGGTGGACTGTAAATGTATCCCATCCTACATTTGTAATGGATTCTCAAGTTGATTATATAAACTGGCGTGGAGACGACGACTATCTGTATTTTTACCTTGATATAACATTCGAACCTATCACTGGTCCTGTAGCTATTTTTCAGGATGGAGCTCCTTGGGGTCTAAATGTAACTGAACCAATACTGGTTGATAATGATCTTTCGTATATGATGTATAACTCGTCAGATATGGGCGTGGTAGATTTATCCTCTTATCAAAAAGTAGTAATTTCTTCAGATCAGAGTCAATTGTTCTATGATAGGTTGGTTACTAACACTGCTTGGTTTGAATCTTATGTTGCTAATGGAGGCATAATAATGCTTTCAACTGCTGATGGAGGTTCTGCTTTGGGCTATTGGAATGAAACATACTTGTTGCCAGGGGGATTAAATAAAACTTTTACCACTATTCAGAATGTTTCTATAAATCTGCAACACCACCCCGTATTACTGGCTCCTTCGTTAATTGAAGACGACGAATTGGATAATTGGTTGTATTCGTCACATGGATACTATAATACTTATCCTGTAGGGGCAAAAGAAATATTACTCGATGGAAATACATTGAATCCTGTGCTCGTTGAATTTGAATTCGGAAATGGCTTTTTCATAGCAACTAATCAACCACTGGAATGGAACCATAATAAAAACTATACTAGATTACTAGAAAACTTAATACTTTACGATCCTACTTTCTACATCGCATCCATTAATGTTACTACACCTGATAATTCTAGCATTTGGCTAGCTGGATTATCTAAAGATGTCTATTGGAATTCAGAGGGAAATATTGCAGGCGTAAGAATTGATCTTTATAAGAATGGGACATTCGTAGCAATAATCGATCCTAGCACCCCTAATGATGGTGAGTTTAGCTGGGAGATATCTCTTCTTTTAGAAAGTTCTGATTTATATCAAATAAGAATAAGTGATGCGGAATATCCTGGAACTTTTGATGATAGTGAATATTTTGAAATCTTTAACTTGACTGATCCAACAACAGAAATACCTGGTTATAGCCCACTACTGCTAATTCTATTTTCAGTTGGAATTTCGATAATCCTTCTGAAAAGAAAAAACCTAAAATTAAATAATTAAACCTTTTTTTTTTTATTTAAATAAAATCTTATAAGTAAAGAGTAAATGAGTGATATGGGATGTAATACTATACCATTGTATAGTATTAAAAAAAATTAGTACTCCCTAAAAGTCTGGAAAAGATTTTTGAAGCTGGAATTTTTTCTGTAAAAAACGGGTGGTTGCCCAATAGGGGCATCTACATTGTTCCATCCTTTAAGGTACTCTTTTCCTGTCCAAATATGAATCCAAACATCGTCAGGAAAATATATTTCCCATTTTTTTTTATCTTGCTTAATTACGGGAGCTATCAGTAATTCAGAACCAAGTAAGTACTGGTATTTGAGATTATGCAATTCATGATCGTTTTCATAATGTAAAAAACACCCTCTGAATGGCGATATCCCCTTTTTCTGGTATTCGTCAGAGAGATGTTTTAAATATGGTTTAAGCTGAACGTGTATGTCTATCATTTTAGCGAAATGCTCAAGCGTTTCTTCATCGTAATCAAATTGTAAATTATCAAATGGTTTTATACTTTCATGAGTACGCATAACCATCGTAAAAACGCTTGCCTCTGTCCAACGCATAAACATTTCTTTAGTTCGAATATAATTTTCGAGACTGTGAAATCCGCCAATATCAAAATGGTAATACCCTATCCCACAGATTCCAATAGAAATACCTGCTGGAATAACAGTTCCTAAACCATCACCCAAACTCCAATCTATTAACTGATCGCCTGCCCAAACTGAAGTTGTGTATCTTGATATATTTGAATAACCGGCTCTAGTGAAAAATACAATTTCTCCTTCTTTTCTCGTTTCTTGTATTGCTTCTAAATTAACTTTAGCAAATATTACAGGGTATTTATTGTGAAAAGTTTCGGGACTTTCACCAGAATATAGTACTGCATCAATAGGTAGATATTCTCCATAATCAGCCATCCATCCTGACAATCCAATCTTTATCATATTTTCTTTTATAATTTCTTTAAACCATAGGAGTGCATTTGGATTGCTAAGATCAAGCATAGATTTTTCCCCAGTGTCAGTGATTATCTTGTATTGGTTTCCGTTTTTATCTTTAACACATAAATCTTTGTTGAGGGCGTCGTTGTACTGTTCACCTCCTTTTGCTAGCATAGAATTATTATATCCAAGATATTTTATACCTCTACCATTTAAGCTTTTTATATAGGACGGTAAATCGGGGTATAAATCCTCGTCGTATTCCCAGTTCCAAATCAACCTCTTCTGGGCGCCTTGCATGTGTATTCCTTGCCAATCTTGGCACCACACTGCCGCAATTTTAACTTTTTTTTCTAAGCATTTCTGTACTTTTTGTTCTACAATGTCTTTTCCGCCTTGAATTCCTAACCAAACCCCATCGTACACCCAATCGGGTAATATGGGTTGTAATCCTAACAACTTTGAAAGGTTACTTACAGTTTCAAGAGCTGAATCAAATTTACCAAATGTGATTTCTTTAGGTACGCTCCAAATATATAATTCATGGTAATTCTTTTCAATGAAATTGAACTTCGCATAACTTGTGCTTGCACAGTGACAGAAATAGTTCTGAGAAGACACAAAAGTAGGTTGTGGATGATACGTAGTATACCAATCTCCAGTAATTGGTGGATCTCCTCGTCCTACTCCTTGCTCCTCAACCCATAAAGGAACTTCTTTACCCCTTAAATTAACTTCTGAAAATTGTTCTCCACAACCATGAATCGCTTCATCTGTTTTAGCTTGCAATTTCATCCAAAACCGATTAATTTCTGAATTTGGACAATCAAAGTGCATCTTAAAGTGATCTTTTTCCACAAAAAAGGTGACTTTTAATTTTTCCTCTCCAGAAATGAACTCTATAATTACTTTGCTTTCATCCTTAGAACAAATATTGAAGTTTTTTAAAGGAATTTCAGTTAATTCTTTTTCCCTAATTTTAAAATGACCATGATGTATTTTATAACTTGCTTTCCCTTTTCCTATTTTGAAACAAGGATTATCTTGACTATGCGTTAAGAATAAATAATTCTTAAACAGTAACTTAAAACCATTATCTAATTCTTTAAATTCTAACATAAATAGCCCTTAGTTTGTTATTTTATTATATTCCATCCTTTTAACTTTGCAAAAATCTCTAAAGGTTTTATATATTCTCCGTAAACAATAGATACATGATGAGCTATTCCATTCTGAATAATTTTATCCAGAACATCCTTTACATTATCTTCAAATCTTACTTTAACATAGGTTCCCTTTAGATCCTTATCCATTGGGATACCCCTCGCTCTCTGTAAAAATATTCTATATTCTCCGGGTGTATAATCAATTCTAAGCATTGAAATCTCTCCAGATTTCATTACAAAATCAGCTGTTACCCCTTTTCCCCCTGCAAAATAAGTATCTAACGATCTTATGCACTTTCCATCCCACAAATTACATGCTGCAACGCCGCAATGCCACAGAAGTCCGAAGTTTTCTTTTATATCTACTTGCGAAAAATCAGCTAAGAAAGGAGTTTCACCACCTATCGCTTGATGAGCTAACATTGAAAGAGATCCTAACAAATCGCCTTCGCATGTCAAAATTCTATCCTCTGATTGTAAAATTGACATCGCAGCACATGGCGAAATGCCAAAATTTCCGGCGAACTCTGGCCAACATCTTATAGCGAGAGCATCTAATCGATGTTTATTCATAAACCCTTTAAATTTTGTAGTGAGCTCGGCAACTTTAAGTATTTGTTGTTCCGATACGTCAGATACATCAAAAATCGAATTAATTTGCTGTACCCTTTCTTCTATTTTATCTTGGTTAACTTCATAGTTGTAAATCTCATTTAACTCGAAATGATCAACGAGAACTCCCACCTGCTTATACAAATCCAATTCATCTACATCTAAGTTAAAAAATCCTTTAGCTCTATAGCCAATAATTCCTATGCGATTTGTAGAAAAAGCTTTAACGATACGAATTGCATTCAACCAATCATCATCAATTTGGTTGCCAATTACAACTTGGTAATTCTTAACACCCGCTTTATACAGATTACTTGCATTTAAGTTAATCCCACACACAGAATTAAGCCGAATTTTTCCACCGTCATAAGGTAATTCTTCTAATCCCCATAATAAAATTGGTTTTTTGATAACTTTATTTAGTTCTAAAATTAAATGTCCTAATGCGAAAGTCCCACTAATACATACTAAAGCATCAATTTCTTTGGAAACTAATGTGTGAGCCGCGTCTTGAGCGTCTTCTACTTCGATAAGCAAATCCGGGATGATTTCCCATTGAACTTGTTCTTTATTCTTTAAATCCTCGTTAATTTTGCTGTAAATTTCTTCAGCTGCTTTATAATCGAAGGTTTTTCGAGCTAAACAAACGATACCAACGCAAATTTTTTGTTTCAATTTACATATCCTCACTGATTAGTTTTATAATGTTCCGAGTTCCGTATCATCCCATGCATCTTGAAAAATTTTTAAGCCTTTATCAGTAAAGGGATGCTCAAAACTATCTTTATAAACTTGGAATCCCGCAGTAACAATATTTGCTCCAAAACGACCTGCTTCAACTATTTGCTTGGCGTTTCGTACAGCAGCTACTATAACTTCTGTGGCGAAATCATAATTATTATAGAGTAGCATTATATCCGAGATTAAAAGCTCGCAATCGACGCCAGAGTTTTCTTGCCACCCAATGAAAGGAGAGCAATAAGCTGCTCCAATTCTCCCTACCTGTAACGCTTGCGAAGTTGTGAAAACTAAGGTAACATTTACTTTTATCTTTGCTTCCACTAATTTTTTAGTAGCAATTAATCCTTGCTCTGTACAAGGGATTTTAATGACAAAATTAGATGATAATTTAGCAATATCTTTCGCTGAAGCTACCATTTCTTTTGAATTAACTATGTGCGGGTTAATCTCAACGGAAATTGGAAAATTAATGTCTTTGAACTCTTCAGCAAATTCTTTTATTACGCTATAGAAAGATTTGCCCGAACTTTTGATATGTTTCGGATTGGATGTTACGCCATCAATTCCCCAATTTTCTAAAGCATATTTAATTTCGTCTATTTTGGCACTATCTAAGAAATATTTCATAATTTAGTTCTACTTTATTTTAATTTTATATTAAATTTATTTGAAAAAAGTCATTATTGATATTAAATGTATTTTAAATTCATAAATAAGTGAATTATATAGTATGGACATTGAAAAGTTCCTCATTGACATTCTTAATGTAATAAATGGTCAAAGAGCGTGGGATTGGGTTGCTAAGATTTCCCAATATAATCGGATTCAAGCATCTAATGGATATCACGATAGTCTTGAAACAGTAAAAAAAGAACTAGTTTCTTTAGGATTTGACGATATAGAGCATTTTAAATCTCCCGCTGATGGGGAAACAACCGTCTGGGGATATCCCGCGTCATATCAATGGGAGATCGAAACTGGTGAATTATGGATTGAAGAACCCGAAAAAATTAAACTATGTGATTTCAATGACATCCCCGTTTCTATCATAACCCATTCAAAACCATGTGATATTACTGTAGAAATTGTTGATATCGGTACAGGTGATAATAAGGAAGATTATGAGAAAAATGACATTGAAGGAAAAATTATTTTGATGTCAGGACCGATCTATTTGAATCGTCCTTATATTGAAGAAAGCAAGGCTATAGGTGTGATATATTATCCTGACTTGAGAAGAACGAGGAACAATCTCGATCGTCGCATATATAATGGCTTCTTTACCACAAAGGAAAGAATGGATAATGCAAAATTTGGTTTCAGCATATCGTATAATCAAGCAATGCATCTAAAGGAATTGTTGAAAAAAGGACCTGTTAAGGTACACGCCCGTATTAAAGCAGAATTTTTAAATGGTAACTTTGAAGTGTTATCTAGTTCTATTCAAGGAATGGAATTTCCAGAGCAAGAAATAATTATTATTGCTCACTTGTGCCACCCTCTCCCGAGTGCAAATGATAATGCTAGTGGTGCTGCGGGTTTACTTGAGTTAGCGAGAGCATTCAAATATTTGATTAAAAACAAAATAATTGATAATCCCAAGCGGACATTAAGATTTGTGTGGGTTCCAGAATTCAACGGCACTGTTCCATGGATGAAGTTTCACGAAGATAAGATGAAAAATGTATTAGCTTGTATAAATTTAGATATGATTGGAGAACATCCCTTAAAGATAGGACAGCCCTTTGAGGTGAACTTTACTCCTCGGTCCACACCTTCAATTTTGAACGATATCACAACCACTTTTGTGAAAAAAATCGCTGACCACCCTAAAGGAATTGCCATCAATGGAACTAAAAATCCAATGTCTTATCGTTTGAGAAGTTATGACGGTGGTAGTGATCATTTTCTTTTTATAGATTCCTATTTTGGAATCCCCTCCCTAATGCTAGGTCACAATGATCCTAATTGGCATTCCAACGTCGATACTGTAGAGTATTGTGATTCCACTGAATTAAAGAGAGTAATCGCGATCGCCCTAAGTATTTCCTATGTTTTTTCTATATTTGATAAAGCTCTCATAAAAAACTTTTGGCCTGTAATTCGTCAAGGATTATTTAAAAGAATCGGAACACTAGTTAGACTTCTAGAAGAATTATCAATAGCTACTAATTCTTCAGAAAATACAGAGAAAACAGAATTTCGAATAGATTTATTCTTATTAGGTAAAGCTCTAATAAAGGCTTCTTTTCTATATGAAATTGAGTTATTAGAAAGAATAAAATCAATTGAAAATTCTTCAGAAACTCTCCAACTAATTGAAATGGCGAAGAAAGAAATAGGAGAACTAGAAGATTCTCAGAATAGAAGATGGAATGAAAAATTTGATTTCAATGAGGACGAGTTCAAAAAAGAAGAGCAGATATTCAATAATATCTACGAGCTCACCTATCAAGGACCATTATATGCTAGAAATCTTTTTAAACTGGTAAAATATCAAGAATTCGAAAAATTTATAGCAGAATTAAAATATGAATTTTTAGGTCCTATTAACGAGTTATTTAATTTACTCGGGAAAGGATACAATACTTTAATGATATCAGCTTTCCTGTCGCTGGAATACGAGACAATAATTCAACCTAAGAAGATACAAATCTTAGTAAATCATCTTGAAAAAGAGCAATTGATCAAAAAAAAGTAGAATAATATTTTTATAACTCATTGTAAATCAATATAATCCTGATTTATCTTTATCATTTCTTCAAACATCTCCTCGGCTTTTGACGTGTTTTCTATGGTTGGGTCCAAAAGTAAGGCTTGAAATGCGATTTCCTTTGACTTTTTAAGAATGGCTTCTACCACTAAATCTTGAACTGAGGCTTGATTTCTCAATAACCCCGCTAACCCTTTTGGATATTCTCCGAGTTTTATTGCCTCCATACCATGTTTATTAACAATAGCCGGACATTCTACTACCAAATCTTGAGGTAAATTAGTAATTACTCCGTCGTTTGGCAAATTAACAGATATTTCTTCATGACCCGAATCAGTTAAAATCCCTTCAATAATAGGAATTGCTCTTTCGCTATCGGGTTTTACTAAATTTGCTCCACTACCTCTTTTTATTCGCTTTACCAATCGATCCCCTGCTTTAATTGTATATAATTTATATCCGTTATAAAATAATCTCACACCTTCTAAATTTGCCTTCTCCCATGCCCATCCTATATATTCCCCATAATGAGAATCTGGGGTGTAAGCAATATATCCAAACTTCTCAAGAATATATCTCACTAAATCCACATCATTCCCGAATCCTTTAAGTTCGCTGAGATAAGCTGGACCTTTTTTTCTAATATCTGGATAAGCATCTTTGCCGGTGTCAATATATTTTATAGATAATACTACTCCAAAATGGTTTAATCCTCCAGCAATGATCTTGAGATTATTAAGAGGAGTTTCAAGTATTCTACTATAGTGCATTTGAAACCCAAATAACTCATGACAGAGTCCAACAAATCTTAAAGTTGGATACTTTCTTTTTATTGCTAAACAAATTCTGCTCATAGGGTTTGAAAAGTTAATGAGGAAGGCATCTGGACAGATTTTCTGAATATCATCACATATTTCAAGGATTGGGGGAATAACTCTTAATGAGTGAAAAAGACCGCCAGGTCCTCCATTTTCGCCCATTACCTGTTTATTACCATATTTACGAGGAGTTTCGTAGTCTAGATCAAACCATTCAAATCTAGGCCCAACTTCAATAGAATTAATTATAAAAGTAGCATTTTTTAGCGCTTTTATCCTGTCTGTGGTTGCTTCTAATTCTATGTCGAAATTTTTTTTTTCAATAGCTGCTCGACAAGCTTGGGTTACTAAATCTAAATTAGTTTGATTAATATCGTGTAAACTTATTGTAGAACCTTGTAAAACGTCGCTATTCATTATACTACCAACTGAACCCAATCCAAATTGTAAAGAGCCCGCCCCTATTATAACTATTTTCTCCTTTTTTGTCAAAATCTCAATCCTTGATTGCCTAATTAAATTAAGTAATATATTTAATTAGAAAGTAAAAAGCTTATGAATTCTCCAACAAATCGTACAATGATTTCACTGAAAAGTCTTCTTTCTTAACATCTCGATAAGCAGGTTCCGAGGAGTATATTAAACCTAAGTCTTTTATAGTAATAACTCTCGTCTCACCTGGTGCTAAGGAGAAGAAATTATCCGACGCTATAAAATCGAATTTATTAGAATCTATGTGGACGTACAACGCAATATGAGTTGTCGATAGTTTGAGTTCATATTTGTTTTCATCGGATTCTTCGCAGAAGTATTCGTTGAGTTCCCACGATATATTAGGATTTTCTAACGGAAATTTCTTTGGAGCTGAAAACAACCTAAATCCATGAAATTCCCGTTCACCTTCAAGGCTGGTAAACTTCAAGGTATAAAAGATTATAAAATCCGTTAAATTATCGTTAATTCGATTTAAATTTGAAACATCGATAATACCTAGTTTTTTTGACGAACAAGGACGAATATTTAATTCATACAAGCCATTTTTTACGACTCTTCCGTCTGACTTAAGTATTTTCCATTCAAACTGTAAATTCTTAGCTATTTGAAGATCATTTGACACCCAAAACTCTACAGATTTCTTATCTTCTTTAACGCTCGGAAAAATAGGATGGTAAAATCTTTTCGCATAATAATGTAACGCTTTCCAACGACCGTAATAATCCAATGATGACCAACTAGCTACTGGCCAACAATCATTTAATTGCCAGTAAAGAGTACCCATACAGTGATTTTGGTTTCGATTTCGGCGCCAATGTTCAACTCCATATTCAATCGCTTCTGCTTGCGTTATTTGAGATAAAATAACTTGATTTTCAAACTCAGGAGGAATTTCAAATCGTTTTTTCATATAATTTAATATTTTCTTATTCCCCGCAGAATTTTTTTGGTGGCTTTCCATTATAGGCGAGAAGAAATCAAATTGATCAGTAGGGCAGACGTCTTCAATTGTTTTGATGGAAGGGAAGGATTCATAACCGAATTCTGACATAAAACGCGAATAAAATTTTCGATAGGCTCTAAACGGTTTATTTCTATGCCAAACGTCCCAAAAGTGTGAATCGCCAGTATCTGGTGAATTTGAATTTTTAGTTCCAAGGCTACTCCCCACAAAGCCGTTAGAAGGAGAGCTAGGCCAATAGGAATGATTAGGGTCGTAGGTATTTATTAATTCAGGTAATATATTCTCAAAAACTGTTAAATATCCCAATTTGAATTCATTTAGTTTATCATTTTGAGTAATCTCAGAATTATGTAATTCCCATTTCCATAACCATTCAATTTCATTATTACCACACCATAAAGCCAAACTTGGATGATTCCTCAATCTTTGAATGTTTTGAGTAGCTTCTATTTTAAAACTCTCAATAAATTCTTCATTATAGGGATAAACAGCACACGCAAAGGGGAAGTCTTGCCACACCAAAATACCTAACTCATCGCATAAATCGTAAAACAAATCATCTTCATAGATTCCACCACCCCAAACGCGAATCATATTCATATTGGCTTCTTTAGCATCACCCAAATTTGAGTGGTATAAGCCTCTTTTTTTCCCTCTGGGAATAAAACTATCGATTGGAATCCAATTAGCCCCTTTAGCAAATATTGGAACTCCGTTTAACATAAAAAAAAAAGATTCTCCCCATTCATCAGTATTTTGTATTAATCGAATCTCTTTTATGCCTACTTTCTGTTGGAAGGAATCTATTGTACCATTTTTACTAATTGTAATTGAGAGATCGTATAGATTAGGAGCTCCTAGATCATGAGTCCACCATAGATAAGGATATTCAAGAGTAAATTCAACTTTAGGGGATACACTGTTGATATCTAACTCAGAAGTAAATATCTTACCATCAGGAGCTTTCAAATCCACTTTTAAACTGTAACGGTTAAGCTCACTTGTTGGTAAAATAGATTCTAAATTTATTTTGATTGATAAATCTGCTGACATAACTCCAATATCAGTTAATTCTTCAAATTCAGTTAAATCGTTAACATTTTTATTATAATGTAGAGTCTGACTTATGTAAATAGAATCAATTTTAAGATTATCGTAACCAATTAGTTCAACTGGTTGCCATATCCCTATGTCGGGTAGCTTAGGCCCCCAATCCCAGCCAAATGAATACTGAGCCTTACGGAGATAAGGTACACCAGGAATCGCATTATAACCCGTGTTTAAATTTGTTCCTTCTTTTTCTTTCTCTGTCCGGGCTCTTAAAGTTGGACTCTTAAATTTAACAACTAACTTATTTTTTTTACTTTTAATTTTAGTTTTTACATTAAAATCGTATCTAATGAACATGTTATCTGTAAATCCAAGACTTTCCCCATTTAACACAACTTCTGATACGGTATCCAGTCCGTAAAATCGGAGTAGTATTACTTTGTGCTCTAAAAAACTTGGTTCTAAATCAAATTCGGTTTCATAATCCCACTCTGAATTGTATACCCAACTCATCTTATGCTCATTTAAACCATAAAAGGGATCCTCTATTATTTCATTATCTATTAATGTTTCAAAAACAGACCCAGGAACCTCTGTAGGAATATTTAAGCCTTTTTCTTTGTGTAGTAATGTCCAGTTTTCCGATAAAATAATCTTCTCTACTTTTTCCATTATCAACGACTTACACAATATATTTAAAATTCTCGTCCTCTAAAATCCAAGCACCCAAAAACCTATCTTTAGTTTTGGTATCCCAAATATTTTCAATGTTAGTTATACCTTCATAAAGTTTTTCTAATAATTCCTTTCCTACAGGATATTCTTCATGTGAAGGATAAATTTCTTGTACATTCGATTTATCAAAAAGTCCCAGTAATTTTGAAATGCTATCTAAAATTACTGAAAAGTGTCGCTTTTTTGGTAAGTACATCGCTCCATAATGAGCAGTATCTCCCGTAAATAGATCACCCCTATCAGTTAAAAGAGATATTGAGCCCATAGAATGGCCGGGAGTATGAAAAACCTTAACTTTTATACCTCCTAAATCAAACTCATCTCCTTCTTTTAATGAATTTGCGATTGGTGAAGGTTTAAAAATGAAATCCTTTTTGCTATATTCATTTACTAACTCCTTTGAGGAATCTTTTATATAAGACATATCTAACGGCAAAGAAACCCCGTTTTTCTCACTTTCATGTATATATATTTCCGGAAATTCATCATTTGCCCCTCTATGGTCAAAGTGAAAATGAGAATTAACTACTAAAAGCTGTCTTGTTCCGATTATTTTATCAACAATTGGTTTTAAAGGAAAGAGACCACATCCCGTATCAATCAAAAAAGCTTTTTCATCACCGAGTAATAAATATATATTTACAAAAGTAGTATAAAAGCGAGGATCAATCTCATCAAGCCTTTCTTTTATAACATATAAATAATCTTTATGCTCTAATACTTCATACCAGTCTTCTGAACTAGACATAAAGGCTATAATTAGAACATTAATTTAAAACTTATTAATTACCAGATTCTTTACATTATCTTAGTTCTAAAGATGTGTCATGTATTTTTGCGGTAATTTTACGATAAATTGATCTTAATACGATCTCAAAAGCCTTATTTTCTATAGTTTGAGGAACGCCTAGATTTTCTAAAGTTTCTATAAGTTTTCCCGGTTTTCTAAACGTAAATCCAATATTATAATCATGCGTATCCTGGTTTGATTTCTTTTGTTCACTTGATAATTCTACGATAGAAATTTTTGGAACATTAAATTTAAACTCAACATTACTTGTAGTAGGCATTTTTTCAGCTTCTTTTTTACTTTTTGCTCCTTGCCCTAAACTTAATTCGTTGAGAATTTCGCTTTTTGATTTTCCTTGTAATTCTAACAATAAAAATGGATTATAATCCAAAACACGGGCGATGTATAAAATTACAGCAGCAATGTGCTTGCATGGAATTGCTGTGTCGGGACAGGAACAGGTTGCGTTTAAGCCTTCCGAAGCGTTTGGAAATAGCGAATATCCATTCTCGTCAAAAATAGTAATGATGTCTTCTGGTAATAAGCCTTCTAATAATTCTATGAGATTGATGGTTTTTTTTGTGAGTTCTTTAAGTATGATTTTCCATCCTTCTTCGAGAATGGGTTCAAAATTTATCTTCACCCTATATGGGGTTGGAGCGGTACCTTGTACGGTTGCAAAAATTTGGCCTGCACTAATTGAAAGATTCTCGATTCGTCTTTCGTCTTTCACATATTGAATTCCCCTTTGCATTCTAAATGGCCGTCCTATTTGTAAATTAGATTGAATCCATTGTTTCCCCCATGAAGTTTTGGCAAAATTTATGAGATTTTTTTTAATTTGTTCAACTTCTTCACGAGTACGTTCTTTCTCGTATTCACTCTTTCTTTGGGGTTGAATTGGTCCTTTACGTTTATTACGACGATTTTCCATAAATTCTTTTTTACGATTGTCTATTTTTATCACTTAGGGTTTTTAATTACTTAATAATAACAATTTTTTTAATTTTTCATCATCCAAATTTGAAATCCACGATTCTCCTGTGGATGTAACGATTTTATCTGCTAGATATCGTTTTTCTTCCAATAATAAGTCGATTTTTTCTTCAATCGTTCCTTTAGAAATGAATTTATAAACATTTACTACAGATTTTTGACCAATTCGATAAGCCCTATCCGTTGCTTGGTCCTCAACTGCGGGATTCCACCACCTATCGAAATGGACAACTGTAGTTCCTTGAGTCAAGTTTAAGCCCGTTCCACCCGCTTTTAGAGATAGAATTAATATTGGAGGGCTATCAACATTTTCTGATTGAAATTCATCAACAATTTCTTTTCTTTTCTTTTCTGGCACGCCCCCATGAAAATAAAGAATCTTGAATTTATACTTGTGTTCAAGAATTTTTTGTAAAATATTCCCCATTTGCGTGAACTGAGTGAAAATCAAGATTTTCTCTCCGTTTGAAATGACTTCATCAGTCATGTCTAATAATCTCTCTAATTTTTGTGATTGGGAGACAATTTCCTCCAATTTTGCATCCAGATCTAACGATGCTATATCGATTTTAAGATATTGAGAAGGATGATTACAAATCTGCTTCAATTTTACTAATAAGGTTAATATTAACCCTTTCTTCTTTCTCTTATCTGTTGACAAAGTTTCAATCTCTTTCAATGTATTTTCTACAAGTTCTTGGTAAAGTTTAACTTGTTCCTCGGTCAATTCGATAATGATTTTCATTTCATTTTTTTCAGGTAAATCACTAATAACAGATTTATCTGATTTGACGCGGCGCATGATAAAGGGAGCAATAATTAGCTTTAAATTATTAATTATTTCTTGATTTTGAAATCGTTCTATTGGTAAGACATACTTCTTTTGGAATTCCACCCTACTTCCTAACAAACCGGGATTTAAGAAATTGAAAAGCGTCCAAAGCTCAAGTAAACGATTCTCTATTGGAGTACCGCTTAAACAAATTCTAAATTGGCTTTTTAACTTATTTATTGCTTTAGTTTGTTTTGAAGCGTAATTTTTCATGTTTTGACTCTCGTCAACGATGATTCCGCTAAAATCAATTGTTTCTAAAAAGTCAATATCATTTCTAATAGTTCCATAAGACGTAAGAAAAATTCTATGCGGTTTTAAAAACTCAGGAATACCTGACGCTTCTGTAATTCGCTTAGCTCCATGGTGAAGCACAACATCTAAATCCGGAGCAAATTTCATTAACTCACGTTGCCAATTAAATAATATTGAAGTAGGACATATAATTAAAACACTTCCCAGATTATTAGGAAATTGATCTTTAAGATAACTTAAAAAAGCTATGACTTCAATTGTCTTTCCAAGCCCCATGTCGTCAGCTAAACATAATCCAAAGTTGAATCTTGCCATATTTGCCATCCATGTCAGCCCCTCCTGCTGATAATGGCGCAGTTTTCCGGTAAACGATGAAGAAGAAGGAATTTCTTCAAACGATTCTATGGATTGTAATTTTTCAATAATCTCGCTTAATTCTCCTTCGACAATTACATCGTACTTAATACCGTTTTCATGTAGTTGAGTCTTTCCCGTTAATCCAAGTTTAAGAGCATCCATGTAATTTTTGATTTCAGAATCTTTAATGCTCTTTAAATCTTCAATATCTTGCTGATCAACTAATATCCATTTTCCACTTAAATTGATTAGCGGGTCGCTTGAGTTAATCAAACTGTTAAATTTTTCATCAGAAATTAGTTTTCCTTCAAGAGAGACCTCCCATTTAGATTCTAACATTGAATCAATATCAAACATTGATGGTAAAACGGAGTATATCCCTTTTTTTTCCTTTTTATCGTCTTTTGTTGAACGAATAATTAGCTTTGCTGATAACCGTTGTTTTCCTCCCCTATTGAATACAGCAGGAAGAATAATATTGAATCCACTTTGAATCAATAAATCTTTTGGATATCTTAAAAAATCCATTACTTCTCCGGAAGTAAGCTTAATCTCGCCTTTTATGTTTTCTAACAGAGCTCTTTTAATTGGTGGGAATATCTTTGATGCCGCACCCAAGGCTCTTAAAATTATTTCCAAAAATTGTCCATCGGTTTCAAAAAATTTTTGAAATTCTTCTTTTTTGGAATTACTAACTTCCCAGACCTTATTTAAAGGGATAGAATTTGTGCCATCTTGTGAAGAAAGGTAAAACAATAATGGCCAATCATCTTCTGGGTTTTGAGGGTATTTCAATTCTAAATTGAACGTAAAACCTTGCGTTAGCGTAAGCCCTTGAGCAGACTGAGTCCAATTCGTAATTAATGTAGGTAAAATAGTTTCATAAAATTCTTCTACTTTGAAACTTGGATCCTTTCTGATGAGAGCTTTAAGAAATTTGTAATCCCAACCCAATTTATAGTCTGGATCTGTTTCCTTTTTAATTTCTGTACTATAAAATTCTTTAAACGTTTGAAAATCACTTTTATTAAGCGTCGAACGTATCAAATAATCTCCTATATTATCCATAAAGATGGAAAAAACATAGGAAGGGTGCCAAAGACCATCTGTTTTAATTGCTCCATTTACTCGAATGAAATTTATAGGAAGACAAAAAGCAGGCCAAGAACTATTAGTTAAGATCGTTTTAAACCGATCTTTATCTATTTGAGACTTTGGTAATAAGCGCCATTGGCCAGTGTATCTTTCCTTTGTAGCTGGTTCTAAAATAGGAATAAATTTTCCGTTGTTTAATAGTTCAAATATTAATTTTGTTAAAAACGCCCACGTCTTAATAGAATTACTAATACGCTTCGCACCTCGATCTTGACTACCAATTATTTCCAGTTGAAATAGTAATTTTACAGTAGGTGCAATAGGCATGATTTTTCCTGTGAATGACGATACATCAAAAAATTTCGTGGTAGATGTCACATCACTATCAGCTCTTAATGAATGTACCGGAATCGCAAAGTTGATCTTACAAGTTAATAGCTTATTTGCGGGAATAGTTGGGAACCTGATCTTAATTCGCTCAGTAAGCTCTTTTTCTGATGGATTTGTTGGATTCCATAATAGAAAAAAACTAGAATTTTTAGGAAGTTGTTTTCCTTTAGAAATTAATTCAAACCCACTTAAAGGTTCATTCCAATAAGATGCTGGAATATAAATTAATTCGAGTTTATTAACAAGTTTCATGAATCAATAGGGCTCCAAATCAAAGATTAACAACATAAATAATAATTTTTTGTTTAAAGATTTTCCAATATTTAATGCTTGTATAATTTAAACCTCGATGTATGTAATGTAAAATTAGATTAAAATTTATTTTAAACAGAAAAAATTAAATATAGAGAAAAAAAACTATATTTTCAAAATATTTTCTTCAAACATCTGCTTGTTAATTTTTACTCCCAACCCAGGCTCATCTAGCGCTTTTACTTTCCCTTTAACGCATTTTATAGGTTCCTCAAGTAATTGATACTCGTCTGGAATAAACGGAAATTCACACCATTCGCAACGAGAAGCCATTACAAAATGAAGGTTAGCAGCAAGTATATGCCCAAAGCCAAATATATGGGGAATACATTGCACTCCTTTGACCTCTGCCATCGCATCGATTTTCTTTAGTTGTAAAAACCCTCCGCTACGAGTAACATCAGGTTGGACAATATCAAAACATTCCTTCGAGAGAATGTCTTCAAACCGAAAAATCCCCATGTCATTTTCTCCACCTGCGATCTGTACAGGAGATTTTTCTCGTATTTTTGCTAGTCCCGCGAGATTATCAGTAGGTATGGGTTCTTCTAGCCATTCAACTCCGTATTTATGACACACTTCAGCAACCTTTAAAGCTTCGTTAACAGAATCATAAGCTGAATTTGCATCCACCATGATAGCGATATCTGGAAATGCATTCCTTACTTCTTTAATCAATTCTTCGTCCTTCTTTACGCCATTGCCGATACGGAGCTTAACAGCTTTAAAACCACCCAGTTCCGGTTTTAATGCGGATCCAACTGCGCCTACAGCTGCTTTTGGTTTATAACCTCGAGGCATTGACGCATAACATTTTACTTCTCTTTTTCTACCTCCGAGAAGTTTATATATGGGTTGTTTCGTAGCTTTGCCGATTATATCCCAGCATGCAATTTGAATAGCAGAAGTAGCTTGAGGGATTCCAAACATAATTCTATTGCTATTTTGGTATAGTTCGTGAAAGATTTCTTCAATCATAAATGGATCTTTCTTTAAAACCATCTTCTTTAGTGCATCATCAATGAAATGTTTTTGAGCTAAATTACTTAAGTTCCAATGCGACAAAGCCCATCCATCAATTCCTTCGTCTGTTTTAAGATTAGTATAAAGCCCACTAGCTTGAAGTCTTGGCATACTTCCTATTTTAATTTTAAAATCCAATTGTAAAATATAGGTCTTAACATCAGTTATTTGCATAAATACTCACTTTAAAACTGTTATTATTAATAATACATATTTTTTAATTAAACTTTTAGACAAAGAATTATTTCTTTCCATAGCAGTTCAAAAAAAACGACTATAAGGGTACGTTCTTGGCTGAATTATTTGAATCAACATCGGAAAAAAATCCTTTTGAGGAATTAGCAGTAGTTTATGTCCTATATTTTGACGAAGCTCAAGGACATATGCCTTTGTTAATATATCCCGTTGAAAAGTATAAGAACGACAAAGCCTTTATGCGTCCGATTAAATATCATCCAATTTGGTTTTTGAGTTTAGACGAATCCGACGCGTTAGATCATATAGATCTTGAATACAAAGGATACACATTCTTCGGTAAGAAATTTCTCACTCAATCAAAAAGAGAAAAACGACGATCTGGACTTCATGACGATACCCCTGAAACAATTGTGATAATAGTATCACTGCCAAACAATATTGAGCTTTTTGGGGACGAGCTAATAAGAATTTTGACTCAAGAAATAAAAGATAGATATGAAGACAAGTTGTTTGAAATAATTGACTCTGAAATATTACAAGATGAAGTAATTAAATCTCCTAAAATTAAAAAACGCATAGAAATTGGCCAGGTAATCAAAAAAAACCTTAGAGATTCAATCGAAATAACAACGAATACTTTCTTTTCTGATGTGATAAAAAATTCAGACGCTACATCAATACGAATGCAAAAAGCTATAGCATATTTAGCGTTTAAGGGGTTAGATGTATCGCATATAGAAAGTAAGGATTATAAAGGCTCTTTCTCAAGCATTCAATTATTTGACCCTAACAAGAAGGGAGAAGTGACCTTTGCCGACAAAAAACAATTTATGCTACTTAAAATAAATATTATAGAAGATAGCCAAGAATTGGAAATATTGGTTCAAAACAACACCCTAGAAGAAGCTAAGGGGATAATCGTGAAAATTAATCATCTTAAAGAGTATTTTGAAAAAGAGATTATGATTGAAACCATCGAAAACTGGTTCCCACAAGAAGAACTAGTTTTTATATCACCTATCATACCTCATATTGACGAGTATATATTCTTTATCATTGACGAAGTTAGCAACGAGAAGTTGTTGTCAAAAAGAATTGATTTAAACCTTTTAAAAACTACATAAAATACAAATAATGGGTAGAAAAATATGTCCGACGATTTAATTAAAGAAGAAGATATTATCATTAGAAATTATAGAACATCTGATTACCAAGCTACTTTAAAGATATTATTAGAACTTCAAAGTAAGTTCAATATCGGATTCGTAGAGTCAAAATGGCGGGAAACATCTGGTCTAAGGCAATTCAAACCAAACTTAAAACGAATTACATTGATAGCTGAATTAAAATCAACAGGACAAGTTGTTTCATTGGGAATGCTGGAAGGAGTTAAAAACAACTTAGGACAGTATATTGGATACTTAAATAATTGGGCGACGAAAAAAGAATTCATTGGAAAAGGTGTAGGTCAAATTCTCGCAGATCGGGCTACACAGATACTCAAATCGTGGGGATGCGAAGCTGTAAGGATCAATATGGCTTATGGGGGAGGCAAAAAATTACAAAAATTAATAGATGTTTTCGGTAAAGTCGGATTCAAGCCTATAATAACCGTTTTAGAAAAAAAATTTGAAAACGATTGAATTTCCCAAAAAAAGCTCGTATTGATTAGCATCCATCTTATTCTTAAAAAAATTGGTTTTTGAAAAACATCTTCAGTCAGAATTAAAAACCAAAATATATTTAATTTAAAAAATTGAGAATCATATAATTAATTAAATATATCCAAATAACAAAAATAAGAGATAATAGAGGTAAAAAATTAATATGCCAATTGGTATTAAAAGTTATGGTGCTTATTTACCTAAATATATGCTGCCCAGAGAACTTATTGCGAAAGCATGGGATTTTCCCGTAGTTCCCGGGACTAAAGCAGTAGCAATGGTAGATGAGGACAGCTTGACAATGTCCGTAGAAGCAGGACTTGATTGCTTGGCGGGAATTGACCCAAAGACGGTTGATGGAATATTCTTTGCTTCAACAACACAAGTGTACACCGAAAAAGATTCAGCGTCATTAATCGCTACAGTACTCGATATGAGAGAGGACATCATTACCGCAGATTTCACGGATTCTACTAAAGCAGGTACAACTGCCTTAACTAGGGCTGTTGATACAGTCAAGGCTAACAAAGACATCAACAGCATCCTGGTAATTGCAGCTGATACTAGAAAACCTGAGCCCTCAACCATGTGGGAATACGGATTTGCTGATGGCGCAGCAGCTATACTCGTTGCGGATGAAGAAAATATCCCAATTTCGATTGATGATTATTATTCTGTCTCAGCAAATGTGACTGGTCCGTGGAAAAGAGCGGAAAAAGATAAATTTATCAGGACTTTTGAACCTAAAATGGACGCGAAGTTTTATGTGGAAAGCATTACGAAGGTTATGTCCGAAATCTTGAAACGCAATAATTTAAATCCTACTGAAGACATCGCAATTGCAGCTTATTACTATAGTAACCCCCGAATGCACAGTAGAATCTCTAAAATAATGAAATTTGGCCAAGGAGTCGCTCAGAATGGATTATTCTTTCAAGTAGGTGACACGGGGACACCAATGCCCTTCATGCTCCTCATTGCTAGCTTACGAAGACCCAAACCAGATGCCAAGATCATCATGGCTGGTTATGGAGATGGAGCAGATGCAATTCTAATGCAAGTTCGAGATAAAGATGGTGTTAAAGCTATTAGCAAAGGAAGGATGGGCTTTGTCGGTCACCAAAAATCGATGACCCTCCTAAAGAATTACAACAATTTTATTGAGTTCAAAGAATTGATCGATAAAGATAGATATATACGTAAAAGCTCAGCTGTCTTAATCTGGCGTGATACTGCCTCAGTTTATAAATGGTATGGTGTAAAATGCAAGAATTGTGGAGCTGTGCAATATCCAAACATGTCACGAGCTTGTTCCGTCTGTAGAGCTGATGATCAACTTGAAAGCATAAAACTCGCAAAGAAAGGAGAACTCTTCACGTTTACACTTGATCACTTGGTTGGTGGAGCATATCTCAACACACCCGTCCCTCGATGCGTGGTAGACCTTGATGGTGGTGGTAGAGTGCTCGTAAATATGACTGAAATTGAAAAACCCGAAGAAAATGTCAAAATTGGGATGAGAGTCGAGATGACCTTCAGAAAAGAACACGAAGGTGCTGAATTTAAAAATTATTATTGGAAATGTCGACCCGTGAGGGGGAGACCTTAAAGGAGGTAATAACTATGAGACATGGTATAAAAGATAAAGTAGCAATTATCGGATGCGATATGACAAAATATGGAGAACGGTGGGATAAGTCGCAATACGATCTGCTTTTCGAAGCGTTCCAGAGTGCCATTAAAGACGCTGGAATAAAAAAAGATGAAGTTGATGCAAGCTGGGTTGGAATTTTTTACTATTTTACTGGACTTTCCGGTGCTATGGTAGAAGATATCCTAAGATTGGATGGAAAACCTTCTACTCGCGTGGAAAATTACTGCGCTTCTGGTATGGATGCATTCCGTAATGCATGTTTCGCTGTTGCTTCTGGAGCATATGATATTGTTCTCGCTTGTGGAGTAGAGAAGCTAATGGATGAAGGTGGCAGTGGCTTGCCTGGATTTAAACAATTTGGACATCCCCTATATCCAACACCTTCCGCACCCGCAATGTTTTCAATGGCTGCAACCAGATGTTTCCACGAATTCGGTTGGACAAAGGAAGATTTAGCTCGAGTTGCTGTAAAAAATCATGATAATGGTTCTCATCACCCAAAAGCACATTTCAGAAGACCTATTACCATTGATGCGGCGATGAGTGCCCCCATGATTGCGGACCCTCTAGGTAGATTTGACTGTTGCGCTATGTCAGATGGAGCAGCTGCGTTGATCCTTACGAGACCAGAACTCGCAGAATCTTACGCTCATGCGGATGACTACGTAGTGGTGAAAGCCAATGCGATTTCTGCCCACACCAATTTTCCTTGGTACGTACCTCCCAACGGACCTGGAGCAGACTTTACTGCATTTCCATCGACCGTAAAAGCAGCGAAGTATGCTTATAAAGAAGCGGGAATCACCGATCCACGAAAACAAATTGACGCCGCAGAAGTTCATGACTGTTTTACGATCACAGAACTCATAAATTGTCAAGATTTACAATTCTGTGATAGAGGTCAAGCAGCTGAAGAACTCAAGAATGGCACATTCAATTGGGACGGAGAAACTGCCGTAAATCCATCTGGAGGGCTGAAAAGTTTTGGTCATCCCATTGGAAGTACCGGTTGCCGGATGCTTACAGAGATTAGCAAGCAAGTTCAAGGCCGTGCTGAAGGAAGACAAGTGCCTGATGCCAAGATCGGTTTGTGTCATAATCTTGGCGGTGCGTTTAGCGTTTGTGCAACAACCATATTAGGTCTACGAGATTAAAATTTTTTTTTAATTTTTTTTAAAATTTTATAAATTAATTTAATCTATTAGCGAAAATATATTCTTAATAATCTTCTATTAAACTATTTTTATCTAATAAAAATAGGTATTTAGTGCGAAGGAGAAAGTATTACTAATGGATTCTGTTGACAATTTAAATGATCTTTTGAAAAAATTACTCGGAGCAATTCCAGAAGTAAAATCTGCCGCTATTGTGTCTGCTGAAGGTCTTCCTATTGCTTCTGCACTCCCGCAAGGTGTCGATGAAACGAAGATCGCTGCAATGACTGCAGCTTTACTCTCTTTATCTGAAAAGGCAATTATAGAAATGAGAAAAGGAGATTTCGATCAGTTGTACATAAAAGGAAGCGAGGGATATATCTTGGTAATGCAGGCGGGTCCAAACGCGGTTTTGACAGTGTCTACTACGAAAGATGTTAGACTTAGATTAATCCTCCCTGATTTAGGGAAGCATTTGGGAAAAATTTGGCGATCTGGTCACTATGATGATGATGGTGAGGATAATCCTCCATATCCTTATATTTTAAACCCTCCAAAACCACCAGACGACTTCGCAATGGCCCCTCAAGTACAACTTCGTACCCCCCTAAAAAAAAAAGACCCCGAAGAAGAAATACATTGCGAATATTGCGGAATTAAGCTTAATAAAGAAGAGCGATTAACTCATTCCTGTAAAAAAAAGCCTGAATAAAAGATATCTCTAAACTCTCTTCATTTTGAGAGGCTTAATCTTAATTTATTATCAACCTTAATCTCGTTCGAACGCGTAAGCGGGTAAACTCAGTTCCGCAGGTGGTTCAAATCGCGTGTAATCTAAAATCCGGGCGTAATCGAAAGGTTCTTCTGAAGAATCTATGATTAATATCTCTTCTTTTGTGACAACGATATTAGGTTCACCTCATAATTTATATTCAAAGTCCTCGAATGTATTTAAACAAAAAAAAAGGGTATATGAGATATTATTCTTTTTTTTCTCCTCTTCGAAGTTAAAGAAAACTTTTAGAAACTAATGAAGTAATAGAAAAAAAGCTCATTCTAGATATATCTTTAGAAAAGAATTAAAAAAAAAAAGGTATTATGAGGAACCTGAACTTCCTGAAGACATTAAATCAACTATGGTTTGGGATGATATTACAGAATCGCATTTTGAACACGAGTGGAATATTAGCGGTATGGCTCCAATTTTATCTAAATATCGTTTAATGAATTTTAAACTATATTGTGCCATTCGTTTTATCATCTTTCCCCCAAATGGGACGACCTCAGCTTGAATATCTATGAAATTCTCGTAAGTTTTTATAAGATCATCTTTAAACTTGTCATTGATTGGTCCTGGGCTAATCTCGAGTTTTATTTCGAGCTTCTCTTTACAATATGGGCACTTTGGCATCTTAAATCACTTTTATATGTTTTTTTTTTTGGAATTTCTGTAATATAGTATAATATTCCATTTAAAGGGTAGCCAAATTTCATTAATAAGGTTAGTCCTCATAGACAAAATCTATGAGCAAAGGTAAGAAACAAGAACAACCTTCTTAGTGACATATTTAACACTTTTCCCTTATCAAAAGTCTACTAATGCAGCTTCACTTGCAGAGCCAGGGTCTCCAGGATCTAAATTATTATGAATATTTGATAAGAATTTGTCAAGAATCTTTTTCAATTCGTCTCCTGAACGCTTTAATATTAATCTAATCAATCCAATATTAATATCTGGATCAGAAATGAGGGTGAATATACCCTTTGGACCAAAACTTGAGGTAAAAATCTTTCCTCCTGAGAATTCACTAATAACAATTTCTAAATCGTTAAGATCTAGATTTTTTCCTTGTTGCTCACTCGCACAAAATACAGCGCTTGCAATCGCACCGATACCATCGACATCCGCTGGAAAGTATGAAAATTTAGAAACGCTTGCAATCGTTAGTCCTGTTCTGTCAACTACTATTACTTTTTTAATACCACTATCGGATTTTATAATCTTTGAAAGTATATTATCAATTACTTTCTTAATCCTATTAGTTTCATTTGTTTTAAAATAACTCTCAGCCCTTTCTATTGCTTCTTTATTGGATTTTTCAATCTTAAACTGTTCGAATTCTTGGCTCGCTTTATCATTAAATTGTGTTTGCAATTTGATTTCAGAACTAGGTTTAAAACCATTGGAAATTTTATTTATCGCATCTCTTAAGATCGCGAGGATTTTCTCTCGATATGCATGGTTAGTTGCAACCATTCCATGGACTTTGATCGGAGGTTCTCTTTCCGCTTGGGAGAGGATTCTTTCGCAAAATTGCGGTGTTAATCTACCAGGCATGTCTTGTTTGTTCGCTATACCGATAACTAATACATCCCGATAATGTTTATCTAAAATTTTCTGAATGATATCTTTACTTTTATTTACATTCTCAAAGGTTGAATCAAGAACTAATAGAGCTATATCAGTACTTTCAAGTAAACTTTTCCAGAGAGACCTAAAGTTAGATTGCCCCGCAAAATCCCACAGCGTTATGGAACGGTTAATTCCAATCTCCGCTCCATCAAAATTCGACATATCAACATTTATGGTTGGCATATATTCTAAATTAATACCTTTGCCACAGATTAAGCGTACGAGGTCATTTTTGCCACATCCCCCCATCCCGATTATCGCTACTTTTATTGGACCAAGGAACATATCGTCGAGTTCTCTTTCAAATCCAGAAAACAGACTGCGATTTCCTGACCATTCGCCACTCGTTAATTTTTCTCCATACTCTTCAATAAATTTTTCCCTTATAGTAGTAATTTTAGATATTAATATTGAGTCCTCGTCTTCAAGATCAGTACAAACTACGATTATAATCTCATCAATCATCGTGTAAAAATATTTGTACTCATCTGTAGCTGTAGATTTGATGTCACTCTGACTTCCTTCCTTCACAACATCCGAGAAAATATTTAAAAATCCGACCAACAAATCTCTATCGACATCCGAAGCTCCGTAATTTCGGAATAACAATGATTTGCCTTCACGGGTGAGGATATTGATATACTGAATCAAGGGTAATATCACTTATACTCAAAGATTATTGATTTTTTAGTATTTTCTTAATTATTTCCAATCGTAGTTACAATTTATACAGACATATTTCTTAGCATACATCGGGATATTTCCAATATATGAAAGAACTGTTTTTTTGTCGTCAACTGTTCTAATATTTTTTCCTCTTGCATCACACATAGGACAAATAATTCGTGTTTCATAGGAAGGGGAATAAACCGATTCCTCTATTTCTGTAGGCTTTAAGGCTTCTAATTCTTTTTCTACTTCTTCGTAACGCATAGCTTGTTCCTCTAATAATTTATTTTTCTCGACTAAGGCACGTTCTAAGTTTTGGATTTCTGATTCTTTTTGTTCACTTAAATTCTTTAACTGCGCTTCTAAATTATTTTTTTCAGCATCTAATTCTTCGATCATACTATTTAATCGACTTAATTCTTCGACCTTGCCAGTTAGCCGTCCTATTTCTTCGTCTTTGGCATAGCTATTACTAATTGCCCTATTTAAATTATTTTCTAATTCTGAACTTTTATCCCTTGCTGCTTCTAATTCAGAGGTTATTTTCGAAATCTCGCTTCCTGAGGAATTTGTTATTTGTAAGAATTTTTGCTCTTTTTCTTTCAATAAGAATTCAAGTTCACTTACTTTAGAACTATGTTTCTCTAATTCTCTCTTTACATCATCAATCTCTATTTTCAAATTATTAATTGTTTCTTCTTTTTCTTTGATATCTCTTCTATTAGCAGCTTTTGAATTTTCATGATCTTTTGATAATAAATAAAACTCTTCTTTACTTTGAAATAGGTTTTCATTTGCTTCTTCTAGCTTTTCTCTCAAATAATCACCTTTACCTCTTAATTCAAGTAAAATTCTACCCTCTACTGCTTGCTTCTTTTCAAGTTTTTCTTCCGCTTTACTCCAATCAATTGACATGATTCAATTTTTTTTTGATATAATTTTGCTTTAACAAATATATTTACACATTTTTATAGTATCATTAGCATATAAATGTTTTTAAAATATTATAATTTAACATTCTAATGACAAAATTTATATATACAACATTCTTCTAGAGTATTATGCCAACAATAGATTTGAATGAAAAAATAAAAGATGATCTTAAAAAGATTAAAGAAGTATATGGATGTAAGACCTACAGCGAAGCAGTAGCAATATTAATGAGAAGCAATAAAATTGAAGACATAATGTCAAATTTTTTCACTCATATCATGGGAAGATTAACATTATTATCCCATTCAATTGATGAGATAAAAAAATCATAGTACAGTGAAAGATTGGTTAATATCATTAATCTTCTTTAATCTCTGTTTTACTCCATAGGCCATTCGAGTAGCGATACTATCAAATTTTTATTAGATAATCCTCCACGAGTAAGTATGCCTACAAAATTTTCTCGTTCGAACATCTTTTTTAAGACGTATCTTAAAAGTTGCTTATTCAGTAGTCCTTTTTGATTAGCTTCGTTTTGAAATCTATGAGCATTCAAATGTAATGAATTAATCTCATCCATTCTATCTTTTAAGAACGATCTGCCTTTAAAAACTCCTTTCCCGGAAGTGAAGAGAAGCAAATTGTCCATTCCTTTTGTGAAATCATATAATTTTTTGATTGATTGAAATATAAGGGAGATATCTTCGGGAATATCTGTATGTTTACCAAATATCATTTTATATTTTGGCATTACTGCGTCGGTGATAAATGCCCACTGTTGTTTTCGTTCAACTAAACTAATTAATTCAGGAGCGTGTCCAGGTGTATCTACTATATCAAAAATATATTTACTTGATTTAGATTTAATTGGATCTTTTAATACTTCAGCTTCAAAAGGGCGATAATCAACACCCCAAACCATTTGACGATAATCGGGATAATTTTTTTTTTCCCTCAATAACGAAATAGCCAATTTATTTGCAAATACGGGAATCTTAAATTCTTTTTGAAGCATACGCCCTCCCCCGCAATGATCTTCGTGGTTATGCGTAATTACACACTTTTCCACCATGTTCTTGGAGTTAAGAGAGTTGATAAAATCTCGTAAATCATCTACCCCTCCTGGAGCACCTGCGTCAATTAACAACCCGTCAATTAGAAATGTCGAAGTCCACATGTGCTGTGGCATTAATTCGTTATCTGAAGACCATTTCCATTCTAATATTTCGTTATTACAATGGTATACTTTTTGAACTACCATATAATTAACATCTACTTTGTTATAGTTTTAAATTATTTTTTTTATTTATCTTTTCATTTTTTGGCAAATAAATAATTTTTTATAGCCCTACTTTAATTATTAGTGTGTAGGACTATATGAAAGACCAGCTGTTATAGGAAAATTATAATACGTAAGGTATAAAAGGGGATTTTTATAATAAAAATAAAAATGAAACATATTTTTGCTTTTTTAATACTATTTCTGATAATGTTTTCAATTTCTATTCAAAATAATATGAATAATTATCATGAAACTGCTCAAGAGGATTTAGAAATTAGAGAATTTAATTTAAAATCCGCAGGATTTTGGAATAACTTTACATTTATCCATATAACTAATTTAAATTGGACCGTTGCGAATAATACGGAATGGTGTTCTGGATCAGGTACTTGGGATAACCCCTATTTAATTGAAAACATGATAATTAATGCAAGTGCTTCTCCAATAGGTTGTGGTATTTTTATTGAAAATTCTGTTAATGTTTATTTTACAATTAGAAATGTTACTGTTTTTGATACTACTAATGGAATTAAGTTAGAAAATACGAATAAGGGAACCTTAGTTAATAATGTTCTATCAAACAACATAGATAACGGACTTTACATGGTTAGTTGTGTCAATAATACAATTTCGAGAAATCAATTAATTAATAATGGTATGCAGGGAATGTATTTATCTTTAAATTGTATAAACAACAGAATCCTTGGAAATACAATAAAAAATGATGGTACAGCTCTCCAAAATACTGGAATATATCTTGAAGACTTTTGCGATGATAACGATATTCTGGAAAATATTATAATTGATAATAATGATAATGGAATAGTTTTTTATGATAACTGTAAAAAAAACTTGGTATATAATAATACCATTAAAAATACAATTACAACTCAGCAAGATTTTGGAATAAGAGTTGAAAGTAGTAGTGATCATAATATTATCTCACAAAATATAATTGAGGATCTTAATAATGATGGAATAAGGGTGATCACATCTGATAACACTTCAATATCAAATAATCAAATAATCAATAATAATGGAGTGTATCTTTTATTATCCGATCAAAGTGATATTATTCGCAATACAATTTCAGGTGGTTCTATTGCAATTTCAATGAGCGCTTGTTATGAGAGCAATATAATTGGTAATTTTATAAGTGATACAACAAATTATGGGATAAGAATGTACACTAATTGCGACGACAACGAGTTTCGCGATAATATTATTAAAGATAATAATGGTTTCGGGCTTCAACTTCACACTCAATTGAACGATAATAATGTATTCTATAGAAATTCCTTTATTTCAAATGGACTTCATGTTTTTGATAACGGGACGGCAAATTTTTGGAATAATACAATAGTTGGGAATTATTGGGATAATTACACCGGTTTCGATTTAAATAACGATAATATTGGTGATATTCCGTTTAATATTCCTGGTGGAGCAAATTCAATAGATGATCTTCCAATTGTGGACCACGGACCTCCCAGTATTACAATTAATATTCCTACCTCAAGTGGGTATGGTGCTACTGCTCCTGAATTTAATATATTTGTCAATGAAACTTATATCTATTCCATGTGGTATACAATAAATAATGGCGGTATAAAATACTACATTACAGAAAACGATACAATCGACCAAGACGCATGGGATGTGTTAAATGACGGTATTGTAAATATTACCTTTTATGCTCGAGATATTGCATGGAATATAGATTTCGAAAGCGTCATCGTTATCAAGGATGACTTAATTCCAGAAATTGCCATAATTTACCCTACAAATGGCTTAATATGGGCATTACCGTTCGAGTTTATAATTAATTTTTCTGATGTTAATTTCGATAAGCTTTGGGTCACCATTAATTATTCAAATATCGAATATGGATTTATCGCGAGCCCCGGTAATAATGTAGTAATTGACTTGCCCTTTTCAATATGGAATTTATTACCTGAAGGCCATTTTCTAGTTAAAATCTATGTAAATGATACTGTTGGTAATGTCAATTATGCTGAAGTAACTCTCATAAAGGAACTCCCTCCAGAACAATCCTCCCTCGACATAGTTTTTATCATTATTATTAGTAGTATTGTAATAGCGGCAATTATAATTGCTGGAATTGTAATGAGAAAGTTGCCAAAAAAAGATAAAATAAAAACATCACGAAAACTAAGCGAAGAACAGTTATCAAAAGCACAATACTTTCAAGATGTCACGAGTATTCTTACAATTTTAGCCATACATAATGACTCAGGCTTATGTCTCTCTAAAATTGCCATTCATGGCGGTATTGGGTTGGATGAAAATTTATTCACTGGCTTTATATCTGCTATGGGAAATTTTAAAGATGAACTGGCTAAACAAATGGGTTTACCAGTTGGGGATGGAGGTGGAGGTAGAGATAATGTTATTGAGTATAATGAATTTACAATAACCCTCATGGATGGTGAATATCTTAGATTAGGTTTAGTTTCTCATAACAGTCTTGGAGATCTAGTAAAAGAACAGTGTGGACAGGTTTTAAGGGCTTATGAAATTAGACATATTAATGATTTAAAAAACTTTGACGGTGAAATCCAAGTTTTCAACGATTTTGAGGATGCGATTGAAACGGGACTTGATTTGAATTTGAATAAAAAATGCCAAATTAACATAAAACAAATGAATAAATACGATGCTACAGAAGCATTTTTAACCCTCTTAAACGATCTTAATTCAAGATCTGATGGGTTTTATCCTGCAGAACTCACTTCTACCCTCATACGAGAAATGAATATTTCAGATCAAGAAGCTAATTTCATGGTCTATGAAGCCTACAAAAATCAACTATTTTTTCCAATAAAATTAGAAAAATAAATAACTCCGGAAGATGATGTATAGAGTTAGTATTGGCGAAGAAGTTCACAAAAGAAGAACAATTTTCTCTTTTTTTTCATTTTTATTAGCTCCATTTTAATACCTATTCCTTAACGAATTAGAGGTTATCTAAGCTTTTATTGAAAATTTAAAAATCTTCTTCTCTTACAAGCAGATGATTAATACTCGCCTCAGCTAAGAACATCTTTTTTGTAAATAGATATAAAAATATTTAAATATGGGTCTGTCCCATTGACTATCTAATATGGCATTGTTTCATCTCCATACTAAACTACATAATAAAAATCAAAATAATTTTTTTACCAAAAACTGTAATTAGTAATCTATACAATATTGACAAAAAAAAAATTATAATTTTATATACGATAAGACCATTATTATACATTAATGTAAATCCAAGTAAAAAATTAAGGCTCACATATTTGTAAAAAAAATTCCATTTTTATAAAATTTTTGACCAGAAAATGAGATTATCAAAAAATTGAGTGAATTAAAAAAATGAAAAATAAAAAACCCATCAAAAAAATCGGTTCATTACTGCTATTCTTATTTATATTTGGAAGTATTCTACTATTTTCCTTGTCTGCAGGTAATAATATTAGCGGAGGAATATTAGAGGATGAAATTATTGATGATTCAGATAAATTTTCAAGGGATTTAAAAAACTCTGCTTTAGAATTTGGAATGACAGAGGTGGTTTCCACCGAGAGCATAAGTACTTCTGGTTATCCCACGATTGTAGTGGACAGTGCCGGAAGTGTACATATAGCGTGGAATGATTACACAAATTACGACAATTCAGGAGTGGATCAAGATATATTTTATAAACGATGGGATGTTGTTAGCAGTATGTGGACCACGACCGAGGTGGTCTCCACCGAGAGTACATTAGATTCTCGGTCTCCCACGATTGCTGTGGACGATATCGGAAATGTACATATTGCATGGTACGATTACACAAATTACGCCAATTCGGGAACGGATATGGATATATTTTATAAGAGATGGGATGTTGCTAGCAGTATGTGGACCACAACCGAGGTGGTCTCCACCGAGAGCACATTAGATTCTCAGTATCCCACGATTACTGTGGACGGTGTAGGAAATGTGCACATGGCGTGGGAGGACTCCACGAATTACGGCAATTCGGGAACGGATGGGGACATATTTTATAAGCGATGGGATGTTGTTAGCAGTACGTGGACCGCGACCGAGGTAGTTTCAACCGAAAGCACATTAGATTCTGGTTTTTCCACAATTGCAGTGGAAGGTGTCGGATATGTGCATGTGGCGTGGCGTGACCTAACGAATTACGACAATTCGGGAGCGGATTGGGACGTATTTTATAAGCGATGGGATGTTGTTAGCAGTACGTGGACCACAACCGAGGTGGTCTCCACGGAGAGCACAGATAATTCCTTTACTCCCACAATTGTGGTGGATTATACAGGAAATGTGCACATGGCGTGGCGTGATCTAACGAATTACGACAATTCGGGAACGGATGAGGACATATTTTATAAGCGACGGGATGCTGCTAGCAGTACGTGGACCACGACCGAGGTGGTCTCCACCGAGAGTACAGGTAATTCCTATCCTCCCGCGATTATTGTGGACGGTGCCGAAAATGTGCATGTGGTGTGGTATGATTTTACGAATTACGCTAATTCGGGACCGGATTTGGATATATTTTATAAGAGATGGGATGCTGTTAGCAGTACGTGGACCGCGACCGAGGTAGTCTCCACCGAGAGCACAAGTTATTCTAGGTATCCCACAATTACAGTTGACTATGCTGGAAATGTGCACATTACGTGGGAAGATTTAACGGATTACGATAATTCGGGATCAGATATGGATATATTTTACAAACGACTCTCAGTACCCGAAATATCTACTAATCCATTCACCGTGATTGAGGTTACTAATACTCCCGACGTCATAGAGACGACGCCTATGTTGGGTGCCGATGATGTCAGTCGTATTGTCGTATACACAAGTCAGTCATTTGACCCTCTTAATGGAGTGTGGGAGCCTGGTATCATCTATGCACAACGTCTTGATGGTGTTAATATAATCCCCCCACTCATAAGCGTAGCCGCGGGTAGCACCGATAACCAGCTCAACGATATCAGCGGTAATCTCGTGGTATACACAGCCTTTACTGATGCTGCTTCGTCCCAAGGACAAATCCACCTCATCGACCTTAACGATGTCGCCACCCCCCATATAATCTCTAACCCGGGTATGGTCCGTGAAGCGCGCATCTGCGGCGACCTGGTCGCGTGGATTGAATTCTACTCGGGCATATCGCGCGTCATACTCAGGAACGTGAGCTCTATGGCCTCACCGATAGTCATCAGTACCGAAGATACCCAACCGGCAAGAAGCCTGCAGATCGGTGATACATTTGTCGTGTGGGAGGTGGGCTACGATATCGTTGCATATGACCTCCGCACCAGTCAACTCATTTGGGTAGCAAACAATTCGACACTGCGCGAGCGATATCCCTCAACAAGTGGAACGTGGGTGACATGGGAAGAGCAAGTAAGTGGTACTGTGTCGAGAATATGTGCGGTCGATGTCGACTCCGGCGATGAGCCGATTGTCGTGATCGACGACGGAGGATACAACCACGGACCAACCATCGATGGTGACATCATCGCGTACGAGGCCCTGGTCTATTATGGATTGAACGACCTCAATTACGACATCTTCGCCTACCGCATATCCACCGGGGAGACCCTAGCAGTAACCACCAGAGCCGGGGACCAGAAATTGAATTGTGTGTTCGGAAACCAGGTGGCTTACGTGGACAACGGCGCCAGCACCAATGACATCTCTGTGACAACATTCTGGTTCGACCCCAGCAATTTACCACCTGAAATGTTATGGATTCGTCAATTTGGTACTGACGGTATAGACGAGGCTTGGGTAACTTCAGTCGACTCCACTGGCGTCTATGTAGCGGGACATACTAACGGTGCTCTGCCCTTACAGAGCAATGTAGGTTTCGAGGACGCTTTTGTTTGCAAGTACGATCACAATGGAAATCAGCTCTGGATCCAGCAATTCGGGACTACGGCTAACGACTTTATACTGGGAAGCTCTATTGACTCTACTGGCCTCTACTTGACCGGTATCTTAGGTAGTTTGGGTTTTGTCCGTAAATACAATCCCTATGATGGTAATACGATCTGGACCCAATATTTTCCCCCAGTTGCCTTTGAAATTTCTGTTGATTTTTCCGGTGTTTATGTGGTTGGAAGCACCATAATAGAAGGTAATGAGGATGTTTTTGTCCGCAAATTCGATCACAACGGTAATGAGCTCTGGAATCTCCAGTTCGGGACTTTATTAAATAACGCTGACCGGGGTCGAGCAATCTCCGTTGAATCTACTGGCGTATACATAGCTGGATTTACAGAAGGCGCTCTACCTGGCCAAATAAATGAAGGTGGTACGGACAATTTTGTTCGAAAGTACGACATCGATACTGGTAGTGAGATCTGGACCCGGCAGTTTGGAACCCCAGAATTAGAGAGACCTATTGATGTCGAAACTGACTCTACGGGCGTATACATCGTTGGACATACAGAAGGCACTCTACCTGGCCAAACAAATGCAGGAGATGATGATGCCTATATCCGTAAATACGACCACAATGGCAACGAAGTCTGGACTCATCAATTCGGAACTTCAGAATATGATCGGATTTCCGAAGTATTTACCTTTGCAAGCGAGGTGTATGTAGCAGGACAGACCTATGGTTCCTTACCAAGTCAAACTAGTGCAGGTAGTGTAGATGGATTTGTTCGGAAGTATGACCAAAGCGGCAACGAGATCTGGACTCATCAATTTGGGACTGAGGCCGCAGAAGAAGCCTTTGGAGTTGCAGTTGACTCTACTGGAGCTTATGTAACCGGATACACGAGTGGTACCCTCCCAGGTCAGACGAGCTCAGGAGGTCGTGATGCTTTCGTTGCAAAGTTGGCATTCAAAAATACCCCCACGGGAGTCGGTATCAAAATTATTGCTTCACCTGAAGTTTCCTTAACCTTCTCGGAAGTTACTGATGTAGGGTATACACAAGTTATTGTGAACACCGAAAACCCTGGCTCTGAGATGCCTGGCTTCCAATTCTTAGGTAATTATTACGATATCACAACCTCCGCAACTTATACAGGAGCGGTGACTGTTAGTATTGCGTATGATGGTACGGGTATGACGTTTGAGGAAGAAAATGCACTCCAGCTCTTACATTGGAACGGCACAACTTGGGTGGATGCAACAACGAATATTGACACAATAAATAATATCATTTATGGCAACGTTTCCTCTTTTTCTTGGTTTGGTATCGCACATTATTCTCCACTCCTGCCATTTGTTATCGATGATGATGTAAGCAATGGTGCGGGAGATTATACATGGGCAGAAGCAGTTCTAGAGTCTTGGTGTAGTGGTGCAGGAATAGGATCGAATCCTTATGTTATCGAGAATCTCGCCATAAATGGTGGTGGTGGGAGCGGTATTATGATTCGAGATTCTACTGCGCATTTTACGATTAGAAATTGCACGATTTTCAACTCGAGCGCGGGTATAGTGTTGTCAACTGTTAATAACGGAAATATAACTGATAATAATTGCTCGAATAACGGTATTGGGATCTCTTTGTACTCGTGTGAAAGTAATAGAATTACGGGAAATATCGCAAATAACAACACTTATGAAGGAATTCGTTTATCCTATTGGTGCTATCGTAATACAATTACGGGAAACACCGCAAACAATAACTCTCAATATGGAATAAATTTACACTTTTTAAATACTGAAAATACCATTACGGGAAACACCGCAAACAATAATCTAATTGGGATATGTTTAAATGAGGATGGCTATTTAAATGCCATTATCAACAACACTGTAAACGAAAATAGTATAGGAATTTTAGTAGGGGGATTTTATTACACTGGCTGCATTTATAATAACATTGCTGGAAATTTAATAAGCAATAACGATGATTATGGGATCTATTTAGCAGAATGGAATGCACCATATGAACATAAAAATAGTTTCTCAAGAAACATATTTTTAGATAATGGAGTAAATGCTTGGGATGATGGAATTATTAATCATTGGGGTAATAATTACTGGGATGATTATCCTGGTGTAGATGTAAACGATGACGGTATCGGAGACACTCCATATTTTATCCCCGGTTACGCAGGGAGTCAGGATAATAATCCAATCTGGGATGATGGGGATACTCCTGTGTCATTTGTCATAGATGATGACGTAAGTAACGGAGGGGGTGATTACACTTGGGCGGAAGCGGCCTTGGAGCCATGGTGTAGCGGTTCTGGTACGGAGTTGGATCCTTATGTTATCGAAAATCTCATCATAGATGCTAATGGTGGGAACTGCATTACGATTCGAGATTCTAACGTGTATTTTGTGATTAAAAATTGCATGATTTTTAACTCGAGCACGGGTATATACCTATTGAATGTTCAAAATGGTAATATAATCGAAAATGAAATTGATATTTCCCAGAATGGCATTCATTTAGAAGGAAGTTCACAAAATACCATTTTAAACAATACGATAAAGAGTTTTATGCCAGAGTTTTGGACATATGGTATTTATCTCGAAGGGAGTTCTAATAATAACATTTCGAGAAACGATATCACTAATGGGTGGGACGGATTATGTCTTGAATATAGTTCAAGTAATATAATCTCGGATAATACTGTTAGGGAAAGCTATTATGGTTTTATGGTGGATTCCAGTTTCCAAAATGAGCTAATTAATAACTCCATTATTGATGCACAAGCGGGTTTTCTTGTAACCGAAAGTTGGAGTAACACTCTCTCAAATAATACAGCATTAAGAAATGGATTTGGTTTCCTTCTATTAGGTAGTTTTGCAAATACACTTACAGGAAACATCGCAAACGAAAATGTCCGTGGAATCCAATTAGACCTTTTTAGTCAGGATAATAATATTACCCAAAATATCGCAAGCAATAACGAAAAATATGGGATTTGTTTAACCGCTTCCTGCAATAATAATACTATTACGGGAAACACCGTAAATAATAACCTAAGATCAGGAATCTATTTATTCTCCTATTGTAATGATAATGACATCATAGGAAACATAGCAGATAATAATGGGCATCCTGGGGGTGGGCATGGGATCTATTTAGAAGAGTACTGCGACTTTAACACCATCTCGGAAAACACCGTACCCTATAACTTTGATTATGGGATATATTTAATCAGTCACTGCAATAATAACACTATTGTGGGAAACACCGCATACAATAACCATGATGGGATCTATTTACAAGATTACTGTGATTATAATAACATCACGGGAAACACCGCTAATGGAAATGCCGTTGGGATATCTTTAAACTATAACTGCAATAATAATACTATTACGGGAAACACCGTAAATAATAACCTAGGATCAGGAATCTATTTATTCTCCTATTGTAATGATAATGATATCATAGGAAACACCGCATGGAATAATGGGTGGTATGGGGATAGGCACGGGTACGGGATATATTTAGAATATTACTGCGACTTTAACACCATCTCGGGAAACACTGTAAACGATAACAATGATTATGGAATCTTTTTATATAATTGCGATTATAATACCATTACGGGAAACACCGCAAACAGAATGGACTATGGGATATTTTTAAACAACTACTGTGATGGTAACGATATTATAGGAAACACCGTAAATAATAATCTTTGGCATGGAATCTATTTATTCTCCTATTGTAATGATAATAACATTATAGGAAACACAGTATATAATAATGGGCATTCTGGTGGTGGGAATGGGATCTATTTAGAAGAGTACTGCGACTTTAACACCATCTCGGGAAATATTGTAAATAGCAACCATGCTGGGATCTATTTAATCAGTCACTGCAATAATAACACTATTGTGGAAAACAATGCAGACTCTAACCATTATGGGATCTATTTAACAACGAGCTGCAATGATAATAAGATTATGGGAAACGATGCATACGGAAATTATGATGGGATCTATTTATTAGATTATTGTGATAATAATACCATAACGGGAAACACCGCAAGAGATAACATTAATTCTGGGATCTTTTTACACCGTTATTGTAATGGTAACGATATCATAGGAAACACCGCATGCAGTAACGATTTCCAAGGTATCATGTTAGACTATTATTGCAATGGTAACAATATTATAGGAAACACCGCAAACAGTAACAATTTTGGGATCCGATTAGGTCTTTACTGCGATAATAATACAATAACGGGAAACATAGCAAACAATAACTTTGATTCAGGGATCTATTTAACCTCTTATTGCAATGATAATACTATTACGGGAAACACTGCAAGCAATATCGGTACATCAAACCAATATATCGGGATCTATTTAGAGGAGGATTGCGATTTTAACAACATTTCGGGGAACATCGTAAACAATAACCTTGAATGTGGGATTTATTTAGAAGATTACTGCAATGATAATGATATCACGGGAAACACTGTAAACAACAACTTTAATTATGGAATCTATTTAATTAATCAATGCTATGGTAACTACATAAGAAGAAACAACGCAAGTAATATAGGTACATCAAACCAAGATAGTGGGATATATTTAGAAGAGATGTGCGATTTTAACACTATTTCGGGAAACACAGTAAGCAATAACGAATTTTATGGGATATATTTAAGCACTGATTGCAATTATAACAACATAAATGGAAACTCCGCAACTAACAACGACTATGGGATTTACTTACAAATTCGCTGCAATGATAATACCATTACGGAAAACACCGTAAACAATAACTATGATTATGGGATCCGTTTACGCTCTGGTTGCGATTATAATACCATTACGGGAAACTACATAAGTGATAATTACTATGGGATCTCTTTATACTATAAATGTAGTTATAATACCATCTCGGAAAACACTGTAAACGATAACAGGGATCATGGGATCTTTTTAGTCAATAACTGCATTGGTAATGCCATTATGGGAAACACCGTAAATAATAACAATTATTATGGGATATATTTAAGCACTAACTGCGATTATAACACCATAAATGGAAACACCGCAAACAACAACGAACAAGGAATCTACTTATCTGGTGCTTGCGATAATAATACAATTACGGAAAACACTGCAGACAATAACTATGATTATGGGATATCTTTAACATTTAACTGCGATGATAATACCATTACGGGAAACAACGCAAGTAATATTGGTACATCAAACCAAGATAACGGGATATATTTAGAAGAGATGTGCGATTTTAACAACATTTCGGGAAACATCGTAAACAATAACAATTATTATGGGATCATTTTAGACTATGGTTGCGATAATAATACCCTCTCGGGAAACACTGCAACCAACAACGACTATGGGATACATCTAGAATATTACTGCGAGTTTAACACCATCTCGGGAAACACTGTAAGCAATAACAATTATTATGGGATCTATCTGGATTCGAGTGATAATATTATATACAGTAATAATATGACGAATAATTTAGCAAATGCTCTTGATTCTGGAATTAATAATCAATGGGATAATGGATCTCTTGGAAATTACTGGGATGATTATCCTGGAATGGATCTTAATGATGATGGGATCGGTGATTCTCCCTATCTTATTAGTGGTTCTGCTGGAAGTCAAGATAATTACCCGATTTGGGACGATGGTCCTGATTTTGACTCGGATGGTGATAGTCTATTTGATAGAATAGAAGAGCTTCTAGGAACTAATCCTCTGGTCCCCGATACTGATGGTGATGGATTAACTGATGGAGATGAAGTCTTGAATCTATACTCTGATCCGTTAAATTACATGGATCCCGTGAATTTACCGTTTATCATTGACGGAGAAACAACTGGAGTTGGCGCTCATAATTGGACTTGGGCGGTTACCTATAAGGTATGTACGGGTTCGGGAACTTATTCTGATCCGTATGTCATTGAAGGTTTCGAAATTAACGCGGGTGGATCAGTAAGTGGTATTGAAATCAGGAATTCAGATGTGTATTTTATTATCAAAAATTGTAAAGTTTACAACGCAGGTAGTGTAGGTCATGAAGCGGGAATTAAATTGGAGCATGTGAATAACGGTCTCTTAATTAATAACATTGCTTCAAATAACGAAAGATGTGGGATTTATTTAAATGATGTTAGTAATAACACAATTTCGGGAAATACCGCCAATAATAATTTTGGTGACACATATCTTGGGTACGGGATATGGTTTTATTCTAATTGCTACAATAATGTAATCTCAGGAAATACTCTAATTAATAATACGCGATACGGGATATATTTAATGTATGGTGGTAATAACATTATCTCGGGAAACATGTTATATACCAATAATATTGGGATAGGTTTGTGGCGTAGTAGTAATAACACCATCTTGGGAAACATTGTAAATAACACGGTTTGGTTTGGGATATATCTAATGTATAGTGGTAATAACACTATATCGGAAAACACCGTAAATAACACAGCTAAGAATGGAATTTATTTATGGACTAGTAGTAATAACACAATTTCGGGAAACATCGTAAATAACAACATTCAGAATGGAATTTATTTATGGACTAGTAGTAATAACACTATTTTAGGAAACACTGTAAACAATAACAACAATAACGGAATATATTTAGATTACAGCAATAACAACACCATTTTTGACAATATTGCCCAATACAACAATATTGGGATATGTTTAAATTACAGCGATAGCAACACCGTTACTGACAACACCGCAAGTGATAACTATAATTATGGGATCTTTTTGGAAAATCACTGCAATGATAATATCATTGAGGGAAACACCGCAAACGAAAATATAATTGGAATCTATTTAAACCGTTATTGCAATAATAATGATATCACGAGTAACACCGCAAACAATAACTATAATTCTGGGATCTACTTAGTCTTATCCTGCAATGATAACTATATCGTGGGAAACACCGCCAGTAATATCGGTACCTCCAACCAAGATAACGGGATTTATTTGGAGGAGGATTGCGATTTTAACTATATCTCAGGAAGCATCGCAAACAGTAACAATGATTATGGAATCTATTTAATATCTCACTGCGATTATAACGATATCACGGGAAACACCGCAAACGAAAATTCGATTGGAATCTATTTAACTTATTACTGCAATAATAATACAATTACGGATACCATTACGGGAAACGACGCAAACAATAACAATGATTATGGGATCTATTTAGAGGATCACTGCGATAATAATACCATTACGGGAAACACCGCAAATGAAAACCATTATGGGATCTACTTAGCCTCTTTCTGCAATTATAATTACATTATGGGAAACGACGCAAGTAACATCGGTACACCCAAGCAAAATATCGGGATATATTTAGAAAATTACTGCTACTTTAACATCCTCTCGGGAAACACTGTAAACGAAAATGCCTTCGGGATCCGTTTATCAGATTATTGCAATGAGAATACCATAACGGGAAATACTGTAAACAATAACCATTTTTATGGGATCTCTTTATACAGTGATTGCGATGATAATGATATCACGGGAAATACCGTAAACGATAATAACTACGGGATCTATTTGGCTGATCACTCGAGCAGTAATCTTATCACGGGAAACACGGCAAACGAAAATGCCTACGGAATCAAGTTAATGGCCTATTCGAATAATAATTTAATTTATCATAATAATTTCATAAATAATTATAACGCTCAAGCATATGAATCTGGTGCCAATAACCATTGGTATTATTTTGATCTGATGGAAGGAAACTACTGGTCTGACTATATAGGTCAAGATGATGGTAGTGGTATTGGAAAACATGCAATTGCTGGCGATGGTATTGGAGACAACAATATACCTTGGTATAGCGACTATTATCCTTTTATTGATATAGATGGTTGGCTATTAATTGATTCTGACAATGATGGATTATTGGATCTATATGAAGAAACGGTTTTTGGTACCGATCCTCTTCTTCCTGATACCGATGGTGATGGATTATTGGATGGCGCTGAAATCAACAATTATGGGACTGATCCCAATAATTGGGATTCTGACGGTGATGGACTTAGTGATGGGGAAGAAGTCAACACTTATGGAACCGATCCTCTTATTCCTGACACCGATGGTGATGGATTAACTGATGGAGATGAAGTCTTGAATCTATACTCTGATCCGTTAAATTACATGGATCCCGTGAATTTACCGATTTTCATTGACGGAGACGCAACTGGAGTTGGCGCTCATAATTGGACTTGGGCTTTAAATTTTAAGATATGTACGGGTTTGGGAACTTATTCTGATCCGTATGTAGTGGAAGATTTCGTAATTTCCAATCCTTCCGGATATGGCATCTTGGTTATGCATTCTACCGCGTATTTTGTGATAAGAAATTGCACGATTTTTAACTCGGATCTGGGTATTGTGTTGTCATATGTTGAGAACGGAAAACTAA
>JAUVNS010000023.1 GCA_030599585.1 Promethearchaeota archaeon | reverse complement strand
TTTTCGCGTTAAGAATTTCGTTAAGAAATATATTCCCGACCTGTCCGACGTAACCTCGACAATATTTCCTCTGACGCAATTAAGGTAAATTGGGAAAAATTTCTAAACTAAAATGGTCTTACCACTTAATAGTTCGAAATTAATTTCGTTTTGTATGGAAAAACCAGCATCGTATTTTGATTGGGAAAAAACTTTTAGAAAAAAGAAGGCTAAAAAAGTAAAACGACCAAACGATACGAGAACTGTTAATTCTATTGGGTTTCCGCAGGATTTTTTCAAAAAATACTTGACGGTTTGGAAGTCAGAGAACATGAAAATTAAGGAGCAAAACGAAATAAATATTTAAAAATTAAATGTCTAAAATTATTGCTTACTAATTTTGTTATTTATATAAGGATCTGAAGTTACTCAAGTACGGCGAATTTTGACAGATCAATTTTCACCGGATAATTTGTAGGAGGACGGGAGTAAGTTTTAAATAAGCAAAAAAATTTATCAAAAATTTATCAAAAATTTAAAAATAAAATATATAAAAAAAGGGTGATAAGCATTAAGAATAAAAAAATAACAGGACTATTAAGCGGTTTTTTAACGTTCTGCATTATTCTCAGTTTCTTACCATCGGTTATGGCAGCCACAGAGTATGAATATCCAGAACAGATGTATCAAACTTCAGGTGAGCTAATTTCAGGAAATTTAAACAGTTTTAGAAATATTGGGCCCAATGATGTTGTATACATGAGAGGTGGAGAGGATAGTCTAAATGTAATTGTATATAATTTCTTCCCTCGTCCTAGTTATACAAATGGTCCAGGTGAATTAAAAGTAGTATATAGGTATATTAGTACCCAATCTTATCTATTTATGGAAATAGCTTATTATGGACCAACACCTAGTGACAACTATATCTTAGACCCCGATCCCGACTTTTATCCCGCCTACCATACTGATATATTTGAAACTGAATATGGTGTAGATGTTGAATATGTACATTTCACTATCTATGGCAATTGGGAAACACAAGAGGATGCTAGAGTATGGATTGATTATTTAGGTGTAAAATATACTTCTTCAGGTGGTGGCGGAGGATGTCCTATTTTAAGCGTATTTGACGGGGAACAATATCAAGAAGAAGGATTACTAGACATCCACGATTCTGACGGAACCGATGTTGTGTATCAACACGAAATTATCTATTCGCCAATTGCGATTGACAATCGATATCATCTCAAACTAACCGAGCATCCAAAAACCATCTCTGACATAGATCAAGTCGAGTTGTATGGAATATTACCCAGCAACCAAAGGATAAGACTTCCATTAGTATCGGCAATCCATTGTGAAGATGGGCAAGTAAGGTCTTTGTTGAGAAAAAGCGACGATAAAAAAACGGAAGTACTTGGTGCAGATTATAACAACGGTGTTTCGCAATTCATTGACTTAGAATTCGTCGCACCACCGGGGTTACACTTTACCAATTTTGTTTTTGTCATTGAAGGGAATAACGCTTTTGAAAAATAGCAATAATTAAATAATTAATTTTTTTTTTTAACTTTTTTTTTTTCAATTTCAGATTATTATTTTTAATAAATTAGGGTAGACAGAATTCTAACGCTCTTTCTTTGAACCACTCAATAAAGTCTAAGTATGTTGATTCGTTTATTATGTCTTCAACTTGATAGGTGTGAAGGTATCCGTGCCTTGAAAAATACACACCTATTTTGGTGATTTTGTTGTCGTCAGACATCCCCTGAATACCGCCAATTCTGTACAACGTATAATAGCCAATTATCTGGTTAAAAGTTTCTCTTCTTAGTTTCAAGTTTCCAAAGGTTTTAATGTCGATTAAAGCGTTATCTATTACTAAATCTCCCTCAGCGCTCATTAATTTCTCTGCTTCTGGACCGAAGCTTGGACTTAACACGCAGGTATGTTCTGCTTTGATTGTCTCTGGATTTATAATTGCGATAAGTTTCCGTAAATCTTCCACGTCGTCTTTATCAGGTTCCGCTTGGTTTAGAGGTTTCATATAATTTGCGGTATTTATTAAATCTAATGTGGCAAGATCTAAAGCAGAAGCGATCAATGTATTGCTCATTTTACCGGTCTTTAGGTAAGTCTTAAAGTTTTTTCTCGCCCTTCTAATTGTAATCTTAGCCTGCGAATAATACTCGATCTTAAATTTCGTCCAGTTTTCAATAAAACCTTCGGGTGATTTATCTATGTTACTTACCGTTATTAATTTGAAATTAGGGGTTGTTATTACGGCTTTATTGTCTTTAATTTCGTTTAATCTTTCTAGGGCTTTTTCTGCAACCCAATCGCTAGACACTGCATTTGAATTTACGTAATTAGCGTAAAATCTCATCAAGTAATCGAACGCTATTCCAATTCTTGAAGTATCCGAAGTTAATACAGGAGCTAACATTGTTCTTTTTTCGCTAAACGGGGGTTTTTCGAATTCTTCCCTGAGTTTAGTCTTAACTTCTGGTAATTTAATAAAACTTGATAAACTCAAATTGTTCACTTTCATAAGGATTCATTTTTTTAGTATTGTGTTACTAATTGAAATCGGCTATATAAACTTTTTGGGTTAATTCCAGAACACAACAAAACAAAACAGAGCATAAACGGAATAAAACACAAAAATTGGCTACAAATCTTGACAAAATCGGAACAAAACCAGAACAGAATTTAAAATCTTTTATAAAATTTTAGATGTAATTATCAATTTTTTTAAAAATTTCTTTAAGTTGTTTATTTTCCTGTATCGCCTTTCCTATATATTAACTAAAATGCTAACTGGAGTGCTAATTTAAGATTTTGTTGAAAAATTCGAATAAAAATTAAAAAAAAAAAAAAGAAATTTAAGCGTTTATAAGAGCAATGGCGTTTGCTTGCCAATCATTTATCATTTTGGAGGAGATTCCACTAATCTTGGAGGCAAGTTGTTCGGGATCGGATTCAATTAAGGCGTCAACCGAAGCAACGCCGTTTTTAATAAGGTTCTTTGCCATTCCGGCTCCTATTCCTTTTACGTCTATTAAGGAATACTCTCCTGAACCGGTACTTTCTTCAACAGATACCTCCCCTACAACTTGCTCCTCTTCGTACAGCGTTTCTACTTCGAAGTCCAACCCTTTTGCTTCCGGAACCTCTCCTTTCTCGGTGTCGGCAATGCCTACAGCCGTTATATAAAACTCCGCTTCTTCTGGTGGTAAGTCAGGGGCGTCTACTATTACCGCTCTCCGTTTTAGCGAGTTATTGGACGAAAATCCTTTTGTCTTAAACATGACACGGAAGTGGCAGCCATGGGCTACGATTTAGAAGCGATTGACGAAGTGTCACATCACTATTTCCCCCAATGGCGTCGTTTCCTGAGAACATACCCATCATCTTGACCGAAACTTGATTTGTTAGAAGAATTCCGCAATTGTAAGTCTCTGCAATTCGAGAAAGACCGTGAATCATGTTGTTTAAAACGCCTTGACGACGAGCTAACATACCAATTCCTACGTATTCTGCCCTCATTAGGGCCATTAAACTGTCTACCACGATTAATCGCACGTTTCGAGTTTTGCATAGCGTCTCTGCCTTCTGAATCATTTGCATCTGATGGTCTGACGAATAAATTCTGGCGTGAAAAATCTGGGACAGAACTTTTTTCGGATCGAGCCCGAAACGTTTTGCGATCCTTTTAATCTTTTCCTTAGCAAACGTGTTTTCAGTGTCAATATAGGCTACAGCCGAACTCAAACCTCCTTGTTTCTTTGGAAGTTGGATGGTTACCGCAATGGTATGGGCCAAATTCGTCTTTCCACTTTTGAAAGGACCGTATACCTCGGTAAGTTTTCCCGTTTGGAACCCGCCACCTAAAATCTTGTTTAGTCCAGAAGAACCGGTGGTTATGTATTCGGTGTTCTCGTCGATATCGTCAGCAGTTGTGAACTCCGTCATTCCAAGGGCGTTTCTTGCGTTCCAAATTAATTTCTTCGCCGTTTTATCGCCTAATCCGTCGATTTCCGAAACGATATTGTTTGGAGACATTGCAAGGGCTTCTGCCGTGCTAATTCCGCTTTCTTGGAGCAGTTTAATCTGTCGAGCGTTAATTGATTTTACCTGGTCTAAGTCTGACATAATTTTTTTGCTATCATCTCTTATGTGTAATTTGAATTAAACCAGTATACCATCGGTTTTATTTAAAGAAAAAAAGATAGCTGTTCCTTAATAATCCCATTAGATAAGATATTATTTGTAAATGAAGCACCTAGAAACTATATTTAATTTTGACTCGCTCATAATAAAGCTAAAAAAAAATTAAAAAAACAAGGAGAAAGAGAATCAAACCTTGGAATTCGTGTCCGCTCTTTCATTTATGTATAAATAAATTATTGCGTACATTACAAAATTATTAACTACTAATGCAATTATTACAACGCCTAAAACTAATACGATAAACAATAAAATTAAACCTATAATCAACAAAATTGTATTATATATCAATAAATCAACCTTCATTCACATGTCACCTCCTCGTAGTAGATTGCATGAATTGTGACTATTTGTTTTCCAAAACATTATTTTGAACTATTTTCTTTGTAGTAAATAAAAAATATAATTAATTAATAAAACTTTACTAAGTTGAAAAGTGAAACAATAATAAATTTGAAAAGATTAAGAACTAAGAATTTCGGAACTGTTGTATACCTTACTCTTGTTCCGCTATAACAGAGAGTTCTTCTAAAAACTCTTTAGGGACGATGCCGTGCGTTAATATTTTGTGCCACATCTTCACGTTCTGGGCGTGAAAAGTAGAATTACCTGCGCTTAACTTTTCAGCAAATTCGAAGATTGTTTCGTCCATGGAAAAGTCGGATTTGTCGAATTGTCCGAAATATCCACCAAAGGCAAAAAAAAGGTTTACGATCATCTCGATATCTTCTTCAGAGAATCGCTCCCGACAAACTTTACAGATTACTCCCAATTTTAAACTTGATTGATACATTGTTCGGAGGTCTTTAATCCCGGATCGACAGATGGAACATTTAATGCTTCGCGAAGTTTTAGAATCAGGCGCTTTGATCATGCACTAGATACTACGTAGAACTATTTAAAGGAAAAGAAAAAATAAGAAGGCGAAATTTTTGCTTTATATAGCCATTTAGTCTTAAACTAGAGAAATTCCTTTATTTTTAATCATGTATCTTACGTCTTTCGAAATTATCTCGTCCCGCGAGGCGAGTTCCATCAATTTAATTTTAGAACCGAACGGTTTCGACAAGCTTACGTTTACGCTGTTGATCCTCGAGTAGAGTTTGTTAAAAAACGGTTGATTTTTTCCTAGCGCAGGGTCAAAAGAGACTTCGTGTATTAACACGAGAACGATCTCTTCCCTTAGACAACGCATTATAAGGGGAAATAGCTGCGAGCTAAAAAAATCGTCTAAGAGCGCCATCTTTTGTTTTACATCGGAGCAACACGAAGCAGCAAACCTTAGATAGTGGGATATGTTATCAATTACGATGTATTTAGTGTTAAACGGCAAAATCACGGATACCAAGTTTGTAAAAAAAGTCGACTGGGTTTGATAATCCAAAAAAGGATTCGTTCCTGGATATACAAAAATTCTTTTCAGGAGGGCTTTATAGCTATCATGAGAATTTTTAAAAAGTACTTGAAGCCGTTTTTTGGGAAATTGTTCGCTGGCTTGGACCCATAAAGCTTGGTTCTTGCTCCCGTCCTCTTGAGTTAACGCAGAAGCGACCAACTGTAAGGCTAATGTGGTTTTTCCGGTGCCCGATTCTCCCGAGATCGAAACGATTCTACGTTCTTTTAACAAATTTAGTAAAGAAGCTATGTCAAAGGTATCCAGTTTCAATCACCGCTCAGTAAGTCTAATGTTTCTTTTTGCGTCTTTTCGATCGCTTCTCGTCGCTTTCGAGATTGTTCAGAAATTTGCTCAGAAGCGCCCATGCTCTGAGAATTGGTCGAGGAGAGTTGTTGGAGCATCATCAGAGCAATTAAATCGTCTAACCTGTTGTCTTGACGCGATTGATTGCCGCTAAAAAAAGAGCCGATCGTTCCATTACCGCCTTTTCTTGCCTTGTAAACGATGTATAACGCCAGACCAATCCCGACTATAATTACCGTGTAGATGGGCTCTCTCTGGTAAAACATCAGCATAGCGATTATTATTGCGATTAAACAAAAACCTTTCATATTTATTATTGCACCTCTCTTTCGTTAGAATCTTTTATGTATTTAAACCTTCTTCTTCGGGTAAGGAATTTAGGGCTTGACACTTGAGCTTTTCCCAATTTTTTAGCTACGCTCCCTATAATTCTACCGGCTAACCAAAACAAAGCTTTTAGCCCGAAGTAAAACACGACTAAAACCAGTACATATTCGACGTAATACATTACCTCGAAGGGTAGAACAATAAAATATAAATCTACAAATAACCACACTAACACTCCCGATAATAGTAAGAGAAATATTTGATACACCGAATAACGAGGATCGTTTTGATACGCGTAGCCGACTACTTTCGCGTCTTGTCCCGAAGGTTTTAAGCCAAACACTAACGACACGCTAAAAATAATTGCCACTACTTTTACCCAGAGATCGGTTTGGATGTGAAAGACAACGTCTAAGCAAAACATAAATAGTAAAGTGGATACCAAAAGAGGGGCAAAACTGATACTAAACGCTTGCAGGACCGATTGCCTTTTGAATTCCGGATTGCTGACCGATCCGTGAGGCGATACCCTCGTTTTATCCTCGTTTCGATATTTCACCCGTATTTTACCGGGGTTCCCGCCTACAATAAGCGACACCGTATAGTGCGCTACTTCGTGGACGAACACCCCAACTATAGCTATCAAGTTAAAAAATAACTTGTAACCGGGCGTATGTGCTAACCCGTAGAGGGCTCGAATTGCGCCGGAGGCAACTAATAACACAAAAAACCAAAAATATAACATTATCATAATTGTAATTTGGTCACGCTAAGGAAGCATATAAAGAAAAAATTTCAGGAAGAAAAAAATTAGAAAAAATTCTTTGGAAAAAATTCGTGGGATTTAAAAAGATCATTTCAAAAAAAGAGATCAAAGTGCAATAAAAAGTAGAAAAGCATCAAAAACTCAAAATCTCAACTTTGAGTGATCTTTTGAGCGTATAACCGAACCTAGGAATTAAAAATAACCTCAACGGAAGACTTAAGAAAAGTCGTAGAATAATAATCCAAGTTTAATTATTTATGAAAATTGGTTTCAGTTCGTTTAGATTATAATTCTATAAGAATTATTAGTATAATCACAATACTAGTGATATATAGATTGTCATAAACTCGAGATTTCCATTACGATTCTCTTTATACTCCCAATTTAAGCTGTAACTTTAGCGCCTATGATCCAAAAAATATCCTAATTTGGAATAGAATTGCAAAATTGTGATTTTGACGAAAAAATGCACAATTTATCTTTGTTCTATAGAACGGAATCAACTAAATACACGGATTAACTAAAATTTATAGTTACATTTCGATTCAATTTTCGCTAATCGTTTGATTATCTCTTACCTTTCTAGGTGTTTATTGCTCGAAGCAAATCTTCAAATAGCAAACTGGTGATCTTAATTCTTTAATTAAAATGTAATCGTAAGTTTTTACAAAAAAATACAAAAAAGTTGAAAAAAAATGGCAACACCTCATAGTGCTGATAAAATAAAATCGTTAAAAATTATCTCAGGTCTCGAGTCCCAGTATCAATGCGATGTCTGTGGCTCTACCGACGTAATAGAAACTCAAGAAGGTTACACTTGTCGAGCTTGTGGAATAGTGTTAGAAATACAAAAATTAGAATACCACCGACCGTACGACGCAGACATCGTCCAATACGCCGTGTTAGGAAAAACACAAATCGGATTTAGGTCTGAAAGAAGAAGGATGCAACATTCAGCGAAATTAGAAGGTCTAAGCAAGATAGACTCTTCCCGACCTACCGAAGAAACATTTAATATTGCGATAAAAGTGGAGGCAAAACGAATTTTAACCGCGTTAGGCTTCTCCTCAGGCGATGTAGAGGTAATTGTTAGCAAAGTTAAACAATTTCGAGCTAATTTAGGCAAAGGAACGAAATATAGAAGTCCAGAAATGTTAGTCCCTTGCGTTATTTACGCGTACTACAAAGAGAATGGTAAACCAATTAGCGAGAAAGAACTTTTGGGGGTGTCCAAGGTTTCAAAAAACGATTTCAACTCTTTTAAATTTTCGATTATTCGCATCTGGCCAGAGTATCAAGAGCGAGATCGCAAGCAATACATTAAAGAAAGAATTTTGGAGGTCAGCGAACACTTCAATCTGGGGATGTCGTTCTACTACCAATCGAAGCGGATACTTGACAGGTTTTACGAAGTCATAAAAAACACTAAGGACGACGTAGTAGTGGGCTTGGTGACTTCTATTACGCTTCTCTGCTCCCAGAAGAAAGAAGTGAGCGTGAGCGCAATTTGCAAGCGTTTAGGCGTTAAAATGTCAACGATTCACAGGCAAGTCGAGAAAAAAGTTATTCAAAGGCTTAACGTTCCGGGTTTTCTAAGCCTCGTAAAATCCGCTGGTTTATTAAAAAGAGTTATGATTAAATTAGGCGTATTAGATCCTGCGTTTATAGACGTTAGTGAAATTTCAGAGGACGAGGCACAGTGCGACGACATAGTTCAGATAATCTTAGGGGACGCAAGTCAAGTGTTTAACAACTTAAACGAGAGCGAGGAATATTACTTCGTTGTAAAAGACGCAAGCGGGTATTTAGTTGCCTCGGTTGCCAAAAATCAAAATAACGAAATAGAAGATAGTTCAACGAACTTTCAAGACGCTTCTTTATCTAACAAAAAAGATAATATGGATGAGGAGGGCGTGAAAGTCGAACTGTGGAAATATCACAACCCAACCGGTCCACCATCGGTTTGTTGACGGTAGGTCAGAAATTTATGATATTTTGTCTTTCTCTTTTTTTTTCCTTTTTCTTTTCTTTGTATTTCAAACTATTCTGTATATCTTTCTAGTGCGTACCAATACTCTTCAATCAAATCTCTAATTTCTTTAACATATTTAATTTTCACAGAAAAAAATTCAAAATTTTCTTTCATCCAAGTACAACTATCTTTTATCATAAAAAATTTAGTTGATAAATTAACAACAAAAGGAAAACTATGGCATACTAAAGGATTATTTGGATGAATCTTACACAGAGTTTTCTCGGATTTCTCTACCTCATAAAAACAAATTCCTGTGTTTTTATATCCTAAACTGCCTAATTTATGCTTTAAACTCTTTTTTGGCATTAAACTACCATCAGAGGCTTTCCATGTTTCAACGCCTTCCAGATTTGCTTTTTTCTCTTTCATATAAAAAAAATCTTCTTCAGAAAGATCTACGTTAGGAGTGCAACACCTACCACACATCTTACATTCAAACCCACAAGATGTTTTCAATTCGTCAATTTTTAGTCGTATGCGCTTATAAATATCCATCGCACCCGATTCATTAAGTTCTTTCTCGATAATTTCAATTAATTTCATTTGCATTCATTCCGAAGTCTTCTATATAGAGTGTATGCCCAATATAAAAAATCTTTTCTATATTCTTTTATGTGCTTTTTTCTTTATATACGCACAATCTAAGAACTGTTCAAAGCTTTTGTAACAAACTTTACGTGAAGTATAATGAAATGGAAAAAACATCTAGTTTTAGTTAGCATTGTGTTAATTGTAGTTTTAGCTTGTGTTTCAACAATTGGCGTAAGAACTTTCGCAAATCCAAGTGAAACACAAAACGAAAATTTTGACTTGTTGGCCACCTCTGATGCCTCGAACCTCGAGACTTTGCAATCAGTTTTTGACGCAAAAAACGCCGATTACGCAACATACGGCTATTACCCTCAGATTTATTCGGACTCTCTTCAAGCGACTTATTACGCGATCTACGTCTTAGACGCTATCGGAAAGTTAGGGGATATCGACCAACAAGCGGTAATTAACTACGTTTTATCGTTTTACAACTCCAGTTCCCACATATTTTCGGACAAAAATTCTGATAGATACTTAGCTTCAAAAATACCTGGCAGGTATTACCCTTTGTCTACGCTTTTACAAGTCAATTGCTACGCCGTACTTTCCTTGAACATTTTGAATGCCGTTAATTCGATAAATATTGCGGACATGATCGATTTTATTTGGGATAGTTATCACCCATATTTGTATGGATTTATAGGACAGTCTTACGATAGCTCGTTAGAAGAAGGATTTAAAATCCCTACCGCAGACAACACCTACTACGCCGTTCTTACTTTAGATACTTTAGGCGTTGATTGGAACGCACATTCCCAAGAAAGGAGCGATATAACGTCTTACATTGACGGTTTACAATCGTTAGGCTCTTCTACTGGCTTTTATAACGATTACGAAAGCATGTTCGACTCGTTAATGGAGCCAGAGCCAAACCAATTTGCTTCCTATTATTGCGTGAAAACGTTAGAAACCTTTGGAAGTAGCTACGTTGATGTTATTGATATTACCAAGTTTCACCAGCACCTTACAGCGCTATACCATTCCGAAGGAGCATACTTTGACGTATCAGATTCAATGTGGGCGGCTAACTATTCTAACATCGTTTCTACTGCGATCAATTTAGAACTAGCAGATATTACGGGTTTTACTTCTTTTGTGAGAAGCGACGCCTTAGCCTTTATAGTTAACAATCGAAATTATCGCGGGGGTTGGGAAGCTTCGACTTCGGTGAGTTATCACGAACTTATCGACACCTTCCAAATTGTACGATCGCTTTCGGAAACAGGAGATGTTTCAGGGTTCTCGCTAGGGGATAGAAACGATATCTCTTCGTTTATTTCTTTGTTTGTTCAAGAGCGCGGATATTCTTTGCTTTCAGAGGATTACACATCTATAGACCTGCTCTATAACCTAGTATCGTCTTACGAATACTTCGGCAAAATTGGAGAGCTTGACATTCAATCTATATACGACTTACTCGTAGACACTGTTGTAGATCGTGGTGGTAATTACGATTTTTTCGCGTGTACCGGTATGAATTTGGAGAAGGCGAGTTTTCGCTCGAAACCGTTCGACTACGATACTGCTGGACATCACGAATTCGTAGACGAGATCAATTTGATAAGTTCTCACCAAAATATTTTCAAATCTCTCGACTCCTTAAGGAAAATTTTTAAATTAAACGACTTTGCCTCTCTCTACGATCTACATACAGTTTTACAGGACGTGATCACCTCGCAATTCCTCGATCTGAGCTACATCGATAACTTTGGAGGGTTCTTAATTAATATTAATATTAACTCTTCTTCCGAGTGGAAAAACGATCTAGTCTACTTGAAAAACTCTTATTATGCCATACAAACGATGGAACTTATTAGTCAATATCTGGGACTAGGAAACATAAATAGCCAGTATTTCGCCGATCTAGGATTCGATAAAACCGCGCTTGGGACTTACATTACTAGGAACCTCGTGGAGACTCCGACCGAGTTATATTTTGACGCTAAATACTCCGATAGCGTAGAATTGATATTAGAAAACTTATATTACGCGATATTTGTTTTAAACTTGACCGAACAATACAACCTGAACTCAAATAAAATTAGTAATTTCATAATAAATCACCTGAACTATTCAAATGTAAAAAATCTTTATTACAGCTATAAAATTTCGGAATCGTTGGCCTTAGGTATTCAATTCGACGTTGAGCAAACGCACTTACTGGTTCAAAACATATATTCTGATATATACAACGAATTTTATCTCACCATTGATAGAAGGGAGTTGGAGCATGACGTATTTACGTGGTTATGCGAAATAGCAAAGACTGACAACTTGAGATTGAGCACTTCTTATTACGATACTATTGGTTTAGGAAGCAACAATTTGTTCTCGGTCGAATTGGTGAACCTCATACTTTCTGATTTTGGACAATATACCACGGTTAAAATAGAGTCCACACAATTAGGAACAATATTACTGGACCAATTAAGCAACTATACTTACCAGAAAATGGTATATGTGTCTATTGATACCGGTAATTATCCAATTGTGGCTGGGGAGTTGTGCGTGTACGACGGAGCCATAAAAAAAGCGAGCGTTCCGTTCTCTTTTACTACCGAATTTGATTCTTTTTTCTCGTATTCGATCGTAAAGACCGAATCTCGTATCCAAGCCAATATTTATGGACGCCACGCTTTTATTTCAGGAGACGAACCGATCTTCGATGGCTTGATGTATGCCAACGTGTATCGTGACGGGGGTTATGTCGACGTAATAGACTTATCATTATCTCATTCCTTAGAGAGTTCGACGTTTACCTTCGATTACTCGCCAAACTATTACGGAAACTATTATTTCGAATTTTTTCTTAACGATCCTTACTTAGGGGACTCCCAGTTCGTCTGCAACGCAACCTTCGATTATATCGATCCTAATTCCAATCCCGACCCCGATCCCGATCCTGACCTTGAGAACGATCCTACCGATCTTTACCAAGCAGACGCCGTAATAACCATTCCATTAGCGATAGGGATGATAGGAGCGATTTCGATATCTTTATCTAGCACTTCTAAAGTGGTTCGGATTAAAATAATAACTAAACTGTTCAAAAATAAGCGAACTCCAAAATAATAAATCATTTTTTCTCTTTTTTCTCAGTTCTTAAATTTACCCGAACAGTATATGATTTATAAGTAATTAAATTAACATTTTATCAAAAAGTCTTAATTAAAAAACAATGAAAGGAGTTTCAATTGCCAGAAAATTTTAATTTTAACCGTTTTGCAGAGGAGGAAAAATCCAAATTAATTAATCGGATAAAAAAAAACATTCAAGATGTATTGGGTGATGGGGTGCTCTCAAAGCATATAAAAGAGAGGAATTATTCGCTCCAAAAAGAAATTATTTTAAAAGTATTGATCCAAGAGTTTAATGGTTTCGAAGCGAAGATAAGATTAAAAATAATAAGTGTTATTAATATTGGTTTTTTGTCGTGTTCTGGAACAACGCCTAGACTTCAAGATAAGATTTTTTTAAGTTTTATAATTGATCAATTATTATCCTCAGAAGAATACTATGATTATGGATTTATGTCTTTAATTTTCCTATTAAGAGATTATTCTGATTACGAAACCAATCTCTTACTGGATCAAATTAAGGTAGACAAAAAAGATATTATTTTAAATTCTGTTTTAAAAGGGTTGATTGAAAAAGCACAAATAAAAATTCCAAATACCATATTAAATGAAATTAAGGAAAATACAAAAAAAACATTCGATATTCACGAAATTTTACGATATAGAAATTTGTTTTCAAAAATTTTTAACGATAATAATGAAATTTTGAATACTTATTTAGACCCACTCATCCATTTTGCGGATACGAATATAAATCTAATATTTCTTGATCAAGACGTTCTTACTATAGTTAAATCTATATATGTGAATTTGTATTCTACTGAGCTACCCATTTTTAAAAAAATTGATGCGTACCTCAATGAAAATCTAGATAATCCTAGATATTTACCAAAAATAATTGATTTTGTTTCCCATTTCAAGACAGAGCATTGGTTTCATCCTTTTTATAAAAATTATTATAGGAAATATTTTAGTTTAGCGTATAAATTCAAAGAAAAGGATGACATTCATTCAATTGGATTGATTTTTAACGCGTTTAATTACTCTAGTATTATTAATTTTAAAGAAGGAAGGCTAATTGACCAAGATTTCTTTTCAAAACTTTTAAAAGACTTAGAATTTGAATATAGATCAGGTAAATCCCAATTGCTTAATGCAAAATATCAGTTTATTGAATCGTATTTAGGTCTTAGACCAAAACCTAAACTCATTAAACCAAAACTTCGAAATAATGTAAATTCTTTAACTTTAAAGAAAAAACTCGTAAATGAAATTAACTCTGGTTTTAAAGAATGTGATTTTGAAATAAATAGGCAACTAGAAGAATTAAAATTCTTTGAAATGAGTCTTACACCTAATACTCAAGTCTGGGTGGAAATTATTAAAGAATTTTTTACAATTTTACAGAGTTGTTACGATTACCCATCTTATTTTCGAACTCCTGCTCAAAAATGGAAAAGTGAACCTAAAGATATGTCCCCTTGGGTATCAACAGTTTTATTACATAAATTTAAAGAAAGATTGAAAGATAAATCTGGTGTTTCAGGAGGTGACTCTGATCATTGGATTGACGAAATTCCAATTGAAGATAAATTACTTAAATCAGAAGAAAATTTGAATCACGAAAACATTCTGGAAGAAAAATACAATAAACATAAAGGTCAGATTTTTCGAGAAGCTGGAAAATCAGGATTTGGGATATTATGCATAGCAGATATTAGAAGAAAAATAAAAAACAATGCCATTGCTGCTTTTCCATTAAAAAAATGTTTTCAAATATTTTATGAAAATAATATATGGGTAGCTGTTTTTTTACTACAAGCTTTTACAGAAACACCATCAAAAGTAAAACAAGGTCCATAAGTGAACAATTTTTCCTTTTTATTCTCACGACAAATATAATCTGTAATGGCTCAAAGCGATAAAATCAATCAATTACAAAAAATTATTTCGGCGTTAGAACAATTTCAGACTAGAAAGAATAGTCTTTTTAGCCTCAAAAAGCTAGCTACCTACCTCAACGTATCCGAACGAGACTTGGAAGAGGTGTTAGAGCTGGTGTTTCGGTTTCAAAAGCTATTTAGCTCGATGTTTGAAGGATATGTTCTCGTAAAGAAGTGGAAAAATGGAAACTCGTATCTCACTTTAAAGCCTAAAATAGAAGTTAAAAATTTTGACGCTTTGGAGCTAAAAGAAATCGAAATCGATAAAGAACAAGCCGATCTATTAAACGACATAGTATATTATTTTCACCACGTAAAGATTGGTAAGGGATTTGACGCGAAAAGGAATGGAACGGAACTTTCAAAGAAAGTCAAACAGCTTAACCGAGCGCTCCCTTGTTTGTTCGAACGTAGAGGGAACGGTCTGATTTACCCTTCGAAATTAGCAGTTGAGGCGGGTAAGCTCATTCAGTCATACAAACGAAGCAAAAAAACTTTATCGAAATTAGAAATAGAAGACTACTTAATACAAATCGTTTGAGAGGATGTGAAAAAAGTGATTGAGCCCGAGAGAATAACTACTTCATACTTGCGCCAAGATAACATTGAGAGCAGAAAATATCAGCTCGATATAGCAAAAAAATGCGCGTCCAAAAACTCGCTAGTAGTCCTCCCTACCGGTCTTGGAAAAACGATTATTGGAGTTTTTGTGGTAGCACTTACTTTAGAAAACTTTCCTCCTAAGAGCAAAATACTCGTTTTAGCCCCCACAAGACCTTTAATTAATCAACATTACGACTCGTTTAGAAATTTAATGACGATTTCCGAGGAGTTATTCGTGGTTTTAACCGGTAAAATAAACGCCGAGAAAAGAATAGATTTATTTGAAAAAAACCAGATTATTTTTTACACTCCTCAGACGCTAAGAAACGACTTAGTGAATCTTAGATATTCTTTAAAGGATACGTGTTTGATAATTTTTGACGAAGCACACCACGCCACAGGAGATTACGCGTACACGTATATTGCGGACGAATTCCGATACCAAAACCCCGACGGTGTAATCTTAGGGTTAACAGCAAGTCCCGGCGCTTCGAAAGATAAAATACGAATCTTATGTGAAAATTTATACGTTTCAAAAGAATACATACACACCCGCACTCGAAAAGACGCAGACGTGAAAACTTATTTAAAACCGATGGATATTTACAAAATTGGGGTTAACTTAACCGAATTGATGGCCCAAACTTACTACGCAGTTCAATCTCTTTTGGAGGAGCGGTTGCAATACCTTTCTCAGCTTAACTTCATAAATACGAAGTCAGATAAGTTGCATACTAAAATCATTCGAAAAGATTTGCTAACGCTAAACGGCGAGTTAACGAGAATAATCAAAGGAGACGGAGACAAGACCGGAGCGTATAGCGCTCTTTCAGTGAACGCTCAAGGATTGATTTTGTATCACATGTTAGAATTAATAGAGCAACAAGGCTTGGACGTGCTTTTAATTTATTTAACCAAGATGAAAGCCAAGGCTCGCAAGAAAAACAGCTCCAAAGCCTTAAAAATTTTGGTGAGCGATCACAGGCTCAATCAGATATATATCGAGTTGAAAAAAAACGAAGAATATTCTCCTGAGAATTTGATCCATCCCAAATATTACGCGCTCGAATCGTTGTTGATTCAAGAATTTGAAAATAACCCGAGTTCAAGGGTACTGGTGTTCGTGAAACTGCGAGACTCGGTAAAAAATATAGACAACAAGCTTAAAACGAGCGGTAGTCTAGTTTTTAAACCTACTCGATTCGTAGGGCAAGCGACTAAATCTAAAGACAACAAAGGAATGTCCCAGAAAAGACAGTTGGAGGTGTTAGAGATGTTTAAGAAAGGCGATTATAACATTTTGGTTAGCACCAATGTGGGCGAGGAGGGATTGGACATTGCAGAGTGCGACCTTGTGGTGTTTTACGACGTGGTAGCTTCTGAAATACGGTTTATCCAGAGAAAAGGACGAACTGCCCGCCACCGAGAAGGTAAAGTAATTATCCTTTATTGTAAGGACACGCACGACGAAATATATATGCATATCGCCTTAACAAAGCTCAAGAAAATGAACGTAAATTTAAAGGGAGAAAAACAACTTCAAACCGCTTATTCCGATACTTCGCTCGATATCTTTGAAGAACCACAGTTTGTAAGCAAAGCGGATACCAAAAAAACGCTTGTAAGCAACCATAATCAACCAGCACAACCTCCCAAGTTTAGTAAGAACGCAAACAAAAAGGAAGTGCAATCGAATTTACATTCCTTTTCCCAAGAATCGCCAAGGAAAACGGTTAGCAACCAATCGGAAGTAAAAATTAACATTTCCTTTCCCGTAAAATTTGGTTTGCGAAAAAAGTTTCAGAAAGACGGAATACTTTTTACAACAGCAAAGTCTATACTCGATCTAACCTTATTTGATAAAGCGTTAATCCAGGTAATAGACCCCCGAACGTTTGACGGAATCGCAACCCTAAAAAAATACGCTCTGCTCAGTACAAAGTATAAACTTATAGCGTCGCTATTCGACTTCGTAGACTTCGAAGAACGATTCGAATCGGAAGAAAAGCTCCTTAAGAGAAAAATTAACGATTGGGGCAATAACAACAACGTTCAAGCTATAACGATCGATCTTTCAGAAGAGTTGTATTTTGTAGTTAAAAACATCTATTTACACGTAAAAAACGAAGGAGGGCTGTAAATTATGGAAGATGTTGGCTTTAAAAAAGACGAAACTCCGTATTTAGTGTTTGCCTGTAAAAAATGTCAGGAGTTTTCCTACGTAAAAACTGTCCAGAAAACTAAAAAATGTCTAAGGTGCGGGAGAACTCACCAAGTACGAGATATTTTGAGCGATGGCGAAGAAGTAATTGGCATGACGGAAGCCGTTAACGCGGTAAAAAGAAAGCAGAACGAAATAGCGATCCCGGAGTTTCGTTCCGGAGGCGATTTTGTAGTAGCGGTAAATACAATAGTTGCCCCTAAGCCCAAAGTAAAAGCGATTAAAAGCGAGGAACAAGAAAATAATTACACAGAAAAATTTAACGAAATGTTGCTGGAACTTTCGTCCTTATACAACCGATTTCCGAAGTATTTGCTGACAATTATGGCCGATGATTACGGGATTCCGCTATCGGAACTAAGTGTGTTAATAAGTGAATTTACACATAATAACACGTTAATCGTAGTAGAAGAAGCAGAATCTTACTTTAGAGTAGTAAAAAAAACTTGAAATAATTGTAGTTAGTGAAAAATTATCTTCTCCATTTTAGTTGTAAATCGTAACATTGTTTTATCAAGTTCAAAGCATCATTTACTTGTGCTAATTTAACTACATTTATACGATAGTTAACTCTACCCCATCGCATGGATTTAGCAAGGGGTTCTAGCTCAATTCCTTTAATTAAAGAGATGTCGGGAGTAACCTCTCCAAACTTGAGAAAAATTCTTATTTGATGATTGTAGGGCTTGGCTTTAACCGTACAAAATTCGGTATCTCTTTTAAAAGTCACACTGTTCATTTTTTCGTATAAGTGTTCTGATATATCATCGCCTAAATCCAAAATTCCTTCGTGTAACAAGAGAAACATTTCTTTAAATTTAGGCAGTCTTTCAATTAAATAATTAATTTTTTCTTTTGAGCGTTCGACCATTTTATCTTCTGGTATTAATTCGAATGGGAGGGAAGAATCTCCCTCGTAAGATTTTAAGGCGTTTAGATCGTTTCCAATCTTGATAATTGCTTCTGTTAAATATGTTTTATCAAAATTCTCTCCTATTTGGTCGTTAATCAAGTCTACAAACGTTTCGTTTGGATTTAAAAGAAGATAATCGACTGCTTCTCCAACTTTTTCCTTTAAGCTCAGGTATTCGTTTAATTTTGTTAATATACCTTGGCTCACGCTGTTTTTTGAGATAAAGTTTAGATATTCTACTTTCTTCTCAATTAAAAGATTTTCGTCTGTCAAAGAAAACTCCAATATCAGTCTCTGGTCAAAATTCTTTTGAAAAGTGTCAAAAATCTGGAAATGGTTCCCATTCGTAAGAACGCAGTAACTCACTTCATCTTCGTAAGCATAAGTTGTAGTTTGAAGTTGATGTTTCTTACTTAGATTAGAATTAAGAGCTTTTGCTTCTACGTATAACTTTTTATCCTTCGTTCTTAATTCGTAATCTACTTTTCCACCGCTTGATGTCTTTTTCTCTCTGATTACTTCATCAATATTGACCAGATTCCACTCTAAATATTGTAAAATAGGGTCAATAATGCTCCCTCTTGTATTCGATTCGTCTTTCAACTTGTCTTTGGACTCTTCTATCCTTCTTATTATGATTTCTACCATTGCCTTAGTTATCACCATAATATTAGAATAAAATGTTTTTGTTTAAGTATTTTTTTAGATTTAATGTATGTAGGAGAAAGAATCGGAAAATTAGTCGCAAAATTCTTGTCTCATAATAGTTATGCTTTGGGGTAAGATATGAAAAAATAAAAAAAACTATTTGAAATCATCAATAGTTTATAGCTTCGATGATTTTTTATATATATATAATTATTAGCCTTGATGTAATCTTAACGATGCTTTTTCTCGTTCTGCTTTCTTGCGTTCCTTTTTTTTCCATTTTCTGTCTATTTTCTCTTGATCCTTATGATCAGGTGTATTAGCTGTATTTATTTTCATTACTTTTCTGAAGAAAGTTATTACAGGATTAGTCATTTTTATCACTATTCTACGAAGTTAATTTTAATATATATTAGAAATTTTTATTTTTAAACATTATTGTAAAAAATGTTTTGATGTATTTTAAATATGACATATATTCTCTTTTTTCTTATCTAGCAATCAGTTTTAATAGGCAAATAATAAATAAATAATGATACAAGCACGAGAAATAAAATTTGGAGGCTTGAAGCTGTATAGAAGAAAAGAAGAATACAATTCTAACCCCTTTTTTTAGTATCGTTTTTTAAAACTCTCACAGCCTTACCAAACTCTTGTCTCATTATGGATTTAAAGAGCGGGTATCGTCTTTCAAAAGGAATTTTTTCGTGTCCTGCATATATGTCTGGGACTTTTGTGTTTCCCATAACTTCCGAGAAAGGGATTACCATTTTCGACAACACCTCATCGAGGTTATCGTAGTTCGATAGTTCAATTACAATTGGTTCGTGTTCTTTTTTTTTACTGGCTTCTAAACTCAATATTATCGCTTTTTATTGATTTTTGCTGCGAATAATTGGTAGAAGTATATAAAAGAAAATACCCGCTTTACTCAGATGGATCTTTATTTACTTCTTTTAGGTAAAGTTTCATAAAAAAGCGTTGTCGCTTCAAATACCCTTTTATTCGCTCCGAATTGATGTCAGGTTCGCTTTTAATAAGGTTTTGGATAAATGTAAGCGCCTCTAAGTTCTGCTCTTTGGTTTTATCGAACTGTTTTATAACGTAATTGTCTTGTCCGTCTTCTGATTCTAAATAAACCAAAAACTCCGTGATTCTCACCTTCTTTTTGTCGTGAATGGCAAACGGATCGTTTTCGGTATTAGATCCCATCGTAAAGGTAATTAAAATGTAAATAGTTAAAAAGGAAAAATTTTACTTGTTCTTAATAAAAGTGAGTTACTTAAAAATTCCTTTAAACATCGTAAACTGACTAATGGAACCGGGGTTCTCCTTTTCGTTGGACCAAATCGGTTCTTTAAAATCGACGACGTTATCGAGCTTTGTAAAGGGCGTCATAATGGAGATTTTGTCACCTTCTCTGGTCTCTCCCGAAAGAAGGATGCAATCTTGTCTTGTCATACCTTCTGGCGAAATCTCTGTCATTGAAGCTTCCCCGACCATTACATATAGTTGGCAATTCCGTTCTGACATCGCGTCAATACATTGCTTAACAACTTTTGCCTTTTGTTCGTTGTCCGCCCACTTAAGATTATTTACGAATACCCCTTGATCGGTCACCGCAATAAGGACTTTTTCTAAATAACCGTGCGTCGTTAGATTCTGCTTCGCCGTTTGATTCGTGGCAATCATAAATTCTTTTAATTTCAAATGCATGATTTATTACCAAAATATCATTTTTGTCGTTATTACTTGTTAACACAGAACATAGTTATTAAAATTTCCCAACAGAATACAGTAATGTATAATAGTATTTTGTACTATCAATTGCGAAATAATAGAAAAAGAAAAATTTTCGCTCTGTGAGATTTATCGCTGAAATTTATATATTGAGTCTTTTATTATCGATATGTATAGCAACAGAATCTTATTATTGATAATGAGATAAAAAAAGATTTTTTAAGTGTTCAAAGAGAGGTGTGGCGCAGAGATATTGGACGCTGTGCAAATTATGGTTCGCGAGAAAGATTAGAGCACGATCATATAATGCCGTTTAGCAAGGGAGTTAAAAAAAAGCACTGAAATGGTTGATAAACTACAAGAGATTATTAATGAAAGATCAGAATAAGATTATTAATATAAATTATGGTTGATCGAAAGGGATAAATACGTAGAACAAATTAAAGAAAATAGCAAATTAGCTATAAAAATATTAGCAGAAACATTAAAAAAGGAATAGGTGATTTCTTTTGAATAATGACAATAAATTAGTCTGTTATAATTTAATGTGGATGATAGGAATGTTTGGTTTAATGCCCTTTTCTTTCTTTTCGTGGTTATGGTTTAACCAAACTATTGTTAGTATAATTTGTGGAATTGTAGGAATAAGTATAATAATAATAGGATTAATAAAAGCTGATCCTTTAAAAAAAGAATATGATGAAAAGAAAGTCCAAGAACAACGAAGAATAAATCTTGAAAAAATAAAAAAGAAAAAAGAACAAGAGTTAGAAAAACAAACCAGACATCCAAGATATATATCAACATCAGTAAAAAGAGAAGTTTGGAGAAGAGATCAAGGAAGATGTGTGGAATGTGAAAGCAAAGAGTTGCTTGAATTTGACCACATCATTCCATTCAGTAAGGGTGGAAGTAATACAGTAAGAAACATTCAACTCTTATGTGAGAGTTGTAATAAAAAGAAATCTAATAATATATAAACCTGTAAAAGAAATTAGAGAAAAATTGGACTGAGCTTTTGTGCGAAAAATGTAATAGGAGCAAACACAATAAAATCTAATTTTTATAAATTTGTAATCTCTCAACAGAACGTTTACTCTCGAACAATAGTTTAAATATTAAAATTGTTTTGTAGTGATCATGCCAGGAGCAATTGAATTTTTCGACCTTTTCGAGTTGGCCCTCTTGCTAAAACTTGGAAAGTCCGAGAAAAAAAAAGACAAAAATAAATAAAAGGAAAAAACTGAGTTTCACAGTTGATTTCCGCAATATTTGCAGAATTTTGCGTTGTAGTCGTTAGGTTGACCACAAATAATACAGTGTTTCATGTTAACGATTCTAACCTGTTGTGTTTGTTGCTTTTTTGAGTTGTTATTGGGGAGTAGAGCGGTTTCTGTTGGAGAAACTCGAATAGTCGTCAAACTATCGGCTCTACGTCGTTTGCAATATCGTTTTAAGCTTCCGTTGGTAGCGAGCGTAAAAATCACGGGAATAAAGAAAGCTATTGCAAGGAGGATGTCAAAACGAGCCTCCCAAGTTCTAGAATAGATTGTGCCGTAATCATGGATCACTTGCACATAACTGTATGGGGCAATTATTCCTAAAGAACCACAACTCACCGCGGTTATGATGGTTGCTATCTGAACGATTCTTCGGACAATATCCAAATTATTTAGGTTCATGGTATCGATCGGTTTTCAAATGATTTTACAGTCTATTGGAATTACAGGTTTATAAATAAAAAAAGTAGAATAATAAATTTCTAGATTGCGTGAAAACTTATACGTTAGATATTAATACGTATGCTCAAGTAACCCTAAAAACCTAATAGTATAATATAGAAAACCCTTAGATTTTTTTACAAAAAAGTTAAATATCGATACATCATAAATATAGATAGGCTGTAGTAAACGGTCTTATTTGAGAGGATTCGGTGTATCGAATGCAAGAAAAAAAAATAAAAAATTTTATACCCAAAGAACAACTTTTGGCTGCAAAAAAAGAATTTGAGGAAACCTTGGGAAAGAATCCAAAGGGGAAAAAGATCCTAAATGAACTTGCAGGATTTGATAAAAAATTTGTTGATTTTGATTGGGAAATTAAAGATCCACAATTTAAGAAGAAATATAAAGACAAATTAAGCGAGATATCGAAAATTCAAATGGAGCATGAAAAGAAATTAAAGGAATTGGAAAAAATTAAATCAGATTATAGAAAGAAAATCAAGGAGGAGGGACAACATGGAGTATAATTATCATTTAAGTCCAAGAGCCCCTGATTATTACCATCAAGAATGGTGGTTTCAATTCAAATATTATGCATGGGTTAGGTTTTATGGCGTTCATGTTTCACATAGTCCTTTTATAGGTGAACTCCCCGCTAGTTTTGCTTGGCAAAATAATGATAATCAAGTATTAATTGGATTTGATAGTGTTGCTGACGCAGGTGAATATGAAATATCTGAATATAGAGAGCATAGCTCCATAGAAATTGGAATAATTTTATCAAACACTATACCTAAAGGTGCTGAAGTTTCTGTTATGATAACTTTAGAAGGCAACGGAGATATAGCTGAAGCATATATCTTTACTACCAAAGAGAGGGACTACACTATAAACGGATTTAGTTCATTTGATGTAAACTTTCACAAACCTATAGATGGTAATTGGATGCAAATAATATTAATTAGACCAAAAACAGGATTTTTATCATTTGTGAAGGCTAATGGTTGGATCGGATTTTAGGAAACGTCAAAAGTATTATCCAATTAAAAATCTTTTTTTTTTAATTATGGAATTTCGTTCAAATAGGGAAATTTTGAAAATCGGAAGTTTTCGAATCAGTGGAAGATCTGATTACAAAAAACCGAGATTATTATGAAAAATTAAGAAAAGAAGATAAAGAACATATTTTACACTATTGATATTAACATTTGTATTCATGTATATTCACATACAATTCTTTTTCTCAAGACAATATCCAAAACCGATGAGATTTTTAAAGATAGTTTTGCAGCATATAGACCTAATGAATTGAATTGTGCTGCTTTTTTTTCTCCTAACGATCTTGTACCTGATCAATCGAAAAGGTAGATAGAATAAACGCAAATTCGCTTTAAATCTAAGTTTAGTAGTTTTTTATCATTTGGGCTATGAAGTTAACAGTAATATCGTTAAAAAACAAGAACAAGAACAATATAAGTAAGAAAGAATATATCAATTTTAATTGAGCAATGGTTTTACTCTATTTTACAACCTATAAAATAAAAAATTGCTAAGAACATAACAATTTGGCATAACAATAATATGTTCTTATAGATTATATTTAAATGGTTGTATTACTTTTTTGTCTCTATCAATAATATTCCGTAAAAAATTATGAAAAGACAAAAACCAAATATTTGTATTATCTGTGGGGATACAAAAGAGCACCCTCTATCACCTCTCTGCACAAATTGCGCTCCTTATATGTACAAAAAACAATCGTTTCCACACCAACTAGTACGGAGAAGAAAAATTTGGAGAGAGAATAGAAAAAAAACTATTAAAGAAAGAGGAAATCAGTGCGAATGGTGTGGAAGTGAAAAAGAACCGTTTTCAATTCATCATAATCAAGAAATCAATTCCCGCACTTACGAAAAAATATGGGGAGATCTTTTAATGAAAAGGGTTCAAAATTTTATAAAGGCTGAACCTGAACGAGAAGATTGGGTCGAAGAATTTCTTTCCTTTGAAAATAAATTAGGACTAAGGAATTCTATTAAATTTTACAAGGAAAAAGCAGGAAAAAGCGGGAAAAAGAATACAATAAAAAAATTGAAGGCATTACAAAATTTTGGATCAGGAGGAGAAAAACCAGAACGCAATATCATCCAAAACCTCAGTTATATTGCCCAGCAAGCTTCTTTTAAGCTGATTGGAATATTATTGCCTCAGATTTACGACGAGACGATTAAAGATTATAAAAAACAAATTGAAATCTTAACCAAAAATTATTCAGATATGACAGAGGTTTCAGTTGTTTGTAAAAGATGCCACTACGCACATAAAAGGGGACAAATTCTCTGTGAAAAATGTAATCAAAATTACCGAAATCCTAAATTCGAGATTTGTTATCAATGTCATATCAAAGAAGTAGAAGCTATTAATCCCATTGCTAAAAAAATAAGGGAAATATTTAATGTCACTCAGAAAGACCTCTGGTATATGTCAATGGAGAATGAATGTGTTGTTTGTGGATGTTGGGTAGGTGATTCTGTTGAACAATTCGATGCATATTTAACTGGAGAAAATGGGAACGATGATAGATGTGTAGGTGCTATATGTCCTCAATGTCATGAAAAATTTCGGGTTAGTAATGAAACAAGATATATTGTTAAGAAGCATTCTAATAGATAAATAGTTTTACTTGGCTTTAACAATTTTCTTACACAAGTTAATCCCTAAGCCCGTCTTTCGATTTAATACGTAGGGATTTTCTCTTTTTACCTTCGTGGCGGTGTGATAACCGGCGTTATACAACATTCTCGCTCTTACTCTTGCTACATTGTCCAATCTTAAGACTAAATCAAACAATTCCTCGCTAATGCCGTAATGCACCCTAATTTTGAGCGTCTCGGACATCTCCGCTACTTTAACCATAGCCTCAGCTATGTCTCGATCTGACTCGCTTAAATGGACCGCAATAATTCCAATAAACGTTATAATGCGTTCTAAGTTATCTTTGATGGTGTAAAGATCGCCCGCCATTATCTTGTGCCTTTCTAAAATGTCGTCGATTGGTTCTTCGTCGCACCATTCTAAAATGGGTTGGAGTAACTTGTAGTTCCGAACCTTCATTTCCGATTTAAGTACCTCGTACGCTTCCTTAATTACGTCTTGGTAGGTTTCAATCGCGGCGTTTTCGAGCTTGTATCGTATTAAAACTCCTGAAACGGGATAAAGGTAAAGTCTTATGATGAGCTTTCCGAACTGCGAACATTTTATGGTGCCGTTATCCCTCTTTACAATTAACCCTTTTTCAAAAAGATAGTTGAGCACGTATTGGTTCTTAACCGACTTAGGAACGATATCTTCCACGTATTTTTGAAAGTTTTTATCGGGGATTTGAATCAAGTGGAGCAAAAAAGCGGTAATATGGTCGCAGAACTCGAACGAAAATTGCTCGTTAGAGTAATTGTTTGACAGACCGTTTTCGAACCCGCACGAACATCGTATTCCCACGTCAACATCGAACTCGGTAAAAAAGACTCCAAAATCGGTCTTTATGTATCCCGACACGTTAGATTTCGTGAGTTTGGTGATCTTAATTTGGTAACGCCTAATACCTAGTTTCTTAACTTTTTCTGGATCTGAGTGAAGTTTGAGAATGTTTGCAGGAGTTATTTCTTTAATCATTAAGAGTTGATCTATCGGTATTTGTTCTTTTGACATCTTATCTTTTATGCTGAACCAAAAAAAGGTTTTCTGGAAAAAATCTTTTAGCTTGTCCAAGGTCATATTTTTTTCCTCGTAAATTCGTAAAAGAACTTGTTCTTTCAAGGTGTTAAGTTTGTTGAGCCCCGAAATTAAATCGTTGTATTTAGGAACGTAGGAATCCGTAGTATGGGCGTTTTGGAAGTAATGATCCTCGATCCAATCCCTTTCGTCTACATTCTTTGCAAGTAAATAACCAAACCCTTCTAAGTCAAGCCCCGGTCTCCCCGCCCTACCGAGCATTTGGAACACGGAATTAGCCGAGAAAGGCATGAAATAAGAGAAGCCATCTCCGTTCTCGTAATAACCAGAGAAATTTTTAATGTTATGCCCTGAGGTCACATATCTCTTGAAATCTTTGACTACTACTACTCTTGCAGGCACGTTAATGCCGGCACTTAAGGTAGTTGTACAGCAAATAACTTTAATCACGTGTTTTCGATACCCATCTTCTACGAGTTTTCGTTCCTTCGGAAGCAACCCGGCGTGATGGAACGCTATACCACACTTAACCGCCTTTTTAAGTTCTACGTGCCTTCCTTTAATTTTATTGAGCTTTTCTTCTATCTTCCTACACGCTTTTAGCTCGGCTTCGGATAATTGAGTCTTCACCAAATTTTTGAGGTTTCGAGCGGTTTGCTGCGTAGATTTTCTCCTGTTTAAAAAAACTAGGATTTGCCCCCTATCTACTAAAGTTGTTTTAATAATTTTTTTTATCGTAGAGTCTTTGTTCTGGGTTATATCTACGCTATAATGTAAAGGAACGGGTCGGGCATCGGATATTATAAGCGTCGAACTATTACCAAGTGAAGAGAGCCACTCGTTAAAAAATTGGGGATTTTTTATGGTTGCCGAAAGTCCTATTAGTTGCGGTTGGTGTAAGAACTCGTTCAGTCTCACGATTAACGACTCTAATCGTGGACCACGAGAACCGCTCGATTCCCCTAAAATATGGATTTCGTCGATTATAATAGTCGAGATGTCGATAATCCATTCCTTTTCGCTGAAGTTTCGTAAAATCGAATCCATTTTCTCGTAAGTAGTTACGATAATATCTGCTTTAGCCAACCGAGAATCGTCCACATCGTAATCTCCTATCGATAACTCGGTTTTAACGCCGAATCGCTCGTACGCTTTCTTAAAATGGACGTATTTTTCGGTTGCGAGAGCTTTATAGGGGACTAAATAAATCGATTTGCCAAACTTTTGGAACACGTTGTTTACGGCGCTAATTTCTCCTATCAGAGTTTTACCGCTTCCCGAGGGTGCGCTTACGAGGAACGACTTTCGAAAGAAAAGACCTTTCTGGATCGCTTCTTTTTGGATTTGTCGGAGCTTAAATATCTTTTGCTCGAACAATACTCGAAGGATACGCTCGTCTTGAACGTATTCAAATATTTCTTCCTCCGTTCCATCCTCATCTGGCGAATTTTTTGCGTCGGTATAGTTAGTAAGAGACATGGTTCGTGATTTATTTGTTACTCCTCAAATTGTTTTTTTGCATTACATTTGTTAGATTTGAGCAAATTTAAAGGAAAAACTTAGGGAATAAATAAAAAAAACTAAATAATTAGAAAAGAAAAAGAAAGAGGTTTTTACCGGCTTACCGACCAAACAATGCAAGAAAAAGAAAGTGATTTTACAAATTAAAAAAAAAAATTTAAAAAAATTTTCCAGAGTCCAATGAAGATGAAAAATTGAATAGAATTTCTTGGTGGTGAGTTGGTAAAAACCATACTATAGCTATTTTTCGTATCTATATAAATAAAAAAGAGAGGAAGGTTTATACAAAAATGTTAAATAGTTAAACATGATAATTATCCATTGATCAGTTTTGATCTCGAATTCAATGAGTAATTTTTGTTAAAGTGAAAGTGAAATTTAATATATCTAACCTAAAAGAGAGTGATTTGAGATAAATAATCTGAAAAAAACAATAAAAATTAGTTTATTGCTCAATATTTTAACTATACTTGTCTTAACAATTATGGCAGTGCGAGCTACAGCAATCACTAATGAGTGGCGTCTTGAACCGGGAGTTTCTACAATTCGACGGGGGTACGCTAATGCTATAACTTTTACTGATGGAAAAGTATATCTTTTTGGTGGAGGTGGAGTTCCGGGCTGGAAGGTGGGAATATGTGGTGCTGTTGAAATTTTTGATCCAGAAGCAGGAACCGTTACAAGAGGTGCTGATATGCTTACTCCCAGAGAGGCAATGACAGTAGCAATAGGAGGAGATGGATTAATTTATTGCATGGGAGGGCGTCGTGTTAAAGAGGGTTATTATAGTGTTATAGACACTAATATTATCGAAGCCTATGATCCTATAACAGATATCTGGATTACTAAAAACCCCTTTCCATATGCGCCTTTTTTTGTCTTCTCTGCAGCAGCAACATGGATAGATGGAAAGATTTACTGTTTTGGGGGTTTTACCGGAAAACCTGATAACCGAGTGTTTGTGTATGACCCATGGAGTGATACTTGGCAAAAAAAACCAAATTTAATGGCAACCACCCGTTGGGGAGCTGTTGTGGGGATGACTTCTGATAATAAAATTTGGGTTATCGGTGGTTATACGGATAATATTGGGGAATACGATCCTATTACTGATAATTGGATTCCTAAGACATCTGGACCTTTTATAACGTGTGAAGAGGAGGGTGTAATCTATGATGATGTATTTTATATTTTGGGTGGAAATTCGGGAGTAGGGAGTCAGGAAGTGAAAATATTTGATACAAAAACAGAACAATGGACTATTGGCCCCCCTATGATACTAGCTCGCACTGGATGTGCTGCCACTGTAGGTTTGAATGGAAGAATCTACGCAATGGGAGGTAATCGAGGCGGCGGCGCGATTGATAGTTGGAGCCCTCATATCGAAGCTAGTTTTGACTTCGATCCTAATACTTTAAATATTAAAAGTAAAGGTAAATGGGTTACAGTATATATAGAGCTTCCTGTGGGATATGATGTTACTAGCATTGACTTAAGCACAGTATATCTTATGGAGAATATTCTCGCAGAATCTAAACCTACTTCTGTTGGGGACTATGATAATGATGGAATACCAGATTTAATGTTAAAGTTTGATAGGACTAGGGTTCAGTCATCAGTCACCCCCGGAGAAGTCGTTGAAATAAACATTTTAGGCCAACTAATTGATGGGACTGTTTTTAAAAGTATTAGTGTAATAAGAGTAATAGATGAAGGAAATGAGCATACTAATGAAGAAGATCCTTCTTCAGTAGAATAATAAAGTTCTTTACTTTTTTTTTAAAGATAGTTTATTGTATTTTTTTAATTCAATTTTTGCGAAAAATAAAAAAGAGACATGAGTAAATAATAGTTAAATAAGAATTCCCCACAATTTTAATAAATTGGTAAAGAATTTTAATAAAGTGGTAAAGGTAAGCCCTAATACAAATCCAACAAAATTAACGACAAGATAATTTATAACCGAAAACAATCTTAATTTCTTTTTCATAAAATAGGAAGATTTTGCTAAAATTTTAAAATTTGCTTTGAACGAAAAGAATTTAAAAGGATATGAGAGCGTTTCTAAATATATCATTTCTTCTTTTAGATCTTTGAACTTTATATTTGAAGAGTTTACATAATCACCTTCTAATTTATCGTATGCTATCATATCGCTATAAGGCATTGGCCTAAACAACTCGTACAATATTTCTTTATAGCCTGTTATTGCTTTTTTATCAAGTTTCTTCGAATACGCTTCCAGTTCGTATTCGTCCTTACTTCTTATTAAAAAGATTATCGTTCCAGGTGTTACGTTATTTTCTTTATACCAATTAGTTACCCCAGAAACTCTATAATATTTAACTTCGTAATGATTGTTTTCTCCTAATCCTTTAATTTTGAGATCAGTAGATTTGGATGGCATAAGATGTCTAAATCTTTTGGGGATAATTAGGAAACTTCCTTTGTCTTTTCTCATGTATGATGGTTTTACTTCAATTCTTATGGTATTATCTGTCATAGTAATATTTTTTATAACGAGTCTAAAAATACCACTAAAAAATTAGAAAATAACTTTTTTCTTTAAATAAAGCTACATTCTACCCGTATCGATCCCTATGACAGATGTATATGGAACCCAAGAAAGTGTAGTTGTTGAACTTTCCAGAGCGGATCTAACCAAGATCAAAGGAATCGGGACGACAACCGCCGAGAAATTGTATAACGCTAAAATTGTATCTGTAAGACAAATTGCCGAGATGACTCCTGAACGACTTTCGGAAACTCCAGGAATTGGCTTAGCTACCGCCACAAAATTCATTACTGCGGCTAAAAATTACTTGGAGAGTTCTCAAAAAGAAAGCGATGTAAGCGAGACTACTCAAATTCCTGACGCAATGAAAAAAAACTCCGTACCAGATTCTATTGAAAAATACGAAGTTGAAGAAGTAATCGTAGATGTGCCCGAAGAAATTAACGAGGACACCATACCTGAACTAGAAGAAGCGTTTTATCAATCCCAAACTGAAGCTTTTGAGGAAGAAGAAAAAGTTATTAGTATTGAACCAAAAACAATTCAATTAGCGAACAGTATTGAATTTGATACTCAACCAGAGATAGAACAGGAAAACGAATACGAAGAAGAAAAGTATTCACAAGAAATTATTCCTGAAATACAAATACAACAAAATCAACCGGAATCGAAAAGCTCAACAGAAGAAGAGCCTATAGAATCTAACCTAGCGGAACAAAAGAATGTAAATTTTGAAAGTTTTAGAGATAGTACTTTCGAAAATATCGTTAGCGACACATTTAAGGATGTTGGGTGCTACGAAATCCCAAGCTCTTTAGAATCGTTAAACCAATTTACTAAGAACCTCGACTATCTCGGGTGTAGGTTGGTGGAAGCTTCAGATAACCTTATAATTCTGTTTTTGTTCCCTGTGAAGCGGTTCGACGCAAAAGGAACGGTATTGGTTGGCGAAACCAAAATAGAATCGAAAGCTTATCCGAACAACAGAGTTTCTGGAGTTCACAACGATGTAAAATTAATTACTCAGAATTTGTTACAAATCAGAGATAAGATGCAAGAAAACGTCCTGAATGGAACCTCTATCCTTCAGTTCTTCCAAAAATACTTACAACTAGATTTACGCTCGGAAAAAAACCTCGGAAACAAAAATTTGGTGTTTCTTTCTGGAACCACGCAATACAAAGTCGTTATCGAACCTATCTTAGTTTGCAACGCTCCGCCTAAAAGCATGGAAAAATCGCTGGTCTTTCCGTATCAAAGAACCTCGAACCTCCACGCCGTAGTTCGCTCCGATTTACCCCCTTTGGTCAAGTTTTTAGAGAAGAAATATAAAATGATAGAAAAAAGAACGAAAAAAACGAGCTCAATAAAAGATTATCGGAAATCAGAAGTCGAACTTAGTTCTCGCGTAAGATACATCTCAATTCCTATTTTCGGATATTCAGTAGCGCTTTTAGTTCTCTATTTTGCAAAAATATATTTCTTATTACGGTTGTTTAACACGATTGGGTTCGCTGTCTTAGGGATTTACCTCTCTTTGCTCGCGTTCTTGTATTTTAAAGCGTACAAGACTAAAAAAGAATTCAAAGTTCAATTTAAAACTCCTTACTACCAACAAACTTTGGAATTTAGCGAGATCGACTTACTCGATCTTAAGGAAGAGCTGACGGACGAATTGATAACTCAGTTTGGATACGAATGTTTAGGAAAAGAAGCGTCCTATGGAGTAATTGAACGAGTCGAAGCTAAATCTTTAAAAAATAACATTGACGCGAAGCGAAGCGAGCCCAAATTAAAAAGTTTGTTCGAGACTGAGCAAGTAGAAACTCAAATTGCTACTCCTTCGCCAACTAAATACGGCGGTAAATACTCCTCGTTTTTGGAAGACTAATCTAAATTTTAAAAACAAACATTTCTTAGTTGCTTAACTTTACTTTAAAATACATTATAAAATAAATCATAAAAACGATTGATACGTAAAAAACAATCATGCTATAAAGATACTCTAAGTTTGGAGCAAAAATATTCACTGAGATAATAATTAAAGAGATCATGGAAATTAAAATTGCAATGTTTGTAAGTGGGACTTTTTTTACAACGGCTAGATTTATTAATCTATCATAGCTTTTTTGAATATAAAACATATCTTTTGCTTCTTGTCCATCTAATAAATCGAATTTGTTTATTTTTACTTGAATTTCTAATAAAATTTTATTTTTTTTTTCGTCAATTTTTCTCTTTAATTTTTTACCTGTTGCTAGGTATCTAATTAGAATTAAAACACATAAACCACCTCCGATGACTTGATAAAGCAAACCAGCCTCTCCAAAACCGAACAAATAAGAATACATAACGCCAATTACAAATAACGGATAACATAACATACTTAGTTGAAACGTTCTTTTCAAGTGATTATGAAAAATTTTTTTGAAATTTATCAACCGGAAGGTATCTTTTAATTTAGGTCTTAAGTTTTGGAGAGTGATCTCAAATTTAATTTTCCTAAATTTAGAGATATTTTTTGATATTGTCCAATATCTAACTATCGCGTAAAATCCAAAAAATCCTAGCCACCCAATCATAAAAGAAACCAATAAAATATATGCTCGAACCATACAAATTTGTGATGGGTCAAAATACAATTGAAATTTCCCCCAAAGTATAAAACCTAAATCTGCATTGCGCAAGAAGAGATAGCAAGCGGATAAAATAAATAAAGCACCACCAAGCAAACTAGGGAATATAAATCTTATACGCTTTTTCTTGGTAATTTGATCTAAATCGATTTCTTCAAGCTCTGTAGGGCTAAAAAACGTAGTAATGTCATTAACGATGCTGTTAAATTCTTCGGGTATTTTTTTAAACAGATAGTAAGAATACGGCATAAAGAATATCAAGTAACTATCAGCAAAATACTGAAGGTTCAAAAAATACACTTCAAAAGTGAAACCCAAACATATTGAGGTTATCCAATAAAGTATTAAAACGGCGAGCATTACGCTAAACGCAATTTTTGCTTTGTTGGATAGCGTTTTTATAAACTTACCTAAGGGTTTATAAGTTTCTTTTGACGATTCAGATAAGTCTATGAAGAAATTTTTTATATTTACAAAACGGATTTTCTTTTCCGTTATAAATTCCTCTTCTTTATCTTGCTTCTCTTCTATATCGATTTTATCTTGATTTTTTAAGTCTTTCATGATAGTAATACAACTCTAAAGGTAAACACTTTAAGAAGCGTAGCAAACCTTAACGCTGAATTTAATTTCTTTTGTATTTTTATGTCTTTATATTTTTTTTTCTTTATAAATTCTCGTCTATTTTACCCTCCAAGTGAAAATAAATAGAGCGTAACGCAATATGTCGATAAATATAAAATCAGGATATAAAATAATTTTTTTAGTTGGCCTTATCTTTAGTTTTGCCTCCGTTTTTTTGGATTGGTATTACTTTCAAGGAGTACTCGATAGCGGAGCGACCATCACCTCGTGGGTTTACAACGTTCTGTTCGGGTGGAGCACTCCGTTTACGGAAGCAAACGCGTTTAATAGCCATTACCAACCTCAGAACGCTACTATGCCCGTTGTCATCGCGATAATTCTTGTAATAATAATTTTCCTTTCTGCCTATTCAACACTTTTTCACGACGTAGAAAAAGGAGATGACTTGGTAAAAGTTAAAAGGTTTGGCTTTATTACTCTCTCGTTGGTGACGTTGGTTGGTTTTTTTTGTCTTGGTGTTCCCGTTGTTTTTTCTATTGCCAAACGACTTATATTATCCTTTTATGGTCTATTACGATTACGAATTAGAACTTACTTTGTATTACTCCCTTGGTCCTGGATATTGGCTTCAAGTAATTTCTTTCGGGTGTACTTTTCCGTATACGTTGTTTAACCATTCGGTAGTAAGCACTTTCGAAAAGGAGCAATCAACTCCCGAAAAGATGGTAAAGGCGTACATTGCAAACGCAAAGGAACCGTTCGATTTAGACAATTTAATAGCCCAAGAAGAATTAGAACTCGAATCTTCTCGAGTCAAGCGCAAAAAAGGCGTTAAAAACGAAGTAGAGCTGATATACGAAGATTTCTTGGAAACGAGGGGTAAAAAATGAGCGAACAAGTGTTAGATTTAAAGTTAAGACGGCTGATCCAACTATGCAAGGATTCGGGTAATTACAAAAAGCTGGCAGTAGTTAGTTTCGTGTTCGTAAGCAACGCTGTGGACGAGATCGGAATCAAGTTAGGGTTACGGTCGAGAAATAAAGAAGCGGGGGAGAATATTTTTGAATACATGAAACTTGTAAACAACATATTTGCGCTTAACTTCGATATAATCGTGTTCAAGCTCGAATGGATAGAAAAACTTTCTCAGATAGAACTTTTATTTTTAAAACGGAAAGGAAATATTAACCTCGGACAAGTAAAAACCGTAATTGAGACGTATTACGAGCTCCGGAAATTAGAAATTCCTAATTTACACGAGAAGATAAACGCAGACGCTTTTAATTCAAACCGGAACATATCTATGTTTTCTTTTCTTTCGGGTGGGCGCTATAGAAAGAGAAAAGGCGACAATATGTTTAGCCCGATATTAATGCAACGGTTTAAATACGAGGAGAAAGCCCTCCAGATACAACTCGAAAATCAATTCGATAAAAACGCGTTTGAAAAGATTTTACACCTGAAAACAATCAAAAAAAAGCTAGAGCAGAAGTCGAGGGGAAGAATTACAGTTTCAGGATCGCTAAAAGACAACATTTCGTATCGAACTTCAAAAGAAAACGCGGGACAGCTCGCAATTTTCGGCTTAATTATTTTATTTGGCATGTTAGGAGCGATTCTTTTGGTGGAATCGTTCATGTACGGTGTGTTATCAACGACAGTAAGTAATTCGACTCTTATTTGCGTAGGAGTTATGGTAATTTTTGTATTTATTAACAAATTATATTATGGAAAAAGGTGAAAAAAAAAATGGTAAAATCGTATGGAGAATTTTTTGACGAAGCTAATAATTGGAATAGAAAAGGAAAAGAAAATAGCGAAAACAGTAAAGGTGACAACAGAGAAGGCGACGAGGACCCTTACTATAGCGTCTGGAACGCTTTTCCTTCTTATAAAGATATAGATAAAACCGACACGCTCAAAAAAGCGATCTCGTTAGTAATAATCGAATTTCTTTTTTTTGCTTCGTTAGTTTTAACCACGATGGATTTTGTGCTCTCAATTGGCGCAACCGTTATAGTCGGGATAAGTTTCGTGTTGGTCTTTAGAAAAAGCTTCTTTGGTTTACACCACCTGTTAGAGCTTGGAGCGTTTAACCCTTTTCAAAACTTGATTTTTTGGCAGACTGAATACGACAAGAAAGATTACGATAAGCCCGAGTATTATAAGTCCGTGTTGTATTATACAAATCGCGTTGATTTGGTTACCACTGGCGTGAGCACTTTAAAAGTCGAAGTCATGGCTGAAAACGTGAACCCGTCTTTACATACTTTTATCAAAGGAATGTACAACAATCGAACCCCTTATACCTTCCAGATTATTCACAAACCGCTTCAGATAATCGATAGTAAAGGAAACGACAAAAATACAACCTTCGAGACGGTTATTTTGTTTTCTACTTATTACAAAATGACCGGGAAAATCAAGAAATCTAAGGTGACTGAGATGGTAGGACAGCTCCGGAAAAGCGTAGCGGCTTTAAAAACGGGGATTTCGTCCAATTTTCACCATTTTAAAATATCGCTTTTAACCGAACAAGCGTTAATTGACTCGTTTAGGAGCACCGTATTGAAGCGAGACGTTCCACTAGAGTCCAATCCTAAAAAAATTACGTGTAAAACTACAAAATCCAAACTTACCGCTTCGATCTTGAAGGTGGCGTATGTGATTGGCATAACGATAGCGTTAGATGTGTCTTTATTGTTTTTTGCCTTACCTATAGGATATCGCTTTTTAATAAGCCTTGGCATAATCGTTACGATTTTACTTTTTTGGTGGCAAGAATTGTTTTTTCAAGTAATGAAGGGGTCCTTGTTTAAATCTAAAGATATTGGACTCCTCGATCCGTTTGCCGAAATTGAATTCTTTAAATCGAGAAAAACTCCTGAGACCATTTTTTACCAAGTAAAAGGAAAAACTACCGGCGGAATTAAAATGGCAAACGTATATTTTTGCAACCCACCACCGTATTGCAATCCCGCTAAGTTTTACGAATCGTTAAACAAAGAAGGAACGCCTTTTACCGTCTCGTTTCAGTTAAAACCGTTAAACTTCAAGAAATTTGACGAAGAGGGGTTTGATTACCTAAACGAACGAGAAAAAATTCTACTCATGGCTTTCCGCAACAACCCAGAAGGGCGAGACGCTTGGTTGAGAGACCGAGCGGGGATGTGGAGCGTTATTACTACCTATTCTACCTCGGTGGTTTCTAACTCGCCGTCTCTCGATTACGAAACTATAGATAAGATCGAAAGAACGTTAATAGAGCAAATGGGCGTGTTAAAAGCGGCTTACGGGAATAATTTTATGAACTTTAAATTAAAACAATTAAGAGGCAACTTGTTAGAATCGTGTTTTGAGCTCGAAGTGCTTAAGAATAGGTTCTTCAGAAGAAATGGCTCGCACCTCAACTATTTGTTGTATCAAGGGAAAACCTTAAATTTTCTTACCATGATCGCCAACCAGTTTAAAAAAGGAGTTGAAACCAGGTTAGCCGCCGAATTCAACACGCCTTTACAACTTAAAAACGATATTGTTGTTGGCTCCACCATTAACACGGAATATTTAGAAAGAGAAGTGCCAGCAGGCTTTTTGATCGAGCAAGCGCGTAATTTATTTTTAACTAACGGTGAGAACTCTAGCCGAGAACTTCTAGCCCAAAAGATCGTAGTAGAATTGGTAAAGGTAGGCCATTCATCCGTAGTGTTCGATTTTACGGGTAATTGGTCTAAGATTATTGGAATGTTCCAAGGCACCATCTACGAGAATCAATTTATTTACCACAAATTAGGAAAAACAATAACGATCAACCCGCTCCGTTCGGGAATACCTTTCGATAAACACAACCCTGGATATTTGGACTACATGTTTGACGCTTACATGATGTGCTTTAAAAAAGACGAGCGGACTATCGAGACTTTTAAAAACACTATACTCCGGAACCCAGACATCGACGTATCTACCTTAGTGTTAGACTTAACCACGCAACGCGACTGGGAGAAATCTTCGGTTACCGAAACTTTGCTTTCTTTCTTTAAAGAATTTACTCCCCAAGAATCCTCGTTTATCCAGAATCAGCAACCCGAGTCTCAAGACGCCGCCCAAGCGCACGAATTTATCGCCAACGATAAAACCGTAATAATAGATTTTTCCGAGCTAAGAGATTACGACAAACAATGTTACTTTGCGTTCGTGGTCCTTTCGAAGTTTATTCACTATCTAAAAACTGGAGAATTCTTCGTGCCTAAATTTATCGTGCTGCCACATATAGACGTGGTCTTTGATGGATTTTTCTTGGATAAAAAAATACAATACGGAAAAATAGACAAATTCCTCTCGCCTTTCGTAGAAAAAGGGTTTGGAACCATCTGTTCTGCCTCTCAGATAAGATATTTACACCCGAATGTATTTAATTACTTCGACAACATCGTAACCTTTCGGGCTTCGGATAAAAGAGACGTGGCGGTGCTCAACGGTCAGATGAATTTAGAGAACTTACACGGAGTCGGCTACTACAGCAATCGGAGGAACGAAGGCTACCAAACGAGGTATATCGCAGCTATGAAACAAAACGAGGCGGTGGTGAAACGAGAGGACATTTACCAATCGTTCCCCGTTGAGTTAGACTTCGAAGAATTGGAAGAAACCAAACCTCTTTCGTGGGAAGAACTCGTGAAATATATGGGCTCGCAAGGCTACGACTTAGAAAAAACTAAAGTAAGAATCATGAAAAGGGCTCAGACAACTCTTTTCGAAAGCGATTTTGCAGGCTATAGCGATTTAATTGAAGGAATTGTGAAATTTTTAAACAACATCCAGGCGGTCGATACCGTGGGGAATCTTTACAAAAAAAAAGTAAAAGAAGAACTCCGGGAAGTGTTGAAGCCCTACATCGCAAAAATTACGAATGACAAAAAACGGGAAAGAGAAATCGTAAATAACGTGTTTGAGATTATGGTAAGTAAACAATATTTAATAGAAAGCCACCCAAAAAGAGCGAGCGGTTCGGAATCCATGCAAACTTCTTTTGCGGTCGGACCCCATTACCAGAGGGTGTTAAAAGATTACTACGATTCGCGAGATAGCTCGATCATCACCTATGAACCGGTGGAATTAGAATCTGAAGCTGCGCTTATACTAGAAGAAGCTCCCGCTCCAGATCAATTAAACCCGATTAAGATAAAAAGTGCTTTAGCCAAGCATTTTGTACATATCTTGTATTACGAATTTTTTACCATGCACAAAAACATGAGCTACAAAAAATACGAGAACGTGTTAAAAACTGCTAAGGGACTACTTCCTAAGTTTTTACATAGCGTTTACAAAGAATATTACAGCGTAAATTACGCAGTAACTTCCGAAGATATCAACGAGTTCTTAGGTAAATTCGGAAATATTCAAGGGTTTCCGTTTACAGGAGAAGACTTGAGGAAATATTTGTCGTTAATTAATAGCGTCGAGGTAACCGATCAGGTAAAGGTAGCAGAAACCTGTAAAAATATATTTGAAACGTATTCTACGATTTTTGACGGTTTCAGACAATACGTTGAGGGCGATATGGGGGCAGTATGATGGCAAAGAGTCAAGAATTAGCGAATTTCGAACAAATGTTAGAAAAAATTATTTTCAAGGACGAGGAGTTAGAAGAGCTTAAAATCGCAATAAAAAACTTTACCGAAAGGAAAACCAGCGCAAAAGAGTTAAAACAATTGCTCCTTCAATGCCGAAGTCGTATGACCGAAGAAGTAGCGTTTTTTATCTCTCTCTTCGTAAAAAAGAAGACTCAGACCTCGGGGCAAAGTCAATTAAGTAAAGAAAACCTTCCCTCGCCTACTGAAGTAGAATTGCAACTAAGAAATGAAATAAAAGAAAAAAACGATCTTTTGGAGACGGTTGCGATACGAGTAAACAATCTGGTATCCAAACTTAGCAACGATAATTCGGAGGAAGAAAAAAAGCCAAACACAATTGAGGGAGTTAAAGAAGAAATTGATCGGTGCTTAACCCAGATTGGCGCAGAACAGTGGATTAAAATGAGCTATTACGACGATTATAAGTTTTTCGTGAAGTTATACCCTAAACTAGAAGCGCTTTACAAGGAACGGTTTGGCGAAAGCGAAAAAAATAGTAGCGAAGGAAAAGAAATTATGGCAAATAAGATAGTAAAGCTCGGTTTTCCGGAAGAAATCGAGACGTTAGTAATTAAATACATCGCTATTCGCAACAAATTCCACCATAGTATGGACGACATATTGCCATCTCACTTGGAATTAGCGCGGGAAGTGTTCGTAAATGTTTTTCTTTATTTAATCGTTAGCAACCTAAAAATCGAATTTCTCTCACGCGATAGGGAAAGTTTATACGAAGAGTTAGCAAATTTTTTCTCTAAACGGCTCACCGGTAATCCCATATTTCGCAAGGAAATAGCTAGGCAACTTAAAATGGTTTTATAGGATTAGGCCTTCATTTTTGCTTTTAATTAATTTTTTATTAATGAATTTCTGACATTATAATATATTATGATTGATAGGAATTTCATAAAAAATTGGATACCTAATAAAAAAAATAAATTGGAAGATGAGTATGAAAACATTCGTAGAATAATTCAAGAACAAGATTTACATATCGATTGGAAGATTTTTGAGAGAATTTACAATTGGAAAGCAAGTAGAAGTAAAAATTACTTAGATAAGGATAACAAGGAGCTATATCTATCTGTCTTCAAGGAGATATCTGATTTGCCCGACGAGGAAAAAATTAATTTTTTTAAAAAAACTACGCAAAGAAAAAAGCTGCCTGGTATTCGAGAACCCATTGCCTCAACAATTCTACATTTCAAGTTTCCCGATAAATTTCCAATTGTAGACGTAAGAACTGTAGGAACGTTAAGAGACAAAGGTTTAATGGGGATAACAACAACAAGGTATAATGAATATAGAGGAGAGATAATTAAAATATTTAAAAAATGTAAGGAAGAATTTACTTTGCGCGAGATAGATAGAGCCCTATTTACCTATAGTGAAGAAAAAGAAAGATTATTACGCGTTCTAGAAGGTGAAAAATCAATTGAGGATGTTGCAGAACCTTTGTTAAATCCTCAAGAGAGAAAAATGGAATTAATTAGGGATTTAGAAAATTATTTTAAAAGAAAGCTTAAAAAATTAAATGAGTTGAAAAACTAAGTAAGCTTTTTGCTCTCCAATTAGTCTCAAATGTTAAAAATGAGTTATCTAAAGAATGAAAAAAAAAATTAGTTAAGTTAAAAAATATTTTTTTACAATCTTAAAATATGATTAGGTATTAATTTATGTAAAAAGGTAAAAATTGAATCTTTTATTATTCAATTATTAGAACCAATTGAATTAATTTTGGATTGAAAGTAAATTATGAGCGTTTTTAATTTTAATGGTGAAGAGATAAAGATCACTTATGAAATCTTGAATCTGTCAGACAGAAATATCTCAGATCTTTCAGCTGTTTCTGGTCTTGAAAATTTATCTAATCTTGTAGCCTTAATTTTGAGTAATAACAATATTAAAGAAATCGGAAATATTGAGAAACTCACGAATTTAAAAGAGTTATATCTCTCAGAGAATGAGATTTCCGAAATTAGTAATATAGAAAATCTAAATAGGTTACAAGCAATTAATTTAGGAGGTAACGAAATTACTAAAATTTCTGGGCTAGACGCGCAAATAAATTTAAGATATTTATACTTAGCTGTTAATGGGATTACAAAAATTGAGAATTTAAATCATTTAGACCACCTTGAATGGTTAGACCTTTCTAGAAACCATCTGAATTCAATTGAAAATATAAATCAATTGAATAACTTGAAGTTTTTGGACTTAAACCATAATCAAATTAAACATATTAATGGACTTGAGACCCTTACTAACTTAGAATATTTAAACTTAAGCGGAAATCCCTTAAGAGATATTAGTGGATTAGAAAAACTAACTAAGTTAGTGACACTTAGAATAGATTCTCCTTATTTTAAAGCTGCAGATAGATATTGGGGTCGTTTTTATTCACATCCTCAGCAAATCGTAGAATATTGTAGAAGAAAAAAAAGAGGTGAACCTGAAAATTTAGAATTATATGATACAACTATAACTCCAGAGGAGAATATAAAGAACTTTGAAAAATCATTATTAAAATTAGAAGATATTGATTTTGTTAATATCGGGACACATCGAGAAAATCAAGAATACCGATGGAAACAGAATAGAGTATTTTTAGAGACAACCCCAGTTAGTAAAAGTCTCTTAAAAAGGTATCCCCCTTTCTCTTATCCGCATTTTCCTACAGATAAAGTGGGAATTGTCCACTTAATACAGTTACATTCATTAAAGGGAATAAATCCTCCTGAATTACCATTAAAAGAGGAAAAACTAGGACATTTTCATTTTTTTCTTGATCATTTTTGGTCAATTAAACAAAGAAAGAGAAATAGAATCTTAGCATATGATAATAAATTAAAACATCGAGTTACTAGAAAGATTGAAGAATTGATAGACCTCTCTATAAAATTCAATCCTCTCAAACCTAGTTTAATTATTTTTCCGGAGAATTCAATCCCACATAGTATAATTCCTTCATTAAAGAAGATAACAGAGAAAGAAAATTTAGTAATTGTAGGGGGGTTAGAGCACACTAGAAATAAAGAAAATGGTTTATTTCAAAATTGTGCTTTTGTAATTGATAATGGAAACATAGATTTTCAATTAAAACAAACACCAGTTTGGATCTTTGATAGTATTAAGAATAAATATGAAAAAGAGAATATAATTTGTCAAAAACTAGCGAAAATTAATATATTTATGACAAGTATCGGTAGAATTGCTATATTAATATGTAAAGATTTTTTACGATTTAATAAAATCTTATCTGATTGGGTATGGAAAAATAATGTAGATTATGTAGTAATCCCATCCTTAACAGGAAAGGTTTATCCTTTTCATTCAAATTTATTCCTTCATGATTACAAAGATTATAAGGATTTAATTCTATTTTTTACAAACATTGGGGAATATGGAGGGTCGGAAAGCTTTTCGCTAGAGGACAATATTCAAATTGAGAAAAGATTAAGGAATAATAATCGTGATAACTTTGGTGAGACAATAGTAGTTAGAAAGTTCAAATATAAAATAAAATATATCTTCAAACTGATTATTGATATTTTCGAAAATTATCACGAATTTAGAGGAAATGATGATATAGAGAAAGATCTAGTTAAAAATTTGGGTTTATTTTTTATTGAAGGAAAAGAAGTATTCAAACAATATGGTTTTGCTTATCTCCATAATGATGATACTATTAGGGATTATAATTATGAAGTTCATTTAACACGTGATAGAACTAATATAGTTTACCAATTTTTAGTAAGACGACTTGTGGACGGAAAACGAGTAAGAAACAAAAACGTGTATCTATCAATACATTATCCGAAATCAACAGTTGATAGTATAGGTTCGGATTATAAAGTTTTGATCGATTTCATCGCTTATCTTAAGGAAATCATTTAAAAACTTAAAAAATCGTTTTTTAAAAAAAATTTAAATAATCTTTTATTTTTCAATATGTCTCAAAAATCTTAAAAATGAGTTATCTAAAGAATAATAAAAAGAAAAAAATTTAGGTATAGTTAAAGAATATTAGGTATTAGTTTAGTTTCTAGGACTTCCATGTTGATGTAATCGAACCCTTTCAAGTTTGGAGCTAAGTTCTTCGGTTTTACGCTTAGAATTCCCGAGAAAATTACGTCTACCGAAAGAAAATCTGCAGTTATTCGGACAAAAGGCGCAAACGAGCGAGCTCCGATGTTGCCCGCCATCATTTCTTCGAACGCTCCAGGTTCTCGGTCGTATTTTTCCCTGACTCCTGGCATCGAAAATACTTTTGGCAATAAAGCTTGGTAAGTTGCGAGGTTGATCTCTTTTTTTAGGTTGGAAAGCTCGAAATAGTCGAACTTTTTGGTTTCTAACCCGTAACATTCTTCGTAATCTACGCTCTCGGGAGCAAACCACCACGTAAACAAGAACGGCACGCCCCAAGACTCTATCATAGGAATTCCACGCTTCCGAGCCTCTCTAGCAATAAAGATGGAAGTAGCAGGATCGTCTAAGGTTAGCGCAATTACTTTCACGCCCTCAAGGACCGCATCAATGTTTCGTTGAGAAATCTTAAAAAATTTTCTCACGCTTACTTCAGGATCGATTTTTTGTAAAAACTCCGCTACCACATCTATTTTTCTCTTACCGATGTCCTCGATTGTGCAAATCTGCCGGTTTAGGTTGGACTCGTCGAAAACATCAAAGTCACATATTACTAAGTTTTGACAGCCTGCTCTTACCAAATTTTCTGCGAGCGGACCGCCTAACCCGCCTACTCCGAGCACTGCAACTCGCGAAGTTCTTATCGTTTCTTGCTCGTCGAAGGTTATAGGTCCTATGTTTCTTATAACGTGTTCCCAATAGGGTTCTGACCACGATTCTAATTTTTGATTAGTAAACATTTATTATTCACTTATTTATTTTGTTCTTGTTGAGATTTAGTTAAGTTATAGCGCTCAATCCAAGAAGATATATAAAGAAAAAAACGACTTTGTAAAATTTTTTGAAGTTAGAATTAAAACACTCGCAATATATTATTTTTGGAATCTGATTTTTTCTGATATTAATCCTCTTTTCCTTTATATACTCTGGTCAGATGTGCTCTCCATCGCATAAAACGTAGTTACAAGTCAAAAAAATGATCAGCCCAGAAACAATTTCTATCCCTAAAATAATTTCGCACCAGAAACTCAACCCCGGGTCGGTAGACGAATTTTTAGACGTTTTTCTACACGTTTTAGATCTCGACCTGGAAAAAGGTATGGAGTTAGATTTTACCATCGATTCTAAGTTAGGTTCGGATAAAATTAGCCCTACCCTATACCTAGCCAAGCCTAAAGACGCAGTTGAAATTTCTACTATTTGTAAGGAAGTATACGAAGGCAAATATCCATATAAAGAGATAGAAGATCCGAAAGAAGTAAAAAAGATGATCGAAAGTCCCGAAAATCACTTCATTCTCTTTAAGATCGAAGAGGATATAGTTGGCTGTTTCAGGTGCGCGTTAGACTTCGAAAACCGAAAAGGATACACCGGCGGTTTTATGGTTAGAAAAGAATACCAAGGAATTATCGACGTTACCAAATCCATTATCGGTTCCTACGCGTGGATGTGGAGCACTTATAAGGACGAGATACTCATGTGGTATTGCGAGAACAGAACGGCCCACGCAGCTTCGCAATACATAACTTCTGTGTGCGGAATAAACACCGTAGCGTTCTTTCCTAACAAGGACGTGTTTTTTAACAAGGTAGAATCCGACGTGATGGGCGTCGTATTTAGGGAAAAAGCTCTCAACGGATATCGGGAACATCAGACACCGCTTCTTATCAGAAACGCGTTGGACAGTTTTTTACATTGCGACAACCTATATAATTTAGGAAATTTTCAGTTAGTCTCTCCCGATTTACACTTAGATTACCAAAAAATTGCTTCCATGCAAAAAAAGTTTAGGAAAGACGTAATCAAAGATAAGTACGGCTATCAATACTTTCAGTTTTTTATTACAGGAACAAAATCCTATTTTTCTTTTTTACATACTCCCTGCATTCAGAACCTCGAAAAAACTAAATATCACGTGAATTCGCCTGAAGAACTTTACGTATATTTAGAAGAGTTTCTAAAGGTTATCAAAGAAAACAGTATTAGATACAGCGAAGTGTTCGTTTCTGCCTTCAGTCCGGAGCACCAACAATTATTTTACGAGTTCGGGTTTAGAGCAAGGGGATACATGCCTTGTTGGTCTTACAGAAAAGAGGATAAATCGTTTGAAGATTACGTAGTGTTTAATTACTTCGAAGGAAACGTTCCAAGACCTGAACTTCTTCCGGCGGGACAAGAATTAGTAGATATGTTGAATGTGCAAATAAATACTTAAAAATTTCTTTTTGTTCAGATAAAGTTCAAACAACTTCATCAAGTTATTTTAATAATAAAAAAGAGTAGTGCTCTAAATAGAAAAAAGTTGAGGGTTTAAATAAAAAAAAGTAGATTTATGATTAGGAAACTTGAGGATGTTATTCTCAGCCAGAATATTAATTTACATCCAATAGTCAAGTTTTCTATATTTTTTTTCTTCGAAAACCTTCAATAATATGGATGGTTTTCTATTCTTGCTTTTTTTGACTGAAACGCTAATTTCTCCGCGAACTACATTTAATGTTATCTGCATAAAATGAACCTCTATTCTTGTCTTTTGATATAAGTATATATACTCATCATTTTTTAACACTAATTCTTTAGATAATAGGAGCTACCGGTCTAGAGTTGGTTTTTTGATCTATGGTTCTAATTAAAAAAAAATTGAATGTGATCAATTTAAAGATCAAAATTTTTGAGGTATTCGAGTTTGCGCTCCTAACCTTGAAGCATCTTAAGAAATTTTAAAATCGTGAAATAACTATGTCGGAAGAAATAATCCCTACATCCATAATAGAACATTGCTATCTAACAACTAATGAAAAAAGATTTTTTTCTTTAAATACAAATTATATCTCACATAATAAACATCTAAGAAAGTTGTATAAAATGGAATTAATTACACAAAAAAAACAAGTTCAAAGCGTAAAAGTAGTAGAAGTGAGCAAGCCCGCTCAAATCAGAAAAATCTTAACGGAACTCTTATACGTTCCAAACGAGGCGCTAAAGCCCAAAATCGTGTCCGAGATAATTACTTTCTACCAGCACAAATCTATTAGCCCCGAAGACGAGATAGTAATGTTCGCAGCGATTCGAAACGAAACTTGGGTGGGGTTTGTGATTTGTCAAATCGACCAAGATTTTCGAAGTTATGGCATGCGTTGTCCTACGTTTGGTTGGCTACACGCGCAAAATTTCGAAGCGTGTAAATCCCTCATGGGAGAGTGCGAGAAGTTCGTGAAAGTTCACAAGTTCAAAAAGCTCAGAGGCCCAATAAACTATCCAAAAAAAGTCGGAGGGATAGGTTTCCAAACCGAAGGATTTACTGCCCCAATGATGAGCGGTGTGTCGTTTAACGATCCGGACTCAAGTGTTCTAGAGTATCTAAAAGATTTAGGCTACAAAATCGATTCCAAATATTCATGCGTCGATACGTTTATGACGACTTGGAAGAAAGGAAAAAAATTAGACGACAACATAATGGCCCGATTCCTCTCTCTCGACGAAATCAAAGCGTTAAAACCCCAAATATTGCAATTAGCGCAACAATCGTTCTATGCCGTGTTAGCTGACGCCGCAGGAGGTAAGGATCGATTCGATGAAATTATGGAAATTTACGATCAGGCCAGCAAAAAAGTAAAAATTGTCAACCCTGATTTCGATCCTCAGACGTATGCTGACATGCCAGGCTTTTTAGACACTTGGAACGCAGCCGATCTCGATAACATCGTCTCTACGTGTGTATTTGGGTTCGATAAACGCACCGGAAAACTAGTTGGAGTGTTGATGTGCCAACCAAATCTTTATCAGTTGTGGGCTGATGAACCGCTAACACATATGAACGTGGACACAGTAATCATTAAAAAGGAATACGCTGGAAAAGGGATATTCTCTGCTTTGCATAACATTGGAAAAATGCTTTCAGCAGCCGTCTATGGGTACGATTACTACGAAGGAACAACTATTTGGGCAAATAACGACCGCGCAATCAAATCGATCTTTCCACATAGCACCCCCCTAAGAACTCACTTCGTGGTCCAGAAACGAATCCTAAGAAAGTAATTTAACCATTTTTCTTTTTTTTTTTAAAAATTTTCTACTCTTAGAAGATATATATTTTATAGTCAAATTTCTTATTAAGATGGACGATAATAATTTCACAAAGGAACAAGCCCGAGAGTTTCTAAAGCAAGAAGCAATTAACGAAATATTAGAGGTTGCCGATTTTACTCGCTTTTACACGCGAGTGTTCTATGTCGTTGCGAAATACGGCTTACAACTAGAAGCAAAAAAGGAAGAACTTTTCTCTGGAGGCGAGTGGAACGATCCTGCCTGTAAGGATATGCTCGTGGATAAGATAGAACGATTTTTCGATAAACACATCAAATAAAAATTTAAATTCGACCTCGTCTTATATTTTTATTTAAATATACATATTTAATGAAGATAATTGAATTGAAGCGGTGGAAAGTCGTTGCTAAAATTGTTAAGAAAAAAGTATCCTATGGTTAAGTTTAAGCTCAACGATTTTTTAACCTTACGGTTTGAACACAATAAAACCGTTATATATGTAAAAAATGAGCCGTTTAAAATTTGCAAGTACTTGCTTACGAACGTTCCGTTGACCGAAGTTAACGATTTCGAGTCAATCGACCAAGCAAGCGAGTTTTACGGTAAACAACTAGAATATGAAATCACGCCCAAAGAAGTTGGGTTGACTCCGGAAGAAGAATTCAGGGGACATTGCTCGAACCTACAAGTGTGGGCGGAGAATAATTACGATACGCTTTTGTGTCACATAAATTTAGCGTTCCCTTTGCTAAAAAAGCTTACAAGCGTTGGAGACCCCGTAGCGAAAGAAGCTTTGGTTCAAGAAATTGTGGTCCGGTTTAAAAGTAAGTCCACTGCGGTACAAGTTTTTTTAATCGAGGGAGGATTCCTCAGTTTTTTGGAAGACGACTACGTTGACGACCTTTTTCAATGCATTGTAGATAAAAAAGTGCTTCATTCCCTCGCTGGGTATTACGGTCGCTCACAAAACTTACGGTCGGAAATAAAAGCGTTAAACTCGCTCGTCCAGATGGATTCAAAAAACTATACCAACAACATGGTCTTAGCAAATAGATATATAAGAAATAACGATACCAAGAACGCGATTCTCGCGTTTAGAAAAATCCTGATGCTCTATCCTTACGACGAGATGGCTCTCTTTTTTTTGAGTCATTTGTATACGTTCGAAAGGAAGAGTAGTAAAGCGAAAAAAATGCTCGCTCGATTAAAAAATTCGAAAATCAAATTCGCGAAATACAAAAACTTAAGCGCATTGGACCGCGGCATGTACAAACTGTTAAAATTAAACGCGTTTGATCGCGTTGGCGATTTCCGTTATAGAGCGTCGGAAGAGATATTTGAGACTTGGAAAGCTTAGAGAGTTTATGTTTCTTAAAAAATAGTGAATACCTCAGGTAAAACAATACAAATTTATTTGCGAGATTATTCTATATTTTTGACAAAAAAAAGTTTAGGCTTCGATAATTAAAAAAATCTTTACCGTATTTAGAGCTGACGAAACTTTAAGTACGGATACGATTTTGTAGTTGTGGGCGTCTAAACCTTTTTTTTTCGCAGTTATTAACGATAAGAAGTGGAAAAATTACTGGGCTAATACCCATCTATTTTTAATATAGTTCTTTTAAGAACTACAACTATGGCCTCTATTTCTCAAGATCGGAATTGTATTGATTGTGAAGAAAGTATCTCGTTCGACGAATTTAAAAAAAATCACCCTCAGTATTCCACAAAACGCGCCATTCTCGTCTGGAACGACAAACTATTATCAATTTTTTGTCCCGCGTGTTTTCTTAACGCTCCTGAGAGGCCGTACAAAAAAAATAAGTACAGTTACTTTCAATCCTATTTAAGTCATCGGAAAGAAAGCTAACTTTTTCTTTAAATAAAACAAGGTATTTGATCTCACATGATGGAAGGTTTCCCACTCTCCCAGTTACAGCTCCACGTATTTCTCTACGCTCTAGAGGGGAAGTGCAAATTTGGAGGGGGTAAATGGGAGTGCGGAGGTCCTAAATTTCCTTACGCAAGGAAAATACTTGAATCTATGGGAATATCCTATACCGATCAAGAAAAAGTACTGGAAATCTGTAAAGAAAACGGGAGATGTTGCGATTGCGAAATATTAATGAACTCGGCGAGAATTCTTTTAGGAGAAGAATCCACGTAATTAAACTTAAAATTCGCGACCTACGATTTTTTCTTTTTATATAATCCCTCATTTTCGTGGTAAACTAATAAAAAATCAAAGATAAAAAGAAGTGTAAAAATTATGACAATTGCCTTAGTAAAAGTATCGTGTATCAACGATAGGTTAATACCCCTCGGACTCGCGTGCTTACAAGCGTTTCTTAGACAAAATTCAATTCCGGTTAAGGTATTTAATTTTAGAACGAGAAATTACACCCTCCCTAAAGTAGTTTTCGATCCACTTATCCAGTTGAACTTAACCAATTTTATCGTGAATCATCAAGATTTACCGCTTTTAATCCCTATTACGAACGATATTTTAAATAATCGGGAAGTAAATCTCGCTGAAGGTGCGTATCCAGATATCTTAAACGATTATTCCTCGAGGATGTTCGAAAGTCCCGAAACAACAAAAAAGCGGTTTGAAAGCACGATAAATTATTGTAAAAACACAGTTCTGGAAGCGTTAAAAGGGTTTACAACTCTTGGTTTCTCGCTCAATTACCTAAACATTTCTGAAACAGTTATCTCATCTTGTTACTTAAAATTACATAATCCCGATTGTAAAATAGTATGGGGCGGACCTTCTATCACTCAATCGTTTGGAGCATTTAAGTTATTTCTCAAAAATAAGATGTGCGATGGTTTAGTAATTGGGGAGGGCGAACAACCGCTACTTGAGATAGCTCAAGGCAAAAAACTGTCAGAAATAAAAGGAGTTATGAGTTTAGATGGCAATAAAGAAATTTATTACTTGGTAGGAGTGCAACTCGATTTGGATTCGTTGCCTACCCCTGACTATACCGACATTCCTTTAGATACCTATTATAACATCGCCTCAACATACCGATCACGCGGGTGTACGAATAGATGTAAGTTCTGTGCGGAATGGAAACTCTTTGGACCTCGGTTCAGAACTCGTTCGGTCGAAAAAGTTGTTCGAGACGTTGAAAAAATCGTAGCCGACCACAATCCCGGATTTATGTTGTTTGGAGAATCGTTAATAAACGACGATTTAGACTATTTCGAGCGATTATGCGACGCCTTGATCGAAAAAAAATTAAATATCAAATTCGGGACGCATTTCAGAGCTAATATCACCCTAGAACTTGCTAAAAAGGCTAAATTAGCGGGATTTGAAGACGCTTGGGTGGGATTTGAGGCGTTTTCTGACGAGGACTTACTCCAAATGAACAAAGGTACGAGCGTGCATCAAAACATGGAAACGATCGAAACCTTAACTCAAGCAGGCGTGAACGTGGTTGCAATGTTAGTAGTCGGGTTTAGCAACCTTGACACCGAGTTAAACAATTGCGAAAACGTTATAAATACAATAAAGCACTATTCTAATCAAAAGCGTATAACCGAAAACGGGAACCAAGTTCCGCTTCCCATACAATTTCGTCCTGCACCTATGTATCTTGTCCCGAGTTCGTTCGATTACCAAGAAAAAATAGGATCTGCAACAAAACCTTGGAGTTGTAAGGATATATCAAGAAAAAACAGAGCTCAGATCAAAAACATTGAAGCCGAATTATCCGAGATTCCATACACTTTTGAGCGTCCTATACCCAATCAGAAAGTCGTACAGTTAATACGACAAATTCAAGAAACAGACAGAAACGTGGGATTTACAACTGCCGGAGTTGCGAAATACGTCATCGATTTCGTGATGGAAGAGCGCAGGCAAAATCGCAAAGCGCGAAAAACACAGAGAATCGGAATTTCTGCTCAAAGGTTTAACGATACTGAAGAAATTAATGTTAAAGAACCGTAAAATAAGTTCTATTTAGCACAAGGCAAAAAATTATACTAAAAACCTACCTTTTTTACAGGGTAGCTCCCTCCGGTAGAAAAGTTTATTAACATACTAAAATCAATCCTCTATAAAGGGAATTAAGGAGTTTTTCTACAATAACGTTTTTTACCCCGCGAGATGAGCCTTAGGGTGAGCTTGAGCTTCGATGGATCGACTGTTTTTAAGTTAAATAAATACCTTTCAGTTCGATTTAGGCACCAAAAAACATTAATTTACGTCAAGGATAAACCGTTTATTGCTTGTAAGTACTTACTTATGAACATTCCGTTGACCGAAGTTAACAATTTCGAGTCAATCGACCAAGCAAGCGAGTTTTACGGTAAACAACTAGAATATGAAATCACACCAAAAGATATAGGATTGAGCCCAGAAGAAGAGTTCAAAGGACACTGCTCGAACTTACAAGTGTGGGTGGAGAATAATTACAATACTTGCTTGTTACACAGAAATTTATCGTTTCCCTTATTAAAAAGGCTAGCAACCGTAGGTGACGCCAAAGCGAAAAAAATATTTTCGCAAGAAGTAACCAAACGGTTTAAGAGCAAATCCCCGACCGTTCAGAAATATTTAGTTATAGAAAACCACATTGCTCACCTAAAACGCTCTATACTAAGAGATTTAATAGATTATATCGACGATAAAGAAGTTTTAGAGCTCCTTAGTGCTCGTTTTAACGACAAAAACGATTTTTCCAACAACCTGAAGGTTCTTAAGCGACTTCTCGGGATAGACCTTATCCATCGCAAAGCTCACTTGGTCTTAGCGTTTGTGTACTTAAAACTCGACAACCTCGTAAAAGCAAAAATTGTCCTGAAGGAACTGTTACAATTGTATCCTAAAGACGACGAGGCTGTACAATTTCTCGCGCAGGTATATTGGTTCGAAGGAGAGGTTGGGAAAACCAAGGCTTTAATTAAAGAGTTAAATAACGCTTCAGATCGTTTTGTTGGTCGTAAAGAGTTCGTTGAGCTCAACTCCTATAAATTTTCTTTTAGGGTTCCAGAGGATATATTTAGGTTGGTGAAGCACAGGCACGGGTTGTACTTTGACTATCCATAGATTACATATTTAATTTAATACGTGTCTTAAAGCTCGCGATATTTTATTTTGTACGAATCTATCTCGAATTTCCCCTCTTGATATTTCTGGTAGAAACCGTCAAACTTATAGCTGCCAATATTATCGTTATTTACGTTTACAACTTGATATAAAATATAGTTTTCTTTTTTTTCTTTCGCGAAATTGAGTTCTTTTTTACTAATGGTAAAATCGATGTAATTGTTTATCGACGCTTTCACTTCAACGAAAAATTCTTTACTATTATCGATTAGTAAAAGGTCGTAGGGTTCAAAAGACTCCTCAATTTCGTTATTCCATATAACTCTCGCGATTTCTTTACCATTAATTTCTACGTAAAAACCGTTTTCCCATTCGTTGTTAATCACTTTCCCTTGTGGGTATTTTTTTTCTAAATCTGACAACAACACGTTGTAGCAAACGTAACACTCTCCCCTCTGCCCAATGTTGCGAGTTACTCGAAAATCGTCAGTTTTAATTTTTACTTGGGTAAATTTTAATACTTTTGATTTATATAGTTTTGACTTTTCAATTTTTTTCGGCTTGATAAGTTCAGGAAATATTAATCGATACTTATCTTGAAATAATCTTTTAACGTCTTTTCGGATTTTATTTTCTTTTTGTGCCAAACCTCTTTCCAAAAGCTTGAGATACATGTCGTTTTCTTTGTTTTCTAACAAATACTCTATCATAAATTCTGTTCTTTCGCTATTGTTTTTTTCAAAAAACTCGTTTATCTTTTGTCTGGACCACTTCTCTGCCTCTATCGTGTACACGTAATAACTTTCAAAATATTCTGCGTGTCGGACACATATTTCTTGAAAGATCGTAGGATAGTTTAATAAATTCTGAATAAACAACAATCGTGGTTTTTTACTAAGTTTTGAATTTTGAATTGTTTTAATTAAATCTATCTTCCTCCTTCCACCTGGGAGTGGGATGGAATTTTTCCTACAATGATTTCTTAACTGTCTGGAAGTCCAGTATTCGAGATATTCGTAATCTCTTTCGAGAATTTTATGAAAATAATTATCTAATTGTATTTTTTCCTCTTCAAAAGCCCGTTTTTCGCCTAAACCATCGCAACTGCGAAGCCCAATTGAAAAATTACTAGATAATCGAAACAGTAAGTAGGATCCACTATATTCGCCATATTTACTGTAATT
>JAUVNS010000042.1 GCA_030599585.1 Promethearchaeota archaeon | reverse complement strand
TACTACTATGGGAAGCCCATTTGATAATGCGAAGAAAATCTTTTTGTCTAGTCGTTCACCAAAATTTTCACTCAGAAAAGTTTTTGTAGCAACATTAATAGTTGGAACAGTTTTTGTAATTTTAGGATTATATTCAGGTTTTTATTCTATAGGTTTTATGGGGCCAATAGGCCTCATGATCCTCTACATTGCTTTCGGCAGATATATCTATCGCGGTAAAATTATTACTGAACAATTTGCCGATAGCTGCTATTACCTCGGTTTTCTTTTTACTCTAATTGCCCTAACAGTTTCTTTATTCTCACTTAAGGAAGATTATAATTCCAGTACATTGATTTGGAATTTTGCTTTAGCATTATTCACAACGATCATAGGTTTGGGTTATAAAGTATATTTGTCAAATTTTCATGATACAGCTGAAGATAGCCAAAAAAGAGCCGAGGATGGACTGACAGAGGCAATTGATGCGTATATTGATACAATTGAAACAGCACGAACTAGTGTAGATATATATATAAATGAGCTGACTAACACAGGTAAAAAAGTAGTAGATAGCACCCTTGATAATATAAATAAATCTTCCGAAGCATTATTGAAATTTAATGAAGAGCTTACCAAAAACTTAGGTAAAACTGTCGAAAGATCTAATGTCGTTTTATATGACAATATTAAAACAACTTACAATATGCTTAATGAAGGAGTTGAAGGGCTGATATCATCCTTGGACAACACCTGTGAGGAATTCAAAAATAAAGTTAATACAATAATATTCCCAGATGATATTTTTATATCTAAACTGAGTGAGCCAATTAAAAATTTGGAAAAAAGTTTATCAGCGGTAAATAACAACTTTAAAAAGAAAATTACCGTTCAAGAAAAACTGCTGGAAAGCTCAACAACCCTTACAGAAAAATTTGATATTATTTCGACCAGGTCAGAAGAAACCTCCCAAGGATTAAATTCGCTAATTACCCAAATAAATAAGGCAGCAAATATTCACATAGACAGTGATTTAATAAACACCCAACTTTTTAATTTAACCGGCAACCTAAGTGAGCTAAACAAGAAAATAGCACCATTGGTTAATTTGGAGATTGATTTCGAAAATATTAACAAAGTCATAAGCAACTATGAAGCCATCATAACTTCAGTTAATAGAAAAATATCAAACATAAACAAGATGAGTACTGATTTTGTTCTATTGAATGAAAATATTGGTTCGACAATAGCTAGCTTTGATTCTCTCAATAGCAAAATTGAACAAGCCACAAATATTAACATTGATAGCGGTTCAATTAATAATCAATTAAGTGCTCTTACTAATAACTTAGATGGCTTGAATGAAAATATTGGTACGGCAAAAACACAATTAGAAACCTTTAATGACCAAATTAATAAGTTAAAGACCATTAAGTGATCTTGGACAAAGTTATAATCAAGATCTTCAAATTATAACTAATCATAAAGAATCATTGGAAAACGAATTAGAAAATGCCAGAAAAAGTTTCACTACTATATATTCTCAACTGCTGGATGCAGCCAACTACATAAGTACTGAAATAAAGAAAATATAAATTTATGGATAAGTTGCCACAAAAAGAGAAATTCCTTTTTAATGTAACATTAACCGAACTTACATTTATAATTTTTTTGATTTTTATTTTATTATTTTCGAGGAAAGTACTTAGTTTAACGAAAAATGTAGATACAGTTAATAAAACGAATGAAGAACTTTTACAGAAATTAGAAGATGCGAATAAAAATTATATAAATTCACTAACTCAAATAGAAGCGCAGAAAAAAACAATATATGAATTAGGTAAAAACAATGATGATTTGTTCAAGAAATTAACCCTCCAAGAGTCTTCAGTGAAAAAGTGCGAAGAATTTATGAATCAATTTCATGAAGAGGATATGAGCTTCACACGTTTGTTTGATAATGAAGAACTTCTTTCTGAGATAAAAGAACTTAAAGAAGACAAATCACAATTGGAATCTAAATTAAAAGAATTTGAGAAAGAAGCAAAAAGTAGAGAGAAAAATCTGCGAAGAAGATGTGGAAATGACTGGCCCGCTTGTTGGTCAGATAGCGAAGGCAGACAAGAGTTTATTTACGCGGTTACCTTAAATGAAAACGACTTAACTGTGGAGGGTATCTGGCCATCCCACCGCAATGACGATATTGAATTTATTCCAAATGCCAAAGCGCTACCTTCTAACTCAATGTCATTGTCAGATTTTGAAAAAAATGCTGAGCCAATTTTAAATTGGAGCAAGGAGAAAGAGTGTAGACATTATGTTAAGATTATAGACAATACAGCGCCAACCTCTAAGGTAAAATATAAGAGAATGAAAAAGATCGTTGAAGGCTATTTCTATAAATTTGATGTGAGGTAGTTAACTTTGAAGACAAGTTTGGATAATCTAGAAAACACTATGCTGGATATAAAGCAGAGTGTTGTCACAAGATTTCTTTTAAAGAATAATTTCCCTCCGGGAATTATTAACCTAAACAAAATACAAAAGAATATGACCTGTGAAGAGTATTCCAGGTATGTTCATGCACTACATTCTGAACAAACTTCTAATTTTATAAGCTATCACTGACCTTCCCCCCAGAAAGAGGTCCAGAATTATGTTATAGATTCTGACTAATTTTATCAAGGAGGAAAGGTTATGCG
>JAUVNS010000019.1 GCA_030599585.1 Promethearchaeota archaeon | reverse complement strand
TTGATTGGGAAAAAACTTTTAGAAAAAAGAAGGCTAAAAAAGTAAAACGACCAAACGATACGAGAACTGTTAATTCTATTGGGTTTTCGCACGATTTTTTCAAAAAATACTTGACGCTTTGGAAGTCAGAGAACATGAAAATTAAGGAGCAAAACGAAATAAATATTTAAAAATTAAATGTCTAAAATTATTGCTTACTAATTTTGCTCTTTATATAGGGATCTGAAGTTACTCATGTGCGGTGAATTTTGACAGATCAATCTTCACCTGATAATTTGTAGTAAAACGGTAGCAAGTTTTAAATAAGCAATTATCTTTTTTGCTAGGTGACAAAAATTTATCAAAAAATTAAAAATAAAATATAATTAAAATCTAAAAGAGAAAAAAAAAAGGTGAAAATCATTAAGAATAAGAAAGTATCAGGGCTATTAAGTGCTTTTTTAACATTCGTCATTATCTTCAGTATAATACCATCGACACTCGCTCTCACAGAAAACGAGTATCCCTATTTTTATTTATTATTTAATTTTGAAGTTGAGGATGGAGATTTAAGCGATCTTACAACTATAAATCAGGAGCCATTTTGGGTTAAAAGGTCAGGAGGTTCATATTCTCGTGTATTTTTCTATTTTGACCGTCCCACTATAACTCATACAACAAGTGAATTAGAAGTGGTTTATGACTACTATGATGTTTACCCCGATGATTTATTAGAAATAACAGTACACTATTATGGTGAGACATGGCCGGATTATTTTACATTATATCCAGGTCCTGGGGCCCCTCGTCCTCAATACCAAACTGAAACCTTTCCTTTACGACCTGATAAAGATGTATATTATCTTGAATTCAATTTATTGTGCGCATATGATATATGGTTCGATTTTCTTCGAGTTAGATATACTTACGCAAGTGGTGGAGGCGGAGGATGTCCCATTTTAAGCGTGTTTGACGAGGAACAATATCAAGAAGAAGGATTGTTGGATATCCACGATTCTGACGGTAACGATGTTACTTATCAGCACACACTTATCAACTCACCAGAAGCGATTGACAATCGATATCATCTCAAATTAACCGAGCATCCAAAAACCATCTCTGACATAGACCAAGTCGGGTTGTATGGAATATTACCCAGCAACCGAAGGATCAGACTTCCATTAGTATCGGCAATCCATTGCGAAGATGGGCAAGTGAGGTCTTTGTTGAGGAAAAGCGACGATAAAAAAGTGGAAGTATTAGGTGCAGATCATAACAATGGTGTATCGCAATACATTGACTTGGAATTCGTAGCACCACCGGGGTTACACTTTACCAGTTTTGTTTTTGTCATTGAAGGGAATAATGCTTTTGAAAAATAACTATAATTAAATAATTAAATTTTTTTTTCTTTTTCTTTTCTTTTTAAAGACGCTTGAAGTCTAATGTTTGGTGATGATTTTAGACCAAGTAGAAAAAATAGTTATATAATTATTTAATTTTTATGGTTTATTGATCTGATTCTATGAGTACTACTTTACCTTCAATTAAATATTCAAAAATTTCACCCGAAGGATAGATTTTTCGTTCAGACTCGACATCAGGTAATTCCAAATCAATATCACCAGTTCCATTCCAATAATTTTTCCAAATGTCATCTTTAGTTTTGTCATCAAAGAATCCTCGCTTATAGGCGGTTCTCATCAACGAAACGATTTCCATATTTACTTTTATTACTCTCGTCAAATTATCAATATTTAATCTGAATTTTTTAACAGTACTTAAATCCCATCTATGTTTTCTGTTAACTTCTATACATGTCTCATAATCACCAAAGGCAAAAATTGCAGATAATCTTGAAGGATAGTTGGGATAATAATGTTTACGACATAGTTCTGCATCATATTCCACCCAGTAATAATTGATAGCTGATAAACAATAAGGTGAAATTATCGGTAAGCCTTTTTCATGAGGAACAAAAGGGAAATAATCTATATTATCTTCTAAATATTTTGTTAAAAAATTCTTATCTAATGAGCAATTTGAATAAGCGGCTGATATAAAACATTTAGTATTTTTTAAATTTAAAACTGTCATAGGCCTATATTGATCGATAAAGATATAAAATTCATTTTGAATTAAGCTTGTTTTGTCATTCAAGAGCATAATTTTATTTTTATTCATACGGGGTTAACCTTTTAATTATTATTTTTAATTTTAGTGTTTTTGTTAAATTATTTTTTATTCAAATTTAAAGTAATATATTATTTAAATTGAACTTGCATGGATTTCTTTCAACAATTTTTTGGATTAAATCAAGCCTATTTGTAGTTTTACCTTTATAAAAGATTTTTCAGGTCAAGCGTGACATTCAGAAGATCTCGGTTAAATATAACCCGATTGCGATGATCTTAGTATTAAAAACCAAATTAATTAATTAAGATGTGTTCTTCTTAAGATTAATCAATCATTATTATTTTTTAGGCTCTTTTCTTATATATAACGCATTTCGGATTACTTATTCACTTTAATGATACTTCATTTTCGAAAGCTGTGAAAAAATATATATGGTTTTTACTTTTTTAATAATCGTCGGCAAGAGCCCAAAAATGTTCGATTATATAAAGAACATGAAATTTGGTGTATTTATCGACCAAGATAACGCTGGCATTCCTATAGATGTTATCAATATTTTGAAGCGTCTAAATGAAGAATGTGTTGAAGATTTAGTGGTCAACTGGGAATTATATAAATTTGAAGTACTCAAATTAATAGATCCAGAATAAAAGCACCACCACAAAGCCCTTGCCGATATTAAAAAATGCTAATAATTAAATTTAGAAGAAGTAAAAGAAACTTTATCAAAATTCAATAGAAAGTTATAGATTTTAAAAAGTAAACTAGATTGTTTTTAGTTATAATTATATTTATAATTTAGAGTGTGTTTTTGTAAATACTTGAAATAAAAATGCTGCCGTCCAATAACCCTCTTTATAAAAAACTTTAAAGCACTTAGGGATTCTTATACTATTGCACTTCTAAGGAATATTTTTCTGTTTTTTTTTAATTTTATTTTTTGGAAGATTTCAAGAGGATTTGCTGAAAAAGTTATTAAAGAGCTTTAAAATGTTCTAATTTGAAACACCTACTTTTTTAGGAGGGGGCACCACGGCGGAACACCAATTATTATGGAGAATGGGGAAAAAGATATATTACTATTGTGTGTATGTTAGAGTTAATTATTTCTTTACTATTATTCTTTTAATAGATCTTTAATGTTTATTGCTTTGAATTTAAATTCCCCTTCTCTTTTCTTCTCTTTAAAAATCCCTTTAACAATTGATCTTTTTCCTGCTTTAATTTTCATTTCTGGATGATTTTTTAATATTTCTCTAACTTTACTAAAATCGTTTTGATGAGAGTAGATAAACTTATTTGCTTCGAGGATAATTTGTTCGTTAATTTGATTGATTTTCAATTTTTTAGAACCTTTCTGCCAATCTACCATCACTATACAAAATCGGGGGTTAATAGGAAAGTAGATTTCAACTCCCTTTACTCCAGGTCTTCTTTCGGGATGATCAGAAGTTAGCAACATACCCTCACCCACTTTCTTATCCATTTTTTAATTTTGTCAAGGCTTTTTCACGGATATCTGCAATAAATTCATTACCTTTTGATTTTTGTTTTTCATAAACCAGAATAAAGTTCTGGTTTTTTGCTTCTATTAACATCCATTTAAAGTTAAGTATTCGATCTACAAGATAAACATCACTATTTTCATCCAGAAATCTAAAGATCTGGGATTCATGCTGAAATCTTAAATAATCTTCATTCATAACAGGTTTTACATTCTCGGGAAGTTTTAGATCTGGATTCATTTTTATAGCTTCTATAATCCCTTTTTCAAATGACTCTTTCATATGTTCTCTAGCTTCAGTTGGTCTATTCCATGTTAAGATTAAATATTTCGTAAATATCTCCTTTTCAGCAGTTGTTAGTGAGCTTTTTGATTTTTTAGAAAGCAACTTATCAAATATGGGAGGTGTTTGTTTTTCTAAAGTTTCGTAGAATAATAGTAGGGTGTCTAAAACTTTATTATAATAATATTAATTAAATAGCGAAATTGTGATGCAACTATGGTTGGATAGTAAATTTAGTATGCATAAACGATTAATGGATTAATGTTATTAAAAGACTAATATAGAAATTTAATATAAATGATGCAAATATAATCTTATAATTTCAATCAAGGTAAAAACCAAAATGGAAAAAATAGAAATTATAATAAAAGAAAATAACCGACAAAAATATATATTTGTATTTGAGTCGGAAACCAAAAAACTAACTCTGAAAAATGTAGTGGAAAAAAGAGATACTATGGATTACTGGATATAAACAGGCAACCACCAATCCAAAAGCATCTCCTTAGTTCATTATATTACTTTTTTTTATTTAAAGATTATCCTAGTTTATTTTTGAAATGTGGTAAAGCATTAATAATGATGGAATCCACCTTATCTCTTTAAATATGATATTTAAAAGAATTTATAATGAAATTTTTTCAGATTTTTCTATAAAAAATGTAATAGTTACATAGTTATATTCTTTAAATTAAATAAAAGGAAATCCATACTATAATTTTGCAGTATTTAGTTTTCATAAAATTCCTTGAAATGGTAGTTCCAGCGTTCTTCCTATTTTATGTATCAAATCACTTATAATATATTCTCATTTAAAGATTTACTACTAACAATACTTTCGAGGCTCGAAACTATTAAATTTTAAGGATTCGGAAAAAAATATTACCTTTAATTATGATTATTCAAGTAATTAGATTTCTCTTTTTCTATAGCATCCTTCAATATCTGTTCTGTTTTAGTTCTTGTATATTCTGTTCGTACATATTGTATGTATGTAAGGTAAACTAGATGTTTTCTTTCCTTCTCATTTAGGTTATTTATAGATTTTTCTTTTACAATTTTATGGTAAGTTCTAGATAAATCAGTTTCTGAAAAAGATAAATAACTCTCAATTGGTTGAGGGAGTTTATTATCATCATAGAAAAATTTCTTAACAGCAACATCTTTCACTTCAAGTCTTTTTATTTTATTTCTTTGTTGTTTGAAATAACAAAATATTTTGAAGTGACCAGATTTAGTCTGAACGGCAAAAGATTTCAAATAAAATTGAGGTACAACGTGTTGTCTTCTTATAATTTGCTTGCTCATTTCTTAAATTATTGTCTAAAGATTTTTAAATACACATATTTTTTCTTCTATTTAAATAAGAGGGCAAATCGAGTTAATAATATCAGTTCATATTAAAAATATAATACTCTTTCAAGCAAAATCTTGAACCGTTAAAAAAGGTTATATTTTAGTAAAACTCATATAAAGCCGGAGACTTAGGAAGACTCTGAAATTTTTGCCCAATGAGAAATTAATAAGAAAAATTACGAGATTTCTATTACAAACTCCTTAGAATCTTCGCTTTATGGTTGCAAACAACTTTTCCTTAACTTAGCTTGCAATGCAGTTCCTATTAGGATTGCAAAATTTTGAGTTTTCACAAAAAACGCTCCGTCTATGATTCCCATTTGAATCCTTTTTATAGTATTCTGCAGAAAATATGAAACATAGTTGTACTGATCGGCGCAAATTTTGTTGTAGACTTCCATACCTCCAACATTATTGCGGTTTTAGACTCCAAACAAAACATTCAAATAGCAAACTGGTCCTTTTGCTTTACTTAATACAAAAATTTTTTCATTCAAATAAGCACTAGCACTTCTAACTCGCAAATTAGGGATAAAAATTAAGCGGGTTGAGAATCCCTTTAAATCATTTCTTGATCTTTTTTTGTTTTGGTGCTTTATTTTGATTTGAATTGATTTAAATAATAATAGAAACTTGTAAAACCAAGTTTGGATAGTTAACAATAATATTTGATTGGTTTGATCATCAAATTTATAAATAATGTTTTCAAGTTAATTATCAAAAGATTTAGTACCATAATTTCAGACAAAAATTTGCATTCAAAGTCTTTGTTCTTTAAATAATATAGGTCATAAGACTTTGTTTAACAAAAAATTGGTAATAAAAAAACACAATTTAAACAAAAAAAAAAGAATAAATATATACGGTGATTAAAATCGATAAAAAAATTAAAATAACGCTACTGCTTATCTTCCTGTCTCTTGCGTGGTTTATGCCTTTCTCTCTCTTAAGCCGAGGGTTTCTACCGCTTAAGACTAGCGCCCCATCGTTTTCGTGGCAAGATACTACCTTTTCCACTTCGTTCGAAAGAATTTGGGATGGCAGTTCAAACGTTTTTAACTATTCCGACTCCTACGAAGACGTGTTTAGCACTAATAGTAACTTTTACAACGAAACAGATAACACTTGGACGAGAGGAATTAGCACGACTATTTACAAAGCGAACTTTAGCTACTTCTCAAACTTTACCTCCACAGGCAATATTACCGTCGATTTAAATGTAGACGTTTACCAAGTAAACGCGCAATATAAAAAAGTGCTCGATATGTATTGGTTCGCCCTAAAAAACGGAACTATTGATATGGAATATTATCTCGACCATTTTACGCACGATTTTACCTTACTCGAAAATTACACGCAAGACATCGTAACCAATTATACAAAGTTTGATACTGCTACTTGGGACGTGTTAGACACTTGGCTCGAGTATACGAACAATTCTGGCGTTAAAAACATTTCTCAACCTGCCAATATCCTTGAATACACGGAATATAAGAGTTCCAGCTCAAAATTTTGCAAACCAATGATCCTCGTTACACAATTATTTACTACTGAAAATAAAGATAAATTTGCCTGGGCAGAATTGTTCTCTGATTTTATCGTTTACAAGGATATGGATTTAAATGGTATTTACAACGCAGGAGAGAAAACTGGATTGGCTGACTTTCCAAGCATGAATTGGGCGGACGAGCATTACGGCACTTTAGTACCAATAGCAGAAGAACTCGATTATTACATTGAACGAATTTATCCCGACGAACCTTTATCCAGTTGGAACGCTTCAATTACCAAATTACGCCCTAACGATACCTCAATAGAAGAAATAGCGTCAAGCATAGTGTTTACGCCTCCAACCATAGACGAAAAAGAAATTATTTCTTGGGAAGTATTATACCCTCAACATCCTATCGCTGCTTTCGTTCACGGTCCTGGAGTTGAGACTTTTCTTTCTGGAAACTCCTACGCTTCGATGTCTCCTACCGATTTATCGTATAAATACGATTACAACATTTCAAACAGCGAGGCTAACCTTGATCTCACCTTCGGAATGTCCAAAATATCTGACTCTGACTTATACGAGTCGGTTCAAGGCATGGGTCTTTCAGTTCCGCACTATAACTTGTTTATTTCCTCGTTCGACATTACTGAAATAGATTTTAAACAGCTTACGGTCCCTTCGAGCTTGTTCACTTTCGAATCAAACGAATCGACCGTCGCTCAGATTAATTTAGTTAATCCGAAAAAAACTAATTACACTTTGTTCGATTACCCAACAACGGGAGTAGATACGGAGTTGGAATCGTACGGTGGAAGCATCCACAAGGGAATCTTAGACATGTTGGCGTTAAGCTCGTATTCAGAAACGCCGATCTTTAACCTAATCTACACGCTCGAGGATATGGTCGCTGCAGATTTAAACTTTTCGAAGGTAGATAGCTTGTATCACTTAGAAACGCAGAATTACCCCCTTTGGTCAGGAGAAAAATTACTTCACGACCCCACAACCACGGTGTATTTCGACCCCCAAGAAGAGGAACAAGAACCTCCGACCACACCTACCCCAACTGTGATCCCTGGGTTTAACGCGGTGCTCGTCGTTGCCGTCAGTAGCGTCGTCTTTTTGGTAATAGTAGCGAAAACCAAAAAGAACAAAAAAATATCCTAAATCCCATTTTTTTTTATTTTGTTTAAAAAAACCAAAAAGTAGAATTAAAAAAAAAGAAGAAAAAGAAAAGAATTAACCATGTCGATCTCCCTTCAAGCCAAGAATCACTGGAAAGATAACCACAGATTTACTTTCGAGTCCCTTAGGCCTACCGCGAAGAGACAGATCGAATCTTTATTTAGAAGAATGAAAGCTTCAGGGAAACTTTCGTTTTATCTAGAAGAAATTAAGAAAGTCCTATTGGACAAGCAAGATCGTCGATTTATTACAAAAACCACAAGAAGACCTTGCTTAGTAAAAAATTTAAAAAAAATTAAACAAAAAAAAATTAAATGATTGATAATGGAAAATAATCAAAAAAGACACCTATTCTATTTGGTTTTGTTCTTGGGTATTTTCGCTGTTTTACTACCTGATCTTATTAGTGAGCGCCCAACAGTAGAGGAACCGTTCGATTTTTCGGGCTTTTTGGGTTTTAACCCAAACCAGTTGAGTAGCTCGGATGTTCCAAAGACATCTGCATATTATAACTTGACGGGCTCGAAAATTCTTATCGATGACGCAGACCCACTCTACAATTGGAGTAAAACAGCCGCTGAAAATCCTTGGTGTTCTGGCTCGGGAACGATAGGCGATCCATATGTAATAGAAAATGTGTACATCGACGGAGAAGGTTCGATACCAGAGACTATAGGGAAGCAACACTCTGGGAACGCATTGTCGATTTATCGTTCTACGGCATATTTTATAGTTAGAGGGTGCTTCTTTACTCGGGCAGGACCAGACGAGTTTAACTCGGGTATTTATCTTGCGTATACGGTAAACGGAATTATTTACAATAATACTCTCTCCTATAGCAATAATAATATTTTTGTAAACGATTTTAGCCACAATACAACGGTACTCTACAATCTATTGTACCATAACAAGGCTTTATATTCCTTTTCTGGCAGAGCTATAGTAGTACAATTTAGCGACGATGTTCTCGTGACGAAAAATTACTTTAGTAATACAATAACAGGAATTCAACTTATCCACAGCAAAAGATCAGAAGTCAGACAAAATCTACTAAATAGCACCTATTACGGTTTTCCGATCAAGGTTGGTGTAAACCTCATAACAATTAATGATTCCAAGATCGTATACAATGTATTTGCAGGGGATTACACTGGCACGACTTTTGATGTCTTACAGACTACATCATCAGGCAATACTATCGAGAATAACACCCTCTCGGGCACAATTCCTGACTTAGGTACCCCTCCACCTCCCAAATTATCGGGTGACTACGAAGACTTAATTTCTTTAGCTGATAGTTATTCTAACATTGTGTCCCACAATATCGCTTACATTCCCGGCATGGTCGACCCCGCAATCCCAAGCTTCAATATGTTTATAGTTCTCGGAGCTATAGGGTTGGTCTCAACGCTCCTCATAACCGTAGAAGCAAAAAGAAGAAAGCCCACCTAAAATTTACATTTTTTTTTATTTTGTTTAAAAATAACAATAACATGAACTTGGAAGAAAAAAGAAAAGGTTTAAAAAATGATAATTTCGCCCCGCCACCCTCAGAATAATTGGAAAAAAGAAACCAAATCAAGTGTGGAATTGAAATCGTTAAGACCGATCGCCCAAAGGTAAATCAATTCATTACTGAAGAGATTGGCAATAACTGGCAAATATCAATTATATCGAGAAGAGATAAATAAAGTAATCTCTCACGAAAATGAAGTTAATAACAATAAGTCAAATAAAATTTATAAAAAAAGTGAACAAAAATGACTAGCTTAAAAGAAAAAGAAATAATTCTCTACGAAATAAGCGATGCTTCAGATTGTAAAGTTTGTTTAAAAATTCCCGCAGAACCCCCAATTACGAAAAAATCAAGACTTGATACCGTTAAAAGTTGGGAGGGAAAACAGGATTTAGTCTTAACAAACAGGTCAATTGAATGTGTAATCGATGGTAATTCGGAGTATGGTCTGAAGTTTAAAGTAGTTACTACGCCCACCGATCCAGACACTCACCGTAGAGTTTATCAAAAAAAAATCGAAATTTATTCCTCCCAAAGAGATAGAAGGAATTTAAATTCTATTTCGGAAAATTACAATAATAGTGTTTCTATTATTGAAAATCCCTTAGAAAATAAAGCGGTCATAACTCCTTCTGATCAAAACGCTTCTAATCATTTATTAAAGACACGCAAGATTGCAGTTATAACAACGATTTTTGCTTTGATATTGGGAGTTTCTTTGGCTGTAATCACCGCAATTTCAGACTCTCAATTTATCGCTGCGATGTTATTTTCGGTCGAGAACACCTTTTTTGAGCTTAGAACTCTTTTTGTTGTGTCTCTTTTTTTACTTTCGCTTGTCGGCGTTGTTATTCTCTTAAAAAGTTTCACTTCAAAACAACGCAAGATTATAATCCTTCCACTTAGCGTTGTATATAGCGTAATTTTTTGGCTTTTCGTATTTTCATTTCTTACATTTTTAGACTATGGGAAGGTTAATAGTATCAGCCCATTTTTATTATATAGTTGCATTGGATTTGCAATCACCTCCGGTGCGTATATTCTTCAAGGTTTCTTTTCTCGTAAGACAATTTTTAAAACCAGCACCGGTAGAAAGAAGCTAATAAACGCTTCTAAAAAATGGTTTTTAACGAGAGCTAAGCTTGTGGTTTGTGCGCTTTTATTCGTTTTTTATCTCGGATTTATTACCTATTTCACCTATTTTGAAAACGATCCTATTAGTAGAATGTTTGCAAGCGTGACTTTTTGGGTCGGATTAATCGTCTTTTTACCTCGAGGAGAATCCAAAACCATCTCTACTCTTGTGTCTATTAATTTTTTTGTTATGTTTATTGTTTTTGTGTATTTTCTTAATTCGCTTGAAGGTTTTATCAACATAATCGTAATTTCATCAATTTTCTTAAAAATTTACCTTCCCTCTCCATTTAAAAGAGCTAAATTTAGAGCTTCCGGACTTCTCTTTTTCTGCGTACTCTTTGTAGTGTGCTTAGGGTGGATTACGCTAAATAACATAGAGAATGTGTGTCCTACGCCTACTTTTGGATTACTTTCTCAAGATTCTAGAGGAATATTAAGTTTAGGACAATTCGATTTTGACGATCTCGATTTTTTTGATGATCCTGAGGAATTAGAAAGTATAACGTTTAATTCTATGTTTATTATGAAATTCCAACTTTCGTTATCTTCTCTCAAGAAATATTACTTTCACGCAAAATTAATACCATTAGAACCTCTCTCTTCCTCCGAAGGCTGGGTTAATTACAGAAATCTAGATAGCCGGACGCACAACTTTAAATCTACCGAATTTCAAGGTCCTTTCAACGCGAAAGAAGTGTTTGTTGAAGTAGATTTGTTTAAAACCGAATCGCCAGTACTTCCAGGTAAATACGAATTGCAAGTATTCTCCACTGAACTAGAAGGTTTACAATTAGGAAAAAAATCCGAATCGTTTACTTACGAGATCATTATCGAAAAAGATCAAGTCTACTTTAATCCCGATTATAAACAAAGCGATTATTATAACTCAAACGAAGGAAATATATATTCCTATTGGAACGAAGAAGCTTTAGGTTGGAAAAACTACTTTAGAACTCGTATGGAAAATTCTATGGGTCAACCAATCTCAGGAACGGTCTCGTTATATCTAACACAGCGGGAAAATAATCAACCTACATTCAAAAAGGTAGCAGATATCGACGTGGAGGATAACGGTTTAATTTCCTTCATACACCTTACTCGAACTCAATATAGAGAATATATGCAAGGAAAAATCGAATACGATGGTAGACAAAGCTTATATTACAGAACCACAAATCATAGAGAATCGTGCGAAGTAGCAGAAAATAAACTTATACACACGGCAGTACATTTGGATCGTCCCGAATATACATATAACGGTACGGAACTCGGTTTATACAATAAAAACGAGTTCAAGATCACCACACATTTAAAATATCACACCGAGTTTAATCTAAACGAACTCCAATGGACGAAAACCCCAAGTTATCAATTCCAGAGTGGAAGCCCTGACTTTATCTACTTAGACGTGAGCGAGACTTCTAGCACATATATTGAAAGTCCGGTAATTAGTTATTTAGGAACCGTTTCAGATTACGCTCAGTTCAGTTACCGCTATACGCTTTTTAATTATGGAACTCCAAGCGACGACATCTGGGTCGATTTGAAGACTCAAGTTTATAGAGACGGGAAGCTAGAACTACAACAAGTTGAATATAGCGGGTATTACAATTCAATCGGGGAAAATTGGCAAACAGTTAACCTAAATTTAACTGATAAGTTTAATGAAGGCGGTCAGAAGTTCACCTTCAAAATTCTAGCAGATTTCACCTACGATCCAAGCTACACCGACGACATTTCAATTCGTTTTGACTGGGCTGACTTAGAAGTTTTTCACGCTCCTGTGTTCTATAGAGGTTTCGATTTTCTAAACGGGTTCAACGATTTTTCTGCGCCCTCTTTGGGTACTACATCGCCACTGTTCTGGGATAACGAAACTCCTCTCGTCTTAGGGAACGATATAATTTCTTACATGTATTATTCAGGTCTCGCTTACAACAACTTATTTGACTCCGATTGGAGAGTAGACAACTCTTGGAACGCTTATTCTGGTCTTTTCTCTACAGACGGTTCGAACAACCCTATATTTACTACCAATAACGAAGTAAACCTTCCTCCTACTTGGAGAGAAAATAACGGAAATGGATTGTCTATTTTTGACTTACAAAGCCTTAACCCCCCTATTAACATATCTAACACTTTCCAGAGCGTTATTAAGGACGAATTTACGAGCGTAGGAGATTCAGACGGTAGTTTAGAGGACATACGGCAGAGATATGTTGTTCCAAAAATAGTATCCAACGACGAACTTGTTATTATAGTTTTTGCTGCTCGATACGCCACTGAAAGTATGTGGAAAATTTACCTCACTTACGCTTACAGACCTGAAGGAGATTGGTCAACGCCCGTTCGATTATTTGATCTAGGCGAAGACGATATATACCAACTTTCGCCCGCTATTGCGTTAAGTTCTACCGATCTATATGTGACTTGGCAACAAAGAAATCAAGACATTCACTCAAACGGCGAATCTGAATGGTCAATAGTCTACGGAAGAGTCAGCTTGGAAGATTTTACCGTACAAGATGTGATAAATGTAACTAATTACGAACTGGGAAATTTAGACGAAACCGCTATGATGGTTCCAGAAATTACTTTAACCCCTCTCGGTAATATATACGATCAAAATTTAGAGTTAATTCACCAAGAATGTATAGTTCACGTCGCTTTCGAAGAGGTTACTTGGACTAATCCTACCCAAGGCAGTAGAATTAACGAGGATGTTAACGACACTATTAAAAACTTGTATTATACCCAATTAAGTTCTTCTTACTCAGATACTTCCTTTTCAACGCCCATTGCCATAAACGATGTAATTGCTGGTGGTAGTGGTGGTACGGGTTCGTCGCAGGATGTTCCAGCTCAACCTTCAGATTTTGAGATGCTAAGCGGAATTTCTGACTGGTTAGGCTCGATTGTCGATAGAGACAACGATTATTCAACGTTCACTCCTGATTACGATGAAACTGAAGCGATAGGGAGTAGAATATACGCAGCATACGGTGATGTTTCTTACGAATATTCAGAAGGAAGTGGAAATGGATTCCAAATCGAAACCATTAAAGTTACTGGAGTAAATCAGACTACTTGGGTAGATGTATCATTTCAAAATACCTATGTAGAACCCGTTGTTATTGCGAACCTTGAAATTTCTTCAGGATTTAATTCTGCTGATACTGCGGTAGGTGTTAAAATCCGTTCGGTTACTTCTACGAGCTGTCAGACAAAAGTTGGCGTTCCGGATTATATATACGGTTCTAATGCGACTTGTCATGGCAATATATATTTAGTGGTAGTTGAAGCGGGAGAATGGGAAGAAGCAGGTTGGCCTAAGATTGAGGCAGGTAACCACTATACCGAAACCGTCGTACCAAATACTTATGGTTCGGCAGGCGACCAAGTTACCTTAAATACTACTTTCTGGGGTTCTACAACCGCCAATTTTCTCACGACTGTAACTACTGAAAACGCGTCAGCAACCGGAAGTAAGTGGATCGAATCTTGGACAAATGGCGGTTCCCGAACCACTCATCCCTCTACTTCGGCGTTTTACACTTCAATGACTTCTGCTGAATGCACTCCGCAAGACAATCATCCTGGAGAGACGATTAGTTATATAGTAATTGAACAAGGCGATTTTTCGATAAACGGACTCCACATTAAATCAGGAATAACAGCAGACACGATCGAAGAACAATCTCACAACAACCTTGAAGACCATAACTTTGGAGAGACTCCTACTTGGGGCGTAGCGAAATACGTCCGCATGGACGGAAACAATGGTGCTTGGGCTAATTGGGAAGATTCTCCATTCACCTCTACTCAGATTGAACCGTACTTCCAAGAAGATCGTTATCAAGATACTGAAGTTGGACACACGGCAGGATTTGCCCATTATATAATTACTAACGAAACTTCTTTTTCGCATTCTGCCAGTGGTGGTACTGTTCAAGACAACGGTATTGTAAGACCAGACTCCGATGTTGTAAATGATTGGGAAGTAACAACTGGGACCGATCATTTCGAACTTATTAACGATGTAGTAGAGGATCCTACTGCGCCCACTATTTCGAGCGATTTCATTTATACAATAAGCACCGGTTCTGGAAATATCACAGACGAATTTGACATGAGTTATCTTGATGTGCAAGGCGGGACTGTGGATCAAATTGTTATAAAGGTATATGGGAACGAATCTTCGATTGAATCAACTATAAACGTGTTTTGCGGTAGTTGGCTCGGAATAAAACCTTTAAACATGGGAGCAACGCCTGAATGGAAAACCTACACTTGGTCTGGACTCTCCGCGTCTCAAACTAACATAACCAATTTGAAAATAAAGTTCGAATCAGAACGGCCTTCCCCAAGCTCGACTCTTAACAATTTATCTTTTATTTCCGATTTGGAAATGGGAAATAAACCCGTTCAATACGATTTAGCTTCCGCGGAGTTGTTGTATTGTTATAGAACAAACATCAGCCAAACTATTAATATTTCGTTATACAACTACAACTCCCAACAATACGATCTCGTAAATTCTTCGGTCCACACTTCGTTCTTTGATGGATTGTATTCAATTACGAGTTCTGATTATTATAACGCAAATTTTGAAGTAAAAGCAAAATTAAGCGGTGAAAATTCCTCTTATTTCGACTTTCAATTAGACATGCTAAAATTAAATTATTCTTGGACTATTCCAGGGTCAAACAACGCAATAAACTACAACGGGGATCTTGAATCTCCTCAAATAAATACTAGAATCTGTTACAACACTTCGCTTTTGTTGGAAGACTCAACTACTATTTTCGTAAGTTACAACCAGACCTCAAGCGAGAGAGTGTTTCAGATAAATTCTATATCGATTGAAGATCACTTGAGCCAAACAAAAGTTTTGTTTAATTCAGAATTGGAATTTGTAAAATTATTCGGAGACCAAAGCATATTATTTGATCAAGATCAAATCGTGTTATCCGATGACCTTCAATTTCAAGACGTGTACGATTCAAGACAATTTAACTTTGGAATTAACATTTTTTATAGCGGGATTGACAACTACGGGCTTAAATCATTTATTGCCGATAACGTAACTCTTATTAAAAAAGTCAAGGATATTTACTACTCGACCTCACCACTTCCCTCCTACGAAATTGAACGCTTCGCAACTCGGTTGAGTAGGAACAACTGGTCTTTAATAGGTGCTTACGGAAACGATAATCTTAACATATCGTTTTCCTCCGAACTTCCTTCAGAAAATTATTTTTACGTTAAGTACTCGCTCGAAGATTATATTCTTCCTAATAGCTTAATAATTGACGTTTCAATCGTAAAAAACGAAATTGCGTATATATTCGAAAGATTTACTAACGCTACTGATCGTCAAATTTATTTAGATGTCTCCAACGATAACTTTCAGTTTCAAGAAGATATTTTTGTCTCAGGAGGTCTAGAAGACGAGTCGATTTCCAGACAAGCAGACATCGTATATAATAACGACGACTTAATCAGCGTAGTATACTCCAGTCAAGTTAATAGCTCGTATAGCGACTTAATTTTTAAACACACTCAGTATAATAGTAGTAGCGGTCAGTTTAATATAGTAGAAACTATTTCTGACTCAATCAATTTTGGAGATTACGATTTTTATAAAATGCTTAACCCCATTGTCAATTTAGGGTTTAATGACACTCTTTTTATAGCCTACGAAGTGAATTCCAGAAAAACTGGGGAAAGTAGCAAGTGGAAAATTCAGTATATGTATTTCGATTTAGAGACTCAAGAGTTCACCGGACCCTTTTACGTGAAAAGCGAAGAAAGTACCGAAGAGCAAAATCCAGACGCGTTTTGGTCAAACGGAGTGTTTTGGACCTTTTCAACCAATAACTCGAACTCTTGGACAGTAGAATATACTTCGTGCGCGAGAGCCGATCTCAACTCTTTTAGCACGCTTTCTGCTGACTTCATGCCCATCCTTTTTACCGATAGTGCATTTTCAGCTAATATGAGCGTATACTTCGATTTAGACTTAAGCGTGTTTGATAACGACCTGCTCGAGTCAGAAGATAGGTTGCGATATATCGTTTCCTTAGAATTTGCAGGTACTCAGTGCGTAATTTTAGATACAGATTGGAACGCTCAAACTTTGGATAATTGGGTCGAGAATAACCTCGCTACCTATTACCCCGAATACTTAAGGTATTTTTACAACCTATCGCAAACTTCCTTATCGTTTTCAGAAATTAACGCAACTGATACCAAAGTTCAAAATCACATCTACCCTTTCGAAGTACAATTCCCCTACCCTATTAACTTCACGGAACACTTCAATTTAAGGTTTAACTTAGTAAAAGACGATTGGAGTTTAAACAAGACTGCCGACCTCGACCAATATCAAGTCGGTTTAGATAACGTATACCTTTCTTTCAAACTTAATCCAACTAATTTCTCTTCGGAGTCGTTTGGCGTGTTAACTAAGTCACACGAGTCAAGCACTTACGCTCAAAGCGAATTTTTGATTTCTAACAAATTGAATTTAGAAAATGTTACAGCTTTCGTGGATCCATATCTAGAACAATCTAACGATAATTCAATTGACTTACTAATCGATTTTGACGCCATTAGTTTATTTTTCGACCAATTCGAACACATGTCCTCGCTTCCATATTCTAACTTAGAATGTGAATTAATGGTTATGGTCGAAAGCGACGACAATCCCGACGTAGTTATCTCTAACGAAATTAGATACAATTCTTGGACCGGGTATTCTCTCCAAGACATTAATCTCAACTCTAAATGGTCTAAAAATTTTGGAAACTTATATTATACGCTTAACTTAGAGAACTTCTCAGTTGAAATTCACAACAAAGAAGAATATTTCCAACTTACACAAACTGAAAAGCAGGCTCTTTTTGCTCTTCTTAAAGATTTATACGAAAGCAACGAGCAAGTAGTTTATTTAGTGTTAAACGTAAAGGTAAAAACATACGACTTGAACTCGTATAACATTCAAAACGGCGTCAATCTTATTTTCAACAGTCTAAAGTTGTCGATTGATTGGAGAAACGGGTCTGCAAACAATCAGTTGTATTTGCTTACTAAGGAATCTAACCCTTACGGCTTTTTTGAAAAGGTAAGCAAAGGAGCAGATTTGAACTTACTCAGCGACTTCGACATTGAAATAGATAATCGAGACGATTTTATCGCTTTTTCGTCCACAAGCGATGCTTATTATCCGGCGTCTCAAGAAGGGAACAACTACAACTACTTACCAGTTTTAATTAAAACAGTTGAAAATACTTGTCCTGCGAACTACCTCAATCTTATAAACACTCATCTAACCGATTGTTTTGGTTATTACGATTCGTATCAAGACGAACTCTTAATCGACGGTCCAGATTCTACCGGTCGGGTTGGAATAGTAACGCCTAATTTAGAGTCTGAAGATACCTTAGATTATTATTTAAGATCTATTATAACCGTTCACCCATTTTTTGAGTATCAAAACGGAACGGATCGAGATAAAGCTACCGACGAGTTTAAATCAGAATTATTAAAGTTTAAATTAGAAATATTCAATCAATTCAGCTCAAAAATTCTTTCTGAATATTCAAACGCTTCTATTAAAATACAAGAATTTGATTTTAACGATTTTAGCAACGTAACAAACGATTTAGGTCAAAAATATTACTATACCAAAGATCCTATTAAAATATACATTTACGGGGACGACATAGTTACTGACACCGATTATTTATTCCTGGAACTCACAGCACAGTTGAAAGACGCTTTTTATATCACATCGGAGAAAGAATTTAGGAGTCGATGGGGGGTGATCATAGATAGCGTAAAGTTTGAATTCGTTCAAGGGGATATATTGCCCGAATTTGTTAACGTAGAATCTTTTACGGTAGTTTCTGGGTTATATCCCGTGGAAGTTAAAGCGATCGGGAACGATTTCGAATGGGCTGCTTTGTATTACAATTACAAAAATATGGGTAATTATTCAGGGTGGGATTTGGTTGCCAACGTTTCGCAATATAGTTTCGAAAATAATTTTGCTTACTTCAATTTTACTTGGAACACCACAAATTTAGTCGACGATACTATATACGAACTGAAAGCAGTGTTCCAAAACAACAAGGGATCGCAAGGAAGTCTTACTGTTTCCAATCTTACCGTAATTAATAACCCTCCAAATATCACTTGCAAAGCATTTTCGATAGGAATTAACGATTGGGAGCCGATCTCCGACAGTCAAGAAGTCAACAGCGATATTAAGTTTACTACCACCAACAACAACGGAGTTTCGCTTACTAAGGTAATTTATTATATGTACAACGACGTTCCTACCACTCAAAACAAAGATAATTGGACTCAAATGGTAGAATTATCAGATTCTAGCGGAGATTTTGCTTACTATATTTCGAGCGAATCGGTTCCAAACGGTACGTGGTACGCAATATCGGAGGCGTATAACGGAGCTTTTAGTTCTTTTGATACCTACGAAAACAAAACGATTGTTAGTCCTTTTAAAAACGCTATAAAAGTTAGCAATACAGTAAGTAAAAAAGACGAAATCTCGCTGGTAATTTCTGATGTAATAGAATCTAGGATAGACTACGCGAAATTTTGGGCGGTAGAACAGGGATACGCTAATTGGACTTTAATAAACAACGCTACTTACTCACCCTTTTCAGCGCCATTTATTAATTTGCCTTGGGAGGAGTCGCTTCTTTTTAACATTGTTGTAGAATTGAAAGTTACCTATCCTTTATTTGGAAGTTATAACCTTAACCTTACGAAAAATGATCTAGAACTCGACCTTGACGGCCCATCGATTACCGTGGATACCAATCCAAACGATGTTTTATATCAAATTCAGCAAGCGAGTGGTTCTTGGACAGCGACCTCTGAGTTCGACGGGCTTGTAAACGGCACAATAAGTTCTTCTAATAACGATTTCAAATCTTATCGACTGTCCTATAACTACGGAAAAGGTTGGAGAGACGATCTCACGGTTTATGGCGCAAATGATACTCTTCAATGGAACGTTAAATACATGCCCGATGGAGACGTAGATTTTAAAATAGTAGGATACGATACCTCTGGAAACGATGGAAACGAATTGCTATTCTCTTTTGTCAACGACCAGAATTATTTCAGTGACCTGTACGTAGAGAATTACGCTTTTGATCGTATTTACGATATATTTGAACCTTTTTATTTTAAAATTTACCCAATAGCTCAAGATTTAAAAGTTTTAAACTTGACAGTTGGGAATAAAGTGTATACTTTTGAGAAAATTGACCCTGAAGCGGAAGGGCTATACTTTCAACATTTAATTACCTTCGATCCAATAGATTTTGATTTCGAAGACCAAACGGTAGATACGCAAATTTTAAAGATCAAGGCTTCCGATCTAAAATCCCAATCTATAGAACTGTTAATTCCATTTACGGTCTCGTTAGGATTAGATACTAACATTTACATTAACGACCTCCAAATCGATAAAAATTACTATAATGTAGGGGAGAACACCGAGCGTACTTGGTGGAAATTTGACGAAGGAAATGGACTCGTAATTTACGACGCAACAGGGAACAATGATGGTAGCTTAATAGGAATTGAAAGCTGGACCCAAGGAAAAGTTGGAGACCATTCATTAACGCTTAATAGCATTACAGTTATTCCATCTCAACCTCAAGACTTCACTCTTGAACAAGGAAGCTCAGACTGGAGTGGAAATTTAGAAAAAATAGACAGTTCAGCTACTCAATTTACCTCAGAAGGGTTTGATTTTGATTACAACTACGAAAAGCACGAACCTTATTACGAGCTTTTGTGGGCTGACTCTCTTAGTTCTTTTCAGAGTTCTTATATGCGTCATCTTTACTTTCCAGATGGATATAACGACTCGTTCTTTATGAATCCTTTATCCATGACCACATCACTCCCTACTGAAACTTTATCTGAGGATTGGACAAACTGGAACTTAAATTACAATTCCGCCTTTACTAGTTCCTCATTTAGTAACGGCGATCTTTCTTCGGAATTCGTATCTTATAACGATCATTTAACCCCCAGTCAACCGAGCGATTTTAGCGTGATTTTAGGCGATTATTCGGCTCCTTATGGAAATTTAACTTCATCAGGGGACACCAATTCCACAATTTCTTCCGAGCTCGTACCATCTGGCGGTTCCCAATTAGCAAAAGTACCTGCTCAACTTGGAGATTTCTCTTTCACCTACGGCAGTTTAGCTACTCCTTACGGAGATCTTTTAGGTGACGATGCGGACGAAACTACGATAAATTCTGGGAAATATTTCACTAACGTTGCAAATTATCCAACCCTCCGTCCAGATTATACTTATTCAAATACTTGGACGTTATATCCATCTAGCGGTTCTGCTCACGAGAAAATTGACGATACCGGTACGGGAAGCGATTACTTATCCGGACAAAATACAAATTGCGAAGTTGGCATCCAAAACCCTTCTTGGGTCGCAGGTACTGAAGTAACTGACGTTAAGATCAGAGCACGAATAAAAGAATCAACTCCAGCATTTTGTGGAGTTTCAGTAAGGTGGAGAATAGGTACGGGTGTGTACTCGTCAGCTAAAACCGCAATTGTGGGCGATTCTTGGACTTGGACATCGTATTTCACGTGGTCAGGATTATCGTTAACCCAAAGCCAAGTAAACGACCTTCGAGTTTACGTTGCCTGGTTTAAACTTACAGGTAGCGCTTATACTGTCAGTGTGGACTCGGTAGAAACCGTTCTTACCCGAGGAACTCCGAATCACAGAATCTATGCCGAGTTTAGCATGATCCCGAGTAACGTATACTCGATGGATTGGGTTTATTACGCAGGAAACGGTGGGACGGCAGAAATATACGATTGGGACGCTCCAGGATGGCATGGTATGGGTAACAGCTTTTCGCAAAGCCTAGCGACTTACGACGAGTATTACCAAGACGGCACTAATAAAGTATTGATGAGAGTATACACATCAGTTCAATCTTCCGCACATAGTATGACTTTAGACCAAGCCAGAGTAGATTATAAACCTGTCATTGACATGTATTACCTGGACGCTGATGTTTCTTGGTCTGTTTCAGATGTTTACGCTTATACGCTAGACGAAATAAATTTCGCCCACTCTTCTTCAGCTACTATTGACTTTTACGCTTGGAAGTTCACAGGGTCGGGGACTGGTTGGAATTTAATTTCCGATTCAAGTCCATTTGAGTTGACTTCTGATTACTACGACGGTTCAAATACCGTTAAGGTAAGATATCTAGCAAACTCTTTATCAGCGTTCGATTTAGATATCGATCAACTGAGAGTAGACTATACTTCCGTTAAATCGACGGGTGAAGTTTTTGCAGATATAACCAAAAGTATAAGCAGTAATTTTTTAGATAGATATGATTCGGGATATTCAAATTACAAAAAACTATACGATGTATCAATCGACTTTGATTACAATTTTACGAAAGACCATACTGATTTCAGCGATTTCGCAACATTTTATATCGATTCGTCTGAATCCGCTTTAGTTAGAGATAGCTCTTGGCACCATTTTTCAAATACTTTTGAGTTCGATTCGACCAGCAAAGATAGTTTTGGCCTTAAGTTCAATATATCTAATGGACTATTAGAGATAGTAAATTTAAGGTATACATTTGTTTTCAAGTGTCTCAATTTAAGCAATCAGATGCTTTTGCAACAAGAATTCGAACTAGCTTATCCGGACGAGAGCAGTCTATCTCAATTTGAAAAAGAAAATGGTATGTTTATTATTAATCTTGATTATTCGATTAATACTACTAGCGACAGTTTCGATTATTATAATAATTATGGGAGGGAAAATAAATTCGAGATTATATACGAGATCAAAGCGGACGGTCAATGGCATTCCGCGATTTACGCAACTAACAACTCAGAAACTACGCAAAGTCAATTTAACGTTTCTTCCTTTATGGATGGTAAAGGGTTATCCGTTTTTGAAGATTTTAACGTTACTTTCGTTATAATTGGAAATAATACTCAGCTAATCGTGAATAAAGTGGAGCTTTACGATTATAGAGCTGTTGTTCCGCCTACATTAAACTTTACTGTTAAATTACCCTTGGGAATTAGCGATTCCACTGACAACATTGGGCTTTACTATGGTTATCGCACTAACATAACGCAACCAATAATTTTTTCCGTGTGGGATTACTCTCTAAGCAAGTGGGAGAACGTTAGTATAAGCTCTTTTTCCACTTTTTCCAAGAATATTTACAATCTTAGTTCAGATCATTTCGATGGTAATTACGAGGTGTTACTTAAGTTTTATGGCGAAAACCAACTTGAGTCCTTTAAATTAGATTTAGAAATGCTAAAAATAATTGTGTACGATTATATACAAACCTCTCCTATCTTTGAAAACGGTCAAGACTCATTTGCTATAACTGGTTGGGTTAAATTAAATGAGTTAAATAACACTATTGCTCTTTATGGAGAATATGAAAGCGGAGAACTTGTTCGAAATTACTTAAGCGTTCTTGAGAATGGAGCATTATCTTTCGATCACAACCCTCCTGCTGGCGGTTCAGTTGTAAGTGGTCCAGAACTATTTGAGATAGGCACCTGGGTGCACTTTGGAATTACAAAAGAAAACGGCATCGTAACTTTTTTCAAGAACGGAATTCAATTTGGGCCTTCAGTAACCCATAACGAGAATTATACGGGTAACTCTCCAACTTATGGAGCAATTGGCGCCCGATTTGCAAACGAAACTTGGGCAAATAACTTATTTGATGGCAGTATTGACGATTTCAGGTTCTTCAATCGATCGATTCCTATAGGTGCAATTCGGTTGTTATGCAACAATAGCAATGGCAACTCTATGGCTTTGCAAGAAGGAAATTACGACGGTATTTATCACCACACAGACAAAACATTCCCTACTTCTAATACATTCTTGCTTAATATTACGAGTTTGTACCAAAGTGTCTGGGGCATGCCATATTACAATACGCGTCCCAACATAAAGTTTATCGGTCAAACCTATGGAAACGCTTACGAATACTCTTTTGTTCCAAACGTAGATCTTAACAATAAAGCGAACCTCACGGTTCAAACTACCCGTTCTATCACCGGTCAGCAAGTTTTAAAGGTTAAACCCGTTCCTTCGGGCATGTTTGAAATTACCCGTCTATTCATTGATTCGAATAACGACGAGGGTTACGCAACGATATTACAACCTAGTGATATATTTTATTATTACGACACAAATAACGAAAATAAGACCTTATTTATTCAATTTAACGATGATTATATAGAGCACGATACATATAAAATTATCGTCGAGTATACATACTCCACCACGATGTTAAACAACTTTTCGTTCGTTTTAAATCTCGACGTTTTTAACTTTGTTTCAGATGTTTATAATTTAGAAATTACTGCCTATAACATTCACAACACAGAAATTGTACAATCTTACCTTGGAATGGTAGTTGATCACTCGGGACCAGTAGTTGACCCTCAGTTCGAGGACGGCGTATTCCTTAACCATACTTCGGGCATGGTTGCTTTCGAAATAACCGATCCTTCTGGAGTTGATTCTGTTTTCCTTCAAATTTACGAATCTGATTGGCGAGCCGTTAGCGGGAGCACAGAAGTTATAGGAGGCGTGTTCAGTTTCTATTTTAACGAACCCTTACTTAATCAAACTCAAATAATTAGGGTAATCTCGAACGATACCCTTGGGTATTTATCTGTAGACGAATTTAACATTTACTTTGACGATACGGTTCTTGGATTTTTCCCTGAGACTTTACAAAGCGGTTTCTTGTTTAACGGTTCCAGCTTAATGCGAATTAATAGCGACGGTACTGGTTTATTTAACAAATCGATATACTCGCTCCATATTTACGCGAATAGCGAATATGTCGATCTTGGAACTTATTATAACCTACCTTACGACTTCGACGATCTGATCATCGATTCTAACAGGATTCCAGATGGCTCCCATAACCTTACTTTTGTTTTTACGGATTATACAAACAACGTCTTTACGTTCAAGTACCCTATTATCGTAGATAACTCTCCACCTCAGATAACGGGCAAGTTAATGAATAGCCATAGTTTTAGCAACGATATTTATTTTAACGATAATACAGATTTAGAACTCGAATTAGCAGACATTTCTCAGATTACGTCAGTTAAGATATTCGTACTAAAAACCTTAGCAAGTCCTGCAATTTACGAAGAACAAGGTAGTAATAAAAACTGGTTTAACGTAATTATGAGAAGGAATTCTTGGAACTCATCCAATTATCTTTATTTAGCAACTAATCGTACCACTTATTCTTTCCACGATTATTGGACGAACGCAACGGGTAAATATTACGAAAATTCGATTCTATGGAACGATGAGGTAATTTCACTCCTCAATTTGAATGTATACGCAATTGAAGAGGCAGTTACTTTAGACGGTGTTTCGATCCCATTCTTTTTTGATAGCGTAACGCAAGAAATTACATTTGACGAACGCTATAAGAACTACCTTACTACAGATATAATTTTAAAAGGAATTAAGTGCAATTTTGGTTGGAATGCATCGTTTTCTTACGACCAGCAAAATTGGGTATTAAATAACTTAGACATATCTGCTTTCTTGAGTGGGATGACCGAGAGTTGGACAGACAATCTGCTTGGGTTCGAGAACGACGATCCCCACTACAACTTTCCTCGTAAATACACGAGGGATCGATTTGAGTTTTACTTCGAAGTAGAAGATTTATACGGCAATACTCTTGTCACACAAAGATATCAAGCTCATTACGACGACCTTACACCAGAAGGCAGTTTTGGTCTACTTACCGCTAATACGACCAACGGTGGTATTTACTGGGAGCTTGGTAAGACCGGAGACGCCGGAAACATTATGTTTGGCAGTTCCGATCATGATCACAAAACGTTATACTTCACTCCAGGATACGTGTTTAACGCTACTAGTCAGTCCTATTACGTGAAGCACGGCTATCGATTCTTGCACAACATTGAAAAAATTAAGTTATTCAACGCCAGTAATTATTATTTAGGCGAAATGGTTTTTGATCCGCTTACAATTCCGTTTCCAACTTACCAATTCGAATTAAACGGGAAAAATTTTGCGGAAGGTCTCACCCACGTCAAAGCAGAAATTTACGATAAGGCGGATAATATGTTCGTTGTCATACAAAACCTCTATATTTTCAACGAAGATTCTAGTAGTTTAGAAGGAGCGTTAAATTTTGGCGATATTGTATATCATAGCAGCAACACTAATTACACCGAAAATCCGATCCAATTTAGCGGTTTTGTTGACAATTGGATCGATAACGCGAATACTTCTGACGTAACTGTTGATATGAGTTATTACGATTATTCCGACCAAATTTGGCTTCCTATGGGCACTTCAACCACTTCTAATGGGTATTTTACGGTCGATTGGCAGGTGAGCAACAACACTTTCTATAAATTAATGCCAAACCAACGATCTTATCTTCCTATCAATTATACATACCATCAACAGCCAAGTAATTATTTCTACGGCTCTTATGGAACCTTTGACGATACCGGAGCTATACATCCGTTCTTAGTCGGGCTAAATGGTGATATATACGTATATTCTTTTAACGATTCAAACAATCAATGGTTCGTTAATTTCACCATTCCCTTAGGATTTTCGTTAATTGGAAAGAAAATATCAAATTATTACTTAAACAACGATAATTATACAGACTTAGTAATATTTAACAAATTATCCGATTCCGATGCAATTTCTTTCTATATTTACAATAGTTCGTCTTTATCGTATTATTTAAATCAAACAACAACGGTTTCTAGTATTACTTTACCCGAACCACTTCCTGACGCGATTTTCAAAGACTTTTTACTAGATTTCACGAGCGACCAATCCTTTACCATGTATGTGAGCGTTAGTAATTCCTCTAACGAAGTCAACTACGTTGCGCAACTTGATTTTGATGCTTCCTTAACGAAAACTCAAGTGAGCGACGCCACCCAGATATACGGTCAGAAAGTTCATAGTACAATGCGCCTTATTGGCGATAAGCTGTATTTTGGAACTATTAACCCTTCGTTTAACGGAATAATTAACTCGTCGATGTATTCCATTAATAAAGACTTAACACCAACTTCGCTGATAATTTTTGAAACCGCAATAAAGGGAGCAATTATAGAAATAAACTCGTTTATGTGTGAGATTGGAGAAGTCGTAGTTGTTGGCGTTTCTATGAAGTCATACAACGAAAACGATAAAGTATTTTATTACATATTAGATACCTCTACAGACAACTGGTATAAAACCGAATTTTCCCTTGATACGGGGTTAGAATCTTTTGCGTCCGAAATCTACGACTTTAGAATTTTCCAAATCGTTAATTCTAAAGAAGATTACTTAGAATCGGTTCTTATATCCTCCTCTCAAGGACTTTGGAAAACTACCATAGATACAGGCGTGATATCACTTTCTGCAACTCCAGTATTTTACGCAGTTGACACGTTTAGAAGCTGGGATATGTTTGAATACCAATTACCTGACGATACCGATACGGCTTTAGTTCCATTATCGAACTATCCCGCAATAGAAGTTATCAACGTGTACGAATTCGATAAATATCGAGATTACGCCACTGGAGGTGGTGCTTATATATACGACTCGTTAAGAGAAATAAATCCGTCTGGTTATAAGATTAGCGGCGATAAGAAACAACTTATATGCTACAAAAACGAGTGGCACTGGGAAAACGCCGCCGATGAGTACTTCGAGGTAAGGTATTTCTACGAAGCCAGTATAGCGGAAGCTTCCGGGCTATTATCGGCTCAATATAACACGGCAGAATACGAACACGTAAGTAATATAGCTGCTAAAAACTCTCAAATAAAAGCAGATAACCTTGCGTTTCAATTACTTAATCCAAACGATCTTAACCATTGGACTTTCTATTACGGAACCCAATACGAAGATTGGAACTATCAATTTAACGATGTTACCACGGGACATCCATATATTCTATCTGAAGGCGATTTTTGGAAGAGCGGAATTAATTCTGTGTCTGACTTATCCTTGCTCACTGAGTTTGGGAACAACCGAATGGATTACGGTACGATTTCCACCTCAGGATTAGAAGTTTCTATGAGTTCTGATTTAGCCCAATTCGAAACGGGTCAAGATTTTAACCGCCCTGACGATTTCCAAAGTTTGTACGAAAATTCGTATATTGATTCTGTATGGGCAGAAAACTTAACTTTATCTACCACTGTCGACATGCGACAAGATCTCATCGATTATTCGGCGTTAACCGCAGAAATGGGGTCAATATTCGGGATCGACAACGTTGCAGCGTATAAACCAACAATAAGTGATGTTACGTTTATCGATCAAGACGGAAGTAGCTACGATCCTTCAGCATCAAGTTTTGAAGACGCATTAACTCAAAAAGATTACACCATGAGCGTTTGGAAAGAAAAAGATAACGCAGGTGATGATTTATACCTAAAAGTTGAATTTCAACTAGATCATAATGAGGACGCTGAGTCCATTCAAGGTATTTTGATATCTACTTCGTTTGGGCATGTTTTATATCCTATTCCTGGAGAACAATCGTTTGACAATTTTGATGTTGGAGAAGAAGACAACATTTTCATCTCTTTAGATAACACTAATTTTGGACAAAGTTTTGAAACCACAAACCTAGATTTAAATCACGCTACTAAAGAGTTAGTGAAATATAAAACGATTAATTTTGGAGAATCGATATATTCCACGGCAATAGACTATGGCACATACGGCAATAAGTATTTAAAACCCAGTAATGCTGCCTTGGAAGCCAATTTCATATACGATTCAGAATACATTAGCGAAGGTCTTTTCACTCAAGACGAGAACGACGTATTTAAGTTTTTATACGAACAAAAAACCCCTTTCTATCCAAACGACGACGTATCCGAAGAACACGATTACAATTACGATTACCTTAAGGTTGACAAATCGGAATTGAGTAATTCCTTTGTCTCAGATGGAAAAATTACTTTTACTGTAAAACTACAAGGATACACAGGCGATACTTTAAAATTATTAGATGGGTCCACAGGTGCCTCTGAGCTTATTCTTAGGCAATTTCAATGCGTTGTGTTAACCGATAAAGACAACTTAAACGACATAAACTTAGATTTAGGAGGGTTAGGAAATGTCGAAGAAGCAGAAAACGGCGGAGTGTTATTAAAATCTGGAAAGATTTCGCTTAACGACCGAGCAAAAACATATCCTCAATTAGATTATATCGATAATTCAGACAACGCGAAATATCGAGCCTCATTTACCTTTAACAAACTCCCTACTAGTCCAACAACGGTAAAATTTAAGATAGGGGGGTCTAATTTCTATTCTTACGACGCAGCCCAACTTGAAGAAGGGACTCACTTAGCGGAGATCACTCGTGAAAAGGTAAACGATATACCTACGTGGAAATTCTTCATTGATGGAAGCGAAATTTCGAGTTTTTCTTTACCAGGAGTAATTACTGATTTGTATCCTGAAATCGCAATTGATAGCGGAGAAATAATAGTTCTAGAAATTAAAAATCAAGTGTTTCACAAAATTGATAGCTGGGATGACTTTGATTATACGGATTCAGCAATCGTATCTGGTGCCGGAGAAACAAATAACAACCTTACCTATTCGACCGCATCTACGGACAGAGAAATTATTTACTGTTTTAACGAAAATCTGTACGATTTTGACTCCGTATTCGAAGATTTACGGCTATGGTCAGATATAGATTTTTATACGGATTATTCTACTAGCAGTCCTGATTTCGATCCTGCGTATCAATACTATCAAATGAACCCTCTTGAAGGAGTAGAAAGTTCGACATTTTTTGTAGATTCTGTAAGCGACGCCAATTGGGTTGTTATTAACGGTCAAGCCTATCCCGAGGAGGGATATAATTTACCTGCTTTAACCAAGTATTATGATGACGAGTGGGTTCGAAGAAGTAATTTTATGGAACCGAGCAACGAATTGTCGTTTTCTTTTGAGTCGATTCCCAATCGTGAATATATTTCTGATATGGAATTTGCGTATAAGTTTAGAATTAGAGGAAGCGAATCGGAAGAAGTTTCCGGCTTTGAAATTACTAACAATTTCTTTACCTCCTTAGCGCACAGGTTCGAGATTAGATCGTCTTTTGATAATTTTCAAATACCATCAGAATTTTGGGAAGTATATACCGGTTCTTACCTTGTCTCCGATTACCCCATGATATATTGCGATAACGAATTTGACTTAACCGACATTTATAGGAATACAGATAGTTTAGAACTTGATTCTTCAAACATTGGCTTTTATTTAAATACATGGGTTAATTGGTTAGATGTAGATTGGTTTACTCTTAATATCGATTATTCTGACGAGCCAGTTACTATTGAAGATAGACTACTAAATACTGAATACGGCTTACCCGTTTCAGATTCCTACGAATTCTACGTTTTAAATAACTTATACGATAAAATCTCTTTAGATTCCGATGCGAACTTTAATTCTAACGGAGAAAAGCTAACAACAATCGCACCTCAGATTAGTTCGATAAACTCTTTAATATTTGATAGTTCGTTTGGAGCTAACACTCTTAGCTTTGGGTTTGGTTCGAAAGCTACTTATCCAAACTTTGCGAAAAACGGAGATTCTATTTCTGCAACAAATAAGATAAATGACTTTAGAATTGTGCCCCAATTAATAGATACCGAGGGCAAAGGGCTCTCCGATACCACTTACCCTTATGAAACGTCTTGGTGGCAAGAACAAGAATTTGTTTCGGCTATGCCGTTCAATCTTACTTTTCCAGAAATTACCCCCGAAAATATCGATGGAATTTCAGATATAATTGTAAAATTGCAATACAACGTCTCGGTAGCTAACTTTAACTCTTGGTCGTGGCGCCCTAACCTAAAAATATACGACACCTTAAACAAAAATTGGTTGTCCTACTACGGGACTGCTTATGCTTACAACGATATTGAGGATAAGCTCGTGTGGCCTATGGAAGAACCTGTAACCGATCACGATCAATACGATTCTGTTCAAAGACTTCACGATCATAATTACTATTTTGGCAACAATGATGGCAAAGAAAGCGATAATTGTACGATTATCTTTAAAATTTCGAACGATATTGAAGGGTACGATCTGAAGAATTTCTTCAGTTTTGTTGGGGGGAAAGCTAATATGACTTTACTCGGTCTTACTTACGTTATACCTGGAACTTTTAACGAAGGTAATTGGGAGGTGACCTACGACGAAAATTTTGATACTAAAGGAAGAATGGCAGTTAGCTCCGAACTAAAATACAACAATTCTTACGCTCGAACCTTTTTAACTTCAGATGTTATCCATAGCAACGTTCAACTATCTAACATCGCACACGGGCAAGAATTTGACGCACCCGCGTCTCTACAGCAACCTTGGATCGATCTGAACGGACAGTTAGGATCTATATCTGTCGACGATATTGCTCGAATTGTGAACGTGTACGGTATTAACGAAAATCCTAAAATGGTGTCTGTTTTAGTAGACCCCACTCCCGAAGACCCAATCGGAAGCGATTTTTATAGGTTTGACAGAACTGAGGGTAGGTTATATCTACCTTTTACTGCAATCTTAAATTACGAGAAATTTAATTTTACTATGGAAGTTTGGAGCGATTTGACGCCAATAGGGGGTAAGGACTACGAACCTAACGGGAACTTTGAGAACGTAACAATAGTAGAGAACGTAATTGGCGTAAAAAGCGACGGTTCAATTGACTATTTCACTAAGAATTTCGAGCAAGATTACTCTTTCTATAGCGAAGAACCTTATTTCGTTCACTTGAACTCTGACAATTCGATCGATTACATAGAATTTTCAGAATCAATTAATTTAAGCCCATATACTAACATCAGGGCAGTTGTTCACGAGATATATAATAACGATAACAATAATCGCGAAGAAAAAATTAACCTCTTACAACACAGCGCCATGAAATTTCCGTTTGCAATAGCAGAAACCGAAAATTCGATATTTTTAGGGTTAAATTTAATTCTTAACTTTTCCTGCGGTTTTGTAGGAAAGGAAAGCGTTACAAACATTTTATCTTCGAGCGATTACGACGTTAATTTAGACTTTTATCAACGAGTTTCGGGGAGTAATACTTATTTCGGAACGCTCCATCTCGAAGATTACGCTCAAGTTTTCTATCGATACGACACGTATAACCTCGATATTGATCTTAAAGGGTCCGGTCTAGATTTACAAAAACTTTTTGAGTGTTTTGGAGAGGGAAAAGAACTTCTAATAAATATTACGGCAGATTTTAAAGGAATCCACAGAGGAAAGCGATTACACGGTCAATTTGCTCTGGAAGTGTTAAACGCCGAAATTGACGCGGATTTACAAGACGAGCGTCCTTCTATCGACATGATCGAGCTCTCTTCCTCGAAAAAAGGCGTTCAATTCGTTAACATGACTTCCGATTTCATGCATAATCCCCATTTTGCCGATATTACAGAATTATATGGTTACGATGACCTAACTGGTCTTGCGTTAATTAATTCTCAAAATTACCGATACGGAAGCCTTAAAGAATTCAATAGTTTGTCTCAGCAACAAGGCACCCACACAGGAGACCTTTCTAGCGTAATCGACGACGACAACGATTATTTAACCTTGACTTCCGAAGCTACTTCAGGTGTTGGGTTAGACTACATATTTAACGGTCCAGATGTGCCCCGCCAATCTGAGGATTTCGTTATTTCCGAAGGCGATGCAATTTACAACGGAGACTTTAATCTTCTAGACGATAATTATTCGACCGTGGTCGCAAATTCTGATTATTATAAATACGTACCAAGCCAGACTCAAAGCGAAACCATTCAGAATATAGACGACATTACGGTAAACTACGGTTCTTCGGTAACAGGAGACATATCGAACACTTACGCGGACGATAGTAATTACGTTTATATTAATTCAGAAACGATTCTAGGAGGACAACTGGTAAATATCATTTTTGATTTCGATCCCTCTATTACCGGTAAGGATTACTACTTAAGTTGCCACCTAGAAAATACTAACGGTATCTCCGGTACTCTTTACGTCAATAACAATGTTTTTGCCACTGGCTCGACAATTAATTTTGACAGTCTTATAATTGCAGATGTTGACACTATTAATTTTATAGCATCAGATCAATTTACTAGTTTTTCTTCGAGAATTTATTACCTTAAACTTTTGGAAGTGTCCGCTTTAACTTACGCCGAAGGCGAATCGGATAAAGCAGGCGACTTAGAGTTTAAAGACGACGATCTCAGCACTTTTACCAGCAGATATATCTTCGGAACACCCTCTACAACAACTCTTACTCCTAATTTGGATAGTTCGCCACTACAATGGGACGAATCGGGAGACCATTACGATAGAATTCAAAGCGCAGATAGTGATTACATCTCTTCCGAGGGAGCAGTGTCGCCTTACAAAATAGATCGCCATAGGTATACCGATGTAGCTCTTAGCTCTGGGTATTTAGCATACAAAGTAAAAATTACACTTCGCGCGCTTAAGACCGTATCTGACGCTTCCGTTGGATTATTCGTAAAGTTTCACGACGGAACTGGTTATTCTTCAGAGAAGCTGGTCTCAGGTCTCACCACGACTTATCAATCATTTAACGTAGAGTGGACTGATCTCGGACTAGACGATAGTGCTGTTGATAGTTTAGAAGTAGCTCTTGTCGCTAAAAACTTAATATTCGGGTTTGTTGCGGGTGATGTACAAGTTGATATGGTGTCCGTTGAAATAACATACGCGGAAGTTCTCGAAGTCAGAATCGAGGCTGCATCTAAAATAACCTTAACTTCAGACGCGTTATATGCCGAAGATATTAAGCTTTATTACGCGTATTCAACTAGCGCGGACGCTAGTACCTTTGGCTTCGATATTTGGAATTACAACACCGAATCGTGGGAGAACATTGACGGCACTAGAAGCTTTTCCGCAGAATTAACAAAAGATATTAACAATAATTATTTTGATTCGGAATATAACATTATCGTGCGATTTAAAGGATCTAATACTGCTCAGACCGCATTCGAGTTTGAACTGGATCAATTAAAGGTATATTACGAAAATCACACCGCTTCGTTTACTTCGAAAATTAAACTTAATACTAATTTGGAAACAAAAGTTCTTAAATACGCGTATCGGACGAATATATCGCAGTCTATTGCGTTTAGCATATATAATTATAACACAGAAGCGTGGTTTACGCTAGAGAGCGGAGTGTCTAAATCTTTTACTGAACAAACTTTTACGTTAAATAATGCTTTTTACAGTCAAGAGAACGAGATTCTCCTTAAATTTTTGGGGACAAACGCCACTTTAGTCTTAGACGATACCCCAGAGACGATCGAAAATGGTCGCTTTAAAATTGAGATCGATCTTTTACAGGTTGATTCTCAAATTATTCCTGAACAAGAAACTACTGGAGTGGAACAATATTGGCTCGGAATTACTTTTGAGTCCGACGATTCTAATTTCTGGTTGCTATACGGAGACGATTCTGGATATCACCACTTAGCTACGCTAAGTTCCACTACCGAAACTACGTTTAAGATTTCTTTCTCCCCCACTTTACTCGAATCTCGCCTTCAATTAAGGATAATCAACAACCAAAGCGCCACACCGGTAGATTTCGTTATTGATAGGCTTTATCTATTCTCCGATTCGACAGATAATATAAACGATTTAATAATTGAAAGTAGCGAAGAATACGACCTTTTTTACGCTAATTTAGAGTTTAACAACCCACCGAGCCTAGTGGATAGTCGGGAGATAAATATTCCTCTTACTTTTGAGGAGATCAAGCAAGGAGTGTATTATGTGTTTGGCTTTGAACATTTGAACGCTCCATTTAGCGTAGATAGGGTCAAAGTCATTGATTCTGAAAACGATCAGAACAAAATCGTCCTTTCTACTGATTACTATCATATAGCTGGAGACAAAATATTTGTAGATTCTGTTCTGTATACAGAAATTACGCCTGATACGATATTAAACGTTGACTTGTCTTACATTTACGACAGTTGGGAGAAAGACGAATACGTTGACACCCAACCATTTCTTCACAATTTTTCGGTTTCCGCAGATCAGAGGATTGAGGCAGTATCCTTAGTAGTGAAGTTTACCGAAATACCGCAAATCCGAAGTTGGTTCTTTGGTACTACTGATAGCCAAGACATGTACAAAAAATTAAGCAACAAGCTGTATAAAGACGTTAATTTACTCGAACTTGAATTTTACGATTATTTTAACGATGTTTGGATATCCGTCCCTTACGTGGTATACGATCTCAACGATAACGACGCCAGAACTTTCGCTTATTTTATCGATCGCGTTTCCGTAGATTTCATTAACTTTGATGGACTTACGGAAGACAATTTCATATATCAACTGAAGTATCGATTTAAAATAGATCAAAACTATTTTGGCGACGAATATTCTACCAAAACCTTTTTTGACATAGAAGAATTGACCGTTCAAATGTTTTACAACCCAATTGATAGCGTAATTTCGCTTAATCCTCAACTTACTTTCTCGGCAGACATTACCGATGTTATTCATCCAGACGGTGACGAAAGCGTAACAGCCCACATTAACGAACTCAGTTTTGACCTCGATTGGGAGAGGAACGTGTATATATCAGACGCTCCTGTAGATGGAGTTGATGTTAACGAGATGTTCAATAACTACACGCTTTATTCTAATTACGTTTCTGTGTATATTGTCGATAAATATGGTACCAAACACGATATAGACAAATCAAACGGTAAGTATTACATAAAACACACGAACGAAGATGATTTATACGATTTTATTCAATATAAATTTGGTAAATATTTCGTAGACTTTTTCTTAAGCTACGAATGGGAGCTTAAAGGTATTATCCAATACGCTTACGACGCTATGTTTAGCATACACGCCACAGTAGAAGTTACTAAGTGGGATGTAAGAGCAAAAATAACTACGATTAATAAGGAACTGATCACTCCAAAGGTTTTAGGAGAGAATTCGTCTATTTTTATTGGAGATATTAACGGCGACTCCGAGCAAGACATAGGGTTTTCCGGAGGGTTCTTAGAAAATATTGACAACAACGACAGGGCTTTTATTAAATACCAATTCTCTTACTTATACGATTCTAACGACGACGACATATTTAACACCACTTCAGATTCCCGAGTATATTTTGTCGAACATATATCGGACGTGTGCTTTACATCCACCGATTTAGAGGGCTTTTTGTATTATAACGAGTACAACATGAACAAAACCATAATTCTTGGAGAAGATAAAATTTTAGACTTGACAACATCGAGCAACGTGGATGGCGCTTCGCTTTTCTCTTCTATCGAATCAGGAGGAGAGGGTGGAGGAAGTGGAGATAGTTTTAAGGTTATACGAGGAACCGCCGTGATTAGTGCTTCTTCAACAACAATTACGATTACCGAAGGTGTAGATTATACTTTGGAATCGGGACAAGATTCTACTACTTGCTTTATTCGACTTACGAACACTCGGCTTACGGGAATGGGTCAAACCAGTGGCGGAAGAAATTCGGCAACCGTTTCAGAACTCGACAATTGGGCAGTAAGAATCCAAAATCCTGACAACATCGCAACTTCTATTACCTTCCAAAGAGCAGGAACTGATCTTGATTGTAGAGTTACTTGGGAAATTTTACAATATATTGGTTCAAGTGGAGACAACGAAATTATTGTGAGAGATGTAGACATCACAACGTGTTCTGGCACCACTTCTTACGCTGACGGCGCTTCTATCTCAACAATTTCTGATTCTAATAAAGTAGTTGTGTTTATTACGGGACAATATGGAGTCGCCTCAAGCGCTACTAATGTTCAGTATGGATTGTTCACAGCTTCTCTAGAAGGTAGTGGCCCTTACACACCTAGGTTTACTCGCGGTCAAAGTGTTGCGAGTAACGATGGAGTAAGCTACGCAGTGGTCGAATTTGCTGGATCTAATTGGAAAGATGTACAACGCTTAGATGTTTCTAACGAAGCGACTGTGTGGGTCACAGAAACTGGAGTGGGTCATACAGACGTATTAATTACTAGCGTTGGAGGATATGCTCTTACTAATTATTCGCGAGCGTTTATTCACCAACAATTTAGGTTTGACAGCGCAGCGGGACTAAACGATGCAGGCGACAACATCGACTTAATTAGTAATACGCAATTGCGGATTAGAAATAAAGATACGGCAGGAGTTAGAAATAAAGTGATTTGGATTATAGAATCTACAGCCGATTCCATGGTAGTTGAACACGGAGACTTTTTCTTGAACGACGGAGGCGCTTCAGAAGAGCATACATGGACTGAGACTATTACTACAGTGAGCAATATGGACTCTACGAGTATTTTTGCGCAGTGTAGCACCGATGGCGGAGGAACTTATTTCCCTAGAGGCGCAACCGATTACAGACTCACGGCAGCTAACGAAATTACTTTTACAGAATGCGATCACGGTCAAGAAAAGGTAATTACTTACGACGTAGTTCAATGGCCATCTTCAATTAGCGGAGGTTCTTCTCCCACTACAAACGCCACAAAAATTGGAGACTTTACTACAGTTGAAAACACAATCAATAAATTTTTGTATAATTGGACGAACATTCAATCGTTTTTCAGCGGTTCTTTAGTTTCGGGAGATAATTTCACGCTAATTGTAGAATTGAGCGACGTTGATTTTGGAACCAAGAAAAATATTTCCTATAATTGCGTACTAGACTTTGAAGCTCCTACTTCTACGATTGCAATTGGAGACGGGCAAACCGATTATTCCTTAAACAATTTTGCTGCTCCTTGGACTTTAATTGACGTAAATAGCAACGATAACCTAGCGAGCATAATAAACCACAACGATTACTATTATAACGAACCTATTACCGAAGAATATCAGGTAAAGGTGTTCGATCACAACGATAATTTAGCATATCAATCGGGATTTCTCGCCTTAAGCGATAATTTCGACGAATTGTTTGATCTAGGTATACCAGTTTCAGGATACGAAGATCACTCCCTTTATTATTATGTAATTGAAGTAAGGCTCACCGACGCCGCAGGAAACTCCATTACCAACTCCAGCTATTTAGGAGATTCCTACTCGTACGACGGAGGTATTCCTAAAATTTTAGTGTCAAACGAGGTTACGATCCAATTTGAAGACAACTTAATTGACGTTAATAGATTATACTCAGGATTAGGAGATATTGTTAATTTTACTTTAATAGGTCCTGACAATAGCGAGCTAAAAAACAAAGAAATTCAGCTTAAATCAGGCAATTTCTTTATTAAAACCACTCTTTGGAACGAGACGACCCAATCCTACCAGATCGTGCTTGACAGCTTATACGATTTAGTTTTGCGCTCGGATAACATGTTTAAAAACCAGCTATATGCGAACTACGAGATTGATCGCAAGCTCAATTGGGATTCTGTTGGAGAAGATTACTACGCGTTTGCCAAGCACGCCTCTCAAGAAGAACCGCTCGGGTTAAGATTCAACCTACAAGAGCTTAAATCCGACATTCTATACATCCCAGAAAAAGAAGGTTTTATTATGAACGATTTTCTTAGCCTTCAAGAAATGTATTGCTACAAATGGGACGCACAACTCGAAAATTTCGAGGATCGATACGCCTTTAATAGCTCTGAATACAGCGTTGCCACCAACGGCACGATATCTTGGAATATCGACTTAGATCAACTTAACGTAAAAGATAACGAGATAATTGTTGTCTATTACGGCTCAGATTACGCAGATGTGCTTAAGAATCCCGATTCCAACGGTATGTATTTCGAATTGTTAATACCTAACATTTATTCCACTCACGGCACTATTGAAACCTTAGACATAGAATTTAGAGATTTCGAGAACAACGTCTTTTATTATCGATTGGACGCTCTCGACTTAGATAAATACTACCAAAACGCCAGCCTCTATAAAAGAGTGATCCCCGGACTTTCAGAAATGTTAGAAATACCAATCTACGTAGATTTTGTTAAGTTAGCTGCTTCAAACATAAAAGTTCCGTTTGACATTTCGACTCTCATGGCAATAACTTTCATTGTTGTTGACGCTCCTGTTTGGCCAGGTAGTCTATCAATGTACGATCCAGATTTGGAATTTACCGTAATAAATTACCCATACCAAATTTTTGGCGTGTCTGAAATTTCGGTCTACGATTTATTGTCAAATGATTCTCAATTAACAGCCTTTTTCAGCGAATTTGGATACGATTATAACGTTATTGGAAGTTCAATCGAAATAGAAAAATACAATACTGAATTGACCAATTTTACAGTTTTCGATAGCGATAAACAACAATTAAACTTTACCGGAAACAACTTACTATCGTTTGCCGATTCTATTGACGTCTATTTCAATCTTAAATACGCTACCGAACTTAATCCGCTTTACGAATACACTACGCCATTAATGGGCATGTACGACACCCTTTCTGACACTTTATTAGGCTTATCGTTTATGGATTGGGACGACAGCGTTAACAAATATTATTGCAGATTTACTTTAATAGAAGATATTTCACCTGATTATTCCGTAAAGTTTATGTTTTTACCTTTCGACGTCGAAAAACAAGTTAATTCTACTCAAGAAATATTAATAGATTTAGTTCCTGAAACGTTGTCGAAGATAAATCTCTGGAACGAAAGAGAGGTTATATTTAACGAAGATTATAGTTTTACGCTCATATCAGAATTTGTAGAAAAATTTAACTCCGATCTAAGCTTAAGCGGGTCAATTTTAGATTCAAAGACATATTACAGAAACCGAGAAGTTATCGAATATAAAGCGACCGACCCCGTAGGAGAATTCACCCTCAGCGAATACGAGATCGATCTTCACGGGCTAATTGGCGATTCCGACTTTATAGATATCGACAATTTCAAGCTTGAGTTTATCGATAGAGAAAACAAAAACAAAATAACGAACCTTTTCGAGATTGTAGACGGACAAGAATTTAATTACGCTACGAACGTAATAGAAGGGTGTTGGATAAGTTACTACGCTTATCACATGATTGATCACCCCAATAAATTTATGCTAATAGTTAATTGGACTTCTGATTACGATCACCTTATAGCCTACGATACTGAATTATTACTAACTTACCGAGTTATGCAGGGAAAGAAAATCACTCCCGTATCCTTCGTAGACGCAGAAGACGCTTTAACTCCAGTCGATTTCCGAGTCTTTGATTACGGGACATTTGAATGGGTAGATCGTTCAACGTTTAAAGAGCCGATTAACTTATTAAACATTCAAACAGAAAATAGTTCTTTGATCGCAGGTCAAATTTCAGATGTATCGCCTAACTACATATTAGATAATTCGTCCATCGGATCAGGAATTATTGACTTAGTAAAAGTGTGGAAAGACACGGGAAGCGCGTACGAGATTTTGGACCCGGCGAACTTCCATTACGAAATCGTAAACATGGCGGGAATTGACGCTCTTAATTTCACTTACACCGGTACAGGATCGGTCGATGTAATTTTCGAATATACATTTATTCCGGTGCTTAAATTAAATCATTACTCAATAGATAGTTTCGATTCGAGCGTGTTTGTTAGGTTTGGAGAGCACGAGATTAAAGTTCAGATGGTTGAAGGAACAGATTACGACTTGATCGGAACTAATCGAAATAAAGTAATTTTTTACGCTTTTAACACTTCGATAGATCAATATTATTCTATTAGCGAACAATTTTCATATTACATCGAATACGAAGGATATTTGACCGAAGAAGTTAATTTAGCGAGTCATTTAATATTGGAATTTTTAGACGAAGACGGTATTTGGAAACCAATTAAAAAAATACCACTTGGAATCTTAGGCGATTTCGACGAAAGTTTCTTCTTAGGCGAGGGAGGTTTACAATTACCCTTAGGAGAGGTAATAATTGCTCGACTTGGTTACTTACCTAATAATTTGACGAATTACAACAACGAGCACTTAGAAGTTGAGTATTCGAGTTATAACAGCGTTTACAACACAACGCAAGACATTTACGAACTGTTTACTATTACAGTGTTAGGTAAAACGAGCTCAATAGAATACGTTCCTACCGAATACACCACCAGCGTTGACAATGGAGTGATTATTCCATCGAGACAATATTATACTACCACAAATCTTTACGAAACTTTACACGAAGGCGAACCGTATACCGCTTTAAATTACCAAAAAACAATAACAGACTCCTACGACTTTAAGTTTAGGCTCCAAGACGTCGAAGGAAAAGCAATAGCCAACAACCTCGTGTGGTTGGAAGTTGGAATTAAACCTAAAGCGGGATTAAACTTTAAAACGATCGACTGGGAAACCGAAAGCGGAGAATATATAGATTCTGAAGCGTTAGGAAACGCCTTTTTCTCAGACGAGGGTTCTGAAACGTGTTTTGGTCCGGGAGTAATGCAAGCAGGCACTTCTCGGATGCTTACTCGCCCTGAGCTGTGGGAATACAAAGATCCCGATTCGGGAGAATACGGTTTCTATTCCAGTTATATTTGGGATTACCAAATAACAAACGAATTTGGAGTAGTATCGTTCAACGTGTCCTTTAATCAAGATTTAATAGCTGATTTCGCTCGCGTGTTCGACGAATCTATGTTCAGTAGCGGTTCGATTACTCGAGATTCGTTAGAAGATTATCGTTTATATGTGAGAGTGATTCACGCTCCCGTGTTTAACGCCGGAGATATGGCATTTGTCGATAAATCAGAAGTATATGGTAGCAACAACGATAACGTGTTTGACTTAAGCAGAGTTTCCGAACTTGACGATTACGATTTTAGCGCTACGCAGTTCTATCGCGGAAGTTATGGGGAAGGATTAATTACAGTTCACGCCGAAGATCTTCTACTTGGAGTGCCAGATTTACTGGTCTATCAGATGGAGTCCGAGGAAGAAGATATTTTTGCGTTTGACATCGAAATTGCTGAGGCAGATTTAATTCCAGACGCCAACATAATGACTGAAGAGGAAATGGCTAATCAATTTGACCAAGAAAACTTAATTCCAGAACTTGGCTCGAGTCACAATTATTTATACGATGGATCGCCTGTAGTAGTTACAATTACCGATTACAGTGGAAATAGCCCTTTTGCCGAAGGATCGCCTCAATTTATCGCGTATGTCGACCAAAACGGTCAAGTTACTATCGATGACGCCACCGGATTGACCGATTATTACTTAACTCAACTCGATCCAGGAGTGTATCAAGTTAACATTCACATGCCAGCAAGCTCTTATACCAAAGAAGTGTATCGATTCTGTACTTTAGAAGTCAGACCGGAAAATTGGATGAAGTTTGGAGAGCCTACGATGACTTTGGACTTATTGAATTGGTACGATTCGGGCTGGGGAGGCGCTAGCTTCGGCGAGGACTACGGATTTTACGAAGACATCTATCCTCGATTAACCGGTTATTTAGCTACCCTTCACAGTCAGATAGGATTAAACGATTACGTGAACTTCAAAATATCTGCCAGAGCGCGCGATATCGGTTCCCAAACCGCTTGGAACGATTTAGAGTGGTTTGAACTGGGGGACGAAGACGTTTGGATAAGCTCTTTGGTATACGACGGGCTGTATTATTTCGAGTATCCGTTAGGACAAGACGGAGCAATGCTTATGGGAAAAGAAGTTCAATTAAACGTCACAGTTGACGCCTCTTACAACCAAACGGGAATGATTGAAGATAACAGGGAGCAACAATTGCACATACTTAACATGTCGATAGTATCTTCTGATATTAGAACAGACATGATTATTTATCAGACTTATTCGGATTTAGATACCAACGAAGATTTTTACATCGGCGATACATCAATACCCTATGGAGTTGAAAGATATTTCGAATTTACTGACGACATTGAAACCTACGGTGTAGAAAGCGACGATGCATTGCTCAATTTACGAGGCTACGAAGACTTAAGCATAGAGGTAGTAGAAGTCAGAGGCATGATAAATTATCGCGAAGAAATTATTTCTTCATTACAATACAACTTTGATACTTCGGGAAAAATGACTTTAAACGAAGGTCCTATAGCCGATTTAGACAATCATTCAGATTTAATTATATCCTACGCAATACAAATAGATCCTAGCGAAGTATTGTCGTTTACTTTCTCAGAACAAGAAGGATTTAGCAATTCACAATTAATTTTTAACCCAATAACGTGCGATCACATTGATAATTTAGGAGTATTTTATTCAATATTTAACGAAACTTATAACATAAATGTAAACGGAAAAACCACTTTGTATAAGGGGTATCCAAATATTATTCCTGCTAATATTAAAATTTTTTCTATTGACGACCTAGATGGGACCGATTTATCAGATACCTACATTCTTAATGATCTTGGAAGTCAAATTCAAGTTGAATTTGCTACTTTAAGTGATAAAGATATTTATCTCTCTTATGGCGTTTCTACCTATAAGTTAGATAGAGGTTATCAGAGAATTGACATGAACGTGTACGACGCCGTTAGGAAACTTTCTGAGCTTCATTCCTCTAATGAAATTTACGATTACGAATCTGGTCCTACACCAATCGATTTAATCGAAGTTCCAGATGAACCTGAAAATCCAATGGAATCAAATTCTCCAATAATAATCGTGCCATTTTTGAGAGATAATAAAACCACCGTCTCGTTTGAATATCTTTCGCTATTATACGACACAACTCTTAGCGGAACCTTTTACTTGGACGATTGTGCCTTAGAGAACGCTGCTAACTTAAAACCTATACTAGCGACATTTACCATAACCACCGAAGATGGAGAATCCTATTTTGATTATGTTGACATAATTCCAACCTCAGGAGAAAACGAAATTGACTTCGAAATTTCGCTCCAACCCATATACGCAACAATTGGATATACTACATTCGATATTCAGATAGACTTCCTAAGCTACGGAGACAAGCCAAACATAGTTCCTTACGTAATTATTAGCAGTTTCAACCTTACAGCAGACGATAGGATATTAGAAACAGTCTCCAAACCTCGAGTCGATTCCGAAGGAAATTTAAAAGTGTCAACTATCATCAATACGCAAAATTACGCTCAAATTTACACAGATCGCCTTACGGACGCCTACGATGTAGTGGACAACGCGTGGTTCACCATAGCAGTAGAAGGATTTAACGGATACGGCGACTTAGTAGAGCTTTATAGAGACGAAAACAACGATTTAGCCTTCGAAACCCAAGAAGACGACCAATTTTACTTCCAATGTTTAGAAGAAAACGATAGAAGGTTGGTAGATTCGCTCGGATTCCACTTAAACGCCTACGATTTAGAACTTCCAGAATATATCGAAGGAGAAGTGAATTTATACGCGGGTAAAGGAACTAACACCTACGGAGACGAATATGTTAGCGACTTAGAATTCAATATTAATTGGGAACAAGATTATGTAGTTGATATAGAGAGTTTTGACGAAGATATTTTTAACGAGAACTTTGTCCTTTCCGAACTCCCGCTTACTAGCGATGGAATATTTGTTGAGGGAGAATTATATTTACACCACAGAATTGACATTACCGAACCTCAAAACATTATCACTACTGATTTACCTTCAGGAGTGGAATTTGCAATTTCAATTCCGGATTCAACAGAAAAAATAGATAATATCGAAATTTCTAATATCGATAGAATAGCTCGACCTTGGGATTGGGTAGAGTCGTGGCAAGGATTTGCCTTAACAGAAGACGATTATCTTGGCTACAATCCAGATAACGCTCTTTCGTATCCTACCAGTTTTGTGAAATTAACTCCAAGCGTTGATTACGAAATAGTTCTTACTGAAGAAGGTCAAACTCAAGTTCACTTCTTCAGACAAGTGAGCGAGATCGTGAGTATATTAGGAAGCGACGAGATTCAAATAGATTTCCACAGCGTTCACGAGTTTACATCTTCTGATTACGCAATAGCAGAAGACCAAAACACTTATAATTCCGAACTTCATTGGCAATTCCCGGTTTCAGAAGCGGTTGAATGGTCAAATTTCGCTTACCATCCTGACTTAACAACCACCGATACTTTTAACGCGTCTTTCTACCAAATTTCTGAATACGCCCCAGTAGAAGACTTCAAATCTTTTGTTGTTGACGAATTCCAATTTTATCCAACCGAATATAATTTTACCGAATTTACCTTCACGGACTTCACAGATTACGGTGGAGAGTTGTTCTACGGTGAAGTCAACTTAACTTACGGAGGAGAATTCCAAGAAAGATATGACAATATTCAACCGTTTGGAATGGTAGTACAAACTTCTTCCGGCGAAAGATACATAGACGCAAAATATATTTACGGCTGGCAACATGACCTGTCCGAATATCCGGTTTATACTTTCGCGCTTAGCAAGTACGATTTCAGAGAGATCGATATCTTAGAAGACTCCGAAATATTACTAACCTACTATTATCCAAGAGAAAGTTTGAGTTACACTGCTTCCCAAGACGATATTTTGTTCGGAGACGGCTACAGTTTCGTGGTCAAGGACGAATTAGGAATAGAAATTGACTTGATTGAAAAAATATTGTCTGTAGAAGGAAACAACATTACCTTTACAGAAAATATGAAATTAGAGTTAGTCATAGGAGAGAAATTTACGGTCGAATACTGGGCAAAAACTCGAGGCGGGCTTTTAGAAACTAAACACATGTTTATCGAAGTTCAGCCATGGGAAATGCAATTTTACAACGATTACTACCCATTTAGCGGCTCGTCTATAATGTCTCCATTATATTACAATTTATCGGCTAACTATCAATATCAGATGGCGCTTAATTACAGGTTAGTAGAGAAAAATACCATAACGTTAGACTTCGCTTTAGACGGTCATAATATTTACAACGACGTCGCTGAGTTATACATAGACTACAATCAGCCACTGTTGGATTACGATTCCACTCCAATCATATTTGCCTATTTCTACAACATAACCGGAGATAAAGATTATTTCAAGGAGCAAGATATGACTTACGATTCAGGAATGAAGAGGCTTTCTATAGACTTAAAAGATGGGGAAGGGGTGTCTAACTACTATTTTGATAAACCTACACAAACAGGAGCAATTGGCGAAGGAGACGTGGTTTACGTTGAGATTGGCGCAGATTTCCACAATAAATACCAATATTATCACAATTTAGAGATCGACTTAACTAATGAAGCTTATACCTTATTAAATTGGGAAGTAGCTCAAGATCCAGAAAATAACCTCGCCCCCAATTTTGAGTCGGATTATTTCGTGTTTGATTACGATTCTGAATCTCCAGTTGGCAAAGGCATGGTCCAAGAAGTAATGGCGATTTTAAACGAGACTAACGCGCTAACTTACTACTTATCGGAAGAATTGAGCGATCCAGACGGTTGGGATAGTTTCGATACGTTAATCATGCGGTTAGGAATTATGAACCCCGAAGTAATCTCTAGCATAAAAGCAGAATTTTATTACGGCGCTTCTACCAAAATTGGAGAAACCGAAATAACTCTCGATATGATAGAATCAGAGACAGGATCGGTCTATATTACTTTACCTGAATCAAGTAGTTGGGATCAATTTACTACAACGAATAACGCAAGTATAGTATTTACGCCTGAATTTTTGACCGAAACCGACTTTTACGCTTATTATTACGAAGAAGGCTATCCGTACTTGCAAACGATTCAATGGATTGAAAGCGACACTATAGAGGGCTATTTACCTATTGATTTAGAGCGCCTCATGTTTGACACGGGTGAGGAAGTGTTAGTGCTTAACGGCGAATTTGAATACGTTTATAGCATTTCGGAAATCGGTAACAGAATAGATAGTTTTGATTACAACGGCGTGCAAAACGCGTACGATATTTCAGTTCATAATATTTCGCTACCAACATCTTACTTAGACGGTCTAGAAAATGCGATAGAGATGTACGACAACGATATTTTGTTCCTCAAATACAATTCGACTCTTCCTAAAACCATTAGTTTGGCGGTAGGCGAGATGATCCTTCAGAAATCTCCTTATATCGAAAATTTCAGAAAGGGAGAGCCGGGAGAGCCCGATTACGTCCCGTTCGCCGAAGTGAGTTTGCTAGGCATTAATACCGACGGAGAAGAATATTCAGTTGAGCTCGATTTGTTTGAGAACAGGGAAAAAATGGTCGCTTGGGAAAGCCAGTTAGACCTAACTCCGTTCGAAAACGAATTTTTGGACACTTATCGACAAAAAGTGTTTAACGTAAGCTTTGAAGACATTTCTTCCACGTTTAAAGTTATTGATAGCGAAGGGATAGATCATTGTTATATTACAGATATTGTTATTTCTTCAAACGATCCTCGGTATCAAATTATTGTAGATTCTTTCTTTATGTTTGAATTTGACGAAAACGCTACTCTTTATGATTCAGATATATTTGAAGTGTATCCAAATAACAACATGGAAAAGTTTTACTACGGAGACTACGAAGATATATATTCTGAACACGTCATATTTGACTCCGGAAGCAACCCACCTCTTTACTACGATGATAGCGGAGTAAACGAAACTTTCTATTTCGACGCTTTTGACACCGCGGGTAATTACTATTACTTTGACGATCATTTGTTCGGCGAAACCGTTTCCCAAGGAGTGTACGACATCTATTGGAATAACATGTATAGCGAGCATTACAACGCGTGGTATTACGACGAGCAGACTACTGAATTAGAGTTAGAAGGGTTGCGAGAAGATTATAACCCTCACATTGAAAAATTTAGGTATTTATATCTCTCTTGGGCAGACGATAACGCGTGGGAAGAATGGCGCTTAATCGATCAACCTAATGTGAATACTTCGGTTTTAGGAATTACTTTTGAGTGGTACGACGAAGCAACAGAAGATTTTGATTCTGTGCTTTACAATCAATCGCTCAGCGAGTTCGAGACGAGACACATCGCAATCGAAAATGTTTACCCATACGACACCAATGCCATCTCAGGGGAGTTTGAACTTTCGCAAGACTACACTCCAGCTCAAGACTTGGCTATTTATTCAATAACCGGCTTTTATTTCAACGAGTCGGAATACGAATTCAACCTTCTAAATTGTTACGTAGTGTCAGGAGAAGAATCGATCTACATCGAATCTGAGACGGGAGTTGAGTTGTCAGATTTTGATAGGATTGTCGTACTACTGAGCTTCACTTCGGGAGTATTATCCGATTACTCTCAATTCAAATTGTTAGACAACGCGTTTAACCATCCTGATACCCCTGCATGGACCAAGAACGACAGTATCTACGTAGACTTCGAATATACCGATTTAGATTACTTTTTACTCATGGAAGATTACGAAGTTGGTTCCGAAGATTCTTTATTTGAACATTTGGAATACACCAGAAACGTCAATTTTGTGCAAAACGAGCAAGATATTTTTACCTTAGATGTAAATTATCAATCGATAGATTTCGAAAATTTTGAAGCAAAAAACGACCTAAAAAACGTGCTTTTAATGACCGATTTTGACGAGGACGGCACACATGAATCTGTCCTAGAAAAACTTGACATCACGGGGGACGGAGAATTCAACGTGTTCAAGTACGGTAGCGTCGATCCTGCGGGAGAAATCAGCTACTACACTATTGTATACGAAGCAGACCCCGTTCAGGCCCAAGTAGACAAAGATTTCGAGTCCATGAGTACCGAATGGTTTGAGCTCGAACAAGCGAACATAGGAGTCGCTAAAAGAATTATGCTCCGTACCACGATCACCAACGCAATAGAAGAGAAAAATTATTATTCGGTCCAAAAAGACACCGATCTCGACGGATTTATGGACGAAGAAACGAGCTACGAAGTTATTTACAATAATATTGAAATTACAACTTATACCAAAGAAATTACCGAAATTAAACCTGAAATAGAACTCCAACAAAAGGCAACTTTTTCAGAAGAACTTAGAGTTTCCTCTTTTACTAGTTCAAAGATGTCTCAGACTATAACGTTTAGCGATTTAGAAGCAGGTGAGGTGGTCAGTACCAGAGTGTACGAAGACGCCTTCCCTAACGAGCTTTCCGAAGTTTCAAACGTGGAAAATTATTTAATTCCAGCAATTAGTAGTTCGATTACCTCGCAAACTACCGATCTAAGCGCTGTTTTTGAGTTAAGCCACTCTTCCGACAATGTTCCCGCTGAATTCGACAAGCTCACCACAATCGAAAGTGGCGAAATCATTACGGAAAATTTACTTACTTCTACTCAATCGATCTCAATTCCTGGAACTTACTCTTACAACGGTCAAGGATTTGATTCTTACTCGGTTGATGCGATTAAATCTACGCCTAATGAAGGCACCTACTGGCTCAACGATCTTAAATCCTCTTCGCTTTCGAACCGGGATCAGGAGGGCTATTACCTTTATTTAGATACTTCTGACGATTCAATCTACGAAACGGTGATTGTTATGGACAAATACGATAACGTCGTTGGCATAGGTTTTGATTACGATTTAGATTCTAAGTTCCATCCAGGTAAAACTTTACCGGTCGAAAAAGACATTGTATGGAGCGAAAATTACCTTGGCGATTCATTTACGGATAATTACATTCATTTCAGAGAATCCGACAAAGAAATAGGAGTCTTTAACGAGCCAACCTTCAGCGACGTGCTTTTTGACGTAGGCAAGATGGTCTTTACCGAGAGCAGCGATTTAATAGAACTCGCAGCAGAAATGGCGACTAATCAATTCGAAGAGCAAACCGACTTAGGCACTTTAGTGTTAGACATATTCCAACAATTTCTGGCAACAACGGCGGGAATGGTGGCAGGAGTCGTTTCTGGTTCGCCATTAGGTTATATGTTAGGATATCTCGCCGTCTCCATTCCTTTCCAAATAGTTAAAATTATGGAGCAAGAAAACTATATCGCCCACCGTACCTTCCGCTTAGACAGTTCTGCGGGAGATACAACTTTAGGAGAGAAGTTCTGGTTTGACGACATGTACGGTAATATTATGCCGATTACTATTTTTGGTTCTTTTGGTGGAGTATATGCCCCCGTGTACGGACAGACCGATAAACACTCATATAACGCCGAGATTATAGTTCGAGAATTTAATTTTGAAGAAGAAAAAGCTTCCTCGCTTACAACTTCCTACTCGCTTCCCAAATTAGATTATTGGTTATCTACGCGAAATTTGGCAGGATATTCCGATTTTGACGACTCTCTGGTTATCGGTTTTCTCCAGTCAACTGGAGTAATTAACCCTGTTTTCGATAACATCGGAATTCCCGAGTTTAACCACGCAAAAAGTTCAGCGTATTACATAAAAAACCAAGTCCAAGAAGAAACAGGAGATAATAGAGATAATTACCTCGATACTATCATCCCAACCATTGATTACGATACCGAACACGATAGGTTTTCCCCAAGGTATAGCTTTATCGATTCAATGGGCGGAATCCCAGCCCCAGAATTTTACACCGAGTATCCCGTCTTCGTATCGGAAGACTCTTCGGCAGTAGATCAGTACGGCTCTATTTACAAGGTAATTGCAATCGACGATCCGGAAGAGACGGTTTCCATCGAAATCCAGCTATTTGACGAAGAATCTTCGCTCGAAACAGATATCGCGTCTATCGAAGTTTACGTGGTCTGGGCTCAAACAGAACCTATAAAATCAACCAAAAGTTCTCACGTTAACACTTTCCTTCCCGACCAATTTAAAGTCGATTTAAGCGCGGGAATCATTACCATCGATTCGGATCCTGCGCTTTCTATGATACTAAATTCTTATATTTCAAAGACAGACGAGTTAGACCAAGATTTTGGAAGCGTGTCCTATTCTCAACCAAAAATACTTTTCGAGATAAAAGTAGAAAAATACCGCTCAGTTTCGGACGTTCGGGATCTTACATCAGAACAATTAAGCAAAATCGCAACCGCTCAAGCCATCGAAGCTGCCATCCTCGAATATAATTACCAATTTAATCTTGCGACTCAGACGCAATTTGGATTCCACGAACTAGTTTATACGGCGATAGTTACCGCGATTTCTACTGCGCTTTCTATTGTTTTTACTGCCGGTATGGGAACCATCATAAATTCTTTTGTTGGTGAAGAAGGCATCAAACAGGTTTCGAGCAATGTGTTAAAGAATTTATTGGGAACGTTTTCAGACGCCGCTAAAAGTTTTAGTTTTGCTGGCGTAATTGGCGCCGTAGTAAAAGAAATAGGACAAGAACTCGTTATCGACCCTTGGATCGAAAGCACGGTCTCGGGATTAGTGCGACGCGCAGGAGGAGACGCTATCTTGCAGATAGTTCTTAGTTCCATCGCAGAGAGCGGTAGAGAGGCGATCAGCGGACCGCTTTCGAGCATGTTTAGTTCTCAACAGGCTCAACCAAAGTCGTTGTCTGAAAGGCTCGACTCGAAATACGCCTCGAAAGGATTGAGACCGACGATGCAACAATTTTTAACCGAAATAAGCGAATATAAGACCGAAATCGCGTCTCAGCAAGAACAGAACGCAGAACAAATGACATTACTTAGAGGAGCAAACAAAGTTCTTAGTTTTGTTTCGTTGGCTACGGGATTTACCGCCTCGTTCCTGCTCGGACCTTTTGGCGCACTAGCATTCACAACGATTGCAACTTACTGTCTCACGGAAGATATTTCGATTAAAAGTGTTTTTAGCAAGGTATTCAATCCTGTTAAAATCGCGATAAGCAAAAGCAAAGTTGCTGATTATGTGCGAAACAACAAAAAACAAGTTTTGGTTGCTCTTGGGATAGGCGTGGCGTCTTTGGGATGGATGGCTCTACAAACATTGATTCCTGCTCTGAGCGGATTTGGTGTTTTTGGAAACCTCGGAATAAGCTTTGGTGGAATAACTATTGGAATGACTTTTGATATTAATAAGGGAGAAAATAGAAAAATTGACAATCTTTATTATTCAATAGCTCAAATGACTCATCATTTATACAAGATTTTAAAGAGAGAAATGTTCCGGTTCGATAAGAAATTTGACTTTTCAAAAGACCTCCAATATCTCAAAGAAAAGTTTGACGAATACTACGCAATCTGGGCAAAAAATCATAAAGGTGAATATTGGATTCAAAAAGGAGCAACTAAAATCAATATTCTATCAACCAAAGATGGTCACTCATATGAATGGTTTTTGGATAAGTTTCTCGAAGCTTATGAAGACGTTCATGGTACTAGAGATGATGAAACTACCAAATTTTTCAGAGATTATGGTAATTTCATGCAATTTATTAAAGGGCAAGCTTTTGAAAACTTAAGAACTCCTATAAAACCTAGGGTAGTGTTAATTGAGAGTCTTATTGATATATTCCCTAAATTTTGGGGAGTACCTTTCTCATACACAAGATTAGCCAAGTTGATATTTACGAAGGATACTGCAAGTTTATTTTTAGGTAAAAGACGAATTGATAAAAGAATTGATTTTACTCAATTACTTGAAATAGATTATAACACGTACAAATTAACAGAAGCTCGTTTTGATTCTATAGGAATTAAGATTTCTTCAGACCAATTGAAAAAATTAAAATCTACGGTTTCTCAATTCATTAAAGAGTTTGTGTTTTTAAATCCATTTGGTAAACCATATATAAACAAATATGATAAAGAAACTTCTAAGGTCTATGTCGAAAGTAAATACGATCTCTATAGGGGGTTATATTTTCTTGAATCTGAGAACAAAGGAAGATCTATTTCTTTCAATGAGTTAATAGATACAATTGAAACGGAGATGTTAAACCCTGGTCACTTTTTAGCGTATGGAAATATGTTAAGGGAAAACCGAAATCCTTATAAAAAAATACGATCATATATCTTATCTCAACCAAAAAACTCCCATCTGCGAGATGTAACCCATAAAGCATTTAAGTTACATTCGCGAAGCCTTAAAGGTTATTTACCTAATATTGTGGGTACATATACTCACTTACCAATCGAACTTTTGATAATGATGAGTCTCAAATCGCATAGTTTTACAATAGGGGTCGAAAGCGAACAACCTGTAGGAAGGTTAGGCAAACAAGTTGACCTTTCAATACCTGTTTCAGCGACATTCTTAACTGTCATCGGAACTCTTAGTAGAATAATACCCAATGGGATAAGGGAGTTAGTAGTAGATTTTACACATGAGGCAAAACGGCCCAAATTAAAAGATTATTACATTACTAAGAAGTATTATAAGGAATATCAGTCAAAAGATCGTTTCTTATTTATTGTTTTGACTCACCCATCCTTTACTAAATCTGACATTGACCAGTTGACTAAGGATCTCAATCAAAGGAATCCAGCATTCGCAAAAAATATAAAGATTATGCTTCTAGACGAATTTCTGATCACGCTTAAAGTTCAAGAAAAGATAAGATCTAAAATTGAAGACTTATACAATTTAGTTGATGACTGTTTACAAAGAAATGATTTGGATTTGAGAGATGAATCACTTGTTAAACTTAAGAACATTTACGAACAAGCAAAATTAATATTGAAATTTCCTCTCTCGCAATTAAGATTGACTCAATTCAAAGGTAGCTTCTTTAATATCGATTAAACTTAAGCATAACTTTAAATATTTTTCTTTTTATTATTATAACGATGGATATTAAGAAGATAAAAAGTCTAACATCAAATGGAGCGTTAGACCAGTGTAATGTTAAAAACGCACAGGTAGGATCTAACGGATACGGCTTTGTCTACTTCAATTTTCGCGATATATCCATTGATCCCTTGTTTAGGAAATGGAGTGGAAAAGTTTGCGGAGCTGGAGCTCACTTTGGTGATTTTGAGGGTTTCATGGCTCTTGACGAGATAAAATGCGATAAACTTTCAAATATTGGTGGACTTATGAATGATATTAAACACGACCTGCTCCTTGCAGGGTCTCTCAAAACTCTCCTTCCCGATTTAGAGTTTGGAGGAGATGAGCAATTGTTCCACACGTTATTGTTTGTAATGACGCCCGACAGCTTATTTTTCCCCGCTGTCTTTTATTACGGAGCATCAGGAACCTCATTGGGCGGTTGGAGGTCTAAAAAATATGAGATGTTTCCAAAAAGAACGCGTGAAGAATTTAATTTCAGCCCATTTGATCTCGATAAGGACGGACTTACGGGCTTAATCGAAGCGCAAATGTTCGCGCTTAGGAAAGTGCCCGTATCTGATTTTTGTGGTATTTATTCGCATGATCTAGGGAATGCTTTGATGTGCGTTCATAATGGTGTTGCTTTTATCGAAGAATTCGGTTATGATTATGATGAGTTTGATGTTGAAATTGTGTTGGAATACCATGGTTACGATTTTGAACAAGATAAATTTAATTATAGAAAAATGGTTAAAAGAGCTAAATTGAAAAAAAAATGGGTTAATTAAATGATTGGAAATAGGTTAACCGCGGCGTAGCGCCGATTTCCTCCCGCCTGGGTCGCCATTACGGTAATTACATCCTTTTTAGGATGAATTCCTATTTTAGCGAATTTTAACTGGTCAGGAAGTACTTTTCCTTTAAAGATAAACTGGATAGCTAATATTGGGTTAAGTTTGTATTCCCGCTGAACTGTTTTCTTAATTTCTGCAATAGATTGGTTTGGATCTACTTCTATAAGTTTGATAGCTTGGTCGGGTGGAACACCTGTCAACCGAAAACGATATTGGGTCATGCTCCTTCACACTCTTTTTAATTTTAGTTTTATTTTTAATTAAATTTAAATTTTTGTATAATTCTTATAATATTTTTAAGTGTATTAAAAACAGAGGTATTTTTGATTAAATTGAAGTTTAGTTAGTTAATAATGAATTTTTTGATAAAACAAGGTCCAGATTCATAATCCTTTGGAGTCAATCTATCTAAAACTAAAGTATAAGTATAGCCAAAAGTATAAATTTCTTAATTTCTTTTTTATATTTATGTCTAAATTTATGGTCACTGCTAAAGTAAAAGAAAAAGTTTTATCAGAAATAAAAAAAATTGATCAAAACGATTTACGCATTCTTTATTTATTAAGGAATTTAGGACCCTTGCGGTTCACAGATATTATAGAATATTCTGGTTTGAGTAGATCTACAGTATCTAAGTATATAAAGTTCCATCTCTCCAAAAATAAAATTGAAAAAAAAATCTATAGAAATCCCTCAAAGAACATTCAAGAACAGCGTTATTTTATAACAGATTTAGGTACTGAAAAGCTTGGTGAGGATTATATCGGTTATGATGACTCATTTTATTATAGTGAAATAAACGATCTCATTTCGAATCTTTCTGAATTAAAAACCTTTTACAAAGATATAAGCGTTGCGGATTCCATAATAACAGATATTACTCGAAACATTATCAACATGGGCGAAAATTATTTTTTTATAGAGCAAAATCGTGATTTATATCTTACGCTCTTTTACATCTACAATAATTCTGTTCTAACAAGAGATTTTAAATTTGAAATTACAGAATTCTGTAAACACTATAATGTAAAAAAATTAAGAATCGATTTTTATGTAGATCGTCTTTTATCCGGCGATTTAGGACTATATATGTTTAGTCGGGGTGAGGATAAATTCTTTTTTCACAGAGAAGATGTACTCGGTGTTACTACAATCCGATTAATTAAAGATAATTTGATAAACGAGATAGTTGAGTTAAACATAGCAAAAGAAAAGATGATCTCTGACTTAGATTTAGATAATTTAGCTGAAGATATAACTGAGAAATTATTAGAAATGGAATTAATATGGGATATGGATGAAGACCAAGAGATAAGCGGAATTAAGGAGCCATTTGAAATGTTGGTCGAGAAAATGATAATTAAATATGCCCTAGGGATGGGTATACCAAAGGCTTCTCTGATGGATATTGCTTTGCAATCCAAAAAATTGTTAAAAGCAGAGGGCGGAAAAAATACTCTCTATAATATTATAAACGATTCTGAGCGATACGAAGATTTAAATTTAGTTTCCATCTCAGAATCCAAAGAAACCGAATTATTTCAAAGTTTAAAGTTATTGCGGGGATTTTGCCCTAAATGCGGTAAAACAGTGTTAAAAAATGATTTATCTAATATTTGTGCTAGGTGTGGAAGAAAGTTCGAGAATAAAGAATTACTAAAGATTAAGGAAGCGAGCGATATTGAGGCAGTAAGTGATTTAAGTGTTGCATACAGAATAGCCTCTCTTGAAGAAGAAAAAGAAATTGAATGTCCTAATCCAAATTGTAATTACCAAATTAAATTAAATTGGGATGTTTGTCCTAATTGTTTAACTCCAATTATCAAACCTTAAGAAAGTTTTCTTCGGGTTTTGTGTAATTTTTATGATAAATTTGCATGGTCTATTTTTTTTAATATTGATGAGAAATATCTATTATTTGTAATTTCCAATATCACAAAAATCCTACATTAGACGCATGTTACTCTCTCAAATAATCATATGTTGTTTAATCGCTTTATCAATCTATTCGATCAATTCCACTATAAGAAATAATGTGAGAGAATTTAAAATCAACGACTTCCTTAAGCTAAAATTACAGAATAATAGAACAAATATTTATGTTAAGAATAGGATCTTTACCCAATGTATGTATCTCTTGTTAAATATTCCTGTTGATCGAATTAGAGATTATGATCTAATCGATTCTATCGATGAAGCGGCAGAAGTTCTTGATAGATCTTTAGAGGGCTCACGATCACAACATTTAATTACTCCTGAAGAGGAATTTATTGGACATTGCTCCAACATTCAAGTTTGGGCAGAGAATGACTATGATACTCGAATTCTTCATAGAAATTTAGCATTTCCATTATTGAAAAGGCTTTCTGATGTAGGAGATCCTCTTGCTAAAAAAAAATTTAAGGAAGAGATTGCACTCAGATATTCGAGTGGTCATTCTACTGTTATTAGATTTTTAAGTCAAAGTGGTTATTTAAAATACTTGAGTAGTGTTGAGCTAGAGTGCTTACTAGATGACAATAAACTCCCAATTTTGGGTGAAATATCAACCAGCTTCAAAAGAATATTAGATTCAGTAGAGGATAACGATTTAGATAAATATATTCAAAGGTCAACCCGTTCTTTAAAAAATAATTTGGGAATTCACAATATTCCCTTTGTAATTTCTTACATTCTAAAGGATTTTTCAGAAAATCATAGGAAAAAACTCATAACAAGTATTTTTAATTGCCTGAAAACTGAAAAAAATTTTCCGTTAATTAATTATTTAAACAACAATCAAAAATATTTAGAAGAAATAGCTCTAGATACTGTAAAATATGATAACAGAATTATTGGATTGATGCATGAGCAAATATTAAATCTGCGTGATCAAAACATTGAAGACATAAATCAAATAGAGGATTTAGAGAACCGTTATAAAACAATTCAAGAATTAGATCTTAGTAACAATAATATAAAAGATTTGGATGGAATCGAAAATTTCACAAACTTAAGAACTTTGAATATGAACAACAATAAGATCAGAAGCATAAAACCTTTGGAAAAACTAGAAGAATTACGGTCAGTATCATTTAGAAATAACAATATTTCTGAGATACAAGAAATTAAAGAATTAACAAAATTAGAACAATTAGACTTATCTGGAAATGCTAAAATAACTAAAATCCCTGATTTTATGAATGAAATGGAATCTTTAACAATTTTGAAACTTACAAATTGCTCCATTAAAGAATTCTCTGAAGAAGTATCTAGATTTTTTTGGGATGAGCAAAACTATAGGTATTTTTCAGATTACTCACAAGATGATGTAAGATATTATGAAAGCACCCATAGAGAAATTGCTAACTCAAATAATCAATTATATAAGAAATTTGTAGAATGGATACTTAAATTTAAACCTACAATGTTGAAATTAGAAGTTTCCTACAGAGATATTGTAAGGTTTGAGAGATCAACAAGTAAAAGAGCAATTAGGAATTGGAAGGCTACAAAAGATTTTAAAAAGTGGTTATTCAATAAAAAACAAACATCAATTACATCTTATTTGTGAATTAATAATAGAATAAGCAAGTCAGAAAACTCTGTTTCTTCTGGAATTAATAGCTTAGAAGTATCAAAATCTTCTTTTCTTTCTTAATAACTTCATTAATAACAATTTATGAAAATTCCAACATCCGTTCAATTGGTATTAGTGCTCTTTCTGCAATTTCAGAAGGTACTTTTACCTCAAACATTGGATCGTCTAAATGTTCGAGTACATATCTCATAAGTTCTATCGTGTTCTTTTTCATATTATAACATAGAAGTTTCTCGCTAATAAGGTGGAAATTCTTCTTAGGAAAGTCTTGTGCCATCCTTTCCATTAAACCCTTTTCTGTTCCTATGCAAAAATCTTTTTCTACCGTAGTATCATTTTTTACTCGATTATACATTTGACCCGTAGAACCTACAAAATCTGCTAATTCTCTGACTTCTCTAATACACTCCGGGTGAACTAATATTTCACCATTGGGATAAGCAATTCTAATTTTTTCCATATCATCAATAGTTAATTGAGAATGCACATAGCAATTTCCTTCTTCGGGCATTTTGATGCATTTGATTCCTGATTTTTGCTCAACATAATCAGCTAGATTTGCATCGGGTCCAAAAAGAACTGTTTTTGTTTTGAATTCTGAACTGATTCGCTTTACAATATCAACTGCGTTTGCAGAGGTACAGCAGATGTCTGATTCAGCTTTAACCGCTGCTGTAGTGTTAACGTAGACTACTACCGGTAAATTAGGATTGTTTAGTCTGAACTCTTTTACTTTATCCGCTGTTAAATAAGCTGCCATGGGGCAACATGACTCGGGGTTTGGTATCAGAACCTTTTTATTTTGATTTAAAATGGAAGCTGTTTCTGCCATAAAATCTACGCCAGCAAATATAATATAATCTGTATCTGCTTTATTCGCAAGCCGAGACAAACCTAAAGAACCTCCTAAATGATCTGCAATTTCTTGAATTTCTATTGGTTGATAATAGTGGGCAAGGATCAGAACATCTTGTTCCTTTTTAAGTTTTAAAATTTCTTCTTGTATCTGTTTGACTGACATTTTCTTCAATATATATTGTGAAGTTCTTAAATAATCAAAAGTAATTAATATTTAATATAATTTAATTGAATTTATAATATTTTTAAAGTGGAACCACATTGAATGAACCTCTACAATTTATTTATAAAGAAGAGTTTTGGTTTGTTAGTGCTTTCATAGACGGCGTTAATATTAACACAAAGGCAAAAAGTAAGGAAATCGAGGATATAATAAAATTTAGGTTTAAAAATTTAGAGGAAAAAGATATTTATCGACAAGATCTTAAATATGAAATCCTTGAACTAATAAAACATGTATCTATTAAATGCAATTGGGTTAAGAGCTTATCTAATTTCCTTTTTAAGGATGAAAATTCTGAGAAAGGCTTTAATACATTAGGATATTTCCAATTCGAAGTAGAACATTACAAAGAAGATCCATCGAGGAAAAAATCGTTAAAACCCCTTTTAATACAACAAATTCCCATTCTTGTTCTAGATATCCTCAAAGAGTATAACTATAAGTCTGAAAATGAAGGCATTCAGCTTGATACTGAAAGCCCTATTTATGTGTTTGTGACTTCTAACAAAAGCGAACCAAAGGACATCGTTTGGAATCCCTATAATATCGAAAAATATAAAAAAGTGATCGCTAATTGGACTGAAATCTATTCAGGTCAATGGGAAGATTATTCTGAAACATTATTTAACAAGAGAATTGAAAATAATTTATCCAATCGACTTTCAGAATTACACTTCTTAAGAAGAAACTCTGGTTTTATTTATATGGCTGAGGAAAATTATGAAAAATTCTTTGAATCCTACATGAAGGAATATGTTATATTTCCTACCCCAAAACTTAGGGCTGTATTTTTTGCTTTACGCTCAATAAATGAATCGTTGGACTTATTGTTCCTAAAAACTCAAACACAAGCATTTCAAGGAGTAAAAATAATAGAACAAAAAATTAGGAACTTAAGATTATTGAGGGGAATGATTCAAACTACCCTTAGCGTAATATATAACGAGCTAGATTATAATAGAAGACAACATTATTCGAGCGTATTGAAACATCTATTAGCTGAATTTGAAATAGTGAATATAGTAGAACGAATAAATCAAAAGTTTAGTTCAATTTACGATGTAATGCAAGACTTGTATCATGTAAAGAATGACGAGAACCAAGAAAGAACTGAAAGTGGATTAAACTTATTAAATTTACTTTTCGGAGCAGGAATTTTAGCTGATTTAGCGGCCGTGATTGTGATTTCGCTAAATTTACAAAAGGGAAACTTATTTACATCCATACTAAATGGTTCGATAGCAATCGTTATAATCGGGATACTAATAACAACAATAGGATATTATCTGAACAACCGTATACAAATGAAGAAGGCTGATATCAGAAAGACAGTTGATGCAGTAATTGAGGATAACGCAGGTAATGTAATTTTGATAAAAAGAAAATATCCTCCTTTTCAAGATTACTACGCATTACCCGGAGGGTTTATAGAAAAGGGCGAGAGTGCGATTAGGGCATTAGTAAGAGAAGTCAAAGAAGAAACTAATTTAGATGTGAAAATTCTACATAAAATTGGCTTATATACTGAAGAAGGACGAGATCCCAGAGGCAGTGTACATTCAACAGTTTATAAATGTTCAATTATTGGAGATATCACGAAAATGAGAAGCGGTGATGATTCTAAAAACGTACTACTTATACCTAAAAACCAGCTTAAGGACATTGAATTAGCCTTTGATCACAAAAAAATATTAGAAGACGCAAATTTACTGAATTAACTTATTTTGCTTAATTTTTTTTATTCAATAAATTTAAAATTTAACTCCTACTTCCTAATTCTTAAAATACTGAATTTTTTTTTTTCGTATTTTATCTTCAATGTTATTAATTTTGCAATTTTTTCAAAAAAAAAAATAGATGATAGTTTATTTTATTACTTTAAAACTCCAGCGTCTCTTAAGATTTGGTTGTGATCGAATGCCAACTCTAGATTTTTAAGTTGTTCAATTGGAATAATCTTTACTCTTAAGGCATCATCTCCCTCTTGTAACATTGAAAGATCTTTAACAAGACGACACTTAAATGCAGTAGAAACAATTTTTCCCCTAGGATCTCTTCCTTTTTGATCATATGTACCAATTTTACTTATTATTTTCACGGCAAGATTGGTTTCTTCACGAACTTCCCTTAATATTGCTTGCGCTGGATTCTCATTATATTTAATAAATCCACCAGGAAGGGCGTATTTATCTTTATAAGGAGCGTATCTTCTTTTAACTAAAATTATATTTCGATCGTCGACTTGAATAACAGCATCAACAGTATGGCCATAATCTAGACTTTTAGTTTTTACTTTACCATAAATAAAGTATGCTAATAATACAACAAATCCTATGCCTAGAACGCTTGTTAATAATGCATGTACTAGTGGAGTTGGTTGATCTTCTTCTCTTAATCCAAATGTAATTCTTAATGAATTAGCAAATTCTAATATGAATCCGGCACCAAATAAGATACCCAAGAAATTAACTGCCCTCTTAGTATTTTTTTGATTTTCTTCATGCCTTTTAGTATATAGTTCCTGTAGCGTGTCATAAAGAGTTTTAAATTTATCATTAACTCTTTCAATTATAACCTCTATTCGAAATATCTTTAATAAATGAGTCAAAACCCTAACGTAATGTTCTCTTGGATTCCAATCTAATTCACTGTAGATAAGGCTCATCTTTGTTTGGATCATTCCTCTTAAAAATCTTAGATTCTTTGTTTTTTCCTCAATTTGTTCCAAGCTCATAAAAACATCGGAGTACCTTTTCATAAATAATATGTCAAGAGAGTTATTAATTGACATGAGAGCAAAAAGAACAGCTCTTATTTGAGGAGTTGGATTTAAAATCATTTGATTGATGTATTCAAATTCTGTTTCGTAATTCTTTTGTACCATATAAATAAATCCAGAATTTCTTTGAATGTAGTGTAATTCTGTTACGCGATTAGAGAGGTTCTTTTTAGTTCTTCGTTCAAAAAGTTCATCAGAATAGTCTGTCCACTGACCTGAATATATTTGTGTCCATGTTCCAATGCTTTTTTTATATTTGTTTATGTTTTCTTCTGTCCATTGAACTTCCATTGGCTTTAATTTCTTAGATATCACAAACACATAAATTGGACTTTCAATATCAAGGAGAAGAAATTGATTTTCTTTTCTTTTGCTAAATTTCTTAAGGATATCAATAGCAATAAAAGGGATTTGCTGTATTAAATCTGGAGTTAAAGTTTCCTTTTGAAAAGGCTCGTTTCTAAAATATTCTACTTCCAATTTAAAATAACCTAAAGTATTATAAGTTAAATCCTTATTATCTTCCGTATAAGGATTATTTTCGTCTGTATAGGGAAAATTTTGGAAAAAAGGCTCCCAATCGCACTCAATAGTAATTGATTTAGCCATATTTTCCAAAACCTTTTTTTTTTCTTCAGGTTTAGGGTATTTTTCTAAAAAATTATATGCTTTTTTTAAATCGACTTCACTGAGATTTTTTAGCTTTTCTAATAATAACGCTTCGATTTCCTCTGCTTTTGTCTCACCAATAAATTCATTTGTATTAATAAATGCGCTAATATACCAATACTCTTTCTCATATACAAAATGTAAATTTTCTTCCATTTTTGATTCCGCTCTTTTAATTTAAAATGTACAAATATGTTAAATGAATATTAAAACTTCTTTATTAATTACTAATTAACACGGCGTCCAGATTTTTTCATTATCAAGTTATAAATCTGTACCACATTTTTTTCGAAATCCATTAAATCAAATTCAAATCCTAATCTTGATCTTAGAAGTGGAGGGATATGATCAGAGTTTAAAAATATAGGAATTATGGGTTTACCCATCATATCTGCGGCCGTCCATTCCTTGTCGACAGCTTTAGAACTTCGAGCACTTTCAGAACAAAAAAGAATCATTACATCACATTTATCACAGCTATCACTCATAAATAACGTAATATTATCTGTCATGTGTTCTTGCCAATATAAGACTTCTTTAATTTCTTCATAAGATTTTAATCTCTTTGATAATTCTTTAATATTGAATGTTTCCGCGTCTGTAGTGGCATAGCTCACAAATACTATCAAATCTTCTAATTTCTCACTTGTCGACTTAAACTTTTCTCCATCAAGAGGATAATTTCTAAATTCTTTAATAAAGCCTTGATCTTGAAGGAATCTACCTATTTTTTTTGCGGTGATCAAATTATATTCCTTTTGTATTACTAAAGCATACAATGTAGGATTAAGTAATTCTTGTAATATTTTCGTTCCTAAATTTTCTAGATGTTCTGTTTCAGAGGCTTCATAATCTACAGGATTTGCTATTAAATTTTCATAATATTCTGTTTCTGATATTTCTATCTTGAGTTGGTTAACCATCTCAGCTTTACTTATATTTCTCTGGTTTTCGAATTCAAATTCTAATATCTTTTTGACATTTTTTAAAGATTCTTCTGGATCTCTTAAATTTTTTAGTTTTTCGTACGCAACTGCTTTAATATCTTCAAAATTAAATACATCTGCAGTTTCCAAAACAATGTCCAATTGTTCAATAGCTTCTGAATAATTATTTTTAACGATTAAGTCCTCTACATTCTTTAATTTGCTTCGAAGCTCTTTTAGAAGTTTTTCATGTTCTTCCATTAATAAATCCCAGACTAAAACGTCACCTGAATCATAACCTGCAATAATTTGATTTGTATTTGGAATAAATTTTGCTGAATTAACTTTTGATAAGTAATAATAGGATGTTTGGTACTTTTCAATGAAATCCCATATTCGAATAAAATTATCTTCTGTACCACAAGCAATATATAAACCATCAGTAGAAAATGATACTGATGTGACTGAGCTATTAATTTTTTCAAATGTATAATCTAGTTCACCAGTATCAACTTTCCAAATTTTAACCGTCTGATCTTTAGAACCACTCGCAATATATTCTCCATCAGGCGAAAAAGCAACTGAATTTACGGCTTCTTTATGGCCCTCAAGTGTAAAAATAAGTTTTCCTTTTTTCAAATTCCAGATATTAATGGAATTATCTTCTAAACCACTCACAATATATTCTCCGGTTGGTGAAATGTCGATAGATGTTATTGCACTTTTTGCTCCTTTCAGCCTTTTAAAAAGTTTAAGCATCTTTGGCTCCCAAATTATAATTGTCTTATCTCTTGAACCACTTACAATATATTTTTTATCATAAGATGCAGCTACGGAAGTAACAGCCTCATCGTGTCCATTCAATGTCCATATAATTTCACCGCTATTGATTTCCCATTCTATTAAAGTGTTATCATAGGAAGCGCTAACCACATATTTTCCACCGGGAGAAAATGCTACTGAACTAATAATATCTGTATGGCCCCTAAGAGTTTTAATCAATTTTCCACTAGACAAATCCCACACAATTAGAGATTTATTAGACAATCCACTTACAGCTAATTTTCCGTTCTGTGAAACTGCAATTGAATTCACATTTTCAGAATGGCCCTTAATATTCTTAAATATACCCCCAAATGTGAGAGCCCAAATCTTTAAGAGCCCATCACTGGATCCAGTTATACCAAACTTTCCATCTGGTGTAATTACCACTGAATTCACATCAGCTCCTTGCCCTTCAAATGATTGGATAAGTTCATATTTATTATCCCAAACTTTCACTGTCGCATCTTTAGATGTAGTAATAAAGCAATTACCAATTGGGGAATAGGTTACACTTGAAACAGTATCATTATGATTCTCAAGAACAGAAACTAAATCGCCGGTGTAAAAATCCCATACATTTATAGAATTATCATCAGAGCTACTACAAATATTTGCTCCATTAGGAGAAATTGCAACTGATGAAACCTTTCCCTTATGCCCACTAAGATCTTTAATTACTTCTTTTGAAATGAAATCCCATATCATTACATGTTTGTCGTTTGATCCAGTTACAAAATATCTTCCATTCGGAGTGAACTTTATTGAAGTTACCGACCCTTTATGAGCTTTTTCTTCCCATATAAAATTCTTATTTTGAATGTCCCAAATTTTAAGATAATTATTGCCTAAACCCATGATTATTTGTTTATTATCGGGAGTAAATGATGCTGAGTATGGAACACCACCTATGTTTGTAACAATACTGTATGGTTCTGGGCGCTTGATATCCCAAATTATAACTTTCTTATCAAATGAAGTACTTACAATGTAATTTCCATCACGAGAAAATTCAACCGAATTAACCGCTCTGTTATGCCCTTTTAATGTTCTTATGAGTTTTAAGCTTTTAAAATCCCAAATTTTAATAGTATTATCATCTGAACCAGTTGCTATATAACTTCCATTAGGAGAAATTGCTACAAAATTGATTCCTCTATTATTATGAGCGTTGATAGTGGTTTCGAGTTTACCTTTCATATTCTCCCATACCATAATATTATTATCTGCAGATCCTGTTATTATATACTTCCCGTCAGGAGAAAATGTAATTGACAATACCTTACCAGTATACTCTTTGAGCGTTCTTATAATTTCACCAGTGGAAACATCCCATATTTTTATGGTTTTATCGTCAGAACCGCTCACAATCAAATTTCCATCGAGTGTTATGGCTACAGATCGAACTATTCCTGAATGACCTTTAAGTATATAAATCGGTCTTCCTTTTGAAAGACTCCATATTCTTACTGTATTATCATTTGATCCACTAATTATGTATTTTCCATTTGGTGAAATTGTAAGTGATGTTACAGTTCCAGCATGCCCTTTAATAGTGCGAATAAACTTATTGCTCTTTAAGTTCCATAATCTAATAACACCATCTTCAGTTCCACAAACCATGAATTCATTATTTTTAGATATAGCAATTGAGAATACCGCACTTTTATGTTCAAACTTATGAATGGATTTCGAATTTAATAGATTCCAAACAATCACACTTTTATCTTTGGAACCACTTATGATGTTTTTCCCATCGGAAGTTATAGCTAATGATGTAACTGAATCAGTATGTTCTCTTAATTCATTTATAAAATGCCCTCTCTTTAACCCCCATACTTTTATCACGTTGTCAGAAGAAGAACTATAAATATAGTTGTCATCCATCGATACTGCTACTGCTAATATTGAATGATCGTGAGCTTCTATTGTCCTTAACAGATTTCCAGTTAGAAAATCCCATATTTTTAGAGTATTATCCTTTGAGCCACTAACCATATAATCTCCTTTATGAGACAAGGCGACTGAAGTTACATCTCTGCTGTGTCCGAAACTTTTAGACATGTGAAAGGCTTTTGCTAAACCTTTTCTTTTAGGGTATAAATGTTGGGGATATTCGAAACTTTCTTTAATTTTTTTCTCGAGCAAATCGGTTTGAATGGAAAACACCTTCTTTTAGTATATATTGGATTATAGACCGAAAAGTTATTTGTTAATAAACAAATATCTAATTTAAATATTTGGTCAAAATTGTTAAATCACTAAAAAGCTTTTTCATCGGTCACGTTTCTTTAATATAAAAGAAAAAAAAAATTTCAATATTAAATTATTTTTAATCATATCTTTTACGCGTAACCATTAACCAGATAAATCCAACTACCCCTACTATAAAAGCAACGAGATTTATCATACCTGATATGTTAGCTAAGTCAAAAGAAGCGGGATCCATTATTAATCCTATAACTGGGGAAACTCCCGTAGCGACCATTATACTGAGAACTACTAATGCTTGTCCCATAGCCCATTCTGCTTCCTTAAACATGGCAAATCCAGCAACTATACACCAGAAGGCTAAAACAAGGGAGACTAACCCTTGGCCTCCAAGGGCAGCAACACCACCAACTGCACTCCCCCAGTCTGCCAAAATTTCAGGTAAAATTAATCCACCTAATGTTAAAAAGTCGATTATCGCTCTAAATAGAAAAATTACCCCTACAGCTACAATTAAAATATTTAAAATCGAATTAGAGGATTTTACTTTGCTTGAGCTCATATTATTTTACACTTCATATTTTTTTGTCAAAAATTTTATGTTGATAAAAATATCCACTCAATAGTATATAAAGATTTAGAAAGAGTATGCAATTTTTTTAGAATAGACTCTTCCCCACTTTCCAAAAACGCTTCAATCAGTTCATTTTTGACATATTTTCTTATATAATCTTCTCTAATATATTCTTTTTGAAGTATGTTAATAAATCAGAAATAATTATGAGTTTTATCCTTCTTATGATCAGTTAAAAATAGTTCTACACATCTTTAGAAATTGTGATTGGGAAGGAGATTATTTAGATGTTCCAAAAAATTTTTCTAGAAGAGCATTTAATAAAATTAAAAAGAAGAAAAAGAGAAAGATTACCAGTTATCTATTACCGTCATAAAGATAAATTATTATCCAATATTTTTCAAAGCCTTTTTTAATTCAATAAGCTTAATAAAATTTCTTTAATTTTTCATCTTTAAAATACGATGTGTTTGTGAAGAGATCATGCCAATAATCATGCCTAGCCCTAAAACAGGCAAAATACCTCAAATCCATGAATCAGCATACATAGCTCCAACAGCAGTTATTATCGGGAACGTTATAATTGGAGAAAGAAGCAATATTTGGTTTGGAGTTGTTTTAAGGGGAGATTGGGGGACGATAATTATTGGTGACAACACTAGCGTTCAAGAAAATGTATCTATTCACAACGAAATAGGTTCTACCGTAAATATAGGCAATGATTGTATCATTGGTCATCACGCTATGATTCATGGGCCGTGTACGATTGGAAACGGATGTTTGGTTGGAATAGGTGCTAATGTATTGCATAGGTCTAAGATGGGTGATGGTGCAATTTTAGGCGCGGGTGGTGTGTTAGTTGGTAAGGAAATTCCACCAAGAACTTTAGCCGTAGGCGTTCCAGCTAAAGTTAAGAAGCAATTACCTCAAAAAGGTAAAATGGAAGGAGAAAAAACGTCTATTGTATATGCTGAAAACGGAAGATTGTTCAAGGAGTTTTTTGAAAAGAATTCTAAATATTCAAAACTCTAGAACTCTTTTTTCTTAATTCAATTATTTAATACTAATTTTTCTCATTCCTATCATGATATTATAATGTTTTTTAATTTAAATCCTCTAAAAAATTTATATAAGATTATATCCATTAGATAAATAAAGAAATCTTTAAACATAAAACAAAAATAAGAGCTTGAAGAAAATGAATTTTATAAAAACTTTCGTCATTACACTTGTAATTTATTTAGGATTAAATACAGTGTTTATGTTATTTGCGTTATTTACGGTGCCAAGTTTTCCAACAACAGATATAATGTTTATTATAACAACGATTTTCGCTCCCATTTTCACTTTTCCAGGCGCAGCGTGGACCACCAGTGGAATTCTTCCATTACTAACGACCACCGACCTTTTAACTGATTTAATGATGTTTCTAGGATTGATTCTCCCTCCTTTAATCGCGGTTATTGTAGCATCATTTCTAGGAGAATCGAATAAGACAGCTTTTGGAGCCTGGTTAACTACAGCTTTATTGACCGCAGTTGTATATACTATTCTTCTTGGAGTAGGACAACTCTCCTCTTCGTATCTAGCGATTGATTGGTTTGGAAAAGTGGTAACTTATGGCGAATTGGGAACAATCCTTGTAATCTTTATAGCAGGTATTGTAAATGGCTTTTTCTATGGTTGTGTTGCTTACATCGTTTCAAAAGCAGGACTCTAATATAAAAAAACTCTTAACTTTTACTATTTTTTTATTATTTTTTATTTTGAACAAAAACAGTTTTCACTCCTTACAAGATCAATGGCATCAATAGATAAATTTAATAGATTTACCGTAAGTAACTTATTTTCTAGATTAGGTAACCCCAATGATGTTTTAATAACCTCCAAGGCCTCTAAAGTACCCAATATTCCCGGTGTTACACCAATTACAGGTAAGGGACTCTCTGAAGAATTGAATGAGTGTGGTTGGTTGAAAACGCATTCATAACAAGCAGTTTTTTTGGGATTTATTGTAATTATCTGACCGTAGAAGTCTTTAATGCCCGCTATAACTGTTTTAATACCATAATTCACCGCAACTTCATTCACAAGAAACTTCGTTTTAAAATTATCGCTACAATCAACGATGAAGTCTTTGTTTTCAATATACTTCACGATAGAATTTTCATCTACATATTCGTTATAGGTATTAATTTCAACTTCAGAATTAAATGTAGTTAAACTTTCCTTAGCAGCAAGCACTTTTTCTCTTCCAATTTGAGATTCTTTATATAAAATTTGCCTTTGAAGATTAGAAATTGATACCGTGTCATTATCCAAGATTGTTAATTCTTTAATACCTGCTGCTACAATGTAAAGTGCAAAAGGGGATCCTAATCCACCTGCACCTATCTGTAAGACTCTAATTTTTGACAGCTTTTCTTGACCTTCTTCACCTATGGATTTGGACAAAATTTGACGTGAATATCTTTTTTTCTGTGATTCAGTAAGCATTTTCATTCACTCTCTAAAAATTTTTGAATAAATTTTATAAGTTCTTCTACCTCAATTAAAATTATTCCCAAGTCAATTCTCAATTCAAGTAAAGTAATAAAGATTAATTCTTTATTGATTGCATAAATTATTAATTGTTCCTCATCAAATTCTACAGTTAAATTAACAACATTATCTTTGAAGGTTGATACCGCAGTTTCCATTCCCTCAAACATGGTAGCTGCCATAGCACCAAATTTACGATTGTCTATATGCCTTGGTAATCTAGAAATTATAATCAATCCATTTCGATTTACAATAGCAGTGCCACTTATTCCGTTAACTAAATCTAATTTATCTAATTCTTTTATTACAAGGTTATTTTTTAGTGCTTCAATCATTTTATTGAGGTTTATAGTATATGAAAAAATATGAATTAATATAACGAAGTAATTGAATATTATATAAAAATATGTGTTCCTTTTAATTTCCTAAGGATTTAGATTAGTTAAATAAGAATTAGATTTAATAACAATTAAGAAACATTACCTAAGCGTGGAAGCCTTTAGTCTTGTTAAAAGCTCGATATCTAGTTCTCCAGCTTGGTTGACGCATTTTGGCGGTTCTACCGTATCCACATTGCGCACAGAATCTTTTGCTTCTATGATAACTATGCCTTCCACATCTTCTACATGTTTTATGACTTGCTGCTTTATTCTTCTTTCCTTTACTCGGAGTTCCTTTACCCACTATTGCCACCTATTATTGTATTAACTAAATTTCAGACTCTTTTCGATGCATTAATTTATCATGCGAATCGTCTTCAGTTTCCTTTTCATTTTCAACGAACATTATTTTCTCTCTATCTTGTCCAATGAATATTATTGAAGCGCCTCTGATCAACACTGTTCCAATATCTTTGCTTCTTTTTCCACCGCGACCAAAATATATTTCTTTAGCGTCTTCTACTATCAAATTCATATACCCATCGAACTTTATAAGCTTGCCTGTCAAGTAAGTGTTCCAAATCTTTAATTTGATTCGTACTTTATCCTTTAGTATTGCTTTACTTAAAGTTCTTGAAATTGTTGGCTGACTCATAGAGAACACTCGCTAAAATTAAATAGAATATTCTATAAAATGATGGGAAAATATAAATATTTTTTTATTATCTTAAGGATTTAGTAGCAATAGTAGAATAATTGATTAATCATTTTTTATGAAAAAAATGAAGAAAATTGGGATTTTTGATAGTGGCGTTGATACGCCAGAAGAAATTATACTTGCAGCTGGTTTCACTCCATTCAGGTTGTTTGGAGATCCTAAAATTGAACCAGACAAAGCGAATGAACATATTCCTCCTACTCACTGTCTATGGACTAGAAACTTATTAGAACTCGCAATGAAGGGTTATCCTAATGATGTAGTTGGGATAATCACAACTCATGGGTGTGATCGCACGAATCGCGAATTTGATATATGGAAAGAGTGTGTTGATGTCGATTTTATGTATTTTCTAAACTCTCCAAGAAAGTTAGATTCAGCAGCTTTAAAGTTTTTCATAAACGACCTAAATGAGCTCATAATTCAGCTCGAGGAACACTTCAATATTAAAATAACTGAAGAAGATCTGCGAGAAAATATAAAAAAAATGAATAGAATTCGTAAGTTGTTGAGGGAAATTTCAAATTATCGGAAACTTATGGTTTTATCTGGCTCAGAATTCCATGGAATAGTTAAAAATGTTCAAGTTTCAAATAAGGACGACGCAATTGATATTCTAAAGGCTAAACAGGAAGAATTAAAGCAGAGACAACCTTTTTCAAAAAAAGATTACAAAAAAATATTATTGACTGGCTCAGATCTTGATGACACAGAGTTTATTAGATATATTGAAAGTTTAGGATTTCAAGTAATAATTGACGATCTGGGTGTCGGTACTAAATATTTTTGGGAATCTGTTGATGAAACCGGAGATCCAATAGAAGCAATAGCAAACTACCACATGAGCAAACCAATCCATTCTACAAAGTTTCCATCCTATAAAAGGTTTGAAATTTTGAGGAGATTGGCTACTGAATATAAAGTTGATGGCGTCATTAATATTGCTCAGAAATTTTGTGAGCCAGTTTTATACGATCATCCATATTTAAAAAAAAAATTTAAAGAGCTTGAAATTCCGTATTTATTTGTTGAAGTAACATATCATAGAGAATCATATAAGCAATTGTCCACCAGATTTTCAGCTTTTGCTGAAATGATATAGAGGAGATTAAATGTCAAAAGCTGAAAACACACACAATAAAATGTTGAACGCCACGCAAGGGTTAAAAAATATAATGGGTAGACATTTTTTAGCAATAGAACAGGCGTATAGAGATGGCAATCCGACTGCGTGGGCTACATCTGGTAGTCCCGTCGAAATGCTATATGCGATGGACGTACAACCAATGCTTCCCGAAAACAGTGCCACGGTGAGTGCTGCGCAAAAATTATCTCAAAAATTCATAGAAATCGCCGAAGAGCAAGGTTTCTCGTACGATTTATGTTCATATTTTAAGACTAATATTGGGGCTGTGGAGAGTAAAGCTGGTATGATAGAAGGTGGCACCAGAAAACCCACATTTATGCTTTCAACTGATGTAATTTGTGATACACATGTAAACTGGTTTCAAGTTCAGGCTGAAAGAATGAATGTCCCTCACTTTACAATTGATGTTCCCCATGTCGTAAGTAACACTAATAATAGACAACTAAATTACTTTACAAAATATGTTTCAGAACAATTATACGAATTTATAGATTTCATGCAGGAGGTTACAGGACACGAATATAATGAGGAAAAAGCGAGAAAAGTAACTGAAAATTCATGGAATCTTAGCATGGTATGGCAAGACATCTATAACTTGAGAAAAAATGTTCCGTGCCCAATTTCCACGAGAGATACTTTTGGAGGATTGTTTCCATTGTTTACGATGCCCGGATTAAAGGCCCCCATAAAATTATACAAGAGGATGTATAGAGAGGCTAAACAACGAGTGGATGCCGGAATTGGAGCTCTTGAAAAAGAGGAATTCCGTTTAATGTTCGAAGGCATTCCTTTCTGGTATAATTTGAAGTATTTCAGTAAATTAGAGAAGTATGGGGCCATTATTGTTTACGAACCCTACACGTATGCATTTAGCAAATATATGAATCCAAATGTTACAAAAGAAATGGTCCTCAATAAACCAATAGAAGCAATGTCAGAACTAATGATGAGCTTTTGGTACGTCTATGATCTTGAAACCAGAATAAAAAAATTCGCTGAAACCGTGGAAGAATGGAAAATCGACGGTGTTCTATTACACGAAAATATGTCCTGCAGACCTAACTCTTGTGGTTTATACGATCTAAAGAAGCATTTAATGGAAGATTACAACATCCCATGCTTAATAATAAATGCAGATATGAACGATCCAAGGAAATTAAACGAAATGCAGGTTTCTAATCAAATAGAAAGCTTCATAGAAATTTTAAGGCAAAGAAAGAAGAAATAGAGATTAACTAGCTATAATTTCACTTTATTTTTATACTACTACTGAAAAATTATTGTTTTATTATTACTAATAAATACTCTATCTTCAAACACGAGTTTTAATGCTTTTGAAAGAGATATTATTTCTACTTCTCTTCCGGCTTGTTGCATATCTTTTACAGAATACTTATGATCCACTTGAATAACTTCTTGGACAATTATTGGTCCTCCATCCAATTCCTTATTAATAAAGTGAGCCGTGGCTCCTATAATTTTCACTCCTCGCTTAAAGGCTTGAATGTAGGGTTTTATTCCAATAAAAGCTGGTAAAAATGAATGATGAATGTTAATGATTCGATTTTTGAATTTTGAAACAAAATTTGGAGTTAGAATCCTCATATATTTGGCTAATACAATGTAATCATGGTTAAATTTTTCGAGTATTTTTAAAATTTCTTCTTCATGTTCTTCTCTGGTTTTATTTTGATTGCTAAAATAATAAAATGGAATCTTAAACTTGCTGACTAATGATTCTAAATCGGGGTAGTTACTGATAACAGCAACAATTTCTGCATTTATTTCTTTGTATTCATTTTTTATTAACAAATCTCCTAGACAATGATGTTCTCTAGTAACAAATACGATAATTTTCTTTTTTCTTTGTTTAATGAGATCAATATTAGAATTGTCAGGTAAAACATCTTTCAGCTGAGTAATTATGATGTTTTCATTAACGTCTCCAATGAATTCTGACCGCATAAAAAAATGATCGCTTTCTTCTTCGACAAATTCACTATTACTAATGATATTTAACCCGTTTTCATAAAGTACACCTGTAATTTTATGGATAAGTCCTTTTTCATCGCTACAGTTTACTAAAAGAATATAATTTTGCATTTGTATTTTTTACAACTCTTATAGAATATATTTCTAAAGGAAAACTATTATTATTTTCTCTTTCGGTTTCATTAATTTTAGAGTAATTTAATTTGTAGATTCACACAAAAATTATGCTGGAAATAGTGGTTTAAAGTCATTTTCTCTCGCCAATTTAACGATATGTTTTTTTTCTTCATCGTTAAGTTTCTTGTATCGTGTAGCGGCATTCAGGACTAAAGGCCATAACCTCACATCACATGGTAATGAGTATGTTGTAACTCCTTCTTGGGATAATGTAAACCAAACGGCATGATCAATTAATTCCTGGGATGTTAGAGGTTTGTACCATGTATTATAACTTGCTTCTCCATTCCACCGGCTTTTGGAGATAGCTTTAATTGCAGTAACGCCAATATTTTTCTCTCGTGCAATTTCAAGAATCTTCTCAAAATTGTTAACGGGACTAGGATGTACAAATGCTGCTACATAAACTGGTAGTAAAACTGTATCGATATCGTCAGATAACTCGAGAGCTTTCTGGAGTACCCTTACATCGTCATGTGCAGTAATACCAATATTTTTTATTATACCTGTTTCCTTAGCCTCCAGAAAAGCTTCCATTGCTCCATTTTCTCCTAAAATTTGATCTAACTCCTCCATAGATGAAACTGCGTGAAACTGGTATAAATCAAAATGCGATGTGCCAAGCTTTTCTAAAGATCTTTTGAGTTGTCTCCATGCTCCATTCTTTTTTCTCTTTAATGTTTTTTCTGATAGAAAGAATTTGTTTCTATATTTCTCTATCCAATCTTTAAGGTGAATTTCTGCGTTACCATATGTTGGGGCGACATCAATCATGTTTATTCCATGATCCATTGCGAGTTTTACAGCTTTATCTGCTTCATTTTGGTCAACATACCCTAACCCACATCCTCCCATTGTAATAAATGTAATCTTTGCTCCAGTTTTTCCAAAAATTCGAGTTTCCATTTAATCACTCTATTCCATTTTAAATTAATCTTAAAAATAGTATTCTTAACTTTTTATAATGAGATATGTGATACCGAATCGAAAATAAATCATTATCAAATAATGTTTGTTACTGATTATAGTACAATCAAGTTATTTAAAATCAAGATATAAAGTTATGAATTAGTATTCAATATTAGAATGAAAATTAACCAAGAACAATTTGCCTCTTACAAATGAATAATATTAATGCAATTTTAGGATTGTTTTTCGCAAATGAAGATGAAATGGTCTATGATAAAATCAAAATTTCTGAAGAGCTAACTGAAGAGAGAGAGAATAATTTGAAAATGCTCTCTTTTAAATATTTAGGTCCTGTATTTTTAACTGAAATGTGTAATAAAGGAAACCCTTGGAATATTGATTTAGTGGAATCGGCTTTAATTTTACAGAATCAAGGCTCATATAACGAGAAAAGCTTTCAATCCTTTTTTAATATAAATTCATCGAATGAAAGTATAGACGGTGTAGCCAATCTCTCAGCGTTAATCGCATCTCCTTATACAGAAGATATTAAGGAGATTGCTGACGAATTGTGTGATTATATCCTCCCTTCTATAATTCAAGGTAAGATTGTAGGGGAGAATTTTTTAGGAAGTAGATTTAAATATTCTAAATTTATACAAGGAGAATTAAACCGAGGTATAAACTTAATTGAACATTCTCTTGGATCATCAAGAAAAGTGTATTGGGAAGAACAACAAAATTATTATTGTGTAGGATTAATTGAAAGGATAGTATCTAAATACTATAAAGCTTCAAATTTACTTACTTTTGATAAGGATAACTCGTTAAGAAAAAAATGTTTAGAATTTATCCCTTCTTATTATATTATGGCAATTTTACCAGATTATTATGAAAAATTAATAGATGAAACTTTAAAGCTATACAATGTCACCACGATATCTCCTAATATTAGATTGATTAAACTACACTCTCAAGAGAAAAAAGTGATTTATTTAGAAGAATATACTGGTGATAAAAACATGAAAAAGAGCTATGGTGCTATTTTAATTGAAGATACTGAAGGATTTAGCAGCTCGAATAATGTTTCTTTCTATAAAAAAATTTTACGATTACTATTGGATAATAACAAAGATATTCATGATATTATGTTAAAAATAAATCCTAATTTCACGTTTAAAAAGTGGGATACTCTTTCTAATGAGCGTCTCAACGATTTAGAAGCAAACCTTGACAATTAAGTTAAATATAAATATTTGAAGAATATAAAAAAATGGAATGTATAGTGTTTGAAAATAGGTATAAAATTGACAAAGAAAGGCTAATTTCTTATTACAGCCGGATTAAAAGGCAATTCAAAGATCAAGACCAATTATCCATGATAACAAAATTTCTTGTCAATCAATCTATTGGGTCGTCTTATGAAGACATCTATGGCATTCTTCTATATTTTAATGATAAAATTATAAATGGGAAAAGTTTGCTAGATTTCGCTATAGAATGGATAAGGGCTCAAAAAATCCGATTAGAATACAAAAAGTACCTTATTCGAGCGCAATATCCACGAAACAACCTAGCGCTTGCTATTGACGATTGCATTTTTCGATTTTTCCTCGATATAGATAAATATCTGAGAACGTTAATAAAAAAAAATATTCAAGAATATAACTTTAGCGCTTTATATGAAATATTTTTTAGTCCTTATGATACTAAAAACCTAAATATAGATGATATTTTGCTTAGACACATGCATAATGTTCCTACACACTTCCAAGGAAGTAATAAAATTAATGTTAATATTATTATATTACGCTCTGCTCTATCTAATCTTATTGTAAAAGATTATGAGGATGTCTTATTTTCACGAAAAGAAGAAGAAGCAATGAAACATAGTCAAATGATTGAAAGGGCTAAATCTAAGAAGAAAATAATTTACGAATTTAATGGCTCTCTTTTAGAAAGAATGATTAAAACTTATTGTATAAGTAAAAAACAAATTTTCCCTAGTGAAATTGAAAAAGCTGTTAGCCAGTTCTTATCATCCTATCTTCGATTCGGCTCGTTTTATAAAATTTCAGAATTTAAAGATAAAATGATTAACTGTTTTGCAGAAGATATAATTTGTGGACTAACTGAAAATAAAAAAAACCTGATACAGAAAAATCATCTAGAATCAGCAATTTCCAACGCCTTAATGGAATTTAATAAACTAAATTGCGATTTAGAATTAGATGGACTAGCTTTGAAAAATGATCTCACACCTATTTTAAAAGATATCGTTATCCGTCTAATCGATACTAACCTTACATTTTAAAATAAAATTCCTAAAAATTTCTAACTGATCTAAGGTTACTATTTGCCTTTCTTTGTTTGAATTATTATTTTTAGTTTACTATTTATTTAAGACTCCAATCAAAGTTTATTTTTGCAAACTATATACAGTTTTGTATAATCATAATACTTAATAATAAATGGAGGGTGAATTTATGCTTGAAATTAACCAAGATTTCCAGAACGAGAAAAAAATTATACAAATTATGGCTAATTTTACTAATATTAAACCTGAAATAAAGCGTCACAATAAAAAAGTCACTTCATTATTTGAGAATCAGGTAAAAAATGCTATCTGGCAAGCGGGTCTTAGAGGAAAACCTCTTTCTAAAAATGAATATTATGGTATCGTCAAAGATTTCTGGAAGAAATATTACATTTATGAAGTTTAGTTTATTTTCTCTAACTTACTAATTGAAAATTACTAATTAGAAATTTTAACCCAAGAGTTTGGAGTCAAGATTAAATATTTATCTCCCAGCCGAGCCATAGAACCACCATTTTCTCTTAAAAATGATTTTAAATCTTCTATTCCTCTTTTAAGTTGAGTAATGTCAATGTTTTTTAATACATCTGTAGCATTAAGTATTAAAATTCTTTTACCTAAGAGTTCTCTTTTAATTTCTTCTACTTGTTCAAGCGAGGTGAAGTCGTACTTTTTAATAGTAAAACTTTCCTTTAACGACGATAATTCTCGGGAAAATCCCATCGTTTCTTCAGGGGAACTTAAAAGATCCGCTTCAATTTTTCTCCAAAACCTGCCCAATTTTACAACACGACCTACAATTTTTTGGTTTTATTAGTTTTTTGATTACCGTTTAGTATCTATTTTTTTGGATATTTAAAGGGAAGAAATATCAAGATGTGCTATTTTCCGATATGTCTCATTGATTTTTTACCGTTAATCTAGTAATCGAACTTTGATGAAAATGTGTTCATAAAGACACTTTAATCGTTGTATGATGCTGATATTACTATATTTTGACATTTTATTCCCCTCAAAATATTATCTATAAATCTATGGTTGAAAGATTTAAACTTGAAAAAAAAAATAGTTAAAAAATTAAAAATTTATTAAAAATGCTCCACTTCTAGAGCTTGTTCTATATAAGTAGGCTTAATTGTATTGAAGGCATTTGTTAAACTTTTTTCTGCATCAAATACGATAGTATCAATTATCTCCTTTACAGTTTCCACGCGATCAATTAGTCCGATACTTTGTCCTAAGTAAACAGTGCCATCTTGAACATTTCCTTGATAAGTCATTTCAAGTTCACCAAGTTCCCTTTCAACTTTGGACATTGAAAATTCTCCAGCTTGTTTTTCCTCTTTGCTTTCAACTAAGCCATGTGTTTCAGCAAGTTTGTTCTTCCAGACTCTCGCAGGCCCAAAAATCCCCGTTTTTAGTTCTGTATCTGATGTACTAGAATTAACTACAATTTGTTTGTAATTATCATGGAACTCACATTCTTTTGACGAGATAAATCTTGAACCCATCGCAATAGCACCAGCGCCCATAGATAAAGCAGAAGCTAATCCCTCACCTGTAGCATAGCCTCCAGAAGCAATTACAGGAACTTCAGGTAATTTTTTTCTTATTTCTTGTAAAAGTACTAATGTGCTTATATTATCGTAGGATTGGTGACCTCCACCTTCGACTCCAGTTGCAATAATTCCATCAACTCCACTATCCACTAATTTTTTAGCTAAACGTATTGAAGGAGCCACATGAAAATGTTTAATTCTTGAACCAGTTTCTTTTAATTTTTCAAAATGTTTGTTTAAAATCAATTTAGGTGAGCCAGCACTAGTAATTAAATAAACGCATTGTTCTCTTATTCTCTGATTTTCCATAATGAACCTAGGTAATTGTCTACAAAGTTTTATAGCATCAGGTTGTAATCTAGCTGTTCTTATATTAAAACCAAAAGGCTTATCTGTATGCTCTACTACATATTCCATGCTTTTCTTCATTTCATTTAATGATACTGTTCCATGGAGAGTAACATGACTTAAAACACCTAAGCCTCCTGCTTCTGACACTGCTACGGTTAATTTTGTTGTATAAAATGGACCCATCGGGGCACTTAAGATTGGATGTTTAATTCCAAGCATCTTGGTAATATTTGTTTCAATAACCATTTCAAATCACTTTTGTTTTTGTTAGATTTTAAAGTAAATTTAATCAAATATTCGTTTGTATAAATAATTAATTTATCAAAATTGAAATGTAGCTTATAAATGTTTTCCTACACTTGCAATGGGTAAAGTTTCTTGTATTTTACCGAATCTTCATTCACTGAATGAGCGTTCATTTATTTCGTGTTCATTTTCATTATTCAACGAAAAATATTATTCAACGAAAAAGCCATATTTCAGATTTTAACGTGGGTCTATTAATTAAGTAATAATTATTCAAAATTCGACAATTTTCCTTTATTTAATCAAATTAAAAACTCCTAATATAATAAATATTTAAAGAATTAGGAACTAATTCTCATAAAAATTAAAATAAAATTGGGACTAATACAAGTGAAGATAAATATGAGTGAAGATAAAGTAATTGTGGCAAATAAAGGAATGGTTAGAGCCGATTTTAACTTCTGGGTTGGCCAGTACCTTGATAAGTTCTTTGATAATTTAGAGAATAAAAAACTAGTTGGTAATAAATGTCCTAAATGCGGTGATGTCTTTGTTCCTCCGAGAAAAATTTGTGGCAAATGTAATGTCGTAATTCCGTTAGAAGAAAATTGGGTTGATTTACCCGAAACTGGAACTTTAACGAATTATACAATAACACCTTATAGGGTTAACGACCGAACGGATAGGAAGGCTAAAGATTTATTGCTTGGGATGATACAAATTGATGGAAGCAACACTGCTATAGTTTATAAACTACTTAATTTAAAACCTGATGAAGTTAAGATTGGTATGAAAGTAAAAATTGAGTGGGCAGAAAAAACAAAAGGAGACCCTTCAGATATTAAGGGTTTCGTAAAAATGTGAGGTGCGATAGATAAGATGGAAAAAGTTGGAATTGTAGGGTATTATCAAGTAAAGTTTCATTCAGACGCGAATTATGGTCGTTATGAAATGATATTTGAAGCCGTAAGAGGTGCTGTAGACATGGCAGGTTTAAAGAAAAAAGATATTTCTACAGTTATTTCATGCACAAACGACTATTACGACGGGCGTACTATTTCAAATTGTTTTACTGTCGAAGTAGGTGGAGGATATATGGCCGACGAGAGTAAAGTAGAGATGGATGGGGCGCATGCTGTTTTATATGGATTAATGAGAATTTTATCAGGTAATCACAAATTAGCCG
>JAUVNS010000052.1 GCA_030599585.1 Promethearchaeota archaeon | reverse complement strand
CAATATCCTTTCGGAGAGTAGTAAATCTTCGCGAGTTTATTATTTTTTTTCATTTGAACAAATGCTATATATTGTATATAACAAAAATGTACAAAGAAGAAATTATGAAAAATTATATATCTTTATACGGAAAACAAATCATTAATCAACCAGATCCTAACGTGAATGATTATTGGTTTATGGGAGAAGAAAAGGCACGAGAGATGGTAGAAGTAAGCAAGAGAATAAAAAAAGATATAGAGCGTAAATATGAAGAGGAACTTAAATGTAAACTTGAGAAGAACGTGTTTATAAATAAAATTAACGACTTATGTCCTAATTGTGGGATTACTTTTAGACGTGAATGTTCAAGTTGTGGTCTTCTTAAAGAAATAGATGAAATATCATATAATAAATATAATTACTTCACAATTCCAAGATGTGTATATAAACCTAAGGATCGTTTTTATTTTTGGGTTGATCACATTTTAGCTAAAGAGAATTCGGAAGAAATTAAAGATGTTTTAAAATATTTTCACGGTGAAACAAATATATACACAATTTATGACGTAAGACGTATATTAAAGCGAGTAAAACGCACGGGTCTATATAAAAATGCACCCCTGATATTAAAATTAATTACTGGAATTAGTCCCCCATTTATTTCACACAATTTGCTCCACCGTGCTGAAGAATTATTTATGCACATTATTAAAATTCGAGAGCGAATACTTTCGTATAAAGTAAAAAAAATTGCACCTTTAACAACATCATTTCCATTTTACATTTACATTGTATTCGACATTATTTTACCCCCGAGTGATTATGAAAGTAGGCGAATTTTTGACTATATACATTTACCCGCTCAAACGACGCTTAAAAAAAGAATAAATGAATGGAGCAAAATATACGCGATAATGCGAGACAATTATTCATACAAATGTTTAAATAAATTTATATACTAAGTATCCAGTTAATCCGAGACCACTAAGTATAAGCGCTAATTCACCTACTCGTATCGCGGATGTTTGATCCTCGGATAAAAAGTCTGATAACTGTGGTTCTGGTCGATTCTCTATTTCCAGATTTTCACCGGTTAAAAAATAATATTGTTGTAATGCCTCGTCAACATTTTTAAACGTTCTTTCCGCATGCCCCTGCTCTCTTAGTTTTTCATTGATATAATCCAATCGTTTTAATCTTTCTTGATTCCATAAATCACGTTCATGTTGTAATTTTTCTATGGCTAGGTCATGCCTCTTGCGCTCTGCTGAGCTGCTTATTTGGCTAAATATAAAATTACTTCCGGTGAACGCGAGGGCGTTTGTTAATGCGCCCCCTATCATCATCGCTATTGCACTCGCCATTGTATATAAACTATAAATAATTTTTAAATTTTTTTAATTTTTTTTTTAAAATTTGTTATTTTTTTGGTAAAAGTTTGTATGTCGGGTGATATAATTCCTTGTTTAATTAGCATATTTGTTATCATCATGGCAATGTACACATTACATGTCAGCGTTGCGCCATCT
>JAUVNS010000024.1 GCA_030599585.1 Promethearchaeota archaeon | reverse complement strand
GGTCATCGACGTTTCCGACCCGACAAACCCGGGAACGCCCCTCTACGAAGACACGACCGGAGGTGCACTTGACATTTACGTGAGCGGAGATTACGCCTATGTGGCAGATTATACTTCGGGATTGGCAGTCATCGATGTTTCCGACCCGACAAACCCGGGAACGCCCCTCTACGAAGACACGACTGGAGAAGCAAGTGGCGTTTACGTGAGTGGAGGTTACGCCTTCGTGGCGGATTATACTTCTGGTTTAGCGGTCATCGACATTTCCATCTCCAATCCTACAGTAATTCCATTTGGTAATTTCTTCTTGATATTCGTAGGATTTAGCCTTATATGTCTAATTATAACCAAAAAACGCCAAATTGCCCGTGAATCCAGAGAATAAATCAAAATTCAAACAAATTAATACTAGCACCTTTTAGGTGTTAATGTTTTTTTTCTTTCTTTATTTAATTAGTAATTAATCGAATAGCTATTACTAAAATGTATATTTTTTTCCTTTTTCAGGCAAAATTACTTTTCCAGATAATCCAAACTCTTGAAATGTTTCGGGATGTTCCGTATGTACGGGTATTATATTTTCGGCATTAATTCTTTGAAGGAAATCTATTAATTCATCTACGCTACAATGACCAGATGAATGAACTGTCTCACTCTTCGAAATCTTAAACCTCTTAAGCCAAGCATCTAATTTTTCTTCTTTAATTTTCATCTCTATGCTAAAAGGATCTGTAGTTGAATTTAAAAAGAGTGTTGTCCCCGGTTTTTGATTGAGATCAATCAACTCACTTAGCATAAAATCGTCGAGATAAAGTAAGTATTTATCAGGTTCTTTTTTGATGTCCTTATATGTTACGTAATTATCGATGCGAAAGATGTCATTTTGATATCCTCTATAATCTGCGGATTCGAATTTGCCCCAGCTTTTTCGTGGTAAATATACTACTAAGTTTTTATCGCTAAAATCGGGAAGGTCGTAGTCATTGTAATATCGTTCTTTCGTATCCTCCTCCATGTCATCAAGGCTCATTCTAAAACTATCGATATAATGGAATATCTTAGGACTAATTGCGAACCTTCTATCGAATTTCTTAGCGAGTGAGTAATATAATAATATTCTATCAAGGTTTCTGGGGGGAAACCTCACCAAGATTAATCCCGGATGGTCTTGTATGATCCTTTTTGATCGACTTTTTACGTCATTTTCTGATTGTTCGTCATCGTGATAAGTTCCTTTCCTATAAGATTCAATATCAGGAACTCTTGTACCTTCCGTAATTATCGCTATGGGATTGGAATTTCGAGCATGTGAAATGAAATCATTTACCCATTCGGAATGGAATCCATGTCTTTTAAAATCTCCCGTATAAATAACGCTTCTCCCGTCGTATTCAACTATGTATGAACCTGCTCCGGGAATAGAGTGATCTGTTTGGTATTGAGTAATTTTAATTTCTCCCTTAGGAGAGTTAAAATGTATTGCCTTGCCATCTTTAATTATTTTAACTGGTCTTTTCGTTTCTGAGTGTACGTAATCAGATTTGGTTGCTCTCTTATATTCAATTTCATCATCATTACGTTGTCTTTTTTTTGGCACGATTTTAAAAGTTTCATAAAAATTTAAAACTTCTCGTGATAAAGTGTCAGTTGAAGTATTAGTGAGATGTTCTATAATCGTTTTTGACATCCAATTTAAATAAATCGGTGTATTTTGCTTTAAAAATCCCACAAATTTATAGTGGTCCATATGTGCGTGCGTAAGAAAAAAGGCATCAACAGTATTTTCATTAGTAGTAATAATTTTGTACGGTTCTGAATTCAAAATATCCGAAAATGGTGTAATAAGATCGTTCCGGTATAATTTATTAATGGAAGGTATAAGATCTAAGTACAAATAATCAATAATTCCATTCAATTTGCGAGGTTTTAGAAATTCAGAATAATACTTTTGCATATCGCCAAAAGATAAACCAAAATCAAATAGGAATTTTTTATCTCCTACATTTATGAAGATTTTATTCCCTCCAATCTCGTTCACTCCACCAAAAATTTCAATTTCCATTTTCTTGAAAAAAAAGCTAAATTAATAGTTTAAAACAATCCTAAATATTAATATATAACAATTGAGATATAAAACTTAGTAATTGGTTATATTACTTATCCTAAATGATTTCCCTTTATTTAACTACTCCTATTAGTTTGATTTATCATTACTTAAATAAAAAAGAAAAGAAAGGATTTGATTAGTTAATCAAATATTTTTCCCACACTTATTACAAAAGTTTGCTTTAAGAGGAAGTGTCGCACCACAATTTGGGCAAGCTTTACTATCGCTACTAATTTTACTTTTTTCGTTGCTCGTAGAACTATCTTTGTCCGCTTTCTCTGCTCTCTTTACCCCGAACCGTCCAATAACCGCTAGTACAGTCCCAGTAAATCCAATTCCGGAATTGAAAGTAAACAAGCTGTAGATTTGAGCCAAAATTAATTGTAACGATGGATTTAGAGTTATACTAAAATTGGTCACTGCCCATGTTAATGCGTATATTATCAATCCTAACATTCCGAAACTCGTTGCAATCATTATGATAATTTTACCTACTCTAACCCATTTAATGAGTAAGAAGAATGCTCCTACTAAAACAGAATACCCTCCGTAAAATGCAATATATTCCAAAGCAGTCAATATTGATTGAATAAGCGTATGAAATGCTGGATCAACGTAAGGTACGACAAGATTAGTATAAAGAAATTGATAAAAAACTGCGCTTCCTATGGCTGAACCAATGATCATAAAGATTCCGCCTAAAACGATTAAAAAAATCCAAAATAAATTCTTATTTTTCATTATCTCACTTTTTAATATGTAAGTTATTTTACACTAGATATAATAATATAAAAATTAAAGTTTATACATCCATCTTAACTTCTGTTGATTTTTGACTGAATAATTAAAAAAAAGAAAATCATTTATTTTCTTGAAAGTAGAAAAAGAGAAAAGCTACGGTAAAGAAAATAAACATAACTTCAATTACCCACATCATTGGTGATACTCCTGTAATTAACCACCATAACATCCCTATATTTGCACCAATAAGCCAAACTATTTCCATCTGAACAAAGAGTTTTACCGTGTCCCACTGACTATTCTTATACGCTAAATACGAGCTAAATCCAAGCGCTAGAGACGCGGCACCTATTAGCCTATATACACCGTGATCAGTTATTGCGATTCCAAAAAGCGCACAATATTCTTCAGGAAAAAATAAAAAAACTACTCCAATGATAATCCCTAGTACGAAATGAATGAGAAGAACGTATTTCAGACCTTTAGATATTTCATTTGCCATTATTATATCATCTTTCTATTTTAAATGACGATTTAATTATGGTTTAGCTAGTTAAAATCGTATATAAATATATGGGTAATAATCTGAAGAGCCTAAGATTAAAAAGGTGTTTGAATCAATTTACACATCCTTAGTTAGATCTTTATTCTTTTTGGGTTTGTATAGACGTTCATTCTCTTACCTCGAGCAAAACCAATTAACGTAATTCCATAAGAAGACGCTAATCTAATACCGGATTCGATGGCGGCTGAAAGAGAAGCCACTATGGGGATCTGTGCCCTTACGGCTTTTAAAACTGAATCACCTGTCAAGCGACCAGTCGAGGTTAAAATTTTATTATTGAATGATTCCTTTTTAAATAGTAAAGTACCAATCACTTTATCTATAGCATTATGTCTTCCAATATCTTCGCTAGCGGCGATAAGATTTCCTTCTAGATCGAATATTGCAGCCCCATGACATCCACCCGTTTCTTTAAATAGTGGGGTTTCTTTTTGCATTTTTATCATAGCGGAAAAAATAATATCAGAACTCACTACAAACTGCGTGTTCAAATTTAATATATCATCAGTTTCGATTAATTTCTCTTTAATTAAATTGCGCCAGGGAGACGGAATTCCACATGTAGTATCAATAACTCTGCTGACTGGATTCATTTCCAAAATTTTAGATAAATCTAAGGATTTTTCAAGCTCAACATACACTTTTCCTTCCACTTGATCAATCTTAATTTTAGATATATCATCAATAGTATTAATAATTCCAATAGAAAACAAGAATCCTGCAGTGAGCTCTTTTAAATCTTTATTCAAACAAATTATGTTGACCAAAGGTTCCGAATTTACAACGATGTCTATTGGACTCTCTATTAGGACTAAGTCAATTTCTTCTTTTATGACACCCTTGTGAATTTTCGTGATGTTAACTTTTCTTTGATACATGTTTCGATCCTATTCTTTCTCGGGAGGAAAATTAGGGTTTCTTAATAAAATATTGATTTCATAATATTGAAGCTTTATTATTTAAAATGAGTAAAAATTATGTGAAAAAAGAATTAAGTATTAAGCAGCTATATACAATCTACCATTTGTTTCTTTCTTAATTGTGTGGTCCCCGCTATATTCGATGAATTTTCCTTTTATGACTTCACCGTTAGGGAGTTGGACTTCTTTAACTTCGCCAACTTTTTTATAAGATGGTAAGAGTCGTGAAACCTTTCCTTTAATAACTATATTTCCCCATGCTTGGTCAGCGCCCACGCAGCGGTCAACATCTCCTTCGACTACAATAGTTCCACCATGATTGTGAATCCCTAAGAACGAATCGGCACTTCCACAGTATAAAGTTGGCCACTTGTTTGAAGGTTTAGAACTCTTAGCCCATAACATTGATTCTACTCCTACCCTTCCCTTGACTTTTATCGTGCCATTCTTCATACCTTGCCAGTATCCTCTGTAAGCCGATCCAACATAATGTCCAGCGTCGCCTGTAATTTCGAGTTCCCCTCCTTGAAGCATAGCACCAGCCCAATCGTCAGCATTTCCATTAACAGTAATTTTTCCACCGGACATATGATTTCCAACATGCATTCCGACACCACTGTTAATAACTATTTCACCCGCAGTCATGTTTTCCCCTATTCGTTTTACGTTAGATACATCGCCATCAATAACTATCTTTGTATCAGCCACATCTGTAGATTTGCCTGATACATCAAAGAAATCACCAATAGTTACCTCTTTTGTTGCGTAAAACAAAGGTAATTTCTTAATATCAGCTGCAGTTTTTCCCGCAAAATTATCAGGAGTAATACTATCTGCTTCTAATGGAAAATCTAGCTTCTTTTTTATTTTTAATTTAATTTCCGCCATGCTTTACTCACCTAACTTTTCTTTAACTTTTTCGATAAGTTTTTCTAAAATTTCTTTATCCGATAAGGTTTCTCCTGGTGGGTCTTTAACTTTCCTTAATCTTAATGGCACTCCATCCATGCGATACGCAGTTCCTTCGCATTCAATACCAGCAATCGCAGCGGGTAAAATTACGTCTGCAAATGCAGAAGTTGGAGTTATATGAGGTTCAATTGCTATTAACGGATGTTTAAATAGGTTTTTTACTGATGCTGCCGGAAAATTACTACCTGGATCAGAAGCAACTATCAAGGAAGCGTCAACTTCATCCCGCATCAATAAATCTACAGAAGAGAATTCTCCTGGATTATATCGGGGATAGCCTCGAGAAAAATCAATTGAATATGGATATCCCGTATTCCAAGTAAAAACTTGATTAGCCCCAGCAACGTTATAATGCCCGCGCATAGGAATTAGAAGAAATTTCGTGTAATCATTCAATTCCGCTACTAAACGGATTGCTGTGTCTACATTTCGGTGATGTGCGAGGCTTTGCGTCAAACCCATACCAAAAAAGACCACACCAAAATTGCATGATTTTAACTCTTCGACCAATTCTTTTATATCGTCTATTGGAACACCAGAAACTTCTTTTACATCTAATTCACTACCTCTCAAGATTGCCCTAATTGCTTGGATTAATTCGTAATCTTCGCTAGGGTTAACTTTAATGTATTTATCTGCAATTTGCGCAGTATGAGTATTTCTTGGGTCAACGACTATAATGTTTCTATCGTTTCTACCGTCAGTTCTGAAATATCCTCTAATAAAATCACTATAGCGGCTTAAATGCCTTGGGTGAGCATGGACTGGGTTAGAGCCCCAAAAAATTATAGTATCCGCTCGATTTTTGATCTCTCCTAATGTTGCTAGTGATGCCCCAACATCTTGTATCGCTAATAAACTTGGACCATGACAAACAGAAGCAGTGTTGTCTAAAATAGCGTTTAACATCTCAGCTAATTCAACACCTCTACTCTGAGCTTCACATTCAGTGCTAGAAAACCCATAAAGTAAAGGTCGCTGTGCGTTTACCAGTATATCTGCAGCTTTATCTAATGCTTCGTCCCAAGAAACTTCTTTATGTTCCCCATTTACTTTGATTAATGGTTTCATATAACGGTGATCGCTCGGATTTGATGAGAAATATTTCTTCGTGCCAATTTGGCAACCGTTTCTTACTTCTACAACAAGATCTGTTTTAATATCGACATCTATTTCGAGATCATCACAAAGAGTTCCACAAAACGGACAACTTACATCTTTTACTGTTCTTATTTTTACTACCATTTTAATCACTCAGTTAAGCTTCCTTTAATCTTCCTATTAATTCTATAGCACCTAAAACTTTTCCGCTTTTTACAACTTCGACTTTAGCACTCATACCCTTATATGTTGGGGTACCACATGCTTGAGAACTAGGATTTACGAGTTGATTTGCCCAGGGTCCCATTGGTATAAAAATTATGCCTTGATGAGGTCCTTCTTCCGTAATTGTTGAATAAACCACGACCTCACCGTGATCTGTAATAACTTTAACTGGAGTTCCAACGAGACAATCAAGCTTTTTAAAATCATCAGCATCAAATGTACAGATACCACAAGCTCTAACATTCTCTCGTGATGCTTTTCCTCCTTCAAGAGCGACACCTTGACTAATTGTTCGCCCTGTTAAGAGAATTAAATTATCTAAGCTCATTCTGCTGCCTCCTCCTTTTTACTCCATCTTAAGGTTTTCAATCTTTCTAATAAAGGTGGCCAATATCTTTCTTCAAATTCTCCCGAAGTATGAACTTCGGTTATCTCGAGAATTAGTGCTCCTGTTGGGCACGCGTTATCGCAAGCACCACAAGCTACACAAGCGTCTTCGTCGACTACTTCTACATTTTTAGACATTTCCCAGCCATGTTCCGGTCTTTCAGCGATCACAATAGACCCAGAAGGACAAACTTCAGCGCAAGAGCCACAACCCTTGGCACATTCTTCGTCAATAACTTTCACCGTTGCTTTAGCCCATTGTTTTGCGATTCTATCGTTTAATAGTTTCTTAGTTTCAAAGTCAAGTTTCGGCATAACTTTTTCAGCAACAAGTGGAATATCGGCTAAATTGATAATCTCGCCATCTTTTTTCATGGTTAATGCTCCAAAAGGGCAGAGATAGACGCATGTTCCACAGAATACACAGAGCTTTGGATCGTATAGTTCTGGTATTATATCTTCAGTAGTTGGAAAACGACGAGACATACCAACTGGACCACGAGAAATAGCGTCCTTTGGACAAACGCGCGCGCAAGTTCCACATCCAACGCATTTATCTCGATTTAGTATGAGTTCTAAATTTTCAGTAAGGAACTGAACTTTGATACTTTCCAATTCTTTTGAAATTGTTCTTGAAATTTTTGGAAACGACATTTTTTCACCTATTTTTTCTCCACATTAATAATTCTAATTGATACTTGAGGACAAAATTTTACGCACACTCCACACCCATCGCAATTTACTTCTCTCTCGTCGTCATAAATTGGGACAGCTATTCCATTTTTGACTAATATAACGGCATTCGTTTCGTTCAAAAAGCTTTTCTTTCTCAACTCGTTAAAGTTAATTGGACATGAAACGACGCACGCATTACAACCGGTGCAAGTATTTTTATTAATTTTTAATTCATAGATTTGCATTGTAATCTTTCCCCTATTTGTAAGAATTAAGTCTCGATTCTTTAAGTTCGGTTTAATGTTTGTTCTGATAATTTTTAAGATAAATTCAATTTTGTATTAATATTATTATAAAAATTACGATATAAACTTACTTCCTAAAAGGAATTGTGTTTTAAAAAATTTAGTAAACGGTTTTAAAAGCCATTCGAACAAACAATTGAGTGGTAACTTAATTGCTCGCTTCAAAAAAAAGTGAAGTAAGAGAAATTACACTTCGAAGCGATAAAGCATACTTTTAAATATATCTTGGTGAAATTAGTTAGCATGTCCTTTTCAAAGAAGTTCGAATTCAAAAGCGATTTAAATCCCATTTGTCCATATTGTGAAATCGAAATAGATATTGAAGATTTAATAGAAGGTGGAGCGGGTATGCATCAAAAAGTAAGTACCATTAAAGTTATGGTAGCACCAGTAGCAATTATGACGACTATTTTCTTTTGTCCTCACTGTCGAAAAATTCTGGGAGTTAGTAAAGCTCGATAATTTCCCTCTTTTCTTTTTTTTCTAAATCTTAAAATTAGGATTTATAACCCATATATTTAAATGTTTTAGGGCTAATTCAAAAATTAGTCTAAAAAATAGAGGTTAAAATAAATGGTTTACGATGTATTTACGTTTCTTGTTGGAGGTAAAGCTGGAGAAGGTGTAAAGAAAGCAGGATCAGTAGCAGCACATATTTTTTCTAGCATGGGAAGGCATGTGTTCCAACTGGACGATTATATGAGCTTAATAAGGGGTGGTCATAATTTTTCTGTTGTAAGCACTTCTTCTCACTCGATTACGAGTCATTATATGAAAGCGAACCTTGTGGTCAATTTCGATAAGAGAAGTTGTGATACTCACATTAACGACGTAGCTGATAAAGGTATTATCATTTTTAATTCAGACGAACAAGAAAATGTTGATGGTATTGGCATTCCATTAAGTTCAGAAGCCGAAAAATATCCTATGAAGAAATTAATGTATGGCGTAGGAGCTGTAGCTATATTATCTTCGACGATAGGAATGAGCAAAGACCAAATGAACCAAAATATCAAAAACCAATATCCACGAGGAATAGAAGATAATATAAAATTTGCAGATTCCATATACGATATTGTAAAAGAAAGATGTAAAAATAAATACCCATTAGAAAGAGGATATAAAGAGAGACCTATTATTACAGGGAACGATGCAATAAGCCTTGGTGCGATAGCGGGGGGATTAGACACATATTTTGGTTATCCCATGACTCCTGCTTCTTCTATCCTACACTTTTTAGCAAAGCAAGCTGAAAACTTTGGTTTAGCGGTTGTTCATGCTGAAAGCGAACTTGCGGTAATTAACATGGCAATAGGGGCAGCATTTACAGGTGCTAAGTCTATGGTTGGAACCAGCGGTGGAGGATTCGCTCTTATGACCGAAGGCATATCCTTGGCAGGCATAACAGAAACGCCCATTCTATGCGTGCTATCTATGCGTCCTGGACCTGCTACTGGAGTCCCGACTTATACTGAACAAGCTGACTTAAATTTTGCGCTATCCGCAGGTCACGGTGATTTTTTACGAATAATAGCATCACCTGGAACAGTAGAAGAAGCGTATTATTTAACTGCTAAAATGTTAGATCTCGTTTGGAAGTTTCAAACTCCCGGTATTCTTCTAACAGAGAAGCATTTATCCGAAAGTAGTATGACGATAGACTTAGATATTGATAGAGCTAAATGGGCAGAATCAAAGATGCATAATGGGGGAAACTATAAACGATATAAAGACACGGCCGATGGAATTTCGCCAATGCTCTTTCCACCTTCTAAAGAAATAATTAAATGGAATAGTTACGAACACGATGAGATTGGAATTACAACTGAGAGTGCGAATATGATCGAAAAAATGCATAATAAAAGGAATAAAAAGCTAACGGAGCTTATCGAACATTTAAAAACACAAGAAACAGTTAATATCATTCGAGGAGAGCACCCTACTAATATTTTTGCTTATGGCTCTACTTATATGAGCGTGTTAGAAGCACTTAAGTATGGTAAACTAAATCCAACTACCGTTCAGCCGGTTTATTTGAGCCCATTACCTGTTTGGGAACTAGTAGAATTTATAAATCAAGACAACATTGTAATTGAACAAAGCATTACAGGACAATTTGCATCTCTTCTTAAAGAAAAAGCGGGTTTGAACATTAGAAGCGTGATTAAAAGATACGACGGTCGCCCCTTTGATCCAATTGAGCTTTCAATTAAAATTAGGGAGGAGTTGGAATAACATGGAAAACCTTAAAACAAACGCCGAAATTACTTGGTGCCCTGGTTGTGGGAATTTTGGTATTTTTACAGCTTTAAGAAACGCAATCCCAAAACTGGAAACAAAAGGAATCAGGAGGGAAGATATTGTAATAACAGCTGGTATAGGATGTCACGCCAAAATCTTCGATTATTTGAATTTAAGCGGGTTATATGGGCTGCATGGAAGAAACAGTTCGAATGCTGAAGGAATGAAAATAGCAAATCCTAATTTAAAAGTGATTACCTTTTCTGGAGATGGAAACGGATTAGGTGAAGGATTAGCTCATACAATATTCGCAGCTAAAAGAAATCAAGATATCACAATGATATTGCATAATAATGGTGTCTACGCATTAACTACAGGGCAGTTTTCTCCTTTAACAGATAAAGGATGGAAAGGCCCTACAACTCCTGGTGGAAGCTTTGAGGTTCCCTTTAATGCAATTTCATTACTAATAGAAGTAGGTGCTACATTTGTAGCGAGAACTTATGCTGGAGACATTAAACATTTAACTGAAACTATCGTTAAAGCTATAGAACATGAAGGCTTCTCATTTATTGAGGTTCTCCAACCAGCAATGCCGTATCATAAATGGGAGGAATACAAAGATAAAATTGAATACCTAAAAAAAGAACCTATGTCAAGAGAAGAAGCATTAAATATTGCGAGGAATTCACATCGATTCACTATAGGAATTTTTTATCAAGACACGAGAGAAGTCTATCATAAGAGTCTTTATGGGAGTTTAAATCCTGTGAAAGACAGTTTATCAAGAGATAAAAGATTAGAAAAGTTAAATGAGATTTTAAAATCTTAATAATACCTATTAGGATTTCAAAAAAATTTAGCAAATGAACCATTAAAAATACTCCCTCTAAAAGAAAACTCTATATAAAACTAGTAGAATCAAATAATTCTATAGATAATATTGTCGAAGATATAGGAGTTGGAATTATAGATAATTATTTAAGTCTTTTTAAAAAGTAAATTCTATCGAGAATTCGTTCTATTAATAAGAACAGAAAGATTTTATCCTAATTTTATTAATGCGATTTATTATTATATATTTGAGTTTTTGTACAAAAATTACCAAGTAATAAATATTTTTGTACACAAATATCATTTTATAGAATCTAACTCTATTTATTGTGGATTAAATATGGATTGTTATGATGATGTTCTGAAGATATATCATGAGAATAATGGGATAGACAATTACATTGATTATATGACTGATTTGATAAACAACAAATCTGAGGCATTAACCGAATTAGAATTCAAAAATTGTCTTATACTCACTATGGTAATATCGAGCCCGAATTATATTGATACATTTAAAGGAAAAGAAATTAAGGATCTTAATGAAGATAAGAAAGAGTTACTATTTAATCTATTAAAATCGGAATTTATAGCTCTCGATTAGGAAAATAAATACTTAATAAAAAATATTATTATGTCAAATTCATCTTCTAGTAAAGAAATTAAAGATTCAAATGAGAAACTTCAGGTAATTATTAATCATATTCAAGATATAATCATAGAATCAGAATTGAATGGAATCTTCACTTATGTGAGTCCTCAAGCTTATGATATTCTTGGTTATAAACCCGAAGAGGTAATTGGATTAAATGGGTTCAAATTCATCCATCCAGAAGATTTGCCAAAATTAACTAGTAAATTTACTAACTTGATAAAATCTGGGGGTCCGGTGCAAGTTGAATACAGAGCATTACACAAGGATGGTCACTATGTTTATTTATCTGCGAAGGGTACCATTGTAAAGCAAAACGGAAACATAAAACTTATTGCAGTTTTACGAGATATTACAAGAGAACGAGAAACCGAGCAAAAATATGAACTACTTGCAGGCAATATCAATGATATAATCTGGACAAATGATCTCAACACAAACACTACATATGTAAGCCCATCAATTAAAAATATCCTTGGTTACACTGTTGAGGAAGATATTGCTCGTCCTATTACCGAAAAGTTCACACCAGAATCACTAAAGAAAATTGGAAAATTGATAAAAAATCATATAACACCCAAAAACATTAAAGATAGAAATTATAATCCTGTGCTTAGATTAGAATTAGAACAATATCATAAGAATGGATCTATAATTCCATGCGAAGTAACAGTTAATCCTATGCGAAACGAGAAAGGGATTGCCTTTGGGCTTGTTGGTATCACAAGAACCATAACTAAAAGAAAGGAAGCTGAGCAAAAACTAAAAGAATCTGAACAAAAATATAGATCGCTCTTTGAAAGCTCACCTAACGCTGTTGGCTTAATAAATACAAAAGGAATTGTCATTCAAGGCAATTCTAATATAGAAAAGATTTTCGGATATAAAAAAGAGGAATTTGTTGGACAAAACTTCAGAAAATTTCCCCTTTTCTCAAAAGAACATAGTGCAATAGTTTTTAATAACCTTAATAAGTTGATTAAAGGTGAAATACCAGAACCGCAAGAATTAAAACTCCACAAAAAAGATGGAAGTGTTATTTGGGTATCAATGATAGCATCTATTGTAAGACTGAAAAAGGAAACACTATTTCAAATCATTACTCAAGATATTTCAAAAATTAAAAACGCCGAAAAGATATTAAAAGAGCAAAATAAGGAATTGCAAGAAGTAAGCAACTTAAAAACTGAATTTCTTAGTAGAGCTTCCCACGAGCTAAAAACTCCTTTAGCTACCATAAACGGTTATGCGGAATTAATAAAATTAAAGGATGAAAAGCTTAACCAGGACCAATTAAAAATGATTGAAGGGATTCAAAAAGGTTGCGTTAGACTTGAAGGTATTATTCATAAACTTATTGAAAGTTCTAAATTAGAAACTAGCAAAATTGAACTACATACAAAAGAAGAAGATTTATCTTTACTAATTAAACTCTGTGTAAATGAAGTAAAATCCTTGGCCAAGACGAGAGAAATAGATATTAATTTAGGCATAGCCAATCTTATTTTAACTAAATTTAATGAAGACCAAATTTATGAAGTTATATCAAACTTATTAAGTAACGCCATAAAATACTCTCCCCATAATACGATTATCAATATAAAATCAGAAATAAAAGACACATCTATTATTATTTCGATAAAAGATAGAGGAATTGGTTTTACAGAAGATGAAAAAATAACGATTTTTAATAAATTTGGAAAAATAGCTAGAGAAAGTAGTGGATTTCATGTTTTTTCAGAAGGTTCTGGATTAGGTCTGTATATTTCAAAAAAGATTGTAGAATTACATGATGGAAAGATGTGGTTTGAGTCAGAAGGTCGGAACAAGGGTTCTACATTTTATTTTTCACTTCCAATAATTTAAATTTAGATAGATAACTTTTTTCAGTTCAATTTTAAAAAATAGTGAAAAGAATGGAAAAGAATTATCATTCTTAACCCAGACATCAATTTATATGGAATGTATTCTAATAGGGCTTATTATGAAGGCGATTGTATGGACAAAATACGGCCCTCCTGAGGTTCTCCAGCTCAAAGATGTAGAAAAACCTACTCCCAAAGACAACGAAGTACTGATAAAAATACATGCAACAACAGTAACAGCTGGGGACTGTGAAATGCGAAGGATGAAAACCGCACTCAAGTTCAGGTACCTCATGCGCGCATATGTGGGTCTCAGAAGACCAACGAGAATAACTAAACTAGGGATGGAGTTAGCCGGGGAAATTGAATCAGTAGGCAAAGATGTAACACTATTTAAGAAAGGTGACCAAGTTTTTGCAGCTACCGGTTTTATCGGTATGGGTGCTTGGGCTGAGTATATATGTCTACCTGAAAAATCTGAAAACCCTGAAAAACCTGAAGGGGTGATACTGGCCATAAAACCGACCAATATGACCTATGAAGAAGCTACCGCCGTTCCTGTAGGGGGTCTTGAAGCATTGGATTATATTAGGCAAGGAAATATCCAGAGCGGACAAAAGGTTCTGATTAATGGTGCGGGTGGAACTATAGGTTCTTTTGCGGTACAGCTGGCCAAACACTACGGAGCTGAAGTGACTGCTGTGGACAGCACGAATAAATTGGACATGCTACGCTCAATTGGTGCAGACCATGTCATTGATTACACCCAAGAAGATTTCGCAAAAAGCGGTGAGACCTATGATTATATTCTTGACATTGTAGGCAAGATTTCGTCTTCACGAGCTAAAAAGACTCTAAAGTCGACAGGACTCTATCTTAACGTTATAAAGGGTACGGGAGTCAAGCCAAAGCTTGAAGATTTACTCTTCATTAAAGAGCTTATTGAGGCGGGAAAGATAAAATCAGTCATAGATAGAAGCTACCCGCTGGAACAGACTGTCGAGGCCAACATGTATGTCGAAACAGGGGAGAAAACAGGACATGTAATAATATCTATGGGGGATTCCTTTTGATTATCGAAGCGAAATTATCTGGTTTTCTCTTTCTGTTTATTATAATTACAAACATTGCAAGTGGTAAATTTGGTTATAAAACATTTAATGATTTGAGTTCAGACGCTAAACTGCAAGAGATTAACACTGATCCAAAAAAATTTAAAATTGGCTTCGTGCTAATCCTCATAGAACACTTTAGCATAATTTCTCTTGCTATAACATTATTTATTGCTTTTAGTTTTCATAACATAATATTTGGAATTGTTTGGGCTATCTCTCGAATAGGAGAAGCCTTGATCCAAATCTATGATAAAAAAAACTACTGGGGACTCCTCGATCTAGCAATGAAATACCCAGATACTAGTGGTGCTAAAAGAGATACATTAATTGATTTAGGTCGCAGCATTCTTAATACAAAAGAGTCTCGATTCACATTTGCACAAATCTTATTCTCCATTGGTACACTCGCATACTCAATCCTGTTTGTTACTTATGGAGTTGTACCATCAATTATTGGATGGTTTGGAATTATTGCTAGCATTCTCTATGGCTTAGGTAACGGGATATTCCGAGTAAAACCTAATGTTAAAATCCTGTGGAACTTAGGGGGGCTGTTAATTCTGATTTTTGAAGTAGTCTTGGGAGGATGGCTATTGTTTTTTTATTAAATTAAATAAATAAAATTTTTTAAAGAACGGAGATAAAAAATATTATGAAAGCGATTGTATATGAAAAATACGGACCGCCGGAAGTTCTTCAGCTCAAAGAGGTAGAAAAACCTACTCCCAAAGACAATGAAATTCTGGTAAAAGTATATGCGACAACAGTACATCGGGGTGACACTAGAATGCGAAGTTTTGATGTTCCTCGTGGGATGAGGCTCATCGCAGGAATAGCTCTTGGTTTCAAAAAACCAAAAAAACCTATACTAGGAATGGAGTTAGCCGGGGAAATTGAAGCCGTTGGCAAGGATGTTACACTATTTAAGAAAGGTGACCACATTTTTGCGTCTACCTTCGGGGTAGGTTATGGTGCTTATGCTGAGTACAAATGTCTGCCTGAAAACGGAATAGTAGTAATAAAGCCGGTAAATATGACTTTTGAGGAGGCCGCAGCTGGACTTTCTACTGGGGCAGTAATGGCATTGAAGTTTATGAGAAAAGCTAATATCCAGAACGGACAAAAAGTTCTTATCTACGGTGCTTCTGGAAGCGTAGGTACGTTTGCGGTACAGCTTGCTAAGTACTTTGGGGCAGAAGTGACCGGAGTTTGTAGTACCACAAATTTAGAATTGGTCAAATCTCTGGGAGCCGATAAAGTAATTGATTACACTAAAGAGAATTTTACAGAAAGAGGAGAGCTTTACGATGTCATTTTTGATGCCGTTGCTAAAATCTCGAAACCGAATCGTAAGAAAGCACTAACTCCGAAGGGAACATTCATGTCAGTTCATGATAGGGTAGGCGGCGAAAAGACTGAAGATTTAATTTACCTCAAAGAGCTTGTTGAAGCGGAAAAGCTAAAATCGGCCATAGATAGAACCTATCCGTTGGAACAGATCGTAGAAGCTCATAGATATGTTGACAAAGGGCACAAAAAAGGAAATGTAGTAATAACTGTGGAACATAATAACAAAACCTAACAAAGCGTATGAAAGCAATTTTTTTTTATCTTTAATTATTATTTCAGTCTTACCTTTGGATCGGTAATTGTTGAAGACTATGGTTGTTCGTAAAATTTTTGAACAAATAAAAAAAAAAGTTTTATTTTAAATACGATTCTATTCTTGTTTAATTAGCGTATATCCAACCCAAATTAATCCTATCGCATACGCAACAATTCCCACAGTCCGTACTAAGTAGGGAAAAAAACCGGGAATAAACAAAACTACTCCAATTACGAGAAGAAGAATAGTCCATTTAGAAAAAGATTTAGTCTTATAAGTTGATATTCCAAAAATTAGAAATCCTATAGCATAAATACTACCTGCCAACATTTGCATCATGAAAAAGACGGGATTAGAATAAATAGGTCCACTAGATAAAGTAACTAGGCTAGGATCACTTTCTGCAAGAATCGGCCAAATAAATGTTTCGTAATATATCCCCGCATTATATAATACTTGTCCTACAACAGTTATCAAGAAACCAAACATTCCCAACGCTGTAAGATTATTAAACTGTTTGAAGAATATCCCTAAAATTCCGACTAATGCTAAAACAAATCCAATAACTCCTAAACCATTTACAAGAAGCCAATCAGGATCAAGAATCAATAAATGATAATTTGTAGGAACTTCGTTTATAGGTAACAAAATTGCATATAAAAACCAAAATAATAACAAACATACAGCAGAAACTATATTTGCTATTCCAGTAACACGAAAAAAATTTTTATTCATCATTTTTTTTTAACCATTTTTTTTTTAATATTTTTTTATTCAATTTTTTAATTTTTTTTTAATTTAAAAATATTTACGCAAAAATTACGTCTTTTTTTAAAAGCTCATATGTTTTAATTAAATTAATCCAAATATCATGTAAAAATGGATGTGAAAAAAATCAAATGAAAAAATTAAAGGAGTAGATTTGTATGAAAAAATGGACAGCATTCATTATTGGAATAATTCTGGTTGTTATTTTTATAATCACAATGTTTGTAATACCTCCGCTATTAGGCTGGACTATGCCCGCTATTGCAAGCTGGCAAGATTTTTTAGATTCTATTAGCACGGCAGAAGGCTTGATTATTGGTATCATTTCTCAGTTGATTCCGATTATATGTGTTACAATCGGAGCTATTTATCTTACAATTTTTGTGATAAAATTAATTCGAGGTAAAGAATAAACACCTCATAAATTATATTTTTATTTTAAATTCTAAATAATAAAAAATTTTTAACTAAAAGTGATAAAAAATTACACAAGATATTAAAAAAAAAATGAAGAATAAATTGGAGGATTCCCTTTGAGTATCGAAATGAGGGTAGCTGGTTTTCTCTTTCTGTTGATTATAGTTTTATATTTGATATTGCTACCGGCATTAGGATATAAAGCAGAAATAGGTAATTCAGACGCTGAGCTACAACAGATTAACGATGATCCAAAAAAATTTCAAATAGGTATCGGGTTAGCGCTCATACATAATGTAATCGTCATTACGCTTACTATAATGTTGTTTATTGTTTTTAGTCAATATAACATAATACTTGGAATTGTTTGGACCATCTTTCGAATAGGAGAAGGCTTGATCCTTAGCTATAATGATAAAAACTACGGGGGTCTTCTCAACATAGCAAGAAAATATTCTGGTACTAATGGTGCTGAAAGAACTTCGTTGAGTGATTTAGCTCGTACAATTACCAAAACAAAAAGCTCTAGATTCGATTTTGCAATGATCTTTTGGTCCATTGGTACACTCGCATTTTCAATCGTGTTAGTTACTTATGTGGGAACGCTTCCCCAATTTATTGGATGGTTAGGAATTGTTGCCAGTATTTTCGTTGGCTTCGGTAATGGGATAAAATTTGTAAAACCTAATGTTAAAGACTCCAAAATCTTTAAAATCTTGTTTTCTATCGGTGGTCTGGTGGCGATTCTATTTGAACTAATCATCGGAGGATGGTTAATATTTTATTCACTCATCATCCCATAGCTAATGTATTAACCCTCTTCTTAATGTTTAGTTTTTTTTTTCTTTTCTTTTATTCTATCTTGTCAAAAGATTCTTTAACTTCAGTGAGTATTGCATTTTTTTCCGCTTCTTTACTAGGATTTTTCTATAATATCACTAAAACATTTATAATATCTGAAGAGAACATTATAATTATTAGAATAAATGAATTTCTAGTTAGAAATATGGATGAAATTGACTTAATCCTTATTAGAAAACTAAGAGAAAACTCTCGCTTGACATATAGGGAATTATCGGAAATTACCAACATGACTGTCAGCGGTATACATAAACGCGTAAAGAATCTTGTAGACAATGAGGATATCCTTGCTTTTATTGCAAGACCAAGTGTTTTAGCATTAAAATTTCTATGGGTTGCGATTTGGGGCACTTCTAATGCAAGATCAATGGATGCAGTGAGCAAAGAACTAGGACAGCATGAGAATATTTATGTTATTGCTATAGCCGGAGGAAAATACCTCATTATTCCCGCTTACATAAGGAATATATCAGAGCTTCAAGACTTTAGTAGTTATGTCTCAAGAACGGGTCAGATTAGTGAGCCAACAATAGGAATTATAAATGTTCCCTATGTGACAACCCCAGAACCACTCACAACTATTGATTATAAGATTTTAAAAGCTCTAAATCGAGATTCAAGGAAGCCTATAACAGATATTGCAGATGATGTAGGGATCTCCGCAAAAACTGTTAAAAGGCGATTAGATCGAATGATCGAGAACAAGTTAGCCAGATTTACCATTGAATGGGCTCCGTTATCAGAAAATAATTTTAATACAGTTTTTCATATTAATTTAAAAGAAGGAACCGATATTAATTCAACAATTCAGTATCTTAATCAGAAACATTCCCAGAATACTGCTTATTGCCAAAGCTATAGTAATATTCCAAACTTTTTATCAATGCATGTATGGACAAAATCTTCTAAAGGGACCCAAAAAATTCAGGAAGACCTGCAAACCGAAGGATTCAAGGATGTAATTCCACATATTTATCTTTCTGCAAAGTATTATGATTGTTGGGTCGACCAATTACTTAGAACAAAATCCTAAAATCCATTCCCAAATTTCAACTAAATGGAAAATATTGTGGTACTTTTCGTTCCACAATATATTCATTAGAGAAGAAAAATGCGGATATTATTGATATTTTGTTCTTTTTTTTTATTTTATGCTCTTATTATTTAGATGGATAATTACCTTTCTTTTTATTTAATGACTATAAAACCCCATTGTTAATTTTTTTCCATAGTAGTGAACATGCTGTTATAAGAGCCCCGATCAGTATTATGATTAACAAAAAAAAAAATTACAAAAAAAAAATAAAACTTAAAGTGAGAATAAAAATGAGTGAAGTAAAAAAAACTCCAACGTACAAAGAGATTAACTGGGTAATTATGGGGATTTGGATCGTCGCACTGATAATTATGTGGCTTGTTTATTGGGTAAACGCTCCAAACTTAGCGCTCTTTATTACTGCAATTGCAATTACTATTGCGGGTCCAGCGTTAAATTATGGACTACTTTGGTACAAGATAAATAAAACAAAAAAAAGTTAAATAGGAGGAATGAAAAAATGACAATTTCAGAAGAATCTGATCTGAGAAAAGGAAGTTCTAATAATACAGTAATTGAGATTCAAAATTTAAAAAAGCATTTCGATGATGTAAAGGCTGTTAACGATCTTTCATTTAAAATAAATAAAGGTGAAATTTTTGGTCTCTTAGGACCAAATGGTGCGGGGAAGACTACAACTATTAAAATGATGATAGGTCTATTAAAACCTACAAGCGGTGAAATTTATGTGGGGGGCTATAATGTAAGGAAGGATCTTAATAAGATCAAAGAATTGATTGGTGTTTGCCCCCAACAAGCAGCTATCTATAAGTTTCTTTCAGGACGAGAAAATATTGAGCTTTATGGAAATCTCTATGCAATAGATAAAAAGGTGTTAAAAGAGCGTATTGATGAGCTTCTAGAAGCAGTAGATTTTACCGAACAAAGCAAGCGAAAAGCAAAGAAATATAGCGGTGGAATGCTGCGTCAGATTAATATGCTGATGGCCTTAATTGGTGACCCAGATATATTATTTCTTGACGAACCTACAGTGGGCATGGATGCACGAGTACGTCGAAAAACTTGGGAATTTATCGCTTCTCTCAAGGAGAAAGGAAAAACAGTAGTTTTGACCACCCATTATATCGAGGAAGCAGAAGCTCTTAGTGATCACGTTGCCATTATTGATTTTGGTGAGTTGATCGATTTAGGAACTCCTAAAGGATTAATGGAAAAACATAATGTAGAGGATTTAGAGAAAGTATTTTTAAAAATTACAGGTAGAAGAATTACGGAGGGGCTTTAAAAATGAATTTACAAAGAACTATGGCATTGTTAAAATTGGAACTTAAAAAATTGATACGAGATCCAACTTATCTTTTCTCTTTGATATTATTGCCTATAATATTAACTCTAACATTTGGGTTAGCTTTGTCAGATACTCCCACCTCCACCCCTGGAGTCAGTATTTTTGATTTCATGATACCTGGGATATATGGGTTTACGTGTGTATATATCGTCATGACTGTTGCTATGGCGTTTACTGACTACCGAAAAGATGGATTACTCGACAGAATGAATACCACACCTACAACATCCGGAGAATTTATGGGAAGTCATGTAATCGCTAATATACTAATATCTCTCTTACAAGTAGCAATTATAACGGTGTTAGCTTTAATACTAGGCTTTCGTATTAGGTCTTCGGGCTTTTTATTAGCATTTGCGTTTGTAGGATTCCTAGCACTATCCTCTGTTGGTTTTGGTCTTATCTCTGCAACGTTCGCAAAAAGCTCTGGAGCTGCTGTGGGAGTATCAATGATATTTTTCATGCCACAAATGCTTTTAGGTACTTGGATCCCAATGTCAGAAGCTACACAAGTAATAGGAATATTTTTTCCAATCTATTATTCTACTAATTCAATACAAATGATCTTTAATGGTGTTCCATTGACAGAAATAACTATTTGGATTAATTTAGGAGTCTTAGCTGTTTATAGTATAGTTATTGTAATTATAGGAACAGTAGTATTCAATAGGTTTGGAAAAGCGTAAAAAAACCTTTTTTTTTTTTAATGAAAAATCTTAATTTAAAATTAAATATTGGAAAAACTTATAAATTAATAGGTAGATATGAATGAAAAAATGGACAACATTTATTATCGGAATAATGTTGGTTGTAATTTTTATAATTACAATGTTTGTATTACCACCGCTATTAGGATGGACTAATCCTTCTATTTTAAGTTGGCAGGATTTTTTAGATTCTATTAGCACAGCTGAAGGCTTGATTACCGGGCTTGTTTCTCAAGCGATTCCTGTTATATGTGTCACAATCGGAGCTATTTTTCTCGTAATTTTTGTGGTTAAATTAATTCGAGGAAAAGAATAAGTAAATAATAAATTTCTATTTTTTTTTTTATTTTCTTCTTTATAGAGAGATATACTTATATTACATGAAATATCTTGTATTGATTAAAGTGTTTCTTAAATTATTTTCATATTTTTTATTAGACATTATTCTTTGTAAGATTTATGGATGAAACTGACTTTTTCCTTCTGAGAAAACTATTCGAAAACTCTCGCTTAACATATAGAGAATTAGCAGATATGACGAATATGTCAATTAGTGCTATACATAAGCGTGTAAAAAAACTTGTAGACGATGAGATTATTAATGCTTTTATTGCCCGACCAAGTGCGATTGCATTGAAGTACCTTTCAGTTTTGATTTTTGGCACTTCTGAAGCAAAATCAATGGATTTACTAAGTAAAGAACTAGGGCAACATGAGAATATTAATTTTGTTGGTATAGCTGGAGCAAAACATCTTACTATCTCAGCCTTTTTAAGGGATATATCAGAACTTCAAGAGTTGAGTATTTATGTGTCTAAAACAGCTCAAATTAGTGAACCTAATGTAGGAATTGTAAGTGTACCATATATCACAACCCCAGAACCACTAACTACTATAGATTATAAAATATTGAAGTCTCTTAATAGAGATGCAAGGAAACCTGTAACAGATATCGCAGAAGATGTTGGACTTTCTGCTAAAACCGTTAGAAAACGATTAACTCGTATGATTGAGAATAACCTCGTTGATTTTATTATTGACTGGTCTGAAAAAGCGGCAAATAATCTTACTACAGCATTTCACGTTCATCTGAAAGAGGGCACTGATATAAACTCAACAATACAACATATATATGAGAAATACAATCAAAATGTTATTGCTTGTCTAAGTTTTAGTAATATACCTAACTTAATTATTATGTTCACGTGGACAAAATCTACTCAAGAATCCCATGAAATTCAAAAAGAACTGCAAACTGAAGGATTCAAAGATATTATCACATATATTGCATTATCGAGTGATTTCTACGACTGTTGGATTGATCAATTGCTTAGAACTAAATGATATAGTAATTGAAATTCTATTCCCAAATTTCAACTAAATGGAAAATATTGTGGTACTTTTCGTTCCACAATATATTCATTTGAGAAGAAAAATGCGGATTTTATTGATATTTTGTTCTTTTTTTATATTTTATACTCTTATTATTTAGATGGAAAATTACCGTTCCTTCTATTTAATGACTAAAAGCCCTTATTGTTAGTTTTTTTCCATAGTAGTGAACATGCTGTTATTAGAGCCCCAATCTGTATTAAAATTAATAAAAAAAAAATAAAAAAAAAGTGTAAAAAATTTGGTTATAAAAAACAAAATGGTTCCACCTGAAAATATGTCATTAATTAGTGGATTATATAAAATACAAAAAAAAGATCGTAAGAACGCAGTAAATGTACTCACTAATGCATTTTCTGAAGAATCAATGTGGAATGAAGTATTTGAAGATAAAGATAAGAATCGTGTACTAACTGAAGTTATGGTTAGATTTTGTTTGAAATATGGTAATGTCTTCTCGACATCTGATAAGTTAGAAGGAGTAATGGCAATTGCACCTCATGATAAAGATATGACAACATTGAGAGTTATTCGAAGTGGTGCTTTTTTTCTTTCTATGAAAATAGCAAACGAAGCAAAAATTATGAATGTACTCAGTAATGCAGTTGAAGAAGCGAAGAAAAGTCTTAATTTAGGCCCATATATACATCTATTAATAATGGGTGTTTCACAAGAATTTCAAGGAAAAGGTTTTGGAGGAAAATTATTAAGAGCACTTATAGAAAATGCTGAAACAGAAAGAAAACCTATTTATTTGGAGACTCAAAAAGAAGAGAATGTTAGTCTCTACGAAAAGTATGGATTTTCTGTTAAGAAAAAAATAATTCTTCCAGAACCATTGAATTTACCAATGTGGTTAATGGTTCGAGATATTAAATAGTTAAAAAATAAAAATAAAAAAAAGGTGATAAGAAATTACACAAGATATAATAAAAAAAGAAGATTTTGCTGATTCTCGACATGAAAATTACATGAAAGCGGCTGTATACTCAAAATACGGACCTCCTGAGGTTCTTCAGGTCAAGGAGGTAGAAAAACCAACTCCTAAGGACAATGAAGTGCTGATAAGAGTATATGCGACGACAGCAACATTATACGACTGTTGGGGGAGAGCTTGCACAGGTCCTCCTGGATTTGGATTATTAATAAAATTATCGTCTGGGCTCAGAAAACCAAAGAAACCAATACTTGGGACTGAATTAGCTGGGGAAATTGAATCCGTAGGTAAAGATGTAAATCTATTCAAGAAGGGTGACCAAGTTTTTGGATTCACTGGGATGAATTTGGGAGCTAATGCTGAATACGTATGTATGCCTGAAGATGGGTCTGTAGCAATAAAACCAGCTAATATGACATATGAAGAAGCCGCTGCCATTCCTTATGGGGGATTAACCGCATTGTATTTCTTAAGAATGGGTAAGATCCAGAGCGGTCAAAAAGTTCTCATCTTTGGCGCGTCGGGAGGGGTAGGGACTTTTGGAGTTCAGCTTGCCAAGTACTTTGGGGCAAAAATAACTGGAGTATGCAGCACCCCAAAATTAGAATTAGTGAGGTCTCTTGGAGCCGATAAAGTAATTGATTATACTAAAGAGGATTTTACCAAAAGCGACGAGAAGTATGACATTATTTTTGATACGATAGGCAAAAGCCCGTTTTCAGCTAGCAAAAGAATGCTGACGGAAGAGGGATTCTATGTTTTTACGACCTTTGGGTTGGGACGGGCTTTTCGAGTATTTAGTAACAAGAAAGCAGTAAGTGGACTCTTAGAAGGAAGAGCTGAAGATTTAATTTATCTTAAAGAACTTATTGAAGCTGGAAAATTAAAGGCGGTCATAGATAAACGCTATCCGTTGGAACAGATATCTGAAGCTCACAGGTATATCGAAACAGGGCAGAAAAAGGGACAAGTAGTAATAACTTTAGATCATATTTAGATCAATTTTTTTTTATTATTATTTACAAATAAAATTATAAACAAAATCAAAGTAAATGAATTCTACTGGTGAAATTAACTGAAATTATGGATAATTTATAAGGAAGGAATTGGATTCTCAAAGTTAATTGCTGAGATGTTACAGGATCGGTTGGATGATTACATTGATGTTTCTGTAGGAAATGCTAAAAAGATTGAACCGGCTTTCTTAATTGAAGAAAGGTTAGATTATTTGATCATCGGAGACAATATAAGCGATGCAATCCCTAGTTTGGAAATTCAAAATTGGCTACTTAAGTATTGGGAATTATCTAAAAAGAAAAAAATCACCCTTAAAGCTATATCCGGTTTTTACATTGCAACAGCCAATATTAAAGTCGAACCATTATGGGTTGAAATTCTCCACGATAATGTAAAGACCGAAATAATCTATCCGCCAATACTTTATTTAAAGCTAAATAAAGGAGAATTAGCATTAGAGAATAGAGTATATGATATAGTTAAAGAGTATTCTAATAATATTATTGGATATATCATTGGTGAAAAATAAAATAGGATTAATCCTAATTTTTTATTTTTTTCCCTTTTTTCTAATCTTAGTTGGATGATAAATTAATAATATAAAAATTAATATTAGTTAGCCCTAGAATTATTATTAAATAATTACTATTTAAGTAAGTATTATGGATGAAATTGACTTAACACTCTTAAAAAAATTATTAAATAACTCTCGCTTGACATATAGAGAATTAGCAGAAATGACGAATATGTCAGTGAGCGCAATACATAAACGTATAAAAAGTCTTGTAGACGAGGGGATTATCAATGCTTTTATAGCACGACCGAGTATTATTGCATTAAAGTATCTAGTAGTTGTAATTTCCGGTAATTCCAATACAAAATCGATGGATGCTATAAGTAAAGAGTTAGGTCAACATGAAAGTATTTTTACAATTGCAATCGCAGGGGGCAAATTTTTCTACATCACTGGTTTTTTAAGAGATATATCAGAGCTCCAAGATTTTAGTACTTATGTCTCAGAAAAGGCCCAGATTAGTGAGCCTACTATTGGGATTATAAATACTCCTTACTTAATTTCACCAGAACCGCTAACAAGTATTGATTTCAAAATATTAAAGACTCTTAATAGAGATTCAAGGAAACCTATAACTGATATTGCTTTTGATGTAGGAATTTCTGCTAAAACAGTTAGAAAACGATTAGATCGAATGATTGAGAATAATTTAGCTATATTTACTATGGAATGGGCCCCTATTGCAGAGAATAATGTAAGTACAGCTTTTCATCTATATTTGAAAGAAGGAACTAGTATAAATTCAACAATACAACATATATATGAGAATTATCCTCAAAATATTGCTTTTTGTATAAGCTTTAGTAATATTCCTAACTTTATTCAAATGCACACATGGTCAAAATCTACTCAAGACTCCCAGAAAATTCAAGAAAAACTACAAACTGAAGGATTCAAAGATATAATTCCACATATTATACTGACATCTAATTACTATAATTGTTGGGTTGATCAAATGCTTAGAACTAAATGAGATATTAATAATAAAACAGAATTAGTTCTAGAGGATGGAGCCCTTGGATTAGTTAAAGATTATACTAACGATTTTATTGAATTTTTTTTGAGAAATAAATAAATTAATGAAAAAGTAAATTTACTACATAAATGGAAGAAGATAAATAATTAAAAGGGTTACTTAACTTGATTTATTTATTTATTAAGAATGGAGAGATATGAAATGGATAGAAAAAAAAATATGGTTGATTTTTTTCAAGAACATTTAGGGTATACTGACGAAGAAATAAGTGAATTCATGGAAAATCCAAGAAATCAGAAAATTCTCGCAAAAGCACCAGGATTATTAAAAAAGACGATTGTTTTTGAAGTCATTGAATCTCATGGCTGTAATACTCAGCATAAGGTAGGTGATAAAATATATTTTGATGGTCAAGGAAATTTACTTACCAAACTCTGCCCTACAAGAATTTGTGTATTCGCAATGGGCGTCATGGAAAAATCAATATTTGGAGCACACGAAATGTTTTATGCGGGATTGGATCCTAATGAAATGTTATTCAAACGCGGTGGTTGTGCTGATATTGGTTTAAAATGTGGCGGATGGGGTAAGATAATATTGGAATTTAAAATGGAAGATCGAAAGTAAACAACTACATGGATGTTTTACGAATTTAGTTTTATCAGTAAAGGTATTAATTAATTTAAAAAAGAAATGAAGTTGAGTCATTTACGAAAGAACAAAAGAAAATCGAAACAGAAAATCTTAGAAAATATATAAAAAAGCTTGAAATTGATATTTATGGAATTGCTGACATGCATTTATTAAAGGAAATGGAAACTGGACTTCCAACAGATTTAAAAAAATTCATAAAAATGTTTCCATACGCCATTGTATTAGGTGCTCAATATGGAAAGTTAGGCAAAAAAGCATCTGGAGACGTGAACTCCTTATTTTTAGAAGACGCTGCGTTTTCTATCATGAGTTACTTAGAAAATAAGGGTTATAGGCACCTTATTATTCATACCGAAGACGAGTTTGATCCTATTAATCGGTTAGGATTTATGTCTCTTAAAATCTTAGCAAAAACAGCAGGACTTGGTTGGCAAGGTAGATCACTATTAATTATTTCTCCAGAATATGGTCCCTTACATCGATTAATTGCAATTTTAACAGATTTGCCACTTCAGATAAATCAAGTAATAAATAATGAATGTGGTAATTGCCGAAAATGTATAGAAGCATGTCCTCAAAACGCACTCACATTTGTTGCCTTTAACGATCATCCATCGTATAGGGAGGATGTTTTAGATATTAAGACTTGTTTAGGAGATCATGGCTGTCTGTCATGTATTTTACCTTGTCCTTGGTTAAAAAAGCCTTAATACATCAAAGCTGCCAAAGAAAAACATGAGTTTACAATATGAGTTTTTATAAGACTCAAAAACGTACTATAGGATAAATTCAGAGTATTTACTTAGGAGAAAATGTTCCTTGATCTACATCTTTGATGAATTTTATTAATCCATCAAAGAAAATCTTCTGATCGTCATAAAGGGCACAATGACTACCATTTGGGCATAACAGAAATTCTCCCTGTTGTACTTGGGTAGATACCCATTTCATGTGTTCGGGATTCATGGTATCGTGAGTAGCTCCGATTACCAACGTGGGAACTTTTATTTTTGGTAAATCAGATGTTCTATCCCATTTTTTCAATGTCCCTCGGATACCTAATTCACTAGGACCCTGCATGGGTATATAGATATCCTCATTAAGGTGTTTAAACATTCGATTAACGGGGTCTGGCCATTGCTCAACTGGCATACGAATAACGTGTTCAGCGTAATAATTAGGCATCAATAACTCCATGTAACGAGGATTATCAAAATCTTCTTTGGCTTCCAACTCCTTGATTTCAGCTAACACTTCAGGTTTAAGTTTAGGGGCTAGGACTTCATCAGCATATTCCCCGTAAGCTGGGGCACTCATCATCATATTGGAGATAACTAGGCCCTTGAGATTATCTTGATATTTCAGAGCATACTCAACTGCTAGTATACCACCCCAAGATTGCCCTAACAAGTAAAAGTTTGATTTGTCCAATTTTAGAGCTTTTCTAACCTGCTCTACTTCCTCGACAAATCTAGATATCTCCCATAACGCGGGTTCTGTAGGTTGGTCACTATAATAGGATCCCAACTGGTCGTAATAGTAGTATTCAAATCCCTCTGCTGGAAAAAAGCTATCAAAACATTCGAGATATTCGTGGGTTCCGCCAGGACCTCCATGCAAGAGAAGCACTTTGATTGTAGGATTATTACCAATCCTTTTGGTCCAGACTTTAAATTCACCGAATGGAGTCTGGATAGGTATCATTTTGATTCCACCAGTTAAAATATCTTCACGACCGGTAGTATCATAGTAATCACTCAGAGTTTTTTCAGATGGCATAATAAAAATCGGCTTGTTTAAAATTGGTTTTTTAAGCTTAGGATTTAAGCAGTTTTTACATCAATAAATTGATGATCGCTTGTTGGGTTAAATATCCATTCGTTTTTACAGCGCTTTGAACAAAAATAGTGTTTTGCTGGGTCTTGAGCGATATTAATAAAGACAAATTTGTGAGGTCTATCGTAGTTTCGCTGATAGAGCTTTAATGGTTTCCCACATAGCTCACATAATTTTTTCAATACAGGCTTACTTTCATTTATTTCGTCTGCGGAATCTTTAAATGATTTCATATTATTTGATTTTCTAATGTTTTTCATTTGTTCTCTTTTACTCTTAACAGTATGTTAGTTTACCTATAAAATTATTGGTTATTTATATACTAGATAAAAATATAAAATGAGAAAATGACAATAATGAATAAAAACCTTAAAGCGTTATTTTAAATTGATGCGTCCAATAGCTCTGAATGGCAAAGCTTTGTTGAATTTGTCATAATCGAATAGTCTTCTTCCATCAATTACATTAGGGGTTTTCATATATTTCTTAAAATCGTCTGGCGTAAGATTTTTAAACTCGTCCCATTCAGTTATTAAAAAAGCGCATTCTGAATCCTTAAGGGCTTCTTCAATTGAATCGGCATATTTTATCTTATCCTCGAATTCAATCTCTGCTGTTTCTTTAGCTTTAGGGTCGTATCCATTTATGTTTGTAATACCCCGTTTCATCAGTTCGTCGACGACTCTTAAGCTAGGTGCTTCTCTCATGTCGTCAGTACCTGGCTTGAATGCAAGACCTAACAAAGTAACCCTTTTCCCCGCTAATTTACCCGCAAGCTCTTCCGCCATATCAACGATTGCAATTGCTTGATCGTCGTTGATTCCAAGAACCGCTTCTAATAATCTCGAAGGATAGCCCTTTGATTTAGACCACGCCTTGATCGCGTTGACGTCTTTATGAAAACAAGAACCTCCAAATCCCACTCCCGCATTTAAAAATCGATTGTTTATCCTGTAATCCAAGCCCACGCCCTTCATTACTTGAACTATATCGACATTAGGCACTAATTGAGCGAAGTTTGCGAATTCATTTGCGTAACTAATTTTAGTGGACAAGAGACAATTGTTTCCATACTTGACAAGCTCAGCACTTTCTAAATTCATTCTTAGGATCGGACAATTTTGCAGGTGATCACCGTAGAAATATTCGTAAAACTCTTGAAGCAAATCACCACTTCTATCGTCAATTGCACCAATAACAATCCTATCTGGTCTTAAAGTATCCTCAATCGATCTTCCTTCCGCTAAAAATTCAGGTTGCATACACAAGCCAAAATCTTTTCCAGGAATTTTTCCTGAAACTTCAGTAATTATTTTTCCAACGAGGTTTCGAGCAGTACCAGGAACAACAGTGGATCTTACGACGATTAGATGGTAAGAATCTTTTTGTTTCAGAGCTTCTCCTATTTCTCTCGCTGTGCTCTCGATATAACCCAAGTCTATACTTTTATCTTCTCGCATTGGCGTTCCTTGAGTAATCATTGAAATGTCCGTTTCAAGAACAGCTTTAATGGGATCTAGTAAACACTGTAATAGTTCTGGTTTATTCGCTTTAATTTCGTCCATCATTTCTTGTAAATCTGCTTCGTAAAAAGGAGCTTTTCCATCGTTAATCATTTTAGCTTTCTTCTGGTTATGAGTAGAAGCCAACACTTTTATATCCTTATCGGCAAAACAAGCTGCTGAACAGAGTCCAATGAAGCCTGTACCGAGGATTGAAACACTATATTTATACATTTTTTATTCCACTTCAGTTATTTTATCCTTTAAAGTATCAGTTTTGGATTTAGTTAAAACTTTTTGGTTATTTACAAATAAATTTATAATATACTGAAACTTGATTAAGTTTGTAGTCTCTTCCAATGAAAGTTGGAAGTATGGGAATTCTTTGGGTAGAATTCACAATTTATATATAAAATAGTAAAAAAGAAATAAGGTAAATGATAAAATGAACGATTTGAGAAAAAAATTGAAAATTCCAGATAGCGCATTACAAGTAATAAACGATTTCTTATTGGACGAAAAAAATCCACTGATAAGCGATCTTTTAAATATAGTAGATAAATATGGTGGAGTAGAAGAGATCAATCGAAAGGCAGAAGAAGCCAGTAAAGTAGAAAATTTACTCGAAAAGTTAAAAAAGAAGAAACCAGAATATGTTAAGGATATTGAGTGGTTGATTACTCAACGCGACAAAAATTCTTTTATTAGCATAGCAGATTATCGAAAAAAGATTTTAGGCGATAAAGCGTCTGAAATGACTTTCGACGAAGACTTTGCTATAACATTAGAACTTTCTGCGTGTCAATACTTTCCTTTTTTGATGGATATGGTAAGAGACGCCGTTGAAAATCAAAAGATAGTACCTGGTAGAATTATTCGCGTAAGATACATGAAAGAACAGGAAGAAGACGGGGATTTATTAGCTATGGCAGCAGCAATGCAAATTATAGGTTCAACATGGGTTGAGACTCTTGATACAAAAGGAACAGCACCTGGGCCAGATGGTATGCCTGTAAACATACATCTTGGAGGCCCTGATACAATTACAGGGTATTTTGGCGGCGTTGGACAACCAAATGATTTTGCGTTGAAATGGATTGACGAGTTTCTTTACTATTACACTAACTACGGCATTAAACAAGTTCTTAACGTGAATCCTGGCACTGTTTTATTAGGATATTTTATCCATAAACTTGGTATCAACAACGAATTTAAAATTAGCGTATATATGGGCAATGATAACCCTTATTCTTGTCTTTGGACTTTATTAACTGCTAAATTATTTGCCCGGGAAGATGGTACAAGTCCTTTGATCGGTTTTAACTTAGCAAATTCAGTCAATAATGAAACTATTGAAGTAACTGCCTATATAAGAAAACCGTTTGGATTCGAAGATGTAGTACGAATAGAGCACCATATAACTGAAACGTGGAAAAGCATTGTAAGGCAACCTTATGATCGTCGAGATGAATTAATGGAATTAGCTACGAAAGTGAAGAATGTAAGTGCGAAACATGAGGGAGCAAATGTTGATGTTGACGAAAAACGGGAACATCCTACAGATATCCTTGAATATTTCATGACTAAGAAAGATATTGAAGAAGCGGGAATATGGGAAGCATTACGCGTAAATCTTCTCGACCGATACGAAGCTGTTAATACTACAGCTGAAGCTCTAACCAAAAAAGGACTGACATTCATAGCTGCTAAAAATTTACATCATAAAGAATAAAAAATAGAGGATAATATAAATGGGTAAATTTGATTTTAGACCAACAGGAGTTATGCCAGCATTAGTAACTCCTTTCAATAAAGATGACGAATCAATTAACGAAGAAAACCTTAGAAATTTAGTAAACCATCTCATAGACCAAGGAGTTACGGGGCTCGTCCCGGTAGGAACAACTGGAGAGTTCGTCAATATGACGTTTGAGGAACGATTGAGGGTTATAGAAATCGTAGTTGACGAAACGAATGGAAGAGTGCCAGTAATTGCGGGAACAGGGGAGACCGGTACAAAACTGGTTATAGACGCTACCAAGGCCGCAACAGATATTGGGGCTGACGCCTGTATAATAGTTACACCATACTATTTAAAACCTAAAGCAAAGGGGTTATACGATCACTACTTCACGATTGCTGAAAAAACTGATATTCCGTTAGTGTTGTATAACATTCCAGTTTGCACCGGTGTAGAATTGCCTTGGACAGTTGTAGAAGATCTTGTTGATATCGAAAATTTTGTCGCAATAAAAGATTCCAGCGGTGATTACAAGTATTTTTCTGCGTTACTTGAAAAAGTAAGCGATAAAATCTCTGTTTTGATTGGGTGGGACGAAAATGTGTTAGGTTCTTTAGCAGGTGGCGCTGCAGGTTGTATACTTGGTTCTGCTAATGTTATTCCAAAGGTGTGGCTTGAAATTTACGATCACGTGAAAAATAATCGGCTAAAAGAAGCTCAAACTCTACAAAAGAAAGTTCAAAAGTTGGCTCGCATGTTAATCAATTCTGGCGCCTTAGGCGTTAAAGAGTGTTTGAATATGACGGGAGTTCCAGTAGGCACGACAAGACGACCTATCATTCTTGGAGATGCTTTATCGTACGAACTTCAAGACGAATTTAGAGTTGAACTAGAAAAGTTAGGATATATCGAAAAGAAAGAGATTAAATTCGAAATTGGTGAGAAAGAACTAACAAGTCGCTTTTACGCAGTGGGCGTAACACCTCAAAAAATAACTGATTTTAGTTTAAAAGTTGGAGAATCTTTAGTTGGTTCTCGTGTTGAGCTCGCTCATATAGATTTACTTATTGGTGATAAAAATGGACCGGTCGGAGAAGCATATGCTCGAGCCTTAACTCATCCTGCAAAAGGAAAAGAGGGACTTCAGGTTATTCTCGAACCAAATATGCAAATAAAACCCCCAACAATTATGATACCTACAGTTAAGGTTACTTCCCTGCGCCATGCAGGCTTAACCTACGGTCCAGCTCAAGCGGCAGTTGCAAAGGCTGTAATGCAATGTATTGAGGATGGAATCATTCCGGAAGCAATTTTGGATGATATTGTCATCATTGTAAATGTATTTGTTCATCCTTCTGCGAGTGCGAGAAAAAGAGTATTTATTAATAATTATAAAGCAACTCGAAATGCAATTAGAAAGGCTATTGAAGGATTACCTACCGTAGCAGATGGTATTAAAAATGCTGAAAACGCACGCCACCCTCTCCGTAATGATCCTTAAGCAATAAATCGTTTTTAAATTTTAATTTTTAATTTTTTTAATAAGAAGTATTGAATAAAACATTAATAATCGTAATAAGAGTGCTAATGTGAAGGAAATTCATTTATTATTTATACGTGTTTGTTAATTATCGCAGATAAGGTAGACAAATCAATAGGCTTCTCTATAAAATCAATAGCGCCAATCTCGAAAGCTTCATTTTTTATAGAATAATCCGCACTAATGAAAATTATCTTAGTTTCAGGATTCATGCTTAGTATTTCCTTTGTAGTTTCTATACCATTTTTTGTAGGCATCCTTTGATCCATAAGAACAAGATCCGGTTTTACCTGAAAATTTTTAAAGATTTCGATTGCTTCTTCCCCATTAAATGCTTTTGCTACAATTTCATGTCCTTCTACCACTAAAAATTGTTCAAAAAGGAAAACGATATTTACATCATCATCGACTATGAAGACTTTAGCTATTTTGATCACACCCCCTGTTTAAAAAAAGTTTACAGTTTTCTTATATGTTTTATTAATTTTGAAGCTTCTTTGCATTTTGCTTGTATTAATTTTAAATTTGTTGTCTCTTGTTCATTTAAATTAGCACTCATTTTTATCAAATCTGAGGAACTATTAACAACCTGCAGTATATTTCCTAAATTATGAGAATACTTATCCTTTAAATCAAAAGACTCCCGAGAAGATATCGAATATTCGAGATGTACAAGTAAAATAATGGATAATATGGAAGTACTGATAGTAGGCACATAATTAAGCATAATTAGGAGAGAATTCTCAGCATCGTACAATCCATAACTATATCCTTGGAAAGAAATTATAAATGATATGGGGAAATAAATAAAAAATGCTGAAATAACAACAATATACCATCTAATACTCTTTCCCACATACATTTTAAAATTTCGTTTTTTCAAAGGAGGTATAACATACAAACTTACCGTCACAATTAATAACATAAATCTAGTAAATTGTATTGAGATAGCGTAGTCGATAATGAAATACAAGAAAAAAATCGTTACCACTAAAAGAGTTATCAATGATATCATGATTTTAGAAGGCACGGACATAAAATACTTTAAAAATCCCCATATATAAAAAATAGTTGCTAGTAAGGAAAATAATACATTTAGAACCAAAAAAAGTTCTTGTAAATTAGTGGATTCCACAATACTAGAAAAAATAGGAAATAGTGCGACAAGAATCCAGAAACTCCAACTTAATATAAAACTGATAAATTTTTTGTTTTTTGTATCGTACAAAAAATCAATTGAAACTCCTAATCCTATAACTCTAACAAAAATAAAAAATAATAAACATAACAATACGAGATCGTTCAAACACTATCAACCCTGAATGCAATAAACTAAAAAATGGGAAATTTTTGGGATTTAATTAAATAGATTTATGAAAATTAATGTATTTAATCTTTGGTGAATTACTTACATATCTGGAAAAAAGAAAAACATAACAAAAAACCCAAAATAGATAAATATTTGGCACTTAAAATGTTGAGAATACTCGGCATCCATTCAGGAACGATCCGTAAGTATCCTATTTTTTCTTTTTTGAGTATTTTTTTTTATCCTCAATTTTTTTGATGATTAAATGAAAGCCAAAATAAACAAGAATTACTCCAACCAATAACCAAAAGAAAGATAAAATAATTGGCTGTTCCCCTGCGGTCGTAATCAACACAACAAGCGAGATTATATTAACAAGACCTATAACGATTGAGATTAATCCTAATATTTGGTTTGACCTTTTTTTTGTTTTATCGCTATCTATATACATATCAGCGCTTACTAAAAATACACCATAAATTACTATAAATATACCAGCAAGGCTCAATGGCAGTAAAACTAAAATTCGTAATTCGTTGATTGCGTTAAGTCGAGAATCTGCCATAGCATAAATCGAACAGATTATTGGGATAATACCATCAATTATTAAAATTAATCCTTTAACTTTTATGCCTAGTTTTGATTGAGTAATTAAATAAACACCGAAAAATATAGTTGTAAAACTAAACGCCATTAATGGAATAGACAAGATAATAAATACTCCTTTAGATACGTCGTAATCAAAGAACATGCTCCAAATTGTCATTCCTGAAATACCTAAAAAGATTACGCCTAAAAATGCTAGAAATATTCCTAAACTTCTTTTATCCATATTTTAACTCAAATCAACGGTTAATTTATAATTTATTAATATTTGAATTTTCTAAGTATAATAATTAATAGAACATTTTCAATCCTTTTATAGTTAATAATCTGAACATTGAAATTGTATTCAGATGTTCTTGTAATTGAAACACGAATAAAATCCAAAATTTACAAGGAGAAAATTAAAATGACAGTTAATCAAATTGAATTACAGGTTGGAGATAATGCTCCCGAATTTTGTCTACCAGACAAAGACGATAAAGAAGTGTGTCTTAAAGATTTTAAAGGCAAGTACGTCATCGTCTACTTTTATCCTAAAGATAATACACCCGGTTGTACTACTGAAGCAATAGGTTTTACGGGAATTTTGCCCGAACTTCAAAAGTTAAATGCGGAAGTAATCGGTATTAGCGCAGATAGTCCCGAATCTCACGCAAAATTCATTGAGAAAAAAAAACTTAAAGTAACTCTTTTGAGCGATCTTGATAAAAACGTTATAAAATCGTATGGGAAATGGGGTAAGAGGTCCTTCAGGGGTAAGGATTATATGGGTGTGGCACGTAGTACCTTTTTAATAAACCCGGATGGAAAGATCGCATATATTTGGTCTAAAGTATCTGTGGGACGACATCCTAAAGAAGTGAAGAAAATATTATTGGAGTTGAAAATTTAAACTGCAATCATGAGTGTTAAAGAGACTATTGAAAAAAGGAGAGCTTATAGATCGTTAGAACCAGTGGAAATAACTCGCGATTTGGTTAACGATCTTGCAGAAGTGGCTAAAATAACGCCTTCTTGCGGTAATAAGCAGCCATGGCGATTTGTTTTTGTATATGATAAACAAGTTTTACAACAACTTTTTACAGCTTTATCCGGGAGTAATAATTGGGTTGAAAAAGCGTCTATGATTATAGGTGTGTTTAGCAAACCTGAAAATGATTGCATGATTGGAGAACGGTTATACTATTTGTTTGATACAGGCATGGCCACAGCATTTATTATGCTGCGTGCTACTGAATTAGGATTAGTTGCTCATCCAATAGCAGGTTATGATGAAACTTCCGCAAAAGATATTCTTGGGATTCCAAATGCAATGCGGTTAATTGCTCTTGTTGTAATAGGAAAGCATGCAGAAGCAGTAAATCCCGTTCTGTCTGACTCAATGAAACTTGGAGAAAAGCAAAGACCTCCAAGAAAAGCTATAGAAGATTTTATTTATATTGATAAGTATAAGGAATAAATCAACAAAATTGAATAGGTGGATGGTATAAACGATTACAATATCGAACGAGATGGAACTGAAACGGATATAATTTACAATAAACTTGTCAATGAAAAAAGTCCATATTTACTTCAACACGCTAAAAATCCCGTTAATTGGTATCCTTGGGGAGAAGAAGCTTTTAATAAGGCAAAATCTGAAGATAAACCTATTTTTTTATCCATAGGGTATTCTACATGTCACTGGTGTCATGTTATGGCTCACGAGTCGTTTGAAGACTCCTCAGTTGCTAAATACATGAACGAAACATTTATTTCCATTAAAGTTGATCGAGAAGAACGACCCGATATAGACAAAATCTATATGACAGTTTGCCAACTTATGACTGGATCTGGTGGGTGGCCGCTAACAATTGTAATGACTCCAGATAAAAAACCATTTTTTGCAGGTACTTATTTTCCTAAGGAAAGTCGTTTTGGAAGAATAGGTATAATAGATTTAATTAAACGAATAGATAGTTTATGGAAGAACGAGAGAAAACAATTGTTAGAGTCGAGCGAGAAAATAATTTTTGCCTTGCATGATGTGAATTCGGAATCGCCAGGAAGTAGTTTAACAAAAAGCGTTTTAAATAATACATACTCTCAGCTCTCTGCAAGATTTGATAAGAAGAACGGGGGATTCGGAACAGCTCCTAAGTTTCCTACGCCGCATAATTTACTGTTTTTATTGCGATATTGGAAAAGAACTGGGGATGAGAACGCACTAACAATGGTCGAAAAAACGCTTGAGCAAATGAGAATGGGAGGAATCTACGATCACATTGGATTTGGTTTTCACCGCTACTCTACGGATTCTGACTGGCTTGTTCCTCATTTCGAAAAAATGCTCTACGATCAATCTTTATTAACTCTAGCTTACTTGGAAACGTACCAAGCAACAAATAAGAAAGAATACGCTAATACTGCAGTAGAAATAATGACGTACGTTTTGCGTGATATGACTTCTCCAGAAGGAGCATTTTATAGCGCAGAAGATGCCGATAGCGAAGGAGAGGAAGGAAAATTTTATGTTTGGTCGAAACTAGAAATCGAAGAAATATTAGGAGCAGATAAGACAAAAGATTTTTCAAAATTCTACGATGTTAATGTAGAAGGTAATTTTTTAGATGAAGCAACTAGAAAAAAAACTGGAAAAAATATACTGCATCAAAAATTCAGCTCGACGAATACTACCAAATTCGATTTAGAATCAGCCAGAAAACAATTATTTGAAGTTAGGGAAAAAAGGGTTAGACCACATAAAGACGATAAAGTATTGACCGACTGGAATGGATTAATGATTGCAGCATTTGCTAAGGCAGGGTACATTCTGAATGAGCCAAAATACATTGAATCAGCCAAAAAAGCAATGAACTTCATCCTTAATAAAATGAAAAATTCTGATGGAAGACTGCTTCATCGGTACCGTGAGGGCGGCGCGGATATACCTGCTTTTTTAGATGACTATGCTTTCTTAATCTGGGGTTTAATTAATCTTTATGAAGCCACTTTTGACATTTTGTATCTTCAAAAAGCGATAGAACTTACTGAGGAGCAGCTAGAATTGTTCTGGGACAATTTGATTGGAGCATTCTTTTTTACAGCTAAAGACGCAGAATCGTTATTAACCAGGCAGAAAGAAACCTACGACGGAGCAATACCATCGGGAAATTCGGTTGCTATGTTAAATTTGCTTAGACTAGCCCAATTAACCGGTAACGATAACTATGAGAAAAAAGCAGATTATCTTGGAAGAGTATTTGCCGAAAATGTTCGAGCTAACCCTGTTGCGCATAGTCTAATGATGGTTGCTGTGGATTACGCTGTTGGACCAACGTACTCATTAGTTATAGCAGGAGATACTGGAAATGAAGATACAAATTCTATGTTAGATGAGATTAGAAAACAATTTTTACCTAACAAATCGTTAATTTTTCGTCCTACGGAGAAGTTAAACCCAGAAATTGATAAGTTTTCTAATTTTGTTCAATTTTTTGACAAATACGAGGGAAAGGCCACTGCATTCGTGTGCATCAACAAAACGTGCAAAGCACCTACAAACGATATACACAAAGCTTTAGAACACTTAAACTCTAAAGTATAGAGAATTATTTTACATTTATTTTCAAAATAAAAGAAGAGATGTTATTTTAATTTAGAAGATACGAGATTTTCCATCTCAGTAGTCGTTGCTACTTTATCCATTTCTTCTTGCGAGATAAGTAACCTAAGAACTCCGTCTTCTAATAAATAAGCAGAAGGATATTTTGCGTCTGGTATGTCGTAGCTTTCTAAAAATTCATCTTTATGAAGAAATTCCGTATCGACTTCTAAGGTGCTAATAAAAGATTTCCACTCCTTTTTCGCTCCGAAAGTTCCAAATGTGGTTTGACATAAATTACATTGATAAGTGCTAGGCCTAAGAGCTTTATGCCAGAAATCCTTTACGGTATTTAACAAACCTGAATCCGCATTGTATATAAAAATTAATTTATTTTTTTTTTTTTCGCTCATACAAATCACCCGTGACAAGAAAAACTTATCTAACTATATAGAGCTTGCTTTGAGATTTTAATCTGCTGATTATTATCTATAAATATTATGAAATGTGAGAGAAATTAGATAAGTAATTACCTAAAAAAATTGCTAAATTATTAGTTAAACAATAATATACTATTTTTGAATCACTCGTTTAACTAAGCTTGCACCCTTCTCTTAATTAAAACAATTTTGTAATTTCTTCCATCCTTTTTCGGTTTACTCCCATATCACTATAACCCATTCTTGCTCGAGAACGAAAATGGATAATTTTTTCTTTATCGTCAAAAAGAAATTCAACATCGTCTACAAACCTGAAAGTTGCCGTTCTAAATTCTATATGGATGTAGTTTTCTTCATTTGTTATAATTTTAGATCTTTTTAGCGAGTTAATTATACTAATTATTTTAGCTTTTGCATCATCAAGAGATCCAGAATAATTTATGGGTTCCATTTTTTGCTTATCGTCAATAGTTTGCGTAGAGACACAATTTGGAGATTTAGGGCAAGGATGTAATTTTCCATCTACAATTCCAATTGGTTTTTTTGATTTTGCCATAAGAATTTCATCATTTAATTCAATATATTTATTTGGGTTTTAATCTATAGGATACGAGAAAAAGGAGTGCTAAGAGAGAGAAGATTAATTCTCCACTTATTTCGATTTAAACACTAATAATTTCTTTTACAAGCTCGACAATACGAGACTTATTGAAAACGGTTGTATTACCTGTTTTGTTAAATTGCACTATTTGATCGTGGTAGTGATCTTCAAACTGATTTAAAAAGTATGCTAATCTCTCTTTTAAGCTCTGCGGAGCGGGCTTCGATAAAAATAACGCTATTTTTACATACTGTCCATAAACCGCATGTATATAAAATCCTTTGTAATTAATTTCATTCATTGAAGTAGTGCCTCCTATTTCTGAAACAAAAGAGTCCATAGCTGACAAAAACCCAGATACTAATTCTTGTTCCATAGGCGAATCTTCACTGGAATGTGAAATCATATTTAGCCCAGAGTCTTTGTCAATAACCATTAAAGTTCTAAATGTGTCCTTAAACATAGGCTTTACAGTTACGGCGTGGTCTTCTAGAATTAATGTCTCCTTTGGAAAAAGTTCAAACATGACAAAATTTTTAGGGTTATAGGATTCGGATTCTTTAAATTTATATTTCGATATCTTAGCCAATCGTGAAGGTGCCCTTATCGGTTCGTGTGGTAACTTTTGAATAAAATCGTCTCTGATTGAAGTATCGTGGCTCTTCGATTTTTTACCTTTAAGAATACCTAAAACTTTTTGATGTATTGGGTCTATTACGTACAGCCAGGCATTTAAATTCTCCATATCACTCTTAAGTCGTTCATAACCAATATTACACACGCCTCGAGGAGTTGTTACAAATACAGACCAAACTGCCACTTTTGAAGCTTCGTTAATAAGGTAAAAAGTGTTTTTGTAGTTTTCTTCTGTCATTTCTGCTCCAGTTCTAACAAAAACAGCTTCTGTTCTCAGGAACGGTTTTTTCTTAATTAAGTATAAGTCTAGCGAAAAAGCTTTGATATCTCCGGTATTGTACACCGAAATTCCATAATCAGCACAATAATCAGCGAAAGCGTCTATTAATTCTTGCTTTGAAATAAAATCAAATCTTGTTAAATAATCACTTAAAATATCGTCGTGTAAAATGAAATTTCCAATGTAATCTATTGGAGTCTTAAATTGTTTGTGGAGAGTCGGACTTTTTTGGTATTGCTTATAGAAAAAAACACTTATATAATCAAGTAGTTCCAGTTTTGATAATTTTTGATTTACTGGTAAAGGAATATTATGCCCCTCCATAAAAGCATAAATTTCCAAAAATCTAGCTCTTACTATTAAACAATTCAGACATAAAATTCCTAATTTCCCCACACTATCGTTTCTTATAATCTTTAAAATTTCTTCAGCGTCGGATAGATTTTCAGTATTCATTATTGATATTATTATATCAATTCGTTTAAAATACTTTCATAATATCTTAAAAAAAAAAATTCGGTAGTCAAGCTTATTCTTTAAATAATTTACGTGCCTTTATCAACCTTAATATAGCAGTCGTAAATACCAACCCAGAAAAAATCCATAATAATATTAAACGCCAAGGAATTAAGATTATCATAGCTAAGAAAAAGAGAAACGTCTCAGAACGCTCCATTAGACCAGTTTGATATGTTATAACTTTAGGTGTGTTTTCTGCACTGTCTCTTTTAGTTATGCCCCCTACGATTAGAAACATAGAAATACAAAGGATAATAGCTGCTAAAGAAAACATTCCTGCCCATATTAGATTCAGAGAATCTGATGCAACAAGCGAAATTATTATTGATATCTCAACTAATCGATCACAAAATATATCTAATATGCCACCAAATGTAGTAGGACCTTCATATCTTGCTACCGAGCCATCTATGGTATCGAAAAAAAAGGAAATTGAAACAATGCTAACGGACATTATAATCATGAATATTTGGAGATCTTCTAAAAGACTGCTAAAATATATGAAAAAGGAACCTATGAGACCAAAAGTTAGCCCAATTATAGTGAGTTGATTGGCAGAAACTTTGCCGAGAAAAATTTTCCTCACAAATTTCTCATACATATCTTTAAATTTTGTCTTAGAAAGCCAGGTATCAATCATTGTGAGATTTGTAAGATTTACTAAAGCCTATTAATCTTAATGTGTGTGCTGTTAAAAAAATTTATGTAAAAAACTTTAATAAATCCATTGAGATAATAGTAGGCTCTGTCTTCACATCATATAGATTGGTTCATCAAATGTTCAAGAGTCCATTCTTAGTTTAGCATTAAAAACTAATTATGTATTCTTACCTTGTTTTAATTAAGAACAAAAAAAAAAACAAGGAAAAAAAAATAATAATAAGGAGGTAAAAGCTAATGGAAAAATCCGACATAAAAGCATTAAAAGCTCAATCGACCTACAATTCATTTGAACTTCAATACCTTAAATTTGCTTGCGAAATGAGCAAAGAATAAATAATTTTTTTTAAATTTTTTTAAATTAAAAATACTAAAAACTCCCAATAAAAGAGGTAAATAAAATGGACAAGTATGAAAAAAGAACAATCATAATAAAAACGCCTGACGCTTTTCTTGAGCGTAAAGATTTTTAATAATTCGTTCTTTCTTAATTTTACCGTAAAACCTAATTCTCATGAACGCTTCATTTGATATCTAAATTTCAACTTTACACAATTATTATTTCTGAGGAAATTCGTCGATTATATGCAATTATTACACATATCTTTAATATACGTTAAGAAATCTATTTAATCAGTATGTCATTGATTAGCGATTTATATAAATTAAAAAAAGAAGATATTAAGAAAGCTGTAGATGTATTCGTGAATGCATATTCTGATGATCCAATGTTTGAGAAATTTATTACGGAAGAAGATAAGCAACGTGCACAGTTTGAGGTTATGACTAAGTTTTGTATGAAATATGGTAATGTTTTCTCGACATCTGATAATATTGAAGGAGTAATGGCAATTACACCACATGATAAAGGCGATATGACAGGATGGAGAGTTTTTCGAAGCGGTGGTTTTTTTCTTGGTATGAAATTAGCAAGCCTAAGAAAGATTATGGAGCAAACTGCTAATGCATTAGAAGAAGCGAAGAAAGACCTTGATATAGGCCCATATATCTTTCTATTTATAATGGCTGTTTCACAAGAATTTCAAGGAAAAGGTTTTGGAGGAAAATTTTTAAGGGCAGTTATAGAAAAATCTGAAATAGAAAAAAAACCTATATATCTGGAGACTCAAAATGAAAAGAATGTTAAACTCTATGAACACTTTGGATTTCACGTAGTCAAAAAATTAAATCTTCCAGATCCAGTGAATTTACCAATGTGGTTAATGGTTCGAGATGCGAAATAAATTTGAGTGCATATCTTACTATCTTTTTTTTAATTTTCTAATAACGATTATATAGAATGTTGTCTAATTAGAGTTACATTGAACAAACTTATAGGATAGAATTAAATAAGGATGAATAGTTATGAAAGCAATTGTAGCCACAAAATACGGACCACCTGAAGTTCTTCAGCTTAAAGAGGTAGATAAGCCTACTCCAAAGGAAGATGAAGTTCTGATAAGAATATATGCGACAACAGTAACAATGGGGGATTGTGAGTTGCGGGCACTCAAATTCTCTTTTTTTATGCGGCTCCTCATGCGATTAGGATTTGGTCTCAGAAAACCAAGAAAAAGCATACCAGGGCAAGAGATAGCCGGAGAAATTGAAGCAATAGGAAATAATGTACAAAATTTTAGCGTAGGAGACCAAATTTTTGCAGCTACCGAGTTCAAGTTTGGTGCTTATGCCGAGTACGTATGTCTGCCTGAAAAAGGAGTGATGGCAAAAAAGCCAACTAATATGACTTATGAGGAAGCCGCCGCCGTTATTACCGGGGGATTTAATGCGTTATATTTCATTAGAAAAGCAAATATCAAGAGCGGACAAAAAGTTCTTATCCGTGGAGCTTCTGGAAGTATAGGCACTTTTGGTATACAGCTTGCCAAGTACTATGGGGCAGAAGTTACTGCGGTAGGCAATCCCAAGAGTTTGGAAATGATGAAATCTCTGGGGGCCGATAGGGTAATTGATTACACTAAAGAGGATTTTACCAAAAGCGGTGAAACTTATGATTTTATTTTTGATGTGATTGGCAAGAGTTCGTTTTCAGGTAGTGTAAAATTGCTAAACGAAAATGGAACCTTTCTTTTAGCCAATGCTGGGGGCAGGAAGGTTCGAAGGCTATTAACAAGCGGCCAGAAAGTAATAGTTGGGAGAAGTTTAGTCTACAAGACTGAAGATTTAATTTTCCTCAGAGAACTTATTGAAGCGGGGAAAATAAAAACGGCCATAGATAGGAGCTATCCGTTGGAACAAATTGCCGATGCTCATCGGTATGTTGATAAAGGGGAAAAAACGGGAAATGTAATAATAACAATCTAAGGAAATATATCCAGTTTTTTCAGTTCTTCTCTTAAATCAGTTTCAGGACGATTCCAAATGGTTTTCATGCCGAGTTTCTTTGCTGGCTTTAGAAAAAACAATACATCATCTATAAAAAGGCTTTCTTCAGGAGCTAAATTATACCGACTGAGGAGAAGTTCGTAAATCGCTTTTTCTGGTTTAATTACTTTTTCAACTCCAGAAATTATCTGACCATCAAACAGAGAAAGGAAATTATATTTTGAACTAACGTAACTAAATGCTTCTATAATATAATTGGACAAAATATATGTTCTATACCCTAATTCCTTCACTTCTTCTAAAATTTTTACATTTTCTTCAATAGGGGTTAGCATATCCATCCATTGATCAAAGAATAACTCGATTATTTCTTTTTCATCAGGATATTCAGATAAAAAAATAGTTCTCGCATTTTCCACGGAGTTCGTTCCCCGGTCTAACTCTAACCATGTCTTGCTCCGAGTGACTTTTGAAATAAATTGGTCGATATATTCTTTATCGTCTGTAAATCTTAACAAGAATTCGTTAGGTTTGAACTTTAGTAAGACATTTCCTAAATCAAATATAATGTTCTTTATCATTTTGTAAATTATAATAATAAAAGAAGAAATAAAAGAATTGTAATTTTAGCTTGATGAACATCTAATATTCATTAGGCATTTTTTTAAGCTCTGCGAGTGAAAAAACAGGACCATCGATGCACACAAATTTCTCACCGATATTACATCTCCCACATTTCCCAATTCCACATTTCATTCGCATTTCTAAAGAATTAAGAATCTTCTCGTCTTTCCAACCGATCTTTACTAACTCATCTACAGCAGTTCTTATCATAATTGGAGGTCCGCAAATAATTGCGACTGCATTATCTGGGGAAGGTGCTACTTCCTTAACTATAGCAGCGACAAAACCTACTTTTCGAGTCCAGCCTTTTTCTTCGCGATCTATAGTCAAAACTACATTAATATCGTCTCGCTTTTCCCATTCTTCAAGAACATCTCGATAGAGAACTTCACCTGAATCTCTGTTTCCATAAATTACCGTTATATCACCGTAATCTTTTCGGTGTTTATCATCTAATACGTACAACACGAGCGATCTTAGCGTGGAAAACGCAAACCCCCCTCCAATGACAACTATGTTCTGTCCTTTTAGTTCTTCCATCGGCCAGCCGTTTCCTAAAGGTCCTCTCACACCAATCGTGTCTCCAATATCACTGTTGTGAAAAGAAGAAGTCACGGTTCCCATTTTTTTGATCGTGAATTTGATCGTACCCTCTTCAGTAGGGGAAGAAGCAATTCCAATAGGACATTCTCCTTTACCAATAATACTAATTTCTGCAAATTGACCAGGAATATAATCGAAGGCTTTATATTCTTCCTCCTTTTGAAATTCTAACTCGAGAGTTTTTATATCTCGTACTTCATTTTCCGAAATTATAGATTTCACTTTCGTCAACATTGGAATATACGGATTAGGCACTGACTTTTTCACCACTTTTTTCTTGAATTTCAAGTATTTTATCAATTATTAATCTGAGCTCGTTATTAACGGGGCAAGCGGTAATACATCTTCCGCACCCCACACACCCTAAACAATCGTAATTCGAGGGATAATAGCTAAACTTGTGCATAATTCGATTTCTACACCTTTGTATTTTAGCTGGCCGAGGGTTATGACCGCTCGTTTCGAGCGTATAAAGACACGACTGACAAGTGTCCCAAATCCTAATTCGTCGACCCCGGTTATTGTATTCGTCGTTTTCGTCGATAACATCAAAACAAGTACAAGTAGGGCATAGAAACGTGCACGAACTGCATCCGATACAACTTTCGCTAATTTCTTGCCAGACAGGATGCTCGAAGTTTTCGTCTAATACTTTTGTTACTAAATCAAAATCAAATTTAGTAGTAAAAGATTCTTCTGCTTGCTTAGCTAACTCTTTAGATTTTTCTACATCTGCTTTTTTAGCGTCAGCAAGCCATGATAACTTTTTCAAGAGGTTCTCTCCTTTTTCGCTTATGGCCTCAACTAAATAAGTATCTCCTAAATCTGAAAGAAATATGTCGGTGCTTTCTTTTTGAAAAGGATGACCACCTACAGACGTACAGAAGCACGATTGCCTCGGACTATTACAACCAATACCAATGATCGTCGCATTTTCTCGCTTTTTCAGAAAAACATCGTCCTGAAAGTCGCCAAACGCAAAAAAGTCTTTTAACAGCTTAAAACTGTAAGCATCGCAAGGTCTGACTCCAAAAATTAGAATTTTGTCTTCCAAGTCTTTCCTTTCATCAATAATTACGTCTTTCCCTTCGTATCTATACTCAAAAATAGTTTCTTTTTGTGGAAATAATACTTCTTTCGGAGGAACCTTCGAATTCAAGTAGTCTAATTCGATTTCTTCCGCTTTAGAAATCTTTTTGAAAGCAATATTACCTTTTACTTTAGTAGGAGCGTAAAATTTGTAGTCTTTTACTAGCTCGCTATAGAGCTTACCAATGTCGTCTTTTTTCAATATTTTCTCTGCCATATCTTAAACACTTCTCTTAATCTTAATCCTCTTCTAACATAAATTCTTGAGCATCATCCATCTTGAAATCTACCATGGGTGGTAGCACATCTGGATCGAGCCCTGAAGTGAAATCAAATCGTTCTTTAACGATTTTTTCTAATTTTCTATTAATTTTATTTAAATCAATGCCCATAGGGCAAACAAGTGAGCACGCACCGCACGCAACGCATCTTCCCGCCATGTGCATTGCCCGGATTAGGTGATAAACGAATACATCTGGTAGATCAGTTGTCTTCCCGAACCAAACCGGTTTATTTTGATCAACAAAACAAAGGTTACAATAG
>JAUVNS010000041.1 GCA_030599585.1 Promethearchaeota archaeon | reverse complement strand
TTTTATTGTTTCTCATAACCAAACTAAAAATATTATTCCACACCTTGAAAGTAACAATGTGAAAAGCATGTTCAAGGGAGTGTTTGGTGCAGACCTTTTGCCGGACCTGAAACCCGATCCTAACTCATTAAATCCTGTTTTTGAGAGTTATAAATCGTGCAACTTGAAAGAGTTTATCATGATTGGGGATATGCCAACAGATATTCAAGCAGGAAAGGAAGCAGGAGTATGGACTATAGGAGTGGCAACGGGAGTAAGTAAGAAAGAGATTCTAGAGGAATTTAAACCACATTTGTTAATTGATTCGTTAGATGATTTAAAAAGGCTAATTGAAAATAAAAATATATCAAATTCAAATTCACAAAATAGTATTAAAATCAAATCCTAAGAGGATTCTACTTATGCAAGTTAAAGAAGAAAATTATAAAGCTTCAGAAGAAGGTAGGATAGTGAAAACTACTGAAGAAAAAGAACAAGAAGATTTAGATTTTGGAAAACGACATCAAAATGCAACGTACAAATTTTTAAAATATAATCCGATCGATCCCCTAAACGACCTCTGGCGTCAGGGTATTGAACAGTTGAACCTTCAAGATGTCGAAGGGAAGCTTCAGTGGTGGGCAGCCTATGTATATATTAAATTTTTTGCTCGTATATTATGGAATTTTAAAACAGAATACCCGCTAGGGAATATGTTTCCCGAATATGGGGGAGGTATCCTCGTGGGTTCACATGAAAGCCACTTAGACCCATTTTTTTATGGAGCCGCTTGTCACAGAAGAATTAGATACATGAGTAAGTTGGATAATTTTAAAACCCCCTTAATTAAATCTCTCTTTACCAACTTAGGAGCATTCAAATTAGATCGAGAAAATCCTGAACAAGCTTGGAAATTGGCCAAAGAGATAATTAGCGAAGGAGAATGGGTCGGAATTTTCCCCGAAGGTACGAGATCCAGGGAGGAAAATGGTTGGGAGCTTAGAGAATTTAAAACCGGCGCAGTTCGACTTGCAATTGAAATGAAGGTTCCTATTGTTCCAATGGCAGTAATTGGGTCAAGGAATGCTTTGCCAAAAGGTAAATTGGTCATGAAACCAACTCAAGTTAAAGTACGAGTAGGTGATCCAATTTATTATAACGACTACGACATTAATACAATCTCTTACGATGAAATCAAAAGGTTAACTGAAGAGTTACGACAAGTAGTACACGATTTACGAGAGTACGTTATTGTAGATACAAGGAAACAAAAAAAAGTTGAATTATCAATCGGTTCTCCAGAAGATGCTCAAAAACCGAAAGAATCATTATCATTTAAGCGTTGGTTAAAAGATTTTGGAATAGGTGCCCTACGACTTGTCGATGATGTGTGGTATTCCTTATTAAAAAGTTTGGAAGCATTTGGATTACGAGCCAAATTTCAAGAAACAGTTCATAATTTTTCAGGATGGTTAGTGTGTAATTGGAGCGATTTAATGATGCCTTACAAAGTAATCGATTTTGAAAAGTATATCCCTGATGAAGGTGCTGCTGTTGTCTGCACTAACCACAACTCAGAATGGGACGTTCTTATCTTTGCAGCGTCTTTAATCTACCATAGAAAACGAGTTCTTTACCAAATGGCTAAACAATCTTTATTCAAACCACCGCTAGTTAACGCGTGGGTTAGGAGTCATCACGCTTTTCCATTAAAGCGAGGACAACACGATGTAGACTCTTATAATTTCGCAAAAGATGTGCTTGATAAAGGAGACTTAGTATGCATGTACCCCGAAGGAACTACTAATCTGGGTGGAGGCGAACTTTTAGAGGGACATACTGGAGCTATGCGACTGGCGATTGAAAAACAGGTACCAATTTTATTGGTTGGAATAACAGGCACGGAAAAAACTTATCCAAAGCACGCTAAGATGCTGAGTTTTTATAGAGGTCAGATAATGAAGGCTGGACCAGCATTCATGGAACATAAAAAACACTGGGGTAAACCAATGCCAGATTATGAAGAACTCAAGCGTTTAACAGCCAATATGATGGCTCAAATTAAAGATCTACTTCTCTATGATAGCCCAGATGCTTAGATTATAAGGGGATGTATCAAGATGGAAGTACCACAACAATCAATAAAGAAAAAACTCAAGGTAGGGATACCGAGAGCACTTCACTTTTATAGGTATTTTCCATTTTGGAAAAAAATTCTCGAAGAACTCGACGCTGAAATCGTTGTGAGCCCTCTAACTAATAAGAAAATAGTTGAAGAAGGCGTGACTCACGGATTTGGGGAGTTATGCATTCCAGTTAAGATATATTACGGACAGTTTTTAAGATTGGTAGCAGACAATCCCGATTTAGACTTTGTTTTTGTACCGAGGTATGTGTCTGAAGTAAAAGACTCGTATTTCTGCCCTAAATTTTTATCGTTACCGGATGTAATTAAAATCTTGCCTGGCATCCCAAAAATTTTAAACTTTGAAGTAAATGTTAAAGAATTTCCTATTTCCACGGCGGCCATTGAACTCGGAAACCAATTAGGGAAGAACCAAACTCAAGCTTTAAACGCATATAAAGAAGCTCAAAAGTATTTCGACGAATATCACGAATTTTTAAGGAATGGCTCTTCTGTCAATCATGCCCTAAGATTAGTAGAAAGAAATCGACCTTTCACATTACCTAAGAAGAAAAGTACAGGTGATATAAAATTTTTGCTTTTAGGGCATGGCTATAACATTTTTGATACATTCATTAATCTTGACTTTCAGAAAAAGCTAAAAGATCAAGGCGTTGAAGTTATTACTATTGAAAACCTACCCGAATTTGTCTTTAAGAAACCCGTCATAGTTAATCCAAGAGGCGGTAAACTGCGAAACTATTGGCGCCACGAAGAAGAAATTATGCAAGGTATCCGTTATTTTCTTACTGAAGGAAGAGACAAAATCGATGGTGTAATCTTTTTGATAAGTTTTGCTTGCGGTCCAGATAGTCTCATTTCAGAATTAATTATGAGGGATATGAAAGTTGTAGGCCTTCCTTTTTTAGAGATTATAATGGACGAGCATTCGGGCGAAGCTGGTCTTCTTACAAGAGTAGAAAGTTTTGTTGAAATGATTAGAAGAAAAAAAAAAAGAAAAGACCTTGAACAGAAGCAACATCTAAATATTCGCACAAAACAAGAAGTATAAGCATGGAGAACTCTCTTCTATTATGCAATCTTAGAATTTTCAAACAGATAAAACTGAGAAAAATCTGCCCGTTTAATATATTTGAAGTGCAATAATCCCAACCCTGTGTTTGACATGAGCGAAGAAAAACTAGCAATACATAAAAGAAAAGTAGAAGCGATCTCTGAAATGGTTAGAAATGCGTACGATAACGCGAAGCCGGGGGAATTTTTCTCTCTAAAAAAGGCGAGCGTTTCCCACATGGCTCCACAACCGGATAACCCGGTCTATAGCGACAAGCCGATAGATGTGAGGTCACTTACAGACATTATTGAGATAAACACGGATACAAGGACATGTATTGCAGAAGCAGGGATTACTTTTGTTAGGCTTGCAACAGAAACCTTAAAGTATGGGCTCGTACCGCAATGTGTTTCCGAGCTCAAGGGAATCACGATAGGCGGGGCAGTAGCAGGATGTTCAGTTGAATCCATGTCTTTCAAGTATGGGGGATTTTTCGATTCCTGTGAAGAAATAGAGATTGTG
>JAUVNS010000043.1 GCA_030599585.1 Promethearchaeota archaeon | reverse complement strand
GATGTCTCTTTTGAGATCCGGCCCGGCGACGCGTTGGGGTTGGTCGGGGAGTCCGGTTGCGGCAAAAGCACGCTCGCCCTTGCGGTTATGAACTATGTGCACAGATTTTCATGCGATTAATCAACCCTAAAATTCTTTAGTAGCCAAGCCATCAAATCCAACTCAACCCATTGATAATTCAATTTAAATTCAATTTTCTTTGTAACAAAAACTTCGCATAATTAGGTATATTTAACTTTAATTATACCCATAATTACTATAGTTATTATGCCAAATAAAATACCAATTAGAACATAAAACCCCATTATAGTTGGATTAAAAAAAATATTCATATAATTTAATAAAATATGGTTGACTTTATCATGCCAATAATATATCCTAATTTTATGAGCCCTGAAGAATATTTTGAAAACATATCCGGTGTCCAAAAAAAATATGAATCGATGAAAGCTTTCTTTAAAGAAAAAATGACTGCTGAAAAAATTGCTTCAAAATATGGATACTCGGTTAGTACGGTCTATACTCTGACAAAAACATTTAGGAAGCAGTTAAAAGAATATCCTAATAAAGATCCATTTTTTATAATGCCGAAAAAAGGTCGCCCGTTCAAAAAAAACAAAAATCAGCTTGATGATCTTATCGTCTCCTTACGAAAGAAAAACCTATCTGTTCCTGACATTAAATCTATGATAGATACTCACCCTAGATTTGATGAAATTTCTGAAAGCTATATTGATTATTTACTCAAGGAAGAGGGTTTTTCTCGGTTACCAAGGAGGAATAATTTTTCCAGAGAAAGAAAAGAATTACCTGAAAAACTAAAAGCTCAAAAGAGTGAAATGATTCATTTCGTTCCAGGAAAGTTTTCGAGTAGCGATATCGGAATTCTGTGTTTTCTACCGATAGTACGAAAATATAAAATTGACACCCTGATACAAAAATCACTTTATCCGCAAACCAAGGTGATTAACAGATATTGTTCAATAATGGCGTTTATTGCTTTGAAGCTTTCGAATGTCAGACGATATACAAAAGACGATTTGTGGTGTATGGACAGGGGGCTTGGTTTGTTTGCAGGACTAAACGTGCTGCCTAAAGCCGCATGGTTTACTTCTTATTCAAGCAGAGTTACTAAAGAGATGAACCTTTCGTTTCTTCAAGGACTGCATAAAATTTGGAAAAAAGAAGGACTTTTAGGTAATACCGCAAACCTGGATTTTACAACAATCCCATATTGGGGAGAAAGTGATCATCTTGAAAACAACTGGTCAGGAAAAAGAAACAAGGCACTATCAAGCATTTCAGCTATTCTTGCTCAAGATCCTGATTCAGGAATAATAGATTATGGTGATACCAATGTTATGCATAAAAATGAGAATGCAGTTGTACTTGAGTTTTTAGATTTTTACAGATCCGGGAATCCAAATGATAGTAGTTTGAAATATCTTGTTTTTGACAGCAAATTTACTTGCTATCAAAATCTTGCAAAACTTGATGCTGATAAAAAGGTGAAATTTTTAACTATCAGAAGAAGAGGTAAAAATATTGTTCAAAGGCTCAATAAAATTCCGAAGAAAGAATGGAAAAAAATCAGAGTCGATTGCGCAGGCAATAAAAAAAGAACACTCAAAGTGTTGGATGAAAAAATTTTTCTAAAAGATTACGGGAAGGAAATTCGTCAAATAGCGATTACAGGGCATGGTAAAATTAAGCCAGCACTTGTTATTACAAATGACTTTGATGAAGAGGTAGAAATAATTATCAGAAAATACGCAAGGCGCTGGCTTGTTGAAAAAGCGATTTCTGAACAAATAGAATTTTTTCATCTTAATAGAGTTTCATCCTCAATGGTTATTAAGGTAGACTTTGATCTGATTATGAGCATAACTGCTCATAATATTTATAGACTGCTCGCAAGGGAACTGGAGCGATATGAAAATATCAGTGATCAAACAATTTATGAAGAGTTTATAAGAAATGCCGGCGAAGTGGATATTACGGAAGATGAAGTAAAAATATTTCTGAAAAAGAAAAGAACACTACCAGCAATGCTGACGGCCATGCAAAATTTTGCAGGACAAAAATACCTTGGTCTAAAGAATAAAAAATTAATTTTTTTTGGATCGACTACCAGTTAAGTTTTAGGGGCCTTTATTTGGCATGAAAATCTGTGGACATTGAAAAGATTGAACTCAAGAACAACGAATTCGGGGTGAAACATCACATACTGCGGGAAAAGCACGAACAAAAATTTCTTTTGTATCATGAGGGTCCACAACCGCTTGACT
>JAUVNS010000051.1 GCA_030599585.1 Promethearchaeota archaeon | reverse complement strand
TTTTTGTCCTATGGCATAGTATCCTGTAGATTGGGAAGACAAAACTATTTTATTATTAATGTCTCTTTCCTTTTTTTTAATGAATGTTTGAGCAGATTAGATGTAAAAAAATACTCTCAGCCCATTATTTGTTGCTTTCATTTTAAGGTTGGGATTTTCGGGTAATTTTGTACCCGGGTGCCCGAAATAATTTTCGAGCGGGTGCCCGGGTACCCGAAAGTTAGCCACTAATTTCCACTTCCTTTAATGTCATTTTTTTCCAATCCGTTTCCCTAAAATTTGAGCTCATTTTCGCCAATAAACATTGACCATTTCGATTGTATTTTCAATAAAATCCTGTGCCAAATCTATCTTCAACAAGAACGTTCAGCAAAATTTAGCTTTACTTGCCTTCAGGAGTTATAATTTCGCATTTGTGGTAGGCCCCTACCTTTTTTACATTCTGAATGCCGCGTGATCATGCAAGCTTGTCGGCCATTTTACTACAGCCTTTGCCGACAGTGTTTCTAGAATCCAGCTCATTTTTTTTTAAATTTAGAAAATGGTAAAGAAAGAAATAGAACACCTCCGGTTTTATAAACGGTAAACTTTGTTCTTTTATTATGCCTTAATGATGTTAATTGTTCATCTTATAAATAAAAAGTGTATTAAATCTTTACTGTTCTAATTGAAAAAACATAAACCAGCATCATGGACACTTGGACCGCGGTGACCTTTTTGGACCTTTTGCAAAGTGCAAACGCCACGTGGCAACGGCTACGTATTGGCGCGCTGACACAAGCTGAACATGTGTTCTCTCTTTATTTATTTATTTATGTACCACAACCACATAGTACATAATTAATATGATGTAGCAAACTTTACTGTCTAGACTTGTTTCCAGTCCGTAGATTCATTCACTCTACTATTAGGCCATATTCTCCTCGAGCACTACACAATTAATCTTTAATATTAAAATCTAAATGTAATGCATTCATTCTTTTAATTTATTTTCACCTTTAACATCTTTATATCACTATTTCATAATATATTTAATAATGTTATCATCTCGATTTAATAACAATCAAACAATAATGACAGTTATGACACTGGTTAATTTTACCTTGGAAAATACCACAGCAACAACGACAGCGCGCCAATCTAGGAACTAGCCCCGCCTCCGACTTGTTGATTTCATGACACGCCAACTCGTTGAATTATCTGATTGGTTAATTTTCTTATTTTCTTTACGAGTTCCGGTCCTAGCTGGATCCTCCTGTCTCGGGATTCCCGCCCCTTGTTAACAAGTTGTGAACCCGATACATTTTGCTTATCTACGTCATCAATCATGGGGAATTACCCTGTCTCATGTCGCATGTTAACGGGTTTGTTTACATTTTATCAGCAAAATTTGGCGTGTGAAAACTGAAATGATCGTAAATGTTTTCTACAATTAAAGAGTAAAAATGCAAGAAAATGATGATATTCAGCAATTATTATGTCAAGAAGATGTCCAATTCATTAAAGAGAGATATGGC
>JAUVNS010000025.1 GCA_030599585.1 Promethearchaeota archaeon | reverse complement strand
TTTTCAGAATGAAATACGCATCAGAATTTCTTATCCATAGACAATATTCGAAATCTTGACCATTAATAGCAATATTTTCAATTAAATAAGGATTGGATTCAGTTCCAAATCCACTACACCATGGTTGATTGGATACTTCACTCCAAGTATAATCTCCTAAGCCATCTTCATCAATAATGAATGGTGAAAGAACCCAGTATTGAGGAATAGGAGATTCTGGCCCGTCATCCCAGATTGGAAAATTATCTAGACTTCCTGCGCTTCCATTAATAGAATATGGTGTGTCTCCTATACCATCGTCATTAGCGTCCACACCAAGATAATTATTCCAGTAATTCCCTATTGAGTCGTTATCCCAATATGTATTAACACCATTGTCGTAAGCGTTTTCGATCAGGTTACTCTCAAAATGATTACTATAAATTAGATTTGATTCAGAAATGTCAAATAAGTCGCGCTCTAGATATATACCATATTCATAATTATCTTCTATAGAATTATTACTAATAGTTGAATAACTGCTATTGTATAGATATATCCCTACATTGTTTGTGGTTAATATATTATTAAATATAATGTTGTTACTGTTTTCATCCCATAGTAGTATACCTACTCCATAGCGGGCGTTAGTGGTAGGTGGCCCGCCACTATAATATACATTTGGGGTTAAATCAGCGTTATTATTAGATAGGGTATTCCAATAAATTAAGTTGTTATTGCTTTCAGTTAATGTAATACCGGAATGATAGTTATTATCAAGCAAATTTCTATAAATAGAATTATCATCGCTAAATTGTAATATAATACCGTCGTTGTTATCAGAAAAATTACAGTCAGTGATATTCATATTTGTGCAATAGATTAACGTCAGACCAGCACTGCTATAAGAGATATTTATATTTGATAAAATTGAATTGCTACAGTTGACTAAAATTATCTGACCTGGATTTATGAAATCTGAATTATCTAAATCATTTCTATCTGTGTAATAATAAAATGGTTTTCCATTTACAAAATTGCTAGTATCCATTGAATAAGTTAAAAGTTCGGAATAACTTCCATAAATTGTTAGTCCACAAGAAAACATTACATTCTCAGTCAGATTCGAATAGTTATTGGAGCGTACATCAATACCTCCTGAAATACAATCTTCTATTCGATTATTTGTGACGATACTATTGTTCGAATTGATCAACATTATTCCATAATTGGATTCACTTACTTCGTTTTTCGAAACATGACTATTAATTGTATTAAGGAGAACAATTCCATAGTTCGTGTTGTTATGCACATCATTTTCCATAATACTAATATTGACAGATATTCCATACTCTACGAGAGGAGGGCCTTGTAATTCAAACACCCATATTCCAATTATATTGGAAAATATAGTATTATTTAATATAGATATTTCTTCACAACGCGCAATATAAATCCCAGTATCTCCATTGTTGATTACTCTATTCTGGTATATCGTAATATTGGAGCAATAAGATAAAAGTATTCCGTCTCCCTGATTGAAAGAACAAGTATTGTTGATTATTAATCCATTAGTAGTATTTAATAATTTGATTGCTGCTTCGTAATTGAAAACACTGCCTTCTTTACCGTTGTAAACCGTACAATTTTCTATTCGAAAATATACACTTGAGTTTTCAATTGTTATACCACTCGCTAACCCGTTACAATCAATTATTAAGTTTTTTATTACATATGGATCTCCAAAGGTTCCAAATCCACGGCACCACTCTTGATTTGAAGCTTCTTCCCAAGTATAATTACCATACCCGTCATCATCAATAACAAATGGCGAGAGAATCCAATAGTCTGACGAAGGAACTTCAGGACCGTCATCCCAGATTGGGAAATTGTCCATACTTCCTGCCATACCCCCTATATTGTATGGAGTGTCACCAATGCCATCATCGTTAGCATCAACACCGGAATAATCGTCCCAGTAGTTACCGATCACTCCATTGTCCCAGAAATTTATACCGCCATTATCAAACGCATTAATATTATTTTCGATGAGGGTATTATTATATACAATATTGTTGGAAGATAAATAATCAATAATAATTCCGTAGGATGAACTGGTTGAGATAAAATTTCCCGAGATTAAGAAATTATGTGAATTCCATAAATAGATGCCAGCAAAGTAGTTATCGGAACAATTGTTATTGAGAAGTTTGCCGTTTGATGAGTTTATAAGGACAAGTCCACCATAATAATTCAGATTGTATGTATTATAAAAGGTACAATTCTCAACAATGAAATATTCCTCTGAAAATTGAATGGATAAACAAAAATCTGATCCTTGCCCATTTATAACAAGGTTTTTTATTACATAAGGATCGTTCAAAGTTCCAGAACCGCTACACCATTCCTCATTCACAACTTGTGCCCATGTGTAATTTCCATGACCATAACCTAGTTCATCAATACTAAATGGAGAAAGTATCCAATACTGAGGAATAGGTGTTTCTAATACAATATCAAAAAATTCATTTGCTTGGGCTAAGTTGTTTGAAGAATCATAGGCATTAATTATAAAATAATAACCGTCTAGTACGGGAAGAGAATCTACAGTCCAGTAAAAAAAGTAAGTATCACTTGAATCGCTTATATTCAAAATCATGTCATATACATTAATGAGGGTTCCATTAGGGTAGTAGAATTCAATGATAACAGGTAATTCTAACTGAACATTATCTGTTATATAAGCTTCAATGAAAATTGCTCCAGTTCCAAAAAGAGCATACTCGTCGTAATAATTAATTACAATTGATGGCGCAACATCGTCTACAGAAGGACCGTCGTCCCAAATAGGGTAGTTATCAACAGCCCCTGCTGTACCAAGAATTGTGTAAGGTGTATCACCTATACCATCATCATTTGCATCCTCTCCCATATAATCATCCCAAAAATTCCCCAAACTTTTTTTATCCCAATAATTACTCACTCCGTTATCAAGTGCATTTTCTCCATTAGTTATCATTGAATTGTTATATATTGAATTAAATCTGCAATTAGAACTTTGCATTAAAATACCCATCCCAATATTATATGAAATAGTGTTTGATAAAATAGCATTATTTTCACCGGACCCTATATAGATCCCATTAGAATTCTCTGAAACTGTGTTCATTGAGTAAGTATTATTATTACTCCAACTAAAATGAATAGCATATTCACCATTATTTAGAAATGAATTTTTTGAAATAATATTTGCGTGGCTCGATGCTACGGTAATACCAAAACGATCTTGATTTGATAGTATGTTTCTTGAGATATTAAGGTTGTAGCAATCATATATTGTAATACCATAATCACCGTTATTTAAGAGTGAATTCTTCGAGAGGTCATTATAACTACTATGATCGATTAAAATACCTTTATTTGTCTGATCTGAAATTATGTTATCTGAAATGGTGCTTTGATTACTCTCCCATAATTGAATACCTTGAAAATTATGTGAAATAGTATTAGCTGAGACAGTATTTAATTCATTAGTAGCTAGGAGAATACCCATAGCACCATTATATGAGATTGTATTTTTTGAGATGTTAATATTGTTGCTATGATATATATATACGCCTGCATAATTATTATTAGAAACATAATTCATAGAAACAGTATTGTGATTACTATACATTAAAATAATACCCCCATCTCTTCTTGGCATTATTATTGGCCCCCAATTATTATTAAGGATTGTGTTAGATGAGAGAACATTGTTTTGACTTTGGTATAACATAATACCGTCATCGTTATTATTTGAAATCGTATTATTATAGAGAATATTTCCACTGCAATGATCCATATTAATACCGTCATCACCATTGTTTAAGATTATGTTCATTGAAAGGGTAACATTATTGCAGTTGTATAAACTTATACCAATCCCATTATTGTTCGAGCAGTTATTCTCGAATATCGCGCCATTATCAACATTTCCTAAAGTGATTCCTGCATCGAACAAGTAGATAGAACTATCTTTCTTTGCATTATACACTCTGCAATTCTTTATAATAAAATACACATTAGAGTTCTTAATCTCTATACAACTACTAGAATTTTGTCCATTAATAACAATATTTTCAATTATATATGGGGCACTCCATGTACCAGAGCCACTACACCAATCTTCCATTGCAACTTCTTCCCAAGTATAATCGCCATATCCTAGTTCATCAATAATGAATGGTGAAAGTACCCAATATTGAGGTATTGGTAAGTCAGGTCCATCATCCCAGATTGGATAATTATCCATACTTCCTGCACCCCCATTAATAATGTAAGGTGAATCTCCAATACCATCATCATTAGCGTCTACTCCAGAATAATCGTCCCAGTAATTGCCGATTATCCCATTATCCCAATGATTTGTACCCCCTTCTGCAGCATTTATTTCATTTCCGATAAAAGTATTGTTATAAATCAAGCTACCACGAGTTTCATATCCAGTCGATATACCTATTTGAGTATTGTTTAAGATAAAATTAGTGTTTACTGTATTGTTACCATCTCCGACGTACATTCCATGCACATTTTCAGAAATTATACTCTTTTCAATTGTATTAAGTACACTTCCACCATACATATAAATTCCATAATAAATCGATTCACTGAACACACTATTCTCGATATGATTGTTACTACTCTGATACATTAAGAGTCCATATGCTTCATTAAGGGTGTTGACATTTGAAAAGTTATTATAATTACATCCATATAACAATATTCCTGCTGAAGAATCTGAGATGTCTAAATTGGAAATCAAAGAATTATTGCAATTAATTAAAATGACTTGTCCAGCGTTTAAAAAGTCGTTAGGAACTAAATTATTACGATTTACATAATAGTAAATTGGTTTTTCATTAATCGTGTTGGATGTATCGACATCATATGTAGTTAAATCATTGATATTACCGAAAAAATAGAAAAATATTATTCCACAACTTTCCAAATTATTATTACGTAGCACATGATTTTGACCTCCAGGACTTATCCCAATAGTAGCTCCAATAATAGTATTGTTATCAATAATACTGTTAAAGCATTTATCATCATAACCAATTCCAGCAGAAACATTTTCCATGTAATTATTAGTTATGTTGAGATTCTGACAAAGCCGTGCTGTTATACCATAAATGTTATTGGTTAGAAAGTTATTGAATATTGTGCAATTATAACAATCCACTAATGAGATTCCATAATATTTATTATTTGAACAGTTATTTCCAATTAAATTTCCGTTAGTGACATTGGTTAATTGAATTGCAGCACCCTCAAAATCAGAACCGGTATTCATAATGGTACAATTTACAACTTCAAAGGATACTTCTGAATTTTTAATAACGATACCAAAAATCGGACCGTCTATAATTAAATCCTCAATAATATAAGGATCTTCTATTGTACCTGCCCCACTACACCAATTTTGATTTACTGCCCAAGTCCAGTTTTGAGCACCTATTCCTGTGGAATCTCCATCAATATATATTTGGGTATCTGTAGGGGGTGGAGTAGGGATATCCCTAAATATTCCATTTACTTCATAAAACGACACTTTTTGCATTGAATTCCATTGAAAACCTGAGATTTCCTGATTATACGCAACATATTCTAATGGAACATAACCAAATGCCCATGGATATAATTCTTCTACCAATCGTTGTTGAATTTTGTTATAAAGATTATTTCTGAGAGTATCATTTGTTTCATATAAAGCTTCCTCAACCCAAGTTTGAACTATAAAATCCTTAAATGGTATGGTAAATTCATTAGAAGATCTATTAGTAAAGAACATATTTAATATAGGATGTGGATCGTTATAATCAGACCCCCAACCAAGCCAATATAATTGAAGCGAGTCTTGATCCTCGAATAAGCTAAAAAGAAAATCCCCCCATGTCATTCCGTCGTCTATTACATCAATTCCGATTAGATCAAGGCAAGACCATAACAAAACCATTAAATCCTCTTTAAAACTATTTCCTATGTTATATGAGAATTTGAAACTCGCAAAAGTTGCTGACTGCCATTGAGCATTAGTTGTGAATCCTACCCCAAAACCCATGCTTTGCATAATTTCTCTTGCTTTTGTAATATTGAAATCAGCAACATCGTATGACCAATTAGCGAAGATCATATTCTCTGGAAAGGGAGACTTCATTCTAACCACTTCGCTATCCATTAAAACATCGATAATATAAGAATAGTTAATAGTATAGGATATTGCTTTTCTAAATGTAGTATTAATCCACTTGTCATTCATTGCTATGTAGTTAATTGAGAATCCCTGAGTAGATTCAAGGGTAATATTAGGATCTATTCTATAAATATCGAGCATTGAATCTAGTGGATCAATTATTATATCAACATCACCACTTAATAAAGCACTGTTTCTTGCTTGATTATCATATATGATTGCGAACTTTAAATTTGTTATATTTGGCGCGCCCTTCCAATAATTTTCAAAAGCGTGAAAATTCACTTCGATATCAGTTTCATAATTGTCAAAAACAAAAGGACCAGTTCCAATTAAAGTATCGGTAGAAATATCTATCATTTCTGTAGCAGGTGTTGAAAAAGGCGAAACAATATAGGATCCTTCGAAACACAACAAGGCTTCGAATGTAGCAAATGTCTGACCAAGAACAAATGTAATTGTATTTTCATCAATAACATCAATATCATTAATGATGTTTCTAACTTCAGAGGTATGAACATCGTAGTATTTATACAGGTCTCCTGCTGGGACTAAATCATTTTCCATAAAATAATTCAATCTATCAAAAGTAAATTTGACAGCGTAAGCATCAAAAAGAGTTCCATCGTGAAAGTAGATGTTTGGTTTTAGATCAACAGTATAATTACTACCAGACCATGTGCCGTAATCCAAAGCTAAATTAGGAATAATTCCCATTTTCGGATCACTTAGATTATAGGCAAACAAACCTTCTACAACTTGATCAATTACCGCAAAAGATTCACTATCCCAAGTTACTTGGGGATCAATATTTGAGGGTCCCCCTCTTATTCCAAATATTAAAGCAGTTACTCCATCATTTGTATTTAGGTTGGTGTCATCTTCAAACGCATCAATATTTTGTGCTTGATTCGGTAATTCGCTTAAACCCACGCTAAGTAAAAACAGTAGTAAAGTTACAAAACTGATTATTTTGATATTTTTTTTCATCTTTTTTACCCTTAATTGTTATTAAATAAAAATTACTTTTATTACGGAATTTTCTTGATTATTTTATAATTAAGATCGCACTAGAATATAAAACTAATTCCCCAATTTTGAGGACTACAATTGGATATTTAAGAAAAAACTATGTTTTAAGGCTCAATTTTGGGGAAAAATTGATAATTTTAAAAAGGTTAATTAATCAAATTATATTTTGGGTATAAAATTAGGAATTTATGGCTTAACTAAGGTATATTTAGTTTTAGTTTCCAATGAAAACTATAGGCTAATAATTAACAGAGAAAAAAAGGATGGGGTTCGTCATGAATTCTACAATTGAAATGGAACGCTTGAAATTCGTTATTTAGAATGATAATATATTTCTTTTTTAGTTAGTACCTTTTTACCTACATACATTTTCAAGATGGTATCCCATTTTTCTGCCAACTCTTTTAAACCCGTTTTTTCAAAAAGGTTTACAGCTCTAAACAAGATTTCTTCTATTTGTTTCTCTTCAGACCTATTTTCGCTTAAAGGTAAATTTTCTAACATAAAATAATGAAAATAGTATTTGAATAAAAAGAGGAATAATATGGAGATATAACCTAAAAAATGGGATTTCAATTTCTCTGAGAAGACCCTATTACTCTCACCACTACCTTAAAATAAATTATAGTATGAGAAACCAGAAGAGGCGGTTATTCCTCTCTCTTTTATAGCTATATTTATATTATTTAAATCTATAATATTTTTAATAAGACTTACTTAGAAGTTGAGATCTATGGAAGGATTACCTAATATTGTTATACTTGAATCGTTATTAGAAAATTACATGTTCGATATTGATGGTGCTATCGCAGTGGCAATTTGCGATCGAGATGGTTTTATAATCGCTTCGAATAGCAAAGAAAAAACCGGACAAGAATCTGATTCTGTGATGGGCGCGATTTCAGCGTTCCTTGACATTTATATCGATCGAATAAAAAACGAGTTCCAGACGCAAAGTAACTTCTTTAACATAACTTCTATGCAAGAGAAGAAATTTGCGTATTGCTCGATGGGTTCACATTCAATATTGACTACTATCGCTGATCCAACAACCTCTGATTTAAAGCTACGAATCTATTCTGAATATATCGCGGGAAAAGTAGAACTTGTTCTTGAGGGATTTGATAATGTTTCTACAGAGATACCGGAGATAATTCGCGTTTTATCAAATAGAAGGGAAGGAAAATTACCAAAAGGTCAATTCACATCAAAATTAATTTTAACGGGCGATTTTCAGGTAGGAAAAACATCTCTAATAAAAAGATTTGTTGAAAATTTGTTTTCAGAAAGTTATATCTCAACAATAGGGGTTGAAATTTCTAAAAAAACCGTAGTAATGGACGAAGACACAAAGATAAATTTTGTCTTGTGGGATATCGGGGGGCAAATCTCCTCAATGGCACCATATAGGCATAGATTTTACGAAGGAGCAAGTGCAGCGTTTATAGTAATTGATAGAACTCGATCAAATAATCTAGAAAGTGTAAATAGGTGGTATAAAGAAATTTTAGACGCTGTTTCGCAGAATATACCAGTTGTGATAGTTGGTAATAAATCAGATTTACAGGATGAATTAGTAATTACCGAAGAAGAAATAAAAATTGTTGCGAAAAAACTTGGGTTCCACTACATTTTAACATCAGCACGCACGGGGGAAAATGTCAACGAAGCGTTCCTTTATATTGCTTATCGATTTATTGAAAAAATATAAAAATTCTTAAATTTAATTCAAGGAGGTTATTAAAAAATAGTACTAAAAGTTATATTCAACGAAATTTTAGCTGCTTGAAACCAATCTGGCTATTTAATGGGTTTTTCCATTAAAGAATTAATGTTTAAAGGTAAATACCTTATAGCACTGACAGAACAAGTGTATGCTGGCCCGTGGTTCAGTTTTAAACTTAAAAATAAGAGTTTAGAGCCTATTGGTGTACTCCTAAAAAATGTCGAATCAACTCCGATCTATAAAATGGTTAATAGTCGTACTGGAACCACAATTAATCGTATTACACTTGATTTTGATATAAAGGAATACTTAAAAAAATTAATCGCACAGAAAAAGATTAAACCGATTGTTCTTAGTGAACAAAATTCTCTGATTCGGTTATACATTGATGTATTCAATCGCTCAAATGTTCCCTATATTAACGCATTCTTTACTATAAAGAACATTTCAGATTACGATTTATTAGATTTTTCGTTATATTTCGTCTTTGATTTTGATATCAATGGGCTAGACGGTTTTGATAACGATTTATCAGGATATGACGAAAAAAACGATATAATTTATCAATATGATGACACGAGTTTATTTGGAGGGTTTTCTCCAATATCAAGATCAACATATTATGAAACTTGTTTAACTAAAGATTTCAATATTAGCACTGAAAAACTAAATCTATCTAATACGCTATACGGTCAACCAGGAGAGATTCTATCAGCTTTACAAATTGAGTTTAAAACATTAAAACCAGATCAGTCGTTTCAGACAGCACTAACTATTTCTGGAGCATTAAGTAAGGAGGAACTAATAACTAGCATTAACGAAGGAAAAATCAACGCAATGAAATTTTTGTCCCAAGTAAACAGATCAGTCAAATCGAGCCAGAGAAATGAACAAGAAGAAGCTTTCATTAAACTTAATCTCAAGGAATCCGTTGATTGTAATGATTAAACCAAATTTAATGATTCAAATAAAAAAATCCGAAATGGAAAGTTATTTGATGAATACTCTGCGAGAGGCAGGTTTAACAAAACTCTTGATATATTTTAGAGGAAAAAGTTAGATGAATTGAAATCATCCGAGAGAAAATCACTCATCGTAATAATCCTAATTTTGTCAATTAGATTTACGCTACTCAGGTACGCTTTTAAAAATGGTTTCAATTTGGGATCTTTATCAAATTTTGAGTTAATTAAAATTACATAATTTTGGGTCTTATTATCGATTAAAATGCCTTTTAGATATCTAGTTAAAGTATTTTCTTTTAGTTTTGCATCTAGCTCTGTTTTAATCATAGCTTGATTATAGATTTGCTCTTCGATTAAGAGATAATCTAATACGACTTCTATTTCTTTTACGTTTTTAAGGAACACAACCCCTTTTTGTTTTTGTTTTTCAATTTGTATCTCGAATTTTTCGTTTCGAGCTTTTTCGTATAATTTATACATCATAAACTGATAATCTCGAAAAAGACCAGGCTTACTATTTTCAACTTTGTTATCGACAACTTTCTTATAGTCTTTATTTAACTCGTAACCGATGCCATTTCTAAAGAGACTCTTTGCTACTTTTAATGTTGTACCAGAACCTAAGAATGGATCTAAGACAGTATCACCAATATAGGAGAACATTCTTATTATTCTATATGGAAGTTCTTCAGGAAACATTGCGATGTGTTCTTTTTGTACAACTCCCGGGAATTTCCAATGCCCTGTGAACCATTTTTTCCACTCACTCAAAGGAATTTTTGACATCTCTTTTATAATCGGATCAACTTTCCTCTTGTTTTTACCTTGATATTTTTTAAAAATAAGAATGTGTTCGTAATCGTAGGTAAGCAATCCATTTCTGGGGTAATAGATGGATCCCATTAAGGTGCAACCTCCCGTAGTGTTAGTAGTACTAATTTTTTGCCATATTATATCTCCAAGAAAATCGAAACCTAAATCTAAACAATCGGTTATAATTTTGCTAGCAGTTGATAAAACCCGATATCTTCCAAATTCAGAAGTTCTTAAATATTGATCTCCTATATTTATAACCATTCTACATTGAGGCTCGAGGACTCGGTAACATTCAGACCAAACCTGTTTTAACCTTTTAAAATAGTCATCAAAAGTCCCAAAAAAACCGATTTGATTCTGATTACCATAATCTTTAATTTTACCGTATGGAGGTGATGTAACTATTAATTGAATTGAGTTATCTATAACTTCCTCCATTATTTCTGAAGATTTGAAATAGATTTTAGGCTCTTGAGTTTTAAACAAGTTTCCTGCGTTCAACTAAAAAGCACACTTTTTTTATTTTTCTCTAACTTAATATATAGAAGTTTTCACTGCTTAATTAATGGAATTTATCTTAGATACTTGATGAAAGTCATTTTTTGGTTTGTTGAAAATATCCAACTATTCGGAGTTTATTCTCGAAACGATTTAATTCCGTGATTATCCCCTTTAATCCTTCTCCGTTATGGACTACTGATTTATCAAAACGAATTTTCATAGTACCACTTTTTCCAGGGGCAATATTCTGACCTTCAATAAATTTAAAAGGCGATAGTTTTAACTTTATTAACCCATAATATTGGATTCCATCATTAGATGTAATCATCCCATTTTTAGGTTTATAGAATTGACTTACAAAAATTTCGGCATCTATTTCATTTTCCTGCTCAAAGATGCCAGGAGTAACAATAATGTTGTCGCGGCTTATATCTCTAGGAGAAATATTACCTTTTAAGGCGAGACCTACTCTATCGCCTTCATAAGCGACTTTAAAGTTCCTATCGTGTTTTTGAATACTCCGGATTATAACTTTCTTTACGGCGGATTCATAACCCGTTATTTCTAACATCTGGCCACTATGGACTTCGCCTTGTTTTACAATTCCAAGAATAACGGTTCCTATTCCTTTAACAGGAAATACATGGTCAACTAACACTTCCGTGTTTCCTTCGTTAACGTTATTTTGGTGTAGAAACTCGTTCCCAAGCTCCACAATTTTTCTTTTTAAATTTTCATAGTCTTGTTTGGCTCTAAGTTCGAAAATCTGTGCGTTTTTCAGACTAGTACTATCCAAAATCGCCCGAACTTTCTTTTTCGTTTCAAGTAATTTCCATTCCGTATTTGAAGTTATTCCAGCGATTACTACCAAAACTTTAGTCCTATATAATTTTGAAAATATGTCTATTCCAACTAGTATTTCTCCAACTGAGGCATTTAATCCAATATTTAAATCTATAGCAAGAATATGAATATTTGATATAGCTAAAGTTTGCAAAAGCGGTTTAATCTTTTCGGGGTAATCTATAGGAGTTAAACCACAAAATACTTGATTTAAAGTTTGATCCAAACGATTGTAAAAGAGAATATCTGATTTAGTCCCTGGGGAACCCAAAGATTGACCTATTAAATTGTTTATATCAAAGTTATCCCCAAGAATTCCCACTACGAAATTTTTTTCAGCTACTTCATTCATATGTTTAATTAAATGTAGAGATCGTCAAAAACTTTTTGAAATTCTATTTCTAATGAAATCCACCTTCGAGTAAAAATAAAATTATTAACTAAGAACAAATTAATTAACTAAAAAAAAGAAATTATATTAATTATGCCCAGGAATAATTTAGTGAATCAAGTTATATTAATATTGATTGATGATCTTAGAGCATCTCATTTATTTGACTTGATTAACAAAGAAAAGGCACCTAATATAGCTCAACTTGCAAAAAATGGTATTTCAAGTCAAAATTGTATCACATCCTATCCAAGTATAACTTTTCCTTGTTACAGCAATATCATCATTGGCTCCTATTCGGGATACTTTCCCAAAGAAGGAAGTGGTATTCCTATGTATCATTGGATAGGAAGATCGTATCCTTTAATAGAAGAAAAGAAATTTCCAATTATTAGACATTGCGGAAAAGGAAGTCATCTTTTGAAATTAAATAAAGATTTAGGACCAAACTGTCAAACCATTTTCGAACAAGCGGGAGAAGGTAATTTTTTGAGTTCTTTAAATCTAATAAATAGAGGTTCAATTTTAATACCTCCAGTAGAATATACATCCTCCTCAATACTTAAAGGAGTTGAAAATGTCTTCAAAAATCCTCAATCTTTATTTCCAGATAAAGATGTTCCAAAGGTAACCGTTGCATATATCCCTAAAACAGATGATTTGATGCACAATAAAGGTTTCGACCATCCAGAGTACATCAAAGAGGTAACCGATTGTGATAGATACATCGGTTCATTAATTAAGACTCTTAAAAACACAGGTTATTACGATTCCACCGCTATAGCAATTATATCTGATCACGGAAATTATAAGTCAGAGAAGTTGTATGATATCGCCCCTTTTTTTAAAGAAAGAGGTTTTACCCAATACTTACCTAGGAAGGGAACTGGAGATTTTGATTGTGCTATGGGAGGTCTCGGATTTTTTAATTTCCCTGGAGAAAATTGGTTTAATCATCCAACTATCGAACAGTTGAAAAATTTTGTTCCCAACGGTGTTGGCAGCAAAGAGTTAAATGTGTTTGATACTTTATGGAATATTCCAGGCGTAAAGGCAATGTATTACAGGGATAACGATAATACACCTGACAAAGGTATAATTTACCTAGAACATAAAGAAGAGGAAACTGGAAAAAAGTTCACCGATATTATTGAGTACGAAGGGCATGGAATAAATCAAAAAACCAAATATACTCCCGATGATAAAGATTTTTATAAATATAGTAAATATGAAGAATCTGCGCGGCTCCTAGATGGAAAATCCCACAGTATTGATGAATGGTTAAAAGTTACTAATCAAATTGATTTTCCTATATTAATTGACCAAGTACCGCGCTATTTTAAAAATCCCCGTTCTTGTGACATTTTAACTTCCAACCTTGGAGAGTACGGGTTTGGATATGAACATGGAAAAACTGCGGCTTCTGTACATCACTATGCTCATGATATAGGAATTAAAAAATCTATGACGGTTCCCTTTATAATTGGGGGCTCTCCTAACATACCCTCCTTAGAATTACCATATTGTAAGACAACAGATATGGTTCCAACGCTCCTTTATCTATTGGGAGAAAAACCACATTTTAGCGTCGTAGGGAAGTCTGTTATTGATTAAGCTAAGTTTAAAATTAAATTAAGAAATGTTTATAATTTTCATTCCTTTTTGTTTATAATTAGATAGGTAAATTAAATTGGATTGTTGATATTAAAGTGAAAGCTAATCATATAATTATTGTTCCGGAAACACACTGGGACCGCGAGTGGTACCTTCCTTTCCAAGAATATAGAGCAAAGCTAGTTCTTTTAATGGATAAACTTCTTGACATCTTAAAGAGCGACCCAGATTATAAAAATTTTACTCTCGATGGTCAAACTATCCCATTGGAAGATTATCTTGAAGTTCGTCCAGATCGTGAAGAAGAAATAAAAAAATATGTTAAAGAGAAAAGGCTATCTATCGGCCCAATGTATGTTTTACCTGACGAATTTTTAGTTTCTGGAGAATCTATGATAAGAAATTTGCTTATAGGACACCAAATTGCGAGAAAATTTGGTTTTGTTATGAAAGCAGGATATATTCCCGATCCATTTGGGCATATTGCTCAACTTCCGCAAATCCTTAAAGGGTTTGAAATCCCTTCCGTTTTGTTTTGGCGAGGGTTTGGAGATGAATTTGAAAACCTAAATTTGAACATCGAATTTTGGTGGAATTCTCCGGGTAATGCTAGTACCATATTAGCTATCTTTCTGAAGTTAAGTTATGGTTCTGTCGCAGATTTGAATTTAAAATCTAAATCAGGTAAATATAAATCAGCTCTTCTTAAAATTAAAAGGGTAATAAAAAGATTTGAAGAACACACAGCAACACCCTATGTATTATTGAATAGTGGTTCAGATCATCACGAAGCAAGACCTGAAATTCCTGCATTAGTAAAGCAATGGAACGAATTATATCCTGATAAGGTTCTAGAACAAAATGATTTCGAATACTATGTAGACAAGGTTTTAAACTATAATCCTGAATTGAGAGCATTTCAAGGAGAATTGAGGGGTGGAAGGTATGCTCATCTGCTTTCGGGAGTTTTTTCAGCTCGCATGTGGATTAAGCAGAGAAATACAGCTATCGAGTATTTGTATGAAAAGTACACAGAGCCCCTGGCAGCTATTACTTGGGCACTCGATAAATATGAAAAATTTCATTATCCAAAAGATTATATTCTAACTGGTTTAAAATGGCTTCAAAAGAACGCACCACATGATAGCATATGTGGATGTAGCATTGACCAAGTCCACGATGAGATGCGAACAAGATTTGATTGGGCCGAACAAATCGGACATGAAGTTTTCAAAAACACGATGATATATTTGTACGATTTAATCTCTATTAAGGAAGAAGATAATAAAATCGCAATAATTGTCTTCAACCCACTTCCGTGGAAAAGGAGAGATTTAGCCAGTTTTAACATTATATCTAATACTAAAAAAGCTGGTTTCAAATCGCCAGAAAATTTTAAAATTACTGATTCTAATGGTACCAATATTCCGTATCAGTTTGTTGAATGCGAAGAAGAACCTAGATATAGAGTTGTATATTCTATCAGTTTTTATTGTTCATTCTTAGCCGAAGTGCCTGCTTGTGGTTATAAAGTTTATTATATTGTTCCAGGGGAAAAACCCGAAGAACTAGTTCTTAAAGAAAACGATTTCAAGTTAGATGTAAATAGTATTGAAAATCAATTTTACCAAATTAACGTAAATTTAAAAGGGCAAATTAATGTTTTAGATAAAATTTCGGATGTTTTCTATGAGGATATCTGTTTCTTCGAAGATGTAGGAGATTGGGGAGATGAATACGATTTTTCGGGACCACATGAAAATCAAACTGATCTTAAATTCACATCTGAAGATTTGAATATTTTTGAAATATTGCCCTTGATTGATGGTTTAACTCAAAAAACGCTTAAGATTAGAGCAAATCTTAATTTACCTGTATCCTTATCTGAGGATAGGTATATAAGAGGCGAATATCTGGTTTCCAATTTAATTGATATTTACATTACACTCTACAAAGACATTAAGCGAATAGATTTTAAAATTGATTTAGAAAATTTAAGTAAAGATCACAGAATTCGCGTGCTCTTTCCTTCAAAAATTAAAACTAGGAAAGTATATAGTGATGGACATTTTTATGTCAATCCTCGAGATATAGATTTACCTAAAGCCGAAAAATGGGCTCAAAAACCGTTACCCACAAATCATCAGAAAGATTTCGTCTCAGTTAGTGATAATTCAAGAACTTTTTCAGTTTTAAACAAAGGTTTACCAGAATATGAAGCAATTATTAATGAAGATGGCACTATTTCATTAGCAATTACGTTACTTCGCTGTATTGGATGGTTGTCACGACACGATTTTGCTTCGAGAAGAAACAACGCTGGTCCTGACTTAAATACTCCAAAAGCCCAATGTATTGGTAAACATTCTTTCGAACTCTCTCTTGTTATAGAGGATAATAAATCTGACTGGTTAATAAGTCAAACACATGTAAAAGGAAAAGAATTTAATAATCCCTTTTATGTTATTGCACCAGTTATTGTGATGACTTCAATAAGAGCATCTGATAAAATTGTCATAACCCCTTTTGGGATTATTTCAGCCTTTAATACAGCAAAGCGGGATCCAGTTCTCTCATATTTGCCCTCGGAATTAAGTTTTTTAGAAGTCGAAAACAAAAATATTGTCCTAAGCGCAATGAAAAAGACAGAAGAAGGTAATGATTTAATACTTAGATTTTATAATATATCACCAAAAACTGAAGAAACTGCGATATCTATCTGTAATTTAATACAGATTGAACACGTAGAAATAGTGAACTTCTTAGAGGAGAAACCTCAATCTGAGATAAGAGCTACTCTTGATTTTAAATCAGGTAACACATTCACTCTTAAAATGGAGCCTCATGTTATTACAACTATTAAAGCAAAAACTCGTTTGATTAAATAATCTTTGTGACAAGAATTAGGTGATAACCAACAAATGTGGAAAGCAAAACTTCTCGAGTTTGTTAAACCATTTACACACCCAGCATGGGGAATAACTCATTTTCAAAGAGTTTACGAATTAGCGATTAAATTAGCTGAGAAGCAAGATTTAGACGTAGATAATGATTCATTATTCGCTGCTGCTTATTTACATGATATTGGAGCATTCGAACCATATAGTAAAAAAGGAAAAGATCACTCAGATGTCGCAATCGAGAACTGCTCAGAAATACTCCTATCTGTAGATTTTCCAAAAGAAAAAATCGGTCTCGTCAAAGACATTATTAGTGGTCATATGTTTTATGCTAAACCTTCTGATATAAACGAGTCTAGAACTTTTCACGATGCGGACACTCTCGACTTCATGGGTACTATAGGTATTTCAAGAATACTTGCAATTGTAGGAAAGGAAGATTGGACTCCTGACTTAAAAAGCGCAATTTTTCTTATTCAAAAGTTCCATGATGAGTTGCCACTACAACTATATACGACAGCAGCCAAAGAAATGGGTAATGTGAGGATGTATGAAATGAAGAAATTTTTAACTAGATTATCTCAGCAAACAAATGATTTCGAATTAATATAAAATACAGCCAGAATTATTTATATTTCGAAATTTATTTTTTAGAAATCTCCAAACCCACTTCAAAATATATCTATTTCTAATATTATTGGTTATGTGATACTCTTTTTATAGTATCAGCAACTTTTTAGCTAACTTCGAAATAAAATAAAAGGTCGAAAAACTTGTGAAAAATTTTGATATTATTATTATAGGCGCAGGACCAGGAGGTTCTGTTGCAGCTAAAGTAGCTTCTGAAAACGGATATTCGACCTGCACCCTTGAAAAAGAACTACTTGGTGAGAAAGGAAGATATAAAGCGTGTGGAGGAGCTGCTGCGTGGGAACTAATAGAAGAAATTAACTACCCTGAAGAAAAAATAGGTAGGGTAATTGAATCTTTAGAGTTGCACCATGTTGACGGAGAATCTTATTCTAAAAAAGGTAAAGGCGCAGTCGTTTGGCGAAGCACTTTTGATAAGTTTTTAACCGACATGGCAGTCGATAGCGGAGCATTAATAAAAGACAACGAGCTTATGATTAATGTTGAAAAAGTTGAAGATTTTTACGAAATTAGTACTAATAAAGATAAATATACTGCAAAATACGTAATTGCCGCTGATGGGGTTTCCTCTCCAACTTTAAAACTCTTAGGGTGGCCTTTTTTCAAGAGTCAAGATGTTATATTAACGATTACTAAAGAAATGAAGACAACTAAATCTTATATTGATAAAATTCTTGGACATGATACGGTTCACTTATTTTTTGGGATTAAAGACTTAATACCTGTGGGCTATGCTTGGTTGTTTCCAAAAACGGACAAAATAACCGTTGGATGGGGAAACCAGATTGATTTAGTAAAGAATTCAAGAAAAGAGTTTGAAAAATTTTGGATGCTTCCATATGTAAAGGAAGCTTTGAAAAATTCCACAATGGAAATCTTTAAGCCTCATTTAATTCCCGTAGGAGTTAGGCCAAAACTTTATGAAGATAATGTGTTTGCTGTGGGCGATGCAGGGGGAATGGTCGATCCTATAAGCGGAAAGGGAATACCCTATGCTATGATGTCTGGTCAAATCGCTATCGAAACGATAAAGTCTTGCGAGAAAAAAGACAGACTCGATAAGTTAGGAACCACTTACGAAAAGTCGTTAGATCGGAGATTTCTCAAGATACTAAAAGCAAAAAGAATAGCTAGAGACAAAATTTTCAAAGATGATGAGAGTTTAAAGAAATTTTTAAAATTATGGGAAAAGCACCGTGCTTCCGAAATAGTTATGAAAAAATTATTAGATTAGGTGATAAAATATCAAATTTTTACCTTACACAAAATTGTATAAGCCCAAAATTAATGTAGCAATTGCTTCCATATTTGATAAAATAATAGACGAAATGAAAAACAAATTTTTAATAGATTACTATTCTGAGATGAAAGATTATTTTTTAGCAGGAGGCAAAAGAATCAGACCGTTGCTTACTATCGCCGCATATAATGGGATTACAAATACAACGGAAGATGAAATTGTTGTTCCTAGCGTAGGGATAGAATTTCTACATAATGCGACTTTAATTCATGACGATATCATAGACAAGGACAATTTTCGACGCGGGAAACCTGCGTTCCACTATAAGTTTGCGCTGTATCACTCGAAATTTCAGTTTAAGAAAATGACTGCTGCAGATTTTGGAAGCAGTATAGGCATTATTGGGGGAGATACAGCGTTTATTGTGGGCTCAACGGCTTACTTCAATAAAACTTTTCCGATGGAGTTGAATCTTAATTCAATTCGATATTACAGACAGGCTTTTACTGAGGTAATTCATGGCGTTTTGATTGAAATCGAAATGGTAAATCAGAAAAAACTATCAATGGATGATTACATCAGTATGATTTCGCTTAAAACTGGAGCCCTCATTGAAAAATCACTTTTAATTGGAGCAAGCTACGCAAAGCTCGAGAAAGAATACACTACTCATCTTTCAACTTATGGTGTAAACTTAGGGATTATTTTTCAAATAATTGATGATATCTTAGGAACATTTGGGGACGAAAAGGTAACTGGAAAACCTACAGACGGAGATATTCGCGAAGGTAAACACACATGTTTATTAATTAAAGCGATGGATAATTTAGATTTAAAAGATAAGGAGCATTTAGTAAACTTATTGTCGAAATCAGATATGAGCAACGAAGAAGTCGAAGAAGTAAGAGATTTATTTAAGGAAGCAGATGCAATCAATTCATGTAAAAAACTCGCTTCTAAGTATTACGATGAAGCATCAGATGCACTTGGGAAATTGAAACCAGTTGTGAACGAATCTGAAATCGAATTTTTTGAAAATTTACTAAAATTTGTCTTAGAAAGAAAATTCTAATTATAAGGTGATAATATTTGGTACTCGTTGCAATTACAGGTGCTAGTGGTGTTGATTTAGCTGTAATTTTGCTCCAACAATTGAAGAAAAAAGGATTAAAGACAGAACTGATTATAACAAAAGTAGCCGAAAAAATCATTACCATTGAAACTGATTATATGTTAAGTGAAATAATTGAATTGTCGGATAGATATTATGATGTTGACGATTTAACAGCAGGTCCTGCAAGTGGTTCTTATAAAAATAACGTTATGGTAATAATTCCATGCTCTATGAAAACTTTAGCAGCAATTGCTAACGGTTATGCAGATAATTTGATTACTCGGGCAGCAGATGTGATAATAAAAGAACGAAGAAAACTTATCTTAGTTGTAAGAGAAAGTCCGTTCAGCGCAATTCACTTAGAAAACATGCTAAAGCTATCAAGATTGGGAGTTATTATTGCCCCACCAATTCCATCTTATTACATAAAACCTAAAAGTATCAAAGAACTTAACGAATATTTCGTAGGGAGAATTCTTGATCACATTGGTGTTGAGAGCGATATCAAGAGATGGGGAGATAAGTAGATAACATAAAAATAGATTGCTATTGATTTAACCAAAAGTATAAATTACCGAGAATAACATATTTTTCCCGTTTGTTTTTCAATTCGCTTAAATTACCTAAATTCATTAACCACAAACTCGAGCGTAATTCGTTTTTTAAAGTTCTTATTTCTCTTACGGTATTTGATATCGTGTCGTTTTTTCTATCTTGCCATGAGGATTTTAAGAATTTATAAGCGAATCCACCTACATCTGCACCGAGTACAATCGATTTAGCTATATCAATTCCGGTCTTTAATCCACCAGTAGCAATAGTTAATTTTTGGGATACTTTTCGCACATTGACAATACTGACTGGTGTAGGAATTCCCCATTCCCTAAATACATCTGCTGGGTTTCTGGAATATTTATCGCTGTCGAAATTATTACGCTTTGATTCAATCGCAGCAAAGCTCGTACCACCAGTTCCTCCAACGTCAAACCCATCAAAGCCTAACTCATCAAGCACTAGTGCAAGAGTTTGGTTAATTCCAGTACCCACTTCTTTGGCGAGGAGAGGAATTTTAGTACTTTCTCTAATTTTCTTGAAATTTTGTCTAAAATTCCTATACGAGATATTTCCCTTATATTGAACGAGTTCGTGTAAAGCATTTAGGTGAATAGCCATAACATCAGCATTTACCATATCGATACAAGCAGTCAAATCTTCTTGTTTAAAATAAGTTGAGCTTATTTGGCCTAAACCCAGATTTCCTATAACAGGAATAGTAGGAGCAAATTCACGTACGATTTTAAAAGAGTCTATAGTTGATGGATCTTCGAGTCCAATTCGCTGACTTCCAACGCTCATGATGATATTTTCTTCTTCTGCAGCTTTGGCTAGGATCTTATTGACATCCTTTGAGGCGGGATGCCCTCCAGTTATAGCTGAAATGCAAATAGGCGCAGAAATTTGCTTATTAAAGAAATTTACTGTGAGATCAATATCCTCTAGATCGATTTCAGGAATAGCGTGATGAATTAGTTTGATATCCTCAAAATAGTTAATAGAATGTTGTACATCATATTCTATAGGAATTTTAAGATGTTCTTCTTTTCTATTGAATATTTCTTTAGTTTGTTCTGGTTCAGGCATATTCTCTTTTTCAAATTTACTACGTGTCATATTGCAAAATTATTCCTTAATTAATATATTTGTACAATTTAAATTTTGATTCTTTAATGATTTATGGATATAACCTTCGATTAATCCGTTTAATAATTGAACGGGAATTTTGGATTTACAAATTGTCTTGATAAAATTGAGTTTGCTCTTAATACCACCTGTAACATCTATCTTTTGACCGAGATCTGCTAAATTTAAACGGTCTAATTCGTTGGAATAGCAATCTGTAACTAATTTACAATTCTCACTATTATCGTTATCAACGATATATAATCCATCTGATTCCATAGCAAAAACTACTTTTGAGATGTTGTAGTTATTTAGATTTTCACATAACGCTAAAATTATTTGATCTCCGGAAATAATCGAGAAGGAACCTTGCTTATCAAGTATAATATCACCGTAAAGTATCGGCATTATATCGAGATCTAAAGCAATTTCAATAGCATCAAGAGATTTAGTTGAGATAACTTCAGAATCCTTAGTAAATATACTGGAAGTTTGAAACGATAGAATAGGGTAATTATTCTTTAAAAATTGGTTGATTAAATACGAATTGAATTTAACCATTGCGTGATGAGTTTCAGCTACTCCAAGTATTTGATTAGGTATAGTTTTATCAATTCCATTAGAAATACTATATTTTTTTGCTAAAGGATGACCAAACGACCCTCCACCGTGAATTAGTATGATTTTTTCATTCGCATCAATTATTTGTTTAACAGCACTTTTGACAATATCCTCTCTGATGGATAATGGTTTATTTTTATCAGTGAGTAACCCACCCCCTAACTTTAAAAGAATAACACTATTTTTAGCATTCAATTTTGGCTAACACTTATCCTATCATTGTTTTCCAGGCATCGTAGCCTTTCATTTCTATGGCATTAGTAATATTTTTCTGGACTTCGTCGTTTTCGGCTAACGCAATAACTAATCCACCCCGCCCAGTTCCTGTCATCTTTGCGCCTAATGCTCCATTATCTAACGCAATTCCTACTAATTTATCATTAATTTCACTTGAAACCGTAATATCTTGAAGTAATTTATGATTTTGGTTCATTAATTTACCAATAAGGCTCCTGTCGCTTTCGAGCAATGCTTTTTTGGCTTTTTCAGAAAGAATTTTATACTCTTTAAAGATATTCTCGAATTTTTCAGGATTTGATTCTTTCAAGCGTTTAACATCAGCAACCACTTCTGTAGTTGAGGCGGTGATTCCCGTATTTGCGATTACTAGCGGAATTTTTTCAGGTGATCGGAGTTTTTCCATTGTATTTTTACCACCGTCTAAATTTTTCACAAACCATATCAATCCACCATAAGTAGAAGCGGTGTTATCTATTCCTGAAGGGGTTCCATGATATGCTTTTTCACCTTCGTAGGCAGCATCGTTAATCTTTTCGTCATCCAACATTAGAGTAAAGCTATCATTTATTGCACGGGCTAAGGAAGTAGCTTGTGCAGCAGAAGCCCCAACACCACTGGCGGCAAATAAGTCTCCAGAAAAAGTTAATTCAAGTTTCTGGCATCCAACATCAACATTCATATGTGCAATAACATTTTTGATGGATTGCATTGCCTCGTTGTATTTTTTTTTCTTATAGCCCGGAGTGGCAGGACGCTGATCGATAACTTCCCAACCTTTTCCAACGACGATTTTAACTTCGGCGGTGGTATAGGAGCTTAACGCAGATGCAATTGCAGGGAATCCATAAACGACAAAATGTTCGCCGAATAATATTGTTTTGCCATATCCCTTTCCAAATCCCATTTATTTCAGCTCCACGGTACCTTCGTTCCCATTTACAATTAATTGTTGCCCGGTTTTAATATCGTCAATATTAATTTTATCCACGCATGGAATTTCACTGATTATACAACCGACCGCTATGATTGTATCGATTTCTTTATTTACAATTGCTACTGGAGCCGTATTATTTTTCTTCATTCTATACATCGTATAAGAACCTACTGTCGATCCTTTACCAGTAGGGAAAACTAAAACTTTTCCAGTGATACTTTGACCCTCAAGTTCGTGACCAACTTCCACAACCTTTCCAGTGTCGGGATCTACTCCACCATAAAACGAAATTCCATCTTTTGTTACTATTGCTTCTGCTTCGGCTATTCCTTTATAAACTTTTCTTCCTTTTAGCTTCATTTTGTCGCCTCCTCGACGCATTGCTCAATTGTGCCAATTTTTACTTTGAATTTGTTTTTTGCGCGCCCGTAATAACACGCTTTTGCTGAATCCACCATAATTCCTTTGAAGCGTCCCTTTATGGGTGCGACTACGCAACATGTATCAGCAGCAAATTTAGCTCCAGCATCTTCAATAATTTTGGTGTACCCTACTTCGTCTGCTATCTTTTTAGTTGGTCGAGCTGTAGTAATCCAGAATTCTTTTTTAACATTTTTTCCTTCTAAAAGCTTTGCAAGGTTAGCAATTTCGTGAATTGAAGCGTGTGGACAACCTATACTTACAAAATCTATTTCTATTCCTTCGTCTATTAGTTCAGCACGAGCAGAATCTAACTTATTTTGATTAATTTCAAACCTAACATCGCTTGGTTTTGGGTATTTATTATACTCAGGAGTAATTCCTTCCATATGGAATAATGCTGTACCTCCATAAGTTGCAACTGAAGCGCAAAAGGATTTGAGTTCTTCAACAGTAGCTGAAGGGATTCCAGTGATATAAGGAATTTTTTTCCCTAATTCAACTAATTTGTCGCCAATTATTTTTCCCAGCACTCCAAATTCATCCGTTCCTTTGACTGGAGCTTTTACCGAAACTGAAACTTCACCATGACGATTTTTCTCTAAATGATAACCGTAATTAGGCGTTCTTCCTGTTAAAGCAGCCGCCAATGCACTTGGCCCGCCTTCACGATTCGTTCGAGCACCTATAACTGAATTAGAATAACAAACAGCACTACTTTCTGCCCAAGCTATATGTTGACCATAATGAGGGGCGTTCCCTATAAGGTATGGAGTACAAGAACATGTAGTTATAATTCCCATTTTAGCAAAAACATCGATGGCTCGATTTTGATTGATGGCAAACTCTTCGTCTATTCCCAATACTTGCCAGTTTTCACGATCCATCCCTGCTGGATTTAATGTCGTTAAAACTTTTACTTTCCCATCTTCAGCCATTTCTGTAAGAAATTCTAAACCTGCTTCTCCTAAATTAGCATAGGAAACACCTGCTATTTGAACGCTGTGAATTTCAATCATGTCTTCCGCTTCAAAAATCTCCCCGAGAGTGGTTAGAATCTCCATTGCTTTTTGCGTAGATTTACCGTATTTCCCTTCAAGCATGTCATTTTCTTCTTGGTTTAACTTCATATTCTTAAGCTCCTATTAGGTAAAATATTTGTCAAGATTAACCTTTGGAAAGTCAGCGATCTCGAAACTTTTTCCTTTAATGACCAAAGGTTTAGTTAAATCGAATCCTATCTTAGTCGTTAATTTTGTTCCAGGTTCTGCGCTTGGATCAAGACTACTCCCGGGTTCTTTATCTTTAATGATCATTCTAGTATCACCTTGGAACCTTGTAGCCATTGCCCACTCAACAGAAAGAGGATCGTATATATTTATATCTTTATCAACAATAAAAATGTGTTTGCAGCTTCCATGGCCAGCAAATGCTCCATAAATCGCTTTTTTTCCATCTTCTTCTGAAACTTTATCAATTTGTACGATGGCATGCAGCCATGAGCATCCTCCGGGATTCACATTAACATCTAAGCACTTGACACCACTCTCGTTTACTTTATTAAAAATGGTTGGTTCACGAGGCATACCCATTAAAATTTTATGCTCGAGGGCACCAGGTAATAACGCTTGCCAGATAGCATCGTTTCTATGTGTTATTTTTTTTACTTCGAAGACTGGCTCTTCTCTTATTGTGTCATATGTTTCTGTTAAGTCTACAAATGGACCTTCAGCGTGCTTTTCTTCAAGCACGACCTTTCCTTCAATTACAAATTCGGCTTCAGCAGGAATTAAAAGATCTACAGAATGTGCTTTAACAAGATTTAATGGTTCAAGAGCATTTGCTATTTTTAATTCGTCAAATCCTATTTCTACGGAAGTAGCGCCAGCAATCAAAACATTTGGAGTGTTACCTATACAAAAAGCCACTTCCAACTCTCCATTCTTTTCTAAAAATGTATGAAAATTCCGCCCTCGGACTATTCGAGTGGCAAATTTATCTTTCGAGAACTGCATGGCTCGATGAAAATCCAAATTCTGACCGTAATCAGGATCTTTTGTAACAACTACTGCCGAACTAATGTAATTTCCTCCGTCACGATCGCAGTGATGCAATATTGGGATTTTATCTAAATCGACAGTGGGCTCTACTACTTCCTGACAAGGAGCGTTTTTTATAACCTCTGGCTCTGAACTCTCTAAAATTGCTCTAGAAAGCATTGGGATTAAATCTGTTGGAGTTACATTGAAGTAGGACGCAATAACATTTTTTGTACAGAAAACATTTCCAACTACCCGAAAGTCTGATTCTTTAACGTTATTAAACATCACGGGGGTAGGTTCCATTTCTTTTAGGACACCAGAAATCTCTAGCTTTTTCGAAACTTCAATATCTACCTTCTTTAATAGCCCTTTCTCATCTAGACCTTCCAAATAATTTCTTAAACCCATAATACACATCTCTTATTATTGTTTAACGTGATAGTTTACTTTTTAATTAATTTTTATTAGACCTATTTGTGATACACTTAATATTAAACTAAAGGTTTTTACTTTTAGAAATTAACTCAATAATTTCTTTCGCATAATCTACTCTAATTTTTTTGTCTTTTACCATCCTTTTTGCTACTTCTTCAATAATGTCGTCTGACGCACCCGCTAATTTCGCGATATTTCTAGAATGTAACGCCATATGACCTTTTTGGATGCCTTCCGAAGCCAAAGCTCTTAAAGCACCTACATTCTGAGCGAGCCCAAGAGCAGCAGCCACTTGAGCAAGTTCTCCCGAACTTTCAACATTTAAGATTTTCAATGCTAGACGCGCCATAGGATGGGTTCTCGTAATCCCACCAATTATCCCAAAAGCAAGAGGAATTTCTATTTCTCCTACTAAATTTCCCTCAGTATCTAAATCAAATTTCGTCAAGGGTTTATAATGACCGCCTAAAGACGCATACGCATGAGCTCCTGCCTCAATAGCTCTGGTATCGTTTCCCGTCGCCAAAGTTAAAGCAACGATGCCATTCATTATCCCTTTATTATGCGTAGTTGCTCGATAAGGATCTGCTACTGCGAATTCATAGGCATTTAAAATTCCTTCTACGACTTCTTCTCCACCCAAGAGGTTCTTATCAAACACGGCTCTACTTTTTGCAATTCGATGGGTAGCTAAATTGGATACAATTCGCAAATAGATTTTCGCGTCACATATTTCCTCAATATAAGGGGTGACGGCTTCAGCCATGGTGTTTACTACATTAGCACCCATTGCATCCCGTACGTCAACAAGGAGATGAAGAATTAGCATTTTCCCTTTCCTTGTTTCTATTTCTCTAATTTCAAGGTCTTTCGCACCCCCTCCTAGCTGATTAAGTAGGGGATCTTGCTCGTTTGCGATACTCAAAATCTTGTCTTTATTTTTCCCAATATTTTCTTTCGCTTTATCGAGATTTTTTACATTAGTTAGCTGGATTTGAGAAATCATAATAGATTTTACCTCATCTGACACAAAACCACCGTGTTTTCTTGCTATCTTCGCAATTTTCGATGCAGCGGCTACAACTGAGGGTTCCTCAATAACCATAGGAATAATATAGTCTTTATTATTTATCTTAAAGTTAAAAGCGATACCCAACGGTAACTGATAACTTCCCACCACATTTTCTATTAAGCGATCAATTTGAGACGGTGAAAAATATCCTATGGTCCTCATCAATTCAAATTCTTCTTGAGTTAAATTTAGCAGCTTAACTAATTGCTGCTGCCTCTCCTCTAAGGACAGTTTATAAAAGCCTGAAATATCAGAACTAAAATCAGTCAAATCATTATTCACTCCATTCGTAATTATAATGGTATCTATTGCTTCTTTTAATCGTACTATTTTAAGTTAAATGTGATTGCTTATTAATAATTGCACTAGCTTTTATAGGAAAACTATTGAAAGAAAAAACACAATTAGCAACAAAGATTATTAGAGATAAATTAATAAATTTTCTGAACGGGATAATACATAGGACTCCAATTTAACATTCCGATTGCGTTAAAGTTTGTTTCATCTTCATTTACAAGACGCCTGATCTCGTATTCTAAGCAAGAACCAGGTTTTACATCTCCCGCAATCCTTACTAAACCGTTGTAAAGGTAGTTAAGATTGTTTTCGTTAGGATTTGCTATAGGTTCTGACTCTAGCACGGCATAGAGTGGAAAGAACTTTTCATGAAACCCAGAGTGACCTTTAGGACAATGGTTTAAACCTTCAATATTAGGAAGTATGCATCCCTCGTCGCAAAATCGAAGAGTGAACCCTCTTTTATTATTCTTTTCGTGTTCGACTATTTTGCCTAAAACTGTTTTCGGAACAAATTCACCAGTTTTTATTTTTTCATACTCTTGGATGGTTTTTAATTCTTTGTTCTTAATGAAATCGTTAATTTGAGGGCTCTTATCTACAACAGTTTTAAAATCCTTTTTGACTTTTAGCAAACCAGAAATGCATGTAGCACCAGAACCATAAGAACCAAAGTAAATTGTGTCGTTTACTCGACCATAATTTTCGAGTATAAAAATAATTTGAGCCCAAACTGAAGCATTATACATGTTACCAAAGTGAGAAGGGACTCTTAGTTGGGGAAGCACTTTCTCTGTGAAATTACCTATGAGTTTATACGAGATGCTTTCCAATGTCTCCGAGGTATAACCTCTCTCTTTTAACTTCAAATACAACCATTCAGGTAAAACTGTAATGTCGTGCATAAAAGCATCGAGTTTCTTGAGAATAGAAGATTTTATATGATTCATATTTAATTTTGGAAGATCGTTAATGTGTTTTATCCATCGCTTCTGTATTATCTCTTGCATGATCTTAATAGGTAACTTTGAGAAGGGGGCGTGAAATGTATAATAATCTGCGTGGAAGTCGCCAATATTAGCTATTAAATCGTCATAAGCTTTTAATTGGAAATCAAGATATGTTTTTACTGAATAATGACCAAAAGCTTTAGCATGTTTTTCGTTAGCTGCACGGAAAAAATCGTCAACATTTCCCGATACTTTGCCGAACTTCTCACTGAAAGAAGCAACCCTAGGGTTCCTTGAAATTACTAAAGCAACTGCTCCTGAGCCCTGAGTTGCCTCGCTTGGAGAACCCAGGTGATAGGAGGATATGTCTGCGCTTATGACAAGCGCTTTTTTTATTATATCTTTTTCGATTAACGCAATAGCATTGAGGAGAGCTAGTGTACCTCCTGCACAGGCGTTGTACGTATCTTGAGTTATAGAATTCGGTGATATCTCTAACAGTTCAGCGAAGATGTTCGAAACCGATTTCACAGCATAGGTAATCGTTTCGGTCCCTACGAACAATGCGTCTATACTTTTAGGATCTATACCACCTTTAGTTATAGCTTGATATCCCGCTTTCAAGCCCAAAGAAATGATATCTTCGTTAACTTCTGGAACTCTCATTTCATGGGCCATTAAACCCTTCTTAAATTTATTTGGATCGACTTTCCGCTCTTGTGCTAAGTCATCCAATTTAATATAGTATCTTGGAGCGTGAAAACCTACGCTATCAATACCTATATCGCTAAATAAATACTCGTTGCCAATCATACAAATGTTCTCCTAACCGAAAAAGTTCTTATTGCATTAAACTGTTAACCAATTAAAGTTTAACCGTTGCTATTTATAAATCTTTTTTACTCAAAAACTTATCTAGTTAAATGATATTGATACTAAGCAAGGTGTTTATTTAAGAATTCCTCTTTATTTACTACTTTCAACTGTTCATACTCGGATTGATATTGTTTATCTTTTCGAAAAGAAGATTTTGACTTCTCTCCTCTTAAAATTTCTAATTATTATTCATAAAAAACGGATTGTAAGATGTAGACTTAATATATTGACTATTCTCCACAGAAATCAAAATTATAATATGGGATTCACGATAATTATATAATTATATAAGCAGTCTTCATCGTAAAAATCTCTTTAAGAGTTATGATATCTTGGAAGAATTAAAAGGCATAGCAGAAAAAAAACTACCCAAACATGTTGGTTTAATATTGGACGGAAATTAGAAGTATTTTCTACTTCTAAACGGTAACCGCCGTTGGGCAGTAAAAAATCTGCTTGGAACTAATGTTGGTCATCTTATTGGATACCAAAATTTAAGAGAGAGGCTTTTCGATTTTTTTGACGCAGGTATACATTATTTAAGCATCTACGCTTTGTCCCTTGAGAATTTAAGAAAAAGAAGCGAAGCAGAGATAAAATATATTTTTGGAATAATTTTAGATGCTGTTGACGCCGTCGTAAAGGAAGCGACTGTCAAAGAAGAGAAAGTGAATTTTAACGTAATTGGGCGTATCTACCTATTACCTGAGGAAGTTAGAGATAAGATTAAAGAGTTAATTGATTTTACTAAAGATAACAATAAAAATTTCATAAATTTATGCATAATGTACGATGGACAAGAAGAGATCGTAGATGCAGTAAAAGAAATTATTAAAAAGGGCATAAAAGAAGAAGAAATTAATAGAGAGGTAATTAAGAAGCACCTTTATACGAGAGATTTTCCTGAAGTAGATTACATCATACGAACGGGAATGGAGGACGGCGCAAGGATTTCAGGATTTTTATTATGGGACGCATCTTATGCAGAATTCAAGTTTAGAGCGGATTTGTGGCCTGATTATAGTAAGGAGATGATTATCGAAGATCTCAAAGATTTTAGTAAGAGAGTTAGAAGAAAGGGGAAGTAGTCATTATTCTTTAGTAAATATTTAAAATCAATAAGTTTTATATGAATGATATTAAGATAATGAAGCACTTCATCACTTCCTTAACATCCTAATTAAATCGTAACAAATATCAATTTTGCGAAATTTATTATATCACTAATACAAAATACCCTCTCAATTATGCCTCCCCCGGAACCCAATCAAGTTATTTCGATAATTGTGAAAAAGTTCCCTCAAAACCTATTATTACCAAATGCTGAAAATCCTATTTCTCTTGAAATTACTAATCAATCTAATAAAGAAGAACACTTTAAATTCGTTTTTGAAGGAGAAAATCTCGATATTGAGGTCAATCCAAGCGAATTTAAAAACGAGGTTAAATTTGCTTCGAGCGAAACTAAAACGATAAATTTAATGGTAACGCCTGTCAGAGACGGTTTTGGTAAACTAACCATCAATGCTTATTGGTTGAAACTGGTAGAATACACCGATAAAGTTCAACATATAAGAAAAACTATCTCTGCGAGTAAAATAAATTCTATCTTGAAGAATAAACAATTTCTTCAAAACGGTGAAACTGATGTATTTAACATCAACGATTTTATTCTTCCGTCTAGTAAAAATGATACTAAGAAAATTGAGAAAGAATTTAAAGAGTTAATTAAAATAGCTGTTGAACAACAACCTGAAGCTGAGTCCTCAAATAATAAACCATTAAAACCCAATGCTCATATAGTTCGTGGGAAAATTGATGATAAGCTTAAAATACTCGCAAAATCTTACTTTTCTGATGGTGAATTTGAAAAAGCACTTAAAACCGCACTACAAGTCTCAAAAGAGAAGGAAAGAATAGATCTACACAATACCCTAATTAGGGCTAACGCTTCTAAAAATTTAGATGAGAGCTTGAAGATAGCTAAAGATATTGAAGATCTTAACAAAAAAAATAAGCTAATAAAAAACATAGCTTTTGATTATATTAATGTAAATCCCGATGAAATTCCTAAAATTCTCTCCCTAATTGAAGAGAAAACGGTAAAGGAAACATTTCTTCTCGAAATACTTTTTAAATCTCTAAAAAAAGAAGCATCTATTGCTCTTAAGCTTGTAGATCAAATTAAAGATGAAATCATTAGAATTAAGGTTTTATTCAACATTATAAAGAAGTTCCATGATGAAAATAAGGACGACTTGATTCTCCCTATATTAAAACAAATCGATCAGATTATTCTGCATTCAGAGAAAATGACAGTATCAGAACACAAATATAACAATCCTGCTTACGAATTTTTCAAAGAAACTATTTGTATCTTGGCCGAATTAGATTGCCCTGAAACTGCGGATAAAATAATAGGAGAAATAAGTTCAGAAGAGCTTAGAGAAAATATCGCAAAAGATTTATTCAACGAAATTTATGAAATGGTTGAGGAAAAAAAAACTAAAGTAGAACCTATTGGTCAATTTTCTCAATTCTATATGTTGAATACATACACATCCAAAATATCGAATGAAATTGAAACATTTGCTCTAATTGGAGGAAATGTAAGTAATAACGTCCTGGTTGGCAATTTTAATTTTAAAATCGCCCTAATATCTTTATTTAGCTATGATTTTAGTATTTTCCCTTTAATCGATAGAGCTTACTCGGAGTTAGCGTTAAATTCCGATAAATCCATTGCTTATTATATCTATCCTTCTATAAGCGATCACAACGAAGAGGAAGTAAGGATCATACAACGTACTCTAAAAAGATTTGTTCAACCTGAAAGAATAACAAATCAAGTAAGAATTTTTAATTTAGACTTCATACCGTATTTAGGAAAACCCACTGTTATTTTATCGTCTATTTCAGAAGATTTGAGTCATATTAAATCGAAAATTGTGAGTAATCTTAAAGATAGTGTTAATGTGATAATAGATGATGATATCTTCAAGGGAGGAAAGACGGTTGATAACTTAGCGAGTGTTTTTTCCGGGAACCAATTTAAAATAGTTAATTTGGTGCTGTCCTATGAATTTATCAACGATTATAATATATTTAAAAATTTAATTCAATCATTAACTTAAGCTAATTATAATAAATGTGAACTAATTTATGGCAAAGGATAAGAAAAAGAAGAAGAAGAAAGGATCTAGCAAAGGAGAGTATAATAATTTCTCTCAAATGATGGGACAAGGTAAAAAACATAAAGGTAAAGCGACATCAGGTCGAGAACTTCCTTTTGGTGTGAGTCTTGGCAACCCTATAGATAGATCGACTGATCAATTATTTCTTGGAACGGATTACCGAGAAGTTTTAATACCTGACAGGCCATGGGCTGAGATTCTTGCAGATATCGAACATTGGACACCATTACCCTTCACTCATGGAATAGAAATGGAATTAATTATTGCTGATGACAATGGAAATTATCCTCCTGGTGACGAGATGGTCTTTAGAATGAAAGAAATCGTGAAAGACGCAATCAAAATTATGGATCAGATTTTATATGAAGGGAGAGAAGGTTTCTTACCTGTTCCCGATTATATAAGACAAAAGGTAACAGCGAGGCCTTATGGTCGAGATGATCTTGAAAAAGGATATGCTATGGATATCCGATATCGATTACCCGATGGAGTTGAAGTTGACATAGACACATTTGCCCGCGACGGTAATGTAACCGCTGTGACTTACATATTGGAATTAGTAACTCCTCCATGTGAATACGCAGAAGAATTAGCTTATTGGGCAAGCACCTTATTTCTGCTCGCAAAAACCACCTTACCAAACGATTTACATATAATTGCATCTGCCATAAATCCCGCTGCTAAGGAATATATGCGCGGATTGACTCAAGCAGATCACAGCCACATTGGATCGTTCAAAACAGATTTAGAAAAAGTTCAAGCTTATTGTATGATAAGAAATTTTATTCCACACATTATTGCCCTTACTTGTAATTCTCCTATTTTAAATAATCAGCCAACAGATGTTGTTAAAATAGTTAATAATAGAATAACTGCTCCTAACTGTGTCCGTTCTTTAAGGTTAAAAAATAATACTACAATGTTAAGTAACAACGACCCTAAACATTATATTCCTTATTTAACTGATTTAAGTGAGAATTCTGTTAACTATTTCCTCCAAACGGTGCAGAAAGCAAGCCTAGATGACGGAAGGTTCCAAGATTTGTGTTGTTTTACAGATTGGAATACGATAGAGATTCGTATATCAGACGCACAGATATCTATTTGCCGGAGGATCGGAATCGGACTTTTATTGCAGGCTATGTGTTATAAAGCTCGAAAGTTATTAGAGCAAGAAGTTTGGATACCGGATGCGGGAAGCGAGACAATAGCTTATAACAGAAAAACGGCAATTGAACGAGGATTAATTTCTCTATTTCGTCCCCAGAACCTTACGCGAGAGCATCTTGCCCAGTATGATCCGGAATTTGCTGAGCAATATCTGGGCCCTGAAGACCAACCAGTTAGATACATGATGCAAGCTTGCCAAAGAATGTTTTTCTATTTGAAGGACGTCCTAAAAGAACTTGGATTTCTCTACTCTCCGTTTCTGAAACCTATCCTTCAGTCAGTTTTTGGAAATGTAAGTTACGCAGAACCTCCAATAACAGAAGCAGAATATCAGTTAAGCCTTTATCAGTATAAGTTAGATAATAACGAAAATCCTAACATCTTAAACGATTTGATTTACTTTACGATTGAATATTGCCAAGATCCCTTAAATAATCCATTAACCGGAGTTTTATCTCTTCCAAAAGAAATGAGAGAATAAGGATAGATCATAAAAATAAAAAAAAGTTGAAATGGAAAATTATGCTTACTGCGATTATTGAACAACAAGGAAAAATTCGAACGGAAAATATATTTGTAATCGATTCTCATTCACATTTAGGAGAAGATGTCGATGGAGCAACCATGATGAACCCCTTAGCGCCGGGAACAGGAACATTCGACTTTTGGGGCAATGTCCAAGGGAGAATAAAAACTGATTGGGCTACTACAGGAGAACAATCGTTTTCAACAAATCTAGATGGTAAGCATACAAAGATTAGTTGGAAGTTCAATCTTTATCCCTTTACAGACAACCTTTATATTGCTTTAGAATCGTTGGGGAAAAAACATTCTGATTTAAAAGCAAAATCGAAATTTTATTCTTTTATCGACCAAGGTGTAGTTTTCCCGTTTCAGGATGTTTTTAGGGATAAGCATCCAGAAGCGCGATACCGAGCCAGTAATATTAATGTTTCGCGATTTACTACTCGCTTTCCTTTTTCCATGAAATTGATTGGGTATGCACGTTGCGATCCAATGGAAGGGGAAAAAGCAGTAAACGAAGTATGCTACGCTCGGCAAGAACTAGGGCTCCGAGGATTAAAACTACACCCTCGCTCTGAAAGATGGATTGACGATATAAAATCAGGAAAACCTTTAAAAGTTTTAGTTGAGGCTGCTAAGCATTCCCTACCCGTGATTTTTGACACTCGGGGGAGAGGATCTATACTAGATATCGCGGAATTAATTAAATCAACGCGTTCAGTTATTAGTCAACAAAATCCTGCCTTATTACCTCACTTTAAAGTAATTATTGCTCATTTCGCTCAAGGGAATATAGGTGATTATGAAGTTTATAACGCTTTAGTTCAACCCAATACCTATGGCGACTTATCTATGCTTCATGGTGAGGGAGCTGGGAACTTTTTTGAGGATTTCCGAAAATGGTTCAAGTCTAACAATAAGATAAGAGTGGATAATCGAGATTGGTCAGAGTATCTCCTTTATGCCTCAGACTACCCCTATTTTGGAGATATACATGCTCAAAAGCTTATAAGATATATTTTAAATAAACGATTTTTCGATACTGGGGGAACTATTAGTGACGTCAGAAATATAATGGGCTTAAATCAGCTCAAACTTTTACCTGAATATTCCCTACCCCAAAAAAAAAATTCTGGTCCTCTTTTACCAAGCGTACTTCTATCTAACGCTTCAAATCAAGAAGTAAATCCTTATGAGGTAGCGATTAAAGCATTAGCTGAATTACTAGTTAATAATAAAATTGATATTAGGCGTTTCTGCTTACAATTCAAAGATTCTTGGAATGAAATTAGTGAAGATGTTTTGTTAAACATCTTAAAACGCTCGAGTTCCGAAGAATTTCCAATCTTATTTACGACAATTCTAAAAAACCAATTGACACTAATCGCCCCATTAAATAGAGAAGCAACATGGGATAAATTTGGATACAAGTATTTTAGCCCTAAGGGTCGTAAATTTTATACTTCTTTATTAAAAAAAAATTACTTAGCTCTGGAAGAAAAGCAGGCCATTAGCAGCCTAAATCAAATATTCTAAAATGGTGAAAGTATTAAAATCAGAGGGGAGAAATTCGACTTTCATTTTAGCATCCCGATAACAAAATGAAATAAAATTACCAAGGAAATTCTATAAATATTGAAACACAAAATCAAAGTCAGCAAGGTCAAAGGGTTTTAAGATGTAGCCATCAGCTTTAGTTTCTTCCATTTTTTTATTTACTTGATTCCCTGGGACTGCTGTTAAATATATGATAGGTATATTATTGAATTTTTCATTAGATTTTATTTTCTTACAGATCTTAAACCCGCTAACATCAGGTAAAATTATATCCAGCAAAATTAATTTTGGAGTATTGAAGTTCAACTCTTCCAATCCTTTCGCACCCGTTATGACGCCTTTGCTAGTATGCCCTTTTGCTTCAAAAAAATTAGTTACTAATTCAATTGTAGACAAATCATCTTCAATTAATAAAATATCATAATCAGAAGGGGTTTCATCATGTCTTTCTAATCTGAAGATAAATCTCTCTTCGAATTGTTTAATTTCTCCTAATAGATGATTTATAATTGATAAAACATCTTTATTGAGATCCTTTTGATGTGTTTCAAGGATTAATTGTAGATTTCCCTTAATTATTGTAAATCTTTCTTTTAACGAATGAGTAAAAACAGATAAATCTTGGCTCATCAGGCTCGATTTTTCTTCGATATAATAATTAATACCTTCTCTAATTAATTTAGAAATTGATGATATCTTATTTTTTTTTATAAAATCGTGCCATTCTTTTTCCACTTCATCTGAAATATACACAGAAATTCTTTTCTTTCCCGAATAATAATCCTTTTTTTCTTTCTCATTTTTTGAAATAATATTCACCTATTAAACAACAGCAAAATAAGTAATTCTAGATATTAAAGTGTAAATAATTTCTTTTTACCATATTTTTTTACTATACCTAATGTGTACTTATCTAAAATATTAAATAAATGTGTTGTTTGAAAATAAAATTTAATTTTTGGAGTGTTTATTTGAATATTAGAGATTTAAACTCTTTTAGCATAGATGACTAAATTAAAACTTTTTTGGAAATCTAATTTTTAACCTTCTTAATGGCATCCTACCAGTGCAAGATCATATCCTTATATTTTGGGATAGATCTCGAAAGACAGTATTGGTTAATATCGATTGAAATATACATAAATGTTGCTACTTTATTAGTGATAAGATTGTAAAATTTAATCAATTGCGTTGAGTGAGATTGAAGGGTATAATTGTGTTAGGATTTAACGAGAAATCTGAAGTCCACATTGAAACACAATTTCCAAGTAATATTTGCGAGTTCTTAGGAATTACATCTGAGGTTTTAAAGCGATTAGTCAGTGCTCACATGGATAAGAAGATGGAGCCCCATTTTGCTGAAGTTTTACTCGATAATGATGTAATTGTTGCGAGCTTTTATTCTGGATTTTCATTTAGGCACTATGTAGGAAAACCGAATTTTGCTATTTGCATTTTCCTATCTCAAGAAGATGTTAGTAACACAGAATTAGAAGGAAGGTTGAGAAGAATATCTTATGAACTGTTACCTAAGAGAGAAGCTCTCAATTTTGATGATATCTTAGGACAATATTATGATATGCTTAAAAAAGACGAATTGTCTACTTACTGGGAAGAGATTATTGAAGGAGAAACAAGTTTGGTGGAAACAAATAAAACAGTAGGAAAAAAACAAGTTAAAAGTGTGAATGAGCCGATAGATAAGAGTGAAACGAGAATTCAAGGAGAGGAGAAAGAAAATCTACTAATGGGCAATGATTTTGATGAAATTAAGAACAAAAACAGCGAACTTGAAGACCTTTTAGAAGAAAAGAAAAGTAAAATCCGAGAATTAACTAGAAAATACACAGAAGTAGTATCTGAAAATACTACATACGAAGAGGAGATTCAGTCACTCAAGGACGAAATAAGTGAACAATACATAAAATTGGAGAAATGGAGCCAACAGATGGCAGATCTGAATCAAAACAATGCTAAATTGATAGATGACTTGAAGATTTTAAACCAAAAAATATTTGAAAGAGATGAATTTATAAAAGAAAAGGAGAAACGCATTGAAGTGATTTCAAATAAGCTGACAGGAGCAGAAGAACTTGAAGTGGAAGCCGAGAAAGTCCTTCAAGAAAAAGAGGATATGAGAAATATAAATATAAATTTGAACTCTGAACTTGAAAAATCTGAAAATACGCAAAAAAGATTGTTAAGTGAAATTGATAAATTGAAGGACCAAAATTCAGTTTACATCGATTCTATAACAACTCTTAAACTGGATATGAAAAATCTAAAAAGTGAGAGTAAAACAAAAGACAATGAAAAAGAAACCATCAAAGATCAAATTTTAGATTTTAAAAAAGAAATTAAAATTCTTCGAAGAGAAAGAGATCATTACAGAAAAATTGTAAAAGAGAAAAGTCTGCTCTAAAAATCTGTAGATTCATTTTTTAAGCAGAATTTTGTTTTGAAGTTTTCCTAGTTTTCCCTCGTCTTAATTGAAAATGACTAGTAAAAACATATTTTTATATACATATACTTTTTTATTAATAATAACAATTTTAAATCTGTAATCTAATAATATACTAAAGGTTAGTAATTTAAGAGTGGTGTAAGAATTGTCAATTGACACAAAAAGTTTCGATAATATTCTTTCAAAAATAATAAAATCCGAGAGCGGTATTAAAAAAGTAATATTAGTTGACAGAACAGGACTCACTATAGCGAGCGTCTCTAAATTTTCCTATTTCCCAGCCGATGTTGACGGTATTGGAGCAATAGCATCAGCAGTTTTTTGTGCCAGTGAAGAACAAGGTAAAAATCTAGAACTGGGCGATTTAGAAATAGTAACGAGCGAATTTACAGGCGGTAAGATATTTGCGTCGAGCTGCGGACCAAAAGGCGTACTTACATTAATTTCTGATCCTGACATTAATATTGGGTTAATAAGATTAATATTAAAAAGATCTGGAGACGAATTGAAAGAAATACTCGACGAATTCTTATCAGATATCCCTGAAACTTTAGATTCTGGGCTTGATTTAAGCGATCTGGACGAATTGACACCCGATTAAGCACACCCTTATCTATTTTTATAAAGTTCTTCTTATTATCTTTTAGGATAAATTCTACTCTTAATTTTTAATAATCATATTTTTTACTAAAAGTATCTATAATAGCTTTGAAGATTAATGTTCGATTATAATAATGATGTTAAGCATGATATTAGTGTCGCAGCCTATTTTCTTACCGAAAAAGAAATAGATTTTGATAGATTATGCTGGATGCTAGCGGAAAGGCAGCTCTATCTACAAAATAACTTCCAAAAAGTAGATCAGAATTACATTAAGCAACGAGCAACTAACATATATCAAACTTCCCCCCCTTATGATGTAATATGCTGGTTGATATCAGAAATAGACTTGCTTTTTAAAAGGAATTATTTCAAAAATATTCCAAAGCCACATTTCATTCTTGATTAATTTTGATATTTATTTAAAAAAAGAAACATATAGGAAGTTCATATTATGCGTCCAGAAATTAAAAAATTTTTTGTTCAATTTTGATTTTTGTACGATTTAATTCATATTTGGTTTAAATTGAAAGGACGATTTACAGGATCGAGATTTTTAATGAGAGACGAAATTGAAAAGAGATTACACAGGGTTGCGATAAAATTCGAAAAAGTCGAGATTTTATGCGACTTTTCTAGCATTTGCATACACGCTGAAAGCTGTCCAAGGTGTACTGAATTCTTTCTGAAGTGTAATATGTACTTAAAACTAAATCCTCATAATTAAAATTTTTAATCATCAACGCTAATATATAAGTATGGTTGAAACGCAGGTGGTCCACCATCAGCGCCATTTAGTGAAATTAGCAGAGATGATTGGGAAAAATCTATAAAATTAAACTTGGTTTCATTCATTCTTATTTCTAAACTAGTATTACGAATAATGAAAAAACAAGAGTTTGGTAGGATTATCGCTATAACTTCAGTATCGGTTAAACAGCCTCTAAATAATCTGATCTTGTCTAATACAACTCGCCTTGGAGTTGTTGGTTTCGCAAAAACATTATCGAACGAATACGCAAAAGATAATATCTTAATTAATGTTGTCTGTCCTGGGCCAACATTAACCAATCGAATGGAAGAACTAATAAAAACTCAAATGAATGATTTAGGTAAATCAAGAGAGGAAATAATGAAAAATTGGATAGACATTATTCCTTTAGGGAGACTAGGTCGTCCTCAAGAGTTAGCAAATCTCGTAGTTTTTTTAGCTTCTGATAAAGCTAGTTACATTACTGGAACTGTAATTCAAGTGGATGGTGGATTTGTGAAAAATTCACTTTAAATAAAATTAATCGAGAAATATCACTTCAATATTTCATTATTTTAAATTTCTTGTTATTAGGTTTATTATAAAAAATGAAATGAATATTTAAAAAAGTGGAGTGTTACACATATTGTATATTTGCGTATGAATTATACGCATTTAGGCATTTAGGTATTAGGATTGGTAATTAGAGTAATTAAAAAATATAAAGTAATTTCATGTATTGAATTCTTAGATTATGTGTTAATGTTTCATTATTTTTACATTTTTGTATAGGAATTGATAATAAAAATCGTATAGATAAGTGAGTGAGTTTGACAGAAAGAAAACGACAATGTAAAACAATCGGATTTTTAATTTTGCTTAGTATTTCTTTAACTTTTCCTTTTATTCAAAATAATTTTGATATCTCTTACGAACAAAATAGAGATACTGATTTTGTCAAGACTTCCGCTCAAAGATCGGTAACGCAACAATGGATAAAAAACCCTACATTTGAGTCTCCAATCGAACCGACTTGGTATTGGGAAAACGGAACTGAGGGAGATAATTCAGATATGGACGCTACCACAAGTACTGGTCAAGCAAACTTTGAAGTATTAGGTGAAACTAGAACATATTCTGGAATTTCCGGGGTAGTAAATTCATCTACATCTCAGGGATGGGGCATGTTTAATAATAGTGGGTTTTTACCTCCCCATATAGCGTTAATTAATGATAGTGGTTGTTTTGTTGCTCATCACTGGGATGAAACTGCTGGAGGTGATAGCCAAATTTATAATTACCCAAGTATTCAGTTTAAAAAAAATGTAAGTCTAGGGGTGGATATTTCAGATTATGTTATTAAATCAGCATCTTTGGAAGTTATTTTTAATGCTAGTGTTGACTCCAATATCGACACTCCAAATGATAATTACACTGGTGAAAATGATGAAGATCTTTACGCTATTGGTGATTTTGCGACGTTTTATGTTTTAATTTCAGATCTTAATAATGATTATTCATATACAGTTGCGTATAATAGAACAAAATATTTAGGACAATATGGAAATGGCCTTTCTTCAATATTAAATATCACAGACAGCTCCATGTATGTTTTTAGTGAAGAGGATATTATTACTGCTTTAAACTCAGCTTTAGATAAAGATCTAGATCATTCCAATTTTACAATTACTTTGGGTATAGATATTTACAGTGAGGATAATGATAATTCCGGAGATCATGACGATTGGGATTCATTAATGATTAAGGCATGTAATCTTACATTTACTTATGAAAAAAAAATTGACCAATCTACCAAACTATCCTGGAATCAAGTAGGAAATACTCTTGATAGCGCAAGCGTTCAAGTTACAGATGCAAGATTCTTCTTTAAATATAAAGTAAATAATACTTGGCCTATATATGCACCTCTATCAGAGATGAAATTATATTTAAATGATAAGTCGTACGATGAAGGGATTATAAAATTAACAAACTTCACCACTTCGTGGCAAGATGCAAAAGTAGATGGATTCGATGTAACAAGTTTAATATCTACAGGTGTGAATATCACAGTGTCTATTGAAGTATTTCTCAAGGATACCTTTGAGTTAGACCAAGTATATTCAATTTCTATAGATGATGTATACCTTAATATTACATATATTGAGACATTTCCAGATTTTGGCATGGATTTAGAATTATTTTTAGATGGAGAAGATAAAACTCTTGATCCGGTAATTCAAATTCCTATTAATGATATGTTAAACATTACTGTTACCTACAAAGAAAATGTAAGTGGAAATCACATTAGCGCTGATAGCGCAACACTAGAAGGAAAAGTTTCTGGATATCTAAATGAATCTCTTACTTTAGAACATTATAATATCACCGTAAACTCAACAGATTTAGGTCTTGGAGTTAGCATATTAACTGTCACTTTGCAGAAAAATAATTACGAGACTGAATCTATTCAAATTTTCGTTGAGGTTATTGAAAGAGAAACTGAACTACACCTTTTTATAGATGAAATTCAAAAAAGCAATAAAGATACTATTAATACCAAATTTAACGAACTTTTAAATATAACAATTTTTTATGAAGACAATTTAACTAGTGCTTACATATCTGATGCGTCAGTTAGCTTGTTAGGATTTGGAGATTTAAATGAAACTCTTTCTCAGTATAATTTTACTTTAGATACTAATAGTTTAATTGAAGGAGTTAATGTTTTAACCATTTTCGCTCAAAAAGATGATTTTCAATCTAATAGTATTAAATTTTATATAAACGTCGTAGAAAGAGCATCCAATATATCGTTATTTGTAGAATCCGAACGAAAGTATGATAGTGATTCTATTAATTCTCAATTTAATGAATTCCTTAATTTAACCATTTATTATAGAGATAATCTCACAAATCAATTAATCAGCAACGCTTCAGTAAGCTTATTAGGATTTGGAGATTTAAATGAAACATCTAATCATTATTATTTCATTTTAGATACTAATAATTTGACTCAAGGAGTAAATATTTTAACAATTTTTGCTCAAAAAGATAATTATCAATACCAGGCTATAAAACTTTTCGTGAATATTCAAGTAAGAACTACATATATAAAAGTATTCGTAGAAGGTAGCGAAAAAAACGATAGTGACACAATAAACACCCAATTTGGCGAGCTTTTGAATATAACTGTTTTATATCAAGATAATGTGACCGATGCTCATTTAACTGGAGCTAGTGTCGATTTAATTGGTATTGGAAGTTTTAACGAAATAGGAACGCAATTTAATTTTACTACTAATGCAGATAATTTCGAAAACGGGCTGAATATTTTAACTATATTTGCTCAATTAAATGGATATCAGGATCAGACTTTCCAAATACTCTTAGATATATATGATCGTGAAACAGAACTATTACTATTTATAAATAGTTCTCAAAAATATGACGCAGAAACTTTTAATTCTCAGTATGGTGAATCACTTAACATTACAATTCTTTACAGAGACAATGTTACTAAGCAACATATAACTACTGCCACAGTCAATTTATTAGGAATGGGAATGTTAGATGAATTGTTTAATCAATACAATTTTACCTTAAGTACAAACGACTTAAGTCAAGGAATAAATGTTTTGACGATTTTGTGTACTAAGGATAATTATCAATCTCAAACTATTCAATTTGTCATTAGTATTCATGAGAGAGATACTTATATAAGATTATTTATTGATGATTTAGAAATTTTTGATAGTGATACATTCGATTCCCAATTTGGAGAATTATTAAATATCACTATTTTATACCGTGACATAGCAACGGATGCCCATCTTACAGGAGCTAGCGTTGATTTACTTGGTTATGGGAATTTTTCTGAAAGTGCATCGCAATTTAATTTCACTTTAGATACTAACGATCTAGCTCAAGGAATTAATGCATTAACTATTTTATCGCTAAAAGATAATTACCAATCCAAAACGATTCAGTTCTTTATTAATGTTGAAGAAAGAACCACTTACATACGATTATTCGTTGAAGAAATCGAGATATTCGATCTTGGTTCCATTGACACTCAATTTGATGAATTATTGAATATTACGATCTTATACCGTGACATCGCAACGGATACCCATCTTACAGGAGCTAGCGTTGATTTACTTGGTTATGGGAATTTTTCTGAAAGTGCATCGCAATTTAATTTCACTTTAGATACTAACGATCTAGCTCAAGGAATTAATGCATTAACTATTT
>JAUVNS010000004.1 GCA_030599585.1 Promethearchaeota archaeon | reverse complement strand
ATTAACAAAAAAATATTAGTGGAGGAATAAAATAATGGCAGCATTCGCATGGAGTCCGCTTAGAGCTTTAATGAAAAAAGCGGGAGCCGAAATCGTTAGTCGAGCCGCAGTTGATAAGTTAATGGATTATTTGGAAGAATACGCCAAAGAACTTACAGGTTGCGCGCTAGATATAGCAAAACACTCACGTCGTAAGAAGGTCACACAAAATGATATGAAAATCGCAATCAACTTAATTTAATTGATCGATTTATCTGTTTGGACTTGTTTGTTTAGCACAAAAAAATACTTTTTTTTCTTTTTTTAAATACCTTTTCCCTTATAATAATCTAGATAATCTGCCTTAACTTCTATAGATTAGAAGTAATAAAAAAGTAGGTTAGAATATGTGGCTCAAAAATACTGAATATTTGAAGTCTCATATTATAACCTACTCTATCTTTTACTAACAAGAATATTTTCTGAAAACTCGTCAAGGATCTCAACAATATTAATAGGTTTTAAGTTCGACTTCAAATCCAAATTTACAACCGAAGTCAACATTTGATCATTTTTTACGATCTGATTTTGCTATTAAATTTTTTTTTTCTCAGCAACAAAGATTCTTTTTGTCGACCATAATTGGATGACAAAATTACTCGGATAAACAATGATCAACCAACACATTTATATAGGAATAATACCAATTTTAATTTAAATACTTTAAATTTTTTTAAAAAATTAAAAATTAAAGAATTTAACCCAAACTTGTAAAAAGTGCGGGAAATTAACCAATATTATACATCCGTGGAGGAAATTAAAAAAATCATGGCAGCATTCGCATGGAGTCCGCTTAGAGCTTTAATGAAAAAAGCGGGAGCCGAAATCGTTAGTAGAGCCGCAGTAGATAAGTTAATGGATTATTTAGAAGAATACGCAAAAGAATTAACTGGCTGCGCTCTAGACATAGCAAAACATTCAGGTCGTAAGAAGGTCACACAAAATGATATGAAAATCGCAATCAATTTAATTTAGTTGATTGGTTTATCTGCTTGGACTTGATTGTTTGGCAAAAAATAAATTTTTTTTCTTTTTTTTTTATTAATTAATAATTGTTTTAAATGCAAATCCAAAAGTAAGCAATGTATTCTGGGGAATTTATTACTCTTATGTCAGATGGAATGTGGATATGGTTATCTTTATGAATAAAATCGTTGTCTCCTTCTTCATACACAAAACCGCATCTACCATAGCTTTCCTCACCGTTTATGGTATGAACCCAATAACTTCTCGTTTCTGCTGTTCCAATTGAATCGTACCATTTTAGTTCGTATGTTAATAATCCTTGGTCACCCATTGATAAGATAACATCTATAGCCGTTATCACGCCATCTTGAAGAATATCATTTCTTAGGTTATGAGCAGTTACTTCTACATTATGAAAAAGTAGCTCCACACCATTAGATCCTACGATATAAACATCTGGGATAATTCTAATGCCAGAATTATTATTTAATCGAGAATTTTCCTGAAGATATGTATTGTAAATAGGCTGTAATCCTGCTTGTTTTTGGAATATAGTCATCGCCATTTTTGGTTTATAAGGGTAGTGATCAATCCGAAAAACATTATTTTCTTTCCAGCCTCCATCATAATACGCATAATACCACCAATCTTGCATTCCATTTATTGAATCTATCACATATGTGTTATGATCAGCGCTAAAGTGATAAAGCATTTGTATTTCCCCTACTTTGTCCAAATGGACTAAAACATCGAATATAGAGAAGTGATCATTCTTGAAAATATCGGGTCTTACAGTTTCTATATCTTCGGGGTTAAAATAGAACCTACCAATCAATTGGATGTTAATACCTTCAGTTTTTGGTTTATTTGAATTTAATAAATTTATACTATAGGGAACCATTGGAAAGGCAAGAACTATTACTACACTTAAAATCATGATGATTTTTCCATATTTTAGTCTTGTCCATACATTTCGAGTTATTGCAACTAACCACTTCCAATGTAGCACAAAATGAATCGATACCAACAAACCAAAAATAAACCCGTTCCAATCATGCAAAAGCGTAAGACTAAAAGAATAGTGAGGATATAACCCCAATTGAGCTAGTATACCAGGAAGTTTAAGAATTGCAGTAACTAGGAGTATTATTGAAGATATAGCAAGTGTTATGTTAAGAATATAAGTGAAAATTCTTCGACCACTATTTCCATAGCGTTTAAGTTTAAGACCTTTGGTTCTTCGTCGAGCCTGTCTAATCTTTTGTACAAACCATTTCATGTGTAATACCGTATGGGATGATGCAACTATTCCAAAAATTAAACCACTCCAATTATGAATAATTGAGGTGTTAACTAAAAACCCAAAAGGATAAAAAATGTAACCGTAGATATCAAGAAGTTTTAATAATCCTGTTGAAAAAAATAGAATAAAACTAACTACTAACCCAAGATCTATTAAGTAATATATATTTCTTCTTTTGATTTTAAACTTAGATTTTTCTGATTTAGTTACCTTTTTACCCTTTTTTACAGTTAATTGTTGAGTCATTATATTGGTTAATATATAATAACAAGATTGGGAAGAGTTAAATTTGTATGAATTTTTTGGGATAGGAAATTATCATATATTAGTTGTTAATTATAATCTTGACATTTAAATGCAGAGTTCGTAGGACGGATTACATTAATTCAATTTGTACTAAATACTAATTTTTTCACGCTTAGCTTGTTTTTTAGTAAGCAAAAAGGAACTAATAATAATTAATGTGAATCCAATTATCATGAAGATAACTGAGAGAACACTTGGGGGTGTCGATAAAAATACAATAAAAAAAGAAATTACGGGTATTATCTGGATTGGGACACTTGTTAATGGTGCTAAAATATTAGCTTGCCCGTATTTAAGAGAAATTTGCCCTATAGTGATTCCAATGGCAACTATGAGGAGAAGAATGATACCAATTATAATCCCAAAAATAATTTCTTCGTTTATTATAATTCCATAAATCACGTGAGTTACAACTGTTGTTCCAGGACTCGCCCAAACGGTATTAAGAGAAAGAATTAAACCCGCCTCGATTGCCATTAACAAGCCTTTAAATTTCTCGTGTTTTCGACGTAAAATTTCAAACAAAATTGCTAAAGAAAGAACAACAATCGTGAACACAACTATTCTAAAAATGAAACCCGAATTAAGAATATTAAACGTAGAAACATCAATTGATAAATTGCTTAAACCAAGTAAAGAAACCCCACCAATCATTAGCAATATCCCAATAATCTCTTCTTTACCCAATGTTTCTTTTAACATTTTAACAGAACCTAACGCAAGAACTATTAATCCTACAGACATTAGACCTGGAACGATGGCAGGCCCTATAAAAATAATTGCAATAAAATAAAAAACAAGCCCTCCGATTACAATTTGTAATAGAAGCCCCATGATCCATATTGGGTTTTTAGCAAGACTTCTGATAAATTTTGGGTCACTGGAATGTTTATTTATAACAGATTTTTGAATAAGAACTCCAATGTAAACTACAATCCCCGCTAAGAGTGCGAAAATAATTCCTATAAAATAAGTTAAATCAGACGTGTTTTATTTTCACTTTATTGGATTGAATAATTAAAATATTTTATTTTCTATTCTTAATTATTTTTTCTATATTTTTATAAATAAAACATTCTTTTAAAGATGACTTTTAACATTAGTAAACGCCCTTTCAATAAGCTCAAACCTGTTTCGTTTGTAAAAGTTAAGATTAAAGATGATTTTTGGTCAAAAAGACAACAGATCAATCGAGAAGTATCTATTCACCATCAACATCAAATGTTAGAGGGAGATTTTCACATAGATAATTTTAGAGTTGCTTCAGGTCTTAAAAAAGGAGTTCAAAGAGGAGAATTCTACTTTGATTCGGATTTATATAAATGGCTTGAAGCAGCATGCTATATCCTTAATATCTATAATGATCCTGGTTTAGAAGCAAAAGTGAATGAAGTTGTTGATTTAATAAAGAAATCTCAAACTAAAGATGGATATATTAATACATTCTATTCGACAAGATTTATAGAAAAGAGGTTTACAAATATATACCTAATGCATGAATTGTATTGTGCAGGTCATTTGATCCAAGCAACTATATCCCACCATCATGCTACTAAAAGCCAAGTCATGATAAATGTAGCCATCAAGTTTGCAAATTTGCTAGTATCGCGATATTTAGGAGGAAAAAGGAAGGGCGTTCCTGGTCACGAAGAAATAGAAATGGCTTTAATCGCGTTGTACAGAATCACTGAGAACTCAAATTATTTAAAATTAGCGGAAGAATTTATTAACCGAAGGGGAAACATTTCTAACTTCAAAACTTATGTTGTTAATCAGTACATAAACATGCTCTCTATTCTAGGTTTAGCAAAAAAGAAAAACCACGAATTCCACTCATCAATAGCGAGGGAGAATGCTATTGAAGAAAAGGAGAGCGAAGTGGCAGAATGGGCTTCGAATCTTACACTAAGAAGTCAATTAATACTCTTCAAAGAAAACTTGAACGGAGACTACATTCAATCAAATGTTCCGGTAAGAGAAATTTTCGAACCAGTTGGGCACGCAGTTAGAGCAATGTATTTATTTTGTGGAATGGCTGATCTTTATTCTGAAATAGGAGACAAAACTTTACTAAGAGCTCTTCGAAGAGTATGGTTGAAAATGGTTAAAGCCAGAATGTATATTACTGGTGGCACTGGATCTGAAAAAGGAACAGAAGGTTTTAAAAAAGATTTTTCTTTAAATAATGAAGATTCTTATTCTGAAACTTGTGCTGCAATTGGAAATATGATGTGGAATCTAAGAATGCTCCAAATAACCGGCAACTGTAAATATGCAGACCTGATAGAAAAATTATTATATAACGCTATGTTGGTTGGTCAATCCATTAACGGTAAAGAATACACTTATGATAATCCATTAACTTCACATGGAATGGACAAAAGAAGAGAGTGGTTTCGATGTGCCTGCTGTCCTCCTAATGTAGCTCGAATTATTGCTTCCTTAGGTGATTATATTTACAGCACTTCGGAAAGTGGAATTTGGATTCATCAATATATTGGGAATAATATTAAGATCGACTTAGATTCGAATTTGATTAGTATAAGTCAAATTAGTGGGTTCCCATGGAAAGGAGAGGTAAAGATTAAACTTAATTTAAGTAAAAGTCAAAAATTTTCTTTATTCCTTAGAATTCCAGGTTGGAGTTTCGATGCAGATCTAAAAATTAATGGAATAAAATATAGTAAAGATTTACATAATGGGAAATATGTTGAAATTTTAAGAAATTGGTTAGATAATGACGAAATTGAATTAGATTTTAGGATGATGCCAACATTTGTTGAAAGTGATCCGAGAATCAAGGGAAACAGAAATCGAGTAGCTATATCAAATGGTCCATTAATTTATTGTTTTGAACAAAAAGATAATAAAAATATTGATATTTTTAAAGCAGTTATCTCTAAAGATCGAGGATTAACTGTTAAGTTCGAAACAGATTTGTTAGGGGGTGTCAATATCATTACTGGAACAGCTTCTGATGGCAGTAAAATTACCGCAATTCCTTATTTTGTATGGAACAATAGAGGTGCGAATAATATGCTAGTTTGGCAGCTAATAAATTGATTAATTTTAATTAATCTCTTCATGAAAATAGGTTACCAAAGTATCAAATTTTTTGCTCAGTTAGAAACTAGGTTTATATTTATCAAAAAGAATCTCAGTTATTACATCAAATGACTTCTCAACATTTTGACCCGTCTTAGAAGACAATTCTATAAATGTAGATAAGTTATATTTTTTAGCAGCTAAAATCCCTTCCTCCCTTGTAACTGCTCGAAATTCCTTTAAATCCACTTTAGAGCCAATTAACATAATTGGGATATCTCCAGCATGTTCTCGTATGATTTGAGTCCAATCAGGTAAATGATCCAAAGACAAGCGATTAGTAATGTCATATAAAAAGAATGCAGCGTTAGCTCCTTTGCAGTATTGATGCAAGAGAAATCTAAATCTTTGTTCGCCGCCAAAATCCCATATTTGTAGTTTTACTTTTTTATTTTTAAAATTAGTTGTTTTTGAATAAAAATCCACTCCGATAGTTAATTTAAGATCGTCGAGGAAAAAACCAGAAATGTATCTTAGAGTGAGTGAGGTCTTGCCAACAGCCGCGTCTCCTAACATCATTATTTTCCAAGTGTAATCGTAGCCTGTCAAATTTCTCAGCCCTTGTTGATAAATGGTAATAATTATTTTACTGTACTCTAATATTTAATATTGATAGGTATGACTTAATTATATTTATCTTTGTATGATTTTTTAAATGTATGTTTTTATTTATTTTTCAATACTTTTAAACCTTCTATCGCAATGAACCTCTTTTCCTCAAAATATTAGAAGTAATACATTTAAACTAGAATGAGCAATAGAGCTTGGGAGAAGAGAGCCTTTAAACGCGACAAAAATTAAAGATAATAAAATTCCAAAAGTAAAGTAATAACCAAAAAAAGTTATGATTGTAGTTAAAGGTACGAGGAAAGGAGGAACATGATAAATTGTGAATAAAAATGAAGAAAGAATGATAGAGTAGATTAATTTAACCTTCTTTTTGCTTTTGTTGATGACAAACCCTCTGAAAAACGCCTCTTCGCAGGGACCAATAATAGCGATCTGAATCGTTATTAGAAGTGATAATTGAATAAAATTAGGGTTTATAGGTTGGGTAGAAATCGCATTACCTATACCGGATTCAATAAATTGCGCTCCAAACAGATTTTGAATTATAAATCTCATATAAAAAGTTAATAATAAATCGCTAATGAAGAAGAAAAAGATTCCAGTTAATATCCCAACAAAAATCTTTAATATGATATTTTTAAGTTTTGGATTTTTTACGATAAAACCAAGTTTTTTAACTTCTACTGTGAAGGTGGTTTTTTCTATTTTTGCGGCAATTAATGAAGGAACAAGAACGAATAATATTTCAGCAAATGAGATTAATATCAATATATTCGGATCTTGTCCTAAATTGATAGCCATTTTTAGAGTGAATGTCTACTGATTCTAATTATAAAAATTATTAATTTTAATCTCTCCTCATTATTATAATTACCTCTCTTCATTTCAAATCTTGATGACAGTTAGAAATAATACATCAAATCAGAGAAACATAAATCTGAATTCTAGTTCTTTTGGCTCAACTAGCTCCATTAACTCCGGTTTTACCAAAGAACAGATTTTACTAACAAATTTAAAAAATCTCGCTCAAGAGTATATTGGAATCGAACGAATGAAAAAAAAATTCGTAGAAATACTTTTAGCTAATCTTGAAAGTCTGGATTTTGGAGAGTTGTTGAAATATCCAAGTTATGATATTAAAGAAAATTTTATTAGAAAGCCAATTTCGTCATCTAACATAAGAGGATTAAACATTGTAAGTGTTGATGGGAGCTCTGTCGTAAAAAAATTCATGAATGTAGATTTTTCTTTCTTAAAAGCTATTGCTGTGAAGTACTATTTTTACGATAACCAATCATCCCGAATTGAGTACTTTCCTGATTTAACAGGGTTTAATAATTATAATGTCCAAGGAAATTATTTGAATCGAGAGGAAAATGCGGTAGAAGCGAAGGTTTCGATGGATATGACTTTTATGGAAATTAATCTCCTAAATAAATTAATCGAAAAGAAGAGCGATGTAGACTTAATTATTTTAGATGGGTCAGTAGTAATTATGCCCATAAATCTGATATTTACTAAAGATTCAGAAATTTCTAAGAGATATGATAAATTGTTAAGAGAGTATCAAAAACTATATTCTACTTGCATTGAGAAGGGAATTATTTTAATCGGTTCGATAAAAGATACTCGGACTTCAGCATTAACTAATCTCTTAAGAAGGACCATACAGATGTTAAAACCTAATGTTACGAATCTATCTGATTTCATAAAAATTAATTATCGTCAGATTTTAGACTACTTTTCTGATTTAGATCTATACAATAGAGTATTGCGGCAAACAGAGAGAAGTTGCATTTTCAATTGTAAAAAAGAAGTAGACAAAATAAGAGATACGGGAATAAAAAAAGAAATTCCATACTATTTTCCTTTTAATTTTTATGCTTTCTACTTAAAAACTGCGGCTTACGATACACCATGCAGAATTGAGTTTTTTATGGATGAAAGCTGTGATTTAAAAGAAGCTTCCGAAAAAGCTGATTTAATTTCTTCAATCCTTCTACCGATCTCAAGCCTTAATGAATTTTATGGATTACCAATACCACAAATCGAAGCACACAAAAGAGCAGTGTTTAAACCTCAAGAGATAGATTTATTGTTTAATAGTTTATCTAGAACATTGAAAGTTCATGGGGTTTCTTTGTTAGAAAAGCGTAGAACGAGGAGACCTTTTTAGTAAACTTTAAAGTTCTTCCAATCGATTCAATATTATATCTTCGAAAAATATATGCTTTTTATTCAAAACTCTATTCTGAAACCCTCGCGTTTCTAGTTCAGCGTTTAAATGACTTAAATCTGTTGAACTTGAACTAATATAATAAATATAATATTTTTGTTCTGAATTTAAAAAATCTTTCACTTGATTTATAAATTCAAGGAAAACTTCGAAACCTCGCTCTCCTCCATCCCAATTAGAATCATTACTCCTACGAATGGGATCGTTTTCTTTGTAATTAATAGAATGTAAATAGGGTGGGTTGAAAACAATAATATCGAACGAGTGTTGAAGATTTGGTGGAAATTTTCTAAATAAATCAGACTTGATAAAAGTTATATCATCTTTGTAATTATTTATTCTCTCATTTAACATAGCACATTTAATAGCTGCATCTGATATATCTGAGGCAATTATTTCAGTAGTGAACTTCGATAAATTTTTTTTAATCTCTTGAAGGAATAAAGCAATTATCCCAGTTCCAGTTCCCATATCTAATATCTTTCTAATATTGTTGATTGGTAACCCATCAAAGAAATTTTCGTTAACATTTTTTTTAAAGTAATCTATAATTAAATAAGTATCATCGGAAGGAGGATAGACGCCATTACAAATGTAAGGAATAATTGGGTCTGAGAAAGATGTAATATTTTTCACCGTCTGAAGAGATTTAGTTGTTTAAGAATGAATAAAATTTCTTACTTAATTCAACGATTTCATCCACACTAAAGAGAGCTACTTTATCGTTTTTTAGTTGATTTTTACGCAAAAAAACTTCGATATGTTGCTTTGAATAATTAAAATTTTTATCGTTTTTTAAGAAATATTTTATAGCATTTACCATATTTTTATTTTTGTAAGGCATTATTCCAGCAACAAACCTTAAGAAGAAGGTTCTCCCATCATCTGATAATAACAATTGATCGATTGCCTTTCTAGGCTCGACAATAACTAAAGCCAATTCAATTTTAGGAGTGGGAAAAAAATCAAATCTTGAAATCTTAAATTTTTTCACTGGTTTCATGAAAGCATTAAAGGTAACAGTTATTCTTGAAAACGATTTATAGCTTTTTCTATTAAAAAGTCTTTCGGCAATACTATTTTCAATTATTAAAGCACCACGAGGAGGCTGTGAATTATAAAAAATCTTTTCAAATATAGGACCTGTAATAGAATAGGGTATATTTGAAATTATAATATCATGCGGAGGAATTTTAGCTTTTAGAATGTCTTCGTTATAGAGCTTTAAATTTTCATAGTTAGAAAACTTATTTGAAAGATAAGAAAACAAAACAGAATCTATTTCATAAGCATAGATTTGATCTGATTCTTTGACCAAATCTTCTGTCAGTGCTCCTAAACCGGGCCCTATTTCTAAAATTGCTTGAGTTGTTTTAATGCTTGATTCTAAGATTATTTTAGAAACAGTATTTTTATTGATGAGAAAGTTTTGACCTAGTTCTTTGTTTGGTCTAATTCCTAATTGTTTTAAAATAAGTAGAACTTCGCTTTTATTCATATCATTCATTCGTATTTTTGAGTCTTCGAGAATAAGTAGTACTTTATTCCCTCACGTTGCAGTTCTTTTATGATTCTTAAAGCAAGTTGTTTTGCAGGATGCGATAAGCTTGTCCGATCAGATATATCTTGAAAAGTAGTGAATTTTTGTCTGTTTCTATTTTCTAGTATATCCCACATATGTTTCTGTCCTATCCCAGGCAATAATTTAAGAGCGTGCATTCGGGGTGTTATGGAAGTTGAGTTATTAAAGAAGTTTATAAATTCCTCTTCGTAATTTAATATTCCTTTTTCAAGAATAGGCTGAATTAGGGCTTTTGATGTATTTGTAAGGTCTTGATAGTTAATCTTTTTTAAAACTTCCCTCAACTTGTTTTGTTGCTGAAAGGCTTCATACAATCCTATTTCTTGTATCTTTATATCTGAATCTCTGTTGCATTTAACTTCATATAATACAAAATCTGGAAAAGTAAGTACTTGAGCAATTGGTGTTTTTGACCAGCTTGGTTTATCTTCTTCAGGATGACCATGGAGTAATAAATCTAAGATGACAAGTTCTCGAAACTTTTTGATGAATTGTTTCTTTTTTCTTGGCTCTCTTCTTTGATATCTGGGTCTTTGAGGAGGCCTTCTGTATCGATCCCGATCCCGATTCCTTTCCATACCAACCATTCTTATAATTATTTACTATCTTGAAATGCATAATATATTATTTTTAATATATTCCTTTTTTAACAAGGATTGCTCATTAAAATTTAAAACAATAAGAATTTATAAATTCTTCGTTGTTTAATATGCTTTGAAAAAAATATATAGCAATTTTTTTTTAGGAAGATTTAAGTTCTTCAATTTGCGCTATAAGATCTTGTAGTTGTTCGTCATTTAACGCTTTTCCAGTAAAACTCTTCTCTAAGATCATTCTCATTTCTGGAACAGTATGTGGATCAATGTTTACAACAGTTGTTGCGTAATTTTCTTCGATTTCGTATTTTTCAATTAACAATTTCTGAACTTTTATCGCATCTTTTTCACTCATCTTAGCAAATTTGTTAACGTAATTATAAGTAATTTCTTGAAAGTGAGATAGACCTTCTTCACTGTCAATTTCTTCGATTTTCTCCTTGACAGCTTCCATGATTTTTTTTACTTCTGGTATAGAAACAGTTTTTTCACTAATTTTTCGTCCAGACATATATTTTTCTCCCTTTAAATTGGTAAACGCTTTATTCGGCTGAACCCTTATTAGTTCGTAGGTGTTCTTTGCCAATGATAAGAAGTTTCTTTGAATTACCTATTTTAACTTCAACTTCGTAGCACCGTCCTCTTATACCCTTAACGGTCCCGGTTTTTCCATGATATCTCCTGTGAGGGAAACCTCTTTTATGCTGAGAAGGATCAGTAATAACGTCCACTTTGTCATTTATTTCATAATCAATTAAATATTTCTCAATGGAACCTAAACCTCTGTCTCTTACATTTTTTCGATGCCTTTGACGAGACTTGTTTCGGTAGCCTTTATGTAATGTCAAATTAATTCCCTAATCTATTTTAATTTGTTTTGATAAATATAATCAATTTTAGAAAATATATGATGCATAATTTATTTATTTTTTGATTTGGATTACATCTAATTTTTTACATTCTAAAGTGAATCCGTATATATCAGAGAAAGAGGGTGTTGTTCTTCCAGCATCACCACTTATTAGTTCTTTAATATATGTTCCGCCTTGAGCTTCTACGATGAATTCTGAAACATTGGGCTTAATAAATTTGCCTTCTACTCGAAAAATTTTTTTTTCTCTTATTTTATCTGCTCGACGATGTGATACTCTTATTGGTGTTCTTTGTTGGAGATTTTGTTTTTCGTAAACACTCTTCAATTTTTTTAATAGAACATCGAATTGACTTTTTGAAATCGCTTCTTCAGAGATTACTATGGCATTATAAACTTTTTTTGTGTTTTCAGCACTAAGTTTCAGATTTTTAACTCGTTCCTTACTACTATATTGTAAATCATTTATCTTGATTTTTCTCTTATTACTTTTATTTACTTTATTCTGTATTTTTTTCAAATCTAAAGTTCTGACTTTGGGGTTTATTAATTCGAGGACGAAGGGTCTTCCAGTCCCTAACATTTTCACATCAATATCTTCTCTCCCAGCGCCATGAAACTTTGACCTGTCTGCTTTAGCTTCACTAACAAACTTTGGACTCATAAGTTCTTCTACACTAGTTGGATATTGCTTTCCTGTAAATTTACACGATTCACATCCTTTTCCCCTACATAACCTACAATCCCAATGAGTTTGAGGGATTCCTCTAACAAATTTGTTATATCTACCGTAAATAAAAATAGATCTTAAGAGCAATGTAATATCGAAGGAACCAAAATTTATTGAATAAATAATAGTTATATCCGGCATCCTAAACTCTGCGGGTTTATTCAATATTAGAGATAACTCTTTACCTACTTCTCTGTTAAAATGATTCTTAAACGATTCAGATTCTAACAGATTATGGGTTGCTTTAAAAATATCTTCATTATTAACAATTTGCGCGTCAAGAGCATTACCTATGAGAAAATTAGTAAATTCAACATTTTTTAAGTAATCTTCTGCTCTTTTAGCATAAACATCTACCTCGTTAAAAATATCATGACACAAATAACATTTTTCGGCAAAATCGGGTTTATTATATTCAATACCCTCCTTTTCTAATACACTTTGAGCAGGAATATACTTTGCTTTTTCTGCTAATAATTTTAATATTTGACTAGCATTATCATGGTCGCCTCGTTGGGATAAATACGCACTGTGTTTATCCATGGTGATCGCGAGTAAAAGAGATTTACCCCTATCGTAATTGGTAGTATCTGTTCCTAATAAGGAAAACATCCTACCTAAACAGTGAAAGCAGATATACTTATCTCGGTAAATCTCTATAACTTTGTCAAAAATAGTCATATTCTAATTAAATAATAATGTATTATTTTAGTTTTTTTTGGTATTTCAGAAAAAAAAAAGGTATAAAATTTGAGGAATAAGCTGTTATTCTTGTTCCCATTTAAAGTCTAGTTCCACGAATTTTTTCGTATAAAAGTAAGATACGATTAAAACGAGAGAACATATTGGACCCCAAATTACCAACCCTATTGAGAATGTTGTTATTCCAATTGTGATATCAGGTAATCCCACAATAATTCCAAGGATAAATACACCTATAGCTTGGAAAATGTTTAGGATTATGCTTGGAAATCCTGAATATATCCCTGCTTTTAGATCTCCAGTGGTTTTTTCGTCGTCTTCGGCTAGATCTGCATAAATTATGTAAGGGAATAAATACCAACCACCTAAGATCAAACCAATACCGATTATAAAGATTAAGCCAAGTATCAAGGAGGGTACAGCAGCAATTAAACCTAACAATGTTATTGGAAGGAAAATAGCACCAATTAAAAAAATAAGTAAAAGCGTCTTCTTCTTCCCAGATTTTTCTATCCTCTTCCTCCAAAAGTATAGAAATGCAAATATACTCAGAAGAAAGAAAACCGCTACAATTAGGTATTCAGTTCCCGTTAAAGATAAAACTTCTTCAGTATAAGTCAGCATCACTGTACTTATAATCGACCATGCAAAACCAGAAATCCCCTGCATTAATACCACTTTCAAGTAGTTTTTGTTTTTCACCGTACTTTTTAGATTTTCCCATAAGCTTGAATCAATTTCGTATTTTGATTCTGTAGGCATAATGAAGACGATGACGATAAATAATATTATTGCTATAATACCGAATATCAGGACTATTAATAGAAATTCAATTGGGATCAAATCTGGATTAGCAGCAACCTTATCAAAAACATCCGTAAAAACCAGTAGGGTTGTGAGTGCCATCAACCCGTTCCCAATAAAATTGAAAGTGTTTTGGACTTGAGACACTTCGGGACGTTCAGATGCTGGAAATACTTCAGCCATCCATGCTTGATAAGGTGTGGTGACCGCATAGCAAAATCGAAAAATAACATCCCAGATCAATAACCAAGTAAAAAGGCTATTTTTATCGTTCATATCTGGAAGAACCAGGGCGGGTAATAGAAGAAATATAAAAGAAATTCCTAATAATGGCCCAAAAATTATAAGATAAGGTTTTCTTCTCCCTAATTTAGTATATTTAGCATCACTAATCCATCCTAATAAAAATTGTCCTGCTGCTATACTTAAATATCCCATAGCTAAAGCAATCCCTATTAAGAATGGATCTAAATTATAACCTATGAAATAAAGAGTAAAAAGCGCAAATCCTTCAATCCCTAATACTAATGATGTTCCTAATCTTGGAGAACCAAATATAATTTTTTTTCCTTTTGAACTTTCTGTTCTTTGTAATACGTTTGTATCGCTCATTCAAATTCACGACTTGTTTTTTAATTTGTTTTAAAAAGATTACTTCTATATTAGAGAAGAATTTATTTAATGTTTTTTGATATTAATCAAAATAAAAAAATTTTAGAGAAATTATTACGCAAGGTAGACATAATAGACTTTGAAATTTTAAGAAATAATTAAATACTCTTTCACAAAATTGAGCTAATCTTCCTCTTCGTCCCACCCTAAATCTTTTAGAACCGATTCAAAAGCTTCGGATTCCTTATCAAGTACAAATTCAGTATCATACTCGGAAGCTGTTTCTTCAAAATCTACATTAAAATCTGGAGGAGGTAGATCCTCGAGCGAAGGAATAGTCTCTTGTAAAGGTTGTCCTTGGACGATTTCAGGCTCTTGTATGCTTTCGTCTTCCTCGATCTCCATTGGTGTATAATCTTCAAGCGGGACAGGAGGGATTTCGTCGTCATATACTTTAAAACGTGAATCAATAACTTGGGAAGGCTCTTCTGGCCTCATTGAAGTTTCTGAATCCTCAACACTCTTCTCCAATTGTTTCTCGTATTCTAAACCAACAGATTTTGGAATTGATACAATGTTATTTTGTACTTCCGTTTCGGCATCGTCTAAATCTCCACCTTCCTTTTCCCAATCGTCTAAAAAACCTAGCAAATCATCTAAAGCGGCTTTATCTTCTTCAATGCTAGGTTTTATAATTAAGTTCACTTTCTCTTCTTCAATATTTAGCTTTGCTTTTTCAGAATCATCTAAAGAAAGAGTCATGTCAGTAATTTCGTCTCCTGAAATTAATTGATTCAATTTCTTAGCTAGCTCTCGTATGTACCCAAGGTAATATCCGATTCGATATACATTTTTTAAGCCACCAAACACCAGATATTCATCGTTGATAGCTAGAATTATACTATAACCAGAAGTATTGTGAAGAATTATCTCTGTTAGTGCGCCGTGTGCAGTTGCTACGCTTAATCTCAACCCTAAATCAATTAACGCGGTACTTGAAGCGGATGTTGCATCAGCATCGAGCTCAGCAGAAGAAGCAGACGCAACTTTCATGCCAACTCTCGAAAGTACTGCTAGATTTTCTAAATCTGTTTTATCTTCTTCGAATTTTAAAATCTTCATCATGTTTTCTCGAATACCTTGCGCAAGAGACGACATTTCACATCAAAATCTTTTTTAGATTAAAGTTAATTGGAATCAATATATTATTAATTCTCTTAATGTATATCATAAAATTTACATTAATATATTTTATCATACTTACATAAATTCGTTTATTACCTTCTGCGTAGAAGAAGAATTATCATATTTATTGAAGGAGTGTCCAGATAAGTCAATAACTATGTTTTTAATCTCCTCTATCACATTTTCAGCGGTTAAATTATTAGTATCGATTGTAAATACTTTTTTAGTTTGAGTTTTTGAAAATAAAAATTGATTATAATAGGAGAGAATTTCTAAGAGGTATTTCTTATCGTCTTCATTCCAATCCTTTCTAGTATTATCAATCGAACCCCGTTGAATTATTCTTTTTAAAATAGTATCTGTTTCAGCAGTAAGATATACAATATAATCTTCTTTCCACTTAACTGACTCATACATGTCATGAATAAGATTATAGTCTTTTTCTTTAAGATAAAGACTTTTAGAGTAAACTAACACGCAGATTGACGTACGATCTAGAAAAACGACTCGCCCGTTATATTTATTATCAAAATTAGTGATATTTTTGTTTCTCCGAATAAGCTGTTGGAGAAAGTGAATTTCGCTTCGAAAAGCGATTTGTTTGTTGTTGGAACCGAATGGAAAAGGAGGAATTTTAATATACCTTTCGGGAAAAAACTTAAACTTATTATTATCTCCCAATTTTTTTTTTAAAAGATTAAAAATTGTGGTTTTACCGATTCCATGAACACCTGCAATTGAAATAATTATATTATCCTTACTACCCTTGTTTGTATAATATTTTTTACCCAATCTCTCTTTCTCCACGTCGTAGACTCTTCTCGTATTTTAATAAAAATAAGTTACTAATAATAACACTAGAGATATTTGATTTTTCTTATTATTAAATTTATATATTAAAAGATAATGGAGAATTATGTTTAAATTAGAAATAGATAATTAAAATAATGAGAGTAATGCTGTAAATTAAATTAGCTATTATTGTACTAACTAGGTTCTTATTAATTTCATAGATTATACCCAAAAAAATCGATACCATAAAGTTTACTAAAAAGAAATATATCCCTATGGGGATTGTAAAAAATAGAAACAGAAGTGAGTAAACCAAAGCTACAATAACAATTACGGTAACTTTTCCGAGAAAGTTGTTTTCAAAATGCGCTTTTAAAGTGTTGTGTAATACACCTCTAAATACTAATTCAGTTGAGATCACTGTTAAACTTAAAAGGGTTAAAAGTAATATTACCAGAATTAAACTAGAGTTTTGAAGGACGAGGTATTCCTCGTCAAAATAAGCAAATATATCGTAAAAATTTATTCCTGATTCGTACATAAAGCGGATTATTAAGGACGAAAAATTATCAATTAAAATTAATCCAATACTTCCGACGATGCCTACGAATGTAGCGATAACTAGTGATTTTTTATTAAAGATAAAGCCTAATTTCTTGAGGTTATGTTTTTTTGAATAAAGGTAATACATGGGATAGAGCCCAAATACAATATCGGGAGTTTGACTTAAGAGGATTGTTGCCATGTTTAAATCTAATGTTTCAGATGGACCTAGTTGAAAAGTTAACAACATAGTAATTACTAATCTAACTGTAACATATGCCATAAGAGCATTACTAAATACTCTAATCCCTTCTTTGAAATTCCATTCGCTTTTTTTCAACACAAACTTTTGTTCTGGTACTAATTTTTTATTTGTAAATACATAGCCTTGTCGATTTTGCTGTTTTTTTTCTTGGATTGCAATATCTTGTTCTGGAATTTTTTCTAATCTTGAATCACATATTGGACACTGTTCTAATACATTAGAAGTTATAATTGACCCACAGTTCGAACATTTGCGTGATATTGTTTCTTTTTTAACGAGTTTTGTTATAGGTTTCGTTTGATCGAGATTATCCTCACTTGGTTTAATATTTATTACTAACTTCCCACATTTTGGATTTGGACAATAAGCAGTGTTCTTTTGGATTGTAGTTCCACAATACACGCAAAATTTTGTTACCTGAGGTGTTTCTTTTTCTTTTGACATAACTCTCAATAAAATAAGAAATTTAGTTGTGCTAAAACGTACTTAATTTTATATATTAAATTTAAAATTATATATTTTATTGTTATTTTCTACAACTTAAACAATATGTTGACAGCAGAGAAACTTTAAGCGCTGTTTATTATTACTTTTATCGATCACGCTTGATTCTTTTTACTTTTTTCTTTTCTTAAGTTCTTTAGTTTTTGAATAAAGTTCCATGAGCAAAAGATTATGATAAAAAGAAATAGAATCAAAGTAATCCTCTCCTATATCTGATTGATTAGCATGTACTAACGCAAGTTGAGCGTTTAGGGCAGATCTCATAAGTAGATCTATTCCTTTGTAAATCAAATTCGGGCTCCAAGTCCCACGATCAGGATTTGACCACCAGGTTGTATCAGAACATATTCCCCGATCATAAAACCACCGGGAGGTATTATAATGGCTCTCAACATCCCAACTTTGATTCAAATCTAAATTACTTATTAAATTCATTAGGTTGTTTAAACTTCTCACAATTTTCCAATATAAAATATGAACTTTATTATCGGGATGATCCCATAAAGGATACGGGACACCTGCCATCATGTCATCATAGGAAGTGCTCCAGCTCGAATCTTTAGGGATTATCTTTTCATTATTAATCGGGAAAAATTTGGATAATTCGGAAATGAATTCAATTTTTATTTCTTCTTGATCATTAATAAGTTCTAAAGCCTTACTTAGAAAATTTCTTTCAAATTTTTTTATGTGGTGGCCAAATGTTTCAGTATCCATTGCAGTTATGATATATTTATCGTTTTGCTTTTGTTTTTTATTTTCCTTGACCATTCCCTTAATTTCTTCAACAAATCCTTTGGCAGTGATATTGTTAAATGAGATTTTATTACTTAAAATATCGTCTCTAAAAAATAACTTCAAGCCATTTGGAGAAGTATATATTTGATCAGTAGGCCAATCTACAGGACATGCTACTCCGCTTATAATTACCCATTTATACCCTAATTCTCGGATATATCTTGCAACTTGAGAACTAATTGACATTTCAGGAGGGAAAAATCCTCCTCGTTCCCACTGTTTGAATTCATTTCTTAAAACCTCTTCATTTATCTCAATTTGATTTTCAGTTTCCTTTTGTGGAATAAGTGGGAGGATCGGATGGAATTTTGCTGTACCAGTGATTTCAATTTTATTACTAGATACCAAATTTTGTAGAATTTCTAAAGTATCACCTAAATCAAATTCGTATAACAAATCTATTAGAACAGCATTAATGTTAAGACTAATTTTTACATTATCGTGCTCTTCAAACATTTTTAATAAAGGTTTATAGCACTCTTTATCAATTTGTCGTAATACCCCACGATCTTGAAAAGTAGGTTGATACATGTGTAATAATGGAGCCCAATATATCATATTAATAATCGTCCTTCAACATTTATTATTTTTATTATTTCTAAAAAGGAATAGAAAAATGTGAGATTTCTATTTTTCAATTATGTTTTCTTTAATTTTTGTTCCAAAATGAGTCGCTCCCGGTCCGATATAAACCAATACTTTGTCCCCGATGGTGATATCTACTATAGATACCGGAGTTCCAACTGAATTAACTAATCGAATCGTTTCTGCATTTTGACCAATGTAGTTAAATCTAATCATTTTACCTTGTTTATCGATTTCTAATTCCAATCTTAACATAGGGCGTGTTTCAATTTTTACTCTACCCACTGTAACTCTTTTCGCTCCACCACTAGTATTTACCACTAAAACTTGATCTCCCCCTTTCAATTCGCTTAAATATTTCGTCCGATAGTTTTTATCAGTGTCATCGCTCGGAACTAGAATATATGCTGAAACATCACCAGCGTTTACTCTGAAAGGCCTTGAGGAAACAAATTGAGTATCAAAAACCTCAGCATGTACTAACACGAATCCTTTTGCAGTGCTTCCAACAAGCATCCCCTCCCCTGATTTCAATAAAGATGTAGTATCGACGCATACTCTTTCGCTTTCTGGGACATTTTGTAAAGCTGTAACCTCTGCTTCTACTAAATTAACCCCAAATTCGGTCACTATTAATTTCTTCAGTTCTATGATGTCGTTGATGTCTTTAGGAGTGATTAATACTCCGTCTGTGCCGACTTCAAGGGTTTTTAACATAAGTTCTGCTTCATCTATGTTCTCGACCGAAGCAATTAATTCTGTATCATTTTCATGCATCTTTGCTATAAGGTTTTCAAAAGGGATGATTTTCCAGTCCGGTGCTTTAACTATAATGAAGTTAAAGTTACCTTTTTTTGATTCTTCTACGATAAATTCTTCGTCCTGTTTTGATTTCATTTCGTAATAGAGCCCAATCTTAATTTCTTTATCAATTCCTGATGATTTTTGACTCGCATCATGTAGAATTAAATTTTGCGTGTTAATACTCAAATCTCTGCTATATGTGGTTATACGTTCAATTTTCTTGAAATCCATAAATGTATCATTCGAAACTAAAAAATCAAGGAAATTCATATTCAAAGCTTCTTGAACTAACGCTTTAAAATTATCTGTTTTTTTCTCGAAATTTAATATTATTTTCTTCATATAAGAATCACAAAGTTTGGACTCTGAAAGTTTTATTGATAAGAATCATCATACTATATTAAATTCTATCAAATTTTTAAGTAAATAAAATCATATTAATTATAAAAGAGATTCTAGTATCAATTAAAACAAAAGGTTATGGATGCATGGCCCTAAAAAAAAAACTTTTTCCTAGGAAAGGTAAAGAGAAAGATGAGCTAGTTATTAAAGCTAAAGCACATATCAGAAAAATTGCTCTAACAAATAAAACCTACAACAAAAGAGCAGAAATTGCGAGAAAAAACGCTAAAATTGCGATAAAAAGGGGAGAGAGAAACAGAGCTAAAAACTATCTTATTCAACATAAGCAGTATCAAATGAAGGTAGACCGCCAGAACAACATTCGTGCGAAAATAGAGAGATCCCTATACGCAATTGAGGAAGGCCAAATGATTTCAATGACGGGTGATTTAATGGGTGGGATTAGGGATGAGCTTGCTACAATTGCTACTAAAGTCTCCCCCGAAAAGATTGCTGAAATCGCAGAAGACTCTGAACTTTATGTAGCAGAAATTGAGGAATCTGCGGAAATTCTTGCTGGCGATCCGGAGATTGATCTGGCGATTGATGTAACCGATGAATTAAATCAACTTGAAACAGAGATGTTGCTCGAGCAGGGTGGTCAAATGCCAGTTGTCCCAGACGATGACCTTGCGTATATTTCAGAGTTTGAAGAAATGGGGGAAGAACCTGAAATCAAAACAAAAGCTAAACTAGAAGACGAGATAGACAAATTGAGAAAAGAGTTAGAAGGTAGTTAACTGATTACAGGACTTCTTAGGTAGAAAGAAAAGTAGAACCTAAGTATAATATCTTTTTTTATCAATTTCTTTTGATCTATTCCTTAAAAACTCTTCATCTTCCATGTCGTCATCTAAAACCTCAATGTTTTTCTCGATAATATAAATTTCCTTTTGTAAATTCTTAAAGTTTTTAAAGAAATCTATTTCTGAGATATTTCCTGATTCAAATTTAGAATCTAATGCTTTTAGCGTTTCTTCAAGACTGTATTTCTCTTTTTGTAGATCAAACATTTTCTTGCGTCTCGATTTACTATGCCTTTTAGAGTAAGGTCTTGATGTTTCATTGGGATAATTTGAAATAGAATCACGATTGAATAATTCGGATAGGTGATTTTTTGAATAATCTTGATATTGCGGCATTCGTCTACCTTTTTCTATTTGTTCATAGTATCTGGGATCGTTTTTCAGAACATCAAAGATATGTGAGTTGTTGAGTGGTGGGCTAGGGAAGATTCGGCCATGTCTTTGTAATTGTTCTAATTTTCTCATTAATAAGTTTTTTTCTTCCGCATTTGTAATACGATCTCCAAATCCATTGTTAAAACTTGTAGGTTTGTAATTCTGTATCCTGTTGTTATCGATTAAGTTTTGTAAGAAAAATTCGTTCTGATTATAAATCGGTGGAGCATTATTCGGTATGTTATTGTAATAATGATTTAAATCTCCAGGGTTCTTATTGTTTCTATTATTAAACAATGGATTTCCGGGTAAATTTTGATAATTTGGATTAGGATAATAGGGTAAGTTAGGATCAATGGGAGCGTTACTTTGATAAGAATTATAATAAGGTTGATTTGGTGTAATGTTAGGCATATTATTCGGATTTTGATTAAATGCCTGCGAAACCTGACGGTAATTAGCCATTCTATTATTAGGTTTAACATTATTATATTGACATTTCAAACTGAAGAAAGAATTGATAGCCTTTTCAATAAAGTTTGTTAGATCACTCAAACCAACTTCAATGTTAAAAAGTTTTTTAGCAGCTTCTTTATCGTAAACTATAGTCTCGTCAAAACTTCTTGCGAGCAAAATGTAATCTAATACTCGAGAAAGAGAGTTGGGAGGAAGAGTAAATTCGTATCTACCATAGGGAAACTCAATGTAAAGTTTCTTGAAGATTTTTCCTCTGATTTGAACTTTAGTTAAATCCTTTACGGGAGCTTTAAATATGCCCTCTTGTTTTTTCTTTCGTTTCCCATATTCACGGACAAAAGAAAGGTCAAAATTGGTAATTAAAAGAATTCCTTTATCTTTTTTGTATTTATCTTGAGTGTTAAGACCGTTAGATAATTTTGCATATATCGCATAAACGGGTTTTTCTTCGTCGGCTAGATTCAGAAACTTTAGGTAATTTGTGAAATAATAGGTTATCTTATCAATAAAATTAAGATTTTTTGAAAGAGTCTCGATGCTCGTACTAATTGTTATAACATTATTGGCTATAAAAGAAGTAATTGAATTATAATTTCTAGTCAAATTCTCTAAAATATCTTCTATAATCTTTATATTCGAATTTTGTTGCGTGTATATATCAAAAAAATATTCTTTATTAAGAGATAAATGTTGAATGAAATTACGAATCTTTTCTATAAGATTTTCTTTTGCATAGATAAATAACTTGAAGAGAGCTAATAAATCTAATTCCATAGTAGGGTAATGAAAACACCTAACAGGAGGGGCTCTTGCATCCATAACCTTTTGTTTTAATTGGTACAAAGAACCTAATAAATCTCTTAAGGGAGTTATGAAGCCTCTTGAATTTTTAATTAACTCCAAAAAACTTTTTTCTAAGTCTTCTTTTTTTTCGTAGATATTAACAATTTGGTTCGAATTACATTTCGGACAAGATTTTAGGAGATGAGTTTTTTGAGTTATATTTGTTGAATCACAATCTTGACACACAGAATCAGTTATATTTGTTGATTCACAATCTTGACAAACAAATGACTTAATTTTATCTTCGTGTAAACAGTCGGAGCAACAGCTGGTCCCACAACTTTCACAATAATAAGCCAACTTCACATTTTTCTGACAAAAAAGGCAAATTTGGAAGTGGTGTTCCGACATAATAAGTTTTAAACCCGAATTATTTAAAATTAAAAACAAACAATTTTTGATCGCTTTATCAGAAGAATAAGAAATTCTAAAACATAAAAAAAGCTATATTATTCCCGTATCATGTAATATTCAGATATACATAGGATGAAAAAGAAGAATCGATTGAAAAAGACCTATTTAATTATTTTAATTTTTGTGCCTAACGCTTGCCCAGGAACGCCAGCTTTTTTGAAATGAGCTCTAATAGCACCATTATTGCCGTGAGCTCGTGTAATCGTCCCTTTTAATTGTTTTCCCGTAGAACTTACCCATACAACTGTCCTTCCAATTAATTTATTTGCCTCTTTTCTATTGGTGATACTTGGAAATACGATTATACAATGTTTAAGGTGAATAGTATGTCGTCCTTGTTTGTAGTTGGAGATTGTACCCTCCATGCCTAATATTTCTAATTTATTTAAAGTCATTTTAAGAAACCACCGTGATTATAAGAATTACTTAATTGTTAGAAGAAATATTTAAAAAAATAAAAATTTTCGTAATTGTAGTTCTTTTTATCATAGAATTTAAAAAAGAAAACTTTTTGAGCAAAACCCATTTAATATAATCCAATGAAAGTTGCGTTTAATAGGACAAAAATTACACCAAAGGATTACGTAGGGAAACCTATGGCGGGGTATTCTCGCAAAGATCCTTGTTTAGGTAAATTAGATGATATCCACGCTTATGGTGTTTTATTAAGCATAGGTAATAGTAATAATAAACACCACTTATTGATGATTTCGGTTGATATATTAAAATTACCACTGTCGATTGTTGAGTATATTAAAAAGAGATTGATTTTAAAATTTGAAACCTTGAAGCCAGATGAAATATTTCTACATGCCACTCACACTCATTCCTCATTTGATCTTACAGGTGAATTTTATTATCCTGGTGGAGCATTAGGATTCATAAAAGGAGTGCTGTTTGCCGATAACAAAAACGACAGATTTATTGTGTGGATGACGAATAGAATTGTGAGAATGGTTAGTAAATTATTTGGGGATTTAGAGCCAAGCACAATAGCTTGGAAAAAAGAAAGCTTTAACCCTGATATTGTTCTTAATCGAAGATGGCCAATGAGGAATGTTTTACCAGATTTAGGAATAATTGCTTTTAAAAAGTTAGAAGACGGTAAATTAATCGGAATTATCATTAATTATGCGTGTCATCCGACCACGCTATCACATAAAAATAATATGCTATCTGCTGATTTCCCTGGGAGGGTGATTTCTAAAATTGATGATTTAACCAGCGGAAACATTAAAGCTATTTATTTTAACGGTCCATCTGGAGATTTGAATCCAATAACAACCTCAGGGACTAATCGGGAGGAAATAGATAGAGACAAGACATTATCCTATGACCAGCTTGGAACCTACAAGCATACTAAAAAAATAGGTTATACAATTGCCGAGGAAGCCTTAAAGGTTGCTAAGTCTATTCCTAAAGAGGATTACTCTACATTGACGGAAGTTGATATATATACAAAGAGATTGTTAATTCCCCAGAAAGATGCGAAATATTATTCAAAAGTATGGTTTTCAAATAAAGTAAAGTGGGTATTAAAAAAATATTTCTTGTTTAAAATAGCCAAATTTGATTACAAATTTGTTAACTTTCCATTTTTTACCGTCGAGAGCAAAAATTTAAAGAATTACGGTAAAACAGTAGTACATTTTATTAAATTTACAGCTGTTAATGGGAATAATCTTGGAATAATAACGATTCCCGGCGAATTATTTGAAGACATTGGAAAAACTCTAATTTCTCATGCCCCAACTAGGATAGAAAACACATTAATTTTCCAAAATACTCAAGATTGGATAGGTTATTTATTCCCACTAGAAATGTATATTAAGGAAGGCGGGTATGAACCATTTATGTGCTTTAGTCCTCTGTGTGGAGTTTATATAGAAAATAATGCGAAGAAATTATTAAAAGAAATTAAAGAAAAATCTTAGAAATAAGTCGAAGATATCTATTTAATTTGCTTTTCTGCTAATTCCCATGCTTTTTTATTTAAATCAATGTATTTGTTTAGATATTCATCTTCTGATAAAGATGATGCTTGATTTGCGATTGTTTTCTCTTCTGTAATCAACTTGTTTTCAATTTGTGCCAATTTATCAAGGTAAATTTGCTTTTCTGGCTTTATTGAGCGTTTTTTGTATGGTTTAATGAATTCTTTATGTCTTGACCAAAACCAATTGGGATTAATTTCAGAATAAGGTCCTGGTTTCTTTACGGAAAATTTTTGACCTTCTGTCGGAAAAATATAGGGTATAAATACATTTAAACATGGAAGCGAGCCTCCAGTAAACCAATGTACTGAATTTTTTACATTTTTTTTTATGTGAGATACTTGAGAACCAGTTGATTGAAAAGATCCATGCATACAAATACCTACATCGTGTTCTCTTAAAAAATTCATCATTAAAGAAGGAGTTATTATTTTTCTATTTTCTCTTAGCATTTTAAGAGTACAACCATCTCGTAACTCTGGTGAAAAACTGTTTGGAATCTGTGGATCTGAAAAAATCATTGCAAAGTCAAAATCGTCATCATCTTTACAATACATCCTATCAATAGCATGTTGGATAATACCTTTCCGTCTCATATCTCCTTTACCTCTTATAGATAAATTGTTAGAAATTGATCTAATATCTTTGACTTTTTCTACAATCCACCATTTATCAGCCGTTTCGAGTACGAATGCTTCGCTATTATCTGCAATGATATAAGAGTTATGATAAATCCATCCTTGTTGGTTGTAAGCACCACTTCCACCTTGTCCATATCTTTCTAATAAACCGGTAATTACTTCCAGAGCTTCTTTTGCTGATTTGCCACGTTCTAAACCTAATCGGAGCAAATCCATACCTAATAATCCCGTTTCTTGATATTTTTCTTTTGAATGCACCGCTTCATTTCCTATTACGACTCCATGTTCATTTGATCCCATTTCACAACCGAACATCCAGAACGGTTGACTCATAATTAACGACGCTGTTTCTTTTGCTTGTGGTATAGAAATATACGTACACTTTACTTCGTCTCCTTTAGAATAATGTTTTTTAGGATTGAAGGTTATTAATTGAGCTTCAGCTTGAGGTCTATCGCTATTTTTTCCGAATATTACATTACCATCTTCCGTAGAATTTCCTAATGCTACTAAAGTATCACACATTTTATTTCCTCGTATAATATATACATTTTTCTTTATATCTTAGAAAAAATGATAGAAAGTTTTTATAATTTGATTAAGTAATAGTTTAAAAAAAAAAATCACCAACTTTGCAAATTAAACATTGATTCCATTTACTCTGATTTTTAAATTGATTTTTTTATTCTTGCTAATGTTTCAAACAACAATTATTTTTGATTAACCTTTTATAAAAATAATAGTTTAAGTCAAATAACTATATGAATACAAATATTGATTTTTTAGGCTTTTTTTCTGTAATTTAAGTTTCAAAAAAAATGAGTTAAATTGATGGAAAATAAGAAAAGCGTGTGGATTTTCTCATTTGAATATGCCGGTGTAGCAAAAGTTGGGGGGCTTGGAGAAGTACCAGCAAATCAGGCGAAATATTTATCTGAGCAGTTCGATATTACCGTATTTATGCCCTCACATGGAAAGGTTGAAGGTCTAAAAAGTAAATACGCTTTGGAAAAACTACCATTCACCTGCGTTGGAACTATAAACCCTACGCTGTTTGGAATAAAAGAAAAAGATGCGAAGTATAACATCTCGTTTTATAAATTTAAAAAAGATAATGTTGAAATAATTTTATTATCTGGCGATAATTCATTTACATCCAAATTCTTAGATGATAACACGGTATATAATCCAAATACCATAATGGGAAAAATTTCGCTATTTAGTCTAGGAATTCGTTGTTTAACACGCTATTTCTTGGAAAACAGTAAAAGTGATATTCCAGACATAGTACATTTACACGATTATCATGTAGTATTGGCCTTTTTCGGGATGAAACAAGTATTAGCAAGAAATGGGTTGAAAGTTGCATCATTATTAACCATCCACTTAATGACTAAGCCTAGGTTCGAATATAATTTTTACAGAATTTGTGCAATAGATGACGCACCGATCAGAGTTCTGCTTAGCAGCGGATTTAAAATGTTAAACTTGAACCAAATTGTGCAAATCTCTCAACTCGACAAAATTAATGGAACAGAATTTAGAATGCCGATCGTTGAAAAAATCGGAGCTATTATTTCGGATATAGTGACTACTGTAAGCGAATCGTATTTAAATTCCGATATCATACCAAAATGTGGGAAGGCATTAATAGAATTCAAAGGAGATTTTATATATGATGGAACTGATTGGGATTATTATGAAATTTTTAATCAAGTTATTGAGATTCATGGGAAGGAGATTCGTCGGTTTTTGCAAATTAACGACACTACTGAGATTAATGAACAGAATATGAAGAGATTTCTATTGGAGTATAAAATCGGAAATCTCAGCCAAAGTCCACTAATTAGTTCCCAAAACGTGTTAAACACTATAAATGAAATCTCGAATGGAAATCCGTTCGTCAAAAACGGTAACATTAAAGCTTTTTTGGATTCGGGCCCTTTAGTTTTAACAACAGGCAGAGTTTCACCCCAAAAGGGATTTGATACTATTTTTAAAGCTGTTCCAGAAGTTTTGAAGGTTCTGCCTAACGCGAAATTTCTTTTTTTGATACTCCCTACGGATTATAGTATAAATGAAATTAAAACATATTCACAATTCGTGAAACAATATCCCCAGAACATCAGAATCATTTTTGGTGTAGCTTCAGACATTTTTTACTTAGCCCATTTATCTGCGGATGTTTATTGCGCTTTATCGAGATGGGAGCCTTTTGGTATTATGGCACTCGAAGCGATGGCATGTAAAATCCCTATTATCGCCACAAAGGTAGGGGGTTTGCAAGAAACTATGGTTGATGCTGTAGTGAATCCAAAAACGGGTACGGGGATTTTAATTGATAAAGATAATCCTGACCAATTCGCAAAAGCTTTAATTTCATTATTTAAATCTCAAGAAGTCGCTCATTTGGTTAAAACTTCTGAAAGTCATACAATTTTTGACACTGATACGCTTGAGATCGTTAATCAAATACCTGACGAAGTAATAAAATCGCATGTTCTTCTAAATCCTCAATTTTTTTACACTCTCAAAGAAAATTGTTACAGAAGGGTAAAAGAACATTTTACATGGAGCTTGGTTTCTAAAAAATTAACTCTTTTATACGAAAATTTAAGTTCCTAAGCTTTAACCGTATTATTAAGAAAAAATTAATTAGATTTCCAGAAAATATTTAGATTTTGGAAGAGAATTTTAGGTCTATCTGGAATAATTTCTAATTCTTTTCTTATCCACTCAGCAATCCATTTGGATTTTTGTTTAAAGCGGAAATCCATAAAGATTATAGCACCTTTATCTTTTAACTTTCTTATTGGGCGCCCAGCAGCTTGATTTGCACGTTGAATAGCGGGATAGAGATAAGCAAAATTCCATCCTTGATCGTTAAAAACTTTATCGTAATATTTAATTTTAGCTTCAACACGAGGAGTAGGTAAGTGATAAGGAAAGCCAGCGACGATTACAGCATTCATATGATCCCCCGGATAATCTTCTCCTTCTGAATTTCGTCCGCCACACACCCCTAATAAAACTGCTCCATTACGGGGTTTAGAAGCTGTGGACTTAAAATCAGTTATTAAATAAGCATTTTCAGAGGCAGAAAGACCCGGTTCCTCAATAAATAACTTCTTGTCATGGTTCATAGCTATAGATTCAATTCCGCTATTAGCTAAAGCATTTAGAACTTTGTACGATGCACAAAATATACCGACATTTGCTGGGGTGCTACTTATAACTTCTTCAATTTTAGAGAGCATCTTTTTAAACATTGAAGGATTTCTAGAGTTTCTACGAGTATCCACGCCTTCAGTTATAATAGCCTTAATATTTTGTCTTTGAAATGGAGATTCCGCGACTATGCCCATGTAACTTTTTCCACTCTGTTGTAAACCCATTAAATTATTATATACGTATGGATTTACGGTTCCTGAAAGATGCAAGCTCGTATAGCATTCTTTCAAAATAGGAATAACAATTTCTCGAGGATCTAATGCAACTATTTCTATAGAAATTATAGACTTTCCTTTAATCTGTTTGACATTATAACAGAAGAAATAATTTTCCAGTAGATAACATCTTATCCATTTAGTCCAGAAACTTGCTAAAGAGCCTAAAAAATCTCTTGAAATGTCCCCATTAGCTAACTTCTCCTCGTGAATAGATGCACTAAAATCTAGTAAGTCCTTAATGAGATTTTTAAACTCATTTAAATTTTCAAAGCGCAAGGAAGAGTACACTTGAGCTAAAAATCTCTCAGCGTCTATTTCTTTTTCTGAATGAAGGCTTTTCTTTTTTTTATCTAAGTGACTTATAAGAGCTTTCACGAATGTTTGCATAATAGGTGGTGAACGATATATCTCAAGATCTTTTAAGCATAATCTAAGCGCATACGGGGTTATCCTATCGGAGTTAACTTCAGTGGCTACATCAATAACATTATGGCATTCGTCAATTATTAAAATGCAGTTAGTTAATTCTTTATTTATAAATTGCAAAAAATTCTGCCGGATAAAAGGGTTGAACAACCATTGATAATTGCATATTATCAGTTTCATATCTTTTAAGAGAAATTTGCTCAAAAAATAAGGACATAATTTTTTGTCCATACAAAATTTTATTAAATCTTCAGCATCTACTGGTTTATTGAAAATTTCAGGAGCGATATTAATTAAATTATCGTATTGATCTCTCTTTTTAATTAGGTTGAGAAAAAACTTGCAGCTCCTATTTTTTCTTAAATCTGAACACACAGCCATTGATTCTCGGGGATTAAGTTTCAAAGACAAAAGTACTTCATTAAGGCACATTTCGTTCCTTCCCCGAATAGAAAGTCCGTTAACCTTAATATTAATATCATTATTTCTCAAATCAGTAGAAATTTTTGTAAGTTCCTTGATAATCCGAGTGTTTTGGGAGTGAGTGCGACACAAATATAGTATCTTTAAATTTTTTTTAAATGCTAAGGGTAATATGGCGCTTAAAGCGATAATGGTCTTACCTGTTCCGTTCGGTGCTGCAAGTAAAGAATTTTTTTTTTCAACCGAAGCTTTTTCGATTTGTTTTATAATCCTCTCTTGGTCTCTTCTAAAATGCTCATAAGGAAAAAAGGTTAGATAACTGGTTTTTTGAGGTTTTGAATGACTCGTGTCTTTATTTGATTTTTTTTTATATTCCGCTTCAGATTTGTTATCATCGGAACCAGCAAAATTAATTTCGCTTAATAAATCGTTGTCATTTTTTACTACTAATTTTCCCTTTTTTAGAACATAAAAGAGAGAACAATTTTTACAATAAAGTTGATTATTAGTAGGAAATAATACTTTTTCACAGTTCGGGCAAAATTTCATAATAAAATTCGTTGGTTATCTTATAATCTTAATTAAAAAAACAGAGTTAATATTTGTAAAGACTTAATAAATTTATTTATTAATGCTTAATTTTATAAAAAAATGAGTGGAAAGAATACTAAAGAAGAGTTCTTGCCTTTGAGAAAATTACTCAATGAATCTTTACTCCGAGATCTAATTATTTTTGTTGTGTTTTACCTATTTATTTTGGCTCAATCATGGAAAAACATCTTTTTACTGCTTTTTCCGGTAATAACTTACACTTTTTCTCTATTTTTTCGATTAATTAATGCTAATAAATGGAGATTATCAATATATGATAACACAATCACATACAATCCTCTTGGATTAGAAAAAAAGCATGCTAATAGATTGATTTTTACTTCTTTATTACAATTAATATTACTTTTTTGGATTGGGGGTGAATCGTATTATCATCCCCAACTCATTCAGACTTATGATATATTTTTTAATATTCTATTTAATTTCATATACACATTTGGGTTTTATTGGATTTTAATTGATATTTGGAAATATGCAAAAATAACCATTAAAATTAGCGGTAATATTGAAGGAGATTCTGCGATATTAATACATCGTTTAAATCTTAAAAAGTTTAAGCTATTTTACCTAGTAAACTTAGGTACATTTATCCTTTTAAACATTTTAAACCTGCTTATAGTAACTTCGACTGAAATTAATGGCTTTCTTGGAATTTTGTATATCCTTCCAGGGACGGGAATCGAGAGTTCATTGCCGTTGAAAATCTCAGTAATTTCATTTCTAATTATAGTAATTTCTCCACTGATAGCTATCTTACTTTTATACTTTGTTTATAAAATGATATCTAACATAAACCCCTCTGAATTAATAGAAAAGCTGCAATTATTACCAGAAAGCAAGCAAAACAATATTATTGAAACATTAAAAAATATAAATCAAAAATACTATAGAGATTTCAGTAGTGAATAAATTATTGAATAAAAGTTTAAAAAAAAAAAACATATTATTATTACAATCTATTGCAAACAACTTACAGTAAAATTCGCAAAAATGTCGCAACAATCTGATCAAAAACGCCAGTATTTATTTAAAATCGTTGTAGTCGGTGATGGTGGTGTTGGAAAGAGCACTATGATACAGAGGCTAATTACCGGCCATTTCGTGCCCATGAAAATAACGATAGGAACAGATTTGCTGACATGGAGCACAACGAGAGACAATACGGATATTAAGCTTCAAATATGGGATTTTGCTGGCGAAAAAAGATTCCGATTTTTCCTGCCGAACTATTCTAGAGGAGCACAAGGTTGTATACTCTGTTACGACATTTCGAGATATACTAGCTTTCAGAACCTTCAAGAATGGTATGATGTAGTAGAAGAGAATACGAAAGATCCAATTTTCATCATGGTTGGAGGAAAAGCCGACCTTTCAGACTCTAGAAGGACGGTTCAAAAAGAAGAAGCTGAAGAATTCAAGAACGAACACAATATACCATTTCTGATAGAAACGAGTTCTAAAACTGGAGATAATAATACTAATCTTTTTGAAACTTTAGTAGAAGCAATGTTAAAAAAAAGAGAGTTAATTTAACTCATTAATAACTCTTATTCAAGAATATCTCTAAATTCATCAACATTTAACTGGAGATATTTAGCTGTAATTAAGTCTTTACCGAGTAAATTTATAAAGTTTTTCCTTCTTTTCCTGTTAAGGAACTTCTTCATTTCGCTAAGATCTGGTTCCTTGCTCGTTATTTCGAGCAATTTATTTTTTATCGCGTGATCTACAACTTTTTGCCCTATATCCGTTCTTATTATTAAAAAGGCTTCTCCTGAACCTTTTGGAGCTCCCCATGGGCTATAAGAAATATCTGAAAATTCACCAGTAAAATCAGTACAATATTTACAACCAGTCATTCCTCCAGAGGAACAAGCAAAGGCAATTTTTAGAGTAGTTCTTTCCGCTCCTGTATTAAAATCGCTCGTTAGTATCTTAGCGAGTCCTTGAAGATGGCAAGGGTTTCCGAGAATTCCAATATCTCGTTTCCTCTCTAAGTAAGCCTGACCGATTCCCGTTACCAAAGGACCAGCCATATCCATAGTTTTTTCGGGAATATATTTTTTCGCATCACTCGCATTGTCAACAACTACAGGAAAAGATACGGGTGGTTTTTGGCTTTTAGGTTCTCCTAAAACAAAATGTTTTGTTACTCCAGATTCAAAAGCAGCTAGCACTAAATTATAAAGAATTTTATCTTTATTTTTAGATTTTACTTGGATTATATCTTTATAAACTCCCACTCCTAAATCAACGCGTGTTTGACCGAACATTTTTTGCTCGATTTCAGAAATCGGGAGAAAACTACGTGGACAGGCATTATAACACAGACCTACTGTCTCAGCACATTCATCTACTACATATGCTAGCCCAGTTTCTTTATTGAAATCCATGTGTGGACAGAAAGCGTTACAACTTCCACAATGAATGCATAATCCTCCATAAATAACTTCATTTTCAAGATCTTGGCTTGATTTTTCAATCTTCATAGACAATTTCACTTTAAAATGCTATTAATCATTATTTTATTATTGATTAGTAAAATAAATCATGACATTTAAACCTTAAACGAAATTTCACACTCTCTATGTAATGAGCAATCGAGGATAATCCATTAAAATTTGTTATACTTTATATAGAACAGTTTTATTTAATCAATCAAACTTCATAAAATGATAAATAAATTCATTTTTAAAAAACATTCTCAACACAAAGGCATATATATCTAGTTTGCTTAATATCTTTTGGTTAAATTTTTCTTAGCGAAAACCAAGGTTATGTTCATGAATTCTGATTTAGCAGAATATTTAGAATATTTGTGTAGCGAAAATGATAATATTAACGAACTCATCGTTGTGAGCAATGAAGGATTACCAATTGCTCTCGCCTCTTCTATTAAGGGATTTACCGATCAAACTCTTGTATCCGGAATGTGTACTGCCTTGAAATATATCGGTCAAGAACTTATTAGTGAGATAACAACGAGTGATCTAAAACGTATTTTGGTTGATTGTAGTAACGGATTAATCTTAATACAACAACTTAATCAAAAGAGTATCTTAGTAGCATCATGTAAAAAAGAAGCAACTTTGAGCGAACTCGATATCTCTTCTATTCAGATGTATTTTTCGGATAACCCACCAAAATCACTTAGTAACATTGTAGAATAGCCTTTAGAAGCTTATAAGATTGACTTTAGCATCCCTCTTCGTCATCTACTAAAAATCGGGAGCAGGTTTCATCCAATTTCTTAATTACATTGCTTCGGTCTTTCCATATAATCCATGTGCTTCCTGATTTTTCAAAGAAAAATCCATCGTAATCGTTCTTTATCGTAGATAAGGTTTTTTTCACAAAACTCCAAGAAAATCCAGTTCGCTCAACAACTTCAGCAATTGCGATGGGATGATTAACCGCGAGCTTACTATTAAAAAAATCTAAAATCTTCTCAAAACCCGTTTTAGGGGTAGTATTTTTCTCGTTCAAAATATAGAATTCAATTTAATTTTTATATACTTCAAATAAAGATTTAGGATATTTAATACTCATACTTTAGTTTTATTTTCGCTTCTACTGGGGATTTCAGTTTTAAAAATTAATTTACTTTCTAAGTTTAAGAAAAGCTCCAGATTTCATCATGTCGCACGGTTTAAAATATTTTATTTGGGTCGTTTCAGTTAGTTCTTCTAACATTAGGGACCATTTTTCGTAATTTCTTTTACCAGCTCCAAATGGTCCTGGCATATCCATTCCTGCTAACATTGTATCATCAATTATTTTATATCCGGACACAATTTTTTCTTCTAATAACCTACATCCTTCATTTAATTGAATCGCATAATAATGTTCTGCATTAAATAAGCCTGCTTTTTCATTAGTTTTACGATTAGGTTTTCCTTCAACCCACTCGTAAATACCTTCACCCGTTTTTCTTCCCAAATTACCTTTTTTGAGAAGGTTTGTAAGCGTTTTACCGGGAGCAAATTCAGGCGATATTTCTTCAACAAAATAATTCATTACATCGCAAACAATATCTAAACCTAAAAAATCCCATTTAGCTAATGGCCCTAATTCAGGGGGAGCCACGAAATCGTTGTCGATTTTCTCGTAAGGAATTCCTTTATCAGTAGCCATATCTAAAATCCAATTAAATAAGAGGTTTGTTGTAATAAGTAGGCGATTTACAATGAATCCAGGACTTTCTTTTTCTATTTTTGCGATATATCTTTTTCCTTTGATAGCGGGTAACTTTTGACCGATTGCTACTCCTAAATCAAAAGCTTCTTGCGAGGTTTTTTCACCTTTAATTAATTCAATTAGCCTGAGCAAAGGAATCGGAGTAAAAAAATGCATTCCAATTACTTGTTCAGGTCTTTTTGATGCTTCTGCGATCTTAGTAATGCTCATAGTCGATGTGTTTGTCGCTAACACAGCATGCTCTGGAGCATATTGCCCTAATTCTTCGAACAGTTCTTGTTTTAATTCCATTATCTCGGGTATTGCTTCAACAACAAAATCTGCCTTTTTAATTGAGGAGATTAAATTTTTATCGAGTACCAGATTTTTCATTAATTCATTCGTTGTTGACCCATGCGCTAATAAACCCTTGGATTCCAATTTGTTAAGACCATTTAGAATATAGATTTTAGCATTTTTTAAAGCATTGTCATTAGTGTCGTTTATGTAAACTTTATTAAATATGTTTGACATGAGAGCAACTTGAGCGATTTCTCTACCCATTGTTCCTGCTCCGATAACTGAAATTGTTTTAACCTTACTTATATCTACTATAACTTATTACACCTTGATTATTGGAAAATTATGAGATATATGAATTTTATATATATCTATGATAAGAAATCACAACTCATATAAAAAAGATTGTTACAATTAATTGAGAGATTAAAAAAGCACCTATTCCTAAAAAGATACTAATTGGAAGTCCTGGTAAAAGCTTATTCTTTTTTAATCCCGAGATAGTAATTCCTGTTCCAATTACGATTGCTATTGCGGTTAAAGCTGTGATTATGATATTATTCGTGAATAAAAATACACTAGAAGTAAGTAAACTGTAAAAAGCTAGATCTCCAATTCCAATTTCTAAATTAGATGTATCATAAACAGCCTTACCACTTTCAATTTGCTCTTTAATATCTTCATCTTCCATCTCGTCTTCATTGCCATTTTCTGATAATAATTCTATCATTTCCTTAATTGGTCCTTTTTTATAGAGGACAGCAAAAAGATCCCAGAAAGATATACCAACCAAAATAGCGAGAGTACTCCAAAAAGGTAAAACAATACTCATGGAAGCACTTATCAAAAGACTGATATAGAGGACGATAAAATTTTTAGTTTTTATAGATTTTGAAGTGAAGTATTTATAAAGGAGAAAGAACACAGAAATAGCTGTCCCCATTGGTAAATACCAATCCGTAAACAGAATGTATAGTTTAAAAACAAATGTAGTCTCAGGAAATTGGATGAAAATTAAATATATAATGACATCCAAGAACATTAAGGTAATGAAAAAACTAACAAAGCCGAAACTTATCCCAAAAAGGTACTTCAAGACACCTATCCCGAGCTTTTTGATAAAAAATACTATTAAAAATCCTGATACAACCGCAATTACTGTAAAAATTACACCATTTAATAGAACAGCTAAAGCTCCCAATTCACCTTCAGGAAAATAACTTTCTTCTACTTGAACTCCCGCAACAACGAAGGTGAGATACGCTAGTATTGAAGATAAAATTATTACGACAACAATAGGAATTGAATAAAATTTGAACTTTATTCTATACGTTGGTAAAAAATGTGGAATAAAATCCTTTTCGATAATTTCTTTTTGTTCTTCTTCAATTAGAGAAAAATCCTGCTCTTCTTCTAGGTCGTCCTTTCGGATATTTACTGAATTTGGATTATTAGACATTATTTTAAAGAATGTGTATTTTGAAAGAATAATTTAAATTAATAAAATAATTAATAATTTAAATATGTAATAATAATGAATTATCAAGTCGTATAAACGTATTGTAAAATAATGATATTATGCCAAAATATCTAAATAATAAATATTTTTTCATTAATCAAGAAATACCTTTACAGTCTAGCCAAAATCCCTCAATAAAATACATTTATCCAAGCCATTTGGGAATAGTTTTTATTGGAAAGATTTCAACATCCATTTTGACGAAATTAGATTTTTATATTAATAAAATATTCAACTCATTTTTTTATGAAATTCTTTTTATTGGAGAATGCGAGATTCCCTCAGATTTGTATGAAAGTGAAATTAGAAAAGAGCATAATTTGTTAAAACAAACTTCTAAAGAAGTAATCCTCCAACCAACCAACAAACTATACAATATTATTAGGAATCTTATGAAAAAACACAATTTTAATATAGGTTTAGGACTTACAGACCTACCTATTTATTCAAGTAGTGATAAAAGCCTACTCTTCTTATTTGGAGAATCTAATATTAACGACCGGTGTGCTATAGTTTCTACTCATAATTTGATTCCTCAATTAAATGAAGAATCAGGATATAACTTAAAGTTTAGCAGTAGGATAATTAAAGAGGTAATTCACGAAATTGGACATATTATCATTAGCCTTGAACACTGTCTTACCACAGATTGTGTTATGCGATTTTCACAAAATTTAGAAGAGATCGATAATAAATCTGCAAACCTCTGTGAAAAATGTCAGTCTAAATTAAACGAGGTTAGAAGAAAGAATAATTTTTAAAAAGTAGCATGAGGTAATTGTTGTATAAACTCTTTTACTAATTCAACACGGAGTTTCCTATCTGCTTTATTGTATCTTAAAGGATAAAGTTGATCAATTGTAAATTTGTATAGTTTAATCCATGTTTTTGCGATCTCACTTACTCTATAATCCTGAGCAACTTTTTGAGCGTTTTTTCCAAATTCAGCCCTAAGATCATCATTTTTTAACAATTCAACAACATAGTCTTTAAACTGATCAAGGTTGTTGGCTAAATAACCAGTTTTACCGTGCCGAATTATATTACTGATTCCGCATGCATTAGCTCCAACATTTGGAGTTCCTTGAGCCATTGCTTCAAGCAATACAAGTCCTTCAGCTTCAATCCACGACCATAAACAAGTCAAATCCGCAGTATCGTATAATTTTAGTAAATCGGGAAAAGGAACTCTTCCAGCATAAGATACGAAATCTCTATACTGTTTCTTTTTAATTATTCTTTTTACTTGGTCCTTTGAAGGTCCAGCACTCCCAACTAGCAAAAGATGGGCGTCAGGAACTTCGTCATGGACTCTTTTAAAAGTTTTAATTATATCTATGGGGTGTTTTTCAGGAGATAATCGTGAGGCATATAAAAGAACTTTCTTTCCTTCTAATCCATATTTCTCACGAATTCCATTTTCTTTTAAATTTGTGTAATACAAGTCGCGAATTCCATTAGTCATGCACACTATTGGTTCTTTGAACCTATAATCTCGTAGTAAATCTTTTTTTGATTTTGTAGCGACATGAACAAAATCATACTTATCAACAATGTGGCGCTCATATCTCCAGATCAGGTCGCCTTTTGTTAATAGCTTACCGATTACGGGAACGTACTGAGCAGTATAGTATTGCATTGGACTATTGTGAGTCCCTATCATTGGAATACCTAGATACTTAGCCCAATTTATAGCCATTGATCCTACAACGGCATGTGTATGAATATGGGCAATATCTAAATAATCATGTTTACAGAAAAAGATCTTGTGTATAGGAGCACTTAGAACAAAGCCAGTGTTATGACCAATAATAGCTCCTCCAATTTCGTGAAAATGCAATGTTTTTGGAATTTTGTAGCCATTTTGAATTCGTGGTGCAAAGACATGAACATTGTGTCCGAGATTAGCAATTGCTTCTGATAGAAATCTTACTGCGTGAGCGGTCCCGTTGATTTGGCTATACATGGTGCTGAAGAATCCAATATCAAAAACACTTTTTACCACGACTACAGACCCCTAATAAATATCATTAATAGTATTATATATATATAAACATCTATCTAGGTTTTTAAACTGTTTCTTTTATTAAAATTTTCACTGTTTCTTAATAAAATAGTTAAAACCGTTAGTTTTATATGTGATATTTTAAAATTGAAACTATTTTTTTAAATATTATAGTAATATCCAGAGGAATTATTACCAATCGAAAATTTTTAATCATGGTTAATTTAGATACAAAATTTGTTTAAGTAGGTGAGTAAAAACTATGCAGAAATATCACATGCAAAAAAAGGATAGGGAAATTTTAGACAAGAGAGTCTTAATGGAAATTTTGAAAAAAGGTAAGTTTTCAACAATTTCTATGTGTAGAAACGGCGAACCGTATATAGTAACGCTTAGTTATGGTTTTGACGAGATACATAATTGCTTGTACTTTCATAGCGCTCAAAAGGGATTAAAATTAAAGTATTTAAAGGAAAATAAAAAAGTTTGTGGCACAATATTAGAAGATTTAGGCTATGTTAAGAGTGCTTGCTCTCATAAATACCGCTCCATTGTTTTTTGGGGAAACATGACAATTCTAGAAGACTTGGATGAAAAAAAGCATGCATTTGATATAATGTTAAAACACTTGGAAGATAATCCAAGTAAATTAAAGAAAAGATTCTTTAAAAGTGAAGAATCCTATAATAACACTTGCTTACTAAAATTAGAGATTAAGTTGATTACAGGAAAGGCTTCTGAATAGTTGTATTAAATTATATATTCGAAATCATTCTAAAATCACAAAATTTTTTTTAATTGTTTGATAATTATAGATATGGATGCTTTAGAAGAAAAAGAAATCGTTGAAGATATTCTAAAAAACAGAAGAATACCATATTCGATAGAATTATTAGAAGTTGACGATAATAAATATACGGTTCGTAATAATTTTGGCTCAACAGTGGTTTATATTAAAAAAGATGACAAATATTACTTAGAAGAGGAATTAGATTAATACGGAAAGTAATTTAACAACAACATTTAGTGATCCTTTTCTATTTGAATTGATTTTTCCTTATCTATTGAGCAGAATTATTTCGTTCTCAGTTTTAAGAAGAGTTTAATATAATAGTAAATTAAGAGTCTTTATTATTTTTAATAGAGAGAAATTAAGTAATTAATAGAGATAAAAGACCATCTTAGAGACTATTATAATTCCATATACATAAAATTATAAGATTGCTATTTTTTTACTTAATCAGAAATAGAATAAGTTACTCATTATTCGAAGGTAGCGTTTATGGGAAAAAGAAAACTTAAATCTAAAGGATCTGAAGAGAAATCCACTGAACAATTCCGTGCGGTTATTAACAATTCAACGACTCTTTCTATGTATAACGAGAAAAGGAGGTCGGTCTGTGTCGTTCGGAAGAATTTAGCGAAAGACTATGATATTGAAGTAGATGCCTCTGAAGCACCAATACTAAACAAAATTTCGGAGAATCCCCAACCTTTTGAAAGTTCGATGGCTAATCTTAACATATTGGAAGAAGAAGTATTTCCTCTAATCGATGCGTTTAAAATAGTTTTTGGAGAAGAGAAAGAGTTAAGGCTACGATCCATTAAATTGGCTGTAGGGGGAAGTAATACCGATTATGTTTCAATCAGAGAAAAAGATTTAATAAAATACGATGTTAAACCAACTTTATCTGGGTTGAAAAATTTTATACAAGAAAATAAGGAAAGTTTCGTAGGCTTTTTAGATAGTGAATATGTGAGTGAAGAAGGAAATGTAATATACTTAAAGTGTGAGAAGAGAGATGTATCCGACGATATTTATTCTATTAAAATTAAAATTCTCGCGTCTATGCAACAACGAGGATATTTTCTCCAACAAGAACATAAATATTATGGTTTGCAATTATTTATAATAATAGAATCAAGAAAACCTAACAATAATAAACTACTTGAATTTTTAAAAGAGCTCGGAATAGATTGGGAATTAATTTTTCTAAGAAGAAGACTAGCAATTCACGATTGGACTGAAATCGAGTGTCAAGCAAACCAGGATAATCTAAAAAGTTATTTAAGAGTTAAATATGATACTCTAAATTATTTTGACATCAACAACATGATAAGATTGATACTGCGTAATGAACTTCCTTTTAATGTTGCAGATAAAATGGGGTCTTTATTATCTAAAATGAAATCTGAGAGGTCATTTCAGCTAAAAGAAAAGAAAACTTATGATGGAATGAATTACGAGGAATCCTTTCAAAATAGAAGTAATATTCGTCGAGCAAATTATGAGGATCCAGTGCAGTCAGTAGATGAATATTCATTAACATTAAAAAAAGCGGAAATTGCTGCTGCTGCTAAAATTGCGTGCGCGTATTTGGGTGTCCCACATCAAATAGAATTTGACAAAGATATCTCTGATGCAGAGATATTAAAATATCAACATGAATTAACTAATTTTTAAATTTTAGTTTGAATGCAAATAATATAAAAAGAAATAGTAGATAAATTTACCAATCAAATTCTAGTTTAATTTATAGGACTCCTTTAGTAATTTGTGGTTAATTTCACCAACAGTAACAGTCTTTCCGGTTGTTGTATTTGTTACAGTGTAAGTCGCGGGTGCAAATAAACCAGGATCAATTGCGTAGAAATCGTAATTTGCTGCTTTAAATGTCTCTAAAAATGGTTTACCATAGCTTTTTGAGGTATTAGCAGGGGCTTTTTTCAGTAGTTCAAATAAATCGTCTTGTTCGTCTTTTTCAACCTCTATAGTATAGTATGTCATACCTGTAGCTATTATGGAATCGTTAGTTCGTCCCATGGCTCCAAGATCGTCTTTAGCAATTGGGGCAATCGTTGTTGTTCCAAAACCATCCTTAATGACACCAAGAGGAAATTTTATTTCATGTAATTTATGCATTCCAGTTTCGACTATTCTCGCAGCTACTTGTATCGAACCAGTTAAACACGCTGTTGGAGCACAAAGTGCATATGTTTTATCAGGTCCAACTTTGCACTTTTCGGCTACCAAAGCCATTACTTCTTCAGTTGGTAGTTTTGGAGTTTCAAAGGCGATAATGGCACAATCAGAATCATCTTCATAGTCAATTTCATCAAATAATTTCTCGACTTTACTTTTTGCTCGAGCTGGTCCTGATCCCAAAGATTCAAAAACTTTTTTTTTTTTAATTTCTCCGTCCTTTTCAATTTCTTTTTTTAATTTTACTTTCCATCCAGCTAATTGTGACGCCATACATGATATTAAAGGTTGTGAGGTGCGAACATTAACGCTTGGTATAAAATGTTCATCTAATTTGTAAGATGCAAAATCGACCGTTCCTAATCCACCCATACAAATTTCTCCAAACATTTTTCCTCCATTCCATGATGTGTCTGTCATATCTAAGACAGTTGCTCCATTATCATATTGAATTATTTCTGTTTTGTAATATTCTTTATTCTCTATTATTTTATTAACAAATTTTAAAGTTAACTCGTTTATTTTAATGTGGTGTGTCATATTTTTCACTTAAGTTTTTTTTTAATTGAGTATTTATTATTAAAATCTTATTTTTATATATTAAATTAAGTTTATTTTAAAATTTTATAAAAAATGAATAAAAGAACAACAAACCTTGAGTTATTAAATTCTGATCTTATTAAGGCTAAAAATTGGTTTTTAGACCATCTACCAAAATTAGAATCAACCGTACATATCTATACACATCTTGATGCCGATGGATTATCGGCTGGAGCGATTCTCGGAAAGGCGTTATATAGAGAAAAAATTCCATTTCAAATTACCGTTTTAAGGCAGTTGGAAAGAGAAGAGATAATAAAAATTGCAGAAAATTCTAAGGATAATAAGAAATTCTTAATTTTTGCTGATTTTGGAAGTGGTCAATATTTAGAACTCACTGAAAAACTAAATAATTTCGATAACAATGTTCCTTTTATTATATTAGATCACCATTTACCTCAAAATATCTCGGATAAAAACGATGATAAAATTAAAGAAATTTACTCAAATTCAAGACCTTGGCACATAAACCCTTATTTTTACGAATTTGATGGTAGCGGTGAAATTTCTGGGGCGGGGATTTGTTATCTTTTTGTAAAAACTTTAAACCAGAAAAATATCGATTTATCTCCTATTGCGCTTGTAGGAGCAACGGGAGATATTCAAAGTCGAGGTCCTAATAATTCGTTTACGGGATTAAATTCGGTAATTTTAAAAGATGCCACAAAAGCAGATTTAGTTGAAGTGAACAACGATTTAAATTTTTCATCGATTAAACCTTTAAATGAAGCAATCTCATATTCAAGTGAAATAAATCTTCCAGGATTAAGTGATAATACAAGTAAGATGCTAAAATTCTTAAAATCATTAGGGATTTTAATGGAAAATTCGCAAGGAGACATAAAAACCCTGAATGACCTTAATCAAGAAGAAAAACAAAAAATTTCCTCTGCAATTATAGAGTATATGTCTCTAAAGTTAAATATAGAGCCTTCTGAAATTATAGAGAAGCTTATCATAAAAAGGTATATTTTGAAGAACGAAATTGTGGGATCACAATTACATGATTTAAATGATTTTGCGTATCTATTGAATTCGTGCGGAAGGAGTGATAACGCATCTTTAGGAATTGCTATAGCAATGGGTGATAGAAGAATTGCTTATAATAAAGCGAAGGATAATATGTTAAATTATAAGAAATCCTTAGGTCAAGCGTTATCGTGGTTAAAGGATGAGGATAAAATCCAATACAAAAACAATATCCAATATTTTTTTGGCGAAAATGTTATCTTTGAAAACATTGTAGGTACTATCGCTTCCATGTTAATATTTAGTAAAAGTGGTATTATTGACATAAATAAACCAATTTTTGGGTGCGCAAAAAGAAAGGACGAGGATGTGTACAAAATATCGGGGAGAGCTCACAAAAATATTGTAGAAAAGGGCGTAAATCTTTCAGAAGCAATTAGAGAAGCTTTAGAACTTTCAAATTTAGAAGCCCTAGGCGGTGGACATCCCCCAGCGGCAGGTACGAAAGTACCAATAAATAAAATAGATGTTTTTTTAGAAAATTGTGACAGAGTAATTGAAAAACAATTGCGAGAGAATTAGAAATTTAATTTAAAATATTACTTTCTATAATAGATAGCTTTCTCCTATCTCTGGTGCTACAGAATTATAAATTTTTTTTGATAAATTGTGAGCAAAGGAAGTCGTTGCTTTCTCATCTCCGTGTACGCAAAAAATAAAATTAGAGTTATCGCGAAATTTAAGTTGATTAATATATTCGTTTAGGTGGACTTTATCTGCGTGACTTGAGAAGTCAAAGTATTCTATTTTACACTTTGCTTTAATTAACATATCTCGAGATTGGAAATTTCTTCTGCCTTTCTCTTTAAACTCAAAAATTTTTTCATCAACTAATTTTCTACCAGGGGTCCCCTCTACTTGATACCCAACTAAAAAAACAGCAGAATTTGGATCATCTAAAAAAGTTGGGATATAATCTATAGCAGCTCCACCTTTTAACATACCTGACGGAGATATAATCAAAGCTCGAGACTTTCCTCCAATTTTCTTTCTCTTTTCCTTAGAAACGAATTGAGCCTTTTTCGCTGCTGACTTAAAGCGAGCAAAATCACGGAATGACTCAGGAAAATGAGAATACTCTGTTAAAATTTTCCTAGCTAGCCCATCGATGTAAACATCGTTTTTGTAATTGTACTTTTCTAAAACAAGCAAAATTTCCTGTGATCGAGCAACCCCAAAAGCAGGGATTAAAACACTCCCACCGTTCTCAATGGTGTTTACAGTATCTTCAATAAAACTTTTTTCGAGTTCTTCTCTTAAGGGATGATCTCTATTAGAATAGGTGGATTCTGTAATTAGAGCATCTATCTCAGGTAAATCGTGAGGGTTAGCCGGAGAAATTAGGTTTGTTTCTTGGTTGTTGATGTCGCCGGTATAGAGTATTTTCTTCTTATCGACTTCAACTAAAATAGAAACAGAACCGGGGATATGTCCTGCACTGAAAAATGTAAGATAAAACTCATGATCTATTTTTTGGCGCACTCCATTTTTTAAAAATAAAGCATTTTTTCTAATTTTTTTAAGCTCTCTGTATCCGAAAGGGTAGGGATAATTAGAAATTTTAATCATATCTTGAAGTAAGATTTCTGAAATTCTTAGTGTTAACGGATTGGTGAAAAACGGGATGTCGCTATCTTTAAATAAAAATGGCAATCCTCCAGAATGGTCAACATGACAATGAGAAAGAGCAATTGCTTTAAGATTATGAATATCCCCTTTAAGTGGTAACCGTTCTTCCCCTTTAAATCTAATCCCGTAATCTAGAATGCATTGTGCTCCACTTTTTGATTCGATTAATATTGCTGAGCGTCCGACTTCTCTACAGCACCCTAAAAATGTAATTTTTGCCATTTAAAAAACTCTACTAATTTTCAATAAATATCAAAAAACTTTTTACATAGTTAAAACAATCCAAAAATATCAAGTTTTTTATTTACTTAAATTCAGACTTAAAAAAATGGGATTTAAATTATGAAATTTGAAGGTAAAGCTGAAATTGGAATAATTGGAGGAACTGGCTCAGATATAGAACTTGATAATGTTGAAGAGCTAAAAATTTATACACCTTATGGCCATACTTCTGATTTTATTCAGGTTGGTGAGTTTGAAGGTAAAAAGGTTGCATTTATTTCACGACATGGTAAAGGTCATATAATTCCTCCGCACAAGGTAAATTCTAGAGCTAATATATGGGCGTTGAAAGAATTGGGAGTCAAGGGAATAATCTCACCATCAGCAGTTGGATCTTTAAAAAAGGAGCACGATAAAGGTAAATTTATCATAGTAGATCAATACATAGATAGAACAAAAAAGAGGTTAGATACTTTTTATGAGGGTGGACAAGTGTGTCATATTGACCAAGCAGATCCATATTGTAGTTATCTTAATAATCTCTTTTACGAAACTGGAAAAAATATTGAAGGATTAAATATTCAAAAGGGTGGTACATACATTTGTATTGAAGGTCCTCGATTTTCGACAAGAGCCGAATCTAAAATGTTTAGACAATGGGGAGGAGATATCATAGGAATGACAACTTACCCCGAGGTAGTCCTCGCAGCTGAAAAGGAGATTTTTTACAGTTGTATTGCTATGGTAACTGATTTAGATGTGTGGGCAGGGGAATGCCAGAATTGTGGAGTCGTGGAAATTAAAGAATATTGTGAGACCTGTGGAGGGCCCGTGAAGAAACTTGCTGTGAGTATAGAAGAAATCTTAAATACGATGGAGAAAAACTCGGTAAACTTAATGAAAATGTTAGAACTAACAATACCTAAAATTGATTTTGAAAATGAGTGCACATGTAAACATTCTCTTTCAGGCTCAATAATTTAAAAAAACAACACCATTAAGTCTATATTTTTTTATTATTATTTATACTGCTACATCCCGATATTGGTCTTAAAATGTAATTAATCGCGTAATATCGGCTTTCGGGCAGCATTTACTGCGTCAAGGCGTCCAATAGGTGTATTAGATGGAGCATTTTTTAATTTTTCTGGCTCATATAAAGCTTCTTCGTAAATTTGGTACATAGCTTCAATAAATTTGTCTAAAGAGTCTTTAGATTCTGTTTCTGTTGGTTCAATCATTAGAGCGCCATTTACAACTAGTGGAAAATAAATTGTTGGAGCATAAAAGCCATAATCTAATATTCGTTTAGCAATATCTTCAGTGGTAATCTCGTTTGGCATATTTTTATCGGATAAGACAAATTCGTGTTGACAAATTCGGTTATACGGAAGATTATACTTTTTTTGTAGTTGGGTTCTAAGGTAATTAGCGTTTAATACTGCTATTTGACCAACCCTTTTCAATCCTTCGGCGCCCAACGTAAGAATATATACATAAGCGCGTAGGATTATCCCAAAATTGCCCCAAAAAGCTTTTATTCTCCCTATTGAATGAGTTTTGTCATGAGTACACACAATACCATCTTCAGTTGAAATGATGCATGGTTTGGGGAGAAATGGGATCAATTCATTTGTAACCCCTACGGGTCCTGAACCTGGACCTCCACCTCCATGAGGTGTTGAAAAAGTTTTATGCAAATTTAAATGAACTATATCAAAACCCATATCTCTCGGGCGACAAATTCCTAACATGGGGTTTAAATTTGCTCCATCGTAATAACATAATCCACCATATTTATGGACGATTTTAGTGATATCTTTAATTTGTTTATCAAAAACACCTAGTGTATTAGGATTTGTAAGCATAATTCCTGCAACATCTCCTTGTTGCATTGCAAATTCAAGATGATCTAGCGGAACCTCTCCGGATTTATTTGATTGTAGTTCAATTATCGAAAATCCTGCCATTTTAGCCGATGCGGGATTAGTTCCATGAGCAGAATCGGGAACTATAATCTTATTCTTTACTACTCCTTTTGTCTCAAAAAATTTTTTCAATATTAACAATCCGACGAGTTCTCCATGAGCTCCAGCTGCGGGTTGTAGCGTAAACCCGTCCATACCCGTTATTTCACCAAGCATGTTTGAAATATTATGTATTAATTGTAGAGCACCTTCGTTTTCCTCTTGAAGAGGATGAATTTGTGAAAATTCAGCTAATCGAGCTATATGTTCGTTGATTTTAGGATTATATTTCATCGTACAAGAGCCCAATGGGTAAATCCCTGAATCGAGACCGTAATTGATTTTACTCAGTTTTACATAGTGACGAACTATCTCCACTTCAGGGATGTCTGGAATTTGAACTTCATCTCGAATTAAATTTTTTGGAATAATGCTTTCGAGTTCATCGAATTCAATATCCATCTTTGGAATGAAGTTGATTTGAGTATTTTTATTACCCTTTTCAAAGATCAAAGAATCTTTTGAATCCATTAATCTCTCGCCTCCTTATTGTTATTAGCAAGTTCTAAGGCTTTGATAAACCTATCAATGGATTCCCGGGAATTTGATTCGGTTACGCAAATAAGTGCCACATCTTTCATTTCAGGATAGTATTTTGAAAGTGGAAGGGGAGGAAGTAAGTTGAGCTTTTTACATTCTTGAATTAAAGAATCGATATCGGGGCATTTTACGATGAACTCGTTATATGTAGGTTTATTGTTTAAAACCTCATAACCCGGAATTTTTTTTATTTTCTTTTTAACATAATGAGCTTTTTGAAAGTTTTGAGTGGCTATTTTACGCAATCCAGTCTTTCCTAATGAAACAAGATAAATTAACGCCGATAATGAACATAATGCCTGATTTGTGCAAATATTTGAACTAGCTTTTTCTCTTCGTATATGTTGCTCCCGAGCTTGTAGAGTTAATAAAAAACCTTCACGCTCACCGTTAATTTCTTTAGTTTTTCCAACTAATCTCCCAGGTATTTTCCGCAAAAATTTCTCTTTTACCGCAAAAATTCCTAACCCCGGTCCACCAAAAGAAGGAGTAATTCCAAAAGATTGTCCTTCTGCTACAAAAATATCTACACCTGTTTCACCAGGTGGCTTCAGAACGCCTAAACAGGTAGGATCGGTCATACATTGGATTAATAAACAATTTGGAGCCGTTTTTTTAATCTTTTTTGCTAACACAGATACATCTTCTATATTACCAAAAAAATTAGGACTTTGAAATAGAACAGCAGCTATTTCTTGGTTTAATTCGTCCTCAATTTTATCTATAGGTACAATTTTGAGTGCTATGTTTTGACCCCAACAATAAGTATTGACAACTTCAATGTATTCCGGGTGAACCCCTTCTAATATTACTATTTGGTTTTTCCTTGTTATAATAGATGCCATAATAGCGGCTTCAGCAAGGGCAGTTGAACCATCATACATACTCGCGTTGGCTACATCCATCTGAGTTAGACGAGAAATTATGCTCTGATATTCGTAAATTGCTTGCAAATACCCTTGACTAGCCTCTGCTTGATAAGGAGTGTAGGAAGTATAAAACTCTGAACGACTAACCACAAAATCCACTAAAGTAGGAATGTAATGAAAATAACATCCCGCTCCTAAAAAGGAATTTGTATAGATTGTATTCGTAGCACCAAGCTCTTTTAATTTCTTCAAAACATCAGGTTCCGATAAACCTTCAGGTAGATTTAAGCCATTTATTATTAAATCTTTAGGAATGTCTTTAAATAAATCTTCTATTTTATTAACACCTATTACTTCAAGCATTTCAGTAATAGTATCATCATCGTGGGGGACAAAATCCATATTAAACAACTCAAACTTTAAAAATATAAGGAATAAAATATAAAATGGGAATAAAAGTTTATTTTTTCTCTGTTTCTACAATTTCTTTGTATGCTTCCACAGTTAAAAGTTCGTTAATTTCACTTTTGTTATTAATCTCTATCTTTACCATCCAACCAGTACCATAAGGAGACGAATTAACTGATTCGGGATTATCAGCAAGACCAGTATTAACTTCGATGATTTTTCCAGATAATGGCATCATCAGTTCTCCAACCGCTTTTACAGATTCGATTTCGACCACATTACCTCCTTTCTGCAATGCGGTTCCGATTTCAGGTAACTCAATGTAAACTATATCACCTAATTGATGTTGGGCATAGTCTGTTATCCCAACAGTTGCAATATTATCTTCTATTCGAATCCATTCATGCGTTTGGAGATACCTAAGCTCGTTAGGAAATTCATATTCCATAATTTTTCACAATTTATTTTTAACTTCTTTTAGTTTAAACATTACGATAAAACGGCGTAGATACGACCACTCCTTTAAGAAATTTATTCCGAACTTCAATTTCAAGTTCAGTTCCTTCACTTTTATGTTGTTTTTCAATTAAACCTAAACCAATTGTTTTTTTAAGAGTTGGTGAATAACCGCCTGAGGTTACGTATCCAATTTCAGCACCGTCTTTAAAAATTTTAAATTTTTCTCTAATAATACCTCTATCCAATAGATTTAATCCAACTATGATTCGATCGGTTCCTTCTTCTTTTTGTTTTAACAAAATATTTTTCCCGATATAATCAATGCCCTCTTTTGGTTTAACGAGCCAGAACAATCCAGCTTCTACAGGCGTTATAGAATCGTTTATTTCGTGACCATATAAAGAATAAGTTGCTTCAAGTCTTAGCGAATCTCGAGCTCCCAAACCAGCTGGCGACGCTCCAGCTTTTATCAACTCATCCCAGATTTTTTCAGCATATTCATTATCAAATGATATTTCAAATCCGCGTTCACCAGTGTACCCTGTTCTAGCTAAAAAAATCGGCATCCCACTTAACTTGCAGTCAGCAAAATAAAATCTTTTTATTGATGATAAGTCGAGATCTACCAAAGTTTGGAGATATTCATCAGATTTTGGTCCTTGAAACGCTAAACGAGATCGCTTTGAGGATAAATTGATTATATTTACGTCTTTATCACGGATATGCTCGTTTAACCATTGAAAATCTTTCTCGATATTTCCAGCATTGACAATCATTCTAAATCGATTTGTTGTTTCCTCATAATAAACCAGATCATCAACCACAGTTCCATTTTCGTAACACATGCAAGAATATTGGCCTTTTGACGGTTCAAGCAAGCTTAAATCGTTAATCATAACATACTGAAGAAAATCAATTACATCATTACCCTCCAACAGAAATTCGCCCATGTGAGAAACATCAAAAACCCCAGCTTCAGTACGCACTGCTTCATGCTCTTTTATAATACTTTCGTATTGAACTGGCATGCTAAAACCAGCAAAATCTACCATTCGTGCTCCTAATCTTACATGCATATTGTAAAAAGGAGTTTGTTTTAGGTCAGTAATCAAATCTACACCTTATAACATGTTTATTTTAATATTGTGAGTTCAGAGAATTATTTAAGTTTTAAGACTAAAAAATATGGAGAATTTTAAGGGATAAATATTGATCAAGCAAAATTCATAAAAATAAGTAATTTTAATTCTTTTGTTATTCTTCTACAGGAATCTTAATTAAACTAACAAAATCATAACCTTCTAATTTATCTCTCCCATGTAAACTCCCTGTAAGTTCAATAACAAAAGCAATTCCTGAAACAATTCCCCCTGCCTTTTCTATTAAATTACAAGCCGCTTTTGCGGTTCCACCAGTTGCTAATAAATCGTCAAATAATAAGACTTTTTCACCCTTTTCTATTGCATCCTTATGCATTTCAATTGTGTCTGTTCCATATTCAAGGTCATAAGTTTCACTTAATATCTCAGCAGGCAGTTTTCCAGGTTTTCGTATTAAAATAAATCCCGCACCTAACTGGTATGCTAATACACCACCCCATACATAACCTCTAGCCTCGATAGCACAAACTTTCGTGATCCCCTTATCTTTAAAATCATTAACTAGCCTATCACAAGATTCTTTAAATGAGGAATGGACTTTACATAAAGTTGTAATATCTTTAAACTGAATTCCCTTTATAGGAAAATTAGGGACATTTCTAATATAATCTTCCAAATTCATAGTTACTCACATTCTTTTTTCTATTAAATTTAAATTGTATTTAAGGTAATTTAAAATTATATTTAATTCAATCGTCAATGGAATTGATATCAATAAAATTAACCATAATTAGAAAAAATTAAATAAACATCCTATTATAAAAAATATATTAGAAGTATAAATTGCATAATGGTGAAATGATATAAAAGTACTATTATTTGGTCCTCAAAACGCTGGCAAAACGTCGCTGTTGCGTACTACTTGCTTAGGATATAACTTCATGAAAGTACTCAATTTAAAGCCTACAAAAGGAGTTTCGAGGGAAAATTTTATCTTTCGTGGAATTATGGAATTATCTATATGGGATCTTGGTGGTCAACAAGTATATTTAGACAGATACTTTTCTGAAAAGAAACGTGAGCTTGTATTTTCTGATGTAATGACGGCAGTTTTCATGGTGGATTCAGCTGCAAACGAACCTCGTTTAAAAGAAATTTTTGATAATTTTTTAAAGTATATCTTTGAATATAGTCCTCAAGTTGAGAAAGTGTACGTTTTACTAAACAAGACTGATCTTCAGGAATCAAAGGAAGACGAAATTTATGAAGTACTTATCGCTAAGCTCACCGATGATATGAAAACTAAAATTGCTTTTACACCTGTATCGGTGAAAGAGGGGAGTGCTCAGCATAGGTTAATTGAAGTTCTAGATTTTAAAATCCAACAAAACACTTTAGCGCTACAAAAACTAGGAAAAATAAGACACATGCTAGATCAATTAAAGACTATTACACTCTCGGAGTACTTTTTGTTTAATCAACCTGATGGTCTAATAATTGCTTCAACTTTAGGAAAAATAGAACTATCTCATAAACTTCAATTTATGAAACTAGAGATAGGAACGCTTGAATCAAATATATACCAAATATTTACAAAAATTATGAATCTTTCAGATTCTCCTTTGTCACCTCTAGAATTATCCACCGTCATATATGAAAGCGACAACAATTATATTATTGTAAAAGAAGTAAGTAATGGCTCCGTGTTGATGATTGTTACAAAAAATAAAACCTCTGAAACATTCAAAACAGTTATTGACTCCTTAAATGGGGAAGATTTCCAAAATTTGAAAAAATTCCTTAATAAGGATGAGTTCTAACTTTAAACTCTAAAATTTTTATAATAAATTAAAATAAAAACTAGGATTTTTTTATTCCTAGAATAATCGCTTAATTTACGCTTCTTTTTCGTGTAATTTATGCTTAGTTAAAATGTGCTGTTTAGCGTGATGAGGCGTTCTAAAAACTGAATCGTTAGCCTTTTCGATTTCTCTTGCTTCCATGCATAAATCTGCTGCTGCTTTCATCATTTCGTGAGCTGCAGCTAATAACGGCATATATTCCACTCTTTCATTCAATTTGAAGCATGCTTTTCCAGTAATTTTTGAAATAGAGGCGGCAAGTTCAAAAGCAGCAAAGGCTTTGGCTTGAGCATATGGGTTCGAAAATCCTGCTGCTTCTGTAGCGTTAGTTGCATTAATTGTGATTTGGGGCAAAGTCGGTTGTTTTCCTTGAAGCATATCCATTATAACTTTATTTAACTCATTAGTTATAATGTTGAACACACCAGTAATCGCAAGAACTTTTAATAAATCAGCATTAAAGCAACTCATTTCAACTGAGTCTAGAAAAGGCCGTCTCGCGCCGATCATTGAGTCGCAGCCCACAATTATGTACCCCATATTTCTCTCCTTAAACTCATCAATAGCTTTCTTTGCAGGTGCGTCAGAAATCACGATAGTAGGAACATTTCCCGTTAATTCTCTTGCTGCTTTTGGCCCTTTAAGAGCCGCATTTGGACTTGACATTAAAATCAAATCAGGTTCGAATTCAAGCAATTTTTGCATAGTTTCTACACATTGTTCTGATGGATTCATTTTCGCTCCTGACGTAACTTCCCGAACATTAATTCTTTTTGACTCCGCCCTTTCATCCATAAGAAAAGCAAGTAATAAAGAGGACCCAATTGTACCATTTTTTAATATTCCAATTTTTAATATTTTATCTTCTTCACTCATTTTTAGCAACTTTGAATTTATTAAATATATTTTGATAAATTCTATTAATTCTTTTGATTGATAATTCATTAACGTTTTTAGTTTTTATTCTTACAAAGTTATATACTATCAAATTCTATTAAAAATTGTAATTAGTATCATATTGAGATAAAATATAAAAAGTTGATTAGAAAATGGAATTAAATGGAGTGGAGATAGAAGATACTTTTTGTGAAGCCTTCGGAGCAGTTTTTACCAGAATTCTAGTAACTGCAATAAATGAAAACTGGGTAAAAATTGCTAGTCAAATCGCAACTGGATATGGAACATCAACAATCCACTGTGATGCAGAGGCGGGAGTTGATGTGTATGTCCCAGCAGATAAAACTCCTGATAATCGTCCAGGAGTTGCCTTGATGTTTTTTAAAACTAAAAAGGATAAGATGGACCAAGTTTTGCTAAACAGAATAGGACAGTGTATATTAACTTGCCCAACAACAGCTTGTTTTGATGCTTTAAATACCTCTCTCGTTCCAGAAAAGGAATTTGAAATCAAGACGGGGTATAAATTAAAATTTTTTGGAGATAAATTTGAGGAAAAAATTGAAGGATCTTATCCATTCGAAGCATGGAAAATCCCTGTTATGGATGGGGAATTTAAAGTACAGAGTGTTTTCAAAGTCGGAAAAGGAATAGCCGGAGGAAATTTCTTATTATATGGTGAAACACAGAAAGCCACATTAGAAGCTGCTGAGAAAGCTATTGAAGCAATTAAAGATTTAGAAAATGTTATAGCTCCCTTTCCAGGAGGAATAGCGCGTTCAGGTTCTAAAGTCGGCTCAGTATACAGTTTCTTAAACGCCTCAACAAATGATCCTCTATGCCCGACTCTCCGACAGAAAATTGACAACTCTTTATTAGGAGAAAAAGATAATTGTGTATACGAGATAATACTTGATGGCGCATCTGAGGAAATTGTCAAAGAGGCAATGAAATTAGGTATTCAAGCTGCCGTACAAGTCCCTGGTATTAATAAGATTAGTGCAGGCAATTACGGAGGGAAATTAGGAAAGTTTCACTATCGACTTCACGACATTTTAGCTTAAACACTAATAAAAAAAGAAATAAAAAATGTAAGATCAAAAATATTTTTCTTATTTTAACTTTCTTTTTATTTTTCTTTGTGGTTCTTTAGAGGGAGGCTCGACTTCTCGTACTTCAACTTTCTCAATTTTTTCTTCCTCATCTTTTTTTCTTGAAGAGTCTGGCTTCGCTTTTTTTGCTGGTTTTTGTTTAGTTGATTTTTTAGAGGGCGTTTTTTTCAAATCCATAGATTTAGTCTTAAATTTCTTGTATAAGATACCTACTCCTGCTAACACGCCAAGTATAATGCCAATAGAAAAACTAATCCAAGGCAGAATTGGTGTTAATAAATCAGGAACTATATTGATTTCTTGAGGTCCTAAATCAAAATCTGAATTAAGGTGTGTCGTAGCACCGTCGTTATCTGTTACAGAGATGTAAGCGTACCAAATACCAGTTATTAATTCCTCTGTACGAATTGTTATTCTCATACCAGGCACATATTCTCTAGTGATGTTATACCAATTGTTTTCTTCGTCTATAAGTGCTACTGTAATATAAGCAATTGTGTTTTCAACATCGCTAACATCAAAACGAAAAACTAAATCTTCACCATAATTCAAAGCTATACTTTGGTTCATGCTCATTCCGTTTACGGAATAGCTTAAAATACGGGGAGGATTATTTTCGATTGTTATAGATGTAGTATAGGTATCTATTCCATAATACTGGTCTTCAGCTTCGATATTTATTTGATATATACCTAATGGTTTGTTAGCAGCTATCGAAAAAGTAGTTGAGAAAGTCCAGTTATTATGGTTTGTTAATTCAATTGGAGCTAATAATTCTCCAGTAGATGTTTGGATAGTTATAGAAACTGTTATATTTTCGGGAAGTGTATTTGTATCTTCGTCTGTTACATTTACTATTATTTCGCAATCTTCTACTCTTTTCAGTGGATTTTTTGAAAATTCAATTGAGGGCACTGAAATTTCAGGTAAAGTATTCAAAACTTTGAAAGGTAGATACGCAGCTTCCTTAGTACCGCTTGAAACATCGGTCATGTTAAGCTTAAAGTAATATATTTTATTTGAGAATTCAAATCTATCATCTATTAGAATAGAGGTTTGGAAAAGATTGTTACCAATATCAAATAGATCATTTTGTAAAGTCTCGTTATCACTGTCAACTACGGACACATTCCAATTAAAATCATAGGGTTGAGGGTAATTGCTTACACCAAATTCAGCATAGAGCGTATCGTTCTTATTATATTCTGTTTTGTCAAGGGATATGAAGTAATTGGTCATAATTGTGAAGTTTGTTATCGGGGTTGCGGAGCTTAGAAGAGAAGCAGATACATTGTATATCAAAAAGCTTACATTTTGAAACCCTAATGGAGCGTTATATCCCGGATTAAATGTATAAGTAAAATTTTCAGTTCCACCAACATTTGTCATGTTAAAATCTCCTACTATTCCGTTTGAATAATGAATTTGTATTATAGTGTAAGTAGCATTATCGAATTTTGAAGCATTTATGTTAAACTTTACAGATTCGAATAACCTATAAATTGATGACGCGTTTTGAGATACATCCGAGTAATCCAATGGGGGATTCCCATTGCTAGCGGTTTTTACTTCAGGATTATTCTTAAAATCTAAAAAAAAATTATCGTTATCTAATGTTGTTAGGTTGCTTTCGTTAATTGAAATAGCCCAAATACTCAGAATTATTGAAAACAGAGTAAGAGCAAATATTACATTTTTAATAAATCGCTTTCGTTTAATCATCGTTAATCATCTTCTTAACATTTTATTCTTTATTTCTTTATTTTTATATATTAAAATAATGCCTATGGGAATTAATATAGGAAGAATGTAAAAAAGTACTAAATTAAATGACGATAATTCCATCTGTACTTCAAAGTAGTATTTTACAATAGGTTCGTTCGAACTATCTTTTATTTCAAATGTATATGATTTTTTTCCAAAGTCATAAGGATTTATGCTAGGGATTACCTCAACTACTATTCTATTTAAACCTGGTCCTAAACTGTTGAGATTAGTATCAACTGAAACTCCGTTTACATAGAATATAAACGGTTCAGAAACATCGAGGTTATTCTGTATAATTAAAATAAGTTGAGCTGTACTACCTTGCAATGTTGTTTCTGGAAAAGAAGCGCTAATAATTTCGAATTTCGCAATTATCTCTACATTAAATTGTTTACTATAAAAATCTGTGTCTCCCTTTGAAATTTTCATAGTGACATTCACGATATGAGTTTCTGTATCTGGATAATCCAATTCGTAATAGACAGTCTTAATTTCTTCTTCGACTAAATGTGTTTCTTCTCTGAGAATTAAATTGCCATCTTCGTAGAAACTAACATTCAATTTTTGGGTACTATTTGGAAGGAAATTAATTAAAGTTAGCGAAGCAAAAGCGCTCACTCCATTTACTATGGTGTTTTGATATATAAAATTAGTATAATCGAATGAGTGTCCTATATTTATTATTTTTGATATTTCTAAGTAGGTGATATTACCCTCTTTAAATATAAAACTAATAGTATGAGGGCCGATAGTAGCACCGAGCGTAGCCGTAAGGTTAAATGTAACATTAGTTAAAACAAGTGTATTAAACGTAATATTTTGAACTTCGTTAATTATATCAATTCCTTCCATAGAAACTGTTAAATTTACATTTTGATTGCGGGTATTATTGATTGGGACAGTGATGTTAATAACAGGTCCCTGATAGAGCACAGCGGGTAAACCTAAAATTGGCGAGTCTACTAAACCGGAGATTACATTAAATTGTTTTAATACATGAGAAGTCCCAAAATTTGATGAGTTAACAAATATTTGAAGGAAATAACCCTCTCCTATTTCAAACGCATCAGTGATATTGTATAAAAAGGTCGTGGATGTGTTCGTAACTTGTTGTGATAAAGTAACCAAAATTTCATTTTCGGGGTTTTTAAATATATAACTAATAGAAGCATTATCAATTTGAGATTCAATTGTAAATGATTCATAACTCGTGGTAGTTATATTATAAAACTGATCAGTTTTTCTGTATGAGTAGATGCTTGTAATGTTTAAAACATCTTGGTTAAATAAAAAATCAGGAATTTCACTAGTTACATTATACTCTGAAGTTAATTGAGTACTGTTATATATTTCGAAAGCATTTAAATAAGCTTCGCACAATCTTAAATTTGCGTACAAGTTTTTATTATCGTCAACAGGGGAATCTATGGATGATTTATAAGAATTTACAGCCTCATCGTAAAAATAGTCTTCAAAAGTGTTAAACAATTTCCAAGCTCTATTATAATATGTAACATTTCCCGTGTATTCGAAAAGTTTTAGGCAAGCAGACATCATTATGGAATTTGCTTCTAGGTCAATTGATCTATTCGCTCCAGAAAGAGTCCAGAAGGCATCGCGACTTTTTTCATATGCATTGAATCCGGAATCCCATAAGGCATCCACTAAGTTAAATAGAATTGTAGCGTTTTTTAAGTAAGTAGAATCGCTTTGCATTCCTGATTCTTTCCAATATTCTAACAATGTTATAATTCCTAAAGCATTAGTTTGTAAGTATTTATAAGTGCTTCCCGTCGTTGAATTCCAATCATATAGTCCATAATACTCAAAACCACCGTTGAAATTGTCCCACAGCTCGTCTAAAAGTTTATTCATAGTAATATTGGCCAATTCGAAAGCCCGATTCTTTATGTCAACATTCAAACCAAGTTGCTCGTAAATCCGATGAATTTCTAAGAGAGCCAAAACAGCATTCAAATTGCTCTCCGCGTATTTATCTGTAGTTGAATTTGTATCGTAGAAGCCTTCGTAAACATCGTCCCAGAATTGAGAAGAGTTAATTAAAGTGAAAATTTCTTCAATTGAATCCTTTGGGTAAATGCTATTAATGTTTATGCTATTGATTTGGTCTCCGATATTCTCTATTAGCAAAAATATTGGCATAAGATTATCAATTAGATATCGATCGTTGTCGAATATCTCACCTGTTGTGTTATCAACAGCTCTAACGAACCCATAACTATTTTGATTAATACTATCTTGATACCATAAAGGTGACTCTCGCAATTTTAAATAAGTATCAAAGGTTTCAATGGCATCCGTGTCGTCTTTTAATAAGGTCTTGTATAAGAGCAAATTATCGATTGAATAAACTTTATCAAAACTTACGACTCCGAGATTATTTCCGAATCTATAATAAGCGTCTTCGTCCATAACCAGGTCAGACTTGTAATTTGTTCTAAAAAAATTCCAAACTTTACTAAAATTAACCGTAAAAGGATCAACAAAAATTTCTGGACCTGCTGCGATATTTAGGTTAGTTTCATCCGTAATATCGAAATCTTGATAGAAATTATCTGTACTGTTGTTATAGTCTTGTTTTATATTATAATCTAAATAAAAAGCATTAATTGTGAAGATAAAAATGAAAAACATACATAAAACCAATTTGAAAAAATTTCTTCCCTTTTTTCTTTTCAATTTAGTGGAAAAAGTGCTTATAAAAATCATGATAAATCTAATTATGCTTAAAATTATTTTTTAATAATTATGTGTATTTTTTAGAAAAATGTTCTTCTCTTTAAAATTTTTTTCTGAAAAACTCGGTCGTTTGAAGATATTTTAACTTTATTTTTTGTTAATTTTTTTTAATATATTCCAGTATTTCTGAAATTAGCACTCTCTTTTGCTCCATAGTGTCTCTATGTCTAATAGTTACTGTGTTATCATCTAATGAGTCGTAATCTATTGTTATGCAATAAGGAGTTCCTAATTCGTCTTGTCTCCTATATCTCTTCCCAATTGATCCCGCAGAATCAAAAAAAGAAGATATTCTATCGTCCAGTAGGAGTCGATGTACTTTTTTCGCAAGATTGAAGATTTTTTCCTTATTTTTCACAAGTGGAAACACAGCAACAAGATTTGGAGCAATACTTGGTTCAATTTTAAGAATTATCCTCTCGTCTTCTACACTGAAATTAGATTCAAGGAGAGTATAAATAATTCTATCGGGTCCAAAAGCAATTTCAAGAATTTGAGGAATTTCTTTTAAATTTTGATCAGTACCCATTGGTATATTGAAGTTTTGCTTAGAGAACTGTCCATGTCTTTTTAAATCGTAATCAGTTCTATCATGTATTCCACATATTTCAACCCATCCAAATTGTTTAGTGTTAATCTCTAAATCCCAAGCATCATCTGCATAGTGAGCCATTTCTTGTGGAGAGTGTTGCCTTAACCTTATTACTTCGTCTGGAAATCCCAATTTTAATGTTAAATAGTAACCTAAAAATAAGCAATATGCAAAAGCGGGTTTTTTGAGCACATTAGTTTTGATTGCTTGTTTTAGAGAAATTCGATTAGGAACTAGTACATTTTTTTCTTGAGTTTGCCAATCTAGCAAGGGAAGTTCTTCCTGATTAAATTCATCATACTCTTCGTAATTATATTCTTGCTCCTTTCCTATGAACAATTGAATTTCAAATTGATCAAATGCTCTCATACGGAGTACCAATTGTCTTGGGGATATTTCATTTCTATAAGCTTTCCCATATTGAAACACTTTAATAGGGTATTGTCTCCGTGCGTCCTGGTTTAAACGATTAAACAATAAATAAGTTGTGGTCGCCGTTTCTGGGCGTAAATATGCGGTAGTACCATTTCCAACTGAAGTTTTTAGCATTAAATTATATTCTTCAATTTTTCCTAAATGAGTGTCACATTTTGGACATCTCAATTTGTGACTGGAGGCAATCTGCTCCATTTCTTCAAAAGTCAATCCGTCTATAGTTGTATTGGGAAGTTGTTCTTGAAGGAATTTATCAGCTCTGAGCATTGTTTCGCACTCCTGACAACGAAAAACGGGATCAATAAATCGCTCCAAATGTCCCGAAGCTTCCCACACAATTTTGGGTAATATTTGTGGGCATTCAACTTCATTAAAGCCAAAAGCTCTGAGTTCCAATCTAAACTTTGAAAGAATATTATTTTTCAACGCTTTACCAGCCGGTCCGTACGAATAAAATCCAGCTAAACCGCCATATATCTCTGGAGAAGGCCCCCAAATAAAACCACGGCGCCGCAATAATGAATTAAAAGTTTCTATATTATCCGTTATCTTCATTTTTAATCAAACCCGTATTCTAATAGGTATTAGAATAATTGATAATATTTGTATTTTAAGATTATTCCTCAGATTAATGAATTTATTCAGTTATTGGTTTAAAATTTTATAAAATAAATTTTTATATAAGCTATATGATAGTATTATTATAATTTTAAGTTTTAATTTCAAATTAAATAGCACATAAAATTAATTTATGATTTATTATGATTTTTCAAGATTTTTTTCAATATTTTGACATATGGGATGCCGTTGAGTCGGGTCTATACTACGCAATAGTGGGTTTTTATTTTCTTATATTTGCATATTTCCTATTAATGAGATTTAGAACTTCTAAGAAGTTATATTGGTTTTATTTTTCGTTATTATTCCTATTCTTAGCAGTAGGGAGAGTATTTTTTATTGTATATAATTTTTATGCTCCCGAATTAGATATAGCGATGTCTGATTTAGAGTTATTAGGATCGATGATGACATTATATCGATTTGCTACATTTTTTACTTGGATGGGTATCTCGTGCTTGATGGGAGTTTTTGGAACGCTTATTCTATCGCCGATCGCTGAAAATAAAAATTCAGAAAAGGGAGTAAAGAGTTTTTTAAGACAGAAAAAGGTGAAATTAACGCTCAAAATTTGTTTAATTGTGTTCCCAATTATTGTTGGAATTCTAGCTTTAACATTATCAGACGCATTATTTATGGACCCCAATTTAAGGGACAAATATAATCCTTTATTTGAATTAGATTTGACATTTTTTGGCTATCCTACAGGTAGATTCGTTCTCAATTTCATTTTGTTGCCTTTAATGGTGTTAGTTATTCCATTTCTCTTTGTTTACTTAGCATTAAAAACATTCGGTGTCTTGAGGCGATCTTACGCACTAAACGCGATAGGATTTTTCATATATTTTACGGGAAGAATTACTCAAGGAGTACTCGGTGGATTTCCTCATGTTAGGGCAATTCTACCGCCGCTTTTAATACTGTTATCTCTTTTGATCATCGTGATCGCAAATAATTACGAACAACTTAGATAATCTATAATTTTTCATTTTAAACTTTATTCTAAAAAATAATTTTAAATAAAAATTTTAGTAATAATTAATTAGATATCTTTAAACAGCATTAAATAATTAAATTTAAATCAGGAGAGCTGGTTTTATGTCAATCCATGGAAATCAATATATTTTACCCCTATTTTACAATCATAGTTCTTTGCCCCCTATTAGGGATTACGACGAATTAGCGTTATCTTTTTATCTATTAACGAAGAATTTGAAACAGAACGAGAAAGTTTTATCCTTCTCGAGGTTACTCTGGCCATTTCTTTGCGTTCAAGGAGTTATTAGTACACATATCATATTAGATGGGCTGAATCTTTTTTCGAAAAAAGGTAAACTTTCAAATCCTCCAAGACAACCTTTAATTGGACATTTATTAAGAAATATAGAAAATCGAACAAAAGAAGAACAGTTAAAGAAGATAATAGAGGTTTTACAATATATTGATAAGGATGCAGAAGCGATAGGAGAAAGTGAAGAATCTGAATTTCAGAAACTAAAACTTGATTCACTAACCAATCCAGAATTCCTTCAAACCTTAGTTAAGTTACTACCCTTTGTAGAATTTAAACCCGTTGCAGAATATATGCCTTTAGAAACTAATTTTACAACGGAGCAAGCCTTAGAAATTGCAGATACTTATCGAAATACAATTGATTATATGAAAGGGAATGCTTTAAGATGGAACACACAGATTGAATTAATAGGGAAGGAAGTAGATAAATGGTTAATTGATATAAATGTTCAATTTAAAGATATTAGCTCGCGTTTCTCGTCCCAAATATCAAAAACAACACAAATAATTGACTCGAGTCAAATAAAAGAAAAATTTGCACTGGAGAGTGATAGGATTGATCAGTGGAAAGTTAATGAGAAAAGGAATGTGATAGAAAATATCTCAGTTTTATTTAAAACTGCTGAGAGAAATCTAGAAGAAATTATTAAAAAAAACAAGGCGTTCACTCATACTGACATATTGAAGGGTAGAGTATTTAACGATATAACTACTCCCTTCGAAAATCATTTCAAGTATTTGATAGAAGAGGGGAATAACTTTGTAAGTTCAGTTACATCCCTTACAGAGAAGTACATGACGTTAAAAGAAAGAGCTCTAGAAATCGATGTTAAGGCAAAGAAAAAACTTGATAATTTTAGTTCTTCATTAGATTTGAAGCTGCGAGATCGAGATAAAAATCTTTCTGCTTTTGAAGAAGAGAAAGAAAAAATGATTTCAGAAATAAAGTTATTACAAAAATCAATTGAAGACCTCTATACACAGGTAAAAAACATCATAAAAACTAAAAATGGAACTTGTTTACAGGAAGCAAAAGATTTAATATCTTGGTCGTTAGTTGATAACGAATCCGAACTATTTTCTCGTCCAATAGTCTGGATATATATGCCATTATATGTCATGTTCATTGAAAACGAAGAAAAACTTGAAGAAAAGATGGTTGCTGTGTACCCTGGATTTATAACTGATGACCCAGATAACAGGTATCAAGAAATTTCAGGGGCTATGCTTAATTTAAAAGAAGCTGTTAATGAGCGAATTGAAGAAGACATGGCTCTAAGATCAAATTTTGAGTTTTCAAGCGAAAACCGAAATTTACTTAACGATCCAAGCCTCGCAAAAAAAATTCAACAAGGAATTTCTATCTTAAGAAGAACTACGATATTGAGCGAACAAATGGAAAACGAGTTAAGAAGTAAATTAGGTTTAATATTCACTCAATAAAATTCCTCCGAAATAAAATGCATAAAAAAAAAATAGACATCAAGCAGAAATTAAATTTAAAAAAAAAAGCTTTAAGATCTTATTTTTTACACATTGAAAAGGATAGCGGAAAGGAGAAAATAACCGACCTTGAAAAACAGATTCTCACTAATGGAATGGTTTATCTCCAGATGAGATTACCTATAGAAAAAATTACTAAGGAGTTTGAGAATACTTTAAGGAGGAAGATTGAAAGTAAAATTTATCGTGCAAACATTCGCGAAGCAGAACTAAAAGATCTCTCAATCATTACTGACATCTATAACAAATCGTGGCTAACAAGTTCTACACCGTTTAGACCTATCCAAAGGGGAACCCTTAAAAAAATTTTCAACGATCAAAATACAGTATTTCTTATTGCAAAAGTATATGATAGCTACAGTGGTTTTGTTATTTTAGATTTTGAAGGAGAAAATAAAGAATACGGAGTAATTGCGGGTTTAGGGGTTTTACCACAGTTTCAAGGAAAAGGTTTAGGAACTATTTTGGGTATGGCCGCGTGGAACTACTTTAAAGAGAAAGGTTTGAAAGAATTAAGGTGTGAAGTATACAACGATAATCAAAAATCTTTTAACTTCATTAAAGGATTAAATTTTGAAGAATTTGGCCAAATTGTCTACCGCAAAGAAGATTTTGAATTAGATTAAAATACTTACTATTTACTTTATCACAATATCTAACTATTTACTTTTTCACAATAAAGGTAGTTGAATAACTCATGTCGAGTTCAAGATTAAACTTAAAAAAAAAAAAAATACGAAGTTATTTCCTTAGTGTTGATAAGAAGGATCAAAAAGAAGAAGTCGAATCGCTAGAATATATCCAAATGAAATTACCAGTTTCGGATATAACTCCTGAACTTGAGGAAAATCTTTCAAAAAAAGTAAAAAGCAATATCCTTAGAGCAAAGATCAGAGAAGCAAATGAAGAAGACCTCCAAAGTGTGAAATACCTCTATGATAGATCTTGGTTAACTTCGCAAACACCGTTTTCGGCAATTTCGGTAAGTTCCTTGAAAGCTATTTGGGAATATCCCGAAACGATAATATTAATCGCAAAAGTATATGGCTCGGATGCTGGGTTCGCTATACTCGATTGTGAAGGTAAAAATCAAGAGATTGGTGTAATAGCAGGCATGGGAATTATACCCCGTTTTCAAAGAAAGGGCCTTGGAACTGTTATAGGTATGGCAGCATGGAATTATTTTAAAAAAAAGGGTATAAAAGAACTCAGGTGTGAAGTATATAAAGGAAATACCGTATCGTATCAATTCATTAAATCTATTGGTTTCAAAGAATATGATAAAAAAACTTATAAGAGAGAAGATTTTTTCTCTGAATCATAAAAAACTAAATGCTTCTAGAATTATACGAGCATTTTAAAACATTTTGAATAGGTGGGACCGTTATGGTAAAATTGAAAAGTATAGAAATAATTAAAGGACTCTCTATTCTGATAATACTATTCTCTAATGCAATTAATTACTGGTTAGTGTTTGATGTTGAATCTATCTATATTATCACCTTTTTACTTACCATCTTAAGCATATTTGGTCCTATGTTATACATATTTACAGTTTCATTCTCCATTTCTTTTACACTTAATAAGAAAATGGGAAGGATTCCTGAAAGAAACAATAGAAATATAGTATTGACTCAAGGATTTTTCCTAATTTCATTAGGAATTTTATTCAATTTAATTACAAATTCAATTTCCCATTTTCCTCAGAATCTTTGGGGGTGGAACATTCTTGTCTTTTTAGGGTTCTCACAATTTATTAGTTATTATATCTTCAAATTAGTCAGATGGGCTAGATTTGCTATTGGCTTAAGCATCATAATTTTTACACCAGGCATTAGAGAATTTCTCTTCATAGGAAAAGATCTGAATCCTACACTTAACATTATATATTTCATCGTAGTTTCACCTAATCCGAGTTTCTCTTTATTACCGTATGCCTCGATTTCTGTTTTCTCTACTGTATTTGGAGAATTCATATACGAATCTATTACGTTAAACTCAAGTAACGCTAATCTACATTCTACTAACTCAATATTTAAATATGGCTCATTTTTACTAGTTTGTGGACTTTTGCTTCCATTCATTGATGTTGGATTTATCATAACGGGAGAGAATTATGATCCTTTAACGTATCCATTTATTGACGCTATTCCCCTTTTAGAAGCGTACCCTACTACATTTATCTCGGGAATACCAACAATTCTATATACAGGAACCCCGTCTTACATTTTTGTATCAATGGGAGTAGCATTGCTTGTTATTGGTAGAAAGTATTACAGAAAGGATATCTTACACAAAAATAATTTAAAAATAAATATAGTATCTCTTTTTGGGAAGAATTCGATAACTTTATTCTTTCTCCAATTTATATTCTTACCTCTTTTTTACCAAAAATTACCTTTACTAATGTTTATTCCATTCTTAATAGCTTACATTATTTTGTTAGGGTTTTTATTGTATTTATGGCAAAAATACATAAATTCTATACCTTCCTTTGATTGGATGCTCAATAAAATAGATGAGCATCTTAAAAAGTAGCGTTATGATTTTCTGTTTCTTTCAATGAGTCAATTTTTCCATCTATTATAGCCTGATTGTATTCATCTTCCAACTCAGTGTAAAGTTTTTTTGCTATTTCAAAATTACTACGCGCAAGATCGTACAACTGTTTAGAAACATAAATATCTCCTAACTTGTTATGAATATCTGCTCCAATCTTGGATTTATTTAAATTTTCATAAATTTCTAAAGCTTCTTCATAGTACTGAATAGCTTTTTCATTGTTTTGAATATATTCTTGAAAAATTTTTGCGACATGATACTTCATTTCAGCGATTTTTAACTTATCTCCAAATTTCTGGTAAATGTCTTTAGAATAACTAAAATAATCTATTGCTTTTCTATCTTCGCCTTTAAGTGAGTAAAACTTAGCTATAGACTCTAAAACAATTCCTTCCTTGATATTTTCTTGAATTTCAAATGTTCTTACAGCTTCTAAACTTTTCAATAAGTAATCCTCCGCCTCTAAATCATTATCCCATACTGTATTTAAGTACCCCAAATAAAGAAAACACTCCCATTCTAATTTTTTTCTTATAAAAATTGATATATTATTCTTAATCCCATTGATAAGCTCTACTGTACCTGTTAAGTAGTTAAAAGATTGATCGTAGTATTCTTCTCCAAGATGGTAAAACATCTTTCCATACTTAGTACGTGTTTGGATCACTCCATATATATCATCGGTCTGAATAAAAAAGTCGAGATTACGTTTTAATATTCTCTTTACTCGGTCGTAGTCTTCTAAGGATAGTAATATCTCCACCATGTTACTCGCCGTTTTTACCGCTTCTAATTCTAAATTTTCATCATCAGCTAAAGTTAAAGCTCTTTGATAATATTTATTAGCGTTCTCTAAGTCATTAATTAAGTGATAAACATTGCCTAAGTTATTCAACACTTGGATTTTCTTTATATTATCGTCAATTTCTTCTATAAAACTTAGAGCTCTATCAAAATGATAAATTGCTTGGTCAAAAAATCCGGTTTCTTCATGAATGAGACCAATTTCGTTATGAGTTATGATAAGATTCATTAGGTTTTCCTCTTCTTTGAAGTTTTCCAAAGCAAGCTCTAAATTTTTCAATGCGTTTGAGAAATCTCTCTTTTTGTAAAAAAGACTTGCTTTCTTGAGAAGTAAATTACCCATGTTATGTCCTATTCTCTCGCTATCAGTGAGTTGAATTTCGAGTTGAGATAACTCGTATTCAATAGTTTCGTCATCGATCATGTTGACATCAAAAGATTCCTCTCCTTCTACAAAGTCGTTTGCGTAAATTGATGTTCCGTCAGGTATTGGTCTTACCCGATTATTAGATAGAATATCGACATTTGTAATTAACGGTTTATTACAATTTCGACAATAACTCCAACTAATTTCGACTGGGCTTCGACAAAAGGGACATTTATTCATTAGGGAGCGATGTTTTATTTATGCTTATTAATTTAAAAATGAAAATTCTTTCATTTATAACTTTTTAAAAACTCATTTAAAACTTCAATGTTGTCCTATTTTTTCATGAGTGTTAGTTTTTTCTACGGTGCATATATATTGTTAACTCTTTATTTATTTCTTCCTCATCTAAACCTAAAGAATTTAGAAGGATTCTTATTTGAAGAATTGAATTTTTTTCTTTTATATTTTCAGCAATGCTCAAGGCTTTAATATATGTTTCTTTTGCCTCATTCATTTCACCTTGATAAACCAAAATCTCCCCTACATAACTTAGCCCTTTTAGAATTAATTCTGTATAGTTAGAATCAATTGCGTTATTTGTTCCTTTTTTAAAATAGATAATCGAATGATATAAATCGTTTTCTCTTTTTTTTAGAATACCTAAATTAAAATAAGAAACGATAATACCCTTGATATCTTCTAACTCTTTAAAGGCCTCGAGGGATTTTTTATAAAGTTCAAAAACAATATCCCAATCTTCTTTTTTTTCATAAATTTGAATTAAATTACCTAAACAGTCTAATAAATTGGAAACATCGTTATTATCGGAACATATAGCACTACATTCAAGCAAAATATCGCAAGCATCATCAGATTGGTTTAATTTTATGAAACTATCACCAATTCCTTTTAAACAAGTGATCTGTTCTTGAATCTGTTTCAATTCATAATATATATCGAAAGCATCCTCATAGAATTTAATTGATTGCTGGTAGTAACCCATTTTATAATAAAGCGTGCCTAGTACGCCATAAACGGCTGCTTGCCCTAGTTTATCTTTTTGCTTTTGAAAATGTTTTAAACTTAGCAAGTAATTCCTTTCTGATTCTCTAAATAGCCCTAATTGTAGTTGAATTAAGGCAATATCACCCAATTCGTGGATATAATTGGAATCCTTACCAATTTGCTCCAGTTCCTTCAAATTTACTAATTTTTCATTTAGCAAACCCTCTAATTCTTTCCTGGTATACTCGTCTTTGTGTTCATCCATAAATAAGAAAGAGAATTAATTAATTTTAATTAAATTAACATATATTATAGCATTTCTTCCAAAATCTCCGCTGCGTTCTTCACGCATTGAAGACATTTTTTTTCAGATAATTCATTTTGATTGAAATAATCCATTCCTTCAGGAGTGTTTATATCGCAACCGAGTAATTCCTTACAAATCAATGAACCATTGTTTTCTTGAAATTTGTTAGAAAATTCGTGTATAATTTGATAGGTCTTTTCCTTCGCTTCTTTATCCTTGCTTACTCCCATACCATTTTTCAATCCAATGACCATAAAAGCTCCAGTCACAGCACCGCAAGTTCTACCATTACGTGCCATTCCTCCTCCAAAACCAGTAGATATTTTCAAAGCTTCTTCTCGATCTAATCCATAATGAGTTGCATAAGTACCGAAGATAGATTGAGCACAATTGAAATCTTCTTTAAAACTTGAAAGAGCGAGTTCTATTCTCGACATTTTAAATAATTGGCTTTTACTATAAATAATACATTTTAAACCTATAAGAAATATAAAATTTCTTATCTATTATATATTTAGAGATAGATTAAGCAAATAATTTCTAAAAAAAGGTATTTCATATGAAGGTAAAAGCAAGATTATTTGAGAAACTTGATAAAAATAAGGTTAAATGTCATGTATGTGCTAATGAATGTATTATCCTACCGGATAAGGTAGGGATATGTAGAACAAGAAAAAATTTTGATGGAGAATTATACTCCTTAATTTATGGTTCAATGATATCATCTGGCAGTTTAGATCCAATTGAGAAGAAACCCCTTTATAATTACTGGCCAGGTGCTACTGCTTATTCAATTGCATCAATTGGGTGTTCTCTTAAGTGTCAAAATTGTCAAAACTGGTCGATTAGCCAAGCAAATCCAACAGATAATGGAAAAGATGGCTTTTATGACATTAAAGGATACGAGGATCGTGGAATGTCGTTAGTTGAAATGACACCCGAACAATTAGTGAAAAGAGTCATTAAAAGTGGTGCTAAAACTTTAGCATTTACCTATAATGAACCTCTTATATGGCATGAATGGATATTAGATACAACTAGATTGCTTAAGAAAAACGATATAAAGACTATATTGGTAACAAACGGCTATTCCACGATAGAGGCTACTAAAGAGTTAATAGAAGTTGGAATAGATGCTGCAAATGTAGATATTAAATCTATGTCCGATGAGTTTTATAAAACTATTTGTGGTGTTAAATCAGTACAACCCGTATTGGATACAGCAAAAAGATTTAAAAGCGGCGGGATCCATGTAGAAATCACTAATCTTATTATTCCTGGTTTAAACGATAGCGATGCAGATATTGAGTCGCTCTCTAATTGGATTGTTAAAAATCTTGGAGATAACACACCTACTCATTTTTCTGCCTATCATCCTGACTTTAAACAACCATCTATGAAAAGAACGCCATTTGAGACCTTAGATAGAGCGTATAATATCGCTAAAAAAGAAGGTATAAATTATGTGTATATCGGGAATGCCAGTCACGAAAAGGGAGGAAATACATACTGTCCAAACTGTAATCATTTAATTTTGGGAAGGAGTGGATACAGGTTTACAAAAATTGATATAACGGATTCAAAAAAATGTCCAAATTGCCAATATGATTTAAGTAACGATATTAAAGGCGAAATTAATAGAAAATCATCTCAACGGTTTACCTTCTTATAATATATTGAAATAATAATAAAAAAGATTAAAAAATTAGATTAAAAATATCCTGTTATTGAAACTCCTACAACTAAGAGTAAGAACCCTTGTAATAAACAGAACGCTGCAACTATGAACGCTAAAACAGGCCATGATATAGCTTTCGAAATTGCCATTAAAACTCCTATATAAAATTTAACAGTCAACGCAACGATAGCGAATACCACTATAAAAATTATTAGTAAAAGCAATTTTGGATCGATGAATACAGCTATAATTTGGACTACTTGATCGGGAATCGCAGAAACGGCTACAACAACTATTAACGATGCTAAAAGGATTCCTATCACGCTAGATATAGGAAGGTCGTTTAAAGGTTTTAACAAAGTAAAGATACCTACAATAATCAAAAATGCTGAAACAAACAAGCTTTTAGCATCTTGAGTATTAGAGCCATACGCAACGCTGGGAGCTTGGTCTAGAACTAAACCACCTACTCCACTAAGGATACTTAAGATACCAATGATTATGCCAAAATATGTCAAAAATTTCAAGAACTTAGTAACATCGAAATTCCAGTCTTCTACTTTTCTTTTTTTAACCGATCCCCTTCTTTGAGCTTCGTATATTGCGTAAACTAACCACATGACACCAAGGATCAAAGTAAAGAATCCAGCGAATTCTGCCAAAGGTCTTAAAAAACCTTCTGTAAAATCAAATTGATATATCAACAAATTTCACTTCTTTAAGTTAAATTAAAATTATGATTATGTTCTATATCACTTCTTAAGTATTTATATTTGATATAGTCCAATTTTAAAAAATGTGTTAAATTGAAAATGTAATGAAGAGTGACTAAGTTTTTAGTTTTAAGGAATAAATGAAACGCAATTTTTTACATAATCCAAGTATCTCTGTATTTCCTCATTTTTTGTTTCATTATCCCAAGAATATTCTTTCTGCATAAGCTTTGCGACAATTTCTGCTGCTTCTAATGCTCTTCGGTGATGTATCCATAATGACATTTCTGTTCGACGACAGAACACATCAATCAAATGAGGAGACATTTCGTATCTTAGTACATAAAGGATTTCAGCGTAAATGAAATCATTCTCGATTATAATCCTTTCTTTTAAAGATTCATCTTCCTTTATCAAATTGATAATATGAATTGCTCCTTTTCCATATTGTTGATATAAATGGTCTGATATATCCTCATCTAAATGAATGCCCGAATTTTGTAAAATATCTAACCATTCATCTTTTTCTAGAGAAATGATAAATGGTTGCCGCGACCAATTTTTCTCTTTTTTTTTCTCTGTGAAAATTTTCTTTTCTTCAATATGTTCAAATAAATCTTCTGCCATTTCACGCCATTCTGTTAGCTTCCCCCCTGTGATTGTAAGTAGATTGTCATTAGAAAAAAAGATTATGTGATTTCGTGAAACCTCAGTTTCTGGTTTTCCTTTCTGCATTACTAACGGTCTGATTCCAGCATATGTAGAAAGAATATTTTCATATTCTAATTTTGCATTCGGGTAGTATAACTTAACAGATGCAATTAAGTAATCGGCATCTTCCTTATCACAAAATGGATTTGCTAAATCACCTTGATAATCGGTATCAGTTGTTCCTACAAGTGTGTACTTTTTATTCCTCGGAATGACAAAAAAAAATCTATTATCAACACCTGAATAAAGCCCATTTGCCATGGTATTTCCTATATTTTCACGTTTGTATAATAGATGAACTCCCCTAGTTGGTCTAATTAACGGATTTGGAATAGTATCGGGGTAACTCTTTATTAGATCATCCGCCCATATACCTGTCGCATTAATTACTAATGTAGCTCGAATTTCAAATTCGGCTTTTTTTTCTAGATCTTGACATTTAATCCCAACAATTTTACCATTGTTTTTGATATAATCAAAAACTTTACAGTAATTTATCGAATCTGCTCCATTTATGATTGCTTCTTTTAAGATTTCAATTGTTAAACGAGCGTCGTCGATGTTTGTATCGTAATAAACTATACCACCTTGAAGGCCTTCTCTATTAAATTCAGGTTCCAGTTCATAAACCTCTTCAGCGGTATAGTATTTGCTTTTTTTGTAATTTTTAAATTCAGATTTATCATCGCTTAAAAAATCATAAATTTTTGTAACTCCTACTATATCACGTTTTTTTAACTTCGATCCTTCAATAAGTGGCAAAAAGAATGGTAGAGGTCTAACCAAATGGGGTATCTGAACCCTCATCCAATTTCTTTCACGAGTAGCACTTTTAACTAAATTTGTTTCGCCATAAGCTATATATCTAAGTCCGCCGTGTGCCATTTTTGTACTTCTCGATGAAGTTCCTGCAGAAAAATCTTGCATATCTACTACAGCAACATTTAAATTTCTCATTGCTGCTTCTCTTGCAATACCTGCCCCTGTTATACCCGCACCTATGATTACAACGTCGTATTGACTACTTTGCATTTTTTTAATGATCTTTTCTCTATTTTTATAGGTCCAAGATTGATCAAATAATTTTTTTTCCAAATCTTCCATTTTAACCATGTCTAAAAAATTCTGGACAATAAATAAGGTTTCTTAATGTTTCTATCATCAATATATCTGATATTTATGAGATAAATAAATTGAAATAGATGTAATCTATATTTTTTTCATATATTATAAGGTGATAAAAATAGTAAATTCAGAATTATTAAATGAAATAAAATTAAAATTATCTGATGGCAATACTATACCTGGAGATTGTCTCAAACTTTTTGAAATATATAAGCAGACCTCATCAGAACTTCTGGGATTAAGGGAGGAATTCGAAGATATGGCCATGTTAGATATGGTTTTCTTAGGACAAATAATCATATCAGATGAAAACAAGAAATTTTGGCTTAAATTCAAAGAGGGAAAAGTGGATTATGGAGAGGGTGATGTCGATAATCCCTCATTAACTTTTACAACCAATATGGCGACTTTTACAGGAATTCTTTTTGGAACAATTGAAATTTCTGCAGCACATGAATCCGGAGATGTCAGTTTTGATGGTGGTAGTGAAGCTCTAATGGATCTTCAAGCTATTACATCCGTTTTGAATGATTTCTTGCAAAACATTTAACTTACACCCCATAATTGCCCAGATGCCCGCTGTGCTCTATCCAATTGAGAATTTTTTTTATTCAATCGAGCTCTACCTGTTCTGGTATCCCGTCGAAAAGTTACATCGATTTCTTTCAGAAAAAGGTTCATCCCCTCGCGTTTATTTAAGGGTCCAATGGTGTTTCCATGAACTCCTGGCTTTCCAGTGAAAAGGAGAACTCGGTCAATTAAAGAATCAGCGATTTGAATATCATGTTCTATACAAATAGCAACAGCATTATTTCTTTTTGTAATAGTTCGAATTATTTGACCTATATGAATCCGTTCTTCTACATCCAAATATGCTGAAGGTTCATCGAGAATATATAGATCTGCGCGCTTAGCAAGGCAAGAACATATAAATACACGTTGAAGTTCACCCCCAGAGAGTTCAGATACTTGTAAATCGAATAATTTATCGACACCTAAAGGTCTATACAATATCCGTAAAAGTTCCTCAGAAAAATTGTAGGTTATGGCTCGTTCTATGATGAAATCTCTTACTGTTTGAGAAAATTCTTGGGTAATATATTGTGGTTTGTAAGAGACGATAGCTTGAATTCCTTCAAATTCTGATCCAGAGTCAGGCTGAAGCTCGCCTGCGAGGATTTTTGCAAAGGTAGATTTACCACATCCATTTTCACCAACAACACCCAAAATCTCAGAAGCATAAATTGTTCCAGGGTTCATAGATAAACGAAATGACTCAAATGTCTTTGAAATTTTTCCATAACGAGCAAAAATCTTCGCGTTGCTCCATGTCCGACCGCTTGCAGAGCGTTTAAAGGTATATTCTTTTTCTCTGAACTCTATGTTTTCTGTCTTTAAAAACCCAGTTAAATATGCGTTAATACCCTTCTTTGTTGTTAAAGGCCTTGAGATAATTCCAAATTGATGGGGTACACCATAAAATAGTTGGACTGTATCTGATAGATAATCTAATATCGCTAAATCGTGTTCAACTACTAATATAGGACATGGTTTCTCATTATTAACCCCTTTAGCACGCTCACGTAATAATTGGGCTAATTTAATTCGTTTTTTCACATCTAGAAACGTACATGGTTCATCAATAATGTAAATATCTGCTTCTTTAATAAGAACAGAAGCAATAGCAAATCTCTGCAACTCCCCTCCAGAACATTGATCTAGTATCCGATTAGCAATAGCACTAATATCTAAATACTTTTTAATTTTCTGGAAAAATAATGAACTTACTTCATTTTTTGCGTTTAAAATATCTATAACTTTCTTTCCTTGATACTTCTCAAACAAAATACGCAGAACTTGTTGTTTATACGCAATTTTTCTATCATTTTGGGATAAATCAGTGAAATGATTTCGCATTTCACTTTCTTTTACTTTTTTTATGACATCTTTCCATAGGATTTGATTAGATTTTAAATTAGAATTTCCAAAATTTGGTTTTAATTTTCCTGAAATGATATTTAAGACAGTAGTCTTTCCTATTCCGTTTGGACCGCATAATCCAGAGACTTTTCCCGAAGTAAGAGTTGGTAAATTATAAAGACGAAATCCTTCAGTTTTTTCCTCTTCGGGATATTTATGAGTAGGAACCAGTTCAGTTGGCTCTTCTAAAATACCTTTTACATAAATTGCTTTTGCAGGACAAACATTGGCACACACACCACATTTCAAGCAATTCTCACTATTGATTTTAATTTGGTTTGTAGATTTTTGAACCCAAATAGGGACTTCTTGCTTTTTTTTATTTGGTTTTAATGTTGCGTTAGAAAGAGTTATGGGACATTTCTTAATGCATTGTCGGCCACAGAACCGAATATTACAAGAATCGTAATCAACCAAATATACTTTTTTCATGGTATTTTAAGGATAATGATAAATAAATTCCTCATTTTATAGATTTAATAATAGTTAAGAATGATATAAAGAGAATTCTATCTGAAGTCTATCCGATCTTTTGAAAAACAAAGACCATCATATATTCAGTTCCAAATTCCTTGGAATTTTGTGTTTCACGATAAATTTGGAGTTTTTTTAATCCTAGTGAAGGGAATATATCAAGAATTTCTCCTTCCGTGTAGGCACGAGAGTACATGGTTTCTCCCATTATTTCACAGATCACATCCTCATCTAAATCTGTGTTTTCTACGCCGGGTTCGTTTAAGGAAAGATAGAAAAAACCATTAGCCTTCAAAGATTTAACCACTCTTCTTGCCACATCTTTAAACATTTTGGGATTAAGTAGAAGCATGGTGTAATGTGAAAAAACTCCATCAAATTCTTTATCAAAACTTAAATCTGTCATCGATAATTCCTTGAATTTAGCTACGGGTACATTTTTTCGCGCTATTTTAATCATTTGGGACGAGATATCGACGCCTAGATAATTAAAGCCTTTTTCTAAAAACAATTTAGCAAAGGGTAAGCCAGTTCCAGAACCTATATCTAGAATGGAGGCCCTTTCAGGGAGTTCTCTGCAAAAAAAATCAATTGCGGGATTCATTTCACTGTATTTCGCATTATCGTACTTTTCAGCTACATTATTCCAGGCTTTTCTGTTTAATGAAATAATGTTCAATTTTTTATCCATCAATAAAAATCAATTTCTACAAATATAAAAAATTAATCTTCTAATAATTTTTGAAGAATTAAAGGCATAGAGAAGATATCCCAGTAGTTATGATCGATTACTTCTTTTACTAATCCAACATATCTTAAAGGAGCATTTAAATACTTTTTATAACACAATCCAACAATCCCACTTGGCATTTCATTATCTCTTTTTAAGCCCAGCAATTTTTCTTCCATATCTGTTAGTGTATAATTTTCAAAGCTACCTTTATACTTTCTTCGACAATTATGATATAAATCTATGTGATGGAATTGGGTATTAGACCTCTCATAAGGGATATCCTCTTCGGCTATCATAGGATTCTCGTCAAAGAAATACATGAACCTATTAGCTATGTAGGGAATATCAAAACTTTTACCGTTGTAGGTTACAAAACATGTAAATTTTGGTAATAGTTCTGATTTTAGATGCTCACAGATAGCAAATTCTTCTTCTAAATCCCTCGCAAATAGAATGTGTATTTCAAATTTATCTTTTTTAAAATAGCCTAACCCTATCATGATAATAGGACTATCATATAATCCTAGCGTCTCGATATCAATAAATAATAGTTCTTCCAAATCAAAGCAAAAAGCTACATCTAAATCGTAAATATTTTTATTGTTGCATAAACTCTTATAATTTCTACTTTTAATCAATTCTAATAGTCTATAGGCGGAGCCGTTATATTTTAAGTTAATTTTTAAATCGTACAAAGACTTAACGCCTTTTCTGTTAAGCTGACGTTCAATATTATCACCAATATAATATATTGTCTTTAAATTTCTAAGAATTTTTCTCTTAGAAAGCGAGAGATTTATATCGCATTGAAATTCTTCTTCATTCCATACAATTTCCATAAATTGACCCATTTTATTTCTTACAACTGTATGGTTTGGAAAGAGTCCTTCGATTGTTTTGCCTTTATATTGATCTGCAAGGCGAGAAATATCATATGTTTCGAAATTATAAGAGTAGTCCATTATACTACATAAAAAAAGAATAAGGTTTTAATAATAATATCGGTGCAAAATTATAATAAAACTAAATTGTGTTAGAGGAAATTTCACACAAGCTCTATAGGTTTCTTTTGTATGGTTAATACACAAGTCATAATCTTAGTAATCTATTTTTGTGACCGTATCCTCAATTTCTCTACGAGGAGGTTTATATTTAAAAAATCTTCTAGATTCACTATCCTCTAAGACATAATTACTGCCACCACCGTGTACCATACAGTAGGGGTCAAATAGACCAATTTCATTGGCATACTGTCTAGTAAATCCTCGACCGCCCATAGTCCTAAAGCAGTGAATAGCGCTTTCAAATCCTAATTCTGTAGTACTAATTTTCAGACCCATAGTATTAGCTGCCATCAACTTTGAACCCGCTAATTCGGGATGTTTATCTAATTGTCGTACATATTGGATCAAAGCAGAGATCAATAAATTTAATTCACGAATCTTACGGGAGATTGGAAATCTAATAACTTGGTATTGGTGTAATCTACGTTCGAACTGTCGACGTTGGAGGGCATATGCATGAGAATATATCAATTTTTTCATTGTGTCTCCTAAAGCTTCAGCACTTATTACAAGCCTTTCTTCTGTTAATTGGTGAAAAGCAATATCTAAACCATGACCTTTAAGCAAACTTTCTTTTGGGAGCTCAACCCTGTCAAATATTAATCTGCTAACAAAGGCATCAGTCATTCCATAAGTTCTAACCCTAGCACTTCGAAAGTTTTTTAATTGTTGATTTTTTGTATCTACAACAACTGCTGCTAATTGTCCATTATTTAACCTTCCATATAATACAATGAAATCAGCAATCATACCGTTGGTAATGAACAATTTCTTGCCTTTAGCAACAATCATATCGTTCCTTTCTTGCAGAGCTAACTCCATTCTGAAAATGTCAGAACCCGCGTTAAATTCAGTCATAGCAGAAGCACCAATTTGACCATCTCTAGCGACAGGAATCAAAAATTGTTCCTTCTGTGCATCATCAGAAGCGTAATTCACAGGATTACAATAAAGCGTACCCCCAGCAAGCCTACCCATTTCTACGCTATAATTTCCAGCGATATATCGCTCGCTGTATTCACTCCATCGACCACCGCATATTGCATAAGCTATTAACGCGTTTCTAGTAATTCTTCCTACTTCATATTCTTCGGTATTGAGTATTGTTGAATAATAGCCTTTATCCGATAATTTCTTCATTATGTCAACTACTATATCTCTCTTTTTGTCTTGAGTAGGTTCTTCTACGAGATAATTCAAATCTTCTAGCTTTATGAATTCAGGATCGAGTTCCTTCTCCATAAATTCATATAGTTCTGCTAAGAATTCTTTTTCTTGAGCGTTAAGGACGGGATTGTTTAGTAAATCCAATTCTGGAACATATTTTTGAATTTTGATTTTTTCGAACTCTCTAATTCTTGTATCCATAATTATCATACTATTTCCCTAAAATATTAAAATTATCTTCAATAATCCAAATAGGAATCTTTTCCCATTATTTTGATGCAAGAATAATTAGAAATCTTTTAATCAAAGTGAAATTAAGATATCATATCTATTAGAAGTTTAAAATCAAATAATAAACCAAGAAATAGAACATTGGAGTGATTAAATAATGATAAAATTTAGTGATAAACAACTAAAAATTCCCAAATTAATGAGACCAGTATATTTAGCTACAGTAGGGATGTCTAAGTTCGATCGAGCGTTTCCAGAAACTCGAACTGAAGAGCTTTGCATTCAAGCACTTACTGCTGCTGCTGATTTTGTCAATATGACCCCTTCTGAATTAAAACAATACATTCATACTTGCTATTACGGTCATTTTGCCGATCATTTTGGCGATCAGCTTTTAGGAGAATCAGTAATTCACGATAGACTCGGATTAGATCCTCTTGGAAACATTGGAGTAAAAACAGGCGGAGCTACTGGAGGATCCACCATGTGGGAAGCCGTAAAAGCAGTTGCGTCAGGATATAGTGATTGCGCTCTGGCATTAGGCTGGGAGAGAATGGATGAAGTACCCACAGATGAAGGGAACCATCTTATTTCTGCTGCTGCAGATAAAGATTGGGAAACCCCGCTAGGACATATTTACACAGGCTATTACGCAGTCATGGCTCAAAGGTATTGGAAAATCTTTGGAAAGGAAGAAGATTCATTTCGCGATACGATGGCAGAAATTGCTGTAAAAAATCGGGGATATGCACGTATGAACCCCCATGCTCAAGCACCAATGAAGATAACTATTGAAGATGTAAAAAATTCGCCTATTGTTGCCTATCCACTTAGGGCATTGGATTGCTGTTTGATGAGCGTAGGTTCTGCATGTGGTATTGTTTGCGATGAAAAAACAGCTTATGAAATTACGGATAACCCCCTTAGAATTTATATCGCAGCAGGAAGTCATACCTTAAGAGTTGCTGACCGAAGAAAAATGGAAATTCCGCTATTACCAAACGAAACACCTGATACATATAAAGATTTAGCAAAAAGATTCCCAGGATCCGATAGGTATCCGGGGTTCACAGGATTTTTAGCAGCTAGAATGGCAGCATATTACGCTTATGGAATGGCGGGTATTAAAGATCCAATTGAGGACCTTGATGTAATTGAACTTCATGATGCATTTACTATTAGTGACATTCAATCTTATGAAGATGTAGGATTACGCCCATATGGTGAGGGCAGGGATTACATTGAATCAGGAGATGCGTATCTTATCAATCCACAGACCAAAAAACCAGGTAAATTACCAAGTAATTTAAGTGGAGGATTAATTGGATGTATGCACGCTGTAGGAGCTACGGGATTAATGCAAATCGCAGAAATTGGGTACCACATATGGAATCGCTGGGATGAAATACACGAACCTCAAGAGAAATGGGACGCATTTGGTCGTAAAAAACCAGATGATTGGGCTAGTTTGCAAGTAAAGGGCGCTAAACGAGGCTTAGCAATAAGTCACGCAGGAGTCGGTTCGCATGTCACAGCCGCAATATTAATGGATCCAAAGAACCTACTAAAGGAGGATTAAAAGATGCCAAAAACAGAAAATGAAAAAGGATTTGTAGATGTAGTTAATGGAAGATATAAACCAAAAGGAGTATTTCACATTCCAGAGGCGAATCAGCCAATATTTAACAAAGATACGGGGAAATTAGCAGGTATAACCAACCCTCGTGATATGACTTATATGCATTCTTACGGTGCAGAAGCTCCTTTTTTCGAAGGTTTGGGAAAAGGAAAATTAATGGCGACAAGATGTGATAACGAAAAATGTGAAGTAAAGGGATCAATTTATCAGCCTTTTCGAATCTATTGTCCGGATTGTTTGAGGAAGAATACTATTATCGATATGACTGATTTAGCAAAAACTACTGCAAAAATTCATTCCTACATTATTACTCATAGGTCTGGTGCGTTTAATTCCCTTCCAATGCCTATAAAGTTCATAAATATAGAGTTTGAAGGTGTAGTTACCATATTAATGAGTGTTTTAGCTGCTGGAGAACCGGAATTTGATAAAAAAGTAGTACCAATTTTTAACACCAAAGCACCTACTTATACAATCACGGATCTAAGGTTTGTTGTCGAAGGAACCTCAGAATCAGAACTACCAGAAGGTTTTACTTTTTAATTTTAATTTTTTTCTTATTTTTTTAATTCTATTACGATAAAAAAAAATTAATATAGGTTTAGAATTAAATTTGAGTTTAAATTCAACCTAATCCTTATAATATAACATGTTCTTGTTTTAGATGAAATATTTTTCTTGCTTCTTCGCCTAGGGCAATTTCACGTCCCGCAGCCTCAGCTACTTTTTTAGCCCAAATTACTTGTTCGTAACTGCCTTTAGCTAATTCACCTGAAACATTCCGAGTATTATCTTCTAAACCAACACGAATATGTCCACCCCATGCTGCAGCACACAATCCCCCCTGAAATTGTTGTTTAGAAACACCACAAACACTCCAAGTAGCATTTAGCGGCTTTAATTCTAGCACCAAAGCGAGATTTCGTGGTGTTAAAGGAATACCTCCGAGTACGCCCCAAACAAACTGGAAGTGAAGTGGTTGGGTGAATGCACCTTCTTGTCTATTTAGGAAAAGCATATTATACAAGCCTCCTAAGTCGTAAATTTCCATTTCTGGTTTAGTTCCAGCTTTTTTCATCTCTTTCGCAAATTTCGAAATAGTTTTAAAGGTATTTGCGAAGATATTTCCTGCTCCCATACCAACTTTTCCTGTTCTATAATCACCAATTGCGAAATTCATCGACGCAGTATTTAATGAAGCTATAGGAGGTTTGTAGGTTTGTACAGGTGCGATTCTTTGTTTATCAGTAGCAATTGAGCTTATTGCAGTACTTAAATTGATTATTAAATCCGGAGCCTTTGATTTTATATCAACTAACACAGCTTTTATTAAATCTAAATCGTGCGTAGGGTTACCTTTCTCAGGGTGTCGAGCATGGATATGAACGATAGCAGCACCCGCATCGTAACACTTTTTTGCTTCATCTCCAAATTCTTCTGCTGTATAGGGAACATTCGGATTATTCGTTTTAGTAGTAATTGCACCAGCTAATGCTGCTGAAATAACTAATTTATTTTCTGGGTTCGATTCTGACATCTTTTTCACAACTCTGTATTTTTTTTGGATTTAATTTTATAATTTGTTGATTAAGATATTAAATATACTAATATTTAAATTTTAAAAAGTAAAAATTAACTCAATTAATAATTTAATGAATTAAATTTAATTTTGGTGAAAATGACAAAGATTGGAAAAGTAGCTATTGTAGGAGTCGCTCAAACTAAGTATGAAGAAGATAAAATAGATCAAACTTATTCTGAACTTGTTTTTGAGGTTGTAAAGAAACTTCACAACAATTTAGGGATTACAAATGATGATGTGGGATGCGTAATTACAAGTTCTAATGATTTTAACGATGGGAGAACCATCGCAAACATGGCTATACAAGATGCCGTGGGATCGGTAAGAAAAGCAGAATCTAGGGTTTCTGGGGATGGTGCTTTTGCTTTTATGTACGGTGCAATGAGGATTTTATCAGAATCTTATGATACAGTCATGGTGGTTTCCCATTGTAAGTGCTCTGAAGTTAGCCAATACCTGGTAAATAACACCATCTTTGATCCATATTATCAAAGACATTTAGGTCTTGATCAAATTTCATCTGCTGGATTAATGGCAAACATGTATATGAATAAATACGGTGTGACTGAAAAACAAGCAGCTAAGGTTGTGGTTAAAAATCGAAAAAATGCCCTCAACAACCCTTACGCACATTTACGGGAAGAAATTACAATTAAAGATGTGCTCAATTCTAAGATGATGGCCTATCCTCTGAAAGAACTAGATTTTCCTCCATTTTCAGACGGAGCAGTTGCAATGCTTTTAGCAAAAGAAGATGTTGCTAAAAAAATGACAGAAACTCCTGTTTGGTTTAAAGGTTATGGAAATTGCACTGATGCGTATTATTTGGGAAATAGAAATATGACCGATTTAATTGGGTTAGAATTAGCAGCTAAGGAAGCTTATCGAATGGCAGGTGTAAACAATCCTCGAGATAATTTAGATGTATGTGAAATAAGCGAAAGTTTTAGTGTTCACGAACTTATGATTTATGAGGCGTTAGGACTGTGTGATAAGGGAGAGGGTGGTAAGTTCATCGAAAACGGTGAAACGGAGATGAATGGTTCAATCCCCGTAAATCCCTCTGGAGGAGTGCTATCCAGCAACCCAACTATGGCCAACGGTTTAATTAGAGTAGCAGAAATTGCTTTACAATTACAGGGAAATGCTGATAAAAGACAAGTTTCTAACGCAAAAACTGGTCTTGCTTATGGTATGAACGGTATTTGTTCTCAAGGTAACTGCGTTTTAATTTTTGGGGGTGAATAATAATGCCTAAACACGATGTAGCTGTTGTAGGTATAGGTCAAACCAAATTTAGAAGCAAGAGAAGAGATGTAAATATTCCTGAGATGGTATATGAAGCAGTTAAGATGGCTCTTGACGATGCTCAACTTGAACCTAAAGATATTGATGCGTTAATTATTGGAAATATGGACCATTTTGAAGGAATTAATTTTTCAGAATTAATGTGTGGAATTGAAGCTGCACCGGGATATTTAAAGCCAATAGTAAAAGTAGCGACAGGGGGAACAACTGGTAGTTCATTAGCGATTTGTGGTTATCACAATGTTGCCTCAGGAATTTATGACAATGTTTTAGTAATTGGTTGGGAAAAATTAAACGAAGGTGGAGCAACAACGGGTATAATTACAGCTTTTGATCCAGTATGGGAACGGCCTTCTTTAGCTGGAGCGCTAGGTCCATTAGCCCTTATGGCAGGTATGTATTCTGCCAAATATGGAATTACTGCCGAACAAGCGGCAAAAGTTACAGTAAAAAATAGGAGCAACGCTGCAAATAATCCATTTGCTCACCTGCAGATGCCAAACATTACAATTGATTATGTTATGAGCTCTCAAATGATATCGTACCCTTTAAGATTACACGATGTTTGCCCCCAAAGCGAAGGCGCTTGTGCTCTTATTTACGCTAATGAGGAAGAAACTAAAAAGATAACCGATAACCCCGCTTGGTTCCACGCTGTAGAAACGGCCCATTACTATACTTTTGGAACTGACGATAAAATGTATGATCTTCCATCGGCAACTTTCGCGTCGAAGAAAGCTTATAAAAAAGCAGGCATTAAAAACCCTGTAAAGGATTTAGATGTAGCAGAAATCTATGAACCAACATCTTGGAGCGAACTTTCATGGACCGAAGCGTTAGGATTTTGCAAACCTGGTGAAGGTGGAAAATTATTAGACGAAGGGATAACATTAATGAGTGGAGAGTTTCCAGTTAACCCCTCAGGAGGCGTATTAAGCACTAATCCGATTGGAGCTACAGCACTGATTCGAGTAGCAGAAGCTGCAATTCAGGTAATGGGAAGGGGTGAGAAAAGACAAGTACCCGATGTAGAAAAAGCTCTTGCTATGGGTTTTGGTGGAAGTCTTTGGACTGAAATTTTAATACTCGGAAAGGAGCCAATGAGGTGATACTATGAGTAGAAAAAAAGGTCAAGAAAAAATATTTGAAATTAAATGGAAAACGGATTTACCTTATAGATATTCGATTGGCAAATTAGCAGTAAAATTCTTTGAAGAATTAAAGGATAATAAGAAGATAATGGGGAGTAAATGCTCAAAATGTGGAAAAGTACACTCTCCACCAAGGGCAGTCTGTGCTGAATGTTTTATTGAAATGACTGTCGAGGATATGGTTGAATTATCGCCGAGAGGTACTTTAGAAGGATTCACAGTCATAAATTATCCATTTACAGACCCTGCTACGGGAGGATTACGTCCATTCCCTTACGGTTATGCGTTATTTAAATTGGATGGTGCTGATACTTATACAATGCACTTTATTAATGAAACAGATCATACCAAGCTGAAAGTTGGACAACGCGTTGAAGCCGTTTTTAAAGAAGAAAGAGAAGGCAATATAGGAGATATTATGTATTATAAAGTTATTAAAGAGGAGAAATAAATTTAGAGGGATAAAAAATGAGCCAAGAAATTGAGAAAAAAGTATTTAGAGGTCGGATTAAAGTTCCTTATAAACACACCGCTGGAGCTTATGTTGAAAAATTTATCACCGAAATTGGAAAAAACAACAAGATTTTCGGCGTTAAATGCCCAAAGTGCAAAAAAGTTTATGTTCCTCCTAAAATGATTTGTTTCGAATGTTTTGAAAAAATGGAAGAATGGGTTGAGATCGGAAATCAAGGAATTGTTAAAGGGTTTACTGTAATCACTCATTCTACTCCAGTTATGCCTTTAGAACCACCGTTCGCTTATGGAATTATCAGACTCGATGGTGCAGATACCGACTTTGTTCACATCATTAAAGAAAGCGATCCAGAAAAACTAAAAATAGGGATGAAGGTTAAAGCAGTTTTTAAAGAAAAACCAAGAAAAAGAATTTTAGACATAGAATATTTCGAGCCAATATAATAAAAATTTAATACATTTTTTTTTTACCTTTATTATGTTTATAAGAATTAATTAAAATTATTAAAGTGAAAAATTGTGAATGAAAAAGCAGTTTTAATAGAAGAAAACGAAGATGGAAGTATAACAACTATAAAATTGAACCGTCCAGAAAAGAAGAATGCGATGAATTATGATATATTAGTAGGACTTCAGAATGCGATAGATAAAATAGAAAGATCTAAAACTCGGGTGGTCGTTATTACAGGGGGGGATGAGTTTTTTAGTGCAGGTATCGATTTGAACTTTTTAACGGGCCAAGAAAAAGATCCAGAAGGTGTAATCCCGGATTTAAGAGTACCCCGCAATTTTAGATATTTCGCTAATACTTGGATCCAACCAATTTTTACTAAAATTGAGAAAATGGAAAAACCAGTAATAGCAAAAATTAACGGTTATTGTTTTGGAATGGCTTTTGAGCTAGCACTCGCTTGTGACTTTAGATTCTGTTTAGATTCCGCGAATTTTAGCATGTTAGAAACAAAGATTGGGATGAATCCAGATGTAGGAGGCACTATAAGAACAGTAAGACTATGTGGAATCCCTAACGCTAAAGACATTATTTTAACTGGAAGGAATTTCGACGGAAACGAAGCGTACAGGCTTGGGGTTGTCAATAGAGTAGCAAAAACTCCCGGGGAATTAGATTCAATTATTAAAATGTATTCTGACGAACTTATTGATAGCGCTCCACTCGCCGTAGGTTTAGCAAAAAAATTAATTGACAATTGTTATGGGAAAGATGTATTTTTTGGGCTTGAATTAGAAACTTTAGTTAGTTCCCAATTACTTCAAACTAAAGATGCAATGTCCGGAGCTCTCGCAAGATTGCAGAAAACTAAACCGAAATGGAGATCTAAGTAAAAATCTTTTAAATTATCGCCCAATAAAAATTGGGTCTCTCTTTTCTTTTAATGCTCTCATTGATTCGTTGAAATCCGTTGATCTAAATGTTTTCCTTAAACTTTTATTTTCTAAATCTAATGTCTTATCTAAAATATCAATGAAGTAAGCGTGCATGGTTTTTTTCATTAGTTTTAGTGATAGAGATGGTCCTTGGGGAGGAATTAATCTCAAAGCTTGTTGTCTAGCAAATGGTATTAATTCTTCCTTTGGTAAGACTTTGTTCACGAGACCAAGCTCAAAAGCTTTTTGGGCAGTGATTTTGTCTCCAAAAAAACAAATTTCTTTAGCTCTTTGAAATCCAACTAAAAAAGGCAAAATAAACGAGGCGCTGAATTCAGGGATAATGGCTCTCTGAGAAAAATAAAATCCCAACCAAGCATCATCAGCTATGTATATAAGATCCGCTCCAGATAATGGCATAGTAATGGCACCACCAATTGCTAATCCATTTATTGCAGCAATAACGGGTTTAGTAAATTTCCAAAGTGCCATACATAATTTTTTTTGAGCAATATCCATGAGATCTATTTCCATTCTAATCTCTTTTTGTATCTTTTCAAAATAATTTGGTTCGAAATATCCTCCGGATGAAAATGCATTTCCCTCAGGATTTCCAGTGATTATCAGGACTTTGGCGTCTTTATCTTTTTCCATATCTTCTAAAACAGTAAAAATTTCTAAAAAGGAAAGATAAGTAACTGCATTTCTTCTTTCTGGTCTATTTATGGTGATCGTACAAATACCGTTTTCTTCCTTCTCATATAAAATGTCTTCAAAATCGTCTATTTTCATTTTTCAAATTCCAACTCCCTCAAGATATGATTATTAATTTCTAAAATATTATAAATTCTTTTTTAAAATAAGCCCAATTTGCTCTATGCTATAATCAATATCATCTGCGTTAATACCATAATGAGTTACAAATCTAATTTTTTCTTTACTAATGTTAAAAGCTAAAATTCCTGCTTTATTGAGAGCTGTAATAATTTTAAGAATTCTAACCTTTTCTAACATCTCAATTATAACTATATTAGTATCCGTTGGATGTACTTTTATGCACAATTTAAGATTTTCTAATCCTTGAGAAAGCATCTTTGCGTTTTTATGATCGTCCGCAAGTCTATTTATCCATTTAGGTTCTAACGCAATAAGCCCAAAAGCAGCGATAATACCAGCTTGACGCATTCCTCCTCCAAGCATTTTTCGAAATCTCCTAGCTTTTGATATAAAATCTTTAGAACCCGCAACAATTGATCCTACAGGACATGAGAGGCCTTTTGATAGACAGAACATTACGCTATTGGCGTGTTTAGTAATTTCAGTAACAGGTACATTCAATCCGACTGCTGCGTTAAAAAGCCTTGCTCCATCTAAATGAAATTTTAATTCATTTTTGTTAGCAAAATCTCTCATTTTCTTTAACACATCAAGTTCAACTATTGCACCGCCATGGTAATTATGAGTGTTCTCGGTACATAATAGAGTGGATGGTGGCTCATGTATTTCATCTTTATCTCGAATTAAAGATTGAAGGTATTCAAAAGAAGGAACGCCTCTATCTGAAGAAAATGTCCTAATCATTAAACCTCCTATTCGTGCCGCACTCCCTACTTCATTTAAAAAAAGATGGCTTAGTTCTTCTAAAAGAATTTCGTCTCCAGGTTTAGTTTGTGAAAGAAGTGAAACTATATTACCTTGAGTTCCTGAGGTTACAAGAAGTGCAGCTTCTTTTCCAATAATTTTCGCAGCTTTTTCCTCTAACTCATTTACGGTAGGATCTTCTCCCATTACATCGTCTCCAAGTCGAGAATTCCCCATTGATTTTACGTATTCCCACATTTCAGGGGAGGGCTTCGTAACTGTATCCGATCGTAAATCTATTATTTTCATTTCGAATAAATCAATTTGTTTAATTAATATTTCATTTAGCTAATAAAAAATAAAGAGAAGATTCAGTAATAAAATTAAGGTTTGAAATCATAGACATTAATGATTTTACATCTCTGAATTGTATTTTTGCATTAAGATTAAGTAGTAAAGTGGTTTATACGATAATAACTATCTTTATTTGGAGATATTAAAAATGGTTTGTTTAATAGCGACGTTTACTGTCAAAGAAGGAAAAATGGAAGAAGCAGTAGAAGTATTGAAACAAATTGTACCAAAAATAAAAGAATCTGAGCCAGGATGCTTAATTTATACTCCGCACACAATAAGAGGGAGAAAAAATAAAAATTCGATCGTCTTTTATGAGAAATATGTCGATGATGAAGCGATGAAGGCTCATACTGACAAAATAGCAACAACACTCGCCGATTTTCTACCATTATGCGAACCGGGTGCTGATGTTAAAACATGCTTCGAAATAATATAATCTTTTTTTTTATTTATGAGTTTGAATTGACTCAAAAGACATATAGATAGTTATTGGATCACAAGCCCGGAATCGCAGTTCGCTTATGTACGATGTCCAACGCTTTAGAAATAAGTGATATTGTAATTATAAATATAATTGCAACAAATATATAAATAGGAAAATAGAGCAATGTCTGAAATCCTATATTTTTAGCTTGATTAAATATATCTGCTACACCAATAATAGAAACTATTACAGTATATTTTGGGAGATAAGCTGCTTCGTTAGACCATGAAGGAATAACTCGGCGTAAAGCTTGTGGTAATACAACATGACGAATACTTGCGATTTTAGACATACCTAAAGATTGAGCGGCTGTTAACTGTCCCGTACTAACCGATAATATTGACCCACGTATATATTCAGCTTGATACGCAGAACTGTTAAGACTTAATGTTACTATACAAATTATTATTCGAGCATTAAGAAAAACTAGTGTGATATCTCTTCCAAAGAATTCAAAGCTAGTATACCAGACCCCTCGTCCTAGCGGTCTAAGGAGTAGGCTGTATATTAGCCAGAGTTGGACAAGCATTGGGGTACCACGCACTATTTCAATGTATCCGGTTGCAATAGGAGATATTATCCTACCACCATAGTGTCGTAAAATAGCCAACATAAGACCAATGGCAAATCCAATTAAAAGTGCCCATGCATATAACCACATTGTCATTACAAAACCAGTAAAGATTTTATCCCAATAAGTCAAAATTGTAAAGAAATCCTCTATTGGGTTGGAACTGGGTTGAAATATCACTTATTTACCTCCCTATTTGATGGCTCAAGAAGTTCCTCATGTCGTCCATATAAGATATCAATTTGCCTTAGAAAATGTTTAACTCTCTCAGATTTAGGTGATTCAAAAAAATGTTTTGGCGTTCCTTTTTCAACAATTACTCCTTCATCTAAAAATATCATTTCTGATGCGACTGCTCGAGCAAATCCCATTTCGTGAGTGATAACTAGCATGGTAGTTCCAGCTTTAGCAAGATCTAACATAACTTGAAGAACTTCTCCTATTAATTCGGGATCCAAAGCAGAGGTAGGCTCGTCAAATAATATCAAATCAGGCTCCATTGCTAAAGCACGTGCAATACCTACACGTTGTTGTTGACCGCCTGAAAGTTGTGCGGGATAGTGATCTGCCCATTCTGCTATTTTAACACGTTTTAACGCTTCAAGTGCTTTTGAACGAGCATCTTCTTTAGAAAAACCTTTTACCCTTCGTAAACCAATGCCAACATTATCAATTGCTTTGAGGTGAGCAAATAAATTAAAGTGCTGGAAAACCATACCTATTTTTTCTCGCATTTTATTAAGCTTTACACCAGGTTCCATAAAACTTTGTCCAGAGAGATATATTTCTCCCTTATCTGGAGGGTCCAACATGTTAATACAACGCAATAAAGTACTTTTCCCCGAACCACTGGGTCCGAAAACTACTATAACTTGTTTTTCTGCTAGCTCAAAACTTATGCCTTTTAAAACTTCTAAGTCTTCATAAGACTTCCATATATCTACTATTCGTAAAACGGGCTTACTCATCATTAATTTCCTCCCATTCCTAAATCCTTTAATTTTTTGGTTTGACGATCACCAATAAATTTTGTTATAGGAAATGTAAACAAAAAATAAATAATTGCAGCAACAACCATAGTCATCGTTAGTAGTTGTGGATAATTTACTGTTAATTGGTTTGCTGCCTTTGTCATTTCGAAAATTCCAACATCTAATGCGAAAGACGAGTCTTTTATAACTACTGCATATTCATTCGACCATCCAGGCACGGCTAATCGTAATGCTTGAGGCATTACTATATGGCGAAAGGCTTGGAATCGCGTCATTCCTAAAGCAAAACCAGCATCCATTTGTCCAGGATTAACAGATAAAATTGCTCCGCGGAATATTTGTGATTGGTAGGCTCCACTACGGAGAGCAAGGGCTAACACCACGCTTGCTAAACCCCGATCCAGGGAACTTTCAAAATACCAAAATAGCCCTGGCATCCCCCAACGAAATATATAAATCAGAATCAAGATTGGGATTCCTCTCAATAACTTCTCATAACCACTCGCTAACCATCTTAGCTCTATAGATCCATAAACACTCATTAATGACAGAGCTAAACCTAGCAAAAAACCTAAAATTAAGCCGAATATAGTTAGAACTAGTGTATTGGGTAATCCCCTAGTAATAATATAAAAAAAAATAGTTGAAAGGTCTGGAGTTTCGCTCATCCAAACCACGTTGTTATCGTACCATAGATCCAACCCGATTCATACCCATCAAGGATGACATTGTTTATTTCGTATAAAAGTTCGGGTTCTCCATATCTTGTCCAGAAAGCTAAAGGTTCAGAAGGAGTACTAAGAATGATTTTAAAATCATAGGTTCGATTAAAAGCGGCAAAAATTGGTTCATCAACATAGGCGGCATCGATACCTCCAATATCTAGATCTGCCATAAGCAAATCAGCTCTAGAAAAGGTTGTAAGATTGATACCTACTGTCATCCCTATAGCCTCTAAATCGTCCTGCATTACGGTACCAGATTGTACACCAACTTGATAGTTTGTAAGATTATCTAAACTTGTAATAGTGAGCAAAGAGCTTTGTTTTACTATTACAGCTTGGCTAACAGCGAAATATGTTGAAGATGGGGCAAGTTGTAGAGCACGTTCCTCGTTATAATTCATTGCTGCTGCAATCATGTCAATTTCACCTGATAAACAAGCACCAATAAGGTTATCAAAAGGGATGTCACTCCATTCAACTGTGACATTAATAGCGTCACCTATCATTTCCGTAACATCTATATCAAATCCCTCAATCAGGTCTAAAGTTACGTTATAATTTTCAAATGGAGGATAATCCGCACTTGTGCCAACTTTTATAGTACCTCTTGTTTTAATCACAGAAAGTAGGGAAGGGGCTTCTGGAGTTGTAATAGGCGATGGAATAAACCAACCGCCTAATATTCCCACTCCTAAAGCTATTACTAATCCTAAGATAGCAAATTCTCTTTTCATATGACGATACACCTCGTCTTAATTATTTTTAAAAATTTTGTATTGATTTTTTGTTTAATTTTTGATTATGAAATATTTCTATAGGGGATTAATAAAATTATCGATTGATAGATGAATAAATCAGACAATTTAAAATAATAAAAGGCAAGTTGACAACATGGGAATATTAGTCGCTGATCCTTTACCCTCATACGACTCAGATTTATATAGAAAATTTAATTTTATGCTCCCAATGATAAAGGTTTTAAAGCATCGGGTTTTTTTTATTCTAATTATGAGATTAAGATTAATTCCGCTAGTAGGTATTAGTATTTTATTAATTATTATTGGGATTATTTAATTTCATTAAGAAATTTTAAACTCTTTTTTACCATCCTTTTCTTATCTTTTCTGGGTTTGAATTTCTTAATGTTTCATTCATTGGTGAAAAAAGTATTGATCAAAAATAATGGTGTTTACATATATGATGCAACCCTTCGTGAGGGAAGTCAAAAAATAGGAATTAGCTTTTCAGTCGAGGATAAAATTCGAATTATCGAACGGTTAATTAACGATCTTCATGTTCCTATGATTGAAGTTGGGTGGCCCGGTTCCAATCCAAAAGACATTATGCTTTATAATAAGATTAAAACCATGGATATTAATTCAAATGGGACGAAGATTTTTTCTTTTGGGAGCACCAGACATAAGGATATTAAGGCTGAAGATGACAAAAACTTGAAATCTTTATTGACCGTTGGCACAAAACATGCCACAATTTTTGGGAAGAGCTGGGATTTGCATGTTAAGGTCGCCTTAGAGACTAGTTTAAAAGAAAATCTTAACATGATTGAAGATACAATTATCTTTTTAAAGAAAAATGGAATTGAGGTCGTATATGATGCTGAGCACTTCTTCGATGGGTTTAAAAATAATGAACAATATGCTTTACAGACAATTTCTTGTGCTCTTAATGCAGGTGCATCATGGATAGTTCTATGTGATACTAACGGTGGTCTTTTACCAACCGAATTAGGTCTAATATTTGATAAAGTAAAAGATTTTTTAGGAACGGATGCTCATTTAGGAATTCATGCTCATAATGATTCTGGTGTTGCGAACGCTATTGCTTTAGAGGCTTTTCACCATGGTGCTAAAATGATTCAAGGTACGATAAATGGTTTTGGTGAAAGATGTGGTAATACTGATTTAACAACAATTTTGCCAATTCTGAAATTAAAAATGGGGATTGATTGCATATCTAGCGAAGATTTAGAAAATATCACTGAAGTTTCGCACTTCATTTACGAAATGGCCAATCTGTCGGGAAATAGCAATCAACCTTTTGTAGGAAAAAACGCTTTTTCGCATAAAGGAGGTGTTCATATCTCAGCTATGCGTAAAAACTTAAAAACATACGAACAAATAAATCCCGAATTGGTAGGAAACTCTCGAAATATAAAGATTTCAGAATTAGCGGGTAAAAGTTCAATATTGCACATGTCTAAGAAATTTGGTATGCATTTAACGGAGGAGAATCCAAAAGTTGCTGAAATTTTAGAAGTAATCAAACAAAAAGAGAAAGAAGGATATGTTTATGAGGGTGCAGAAGGTTCCTTAGAAATTATTATGAGAAGTATGGATATGAATATTCAAGATCCGGATTATTATAGGAAGAAATTTTTTGAGTTAGAAGGATTTCGAGTACTTACTGAAATGTATAAAACAAATTTAATATCTGAAGCAACTATTAAAGTAAAAGTTAAAGGTCAAGAATATCATACTGCTGCTGACGGAAATGGTCCAGTAAATGCGCTAGACAATGCTCTTAAAAAGGCATTAGTTCACTTTTATCCAAGTATAAAAGAAATAAATCTTTCTGATTTTAAAGTTAGAATAATTAATAAAGCAGGAAGTGCCTCAAAAGTGAGAGTATTAGTTGAAACGAATGATAACGGAAAATTATGGGGCACAGTTGGAACACATGAGAATATCATTGTAGCATCGTGGAACGCACTTGTTGATTCTTATATTTTTAAACTATTGAAAAGAGAAACTACATGGTGATTCCCTGATGAGATTAATACATATAAAATATAGAGATTAGAATAGGACTAAGATAATAGTTAAAAATTAATTAAAAAATGTAGGATTAAGATGAATTTTGAACTTGAAGAAAAGCATAAATTAGTAAGGCGTAGCGTTAGGAGTTTTGCTGAAAAAGTTTTAGCTCCTCTTGCACCTATTATGGATAGAGAAGAGGAATTTTATCCCGAAATTATAAAAGAGATTTCAATGATGAATTTATGGGGAATAACAATCCCCGAAAGATATGGAGGTGCTGAATTAGATTTTATAAGCTATTTAATCAGCATAGAAGAAATTTCAAGAATATGTGCTTCTACTGGTCTTACTGTGTCTGTTCATAATGCTGTTGGAGCATTACCCTTATATAAGTGGGGTAATGAGGAACAAAAGGAGAGATTTCTAAATGATTTAGCATCTGGAAAAAAAATTGCAGGATTTAGCTGGACTGAACCGAATGCAGGTTCAGATGCCAGAAGTATTGAGTGTATGGCGGAAGAAGACGGAAAAGACTTTGTTTTGAATGGATCCAAAATTTTTGTTACAAATGGCGCTATTGCATCCGTATTTTTAGTAGGAACTCGATACCAAACTATTGATAGACAAAAGGGTTTCACCCTAGTTATCGTTGAAAAAGATATGGTAGGATGTGAAATTGGTCCAAAAGAAAATAAAATGGGAATGAGAGGAAATCCGACGACGAGCTTGTATTTCAATAATGTGCGTGTTCCAAAGGAGAATGTATTAGGAAAACTACAAAATGGTTTTAAATATGCGATGCAAATGTTAGATTTTGGGAGAATTGGTATCGCAGCCCAAGCATTGGGTATCGCTCAAGCGGCTTATGAACATAGTGTAAAATATTCAAAGGGCAGAATTCAATTTAATAAGCCGATATCTCAATTTCAAGGGGTTTCATTTAAATTAGCTGAAATGGCTACTAAGATAGATGCTGCGAGATTATTAGTATATAGAGCGGGATATATGAGTGAGCAAAACAAGAGTTTTTCTAAAGAGGCAGCTATGTGTAAACTTTTTGCAAGTAAAGTTGCTCGTCAAGTTACTCAAGAAGCGCTTCAGATTCATGGAGGGTATGGTTATATGAAGGACTTACCAATTGAGCGTTACTATAGAGATGCTAAAGCATGTGAAATTTATGAAGGCACTTCAGAAATTATGAAATTAATTATAGCTAATCAAATTTTAAGAGGAAATATTTAGAATGGCGCTAAAGATAGTTGTATTAATAAAACAAGTACCGAGTAATGACAATTTAGAAATAGATAAATCTACAGGCACAATATTAAGAGATGGTATTGAGAATATAATTAATCCAAATGATCTATACTCAATTGAACTAGGGCTTAATTTAAAAGAAAAGTATAATGCAATTGTTTCCATAATGACTATGGGCCCTCCTCAAGCTGAATTTGCTTTAAGAGAGGGTCTAGCAATGGGTGCTGATCATGCGATTTTAATAAGCGATCCGAAATTCTCATATTCAGATACCTTTCAGACAACATTGATCTTGAAAGAAGCCTTTGAAATAATAAAAGATTATGATATTATTATATGTGGCAGTCAAACATCTGATTCTAGCACTGGTCAAGTTCCTTTTCAGTTATCAGAAGCACTTGAAATCCCATTACTTACAGATATTTTTACTTTGGAAATTGAGAATCATATTATTAAATGTCATCGCAATTTTGGGCATGAATCGCAAAATATTGAAGTAGAGTTACCTATTTTATTAAGAACTGTAACTAATTTTAATAATCCTAGGTTTGTATCATTATCAGGAATCAAAAAAGCCTTTGAAAGGAAAATTCAAATCTTTGATTATAAAACATTCAATTTTCCAAAATATATTGATGGATACACTAAATCTCCTACAAAAATGGTTAAAATTGAGAAAGTAGAGATAAAAAGAAAAAATAATATCTTAGAAGGCTCTGTAAATGAAAAGATAAAGAGTTTAATTCAGATTATGAAAGAAAATGGAATTAATAATGTTTATTCCGGTCAAAAATAAAAGAAGGGGTAAATTTGAGTAAATTAAATACCTATAAGGATGTATGGGTTTTTACAGAAATCAAAGATCATGTCCAAGTCCATGATTGTGCTTTGGAGATATTAGGAAAAGCAAGAGAAATTGCTGATAAGTTAGGACAAAGATTAGTAGGAATTTTACTTGCCCTTGATGCAGAACAATACATACCTACAATTGAGGAACATGGTGTTGATAAAACCATTTATATAAGTCATAGTGATCTAAAACATTATCAAGAGAGAATTTTTACAGATCTTATCTTTGACCTTATTAAAAAGTATAAACCTTCAATCTTTTTATTTCCATCAACAGAGGCAGGTAATGCACTAGCTGCACGTTTAGCATACCGTTGTCGTACTGGTTTGGTAAGTGATATTCTAAATTTAGAGTTAAAGAAAGAAGAGAATAATCTTTTAATAAGTGATAAACCAGCATATTTAGGGGATATAATAGTGAAAATTATTTGCCCAGAAACAAGACCCCAGATGTGTACTGTTACTATGGGCACATTTCAAAAGAATAGACTGAAAAAATTGGATTTAGAAAGAGAAAAAGTTCAATATAATTTTGATCCAATTAAACTCAGAATTAAAATAATTGGAAACCCAACCCGTAAAGATAAGCCTTCCGCTACTCTATCAGATGCGAAATTTGTAATAGGTGGAGGACATGGTTTAATGTCAAAGGAAAACTTTGACAAAATTTTCATATTGGCAAAAAACATAAACGGACAAGTAGGTGGAACCAGACGTCCAATAATGGATGGGTGGATGCCAGAACACCTGCAAATTGGCATAAGTGGTGAAACTATTTTTCCTGATTTATATCTCTCATTTGGAATTTCTGGAGCAATTCAACATATTGTTGGAATAACAAAATCAAAAACGATAGTTGCAATCAATAAAGATCCAAACGCCCCTATTTTTAAAACTGCTGATTATTGTATTATAGATGATGCTCCTAAAATCCTAGAAGGATTATTGAAATATTACCGAGGTTAAATATTAAAAATATTAAAAAGTGGAAAATAAATATATTTATAATTTATATCACAATTTTTCAGATTAATCATGCCTAAAAATTTATTTAGAACAAGATTAGATATTCCGCTTGATAAAAAAGCCTTGAAGTTTATTTCATCTTTAAAAGAGGATTTATGGATTGCTGAAGAAGATATTATAGGAACGGAAGTGCATGATATTATGCTTTTTGAACAAAATTTGCTTAATAAAATTGAAATCAAAAAGATCTTAACTTCCCTTGAAGAGATAAGAGAAAAAATATTAACGAATCAGATTGAATTAAACGAAGATTTTGAAGATATTCATCCTTTTATAGAACAGAGCGTTATTGATAAAATTGGTATTGAAATAGGCGGAAAAATACACACAGGTAGATCGAGAAATGATCAAATCTCAGTTGATTTAAGATTAAAAATAAGAAAGGAATTAAATAATATCACTAAAGAATTATTCACATTAATTGAAGTTTTACTTGATGTTTCTAAGAAAAACATTGATACATACATGCCATTATATACTCATCTGCAAAAGGGGCAGCTAGGAGTATTTTCACATTATATCAATAATTATCTTGCACAAATTTTAAGATCTCTTGAAAGAATAGAAGAAATTTATAAAAGAGTTAATAAGAACCCTCTTGGAGCATGTGCTATTGGAGGAACAAGTATTAGCATCGATAGGCTTCGAACCGCAGAACTATTAGGTTTTAATGGAATTGTTTATAATTCTATTGATGCTGTTAGCTCGCGAGATTATATATACGAAACTTTAATGGGACTTTCCTCATTAGCAATTCATTTTTCAAGAATAGCAGAAGATCTGATTATTTGGTCTACAAGCGAATTTAACTTTATTGAGTTAGATAATGCGTATTGTTCAGTTTCAAGTGTTATGCCTCAAAAGAAAAATCCCGATACACTGGAATTAATTAGGAGTAAGAGTTCTAAAATTACATCAAACCTATTTAATGCCGTAATGGTCGTTAAATCAATTCCAACAGGATATTTTAGAGATTTTCAAGATTTGAAACCATTATTAGAAAGTTCATTCGAGTTACTTCTTTCGATAATTGAAATGTTTACGGGAATATTTTCAACTATATCAATTAATAAAGAAAATTTGAGAAAGGCTGTTAATGAGAGTTTCATTTTGGCATTAGATTTAGCAGAATTATTAGTTCAAAATTATAACATCCCTTTTAGACAATCACATAAAATTGTCGCACTTTTAGTAAAAAATTCAGAAAAACCAGAAGATATGTTAAATAAAGAAAAAATTGAGAAATGTATCTTAGATGTAATAAATGAGGAAATAAAAATATCAGATAACATAATTCAAACCTTAAGAAAATTAGATCTTTGTTTAGAAAGAAGAATTAGTCAAGGTTCTCCAGCTGAGAAAGAAGTCAGACTTAACATTCAAAAATTAATAAATAATAAAGAAAAATTACACAATTTGTTTTTGAAAAGACTAGAAATGATAAGAAAAGCTACCATTCTTAGGAAAAAAACAATTAAGAATCTTATCTCCTGATATTTGAATTTTTGAAAAGTTTTAACAAAATATGAAAATACCTTATCGTGTTTTTTAGATGGAATAAAACAATTAAAATTCATTTAATTTATATAGCCTCACTTCTATATACTAATAATAATATTGCGTTGGTGTTATGAAGGTTGATCTCACTTGATCCTCATTTGAATAATGAAATTGTAAGTATACAATTTCTAGAAGCACCGCACAATCCCAGACCGGCACGGCTCCGGCTTTAATTCTATAATAATAATAAGAATTGAGGAGATATTCTTCTTTCTTCACTTCTTCTAATTTATTATTTTTTTATAAGAGGATATTAAAATAAAAATCATAAAGAGTTTAAAGAAATGGAAATAAACAACACAGGTATAAAGAAATTAAGTGGAAGTATTACAAGTCCAAAGGGATATCGTGCTACTGGTAGCCATATTGGAATTAAAGAGCGCAAAAAAGACTTAGCTTTGATATTTAGTGAAGTTCCGGCTAAGGCAGTTGGCGTTTTTACGACGAATGTAGTTAAAGCGTCCTCAATTTTATGGAATCAGAACCTTATTCAAAATCCAAATGGAGTAAAAGCAATTGTTATTAATAGTGGAAATGCAAATGCTTGTACAGGGGAAGTTGGGGCTAAACATACAGAAACAATAGCAAATCAGTTAGCATTTTGTTTGGGGGTAGATAAAAATCAGGTTCTGGTAGCATCTACTGGAATAATTGGAGTTCCGCTCCCAATTGATACTATAGTTGCAGGAATTAATAATACATACGAAAAATTGGGAAATACAACTTCAGACGCATTTTTGGCTGCCCAAGCAATTATGACCACTGATACTTATCCAAAACAAATTTCAGTTGAGTTTTCTATCGACGATAAGAAAGTCAGAATTGGAGGTATGGCTAAAGGTTCTGGAATGATTCATCCCAATATGGCAACTATGCTTTCCTTCATTACTACGGATATCAACATTTCAAGAGAGTTATTAAATAAAGCTCTGAAAAAAAGTGTCGATGACTCATATAATATGATCTCTGTAGATGGTGATACAAGTACAAATGACTTAGTGCTTCTATTAGCTAATGGATGTGGGGGAAATACAGAAATTAAGGAAGAAAATGAGGAATATTATTTATTTAAGAAAGCTCTTCATTTAGTTAATCTTTTTTTAGCCCAAGAAATTGTAAAAGATGGAGAAGGTGCTAAGAAATTTATTGAGGTAAAAGTTTCAGGTGCCGCATCAAAAAAAGATGCTAGACTCTTGAGCAAATCAGTTATTACTTCAAATTTAGTAAAAACAGCTTTTTTTGGAGAAGATGCTAATTGGGGTAGAATTCTAGCAGCCATGGGATATTCTGGAGCAAATTTTAATCCTACAGGAGTTTCAATCAATTTTCATAATGGTGCTCATTCGATTATGCTCATGCAAGAAGGAACACCTCTACAATTTGATGAAGAATTAGCATTAAAAATTTTGAAAGAAAATGAAATTACAGTTGAATTACTTTTGAAGGAGGGTACTGGTGAAGCAACCGCATGGGGCTGTGATTTAAGCTACGAATATGTACGAATTAATGGTGATTATAGATCATAAGGAGGTATTTATTATTATTGAAAAAACAGAGCAGGTAAAAATTTTAGTTGAGGCACTCCAGTTTATTAAAAAATTTTCTGGAAAAACGATAATAATAAAATATGGAGGGAGTGCAATGAAAAACGCTGAATTAAAGAAGACTTTTGTTGAAGACATTGCTTTCATGAATTTAGTTGGTATTAATGTTATAGTAGTACACGGAGGTGGACATTCAATCAACAAAATGCTAAAAAAACTGAGTATCGAACCAAAATTTTTCAACGGACTTAGAATTACTGATGAAGAAACCATGGAAGTTGTAGAGATGGTATTAGCAGGTAGTGTTAACAAAGGGATTGTTAACGACATTCAACTTCAAGGTGTAGATGCTTTAGGATTATGTGGAAAAGATGGGGATTTATTGGATGCTAAGAAAAAGATAATTGAAGGAAAAGATTTGGGTTTCGTTGGTGAGGTTATAAATGTAAAAACTAGCCTTTTAAAAGATATATTAAAAAATTCCATAATTCCTGTGATTGCTCCTATTGGCAAGGATAATTTAGGCAACACATATAATATCAATGCCGATGATGTAGCATCTGCAATTTCAAAATCATTAAATGCTGAAAAATTGGTCTTCCTAACAGATGTATCTGGCGTATTTAGTAATATAAATGATCATACAACGCTAATTTCAGAGATGAATGTCGATCAAGCGTTATCCTATATAGGGGATGGGATTATCACTAATGGAATGATTCCTAAAGTAAAATGTTGCGTAGAAGCAATACAAAATGGGGTGAATACAGTCCATATTATCGATGGACGAGTAGAGCATAGTTTATTGCTTGAAATTTTTACTCCACATGGAATAGGTACGATGTTTATAAAATAGAATCAAAAATAGAATGAAATAAAAAAGAGATAAGAATAATGACGAATGAATGGATTGAAAGGGGTGCCAAAGTTATAATGAACACCTATAGCCAATTCCCTATTGTTTTGGAAAAAGGTAATGGAGTATATCTTTGGGATAATAATGGAAAGAAGTATTTAGATTTTGTCGCGGGCATAGCTGTAAACGTACTAGGTTATAATGATAGTGATTATGTAAAAGAGATATCTACTCAATTGGCAAAATTGCAGCATTGTTCAAATCTGTATTGGATGCCTCCTTCAATTGAATTAGGTGAAATTTTAATTCAAAACAGTTGTTTTGACAAAGTTTTTTATTGTAATAGTGGAGCAGAAGCGGTAGAAGCGGCAATAAAGTTAAGTAAGAAATATGGAAAGAAGGTTCGTGGAGAAAATTGCTATGAAATCATCACAATGAAAAAATCGTTTCATGGAAGAACGATGGCAACTGTTACTGCGACAGGACAAACTAAGTATCAAAAAGGATATAATCCGTTATTGCCTGGATTTTCCTACGTAGAATTTAATAATTTTAATGAGTTAGAGAAGGCAGTTAGTGAAAACACGTGTGCAATTATTATTGAACCTATACAAGGAGAGGGTGGAATTCATCCTGCTGAGAAGACTTATCTAGAAAAAGTTCGATCTCTTTGCGATAAGAATGACATTGTCCTTGTATTTGATGAGGTTCAATGTGGAGTAGGGAGAACAGGTAAACTCTTTGCCTATCAATTATTTGATGTAAAACCAGATGTAGTATCATTAGCGAAAGGGTTAGGTGGTGGTTTCCCAATTGGAGCAATGTTGGCTACTCAGAATAAGGCCGATGCTTTGCAACCAGGTGATCACGCGTCTACTTTTGGGGGTAATCCTTTGGCATGTACTGCAGGCAAAGTAATTCTAAAAAAGCTATTATATGGAGGAGTTCTTAAAAATGTACAGGAAGTAGGAGCTTACCTCAAAATTAAGCTAATAGAATTACAAGAAAAATATGAAATGATAATAGATGTAAGGGGACAAGGTTTAATGCTCGGGATTGAATTAAATTGCTCAGTCAAAAATATAGTTAAAGATTGTATGGAAAAAAGTCTACTCTTATTAGGTGCTGGCGAAAATGTTTTAAGGTTTGTCCCACCTCTGATTATTGGAAAAAAGGAGATTGATAAAGGCATAGGTATTTTGAATGAAGTATTACAACAGTATCAAAAATAATAGAGGTTTATGAGGATGATTAAGGCAGGTATATTGGGAGCAACGGGATATGCAGGACAAGAATTAGTAAGAATATTATATCACCATCCTGAAGTAGAGATTAAAGTATTGTCTTCTAATAAACACAATAGTCAAGTTTATAATTCAATTTATGGAAATTTTGACAAAATATGCGAACTGAAATGTGAAGAGAATGAACTCGAAACTATAGCGAAACAACTTGACGTTATTTTTTTATCTTTGCCTCATGGAGTTACTTCTAAATTATTATCAGATTCCATTTTAAAAAATGTGAAGATTATCGACCTGAGTGCCGATTTTCGATTAAAATCTGAAGAAGTATATGAGGTGTGGTATAAGATTAAACATAATAATAAAAATTTGTTGAATCAGGCTGTTTACGGGCTTAGTGAATGGAAAAGAAAACAAATAAAAGAATCAAGATTAGTTGCCAACCCTGGTTGTTATCCAACATGTGCTTTACTGTGCCTTCTACCTCTTATCAAAGAAGGAATTTTAGAGGATGATAGCATAATTATTGATGCAAAATCAGGAGTATCAGGAGCAGGGCGTTCTTTAAATCTTACAACACATTTCTCGGAATGTAACGAATCTATAAAAGCCTACAGTGTAAATTCTCATCGACATACACCAGAAATCGAACAACAACTAAGTGAATTATATGGAAATGAGATATCAGTAACTTTCACGCCGCATCTTATACCAATGAATCGAGGAATTTTATGTACATGTTATGGAAATCTCAAGAATTCATTTAGTTACGATGAAATTGAACAATTCTACGAAAAATATTATCAGAATGAATTTTTTATTCGTTTGACAAAGAAAGGTGTATTTCCTGAAACAAAATGGATTAAGGGTTCAAATTATTGTGATATAGGATTTACATTAAATAAAAGTGCCAATAAAATAATTATTATAGGAGCAATTGATAATTTAGTTAAGGGGGCAGCAGGACAGGCTGTTCAAAATATGAATTTAATGTTTAACTTAGGAGAGAATATGGGATTGAAATCAATTCCTATGTTTCCTGTTTAAAAAATGATTTTTTAAAGGAAAATTTAAAAATTGAGAAAAATTGAGTAATTATGAGTAAATTAGGACCTAATAAAGAAGAGTATGAGAAAATATTGTTAATGTTTTCTGGGGGGTTGGATACTTCTTGTATGATAAAGTGGTTACAAGAGAATTATAAATCAAAAATTTATACTTTCACAGCAGATCTCGGCCAAGAATTTGCCGATCCTTCCAGATTTGACGAAATTGAAGAAAAAGCCGCTAACTTAGGTGCAGTTAAACACTTCACGATTGATTTAAAAGATAAATTTGTAAATGAATTTGTCTTTCCAACTATTAAAGCAAACGGTTTATACCAAGGAATTTATCCTCTAAGTACGGCAATAGGAAGACCATTAATAGCTATAGAAGCAATAAAAATAGCAAAGCAGGAGAAAATTCAAACAATAGCTCATGGATGCACGGGTAAAGGAAATGATCAAATAAGGTTTAATGTGACAATAAGAGCTTATGCTCCTGATATAGAAATATTGCAACCTTTAATTGAATGGGATATGGGCAGAGACGAAGAAATAAAATATGCCCAGTACCATGGAATTCCGATTAAAAAGGAAAATAAAAAATATAGTATTGATGAGAATCTTTTTGGAAGGAGTGCAGAATGTGATATCTTAGAACATCCTGAAATTGAACCGCCAGAAGATTGTAATGCTTGGACAACATCACCAGAAAATGCTCCGGATACTCCTGAATATATCCAAATTGATTTTGAAAAAGGCGTACCAGTCAGTTTAAATGGTGTAACTATTAATAGTGTTGAATTAATCAGAAATTTGCATAATATTGGTTGTAAACATGGAATAGGAAGGGTCAACCATATGGAAGATCGCGCAATTGGATTAAAATCACGAGAAGTATATGAAGTTCCTGCAGCTTCAATTTTAATTAAAGCTCATAAAGATCTTGAAAAATTTGTATGTACAAAACATGAAAATTCATTTAAAACTATTGTTGATCAAAGATGGACCGAATTAATTTATGAGGGCTTATGGGTCGACCCATTAAGAGACGCATTAGAATCTTTCATTAACGTTGTTAATCAAAAAGTGACCGGCAATGTAAAATTGAAATTATATAAAGGGAGTGCTACTGTTGTTTCCAGAGAATCTCCTTATGGGTTATATGATTTAAATTTGGCGACTTACGATACGAACAGTAATTTTAATCAAAAATATAGTTATGGGTTTATACCTTTATGGGGTTTACAAAGTGAGATTGGATTTCAAGTCAAAAACACAATTAATTCAATAGAGAAGTTAAAAAAAAATTCTCAAGCAACAAAATTAAATTACGAGTATATAAGAAAAAATAAATTTGTTAAAAAATAAGAAAAGAAGGTGAAAAATGAAAATGTATTATCGTGGGTATATATTAATAAGATTAAAAGTAATTGGTACTGAGTGGAAGGTTGTAGATAAACTACAAGGTCTAAAATCAACAGAACTAGAAGAGGATTGGAAGATTACATATGCCACTCCGCTTTATGGTGCCTGGGATGTGATCGTAGAATGTTCGTTTAATAAACTTAAGGATTTAGACCAAATTGTTACCTTTTGTCGAATTGATAAAGACCTATCTAAATGGATCGAAGAAACAACCACTCTGATGGGATCCAAAAATGATTATCCTGGTTAATTCTTTGATCCTCAATTTATAAATGAAATGAATCCATTTCGTTTTTTTTTTTAATCGTTCTTATAAATAAACTAAATCTTCCAATAATTCTTCAAATATAATTTGTTAAAAAAAAATAGACATTTTTATGGAAAAAAAATGAGAATTTGGATATAAACAAACTTTCGCTGTTATCTAGTTTTTAGAACGATTGTGATTGCTCTTGTAAGACGAATTACATCCATGACACTACCTTTCTCTACTAAAATCTCTTCGCGAGATATTGCGTGCGTAAAATCTCCTTTTCCTTCACAAATTCTCACGATAGCATCAGATTTTCCAGACATTATTATAAGTGCTTCAGATTTGGTTCCGTCTAAAACTTTACTTTTTTGGTTTTTTATTTCCAAAGAGAAGGGTTCGTCTTTATTAAGATTAAACTGGAAAGACATCTCCCAATCTACATCTTTCCCAGCAATATTCGTCACAAATACGGCTTGAGCTTTTGGATTTTCGTTCATTTTCTCAACGATTTTCATTAAGTTTTCTTTTGCTTGTCCCATTTCTACACGCCTCCCTCGTATTCTGGTTTTAAAATCCAATTATCATACTCATCCTCTGGAACAAAAAAGAAATCCGTCATTTTCCCATCCCTCTGCTTGTTAAATACTGCTCTAACTCGTTTGCCTTTTTTGATTTTTGAAGGGACCAAATTTTCTGAAAAAATACCTTGAAGTAATGCGGTCTCCGCTCCATCTAATCTTATATATCCAATGCCGTAAGGTATTGCTTTAATAAAAGCGGAAGTAGTATACCATACTATAGTGCTCACTTCAATAGTTCCAGCTTGTTTAAGTTCCACCCAATCTGCAGGTTCGTAACAATCCGAGCAATTAATCCTAGGTGGCATCCAAGTTTTACCGCATTTTGTACATTTTGTACCTAACAATCGCTTATTATTCTTCAACTCTATAAAAAACTTTGATTGCCCCCCCATCGTATATTTGTAATTAATCTTTATTACATCCCGAATTTGATGGTCTTGAAACTCTTCACTCATGGTTTTTTCAACCCCTCCTCGTTTGTCATTACAATTACGGCAGCATAAGCTGCACCAGGACCTCCTATTGAATGAGATATCGCTCGACCCTTTTCAATTGATACTTGATGCTTTCCAGCTTCTTCTCTTAATTGAAGAGCAGCCTCTCCAGTACTCATAATCCCAGTTGCACCAACAGCGTGTCCGCAACCTATCAAACCCCCTGAAGGACAACAAGGGAGTTCCCCTTCCAACCAAGGGCCCTCTCCAGGTTTTTCAAATGTTTTCTTTATCCACGAACCACCCTCTCCGAAAGGTACGAATCCAAGCTCCTCATAACTTATAACTTCTTGACCAGAAAAAGCATCATGTAGCTCTGCTAAGTCAATCTGGCTCTTAATATTGTTATAATCCAAACCAGCCATTTTGTATGCTGCTTTCGCTGCATAGATATTCGAATATAGCCGCCCCATATCTTCTCGATTTCCAATAAAACAATCAGTGTTAGCTGCACCTACCCCCGTAATCCAAATAGGATTTTCAACCCCTAACTCTTTCACTTTATCTTCATTTGCTAAAATCAGTGCAGCTGAAGCCTCGGAGTACAAGCAACAGTCAAGCAGCTTGAAAGGGAAACATATTATTCGGGAGTTTAAGACCTCCTCCACGGTCACAAGCATAGGAGATTGAGCTTTAGGATTTAACATGGCATTTCCGTGATTTTTAATACTCACATATGCCATTTGTTCTTCGGTCGGGTTTCCAAATTCTTCGTAATGGGCGTTAACCATTGAAACATAAGAGCTAGCTGCCATCATGCCCATTGGATATTCGTATGTCATGTCTGCTGAATAAGCGATTGCGTTTAAAACTTCAGGGGTAGTTACACCAGTTTGTTCGTCATAACAATCGTTACATTTCTCCACTCCAAGACAAAGACATAGATCAGACAGCCCTGAGGCTACTTCCGCGTAAGCCATTCTCACTGTATAACCGCCAGTAGCGCCCCCAGAAGCTATTCGAGTTCCTGGTTTATTGTTCATACCGATGTAAGAATTTATAAAGATATCTGGCATGAATTGTCGCTCAAATAACTCGTTGTATATACCATATACCGTAGATTCTAAATCTTTATGGGTGATTTCCGCCCCATTTTTGTTCGCATCTTCCAAAGCAAGCTTTGTCCCATCGTAAGCGAGCTCAAAGTATGTTTTATCTAAATAGCGCGCTCTAAAAGGAGTAATACCTATCCCGATTATCGCAACTTTCTTCATATTTTTCACATATATTTATTTTTTGTTTAATTTGGTTTAAAATATATTTATATTAGATTCGTTAGTTAATTAATGTTATAACGACATGAAAATTGAATATAAAAAAGAGATTTCTTAAATTCTTGTATTGTCGAAGTCTCGCTTTTTAGCTTTGATTAAAAATATACCGTGAAATAGCGACCATAGGATAATTCCAGCAAGTGTGAACCATTGAATCGAATTATTCATCAAAATATCTGGTTTTCCAACTATCAAAGAAATAAAATATCTTATCCAAACCATACTATATAATGCCCCAGATATAAATGATATAACCACTAAAATCTTGGAAGACATTATTTTTAGAAGTTCAATTATACCAATTAAAATTAAAGATACTGAACCTACTACATAGTGAATTCCTGCAGCAATCCCATGAGTTAGGAATAAAGGCAAAACATTCCTATTTAAAGGAACTAAACTTAAGATATTATGGCTAATAACTGAAATTAGGGAACTGAGTACGATAACTTTGAACAAAATAATGGAACTCTCCTTATATTTAAAATAATTTATTAAAGAGATATATGTAGGTATTTGAGAAAAGCTAGAGATCAATATTCCAACAGTGAAAATAACACTTGAGATCATTGGTCCTGATACTAAATCGCTCACTGCATATGATACTATATTGAAACTATGATTCACAGAAGAGTTCAAAAAATATGATATTACAGCCGATAGTGCCATCGATATTGCTCCTATAATTCCAAAATACCCACCATTATCTCGAATGAATTTGATTACTCGATTTTTCGTCAGTTTACGCATTATCGTCCTGAAGATAATATTGCTTAAAATTTGTTTTGGTATTTATGTCAATTTTTCATCCATATTTAAAATTAAACTTATTTATGGTGAAGACTAAATTAGCTTCTTAATGATATCTTTTAAATAAAATTTCAATTTACTAATCGTATGAGCAATCAAGATTTAATTTTGTATGAATTGAGAGGTCGTATCGCAATAATCACAATTAACAGGCCAGAAAAAGCACATTCATTTAACGGGGATATGTTAAAGTCTCTTCACGCAAAGTTGATTAAAGCAGATGACGATGAAAAAGTTAGATGTATTTTGATAAAAAGTACTGGGCAAAGATTCTTTTCTGCGGGTTACGATTTAAAAGAAATTCAGGGTGATCCATTAAATGTCGCTATTATTCAACAGTGGGGAAGAAAGGTTAATGAAACAATGCTTCTTATGAAAAAACCGATAATTACGCAAATTCAGGGCATTGCCATTGGTTTTGGAGTAATGATGATATTAGCTTCTGATTTGAAGGTGTTTGCAGACAGGCCAATAGAAGATTTATATTTAAGGTTACCAGAACTTGCAATTTCAGCATTTCCACAGACGGGAGCAACATTATTGCCTTTAATGGCGTTTGGTTTCAACTATGCTAAAAATTTGCTTTATACTACAGATAAAATAGGAGTAACAGAACTAAAAAATATTAATTTCCCTGCAAGAATTTTTCCATTCGATAAATTGGACACAGAAACCGTTGCTTTTGCAAAAGAAATCAGTAAATATCAACCAAAATTCTCAATCTTCTTAAAATCAATGCTAACTATTATGGAAAAAGGTCGTATTAAAGCATATTTTGACTTAGAAGATGAATGCGGGAAGGTGGCGTATGATAACAGCGTTAAAGACTTAAAGGAAATAGATGATTTTATAAGAGAGTTACATCAGAAATACATTTGATTAACGAAAAAGAATCGATTTATGGAAGATGTTGCATTTTATTTCCCTTTTATGCCTCAAATCTTTAGAATTTACGACCTAAGCTTGAGCTATTCAGAGTTATTTAGGAATCATTTGTAATACATTTTCAAAGGCATCGATAAATTTATCGTTTTCCTCATTTGTGTGTTGCATACAGGTAAAACCTCGATTTCCATATTTTGTTATAATTCCTTGAGAGAGTAAAGCTGTTGCTATACGATCGACCCCTTCTGCTCGCTTCATGATAATTTCAACATTGTTTATGTCTGAAAGGTCCAAAGCTAAAGGAGAAAACGTTTCAAAATGAACTATAGATTCGATATTGTGTGCAAAATATGGTCTTCCGTCGTTTTCAAATAAAAGGTTCAATTTTTTAACAAGATCTTCCGCGGCATTCTTAGCTTTCTCGTGAGCTTTATGTTCCTCCATAAGTTTTAATGTCCAATAGGTAGATGCTGCGGTTAAGGGGTTACCTCTTAAGGTTCCACCCACAAAAGCTTTATTTCCTCCAGGTTCCACACTTATGGTCAAATTGTTCATAACATCTTTACGACCACCAACAGCTCCGGAGCTTGGAAACCCATGCGTAAGTAATTTACCAAAAAGAGTTAAATCTGGTTTTATCTTGAAATATTCTTGAGCTCCACCCATGCCTAACCTAAATCCTGTGATTACTTCGTCAAAAATCAAAAGAACATTATATTTATCGCATAACTCTCTTACCGATCTGAGCCAATCTTTTTTCGTTGCTAAGCCACCAGCATCACCTCCCAGAGGATCAACTAATACGGCTGCTACCCCACTTCTTTTCTCTGTCCACTTCTTTAAGGAATCTTCGAGAGCTTTAACATCATTCAAAGGAACTACTAGCGTATTTTTATAAACTCCACTAGGAATACCATGTGCCTCCATGGCGCCTGAAAAGGGAACATGCATATCTACACATAATTGTCCGCACCAACCATGATAAGAACCTGCACATTTAATAATTTTCTCCTTTTTTGTGAAGGCTCTTGCTATTCGAAGAGCTGCCATATCGGCTTCAGTGCCCGATTGAAAATACTGCATTAATTCTATAGATGGCACATACTTTTTTATCATCTCTACCGATTTTATTTCCCATTCATTATTATAATAAATGTTTGGGTCTAAATCATGGTAGACTTTGATTATTTCATCTTTTAATGGAAGAAAATTGTGTCCCAGCATACAAGCTCCCGAGCTCATCAACCAATCAATGTATTCATTATCATCCATATCCCACATTCGAGTTCCAGAAGAACGCTTGATAGTAAGAACGAATGGATCTTTAATTGCTAATTGATGTTCTGTTCCCCCCGCAATGTGTGTTCTAAATTGTTTGTCCATTTCTTTTGTAATCGGGCATTTTTTTGCCATATCCTTACGGATTTTTGCCATATCGTCATCTGGAATTAGTTTGATAGGGGTATTCGTTATTATTTTTAATCGTTCTTGTATTTCTTCATACTCCATTAAAATCACTTATGATAGTAAGCTTAGTTAATAACATCCAATTTTTATTCCTTAAAATATTTTTTACTAATTTTAGACAATTTTATAGAGATATAAAAAAGATTTTTTAATCCCAAAAGGGTAGTATTAACTATCATATAATGAAATCTATGTAGGAAAAAAGATGATAAAGACAAGATTAACTGAATTATTTGGGATCAAATATCCTATTATAAGCGCTCCGATGGGACCTTTTTACACCACTAAGTTAACTGTTGCCGTTTCTGAAGTAGGGGGGCTTGGAGTATTAAGTCATGCGACTTTACGGGGGAAAAATTCTGTTAAAGACATGATAGCACAGTTAGAATATGTGCTTGAACACACCGATAAACCGTTTGGTGTAAATGTTAGAACAGCTCGAATACAAACTGATCATAAAATAATGTTAAGGAAAATTATTCAAAATATTAAACAAAATCCAAAACTTCGCGAACAATTAGTTTACATTATTACGAGTGCTGGAGGTTCAAAATTTGCAAGTAAGTTGTTGAAAGAGAAAACTCCAGATGTGAAACATTTCCACGTTTCTCCTGCTTTATGGTTAGTAGATAAATCGTTTGCAGCGGGCTGTGATGGTGTATGTGCGACGGGAACTGAAGGGGGCGGTCATCAGAGCTATGAAGGAATTACTACAATGGTTCTTGTTTCACAAGTTGCTCAAAAATACCCCGAAAAACTGTTAGTTGCTTGCGGAGGGATTGCAAATCCGGAAAGTGTAGCCGCAGGAATAGCTATGGGGGCAGATGCAGTTGCAATGGGAACACGGTTTATCGCTTCTACTGAAAGCGAGTTCCACCCAAATTACAAAGCTTTAATTCCACCAGCAACAGCTCGAGATACTATGCTCACCACTGGTGGTTTTGGTCCGATTAGGTTATTGAAAAATAAATATTGCCTTGAACATGGAAAACTCATCACAAAAGAAGAGAAAATCGCTCAAGAATTATCATTAGATATGGATGCATTTTTAGAAGATCTTTATCGCTACGAGATCGTGTATACTAAAGGAGATGTAGAAGATGGAGCAATACCTGTTGGGCAAACTTGTGGAATGATCGATTCCATAATAGATGTTGGCGATATTATAACTACTTTCTCAAAAAAAGCGGAAGAAATATTAAAAAAGTTATGTGCAAATATCTCTTAAAAGATTAGGCAACAAACCTAATTTTTTTTTTCAAACTTTTTATGAACAATAATTCTTTTTTTTAGTTAATGAAATCAACCTCGTCTAGGTTACAAAAAAAAATCAAGGAATTATCTAAATTAACATATAAAGCCATAACAATACTACCGAACTGTAAATCGTGCGGTACTTGTATAAAGTTTTGTCCATTAAACATCAGAAAATTGAATGACCAAGGAAAAGCTATCACAATTACTTCTGATTATATTTGTGGGGGGTGCTCTGTGTGTTATCACAGGTGTCCAAATAACGCAATAAAATTAATCAGTCTTAAAAAATAATTTTTTAATTCACACTACAAGTTTTAAACATTACATGTGCCTTTTATATAACTTTTTATCCGGTACATAGCTCATCATGATAAGATCTTCCCTCACATCCCAACCTAAATTGTTATAGAATTCTACAACGTTTCTATTTGATTTTTCGATGAATAAGTGAACCTTGTGGATATTCATTTTTCGAAATTGTTCGATTAACGCATCCATAATAGTTTTACCAAAACCTCTCTTCTGGTAATCTGGGTCTACTGCAAGGTGATGAACATAACCCCTCCTTCCATCAAACGCACCCATCGCAATGGCCATTACTCTTTCTTTTATCTTCCCTATCAAAAAGAGATCGGGATTTCTGTTAAGAACTCTTGTTACCTCATCAATCGTGTCTGAAGACACTACTTCAATTCCTGCTTTTCTCCAGAGTTTCAAAACATCGTCGTAATATTCAATCTTAAACTTTTCTATCTTCATATTAATCGTCGAAAGAATTTAGAGAGAGATTATATATTTTCTTTCTTGCCTCAGTTTTATCTTTAATAATATCTTTAATATAGTTTGAAATTTTTATTCTCTTACTTAGATCAGTCGGTAGTGGCAATTTAACATCTAAAATTCTATTACCGATAGTAGAAATAGTTCCTTGCACAAATGTTATTGCTCTAATCTGTTTTTGAACGATATCTAAGTTTAAAAGGTGCAAAATAAGATATGCATCGATGTTTTCACTGTTTTTAATGATTTTAATTTGGAAAATGTGACTCTGAATAATGATTCTAGTGTCTAATTTGGTGATATACGCATTTTTCCCAATAAGGTTTGGTCCCCCATCTTTAACCAAGAGGATATCCCCAACTTCTATATTCTGCTTGGTTTTAAACTGACTATAAACTTCTTCAGAGGTTTTCTTATGGGAATCTAAGTTAATTTCCCAATTGTTTATATCACTGGTCCGTATGAAAGGAATAGAGCCTAACCCATACACGCTAGAACCAATTTCGACACCTCTAGGAAGAAAATCTCTATTTTTTGTGTATATTATTTTTTTATTAATTAGATCGCCTATAGAAATTAACTGAAAATCACCGTTATTTTCTAGAGCCTTTAATGGTTTTTCGACGCCAATATAATAAGAGGGGATAAAAATACTATTTTTAATCTGACTAAAATTAATTTTAAAGAGTTTTTGCTCTTTTTGGTAGTTAAAATCTTCAGCATTCTTTAATTTTATATGGAGATTGATTAAATCATCATTTATTATGGGATTTTTATCCTTATCTAATTTCTTAGTTCCATCTTTATTCAAAATATATTGAGTTTTACCGTCCTTATTGTGCCCCACATTATTAACTATAGTAAAATCAATCTTATAATCATCTGGAATATCCTTTAACTTTTGAAAGAACAGTATTGAAGTTTTATTACAAGTATAGGGTTGAAATGTATTTTGATCTAAGGATACAATTCCTAAAATTTTACCATTTGATTTAAGAAAATCCCATATATATCTATCTGAGGGGTTTCCAAAAATACCTTCTGGCAAAACAATTCCTAATTTTCCACCATCCTTAAGGAGTTGAACACATCTTTCAATAAATAATATCTGTGGGGGTTGTTGTTTAACAAGCTTCTCTTGTTTTTGCCAATTTCCATCAATATTCTTCCAGATATGCCCGAATTCGTATTCATTTAATATTTCTTTATTATTTATTGGAATTTTTGCCCCAAATGGGGGATTAGTTAGTATAGAATCAAAATAATTATTTTTTATTGTTTTCTTTGCCTGTTCCCTATAACTAAAGGGGTCTAGCGAATCTTCACAGAATACATTAGATTTGCCACTGCTTAAGATTTCTAAGTATAATTTACAAATTCTTGCTAAGAATAAGTCTTTATCTATACCGTGTAAGTTAGAAATTGCGCTTATTTTTTTCTGCTCATTATCTATCTTGGACCATAGCAACTCCTTTGTTTCAAGAAGAAATCCACCATGTCCACATGCAGGATCTAATACTTTTGAATCTTCTTCGGGATCTAAATAATTTACCATAAATTTTACGATATTTGGAGGGGTAAAGAATTGCCCACCCTCATCTTTTAACATTTTACTTACAAAAATTTCAAAGGCATCGCTTAAAATATCTTTAGATGATTCAAGAAGTGAAATTTTTCCCAGTTCTTTAATAATAATGAATAGCAAATCCTTATTCAAAGTTATTTGCTCGTTTTCCCCCATTATATTAGGATATTTCTTCTTAACATTCAGTTGAAAAAAGGTTTGAATCCGCTCAAGTAGCTCTTTTTCTGTCTCTCCTTCTCTTACATAAATCTCCATTTCATCTTCTGGGGACTTATTTATTTCATCAACTAATTTACACAATAAAAGATTAATTATTTCTTTTGAACGTGCTCGAGTGTCTGTATCAGCATATTTTAATTTCCCATATAAATGATTATTAATAGAAACAAAAGTTTTCTTAAGATTCAGCGATTTCTTTAAGTCCTTCTTTTTCAACGAATTCACTATTATTCTCTATGAATTCTTGGATTATTATAATTTTTTATTAAAAGGAGATATGAGATTTAATACTTCTATCAAATCACATGATATTCCTCAAACAATATCTTTAATTATTTTTCCAAGAATTTATAGTGGTTTGCATCAATTACTGGCTTGTATCCTATCTTTTGATATATGCTATTTGAGGTTGGATTACTCAAATCTGTAAAAAGAAAGCAATACTTATTCCCTGCTTTTAAAAGGTGGTTACTTAGTTTTGCCACGCATTCAGTCGCATACCCCTTCCTTCTCAAGGGAATTGGAGTATAAACGAAGTTCACAAAAACACCGTTTGGTGTTTTACCTGCTTTCCTCGCCATTGAAATGGGTTCATTATTTTCAAATAGTAAAAACATACGACTTTTATCCAGCTCAAATTCTTCTCTTAAAATTTCAATCATTCTTTGAATATTGTCTTCAGTTGTATCTATTAATGCCTCCTTCATCATTTCACGTGCCCATTGGAACACTAATTTTTGATGAACTTTTAGAGCAACTGAGAACTTTCTGTGTCCAAGGGTTTCTTCTGAAACTTTTACCAATTTATATATCCTCTCTTTCCTAAGAAGATTATATTTTAACGAATTTTTTTCACACCATCGCTCGGCAAATTTATCTGCGGCATCTTTAAAACTTAACACACCTGGCAATTCTTCACTTCGCTTTGTAAGCTCTTCAGTAAGCACTTCAATTGTGCTTAAATCATCAGTGTAGGATATTATTAGATCGTGTGGTGGCGTTCTTATAGCGATTAACTTCACAATTTCAGCGTCAGTTAGCGAAAATAAAAGAGGCTTCTCTTCTCCATATACTTCTATGTTTTTTTTTAGAGAAATAAGAATAGCTAACGGGAGATTATTTTCTGCCTCATGTTCCAACAAAAAAGGATATGCTACTTTATAAAATTCAGTAATATCTTCATAAAATCTTGGATCCATGCTCTTATAAGAAGATTTGCTAATTTAAAAAGATTAACGAACGATCTCGTTTCCTACTTAGAGAATGCGCTCTTTAAGACTAGTAAGCTGCTTCTCAAACTTTTCAATATCTTCTCTTGAAATCGTTTTAGAATTAATTTTCTCTATCATCCTAACGAAATTTTGTATAAGAGGATGCTCCAAAACAACGCAAGTTTGATTCAAAGTATTTACATCAACTATAAGGGCGGATTTTAAAATTTCACCCATGCCAAGGATATCTTTGAATAATAATTCATTATCTTCCGTATATGATAAAATTACAATATCCTCTAATATCTGTGAGCCATCGTTTTTCTTTATTACCTTAAATTCACACATGCCAGAAATTTCTCCTTAAATTTAATATTAGCACCATTTAAATTGGTTAAATTAAATAAAACCAAATTTTTTAAAATACGGTTAATAAAATAAAATAAAGCAATTATTTAAAAACTTACATGTAAAATCTTTAACAGAGGAAATTGATGAAAATATGGCAAGACCGTATCAAAAAGCAAATATCCCAGGACCTGAGCAAGGAACCAGCGTTTACGATCCTAAGATTATGGCAAACCTCTTAAAGGACGATAAAAAGAAGATTTTTGTCATAGGTTCCGAGTCTTTAACTTGGGAGCTTAGTGGAAAAAAAGTAGTCGACTATTTCATCGAAGTTGCTAAGAAACTAAATTGTCACATCGTATCTACAGGTCATACTTACAAATATCTTAAAGATAAACTCCCTCTCGATAAATTATGGGATATGTCGCTTATAAATATAACCGGTAGATTAGTTGATAAAGATTGGAAAGGTTTTGATGGCGAAGGTCAATATCGTATGGCTATTTTTGGTGGACATCTCGTATACTATGTGAGTCAAACCTTAAGTCGATTAAAGAACTTTCAAAATCACTTACGACTCGTTGAGTTGGATAAATTTTCTCATCCAAATGCCAGATTTAGCCTTCCAAATTTGAGTGACGACGATTGGAAAGATTTTTTAGAAAAGTTAATTGAAAATTTATAAAATTAAATTATAAATAAGAACTAAGAGGAGAATAAATAAATGAGTTTTTCAGACATGCCTGTAGATGTTGGTCCCGTTTACGAAGGGGAACGCATCAGGGCTAAGCAAATGTATGTAGAATTAGGCGGTCCCAAGATGGAAAAGCACTTCGAGCTCGTTCGAGTAAAACCTGCTAAGGAAATCAAAGATGGTGAGGTAATAATACATGGTCTTGATCTTAAAGACATGGAAAAGGGCTCAACTCACCCAATCGGAATTTTAGTTGAAGTTTCCGGGCCAGAGCTCGAAGAAGATTTAGAAGCAGTCTTCGAACGACGGGTTCACGAATTTTGCAATTTTGTTAATGGGATTATGCATTTAAATCAAAGATATACAAATTGGATGCGCATTTCTACTGCAGCTTTCGAAAAAGGCTTCAATTCTTTCCAAATGTTAGGTACAATTATGATTAGACTCTTTAAAGCAGAACTCCCTATAATCGAGAAAGCACAAATAACTTTTTATACTGAAGCGAAAGAAATTTTGAAACCATACGAATTTGCGATGGGCATTTACGACAAAAGAGACGAAAGAGCTCGAACAATTCACGATGACGACGTAGACATGTTTTATGGATGCGTTTTGTGCCAATCATTCGCTCCCACTCACGCGTGTTGTATCACTCCTGACCGAACAAGTTTATGTGGCTCAATTAATTGGTTTGACGCCAGAGCAGCGGCAAAAGTTGATCCTAAAGGACCACTATTCGAAATTCCACCTGGAGAATGTTATAACAAGGATGCAGGAGAATACCAAGGAATAAACGAAATGATAAAAAAGCGCTCGTTAGGTGAAATTGATAGAATTTTTCTATTTTCAGGGATGGAATTCCCTCATACATCGTGCGGTTGTTTCGAAGCTATTGACTTTTATATTCCTGAAGTAAATGGACACGGAATTGTTGATCGAAACTATAGCGATGTAGCAATTAACGGGTTACCGTTCAGTGCAATGGCCAATCAGACCGGAGGCGGTAAACAGATGCCCGGTTTCAATGGAATCAGCATACAATACATCGTATCCCCGAAATATCAGCAATATGATGGAATTACCCAAGGATTGAGCAAAGGAATTGAAACTGTCGTGTGGATGAACAAGGGAGTAAAGGATAGAGTCGGAGAATTCCTTCCGAAAGACCTTTTACCCAAAATCGCAACTGAAGAAGATGTTCCCGACATTAACAACTTAAAGAAGTGGTTAGAGGAAGTGGATCATCCTATAGTGAAGACATGGGCAGAAGCCTTAGGTGAAGAAGAAGAAGAAGGCGAATGGGAAGCTGAAGGCGCAATGGTTCCAATGGGTACGCAGGCATTTACAATTCCGGGAGTAGGTGGCGCGGGCGGATTTAAAATCATTCTAAAGAATTGTAAGATTCACGCAGAGACAATCATAATCAAGAAGATTGACTCAAAACCAAAACGGAAGAAATAACTAATCTTTTATTATTTTATTTTTACTATTTTTTGTCAATTTGATTAAATTTTTGATGATAAATCAATCACATAACTCTGAGTCAGACTAAACTTTTTTTTAAAACTTATGTCGATATCTTGAAACATTCAATCTGCGAGTATTGGTTATTTTTAAACAATAGAGCTTTCAAATATAATTAAAGAAGTTATAATTAAATAGCTCTATTATATTATTACAATATTAAATTAAGATACTGACTCTTAGGATTCGAAAATGAAAAAGCCTAATTCCTTGAGGAGAAGAAGTTCCATCATCTTGTTATTGATGCTGTTTTTTCCCTCGATGCTAACAATTTCTCAAACGTTTATTAAAAATGATAAACCAGTTGTTGCAAGTATAATTCCTCTCACCAGTAATAACTCTACGCTCGATCTCACACATCTTCCTGATATTAATCAAATTTCTTGGAGCGATCCTAAAACGGAAATGCTAATAATTACTCCGAATGACAGTCAATATATTGACGCGGTCAGACCTTTAAAAGAATGGAGAGATAGTATTGGGGTAAAAACTCAAATTCTTTCGAATTTTTCGGAGTACGATGGCGTTGACACCGCTGAGAAGATACGGAACATGATAAAAGAGTTCTACGACAAAGAAAATATCCAATGGGTTCTTTTAGCCGGCGACGCTGAAGAGAGTTTAATCCCTATAAGATACGTGTATAATCCTGATACGGTTGAATATGAGGGAACAGAGCACGCCTCCTGGAACGAGTATTACAAGCCAACGGATTTCTATTATTCAGCGCTTGTTGGCACTTGGGACCAAGATGGAGATGGAGACTACGGAGAATCGGAAGATTATAACGATAACGGAATTGACGAGATAACCTGGGTTCCAGACGTGTACGTTGGCAGATTCCCTGCGAGTAGTCCGACCGAATTAGCTCATATGATTAATAAAACTCTTAAATACGAAAGCGACCCATATTTGGGTGATTGGATGAATCGAATGTTACTAGCAGGTGGTATCTCTTCGTATTCTCCACCTGAAGACGAAGCTCGTTTGATGGAAAAAATTTGGCAAAATTACACAATCTCAGAAATGAATTTTACTCATTTAGCAAAAACAACGTCTAATTTTACGCCAAGCGTTCCACCTGCGCCAAATTCCCTTGGCGATCTTACTATAACAAGTTTTCGTGATGAATTTAATTCTGGTTATTCTACAGTGATTATTGCTGGACATGCAGATCCATCTCAGATTAAAGATGCAAGCTCCTTGCCCTTCCCTGGCAACTACTACAATACCGCTGACGCTTCATCGAGTGGTAATTTAAATATGTCCTCTTTGTTTTACGCCGACGCGTGTACAACATCCTCGTACGACGTAGGAGATGGTAGCATAGGAGAAATTCTTATTAAACAAATGAACTCTGGTGCTATTGGATTTATTGGCGGGCTTCGCGTAACATGGTATTTAGAAAAGGATTATCCTTTAGAAAAACTCAACAGGGGTAACGCTAAGCTATTTTGGCAGCAGTTCTTTGAGGAGAAAAAGTTTCGTCAAGGTCAAGCTTTATTCGATTCTAAAGTAGCGTATTTAGAGAGCGATTATTTTACTGGAGACAGAGCCTATAGAAGTTCAATTCGATACGAATATGAGAGAAAAAATCTTCTTTCTTATAACTTGCTTGGAGATCCGATAGTCGATATTTATACCAAGGAGCCCACAAATGCCCAAAATCCTTTTACAGATTATTATTTCTCAGGACAGATGATAAACACGTCAATAAAAAACATTAATTCTAAACCTGTACCTTACGCACGAGTCCATTTTAAGTCTTTTAATGGTAGTTATCACACGGAATATGCCGACAAGAATGGTGATGTTATCATTAGGTTGCCTGATCGACCGTACGAAAATTATAGCGTTGTTATCACCGGACACAATTTAATCCCCTCTAACTTTAGTTTTAGTACGATTCCCGACATGATTCAGCCAGAAATTGCGAATGTGTATAGTTTTCCCCTTGAACCAACTGTTTCGGACAACATGCAATTCGACATAAGATTGAACGATAATGAATCGGGAATAGAAAGTTTATTTCTCTTAATTTCTACAAACAATATGGCGACGTACGAATTCTACCAATATCTCAATTCATGGGATCAGAATCGAAATAGATTTAGTTTTACATTAAATAAGTTACAACCTGGCGATTATATCATGATGTTTGTAGCTCGTGATTATTGTAATAATACGGTAATTGGCAATCAAATAATTAGTTTCAAGATAGAAACCCCTTTGAGTTTTATTCCTATAGTCGTATTATCAACGCTTCTAGTTTTTCTTTTCGGTATTTCATGCGTAGTTGTTTTTAGAAGTTTGAGGAGAAACAAAAAGGTAGATTTAGCTTATTAAGCTTAAATTTTAAAATTATTTCATAAATTCCCGATTTTTATGTTTCAATTCAAAATATATCCTGTCTCTTTGAATTTCCTCGTGTATTTCTGCTAAATTCTCGTTTTGTAATAAATTTTCAAAAAAAGACATTATAGACTCATATGGTTCTTTGACATAAGTATCTGTTTGAGAGAATTCGAAAGAAATTTCTTTTAAAAGGTCAAAATCTAATTTAATATCGACTTTCCTCGTTCTTTCAATTTTGATTCTTAATCGTTTGTCGTGATAATGAGTCCATACAGCTTCGTAGAAAAAATAATAAACAAATTGAACTGTTTCTGTGGCAAATCCAATAGAAAAAGCAGCAAGTACATTCCCAGTAACTATAAATATAACGAGCATCCCAAGAAATATTGTTATAATCCTGTATATTACGCTTTTAAAGAAACTTTCCTTGATAGTTTCCTTTTTTTGTATTATTTTTTGTATTAATTTCATTTGATATTAAGAAATAGACTAAATATTTATTTATTTAGCCTAAAGGACTTACATATTTTCTTTAAGTACCAGTTGAAATTATGCTGAAAATGCCTTACTTAAAGAGTTTTAATAAAAATAATCAAGTCGTCTTAATCATTTCTATTTCACAAATACTTAATCTTTTTAATGACTAAGAGCAGGCTCTCCACATTTTGATCTGCTATTTGCTTAATATTACTTGGTTTTGAAAAACACATTTTTTGTTATTACATTCTCCTTAGTTTACTTTAATGTGACTTCTAGATAAACTTGCTTCTTTTCTTCCTTTTTTCCTAAATTTGCAAAGAAATTCCACATTCTAAATCCACTGTACTTCTTCCGAAATAATGAATAAAAGGGATCTACCTCGTCTTTTTCCAGAATTCTAGCTTTTCCCTCAAAATACTTACCTTTGGGGTTTCCACTCGCATCAGATGCAGCAATTTGAACCTCAGGATTATTGCGAATTCGTTTAACTTTGTAAGTTGCCCCTCCCGTACAAATATAAAAAAAATCTTTATCTTCCACAAACCAGACGGGGGTAGCTGCACCTTCCCCATTCTTACGGAAGGTCTTTATGTTAATATTTTTACCATCTTTTAGTTGGGTTAGAGCTTTAATTGTTTCAGTATCATTCATGATTTTTTCTTTCAATGTTTAATTAAAAATAAATATCTTGATCGATTAAAATTCTTGTTTGCTTGATTTACTCATTCGAGTAATGATGTCCCACTTTTTTACGAGTTTTACTACCGCAGCAGGTAAGAAATGTTCCCAAGGTTCTCCTTTTAGTATTGAATTGCGAATATCGCTTCCACTCAATCCCTTTTCTTCCAACGATACTTCCCATAGAACATGAACTTTCAACCCTAACGTCTCTAAATACTCTTTTTTTTGTCTACCCCAACCATCGTAAATCGAGAGGAAGAACACCGCATCCATGGGGACGTAATATTTTATTAACTCAGGAACGTTAATAGGAAACGGCACAATAGAGAAATCTGATAATTCTAAACCACTTTCTAATAAAGTTTCTCTTACCATTACATATCGTTCATAATATGTCATAGGGTTAGCGATAAGCGTACTGCGATGAGGATTTGAATCGTGAGCTTTAGTGAGGCTAGGATCAGGATTGGTAATTCCCACAATTAAATGATCACATAGTTTTTTTCCTGCTAGGAGAAATTTCACATGATCGTTGTGAAGTATTTGAAATCTTCCGTGAATTACACCAGTTTCGAACTGTGTTCCTTTAACTTGCTTCATTCTAATTATCTATTTGTCGTAATAAAATAATTCGAATAATTCAAAAAAGATTAATAATTTTGGCATATGAAATATTCAATTTGATGGTAGGTTTATTATTATGTTATTAAAAGAAGATATTGAAGAATCGAAAGAACGCATGGATGCGTGGTGGGATCACGAGGTAATTGATCGTCCGGTTATATCGTACTATTTTTCGAAGAAAAGGTCATCCATTGGAGGTTATTTAGACGCCTTAGGGCAAGATTGGAGGTTAGCAAAAAACCCAGAGAGTATCGAGGAAGCTCTTGATAAATTTGAGAAAACTGCGGAAAAAACATTTTATGGTGGAGAAGCAATACCTTCTTATTTTCCAAATTACGGACCGGGCGTAGTTGCAGCTATTTTTGGCGTTGAACCTGAATTTAAATCTGAAACTGTTTGGTTCAGTCGCCCAACCAAACCAGAAGAAATAATATCTCTCCTTGAAAGTGTAAAATTAAACCAGAATAACGAATGGTATTCAAGGATTCTTAGAATTACAGAGTATGCTGTGAAGAGAGCGAAAGAGAATTATCAGATTTCAATTACAGATCTTGGAGGTGTTTTAGATATTCTTTCATCGTTCTTAGGGCCAACTAATCTATTACTAACTATGAAACGTAAACCACACATAATAGATACTTGCCGAGAAATAATTCTTGAAAAGTTATTAAAAATCTACGACAAGCTTTATGAAATGATTAAGAGGGATTGCAAAGGCTTTAATGCTTGGCTTAATATTTGGTGTAGGAAAAGTTGGTATCCTGTGCAATGTGACTTTATCGCAATGCTTAATCCAAAATGGTTTAAAAGGTTTGCTTTACCAGATATAATTACTCAAATTGAACATATGGATTATGGAATTTATCATATGGATGGTCCCTATCAAATTCCGTTTTTAGATGATTTTTTATCAATCTCTCACTTAACGGGTATCCAATGGGTATCAGGAGCAGGTCGACAGCCGCAAGGATCAGAAGAATGGATCCCTCTGTACAAAAAAATCCAAAAAGCAGGTAAAAATGTTGTAATAGATACCCTTTCGGAAAAAGTACCTCATTTGTATCGTAATTTAGAGCATAAAGGGTTATATGTTAGAACGCTCTATTCTTCTAAAATAATTGCAGACTTTTACTTACCCCCTTTTGTTGGTGGTGGAGATGGTAAGTTAATAGAAGAAGCAATTAGCTGGGTAAAAACTAACGAATATCCAAACCTTAATAAAGAATTACTTGAAGAATTTTTAAATACGAGACATTATGAGTTTGACAGCGGAGTTAAACGACAACTGCTTAAACAAATAAATAGTTCATTAAAAGAAAAGCTGTACTTTACTTGAAATAAACTTTTACCTCTTTTTTTTACTATTTTTATAGTCCTTTTTGGTTTATATGTTTTCATTGACACTTTATCCTTATATCAAAATAATGTCTTTTAATTGATGTTAATGACGAGTGCCAAAGTATTTGACCCAAATTTAGAGAATCTAACAATAATTCCATGCGATAATAAGCACTCAATAAAATTTATCCACGCTAGTGACATTCATTTAGGCAGTCACCAATATCGTAACGATTATCGTGCGAACGATTTTATTTTTGCTTTTGAGGAAATTTTATCTTTAGCTATTATCCATCAAGTAGATTTTTTGTTATTAGGGGGAGATGTTTTTACATCCTTAGAAATGCTACCGGGGAAATTAACCAAAATAGTTAATCTTCTGACAAATTTTAAAAAAGTCACGAAAAACCAAATTTTAATAATAGCAATTGAAGGAAACCACGATATTCGCAAATTTTCGAGAGGTCAAAGGTTTAAGCAGCGGGGTCAGTCTTGGTTAAAGTTATTAGCGAGTTTAGGATTAATCATTTTGCTTGATGCGGATGTAGAATTACCGCCGGACGAAATGTTTAAAGAATACGATTTCAAAGCTCGGAAAGGTGGCAAGATCAGAATAAAAAATGTAGTTATTTACGGTACGAGATACTTAGGGCAAAATCCAGAGGAATATCTTTTAAAGCTGAACAACGGAATCGTAAAAGACGACGATTTTTTTCACATTCTTCTTCAGCATTTTGGAATTAAAGGCCAAATGGAACATGTTCCTGGTGTTGATTACCGAAGAATCCAAATGCTAAAGGAGAGAGTAAATTATTTAGCACTTGGTCATTTTCACTTACAATTTATCTTGGACGACTGGATTTTTAATCCGGGATCATCTGAAGCCGCGTGTTCCTCGGATTTTTCATTCATAAGAGGAATATTTTTAGTCTCAATAACTAAAAACGAGATCTATACCAAATGTGTTAAAAAAATTCGATTACCAAATAGAACCTCTCGATGGGAACACATCTATTTTAAAACAGAATTTAGAACAAAAGAAAAAATGTATGAATGCATTATTCAAAAGTTAAAAAAGTCTTTCGAATTAGACAAAAATTTAGATTTTAATCCTTCAAATATCCAGACTCCAGTACTTTTTCTTCTGTTGAAAGGTAAAAAGCCTTTTTATAGATGTAAAATAGATAAGAAGGAATTAACTCAACTAATATGTGAAAACTTACCTGTAGTTGATGTAAGAATATATCAAAAGTTTTCCGATTTTCTAAAAACATTGGATACTTTTATTTAAATTTTAGAAAGAACTTGGTATAGTTTATATTTTAAAGGATAAGAACAAAGTAATATTTATGCGTCTAAAGTCTTTTTTATTAAAAAATAAAGTATTTTCAGTAATATCATTACTCTTTTCTATTTGGATTGCTATCTTGCTTGTTTTAGCTGTAGTAGGGACGAGAGAGATCGTTTTTTACGATGCTCTTGGACAAATCGATGTTTCTTCCGAATATTCTAGTATTTTACCATGGCTTAGATACGTCATCGAACCTTTTGCAATAATTGCCTTTATCTTGGAATATGAATTTACTTGGCTCTTGCTATTCTTAATAATTTATCCAATTCTACGAGTTGTTTATGTGTTCTTAAGAAAGAGGGGTAAACTGCATTCAAAAAAATACAACCAAGTTAGGCATGTTTTGAATGACATCATTTATTTTGCATTTAAAATCTTTTCAATAACGCTTGTAGTAATCTTATTAATAATCATAATAGGGTACTTAATCCAAGGCTTTTTCTTTGTCAGCCGGTATTTCATGGTTCCTGTTCAAGTTGGAATACACCTATGCTTTATTTTACTTGGAATAAAGGTTGGATACACGTTATTAAAGCTAATCCATCCTAGACTGAACCTTAACCTTGCTGGAAAAATCGAAAATAACAATCGTCGGGCGAAGTCAAAAAATACACGAATTACCTATAATTTGAAAAAAGAGTTAGTCTATTTTACCGGGATTATATTTTTACTACTTGGTTCTAACGTTATTTTATTGTCAATACAATTTCCTCCTCACAGAATCGTGCCCACCACATCTCTAGAGGACGATGAGTTTTTATTTGATTTTCACGTTCACACGACTTTTTCCGATGGGTGGCTTACTCCCGAGGAGAGAGTTTTGTGGTATATTGAACATGGAATTTCAGGAGCTGCTTTTTCCGATCACGATAATATTAGAGGGGCTCTAGTTGCTCGCGAATTCGTAGAGAAGAACGGATTGGATTTTACAGTTTGGATTGCGGAAGAATGGACAAATCACGAACCTGACCCCGAAATTCATATGAATTATTTTGGGTTAGAAGAAGAAATCGTCCCTCCCGAATCATACGCCCTTGGTGGCCCAGAAGTTATGAATGCTTCAGAACTAATCATTTATGTAAAAGCTAATGGCGGTTTTATAACGGTAAACCATTATCAGTATGAACTTAATCCTGAAGGAGGATTTGGTACCCCTTATACTCTTGAACAATTAAGAGATTGGGGCGTTGACGGTTTTGAAATTATCAACGGGGGAAGCTATAATAAATACACAGAAATTCGTGAATTTTGCAAAAATAACAGTTTAATTTGCATAGCAGGGTCCGATATTCACACTAATGAAGATTTAAACACATTTACCAAATTAAAATTAGATGATCCAAGCAATAAAACCATAGCAAACATTTTTAAGAACTTAAAAAACAACACACACGAAACCATTGCCATTCAATTTTATCCTAAAATTGTTGATTTTCCAGGAAAGTTAACAGATTTAGGATTTTATGTTTTAGAAGATTTAATTAACTATTTTTTAAACATAGATACATACCAAGCGCTCTCTTGGATTATATGGTCATCTAGTATATATCTAGTATTCTACATATTCTACAAAAAAGTTAAAAAAGCAGATATAAATCGTTTGATAAATAAAATCTCTTAAAATCTTTTTTTTATTTTATTAACTTAGGTTAAATATAGTAAGAGTTATTATCTTCGCTATAATTGTCGCCATCATCGTCCTTATCGTCGTCCCCTTCATTCTGCATAAACATCTTAGAAAGCATTTTTTTTATTTCGTCAGGTAAATTTTTTAAATCGTTCATGTCAATTGGTATTACGCCTGGTTGTTTGAAGGAAGGCATTCTATTTTTCATTTGTTTCTGTATTCTTTCTTTTTGTTTTGCATGTATCCTTAATTCTTTTTCCATAAGGTTTTTTAATTCACTTGCGACTAACTCATCCAATTCTTGAGGTTTAAACGATAGCAGAGATTCTGAATCGTAGAGTTTAGAGAGCTTTTTGGTTACTCTAATTCTTTTATCTTCGGAGACCTGGTCAATTGAATCTAATCCCAAGATTGTTACAATATTTAACCAATCAAGCTGGTAAGCCCAAGCTTCTTTTTCTGGCATATTTTTCAAAAAGTGATTTTTCTATTATTGTAATTTTAGATTAAAGTTAAATATTTTCCTATGATTTTTCATGAAAATGTAACCATATAAATCTATGGTTTATGTTATATTAAATCGAATAAAAGAGATATACCTTGATATAATAATAAGAAATAACTGAAATCATTAAATGGGCTAATGAAAGGGAAAACTCAGACGAAAAATTAGAAGAATTCCTTAAAGGAGGAAACTATTAATTCAGGAACATCGTGCATAACCCAATGAGACGCATTTTCAGCGCGAATGACTTTTAAATCGCTCACATAATTAGATAATTCGTCCAAAACAGATGGTAGTACCGCCACATCTTTCATCCCGTGGATAACTAAAGTAGGCACGGTTATTTTTCCCGTCAAGTTTTTGAAGCTTAAATTTGCTCTGTAATAATTTACGCCTCCCAAAATTGCCCCCGGTTGCGTCCAAGCACTAAAATATTGCTTTTTGTCGAAATCGGTAAAATTTTTCTTATTTATCATTCCTTCAAAAACAGCGAATTTTAACCACTGATAGTCGTTTTTAATCAGAAATTTTTCTCCATCAGGTTTAAGAAATTCAAAAATGTAAAAACTGGCTTTTTGTTGTTTTTTGTCTGTCTTCAGTTTTTGTTGAAATATTTTCATGTGAGGAGCGTTTAATATTGCTAGCTTTTGTAGTAATTCAGGATGTTTTTCAGCAAATGCCCATGCAACAATACCACCCCAATCGTGTCCAGCAAGAAAAACCCTTCCTAAACCCAAGAATTCAATTAAACCTCTAATATCCTCAACTAAAGTTTCGATCTTATAATTTTCTGCACCTTCTGGCTTGTCAGACAAATTATATCCACGCATATCAGGGATAATCAGTTTATAATCACTTTTAAGACCTGGAATTACGCTTTTCCACCCATACCAAAAATCTGGAAATCCGTGGAGCAGAATTAAAGGCGGACCTTCCCCAACTATAATAGTATGGAGTTTAACATTGTTGGTTTCAACGAATTTTTCTTCTATTTCATTCAGTAGTTCCATAATATGTCCTTCTTTTTTGAGATAACTAATTTCTATTGACTTTCTTATAATATAAATCAACCCTTTAGATTCTATAGAGTATCTCAATAAATGGACTCGTAAACTTTTAAATTAATTAAGGTAATATTTCACTTAGAAATAGATATAAAATGTGATATTTTGAATGAAAAATCCTATTCCCGAACAGATCGCACTAGAAATCTGTGAATTAGTTAGGCAAAGAAATAGTAAAAAAAAGATAAGTCTCGCTAAAGGGCAGTGCTGGGGTTGCATGAGATATTCTACTAAAAAAAATGACATCAAAGCTCGTTGCTTTTTCGATTCTGAGGTGAAGGATAATAGAGGATGTCAATTAATAAATAAAATTTTTGATCTCGAGTATTAAAAAATGCAATAAAGAATTATAATAAGAAAAATTAAAGTATGAAGATATTATTAAAAAAAATCTTAATCTATTATTCAAAATACTTATTAAAGGAATCCTCAAAATCCTTTATGTAAGAATTGTTCAGTTCAGCAAATTTATAGCGTCCTTTTGGTCTCTTTTCCTCTTTCGAAAAATGTTTTGTAAGGGAGCTTTCAAAATCGCTTGCACTTAAACTTTTTTCTTCAGCGAACTTAAATTCGCCAAAGAATTTCAAATATTCTGGTGTACTATTACTCATTTTTATGATCACATTTTATATGCGTATATTTTTTTACTTAAATGATTATCTATCTAATTAAATCATAAATGGACTGTCTTACTTTTAAACATTTTGGTAATATTCCTAAGAGTAAATGTATGAAAAAAGCGCTCCGAATCCTCGTTCACTGAATGAACGTTCATTTATTTTGCATCGATCTTTATTACTCAACGAAAAACATAGGAAAGATATTAAAAAAAAACACTTTTTAAAAAATACCTATCATTTTCCCGCCATCTAAATTAGTATTTTTTACCTGCTCCGTAAATTGTAGTTCCCTTCTTACTTCTTACAGATAGACATATCATTAAATATAATCAGATACAAGAGTCCCCAAAAACATAATAAATCAATAGAAAATTGAAAATTAATAAGTAATAAATTTTAACATATTTTCTTAACATGTAATAATAATTTTTTTGAATTTTAACATAATACAAATTGTTCATGATTTTTTGAGTTGACCATAGGTGTCTTTAAGAGAGAAGAAGTCTGAAATAATAAAGAAGGAGAAAAGAAATTTATTTATAATATCAGCTCTTTCTGTTTTTGAAGAAAAAGGATTTAATAATACTCGTATAAAAGATATCACAGAACGGGCTAATACGAGTGTAGGGAACTTCTATAATTACTTTAATTCAAAAGAGGACGTAATTGAAGTATTAATTAGTGGATTAACTGAACTTATGATAAGCAAATTTAGAGAATTATTTATCTATTTCGAGCAAAACAGAATTCCACCAATCTCTGCGGTTAATAATCTTTTTCGAGGATACGCTAAGATGTTTAGGGAAAAAAAAGAAACATTTCTAATTTTTTTTGAGCAAATGGGGGGAATGGAGCAAAAATACCGAGCCAAAAGAAATGAGATTCTTGACAATTTTACGAATGAGGTAGAAAAAATCATCTCAAGACTAATAAAATTCGGAGCTCGTGATCAAAACCCTAAAATAACAGCTAGAGTTTGGACATCTACGGTACTTGGAGTCTTTATTTGGTGGATTCGGAGTGATTTTGAACTTGAAGAGGAAGAGCTTATTGAAAATTTAACAAATATTCTCGTTAATGGGACAATGTTAAAGTAAGTTAATGTTACGTAAAATTCGCTGTCCGAAAGTTTTCCCATCGATAAGTTCGTAAATTTTTACGAGAATTCGATGATCTAATTATTATAAATTTTTTTTTTCACTCTCTTATTAACACATTTTTTGGTAAGATTAAGGATAAAAGATATAAAATCATAAGGTTTAGGACAATCATAATTAAATAAGAAAGGATAATTTATTTATTGGTAAACATCATAGAAATAACTTACAGACAATTAAAAAATTGAGAGTGGAAATTTTGAGCAAAAAACTAGACGATAAGACTTATATGAAATACCTCCTCCAATCTTTGAATACGGACGGTTTAAAACAAATTTGTAGAGACTTTGGAATTAAAGGCTTTTCTAAATTTAAGAAATTGGAATTAATTGCTTTTATTCTTGATTCATTGGCAGAGGAAGAATTAAAAGATTTAATCAAGCAAAAGGAAATAGAGATAATAAAAGGCGAAATTCAGACCGCTCTCAAGAAAATTAATGGTGAAGATCGAGAATCTATTACTGATATTAAGATAATTAATGATAAAAACCATGAAATAGAACTCAAGTTCAAAGGATTTAATTGGGAGGCTGGTTCCTATTTGTCAATAACTCCAAATAATATTAATGATCCTGAACGAGATTGCGATTGTAGAGTAGGCTCAAATATGGGTTTTTGTAACCATTTTTGGGTTGGATTTATTTACTCATTAAAGAAAAATTATTTCAAATTATCAGATTGGAAACTTACTATTATACCAAAAGATTTCGAAAAAAATGTGGAAAGTATAGTTATTAAAAATGGAAAGTTAATTAATGAAGGTGCTCCTAGTTCCCTTCTAGGAAGGCACAAAAGAATAACTCTTTACGAAGCCGAAATAACAGATATAGAAGAGAAAGAAGATGATTTCCAAGGGAATATAACCACATATTATCTAATAACCTTAAAAGATATTGAATTCGGACCTCAATTGAAAAAAAAAAGCGATTATCGAAAAGAAGACATAGAAAATTTAGACGAATTGAAAATAAGAGTAAGCGAAAAACTTTATTCCAGCGACAAATTTAAATTAGGAGATAAGATTACATGCAACGGTGGAGTAAATAAAGATAGATTTTTGGGATTTATGTTAAAGAGGGTTACGGGGTTAAAGAAATTATAATTTAGATGATGATAATGAAAAATCCAAAATCGGGATTCATTAACTACCAAAATTTAATCTTGAGTACTGATTTTTACCAACTCACAATGGGCGCAGCTTATTATAAGTACAATCTCGATAATCACATTAAAGAAAAAGACGATATTGCCGTTTTTGAATATTTTATCAGAAAATATCCTAAAAATCGTAATTACCTAATTTTTGCGGGTTTAGAGCAGGTAATTCATTATCTACAGAATGCTAGATTTTCCGAAAAAACGATAGAATTTCTGAGGAAAAAAGATGTTTTTAAGGAAATCGATTCGAGTTTTTTTGACGAATACCTACCTAAATTCAAATTCAAGTTAGATGTGTGGGCAATGAAGGAAGGTAATTTCTTCTTTCCTAACGAGCCAATTATGAGAATCCAAGGATCGATGTTCCACGCACAATTAGCTGAAACTTACATTTTAAATGTTATTAATTATCAGACTCTTGTTGCGTCGAAAGCTTCTCGAATAAGAAATATTGCCCAAAATAAAATTCTTTTAGAATTTGGTACCAGAAGGTCACACAGTCCGCTCGCAGGTGTATACGCAGCAAGAGCGAGCTATATAGCAGGATTTAATGGTACTAGTAATGTAATAGCAGATTGTGAGTTTGGAATTAATTCGAGTGGAACTATGGCGCATAGTTTTGTCCAAAGGTTCGATAACGAAATGGAAAGCTTTGATGTGTATTATAACATCTACGGGAAAAATTCAATTCTCTTAATTGATACATTTGATACAGAAAAAGCTGCTGAAAAGGTATCTAAGTATAAAAACACCATTAAAGCCGTCAGGATAGACTCTGGCGATCTCATTGAACACGCTAAAAAAGTGAGAAAAATTTTAGATAAAAACGGATGTGAAAAAGTGCAAATCGTTGCGAGTTCAGATCTGAACGAATATAAAATAAAAAAGATCTTAGAGAGCAACGCCCCCATAGATGCTTTTGGAATTGGAACAGAATTAGCTACTTCTCGGGACGATCCATCCATAGCGGGTGTTTATAAGCTCATAGAATATAACAATAAACCAAAAATAAAAATTAGTGAAGATAAATTAACTTATCCTGGTAAAAAACAAATCTACAGAATTTACAATAAGCAAGGAGAGTTTAGAGAAGATTTTTTAACGTTAGACAGTGAACCAGCACCTCCTAATTCAGAAGCACTCCTCACTCTTGTGATGAAAGAAGGAAGTTTAATAACGGAATTACCTAATCTAAATAATATCCAGCAGTATTATAACCAAAATATCGAAAAATTACCGAATAAATTTAAAGAATTGGACGAGAATTATATATTTAATGTTAAAATTTCTAAAAAATTGAGTGAACTCACAAACTCATTAACAGAGAAATATACATAACTTCTATTTTTAAATTTAAATGAATATTAGATAATAGAAGAAAATAATAATTTTAGTGCTATGACTGTAAATTCGTATGAGAAATTAAGGGAGTTCCTTGATCTATTTCCAATTGGCTTCCGGAAAACTCAATCTGGAGTTGAGATTGAAATTTTAAAGCGTCTTTTTACTGAAGAAGAAGCTGAATTGGCAACTTTTCTAACTATAAGACCTGAAAGAGCCCGTAGTATTGCAAGAAGAGCAGGAAAGAATTCAGCTGAAATAGAAAAGAAACTTGATTTAATGGCAAAGAAAGGACTTGTTTTTCGAGCACGACGAGATAACAAGACCCTATATAACGCGGCCCCTTTTATGATAGGGTTGTATGAATACTCTGTCAATAAAATTGATAAAGAATTAGCTCAGCTTTTTAAAGATTATTACCATGCAGCGGGTCTTGAAGAGATAGGAGCAAGCAATATTCCCGGTTTTAAAGTAATTCCCTTAGAAGAGACGATTCAAATGGATACCACCCTTTTTCCGTATCAGATGCTTGAAGAATCAATAAGGAACGCTCGAGTTATTGCTGTAGCTGATTGTGTTTGCCGAAAAGAATCACAGTTATTAGGTGAAGGATGCGATCACCCTATGGAAACTTGTTTAAGCTTTGGAACTGCTGCTGAATATTATATAGAAAATGAAATGGGGAGAAAATTAACTTCTGAAGAAGCGATTCAAATCTTAAAAGAAGCAGATGAATCGGGATTAGTTCATGCTGGAGCAAATTCAAAACATCTATCTAATATCTGTAACTGTTGCCCTTGTTGCTGTGTCTCCATGAAAGGTATGACTCAATTTGGTCAAGATAAACAAAAATTCATGAATGCAGTGTTTGAATCAGTCATAGATGAAGAATTATGTGTTGCTTGTGAAATTTGCGTTGAAAGGTGTCCAATTAATGCTATAACTATGGAAGATATTGCAATTGTGAATCGAGATTTATGTCTTGGATGCGGTTTATGTGCCAGTGTCTGTTCAGAAGAAGCAATAAGCTTGAAACCAAGAGAAGATTGTGAAGAGCCATTTGATAGAGTGCTGGAGATGGGAGTAGCAATTATTGAAGCTAAAAGAAGAAATAATGAAGTTTAACAATCTAAAGATTACAACTAAAGAGAATAGTACAATTCATAATCAAATCAAACCTATTAAAAGCGATTTTTCCAATCAAGATCGAACCCGAATCACATAATTTTCATAGTTTAATTACTTGCCAACGACAAAGAAAACAATCAGTAGAGTCTGGGTAATAATAGAGTTTCAACAGTAAAACATATATTTTGTTAAATTCGTTTCAATTCCTATTAAGTTTTAGATTTCAGCATTTTTAAAACACTTTACCACATTTAATATTATGATTAGTGAGAATTGACATAATATTAAACATTGGATTTTATTTTTATATTAAAACCCTATTAATTCGTATAGTTATAAAAAAAAATGAAATATTATGTATCATTTAGACGGAACAGATGTTTTAAACGAAAAATACTATAGAAAGACCTCATCGGTCTGTCCTGAGTGTTTGAAAAAGATAGATGCTGTAGTTCAAGAAGAAGATGAAAAGATTTTCATGGTTAAAAACTGCCCAGAACACGGTGACTTTAAGGATATCATTAGTTCTAGCGCAAAATATTACAAATGGACTCATTTCCAGATGAAAAACAAAGACGGAACAATTGCCTGGCAATTTGAGAAAGACGGCGAAAGTAATCCGGCTGATTGTGCTTTAGATGACGACAGAGGGTGCCCCTACAATTGTGGTCTTTGCAACGAACACATATCAACTTGTGCTTTGGCATTAATAGACTTGACAAATCGCTGTAATTTTAATTGTAATTTCTGCTACGCTAACATTGAAAAAAGCGGATATCTAATTGAACCAACCTTAGAGGAAATTGATAGAATAATGACGCACTTCAGAAGCAAACCAATACCTGCGGTTGCGATTATGTTCACAGGTGGCGAACCAACAGTCAGAAAAGATTTTCCTGAAATTTGTAAAATGGCAAAAGATCATGGATTTAAAGAAGTAATAGTTGCCACAAATGGGTATGGATTCCAGAAAAAGAATGGTGGACTTGAGTGGACGAAGAAAGTTTTTGAAATGGGCTTAGATACGCTATATTTACAATTTGATGGGATAAACAACGAAACTTACGAGAAGACACGGGGTATTAAGAAATTAATGCCATATAAGATGCGCGCCATAGAAAACTGTAGAAAAGCAGGATTATCATCCATTAATTTAGTTGCTACGATTGTAAAAGGGATTACAGATATTGAAGTTGGGAATATAATCCAGTTTGCTCTTGACAATATTGATGTTGTAAGAGGGATAACCTTCCAACCTGTGTCCTTATGTGGTCGTATAACAGCTGAAGAGATGGACGAGTTAAGAATTACTAACGCTGATGTGATAAAGGAAATCGAAAACCAAACTGGCGGCAAAATAAGAATGGATGAAGCGTGGTACCCACTAACGACAATAGTCGAATTCGGGAGAATTATAGCATACCTTGCTGATGTAGATCCAATCGAATTTACCTGCAGTCCGGACTGCGGCTTCGCTACTTATTTGGTCGTCGATCCCGACACGCAAGAAATGGTTCCTATAATGGATTATTTCGATCCTCTGAAAATCATCGATTTTGCTAACCGATTCTGGGAAAAAATAAAGCATAAAGAAAATCAACCGCTTGAATTCTTCGAAGGATTGTTAGGAGATATTGGTAAAACTTTAGATAGTGGTCTCAACTTATTAGATAAAACGCAACTCAGAGCCAGATTTCTATTAGGGATGCTTCAATACACCAAGAAACCAGGAAAGCTCATGGATATGTTCAGTAGGCTATTAATGAATGGTGATTGGGAAAGTATTAGCTCTTTTACTCACGGAACACTCCTTCTCTCTAGCATGCACTTCCAAGACGCATATAACATGGATATAGAGCGTGTCAAGAGATGTATTGTGCATTTCGGTGTAGCAATGCCGGACGGGAGCGTCCGTGAAATTTCATTTTGTACTATGAATACTTTACACAGGGAAAGCATAGAGAAGCAAGTAGCTAAAAAACTAACGGCTAAAGTCAAAGAGGAATTTGACACTACTAGAGGTCAAACGAGAGAAGAGATTCAACAGCAAGTCGCACAGAATGGAGGAATGAGAAAGACGGAGATAGGTGAAAAATAAATGGTCGATGAAGTAATAGAAACCAAAGACGGATTGAAGTTGCGGAAGCTTGTAGAACTTAAAACCTCTACGGCTGACGAATATCAAAATGCGATGTTGGATCGAGTGGAGTACTTCAAAAAGCAAAACGAAAAAAAATCCATATTTAATAGTACAATTCAAAATACGGTAGTTTCGACTCTGAGCACAGTTTTGGATTTAAAGATCCAAGTAGAAAAATCTCTGGGCCAAGAAACTATGAAAAAAGTCCACGATTTCTTAGATGAATTCTTATTATTTGGCCTTTAAATCTTTTTTTAATGATTTTTTTAATCTTATTTATTATTTTCTTTTAATTTTTTATAAAACAAATATTTTTATCTTATTTAACTTGTTGATGTAACGGGTGTGTTTTAGCGATGCCTATATTAGTAAAGCTGTATGGAAAATTAAGAAAAAATGTGAAAGATGTTGATTTAGAAAAGGGACTCCCTGTTACATTAAATATTGAAAAGAGTAATGTTCATTTTGTCTATGATATCATTGAAAAATTTGCAATCAGTGAAGATGAACTTAGCCACATATTTGTAAACGGCAAATATTGCGGAATTGGGAAAGACATTAGAAATGGTGATAGAGTGGGATTGTTTCCTAAAAATATGGCATTAATGTTTGCTGAGATACCATTGGAATAAATACGGTTTAATGAATGTGAATGAGATTAACAACGAATCTTCACTCAAGATAAATCAAAATGCTTCAAGTCAATTTTTCGCCTTGACTTTTTTTCTGTAAAAATGTGTATATCGCATCTATTACTGTAAATGCAATATCTACAGTTTCTTGATCATTTGGAGAAGATGGCTCTATTCCTCGTAAAACAATGAAGATCCCCATTGATTCAGGAAGATTATAAATCTCAGATTCCTCTGCTTGTTCGATATCATGAATTATCGATGCAATTTGATGTACGATTTTATCCTTAATTTCATACTTCTGAACGATTAATTCAAAGGTTGTTTTTCCCATTTGTGGATTTAGTTCAGCTCCAGGAAGAACCAAGGGAATTTCATTTTCTTTCCATAGATAATCTCGTGTAACAAAGGCAAATTCTGCTTTAGGATCAACATATTTTTTTATAAGCCATAGAGAGGAACAACGATCAACATGTGGTTTGCTTCGTGTTACCCATTTCATACTATTTCCTTCTTTTTATTCTAATTTAAGTAATAAGCGATATAAAAATATAGTTTTTCTACAATTTCACAACTTATTTTTTATATTGAAATTTAATTAGAATATGGTTTTCAATTTAATCACTTTACCTATTACAATATTTTTTATTGTGTTAGGATTTTGTCAGTTATTTTTTGCGATTAAATTGAAAAAGAAGTTCAAAAAGGACCATAGTTTCATTAATTCGTTCATTATTGTTGTACTATGGATCGTTTCTGGAATTTTATTTCCCTTATTCTACCCACGAGATAATGAATTCGTCCGATTTCACCAAGCCTTTTCGATGTCTATTATATGCCTTTTCGCACCATTATTGGTGTTCTTAATTTTATTATACCAATATAAAGTTGTTTTAAAGGATAAGCCAGAGCTCAAAGAAAACCGAACTATTGATAATTTCCTTGAAAAATACGATATTATGAATGTAAATCGAATAAATAGCAAGTATTACTCGTTAAGGACCGATGTTCGCAGGAAAGTTTTTCATTTACTTCCAGGTTTAGTCATAATTATCTTACGGATTTTCGCTATAGATATATGGGATGGATTGTGGAATGCAGATGAAGTATATGGCCTAACGGGATATGAATATGGAATATTCTTAATCTTGATGATTGGATATACTGCAGTGATCTTATTTGCAGGTTTAGATTTCGTTCGTTTATCTTTCATTTTCGAGAATTCAAATATATATCATCTTCTACCCGATAGTCTATCAAATATGTTAATAAAAACTCTTAAAAAGAATGAGAACTACGAATTCACTAAGAATGTAGTATTAATCCTTTCACTGATCCCAATACTTTTCCTTCCTTTTGGAATTTTTACCGCTGTAGCGTTAATAACAAGTATTGGCGATGGTGTTGCTTCTATTATGGGAGTTAGTTTTGGACGACACCATTTTCCGAAAAAAAGTAGTAAAACAATAATAGGTTATATTTCAGGGTTTTTTGTTTCTTTCGGAGTAAGTATATTTGCCCTCTGGTTATTTGAACCACATATTTTACCTTTAAAAATGATTGTTATGTCTTTGAGTGGAGCTCTAGTTTTTTTAACAATCGATTTGTTAAGTTTAAAAATTGACGATAATATTTTGAATCCAATCTTCTGTGGTTTAGTTATGACATTCTTTTACGTTATTTTGTAAAGGTGTGCTATCACAGTTATTGAACCTATATCTTTATTAATGTTGAAGTTTAACATCTATTCCTTATTTCTAATAAATAAATTAAAATAAATTTAATTCATCAAGCTGAAAAAAAAATGACAGAAACGGCTAATAATCAAGCTAAGAGATCGAAGTCTTATTTCAAGTATCTAATAGGAGTATTAATGTTAGTTCAAATTCTTGATACATATAGCACTCTTTATCCCGGTTCAATCCCTTCTTATATAATGGCTGAATTTTTTCCTGGAGAGCCAGATAATGTAACAAGTTCTATTTTAGCTTTAGCAGGAAGTATTACATCAATTGGGATGTATTTTCTCTTTTTTAACCAATATTTAGTTGATATTATTGGCCGAAAACGAATGTTGGCTATCACTGTTCTTGGAATGAGCATTTCCTCATTGGGTATGTTTTTATCTGTGAGTTATGTAATGTATGTATCTTTTTCGTTTTTCCTGAATTTTTTCTTTATGAGTGATATTTGGTTAATTTATGCGAATGAAGAGTCAAAACAAGATAAACGAGCGTTAAACACAAATATTATATTAATGGCGGGATTATTTGGAGCTGTAATAATGGTAATTTCTCGCTTCGTCTTTATACCAGATGTAGATTCAAATTATTGGAGGGGAATGACATTGTTCCCAATGATAATTGGAATTCCTTTAAGCTTTGTTATTTATTTTACTCTCAAAGAGACTACCGAATTTCAATCAATGAAAGAAACTAGGAAGAAAGATTCCAGATCTTTTATTGTAGATATAAAGTCAGTTTTTAAAATAGAAAATAAGAAATCATTTCTAATTATATTAGTAATATCGTTTTTGTTTGGATTTTCGAATTTGTTTATAGGATTATTTGAGAAATTCATTAAGGATGAAGGGACTATACCTCCAACACAAGTAACCATAATGTTTGGCTTAACAATTTTCACAGTAATGATAGCATATTTGACTAATGGGTTTCTGGCGGATCGAATTGGACGGAAACCATTACTATGTTTATGGTCATTAATATTGCCATTTTCCGTTGTAGTGTGGGTGGTGGGGGCTAATAGTTCTCAAAATGCGTTTCTAATAGTTTTTATTGGCTACGCAATAAGTCATATCTCTTTTTGGGGATTATGGGGGATTATTAGAATTGTTGCGATAGAACTGATGCCTACAGATAGAAGAGGTACCGGGATTGGAATTAGAGGGTTAAGTGGAGCTTTAGGCACTACGATTGGGCTACTAACGAGTAGTTTCATCATTCTAGAGATTGGCTTAGGGTTAACTTTTATCATTTTTGTATTTGCAAATCTAATGATAATTCCTCTAGGATTCTTTTTTGTAAAAGAGACTAAAGGAGTGGATTTAAAGGAAATTAAGTAAAAATTAACTCGAATTTAACGAAATCTAGAAAAAGGCATCCATTTTTTTAATGCCTTTTATTTCTTCGAATGAAATATCCAGAGCGTCTAAAACTTGTTCTAACGCGGATGTTAAGAGTTCCTTATATTTCTTAGTATCAATATCTTGGAGTTTTGCCATTTCAATAACTTTAGCCCCAAGAGGTCCTTTACTTTTGATGAATCTAACAGCATCTCCTTTTTGATAAGTCTTCTTAATTGCTAAAATTTCAGCATCACTAGCGTTATTGGCTTGTGCTTTGCTGATCTCTGTTCTTATGAATGCATTAGCGGCTCTAACGTGCTGAGGAATGACTTTTGTATAGTTTTTGAGTTTTTTTTGCAGACCGATATTTATGGCGTAATCTTCTAGTGTGAAAGTATCGGGTTGCCCTATTTTATTTAAGTTACTTTTAACAATTTCAATAATTTTCTTCCTCGCTAGTTTAAATTCCTCATCGTTAGTGATTTCTTTAAGGATTTCTATTAATTGACTAAAAGCCTTTTTTATAAAATCTGGTGTGTTTTTCTTTTTAACAACTAACCCTTTAATATCAACATACTTAGTATCTTTATATATCCCTACGTAATTTTTCTTTCTCTTTGATAGAGCTAAGAATTGGTACGTCTTTTCTGCTTCTAAATCTAAATCTAGTTCTTTTTTGCTCCAATCGGATATTTCTTTCATCTGTAAACTAGACGGGTTAAGAAGAAAAACACTGTCCGTATCACCATACAACACTTTAACTCCAAGTTCTTCTGCTTTTTTTATCGTTTGTTTTATAGAGTATTGGCCAATTCCTGTTGTGCTTTCTGCTACAGGTAAACAAAACAAGGGGAAATTTTGAGATCCAAAAACACCGTAACTTGCGTTGATGAACACCTTAAGAGCTTGTTGGATAGTATGATTATAACTTCTCTGTTTTTGAGTTAAATTTTTGTTGCTTGATTTCGGTTTAAAGTATTTTACTCTCGTATCCCGGAAAAAACCAACGACATAAGCAAAGATTCCCATTTTATGAGTACAGATATGATAAGGAGTTCCTTTTATAAGGTTATCCTCGTCATCTTTGTGGGAACAGAGAACGGTTTCGTATGATAAATTAAATTCCTTTATGATAGAAGGATACAGAGAAGCAAAATCCATAACAACCACATCGTAATGAATTCCAGGAACAGGTTGGATAACGTAAGCACCTTGAAATTTACCATCAAAAAATTTTGACATTAATTCCCCCCCTTTCTTTGCTTCTGAAATCTCAGATTTTCTAGGAATGAGAAAACTCTTTCTCCGATGCTCGAAATAGAAGATATTTTGTATCCATGTCGAGATTTGTCTGCGTATCATATCGTGAATTGGCAATTTTGTTATCCTACATAGCAGAATGATCAAATTCCACACTAATGAATTATTGAATCTAGTTAACTCTAAAGTTAATATTGAATCTTTCAGATTATACCAAGAGAGTATATCAATTTCCATATCGTGAATATCTTCTTCGTGCTCGTATTTTTTTTCACCTAATAAAGCTTCGCTTATAGCGTTTAAGGAAGCACTTTGATAGGATCCACCAAAGGCGTATCCTGAAATACTTCGATTAAAGAAGAAATTAAAAACATCTATATGAATTCCTTTCCTTAAATCGCATTCTGCTTTCGCCATTATTCCAAAACCCCTTTTTACATGTATTGGATTCAAATCTTTGTCTATTTTCAATTTTTCTGCTCTGTGAAACATATAATTTAAATCAAAATTGTCTCCATTAAAAGTAATGATCACAGGATAATCCCACATAATTCTAAAAGATTCAGTTAATAATTCTTTTTCAGACTTAAAGAAGTAAAGTTTTGCATCATTTGGGAAGTCTGGATGGAGTTTATTAAAAGTGAAACCTTCGCGCTCCAAGATATAGACCAATTTTAATCCGTCGGAGGCTACAAATGATATGCTTATTATTTCTTTGTTTGCAAGACGAGCATCAGGGATCCTATAATCGTGTTCTCCTACTTTTACTTCAATGTCCAGCGCTAAACGTTTCACATCAGGAATTGGAGTAAGGAAAATATCTATGAATTTCTCTGAAAACTCTTGCATCTCTGGTTTTTCATCTTTAAACAGAGTTCTTAGTTCACTTGTTAATTTTTTAGTTTCTTCAGAACTTTCTTTAAAATCGATTTTTTCAAGTTTACCGCTATCAATACGATAAATAAGTCCCGGGATTAACTGTCGATCTAAAATATAATTCAAATGATACCTTATATCTGCTTCCCAGGCTTTTTTCTCGTTTTCAGCTAAGATATTTTTAATATTGAGCCCCGATCCTCCTACATCTATGGGAGTTTTTCCAAATATCTTCGTCATTGGTATTTCTTTATCAGTGAGTAATTCAAATCGCTTTATTTCTTCAAACTTTTTAAAACCCTCGTAATCTACAAGTTTTTTTCTTTGCCCCGCTTTATTTGTATAATTTAGCTGTTCAAGTATTGAGATTGGTTCTTTACTCAAACAATAAGGCTCGTGGTCGGTCGTATCAATCCATATTTTTACCTCGTCGGTGTCCAAATCGTAAAATTTACAATAAGCTTTATTTGTTCCACCATCATAATCTACATCCAAAAGCAATCCTCTCTTCAAATCTTCTACGATTTCTCTCTTTTCAATTAAATAACGGATATATTTCGAACTCACAGATTCTCTTTTAATAAATTGCAACTGTATACCATCCTCTTTTAGGCCGAAGGGAATGCCTGAACTTTTGAAATAAAGTTTTTTTGGAACTCTTTTTAATATCGGCTCTTCTTCAGTTTTTATTTCTTCTTTTACTTCACTTGTTTTAGGAAGTGCTTGGGATTTTAATTTTTCTTTTGGTTCCACAATTTCTTCTTTTAATATCCGACTGCTTTCTTCTTCTTTCTCAGTTTCTGATTTTTCTACAAACGAAAAAAGAGATTTTTGCTTATCATCAAGGGGAGTTTTTTTCTTAGGTTTTTTTGGACTAGGCACTTTACTTACCAATTTTACTAATGCAATTAATTTACTATTTATAATTATTATTTTTAAGGTTTTAATCTGAACTATTCTGAGTTTAATATGTTAAGTGATTAAGATAATTTAAAAAAGGAGACAGATTAGGTTTGTTTGTTTTTTAAGAAACTCTAAAATTCTCTTAATTTGTTAAGCGATAACGCCTACATTTATACCAACAATAAAGGTAAAGGATTGCACATTAACAGCTGCAACTCAATAAATAAAAATTACTGGGTTTTACTATGTTCTTCAATAACTTTTTGTATTTCACGAAGAAGTAACTGTTTTTCTGCAATAAAAAAGTGAAGCTTGCTCTTTTCAGGATGTTCGTGGTAAATAACTTGAGATAATTCTTTAATTTCTTCATTAGTAGGTTCTATAAGTTCTCCGTTAACACCATCGTTTATTAACAAGACTAGATTGTCTGTTTCAAGGGGCTTTATGTCGCCGCCGTTTTTTACATTTTTTAAAATCTTAACTACAAGCTCAGCTAAGTACCAAACGGATTTATCGTAACCTTCTCCCGAGGTATAGCGCTGATAAGCCAGAACTTCCACTTCTTCCTTTGTAAACAAAATTAAAACTCCTTTTCGATACTACAGAATATTAAGTATTTAATTAAAGAAAAAGTAAAGTTAACATTTAATTATTTGTGTTGAATTTTTTATGCGTCTAAAACCACAAAATTAAAAATTCTAGTAATATTATTTTTAAATAAAACATTTAAGCCTCCGTGGCTCAGCGGTAGAGCAGCTGACACAGATTAATATTTTAATCTGCTGCATTTGTAATCAGCCGGTCGTGGGTTCAAGTCCCACCGGAGGCTTTTTCTTCTCTTTTTTTTCTCTTATATTACTATTAAAAAAAAATATTGTATTTTAGTTATTACTCATGAATATCAATGATATTAAATAAAATTCGGTAGTGAATATTAAAACTTTTAAGAAAGCACCGTATTTTAGAATTTGATGAATCAGATAAAACATGTCATTTTTTGTATCATAGATGATGTACGATCTGATCAATTTTTCAAACTCATCAACGAGGGGTCACTTCCTAATCTTAAACTGTTAATGAAGGAAGGAATTTATTCAAAAAATTGTATAACGGATTTCCCTTCATTGACCTATCCGACTCAAGTATCAATGATGACTGGTACTTACACTGGAAATTACTTGGAAGAATTATGCCATGGAATTCCCTCTTTTCATTGGATGGGACGAAACGAGGTTCCCCCTTTTTTAAGATCATATAATTCTATAGGATCGGACGAAAGAATTCAGATTTATAAATTAAACGATGACTTGGGCAATAACTGTAAAACTTTATTTGAGATGGTCGGAGAAGGAAACACAGTAAGTATAAGTCAATTTATTAGTAGGGGTGTTAGTTATCTTTTCCCCGAGAGAAAAACTAAATTAATTTTGTATTACCTTTTAATAAAACATTCTTATAATGTTAACAGGTACATTAGGAAAGCTAACTTAGTTGCCGTAAATAAGTTACTAAAAACTTTTGAAAACCCGAAGAAATATTTCGAGACTAAAGAAGCTCCAATAGCCTCTAACCTTTTATTCTTATCTTCAGATATAATAATGCACCTTTATGGATTTGATTCAAATCTGTATAAACTCAATTTATTTCACATTGATAAAGTACTTGGAGTACTACTCGAAGGATTGGATAAACTAGGATATTTAGAAGAAACTGCTATTGCTATCTCCTCTGATCATGGAAACTATAAAGCAAAAACTCTAGGGGATTTTGGAAATTTCTTTAGCGAAAATGGCCTAAACAATTACCACCCACGAAAGAATAATAAAGGAAATATGAATTTGGGTGGATTTAATAGCGTAGGGTTTTTCAATTTTAAATCAAACAGCAATGGTAATGGACAAAATTGGAATCATCCTTCCATTTCAGAGATGGAGAACTATGGTCCAAAACAAATTAACCTATTAGAAAAGCTGTTTACTATTAAAGGCGCCCGTCTAATGTATTACTGTGAAGATGAGAACACTTCTAAAAAAGGAAAAATCTATTTAAAAAGAAGGGATCAAACCACGGGAAAAATTGTAAAAGGTTCTATAGAATATACAGGAAGTGGCAAGGAATTTAAAACTAAGTACTCCACAGAAACTGGTGATAAGGACGTGTTTAATTATATCAACGACGATATTGCAAGTAAGCTATTAGACAATAAATTTCACACGTTAAATGAATGGTTAGATGCTACTTTTCACATTGACTATCCATTATACCCAGATTTACTTTCGCGAAACTTTAAAAATCCGAGGAGGGCAGACATAATAGTTAGTACCTGCGGTGATGTTGCGTATAATATGAAACACGGTAAAAAAGAAAATAAAAATTTGTATTTGCACGATATAGGTCTTAAAAAATCTGCGGTTGTTCCACTAATTATTGGAGGTTCAAAAGATATAACAAGAAAGGAAGTTTCACATTGTAAAATAACTGATATCGTTCCTTCTTTACTAAAGTTATTAGGAAAGAAACCGCATCCAAGCGTTGTTGGGGAAAGTTTAATTTGATAAAATATTAAAAATTAATAATTATAACGTGTGTTAAAAATGAAAAACAATTTAATTGAAAAGCTTATTGAAGTAAGGGATAGCACAAGAGTAAAAGTAAGGTTTAATGATACTGATGCGATGGGTATAGTTCATTTTAAAAATTACGTTGTTTATTTTGACGATGGATTTGTTAGTTTTATGAATAATATTTTATCTCCAAAAAGGATAGAGGATACTCTCCATGAAGGGACTGTTTTTGGGGTTAAGAAAGTGGATATAACTTATGAAGGTTCAGCAAAATTTGGTGATTATGTTATAGTTGAAACTCAGATAAAAAAAATTGGTACATCTTCGATTACTTTTCAACATGAGATTTTTAGAGAATTTGATATGGTTTTGCTTGCTAAAGTAGAATGTGTTAGGTTAGCGATGGAACTTAAGACGAATAAATTGCTTAATGTGATTGATTTTTTTGCTAATTATTTATGATTTACCTTAAATTTGTTGTAAATTTATGCAGAAAGGAACTATTTTAAGCAGTTGAAACTTTGGGAGGGGGAATAAAAACCTTCCTAAGCCCTGTCCGTTGCAGTTCTATAGCATCTTCAGGACAATTATTTGCGCAAACTCCACAACCAATACATCTTTCTTCGTTTACGATAGCGGAAGCATCTTCTAAATCAATTGCATCCATTGGACATAATTCTAAACACGTACTGCATCCAACGCAATCGACTTCACTAACATGTGCAATATAAGAAGTATAAGTATGTGTAGGAGAAGCGCCGTTATAAAAGGCTTGAAGATTTTGACAACAGCAGCGACAACAGTTGCAGATTGCTAGCTCTTCCAAATATGGATCTCCTTTTACATGAAAGGTTTTATGAATTAGCCCGAAATCTTCTGCTTCCTTTAATATCTTCAAAGCCTCTTTTTTAGAGATTTTCTTAGCAAAACTTTGATCGATTGCAAATTTAGCAGTTCTGCCAAAACTTAAACAATTCTGCCGTGGTGCATTAATTTTACATGAATCGTTTAGTAAATCTTTAAAGTGCCTGCAATAGCAATGTGAAACGCCAATAGTATCGTATTTTTCTATGATTTTTCTTACTTCTTCTTCAGGTAAAGTTAATTCTTCATGTGGTTCGATTTGTTGTTCAATGGGGATCACCCTATCGATAGGTGGCGCGTTTTTAAATGCGTTCATTACAATATCATGGTTTTTTCGAGTTATTTCTGCTTCATCTTTAAACAACTGTTCCCATAGTTTCGCAAGTTTCTTTTGTTTTACTCCTGTTTGGCCTCGCATGAGAGTAAATTCCAATAATCCCGGTAGAAAAGCTACTAAGCGATAAACCATTATACCAGTAGTCCTACTAGGTATAGCCGTTATCATTCCGATGTGCATTAATTCATTTAACATTTTATTTAATGAAGCTTCATCTAAATCAAATTTTGATTCAATTTGTTCCCAATTAAGAGATTTTCTGAACTTTAAAAGAAATCTTAATTGCTCATCGTTTATCAATAGCTTTAACAATTCAATAAGGGACTCATTAATGGGTACAGGTGGACCTCCTGCCTTTAAAATATTTCTAGCAAGTTGATACCATAATTTTTCAGACAAAACAGATTCCTCCTTGATTATGTTGTTTTTATCCTAGGTGGTGGAACAAAAACTTCCCTATTCCCTGTTCGGTCTAATTTCATTGCATCTTCAGGGCAATGATGAACACATACACCGCAACCAATACATCTACTATTATCTATTACGGCAATATCTTCAACTAAATCAATTGCTTCCATTGGGCACTTCTCTACACATGTTCCACATCCTACGCATAAATCTTCTTCTACTTCCGCTAAATAGCTAGTATAGCAATGGTAAGGCGAAATACCCCTCCAAAAAAGCGAAAAAATTCCACAGCAACATTTACAGCAGTTGCAGATAGCCTCTTCATCCAATTCTGGTTTTAGGTGAATATGAAATGCTTTATGAACCAGACCTTCATCAGACGCTTTGTTGATTATTGCTTTCGCATCATTTTTAGAGATTTTGTTTCCGAATTTATGTTCTATAGCAAACTGAGCGCTCTTCCCTAAAAGAAAACAATTTAATCGCTCATCTGTCACGGTACATGAGTGTCCAAGCAAATCCTTTTCATGTCTACAGTAACAATGAACCAAAGCGATATCATCATACTTGTCTACTATTCTAGAAACTTCTTCATGTGGTAATATCTTATCAACGGGAACATCTTCAATTTCCTCTTCAACGGGGACAACTCTAGTTATTGGAGGGAACTTTTTATATTGTTCTACGAGGGTATCGTAATTTTTTTGAGCTCCTTTGCTTAATTCTTTAAAAAGATTGTCGAAAATTTGGGCAAGTTTCTTTTGTTTTTCTCCCGTTTCTCCTCTCATGAACTGGAACTCAAAAATACCAGGAAAAGGTCCGAGAAGTCTGTACACCATGACACCCGACCTCCTACTAGGAACACCAACGATAACTCCTTTGTTCATTAAATCGTTTAATATCGGGGTTAAAGCTTCCTCATCTAAATTAGTCTTATCTTTTAACTGATCAATACTTAGTGATGGTTTTTTGAATACTGTTATAAATTCAGCTTGTTCATCAGTCATAATCAATTTCAATAGCTCAATAAGATTATCGTTAACTACCATAGGAAGTTGTCCTGCTTTGACTATAGTTCTTGCTGCTTTATACCATACTTTATTTTGTTCTTTATCCATAAATTATCATCTACTTAAAATGAAGTCTTTTAAAAATAATTAGAATGATAAGTATTTATTTTAATTAAAATTCTGTGTTTAAGGGGATGTAAGGATTTTTTTACGCTTCAGCTTCTTAATCATTTATTATTAGAGCGGTTCTCGTACTAAAAAATAGACTTTTTTACTTTTACAATTAGGGCAGTTTACACCACGATCTTTAGAAGCTAATTCATCTTTCCACTCTTCGTCGCAATCTAAACATCCATAACCTCTATAAGCTTGCTTAAAATTAATTTTCCCCCCATAAACGCGGATATCTTTTCCTTCTATAAGTGCTTGCGTTATTTTTTCGTGAGCTTTCTCCAAAATTCGCGAAAATGTAGGTTGGGACACTCCCATGGTATCAGCGGAACTTTTTTGGGTTAAGGAAATGTAATGTTTTAACCTTAAGGCTTCAAATTCTGCGATATTTAATCCTACTGAAGAATTGTCATTCTCAGATTGAAAATAGAAATTATGTGGAGGATCCTTTACCTGTCTTAACCTTGTATGACGACCCATTTAATATACTACACCTTTTTTCAAATAATCATTCAATAAATATATATAAAAATAAAATTAGATTTTAAATAATCGGTTATAGAATATAAACTAAGCTAAATTCTAGGGGTAAAATTTTGACTTTTTTGAATAATAGTTGATTTGTTCTTGCTTAATTGCTTAATCTATTTCATAACATTTTTATCTATTTGTGAATGAGTTAGTACAATTTTTTATTTACTGAAATTTACGTGGTGTTTTAAATTAAAATTACATATGCAAATAGGATTAATAAGCTACCAGGATATATTTTCGCAGAAATTGAGCAATTGGTCAACGATAAGAAAAAGGAAGGAATAAACATCATCCCATTAGGGATTGGTGACCCGGATTTAACGACTCCAGATCTGATTATTAATGAACTAATTAATCAAGTAAAAATCTCCGAAAACCAAAATTATCCCTCAAGTAAAGGAGAACAAGATTTCAGAGAAGCTGTACAAAAGTGGTATGATGTCAGGTTTAATTTAAAACTTGATGCTAACGATGAAGTAACCAATTTAATAGGAGGAAAAGAGGGGGTAGCTAATATCGCGAGAGTATTTGTCAATCCCGGAGATATTGTATTATGTCCCAACCCCGGTTATCCCGTATATGAAAATGGTGCCACTAAATTATGTGATGGAAAAATACATACGATTCCTTTGCTTAGAGAAAATGATTTTTTACCCGATTTTGAAGTTATTGAGAGCGAAATTTTAAAAAAAGCCAAGTTAATGTATTTAAATTACCCAAATAATCCAACTGGGGCAATTGCATCGAAAAAATTTCTAAAAGAAGCCGCAGATAACGCAGAAGATTACAATTTCGTCATCGTCTATGACAATCCGTATTCAGAATTCACTTACGAGGATTATATAGCTCCATCGCTTTTACAGATAGATCAGAATCACATAGAAATTAATAGCTCGTCAAAGATGTTCTGTATGACGGGATTTAGGTGCGGTTGGGCAGTGGGAGATAAGGATATTATTAGTGGACTAAGGAAGGTTAAGTCTCATACTGATTCAGGATGCCCAATTTTTATCCAAAAAGCCGTAGTAAAAGGTTTAAATGAGTACAAATCAGGAGAAAAACCTAATATCGTAAGAAATAACATGAAAATATATGAAAAAAGGCGTGATGTTTTGGTGAAGGGCCTTAATGATATCGGTTGGAACACAGACAAGCCTAAAGCGACCTTATATGTCTGGACCCACATTCCGGAAGGAGAAACAAATAGCATGGAATTCATTAAAAAATTAATTAACGAAGGAGTAGTTCTGACTCCTGGCACGGGTTTTGGCACATATGGAGAGGGATTTGTTAGATTTGCTTTAACTCAACCAATTGATAAAATAAAAGAAGCCTTAGAAAGAATAGAAAAGATTCTCAATTAGGAAACTTAAATATTAAACTATTTCTTAATAGATTTTCTTTTCTATCAAATATAGTCTTTCTTAATTTCTTCTTCAATTTCAATTTCTCCTGGAACCCAGTTTGAATAATCTAGGTATTTCCAAAAGATATTTTTATTTGCGTGTTTGTTTTCTCCCTTTATTTGAATTATACTGTTTTCTAAGGCAATTTGACTTTCAATTTCGTCAAGAACTTCTTTTTCCATTTTTTCACCTCCAATTTTTATTTACTTTTCCTGAGGTGCCGGAATCCGTTATGATCTCGATTTAATTATATTTAAATTCTTTGATGAGAGAGCAAATCCAAGAAAAATTAAAAAGAAGATCGAAAGGGATCGGCTCTCATTTATAATAATAATAATAATACTACTACTGCCACACCTAATAAAAGGCTTATAGCTTTTACAAATGAAAATTTAGTAGCATTATTTAAGATCATAAGAATAAATAAAAAGATGAGGCTATTTAAATGTTTCACTTTTTATCCCAATTATAAATAAATCATACAAATAAATGAATTTTATACTATGGTTTTTCGCCTTATTTAAAACTGAGTATAAATCAAACTGATTAACTTGAAAATTGTAGAAATCTAGGATCTTCGAAATTTCAAGCTTAACAACCGTTATATAATAGTTAAAAAGAAATAGAAAAAAATTAGAGCTTATTTTGATATTTTTTGATATTTTTTTCTCAGATAAGCCATTTTTTCTTGGTCCTCGCTTTCAATTTGACCCGGATAGGCATCTGAGAGATCAAATGACATCATGATAGGGGCCAGATCTGAATTCCAATCTTGATAATACTCCAATATTGATTCAGGACCTATTTTGCCTGCCAATTCTTTTTTCACCTCCATTCTTTTTTTTAGAATTTACGGTAAGAATTAAGCCCTTATCCCACTTTTTCTTAAAAATTAATAGACTTCATACGCAGAGAATAAATCCAAAGAATTAAAAGAAAAAGAGAGAAAAAAGGATTTATTCTCTTTATAATACTGTTACTAAGGGAATAATGGCCTTCTTATTACAGCCAACCCATGAATCAGTATTATGCCGCGAAAAATTCATTATTATAAGAATAGAATAAGTGTACCCTAATAAATTTTGCGGGTATTATTTCCCATTTGTTTACTTATTTGGAAAATCTTTGACAATAGCGTCAATAATAGTAATCAATAACTCTTTAAACTCATTAAACCTTACAGAAGATATTATATCACTTCTAAACTTATTTTATTAAAATAATACTTGAGAACAATGAAATGTAAAATTGTACTTATTGGGGCTGCTAGCGCATCTTTTGGACCTTCTACTTTATTAGATCTCTTTCAGAGTGAAATTTTGCATGGATCGACAATAGTTCTACATGACATAGATAAAGAACGTTTAAATATAATTAATGAATTAATTACAACTGAAAATAAGATCCACAACGATAAATTTATTATTGAGCATACTACAAACCGTAGATCTGCACTAAAAGGTGCTGATTTCATAATAAGTTCCATTGAAGTAGGAGATCGTTACAAATTATGGAGGGAAGATTACGAAATTCCAAGAAAGTATGGATCGACTCAAATACTCGGTGAATGTGGGGGACCAGGAGGGACTATGCATGCTTTTAGAATAATTCCTCCAATTGTAGATATTGTGAAAGACGTGAATGATATTTGCCCCAACGCATTTTTCATAAATTTTTCTAATCCAATGGCAAGAGTATGCTTAGCTATCAAAAGAACAACACCAAATCTTAAAGCTATCGGACTTTGTCACCAAATTGGAGCTCTTAATTACCATTTACCTAAAATGCTCAATAAGAACTTAGAGGATTTAAAACTAAAACCTTATGGATTAAATCATTTTGGATTTTTGATGGGAATTGAAGATATCTCTTCAGGAATGGATTTAATGCCGAAATTTAACAAGGTAGCTCCGGAATATTTTAAACAACGCGAAGAGAGGTTCGAATTTTCTTCACTAACATTTGAAGTTTTTAAAAGATTTGGCTATTTTCCATATGTAGGAGATAATCACCTTGGTGAATATTTACAATTTGGTGAAGAATTTACTGAAACACAAGATATGGTAGATTGGATTGACCTCACTGAAAAAGGTGGTGAACGCATCTATAGGAAGGTTATGAGGAATTATAAACGCCTTAAAGAGGGAAGGTATCTCAAAAAAGGCATGCTCTCCAAAGGAATATCAGGAGAACGAGCAGTTCCTATTATTGAAGCGATGATAACTAACCAACCATCCTATGAGAGTGCTGTCAACATTCCAAACGATGGAATAATAGATAATTTACCGCAAGATTTAATAATTGAGTGTCCAATAATAGCTAGTAAATCTGGCATACACGGAGTTAAATGGGGAAATTTACCGAAAAATATAGCCGCTCTTCTTCGAATCGAAGCGAGTATCCAAGATCTGTGCGTTGAAGCGGTTCTTACTAAATCTAAGGAAGTAGCAATAAATGCATTAGCCATAGATCCTAATGTAGGGAGTTTTGAGATGGCTGACAGAATATTCAGCGAGATGAAAGAATTACAGAGTGAATTTTTACCCAAATTTCAATAAGATATAATTTTTTTAAACTGTTTCTTTTTATCTCTTTTACTACTTTCGACGATAGACTCTTTTTTTTACCGGTAAATTCTTACAAATACACCTTTTTTTCATATAAACATTTTTTAATGAAAGTGACTATTTATCTCAAAATAGAGAATATTACTATTTTGTAAAAATGAAATCTAATAAAATCACCTCTTCTGATGAGAAGTTAACAAAAGCAACAGAATTACTCTGGAAGATTTGGTGGTTCAGTTTTTATTTAATAATAGTTCCATCATTAATCGCAGTTGTAGGCTTTTTTATTTATTTTTTTATAGGTAAAGACCTTATTGTCTCAGTTGGGTTGTCTATTATAACTTTTATGTTTGTTTTATTATTTTTTTATAAGGCATTTGACAAATACAGGAAAAATCCTTTTTTTTCCAACAAAGTAAATAATCTATCCGCAAGAATTGATATCGTTTTCTTGATTACAATCTTATCTTTAATCGTTACCCCTATTTTTGTGTTATTTGCTCCAGGAGATGACTACTTTGAGCTTTTACCTTTAATTTCTTTTAGTATTTTGTATAATATTGTATACTATTATTATTATTTTCAACCCATTGGTTTTTATGATCCAGAGGAAGAGAGATTCAATCACGCAGTTTCTTCTTCTCAAATTGTTAGACAACCTTATAATATCATAATATTCATTAACTACATTGTTCACATCGTATTTCTCTCTTATACTTTTAATACAAAAGTCTCTTGGTTATTTCCTCTCATTTGGAACATTATATTTTATGTCATTTCTCGACTCTTCAGTGTAAAAATCTGTAAAAATATTACGATTTCAATTGACAGTAAGAAACCGATCCTAGTAGATTTGACAATTTTTAAGAAAAAATTTGTAAAATCATTATTAGGCTTATTATTCGTGTTGCTAATTCAAATGCCCTTCGTTATAGTTATCGTTTATTTTTATATTGGTATTCCTCAAAATTACGATTTCATAGAAATCATAAAAATAACGGTATTATCTCTCATTTTCTTAGCGTTTTACTTTAAATTCAGATTATACATAAGTACGTTCTACAGCAAATTCCTAAGGAGGTTTAAAATTGACGAGTCCTAACAATGCTGAAGAAGTTGATGTTGGTGATATTCAAACCTATGTAAAGCTAAACTTTATTGTCTCAGTCAGTTTAATTCTTCTATTCCTCTCAATTTCATTGCTAAATGATATTTCTTTAATCGGTATTATAACATTACCAATAATTTCTATTCTTACCTATTACGAAGAAAAATCGAACTTTATCACTATTCTTTACGGCAGATTTATATATCTAATTAATAGCTTAGGGGTGGCAATCATCGTAATCTTTTGGATCTTGCCATTTCCGAGCATAACGTTTTTTAATGTTCAGTTTCTTTTAATTCAATTTCTTTTACTCTCACTATCTACATATATAATATTTCAAGTTTTTGAGAAGCTTAAGTACTTTCAAGAAAAAACGGTACTAATTATTCAAACTCTTCTTGTTGTTGCGAGTTTTACAATGATTTTATATCTTTTCTTCCCTGTAATCGAATTTGTATATCTACAGTTCATTATAGATCCAAGTGTACGTTTTATCTCCAATGTATTAATTCACACTTTTATCGTCTTAGCAATAACATTATTGTCGTTTTATTTTTCGTTTGCTCGGATTCGGTTATACGATAAACCTTGGAAGTTTTTTAACTATTGTATCGTGATCGTCTTTTTACTATTAGAAATAACTTGGTTTGCATTAGTTAATATTAAAAATCTAGCATCTGGAATTCTTGAGGTATTTCAAGGAGAACTAATTTTATCTGCAATTATAGTTCCAATAATTTTCCTACTATTCGTGCTTCTCAACTATAGTATTCACATATTCTCTCGAGAAATCAGCTTGAATTATAGCTATTATGCTTTTTGGTTTTTACTACTCTCGATTTTTTTTACAATATTCATAATTTTTTGGAATAATTTTGTGATTCTGCTTTTAGATCTGGCTTATTTGTCAGTTTTTAGTTTAGCAAACCTTAAATTTGGACAGTATCTAAAAAAAGTTAAAGATTCTACTTTCAATTTTATAATTAGAGTTGATAGTTTTGCTCTTTTAATTGAAGTATTCTTATTATTTTATGCGGTATTCAGAATTCTATTTATTTTGGACGGATTTCTTGCTTTATTCCTTTCTTGTTGCGTTATTGGCATCATTTTTAATCTTTTTCCTCCGAATGTAAAATTTATTCCTAGAAAAGTAATAATAACTTGGACATTACTTATCCTGATTATTAGTATAGTGATTACGGGGTTTTACTTCTTAAACGCAAATATAAGTGATTTCATTGTTTATTTAATCACACCGATTGTATTTTGCTTCTTGATTTTTGCTCCAATTTATTATTTATATAGTGAAAAATTATTAAAACCTAAAATCATCGCAATTTACACTTATGGTTCCTCATGGTTGCTCATGTTTTTGTTTTTCGTTTTGAATTTTTATATAATTGTAATATACTTCAGCGCACATCTAATTATTGGTACGATCCTTAACTTACTGTTTATATCCATTTGTTTGATAATCCTAATTTCATATGGGAAGAAAATTAGAATGCTCAAAGAATCACGATCTAAATCTCTTTTACACATCCTATCTTATCCCATTGTATTCGAAGTTTTTGCCATACTTATTACATTTTTCCTGATTTATTTGGAATTAGACTTACTTATATCCTTGTTTTTATCTGTTACGGTAATGAGTCTAATTGTGTATTCGGATTCAAAAGAACATAAACTCTTTCCTAAGCTCCTAACCTTGATATTAAATTCATTTACGTTATATTTAGGTTTATTTTTGGTGGGATATTATAGTGCGTTTTACACTTGGGGTTCGTTCTTCGGATTTTTTATACCTCTTATTTTAGTTAGCGTCCTCTCATATATTCCCATTTATTATCTCCACAAAAAAAATGTAATAAATAAAAAATTCTTCCTAATCTATCATTTTCTTTGCTCCAGCATCATAGTTCTGTCTGTCTTTATATTAAACTTCTATTTAATTGCTGATTTATTTTTAACAATCTTAAATTCGTTAATCGTGCTTAATATACTTTACATATCTATTGCGTGTTTCTACATTTTGAAATTGGGAGATAAAATAGATATAATTTCTCACGAAAAAATTATTGTTATTGAAAATTACATTAGTTATTTAATAATGTTAGAAGTTTTCTTCATAATGTTCGCATTCTTTAATCAACAACTTCATTTGGACCTAATTTTTTCAGCATATATATCCATCGTTCTTATTAGCTTGATTATTAATTTTTTTACCAAGAAGAGAATTCTATTTTCAGAAAAAATTTCGACAGGGTTTAATATAGTAAGTTTGTTTTTCACTAGTATCCTCATCTCATTTTATCTATATTTGTTTATACCTACTTCGGTTTACAAATATATTATTCCTTTGCTGATCTTAAGTATAACACTGTTATTACCTCTACTCCATTCCTTAAATAAGAATATTTTCACCAGTTTTGTGCAGAAATTGTTAACAATAGACAGTTTAGTCATATCGGGATTAATTACTTCGCTTCCTTATGTAATAGGATTAGATTTTATTAGATTAGGTATAGCTGTAGATTATTATATAATCAATAGTTCGGTTATTGCTTTAGTTTTTGGATTTTTAGTTTTTCTAGAATCTCTTTTTGATAAATCTAAACTTAAAGAATCCTATTTCGTTTCTATTAAAACTTGCCAGATTATCACTTGGGTTGTTTTATCTCTTGTTATATCTACGAAGATTTTTGTGGTTTTAAACTCTTTCACTATTAATATTGGATTCAATATCAGTTGTTCTTCGTTATTATTTTTAATTTTAAATCTGGTTATCTTAATTCCGCTTGAAAATCTCAAGCAGAGGATATTTGAAAACGATCTTACTAAATATGATTATTACAGAATCTACAAAATATACGAATATACTAAAAACATATCTTATTTTTTCATCGAATTTATGATAGCTTCGCTAACTATTTTTCTGGTTCCATTTAATATCATTTATTCACTTCTTCAGCTTCAAGAGTCCCTACTATTAACATTAACTACAAATGTTGGAATCTTTCTGTTAACTTACCTAATAGTATCAACAATCAGTCGTAACTTATTCGAAATTGAATTTTCGAGACTCAGATGGGTTTTTGATATATCCGCATGGTTAATAATTAAATTTCTATTGTGTTTCTATATTTTGATATTTCCTGCCCAGTTATCTCTTATACAAAGGATTGGTTTACCTTTACTAATTCTAACCTTCCTCAGTCCTATTACTATTTATTATCTGAGAAATAACTTTTTTATCTCTGATGATTCTCTAACACTTTACAAAAGACTCATCTATTACACGTTCTATTTTACTTTAATTATTATATTCAGTGAATTATATTGGAACTCCAGTCAAATGTTTCCATTTTACAGCACAAATCAACCACTACGACTTTTAATTTTATTCTGTGGTATTTATTCGTTAATCAATTACTATCTGGTTAAATACAATGATAGAATTGAGAATGTGGCTGAATTCAAACTAATAAGAATATTGCTAGGTCCATCACTACTGCTATTTACTTTCTTTTCTATATTTCCGGGTGTTTTCGAATATTTTGCTTATGTATTTTTTATTATTATGATTTATTTCTTCATTTCCAATCGGAATCGCAATTTTATATTTCGAATTATTAGCTACTTCTCGCTTACCTTGTTAATTTTAGTAAAATTGATTACCACACTGAATTTTTATATGTTTATTCCTTCATTCGATCTACTCGACTTCGCTTTTTATCTTTTTTATTTCAGTCTTTCGTTAATGATTGTCTTATTCTTTTCTATTGTGTTAAACATACGGAATGTAAATGTAATCGAAAAATTCACTTTATATACTTTAATATCGATTATAACCTTTCTTTTACTACTCTACAATACCATAATTCCTTTAATATATATCATTACTTTCTCTCTATTCCTATTTTTATTATTAACAGGGAATTTCTACTACAAGCAAAAAAATGATATTTACAAGTGGTTCATCCGACCTGGTGTTTTGCTTATGGTATTTAACCTCATTAGTTTCCTGTCTTATAATATTCTGTTTAATAATCCATTTTTTATAGAATTTAATCCAATACTGACATTTACACTAACTTTAAGCGTTACCAGTATTAGTTATGTATGGACTTATAATAAAGCGCCAGAAAATTTCAGGCGCCTTTCTTTTTATATCGCTTTTTCATCCTATATTCTTTCTATTCCAACTTTTATGTATTTTTTCTTGAATGTCTTTTTTAATCTACCTATATGGGACCCTTTCCTGTTTATTATAACCATCAATATTGGCGTCCTTCTTTTCTACTTATCAGTAGGCTTTTACTACTGGAAATTCTCTTGGGTAATATGGAAAACGGGGTGGAGGTTATGGATTATAGTTCCCTTTGTAAATTTTTATATCATCAACGAGAGTTTTACCGATGTTAATATTTATACGAACGCATTAAATTTCTTTGGGATTCAAATTAGTGGTTCATTTATAATATCTTTCACAATTTGTGTTTTGCTTTCTCTACCCTTTTGGTACACATGGATAAAAAAACATTTCTCCAGGATTCTACTAATAGTTTGGAGTTTTAGCTTGTTCTTCTTATACTGGTTTAGTCAAAATGTTTTTACTGAAAATCTAGTAATTACTAATATAGTGTTTTTTGTTTTCGCAGTATCTCTTCTAATGCCGGTGTTTTATAGAATGAAAATGTGGAAAATCATTACTCTATTATGGCTATTTTACATTTTTATAAATGTAAGCTTCCTCGTTATATTATTCCAAGTAATCTTGTTACCCTTGGAAATTAACTTATCAATCAATTTAATTGTATTGGGATTCTTTTTCGTCATTTTATCATTTTTCCCCAATTTAAAAAATTTAAAAAACATTTTACTTGTAAGTTCCTATTTTCTTTCTCTGACAGGTATCTTTTTAACAATTTTCTTGATCATTAATTCAATAATTCTAAATTTCTTTATATCTATTAACCTCTCTTTTATAATACTCGCTTTCAGTCTATTTTCTTCAAGACTCCTTAAGCTCAGCAGGACTTTTTTTAACATTATAATCTCATCAATATTAGTCGTAAATTTCTCCTTTTTTACCTACAACACATTCATATTGATTCCTAATATCGAGTTCATCGCTTTATCTTTAGCAATTACGGTTTTTGGCGGTTCCACTCTTGTATTTAATAAATTTCGAATGATATTACCTCTTAAAAAAATATTTCCACTATCAATTTTATCGATTGGAATATCACTTACCTTATCGTTCTTGGTTTATATTTTCCTCCCTGGATCTATCTTTTTAGTGTCTGCGATATTCATAACTGTCAATTTGATTATTCTTAGATCAGCATTATATGAATACCGTTTTATTCTATGGTATATTTCTCCTTTAGCATTAACATTATTAACTTTACAGTTTATACTATTGATAGAATTATTTCATTCGCTCTATTTTATAGTTCTACTTTCACTTTTGATTTATTCTGCTTACTTTTCGGTAGCAAGATTCTTATTTATGAAGAAAATCGAAGAACAACAGCCTGAAAAAGATTATGGTATGACGAAATTTGATTCAATTCTGTCATTAGTATCCTATTTTGCACTTGGTTTGTTGAGCTTTGGATTGATCCAGGAGTTAATAGATATTAGCTTATACTTATATGGAGCTATATTGTTATCCGTTTTCATATTTTTCCTCTCCATTTTATTAGACATCCATGTTTTAAAGAGAACTATAGAAAAGATCACTTATTTGTTAAATATCATAGCATTTCTTGTTATAACGATTGGTGGATTAATTTACTTTGCCCAACTTACAGGAAATGATGCCACATTATTTGTTTTAAATTTAGTTATATTCTTGATATTACAGTTCTATACATTACATTACTTATCTTACTATATCGAAGTAATAACTAAATACGATGCTAATAGAATAAAGGAAATTAAAAATCAATTACAAGCAATTTTACTGAATATTATTTTTCTTGTGATTAGTTTTTACCTTTCTCTGTTATTGACTGACTTTCTACTAGCTTACAACCCATTACTAATTGGAATTCCTTCATTTAGTTTCTTTCTTTCTGTCTTTTCATTACTCATGTTTCTATTAAATGGCTTTTTAAATCGCACAATAGAAAAAAAATCAAAGAATATTATTCTATTCTCTACATTCATAGCGTTCCAAATGTTTTTTGGTATTTTCTGGCTCGCTTTCTTTACAACATTCGCAACACTCGACTTTTTAAGAATTTCTTTAGTTATTCTGTCTGAAACTATACTAACCGCTTACACATTACACCTATCGAAAGGTGTTATAAAAGGTGAGGAATGGGTTATAAAGACAAAGAAATTTTATTCAGGCTTAGTATTTGTCGTTTACTTAGAGACTTCAATCGTGTTTCTCGGACTCTTTGGATTATATTTTGGATTTTTCGAAAGTCTGCTATTTTCTCAGATTATTCTATTCATAATCAGCATACTAGAAATTTACGCTATAAAGCGTTTAAAAGCAGGGTATATGGATATTGTCCACTGTTTAAGTTTCTTTAATAGCTCTTGGGTTCTTTCTCTGATTTTAATTTATTTATATGGTTTTTCAATAACTTCGCTTTTCTATATATTATTGCTATTTTTAGCATTGCAATTTTACACTAACATCTCGTATTTCAAAATTAGGAGTAAATTTAATCCTGAAAAGCTAGAAATATTTGAAAAATGGAAAACTAATAGACAGAACTTCTTAGGAATAGGTTTATACGTTTTTCTAATAATCAGCATCTATAATTTGTTGACTGCATTTAGTATAGAATTTCATATAACTATCTTCATTTTAAGTATTCTAACACATTTGATTGGTTTGTTAGATAAGTTTTTGTTAAAGTTTTTAAAGAAAACCTCGAAAGGTTTTATCGTCACTTCGTGGATCGTTATGATTGGTTTCTCGATCTTATTCTACATTGATTGGATTTCATTGTTTTTCCCACACCTTATCCCTATTACTATACTACTATTCATAATACAAATCGCCTACTTATCTCGGTTAATATCAGAATGGGATTTTATCAGTTCCAACATATCAAAAATTAATAAAGGTCTTATTCTAATCGTCTACTTAGATTTAATCACGTGGCCTCTATATTATATTAATCCAGATTATTATATTTCGTTTAATTTATCGATATTATCGTTTATTATCTTACTATTTTTAACCTTTGTTGACAAATATATTAAGATTGTAAGTGATAAAACAAGGAATATACTCAAGATTTCCAGTTTTATCTTTATTGAAACTCTTCTATCGTTAGATATTTTTATTACCTTAGAATTTATTATGCTTCCGAATCTAGTTTTAAACTTGTGTATATCTCTGTTCATTTTTATGATAATAAATTTAGTTCTATTCAAACCTTTTAAACGCAGCAAATCCCTTTCCTTCTTATATTCCGTAATAATGTTCTTGCTATTAAGCTTAATTACTCTTAATCTAACTTCAAATGGATGGAGTTTCTCTTGGATGTTAATAGGGATGATGCTATACTTGTTTATTTTTATGTTGGAAGAATTGAAAAGATTCTTAGATAATATTATAGATAATTTACGATTTGCCCTTATTAAGGTTAAAAACTACATTCTTAGCATTTATTATTCCATGCTCAATTTCTTAAAAACGCATTTTAAAGTGATAGCAATTATTTTGTGCTTGTTTGCAGGGATAATAGTAGGAGTGCTTTTCTCCAACATTGTTTTAGATTTGTTAAGATGGGATCACGCTTCCCTCTTAGGTGGCGCTACTGCAGGAATTTTAATTTCCTTCCTCCCTGTTAAGAAAACAGATGATGCAGATCAAATATTTAAACAAAGAATGCAGCGCTTCATCACGCTTTGGATAAGTTTTACGGTATTCGTATTTGCTTTGATATTACCGTACATAACCTCAATCATTTTTGGAATAATTTTGATATTGTCCTCAATAATTATATTAGGAGCAATACTTGCAGTATATATTTACAGAATTGAAAAGAAACAGAAGATTTCAATAAAATGGAGGTTTTATACTACAATATTGTTAATAATCCTCGCGATTACTTGGGTACTATTAGTTCTTGTTTTATACTTCACTGAGATTATTATTTAAGACTATATCAGGATAAATTTTTCTCTTTCCATTTGTTTAGGTATTTTTTAAATTCTTCATATGATATTCCAATAGAATTTAATGGAATTATATGATTTAAGTCCATCAAATTCGATTTATTGGTGGATTTATTAGAAGATTTAAATTGTTTTTCCCAATCAAAATAAGAACTTGCTCTTGACATTTTATATAGATTAAAATTGTACTTATTTGTAAAGTAAATAAAAAAATATATTTAAATCCCTTTAGATTGTTAAGAATAATTCGTACCTATAGAACGAATTTGCTTAAAAAAGTCGAAATTAAAAGTAAAATTACAAAAATCGCTAATTTAAAAGAATTTTTAAAAGTTTCTATTCTTCCATTTCTTTAGATATTGTTTAAAGTCATCATCACTCATTCCAATTGCATTCAAGTTGGTTTTTTTCGTACCGTTTATTTTTAAAGTGTTTTCATTTGAGTTACTCTTAAACCCCATCTCCCAATCGAAATAAGAAACTACTTTTGATGACATAATTTAATTTTACCATTAAACAATAATAAAGTAATACGGGCTGTGAGTTTTCTAAAAGATAATCCTAAAAATGATAGTAGAAAGCGTGAAATCATAATTTAGCTTTTGACGATAGTGAGAAAAAAAGAGGATTTATTCTCTAAATTTAATTAAATCATAACTAATTAATTGAACAAAACCTATAATTGATTAATAATTTTTGATGTAAAATGAGATATTTTATAATAATTATTTCAAAAAATAAATTAGACATAAACAACTTTTATTGTGAGTAAGATGGAAGAAAATAGCCAAAACAAAATTTTGAATGTCAGAGATTGGATTATTCTTAGCACTACCATGATTGCAGCAGTTTTAACGATTCTTGCTTTAATTTGGCAGGTACCCCCAACAAGAGGAATCGTTACAGCTACTTTTTTGTTGATGGTAGCTTTCATACTGTTTGTAAATTCTGTTTCTTCAAATTCTAGGGCATCATTTGAGCTAAAATTAGAAGATTTTGATGAAGTAAAAGTGAATCGATTCGTTAGCTTTGCAGAATATACTTTTGGTATGGGTTTTACTTTAGTTATAATCGGTTTCTCAATTTTAACATATGTGTACTTATTAGACTTTATTGGACAGGTATTATACGCTCTATTAGTCCCTAGCGTCTTTTTGGTAGTTACATGGATATTGATTATAATCTACAATACAATTAGTTATTCAGGGAAATCCTTCAAAGGTTTAAGGAGCATAAAAAGAAACTTATGGGTTATAATGGAATTTATATGTTTAGTCGCGATCTTTATTGACTTCTTTATGATGCCTTTTATTATCTGATTTTATCGAAAAACTAATTTCTTTTTTTTAATTTTAAATAAGAAAGTGAAAACATCATGCCGGTGAAAATAGATTTCAAGAAAACTATGAAAGAATTTTATCAACCAAAACCAAAAGAAGTTGTCTTAGTAGATGTACCAGAAATACAGTTCTTAATGATTGATGGAATGGGATCACCAGGCGATTCGAAAGAGTATCAAGATGCTCTTGCCGTTTTATATCCTATTGCTTTTAAAACTAAATTCCTTAGTAAAGCAAAAGGGAAAGATTATGTCGTTCCTCCCTTAGAAGGATTATGGTGGGCTGATAACATGAATGATTTTACTGAAGGAAATCGCGATAGGTGGAAATGGACTATGATGATTATGCAACCTGGTTGGGTTACTCAAGATATGATAAATGAAGCAATATCGATAACCAAAAAGAAGAAACCTGAACTTTCAGAATTACTTCCTAAACTCAGATTAGAAAAGTATAAAGAAGGTAAGGCAGCTCAAATTATGCATATAGGGCCTTATTCGGAAGAAGGACCAACTGTTCAAAAAGTGCATGATTTCATTCAGAAAAAAGGAGGTAAATTCGATGGCAAAAATCAAAAACACCATGAGATTTATCTGAGCGATCCACGGAAGGCTAATCCAGTAACTATGAAAACTGTTATAAGACAACCCTTTAAATAACTTTTTTTTTTATTCCGTAAAGCTATATAAATCCTTTTGATTAGATTTCCTCATGAGATCTGACTTTACTAATTCTTCAAGCTCAGGAAATTCGAAAGGAAAAATGCTCTCAAAAGCTCTTTTAAGGAGTTCGGTATACTTCCTTCTATCGTATTTATGCTTTTTATCATCATAAATATCTGATAGAATAACTTTTTTTTCGGGGAATTCTGGATCAGCATCGGCATTGAGTATAATATAGCGAACATTTTTACCAGGGGTCACCACAACGCCCGATCTTTCTAATTGTCTTGCAGCAACAGCTTGATAAGAATTTACCTTGTATTGTGAAGGTTTTTTTGAGATTCTTTGGCGTATTGTAAGCTCATCACGCGAAACTTTACCAGTCTCTATCTTATCTATATAACGGTAGAGCACGCTCTTGGCTTTTTGTATCCTTTGCTTAAATTCTTCGGCGGTTTTTGCGCCTTGAAACACATCTATAAATGCATATTGAGCGTCTTTAACGATTTTAGGAATATCTCTACGTCTAACTTCAATTCCTCGTACTTTTATTTCTCCATCGCTCTTAATACCCCAATAATGACTTAGCGCCGGGATATCGGGTTCTGCTTTCGAGGGAAGAAAAACAATTACATTATAACGTCCATCCCAACTCATTGGAATACCTACGCTTCTAGTTATTTCATTCGCAACTTCCTTTGTTACTTCTTCGAATTCTTCAGGGCTCCGATTTTTTGTGTCTTTCAACCATATTGAATCGACAATTCCATGTATGATTTTACACCCATGTTCTTCAGCAATCTCAGCAGAACGCATGAGAAACTCGCGAGCAAAAGCACAAACTGTCTGATGTGCTTCTATCTTTCCAAATCGAGCATTTTTGAAGCCTAAATATCCAAAACTTACTACAAGCACCCATTTAAGAGCGATATCAACGAAGTTATAGCGAACGCTTCCAGTTTTGCGCACGTACGCTTTGTATTTTAATCTTTTTTTTAGTGGTAAGCTAATAGATTTGGATATAATGCCTTCCCTTTTTGAACAAATATGGAAGTCTAACCCTGGTACTTTTGTACCCGTACCGTCGGCTTCGCAACATTTACAATTTATAGTCTCTGATGAGATGTTAAAGGTAGCCATTAAAGAAGGATACATCGAGGAAAAATCTAGTTCTACTACTTGGTCAAACACTCCTATGATTGGTTCGAAGATATGGCCACCACGATCGCTTCTTATTAAATCCATTCCGCTGTTGAAGCCTTCAGGATTTTTTTTGAATGGAGGAATCAGATGGTCAAGTTTGTAAGCGAAATAATACTGTATTGATTGGAGCGCTCCACCGATGGTTATACGACTTAACCTCTGGAGCGTAATTCTCGATATACGCGCAACTTCAATAACTCCGGGAATATTACCTTCAGAAAAGTGAAGGCTGGCGTAAGTAGTTGTATCTAAGTGAAACCTGCCACTTAGGTAAACTTGCGTGCTAGAACGCCTCCGGATAACCCCATAAGACATGTAATGATCTGAACCTCCAGAAAGATCGAAGATACACTTTGCTAGAGGTTTTTTATCTCGGGATAAATAGAGATCATTTGACATTCGATTCTCTGAAGCTCGGGCAACCAAGTAAGGGAAGAGGAACTCGTCTCCATTATAAGTAAGGATAATATCGGGATTAAGGCGTTCAATCACTTTACTGATGGTTCCTATGATTTCAGCTTCACTTCCCTTGTCAATTACTATTTTCCGTTTTTTATACCCATCTGCACGAGGAACTCCGTCCTTGTTTTGAACGATACTGATTTCAGCATAAGAAATAGGATCGTTATAATACGGTTTAATTCCTTGGTAATCAATTTTTACGTCTAACCAGACGGCTCTTAGTGGGGGTAAATCGTAAAAAAGTTTTTCATTATCGTCTTGTAAATCTATAGAAACGAGACGCAAAATGTTTGTCTTCTTACTATTACCCTTTTCAACTTTGATTTTGAATTGGCAAAAAGACATAGGGAAAAGGTCGTTGACATAGAAATACATCTGAGCAATTGGGAGGTCTGTATTATACAGTGTAAATAGCCCTATTTTATCGATTTCTTTAATAGTTTTCTTGAACACTGACGGTTTTTCAACAGCGACGCCAAGAACTTTCGTTTTTTCGTGGTCTTCTAGCTTCACATATTTTTCGCAAATACGGACTTTCTTTACATTCTCATTTTGAGTAAGAATATATTGCATTCTCTTTAAGTCATTACCAACGTCATCTTTAGTAGCAGCGAAAAATTCGGGATTGAACTGATGGTATATTCTTATTACTTTCTGTTCTTTTGCGGTTTTTACCCAGAGGATAACTCCTTCGCTATACGTGGATACATCGAGAAGCCACCCATTAAAAGTCGTTTGCGAATCCAACGTCATTCTTTTCCTTTTATTAATTCCTGAAATTCTTCGATTTTCTTCTCCAATCGCCCAATCTTCCTTTCTTGTTCAATTGCAAACGAAATAAAAAGAATTTCGGAGAGCATTGGGCGAGCTCCTAAGCTACCAGCATCAGCATGGATTCTCGCGTAATTCATCAATTTATTAAAAATTGTTCGATCCTCTGGCCTAAGTGCTCTTTTGAAGTCTTTCCAACTCTCTATTTCATGCTCTAAAGCAGGTCTAAAAGCAGGTACTGTTCTTCCCATATTATACACGTTCGGTATTATTTCAAGTATCTCGTTAGTAAGTTTTTAAGGAAATTTAAAGAAAAGTACCTTTGAAATTTACTAATTTTTTTTGTTTAACTCAATAATCGTTTCTAATTAACTAAAACCAGCAATCTAAAGTCATGTTTTTCGTAGTATTTGCCAAATTTCTTTTAGGAAGGCGCGGCTTCCACTTTCGAAGGCCATTTTCCGGCAAGTAAGGGTGTTGAACAAGAACATATTCTGTATACCGCTCATCTTCGTTTATCATTACTAATACACTTCCGAAGTGGGAGAGTATTTTCCCGCCATTAGGCCTATAAAGAGAAAATTCGTGTAAGGGCGCAGTTAAAATGATTAATGGTCTTGTTTTAGAGAGAATCGTTTTAATTCCATTAATCGCTCTTAGTAAATCCTCATATGTCTGCTTTTCGTAACTCTGAAACAATGTAGTAATACCAGAAATTAAAACAACTTTTGTGTCTTCAAGCTTGGAGAGTTTATTCTCTAGAAGCTCTACCATTTGATCCCAAGTAAACGCACGAGCAATAACAATGTTTTCTAACACTTTTCGAGGTGATAAATTTTGGGAAACAGCAAATTTACTTGCGCTATATGGATTGAAGCAATTATTTGCGTCGATATACGCAACCTTAATTTTCTCTCCAAGACCGCCATTAGCGAAAGATTTCTGAGCAATAACAGAAGTGGTCAATAAAATGTTCGAAGTTTTTTTTTTATCTCCATAAAGAAGATAAACCAAGTCTTTATGAAAACCACCTCCGCCCAATAACTCGTCCAGTGTTGAATCACCGCTCGAAACTAAAGGAACGCTCTTGTTTTTCCGATACACTTTTAACCCCGATCTGAAAGACATTATCTAAGTGAAGTATACTTCAAACTAAAATCGTGTAACTCCGACAATTTTCTAAAATTTGCTGGAAGCACATATAAATTTCGTAAGAATATTACTCAAGCTAGAAGGGTAATTCCCTTTAAAAATATTACCATTCCATAGAGACCGAGGGAGGAAAGTAGAAGTAAAAATGAAATAAGGTTTGTAATTTCGAGCTTTTAATGGGCCGACAAAAATCATTACGGTATTTTAGTAGAATTTAAAATTATCGAAGTTCTACTTTTTCAAACAAAAATTTTTAATAAATGATCTAAAATTCAAAACTTTATAACCAATATCGTCAGTATTAATTATTAACAAATTTTATTTAATCAAAAACGGAAAAAATGTGAATATAAAAAATGTCGAGTCCGTACGAAAGTAGATTTTGGCGAAAGAATTGGGACCCAGGTCTCACAGATCTCGATCCGAAAGAGTTTGAAACTACATATCCCGAAATGTTAAGACCTATATTCGAAAAATATCCTGATAATATGGCACTTGCTTTTCAGGGTTTAGAAATTACTTTTAGAGAAGTGGATCAGTATTCCAATCAATTTGCTAACATGTTGATTGATAATGGATTTAAAAAAGGCGACGTAGTGGGAATTAATTTACCAAATACTCCAGAATACATGTACTCCGTTGTTGGTACGCTTAAAGCAGGTTGTATTGTTTCTGGTGTTAGCCCTCTAATGTCTGATGTCCAAATGCACTATCAGATAGAAGACCTTGGAGCGGGAGGAAAGAATGTTGCGTTAGTCACTCTTGATGCAATTTTTGAACATAGGTTGAAGAAAATTGCTGATAAATTACCTCAGCTTAAGCTTGTAATAGGAACGTCAGTAATAGGATCGTTTTCAAAAGAGGATCAAGCAAAAATTAAAGCCGTTAGGGAAATCCCCTCGGGTGAAATCACACCATTAGAGGGAAAAACCGTCCTTCATTATCAAGATGATGTTTTGGCAAAATATCCTACTGATCTGCCTAAAGTTGATATATCTCCGGACGATATTGGTTGGATTCAATATACTGGCGGTACAACAGGTCCTCCTAAAGGTGCAATGTTGAGTCATAGAAACTGTGCTTCAAATATGTTAAGTAACAAAGCTTGGCTTCAATGGGAAGAAGCTAAAGGGATGTTATGTTCAGGGTTTCCAATGTTTCATATAGCCGGTTTAACTGTGAGCGAAAGCGCTCTATTATTTGGTTGGGGCCAAATACTTATAGCTAACCCAAGAGATGCTTTAGGTATTTGTAACGAGATGAAAAAATATAAACCAACAGTTATGGTGAATGTGCCTTCTTTATACCAGATTCTGATTAATTTTCGAAAGTTCAAAAGGTTAGATCATTCTAATTTAGTATCGTGCATCTCTGCAGCAGCTCCATTTCCAAAAGAATCTCAAGAAGCATTGGAAAGCATAGTAGGTGAAGGAAAATTATTAGAACTTTACGGTATGACTGAGCTAAGTCCCGTCGCGAGTATGAATCCCTCGATAGGGAAGAAAAAATTGGGTACTGTAGGAATGCCTTTCTTAAATGTTGAATTAAAGCTTGTCGATCCTGAAACCGGTAAGGAAGTTCCATTAGGGGAACCTGGTGAAATTTGCGTAAAAGGACCACTTGTCATGCAGGGTTATTACAATAAACCTGAAGAAACCAAAAAAGCAATAGATTCAGACGGGTATATGCACAGCGGCGATGTAGGAATAATGGACGAAGATGGTTATATCCGAATTGTCGATCGTACAAAAGATATGATCATTGTTGGAGGATTTAAAGTATTCTCAGCAAAAATAGAAGATGTATTAGCTAAGCATCCTGCAATTGGAATGATTGCCTTAATTGGATTGCCTAACCCTGATAGACCGGGTTCGGAAATTGTCAAGGCACACATCCAATTAAATCCTGATTTTGAATACGATGGAAACGAGGAAGCACTTAGGGAGGATATTATCAAATTTGCGAAAGAGAATTGTGCACCATATGAAGTTCCCAAAATTATTGAAATTGCTGAAGAACTCCCACTTACGGTTATAGGAAAAATCGATAAGAAATCTTTAAGAAAGAGTTAAAATTCAAATTTTTTTTTATTTTCTGTTTTTTATATTTTGAATACCCATTCTCCTATTTATAGATTTTTTTTATCTTCCAAAATCTTATTCCCTAATATTCTTGTAAACTCAAAGCGTAACTTAAAACTTTATATCGAAAAGAATCATTCCTATTTTTTAACACTTTTTTCTAATATACAATTCAAATAAAAAGAAATCGATGTAAAAAATGTCGTATAAAGATAAAATATGGACGAAATCTTGGGATAGTCACGTCAAAGATCTGGACCCTAAGGAGTTTGATATGACCTATCCCCAAGCTATTCGACAAACCATGAAGGAATTTCCGGAGAAAATGGCTTTTGATTATTTAGGAGTAACTTTTACATACAAAGAATTAGATGAGGCTTCAAATCAATTTGCCAACATGTTAATTGAAAACGGGTTTAAAACTGGTGATGTCGTAGGTATAAATTTACCAAATATGCCAGAATATTTAATGGGAATTATTGGTACTCTAAAAGCAGGCTGCATTGTTTCAGGTGTCTCACCTCTACTTTCAGATATTCAAATGCAATATCAACTAAACGATTTAGGAACTGGAGGGAACAAAGTCGCACTAATGACTTTAGATGCAATTTTTGCGGGTAGATTAACAAAAATCGCTTCAAAAATACCGCAGTTGAAATTAGTAATAACTACTAGCGTAGGAGGTTACCTTCCAAAAATAAAGCAGGTGTTAGGAAAATTAATTGGTAAAATTCCAAAAGGAAAGGTTACTCCTTTAGAAGGGGTTACAATAATGGACTTTCATAAGGATCTTATTGCTACCTATTCTAAAGAGTTGCCAAAAACAACTACAAAACCAGGTGATTTGGCATTCATTCAATATACTGGTGGAACCACAGGACCTCCAAAAGGAGCAATGCTAACCCATAAAAACATAGTTTCTGATATTGTTATATTTCAGAAATGGCTTAATTGGGAAGCAGGGAAAGGAGTTGCTCTTTCAGGATTTCCATTCTTCCACATCGCAGGAACGTTTACGACTTTAAACGTAATTTTTCTGGGCTGGACCCAAGTTTTAATACCAAATCCAAGAGATTCAGACCACATTATTAAAGAAATGGCCAAGTATGAACCTTCAGTTTTAGCAAATGTCCCTTCTCTTTACCAGATTTTGATGAAAAATCCAAAATTTAAAGAACTGGACCATTCGAAACTATTATTCGCCGTTTCTGCCGCTGCGCCTTTTCCCGCGGAATCTCAAAGAGAATTCGAAGCTATTGTAGGTAAAGGTAAATTAATCGAAGCGTATGGAATGACTGAAACCTCTCCGCTTACAGCAAGCAATCCATCTATAGGGGTTAAAAAACTTGGTAGTATCGGTTTACCACTTAACAACATGGAATTTAAGTTAGTAGATCCTAATACAGGTAAGGACGTGCCATTAGGAGAAGCTGGTGAGATTTGCGTAAAAGGCCCACAAGTTATGAAAGGATACTTCAATAAACCCGAAGAAACTAAAAAAGCAATAGATAAGGATGGTTTTATGCACACTGGAGATGTAGGAGTAATGGACGAAGAGGGATACGTTAAGATCGTCGATAGAACGAAAGATATGATAATCGTTGGAGGATTTAAGGTATTTTCCGCAAAATTAGAAGATACTTTAGTTAAACATCCAGCTATCGGAATGGTTGCTACCATAGGCGTTGATAACCCTGAAAGACCTGGTTCTGAAATCGTTAAAGCAGTTATACAATTAGATGCTGACTATGATTACGATGGAAATGAGGAAGCTTTAAAAAAAGATATTACTGCTTTTGCTAAAGAGAACTGTTCTCCGTATGAAGTTCCCAAGTTGATCGAAATAACAGAAGAATTACCTCTTACTGCTGTAGGTAAAGTTGATAAGAAAAGCCTGAGAAAATAATCTGGATTATACCCAGAGCTTAATAACTAATTTTTTTTTATTTATTATTCCTTTTTTATATTATTCTTGAAGAGATAAAAGTAGAATTATATACAATTAATATCCTTCTTCAATTTCATTTTTTACAATATTAACGATAAGAGGGAAAACATCTCCAATCTTATCGTGAATCACCACATCCGCTGAAGCATCTATATCAGTTTCTTGAATGTTAATAATCGCTAATTTCGCACCTAAAGAAAGTGCTTTTCTAGGATAAAACGCGACTGGATATACTAACAATGAACTACCTAATACAATCAGCAAATCGCATTCTTCTATTAATCTGTCTGCTTGGCTTAGAGTTTCTGAACGTAAAGGTTCTCCGAAGAAGATGGCATTTGGTTTTAATAAACCGGCGCATGTTTTACATGATGGACTAAATTTTCCGTTTCTAACCTGATCGATCATAATTGTAATTGGGTAAATGTTACCACAACTCATACATATCGCTTCATATGCAGTTCCATGTAGCTCTACAACATTCTTGCTGTGTGCTTTTTGATGCAAACCATCAATATTTTGAGTGAGAATTCCATCTAATTTATCGAGCTTTTGTAATTTAGTCATTGCTTTATGACCTTTATTAGGTTTAGCTTTGAATATGGCCATACCCAATTCGAGCATAAAGTTCAAGTTTTTCTTAGGGTCTGATACATAAGAATGAATGCTAGCAAACTCGTCGGGATTAACTTTTTCCCATAAACCCGTACCCGGACTTCTAAAATCAGCAATTCCGCTCTCAGTCCCCATGCCTGCCCCAGTTAAGGCTACAATGTTTTGAGCATCTAAGATTAATTTAGCAAAATTTTTAATTTTAGTATTCAACTCGTTCATGTTGTAAATTCTCCTAATTTATTTCAAAATCACAATGAAAATAGCTAAAATATTTAATATGATTATTTTTATTATTTGAATATAATATATTATTATAACTAATTGTAAAAGAAATAATATTTAATATGAATAATTTTATAATTCAGTTAGTTGTAATTATATAATTATATTTTAGTTTGCTTTTTAAATCCAAATAATTGAAGCACTATGTCGTCAGATTATCCAAAATCAAATTACCCGAAACCAGATCGCCCGAAATCATATTACCCGAAACCAGATCGCCCGAAATCATATTACCAAAAACCAGATCGCCCGAGTCCAGCTATCCAGAGGCAAATTTACGCGAAATCGTTTATATATAAAATCTGTGTTGTAGGAAATGGAGGTGTAGGCAAGACATCTATGGTCCTCAGATATTGCGAAAACTCCTTTAAAGAAAGTTATTTAATGACAATAGGGTCGAATTTCAGCACAAAAACTGTGGAATTACCTAACCACCCTGAATTACAAGTTAAACTGCAGTTGTGGGATCTTGCTGGTCAAAAGCATTTTTCCTTTGTTAGACCACCATTTTATAGGGGAGCAACGGGTATAATTTATGTGTTTGATCTAACTAGACGTTCTTCGTTCGCAGATTTACTAGAATGGCGAGAAGAAGTTGAAAAAGTTATTGGACAGAAACCGTGTTTAGTCGTTGGTAATAAGCTTGATTTAGCACAACAAGGTCAACGAGAAGTAGCAGAACAGGATGGAGAAGCTGTAAAATATGAAATGCATGCTATGAAATATTTCGAAACAAGTGCTAAAGAAGGCAATTCCGTAGGCGAAATTTTTGAGATGTTGACGCTTGAAATCCTTAAAGCTTCCGGAAAAATTTAATTTTTAAGGTATAAACAATAAATTAAAATTGTTTATTTAATTTTTTAAATACAAATATCAAATAATATTTGGCTAAAATTATGTTTGGTGGAGGAGGTCGCACTTACGATCGAGCTTTAACGGTTTTCAGCCCTGAGGGGCGTTTATTTCAAGTAGAATATGCCTTAGAAGCTGTAAGACGGGGTACTTTAGCAGTAGCAGCAAAATCAAAAGATTCAGTTTGCTTAGCTGCTCAAATTAAAATCCCTTCGAAGTTAATTGATGCAGACTCAATTGATAAATTGTTTCAGGTGGATGAACATGTTGGTGTAGCTATTTCTGGATTGCACGCAGACTCAAGAACTTTAATTAATTTAGCGCGAGTTCAAGCCCAATCTTTCCGTTTAACTTACGATGAACCGGTCAGATTAAATATGCTGGTTAAAACCTTAGCAGATATTAAGCAGCAATACACCCAGTTTGGAGGTATTAGACCTTTTGGATGTGCTCTGTTCTTTATTGCCATTGATCCCTCAGGACCTCAAATTTACACAACATCTCCAAGCGGAATTTATCGATCGTTTAAAGCTTACGCGTTGGGTAGAGGAGAAGCTACAGCGAGAGATTACTTGAAAGAAAATTACAAAGAGAACATGACATTTGATGAGACAGTAACATTTACTTTGAAAACGCTTAAAGAGTCCATTAATGAGACCCCAACCAAAGAAAACACACGGTTAGCTTACATAAAATCTGAAGATAAGAAATTCCACATGTGCTCAAAAGACGAAATAGAGCAATTCTTGAATCTTATAAAGGAAGAACCTAAAGAAGAACCTAAAGAAGAACCTAAAGAAGAACCTAAAGAAGAACCTAAAGAAGAACCTAAAGAAGAACCTAAAGAAGAACCTAAAGAAGAACCTAAAACTTAAATTAAAACTTTATATAAGAGGATTCTATTTCGAAATTTTTAATTTCTCCTTCATAAAACTGGCATTACTTGATTTAAAATCTTTTTTTATGAATCGATATTTGATAAATTTAAAAGAAATATTAAAAAAAAAAAATTAGTTATGCATATACATATATCAGGTTATCTGGAGAAGTGTAGATAATCGCACCATTTACAATTAAGGTCCATTTATAGAAAATGATTATGCCTTCTATTGTTGTATTCACGAATCCATTTAATACTAATCCTTCACCAAAATATAGAGTAGTATCGACTACTGTGAAGTTTGTAACCGTGTTAGGAAAATCTACATAAGTAGAATTTTCAATTGGATACAAGTATGGTGGTAAAATTAAGTCGTAACTTACATTAAGATTAGTAGTGATCTCAGTAGAGGTGCTCAAAAGACGAAATAGAACAATTTTTAACGAAAATCCAAGAATAAGTTTTCTCTTTATAATTTATTTTATTGGATTTTTCTTATTTTTAATAAAAAAAAAAATTAGTTATTCAAATACGGATAAAAAGTTAACAGGAGATTCGTAGATCATTATACCATCTACAATTAAATTCCATTTATAGAAGACTATCACATTTCCTTTTGTGGTATTCAGAAATCCATTGAGAACTAAGCCCTCTCCAAAATAGAGGGTTGTGTCGACGACAGTGAAATTAACTCGGGTATAAATTCCGTCTATGTAAGTTGTATTTTGGATTGGATTGAGATAATCTGGTAGAATTAGATTGTAATCTACATTGTTGGTTGTTGAACTATAGATAGAAAGGTTAACTTTTACATTCACAATTGGGGCAGAAAAATTAGTATCTAGATTCTGTATATTTATTACGAAATTAGCTGGATCTTCGGGGTAATTCATTGAGGATTCCATCTCAAAATTATAGGATATAGTTAGATTAGATGGAGCCTCATCACCTGTCAAATTCAAGTTAACATAAGCCTCTAGAGCGCTATCTCCATATCCGACGTCGCGACTAAAAGCCTCAACGAATCCAGCGAGTTTCAATTGCTGTAGACTACCTGCGGTGCTATATGTTGGAATATAATAGTAGATAGAACCACCAATTGGATAGAGCAATGTATTTCCATTACGAGCACCTGAAATCAAGGAAATTTCTTGAGTTGCTTCGGATCCATATGTTTCTCTGGCAGTTTTCGGGCCAATAAGATTTTCCCCTGAGTCTCTGGTATAGTAAAAAATAGCTTCACCAAAATGAGTGCCATGTCGTATCACGTACATTCCAGCTAGAAGGGTTGCTGTTAGACCTTTGTATTCCACTAAATCTAAACCAATATACTCAATTCCATCTCCTAAATCAGATTCTATGTAGAATAAATCACCGTCTTCAGGTCTTTCGTGGAAATCGTCTGCTCTTCTCCAAGATACTGAATTTTGCACATGGTAGATATAATTTGCTTCTAATTGTAATTCAAACAAGTCTTCAGGATATCGTAATTGTTCTTCTAACCATGTTGGAGTTGCTTGCCAATTATATTGATCTACATAAATTTTCCAGAGAGGATATGTTGGATCGTTTGATGTTTCTAAAGTTGGATTTTGATAAAAAGTCATTTCTCCACTTATCACATCAACCAAGCTGATACCTAAGAACCTTAATATTGGAAATTGGGCATAAGAACCAACATTTATGTAAGTATATATCGAAACAGCGTAATACATTTTGCCTTGGATCATGTTGAAAACTAAGTATGGATCGTTATCAATTCTTAATTGAGGAAGAAGTATTTCACTTACTCTATTTCTTACATTTCTATTAATTAAGTATTGATGATCAGTTTGAAATGCGTATGCGAATAATCCTATATTTAATGTTTTCCAAAAGCCTTCTAGGCCAGTTAAGGTCCCGTCTGGATCTCCTTCATATCGAAATTCGTTATTAGGAATACCAAGTGACCATTCTGTACCAAGTATTATGTCAGAATCGTATGCTCCCAGCGATCCTTCTTCGAAGAATCCTAATGTCTGTTCAAGATACCTTTGACTTTCACTTTCCCCAAAAAAGATCGGGTAATTCTCAGTGATATTAAAAGTTTCTGTTACATTCACTAAATCGCCAGTAAAGGTATCCATAGCGAGAAATCCTTCCACATGATCATACAATTCTGTATTAGTCTGGACAGCATCGCCAGTAATTTCAGAAAATCTAACCGTTTTTGGTGCAACCCAGTATTCTTTGTTATTAATATAGATGATGTCAGAGTCAGCGAGTCCTTCAAAAGTGGAACCTATTGAAGCAGCAAGGTATTGGACAGCAAAATTTTGATCGAATTGCCTAACTTTTGAGACCATTTCCGCATCTAAAGTTGTGGATGATTCTGTAAAGTTTTGAATTGGTCGTTCCTCAAACATATCTAATCCCGCAGCAAGTCTCGTCCACTCGACTTCTCTTTTGTATTTTTTTGTCCATTGTTGTTCTGTCCACACCGCCGTGTTATTTAAGTTTAACAACGGTCCAATACTGAATATCAATGGTGAGATTGTAAAGACGACTATGACTACTATTACAAAAATCAGTTTTTTTTGGGAGTACGGCGCAAATATATAGTTCTTAGAGTCTTTTTTATATTTTCTTTTTCCAAATATACATATAATGGTGCCTAAAGCGGTAATCGAGAAAAATCCGAAAATGAGCGCAAGGATTTGAATCACATTTATACCGTCCAAAGAAAGCGTAGGAATATAAACGAATACTAATCCACACACTAGGCCGATAATAACTAAAACATTTCCCATTACTAAATAATCGTTTCTCCGTAGATACACATACTTGGCAACATTAAGAATTAATCGAAATATGATAACTCCCATTATAAAGCTTATTATTGGAACAAGTAGGTTAGAGTAGATGTAAATAGTAACGAAATCTATGCTGTTTTGGTTGAAAATTACGTTGAATGCGTCAAGGATTAGATTGGGCGATAAAACTATTTCTCCATTGTCAATTAAATAAAGTGTCCAAGAAAAACCACCACTATTAACATTTAAGAGTAAACCTAAAAAGTAGAACATTACAAATCCAATTGTCCACCAAAATAGTAAGGATTTTCCCCTAGTTGGTTTTCCAAATCGTAGTTTTGTCCCTATTAGAGTTAATAGGTTTCTCTCTGGAGGTATGCTCATTATTATGCTTCCTATAATAGCTCCGATTAAGGCAGTCCAGTTAAATATGAATTTTGTAGACCACCCGTTTAAGAAAAAGAAATTAAAGTAATCTAATCCACCTGCTTTATCGTTATACAATTGTGCGTTAAGACTCATATCCCCATACCATGCAGGCCACAACCAGAACACTCCTAACGCAGCAATTATCGCAACAACTACAATTGCAATGAGAATGTATCTACGGTAGCTAACTTTACCTTTAAAACGGCTGTATTGGAATCTCTCCTCAGTAAATTGATTTATTCTTTGACAATCTTCGCAATAATAATTGAAAGTCTTATGTCTATTGCAAGATTTTTTAGATTTTTTTGCCATATTTTAAAATCATCAGTTTGCTTTTTTATGCTTAAGATTAAAAAGATTAATTTTTTTTTAAATAATATATCTAATATAAATGATAATCACTAATATATAGGATTTTCTTTTTAGAAATATAGGTGCTCTCTATGGTTAACAAGAAAAAAATTCGGGAACAATTTAACGAAATGTTCGCAAGCGGTAATGAAAAAGGAATTAAAAAGATGCTGGATAAGTTTCCTTGGTTACTTGACGAGCAATCGATGAAAATGGAGGGTGCTATAGGAGAACAACAACAAATAATTGCAGCTCTGGGAGTAATGGAAGATGAACTAGGGCGTCCAGTTCCTTTGGATGAAATTCTATTTAGTTTAAGAATTGATTTCAATATACGTAAAATTGAAGAAGAAGTTCACGAGATTTTGAGAAGTTCAGAAGATCTGCGTCTGGTTAAAAAAGATTCAAACGGGTGGACTTTAACGGTTGAGGGGGAAAAAGTCTGCGACGATTATTTAAACAAGACTCTTGGTAAGATTGAACTTTGAAAAGCTTTAGTCAATCCAAGTATGGCTTTATAGAGTTGTTTTTGTTTATAAATGATATTAAAATTTATCGCTAAATATTATATTTAATTTTACAATTTTATTATTTGAATTAGAAGAAAAAGGATTTTTTTAAGGATGATGGAAAATGGTAAATCGTGATGGAGAAAAGGGAGGTAAGCTAGATTTTAATGAAAACGATCCAGATCCAACAAAAGAAGCATTCTTCTCAGATATGGGAGATATTGAGAAGGAAATAGCTTCTGAAGCGTTAGAACTAGTTAAACACGCGTTATCGTTAGTAGAGTCACAATTCTATGACGATAGTATCGAAATTTTTCGTCAAGCTATTGGGTTATATTCTCAAATTAATAGGGAAGCAGAAGTCGAGGCTATAAAAGGGAAAATTTCAGAGATTTACATACTAAGAGAAGAAAACTTTAAAAAACGCGAATTAGAGACTAAAGACGAATATGAAAGCATTCAAGGAGAAGAAATATCGGAGCAAGACGAGGATAATTTGTATGACCAAGCAGATACGCTAATAGTTGAAGCAATAGAGTTTGTTAACAACCGAAACTTTGATCAAGCCCTTGATACTTATGACGATGCCATTAGCATACTTAAAAAATTAAATAAAAGGTTAGAAATAGAAAAAATAAATGAATTGATTGAAGATTGCTACAATAGGAAAGCAGATTACTTAAGAAAGCAAAAATCTTCGCCTATTGAAGAAGATAATCAGGGCATAGAAGCTACGGGAAATGACACATCTGAATTAGAGTTAAAAGCAAAAAAATTAAAAGTATATGAAGATACGAAAAAGAAAGAAAATGAATTGTCTAACCAAGCCTATGAACTTATTGGAAAAGCCACAGAATTGAGAAAGATACGCCAATTTGATCAAGCGATAGGCTTATTTGAAAAAAGTATTTTGTTATTTAAAGAAATAAATTGGTTAAATGAAGTTAAAAAAATCGAAAATATGAAGGAGCAAGTAGAGAGAGATAAAGAAAACTATAAACTGGAACTTCAACAAATCCGAGTACGGGAAGAACAAGAACTCGAAGAAAAAAAAAAGCAAGAAGCTCAATTAATTGAACGCTCAACCATCGAAGAAAATTTGAAACAAAAAGCTCAAGCAGTTAAAATAAGGAAACAGATTGAGACAAAACAGGAAGAGGAAATTTTTCAAAACAATCTCACCGATATGATAGATTACGCAGAAAAGTTAGTGAGAGAATATGAACTAAACTTAAAAAAATCCATCAATAAAGGAAATATAGTTAAAGAATGCGCTTATCCTAGCGTAATAAAAATCTATCAGGAAGTTAGGGATAAAACAAAGGAAAAAGGATGGAAGGATCAAGTAAAATTATACGAAGATCAAATACAACACTATCAGATTCTTTTAGAGAAAGATAAAAAATTACGCCACATGGAAGCTCAGAAGATTCAAAAACAAAAATTATTCGATGAAAGCCAAAAAATCAAAAAAGATACTTTGGTTGCCGAAATTGATCCCGAAAAACTAAAAACTCTAAAAGAACAGAAGAGAAAAGAGATTGAAATTGAAAAACTTAAAGAAACTCTTAATGACTCTATAAAATTGGCAGATAAAATGGCGAGGGAGTATGAGGTAGCATTTAAAAAAGCTGCTAAAAGTGGTAATTTGAATATCGCTTCAAAATATCCTGAAATCCTAAAAATATATACTGTAGCAAAAGATAAAGCGTTAGAAAAAGGATGGAACGATGATGCAGCCATTTATTCAAGCCAGATTAGGAAATATAATGAATTAGATGAAAGAGATATCAAAATAAGAGAAATCGAAGCTAAGAAAAATCAAGATCAAAAAACATTTGAAGAATATCGCAAAGTTCAGAAAGAAAGCATTGACATTGAGAATTTAACCCATTTAGAAAAACGAAGGATAGAAGGTGCTGATGATAAGAAATTTCAATTGGAACTTATCGAACTTGTCGAAAGGGCAGAAAAAATGGCAAGAGATTACGAAATAGCCCTAAAAAAGGAACTTAAGAAGGGCAAGTTAATAGAGGAATCACCTTTTAGTAAAATTATTGAAATGTACAATAAAATACGAGATAGCGTTATTTCGAAAGGATGGAAAGACCAAGTCGCAATTTACACTAATCAAGTTAAGGTATATCAAGAAAAATGGGAAAAAGATAAAAAATTGCGTGAGCTTGAGCTTCAGAAGATTAAAAAGCAAAAAGAATTCGAAGATTCTTTAAAGATTAAAGCGGATAGTGTAATAACACCACAAAGACTAAAAGATTTAGAGTTTAAAAGAAAACTGAATGGTGAAGAGCAAGAGTTTCAAAAAAAAATAACTGAGCTTGTCGAAAAGGCAGAGAAAAAGGCAAGAAATTACGATATAGAGATGAAAAAAGCGTTAAAGGAAGGAAAACTGATCGAAAATTCACCTTATCTCGAAATAATCGAAATATATACTCATTTAAGAAAAAAAATCGTGGAAAAAGGTTGGACTGACCAAGGACTCATCTATACAAATCAAATAAAAATATATCAAGATAAACTAGAAAAAGATAAAAAACTGAGGAAGATTGAATCTGAGAAAGTCAAAAAACAACAACAATTTATTGAAGCTCAAAAAGCACCAACGGTGTATGATGGAAAAAAATTAAGACAAATTGAAGAATTAACTAAGAAAGAACAGGAAGAAGAAATATTCGAGCAAGAAATAGATAAGATAATAGATGATGCTGAAAGAGAAGCTCGAGAGTACGAACTGGCGATTATGAAAGGACAATTTGATAAAACATGTCCGTTTTTAAAAATTGCTGAGATTTATCAAAATTTGAGGAAAAAAGTGTATGCTAGAGGTTGGAAAGAAGAGGCGGAGATATATGCAAACCAAATTATTTTGTACCAAGAGAAATTTCAGAAGGATGAACGATTGCGTAAATTAGAGATTCAAAAAGCTAAAAAACAGCAAGAATTTGAAGAATCTCTCAAAGCACCCACTGAAATTAAGCCACTGAGACTAGAAGAGTTAGACGCTCTTAGTAGTAAAAATAGAGAAAATGACGAAATTATGACACAAGCATTAAACCTAATTGACGAAGCCGAAAAAGCAGTTAGAAATTATGAAGTAAGTCTTAAAAGAGATATTCTTTCCTACAAGAGCCCATACGAAGAAGTAATCAATACATATGTAACGGCAAGTAAAATGCTACAGAAAATTGGATGGAATGAAGAAGCACAAAAATTGAATAATACAATAAGTTTTTACGAAAGCAAAAAACAAAAAGATGAGAACCTACGAGCTTTTGAATTACAAAAAATAGAAGAATCTAAAATTAGACCCGTTTTGGTTACTAAAGACGACCACCTTATTCAAGAAATACGAATTGATGAATTAAAGAAATCAAGAGAAGCAAAATCTAAAGAATCTGAAGAAATTTTTAGCAAATTATCTAAAGCTGAGAAGATGGCTAAAGATTACGATATTAAGAAGAAGGAAGGAATTTCGTTAGCAGTATCCCCATTTAATGACATTATTCAGATATACAAAACTGCAAAACTCGATTTTGAAAAAATTGGTTGGGTTGAACAAGCAGATCAATTAGTAAACTCAATTAATTACTATCAAAAAAAATTTGAAGAATTTAAGCGATTAAAAGCTTTAGAACTAGAACGGACCGCTAAACAAGAAGAAGAAATAAAACGATTTGAAAAAGAAGTACTTGAGGCAAAAAAGGCTAAAGAAGAACTCTCACAGGTAAGAATAAAGGAACTTGAAGAAAAAAGAAAAAGAGCAGTGAAATACGAAGCTAGAAAAGAACAAGCTTTTAAATTTATGGATCTTGCTAAAAGAGAGTTGAAGCAAAACAATTTTGACAAAGCTATTAAGTTTTACAAGGAAAGTCAACAAATATTTGATGAAATAAATTGGCCTGAAGGCAGTAAAATGACTAAAGAGTCTATTAACGCCATTAAGCTGAAAAAGCAAAGACTTGAGCGAGAGGAAAAATTATTAGCCCAGAAGAAAATTGAAAAAATTAGAATTGAAGCTCAGCTTGAAGAGCAGATCACTAAAGCTAAAGATTTACATGATTTGCAACAAGAACAGAGAAGACGAGAACTATCTGCAATTCAAGAGGGTAAAGAAAGAGAGAGAGAAATTTCTGATAAAGCTTATCTACTGTTAGAAGCAGGAACGAAATTGAAAGACGGTAAGAAGTTCGAAGATGCCTATGAGAAATACATAATGGGACGAGACTTGTTCAAAAAAATTGGATGGGAACACGAGGTTAGCCGGATAAATAATGACCTTATGATTACGCTCAAAAAAGAAATGAAACAAACAGAAAAATTAAAAGCATACCAGAAGAAGAAAGTAGAAGAGAAGGAAGAGCTTGAAGAGTTGTTAAAGGAAGCCGAAGAAAAACAAAAAGAACTCGATCAAATAAGAAAAGAGGAAAAGAAGAAACAGCGGGAAAAATTAATCCAAAAGGAGCGCGACAAAGCCCATGAAATTATTAAGAACCTTAAATACAACGAGGGAATACTAGCTCTAAGGAAAGTCATCAAGAAAATAGAAAACACAGATCAAGATAAAATGATCAAAGAGATGAAAAAACAAATTGAAGTGTTGGAAAACGCTAGTCAGGTTCCAATTATCACTAATGGTGATGTCGATAGAGATGAAAACTTCGATAAATTTAGGTTAGCATATCTGGTTTTAGATAAAGCTCAAATCTCATTATCAAATAATTTATTTATGAAAGCTATTACAGAATTAAACGAAGCTATATTTAACTTGACTGAAACGAAGATAGGAAAAAGATACATCCTTGAAATTGAAGACAAAATAAATATTTATAAAAAAGAATTAGGCATCAAAAAAGAACTAGAAGTGATAAAAGTTTCTCCAAAATTAGACGAAGAGGATCTTAGAGATAAAATTGCTAAAAGACGAGAAGAGAGACGAAAAAGAATTAAAGATTTGTAGATAAAAAATAAAAAAAAAGAAGATGAAGATTAAATTATTTCCTGAATTTCAGGTTGAATTAAATTATGACTCATATTTCGCTTAACTGATTCTTCTATGAGATATTCTGTGCGAATTAAATCCCTAATTCCGACTCGAATAGCTTCACTACGATTTGGGAACTTACCTTCGACAACAAGGATCTCAAGGACCTTAAGATAAGATTCTGGTAAATTTACTGAAATTAATTTTATTTTAATCACCACATATCTGAGTATTTTAGAAAAACTCTTGCTTTTTCTATACAATTAAGTATCACGTCCGTATATATAAACATTTAGTGGAAATCAACCCCAAGTAATCCGACGAATTAAAATTAGACATCAATTCACGACTTTAATACCATTTTAGATTTTTGTCTGCTTGCTTTTAAGATTGTCTTACAATATTTCACTACCAAAAACTTTATATATGCCATATAGTATATATGTTATGTCTTATATGTAACACATAATAATTAATAAAAATATAAATTAGAAGTGTGATTGAATATGGCTGATATTGAAGCTCAACTAAGAGCCCATCTAAAAAACGCAAACGATTGGGAAAAAATGGAAGCTCCTATACCGGGAGTTTTTATAGTAAAGGTCCCTGCGACTAAAACTAGACCATCATTATTATTTCTTGAAATTAATCCGTTAAAAGATGACGGCAAACCAATGAAAAGAAAAGGTTTATTTGTTGGTTCAAAAGAAATGCTGATAAAATTTGGAGAAGCACTGCAGGACGATAAAGTTTATCAATTAATCGTTGAATTAGAAAATATTAATCCCAAAGGGGCTACAACGGGAACAGTTAAAAAATTAGAAATGTAAATTTGTTGGTTCCTTTCTTTTTTTTAAATCATTTTCGAAGCAATTTTAAATGTGGAATACTTTATTTTTTTAAATATTCAGTCTATTTATTATTTAAAATATTTGAAGTTAAAATTCTTAAAAAACATTTGAAGTGATTATATGGGAGAAGAATTTGATGGTAAACATTGTATCCAATGTGGTGGAGAGACTTTTCGATTAGTTAACGACGACTGGATGTCGAGGACATTTCGATTCGTTGAAAAAGGTCAGTTAAAAATGTGCGATGGTTGTGGAGCTAAATATCTTGTATGTAGTCAGTGTGGATCACTTTTTACGCGGGTACATCCCGCTTTAGAAGCGTGGGAAGTAAATCAGAAATGCGCCGTCTGCGGCTATGAAGACCCAGAAGTCAAAGCATGGGATGGAGTCTCAGCTCGTTAAATTTTTAACTAGTTAATTTGTTATTTGTTAATCAAGAAAATATAAATTTTGAGAAATTAATTTATAATTTATTATTAGACTTTTTTTAGTTGATTTTATATGAATAATATCAGAATTGAAAATGCTACACCAGATCAGATTGATTCGCTAGAAAAATTGATGAAATTATTAATATCGAGATTTGGCGATGCGTTCGATATGAAAAGATTTGATTGGGGAATTCGAAGACGTATTTATGACCCGTTACAGCGACACGGGATATTAATAGCGATAGATGAGGATAAAGACAATGAAGTCGTCGGTATGATAATCGCAGAGTTGAGAATTGACCCATTTGGCACATCTGAGGGATACATTAAGCAAGTATTTCTAATGGAAGAATATCGAGGGCAGGGCATAGGTGAATTGCTGGTTAAAAAAGCTATTGAACACTTACAAAAGATAAAAGTGGAAAAAATTAAAGTAAATATCAAAGAAAAAGCAAAAGAAGCGGCCAATCTTTACGCAAAGATGAATTTTAAGAGAGTCTATGAAGTGTTAGAACTCGATATATCTAAAGAAAACCTTGATGATTAAAAACATAAATTGAAGATTGAGTAGTGTTTTGATCGATTTAGAAATTCCTTGGGTTGAAAAATACAGACCTAATTCGTTTGATGAAATTGTTAGTCAAAATCTTGCTATCGAAAACTTAAAGGAGTTAGTGTCAAAGGGGAATATGCCCCATATGATTTTTGCAGGTCCCGCCGGTACAGGCAAAACGAGCACAGCCTTAATAATTGCAAAACATGTAATCAAAAAGGAAAGTTATTTCTCAAATGTTTTAGAATTAAATGCTTCAGATACAGTGAGAATGGACTATGTTCGAAGCGTTATAAAAAATTTTGTCTCACAGAATTTGAACCTTGAGAAAAGCGCATTGAAATTGATTATTTTAGACGAAGCGGATAATATCCCGAATCAAGTTCAGCAAGCATTACGACGAATTATTGAGAAAGCATCTTTAAATGTTAAATTTATATTAATGTGCAATTATATTAATAGAATTATTGATCCTATTATATCGAGATGCGCAGTATTTAGATTTACCAACCTATCTAAGGATAAAGTTATAGAACGTTTAAGATTTATCTCAAAAAAAGAGAATCTTAACATCCCTCAAACACAGGAAAACGCTTTTTATGAGACTCTATTTTTTATATCAGGTGGCGATTTACGAAAAGCAATTAACACTTTGCAGATGTCAGTTGCTTTAAAATTATTAAAAAATCTAGATACTAACGAAATATTAAAAGTTTCGGGGTTTTTAGACAATTCAACTTTAAACGAATTATTGAAAAACATTAAATCTAAAAACCTGATTAGTTCGAGAGACACGCTAGAAACAGTTGAAAACTTGGATGCGAGGAATTTTTTAAGACAAATAGTTGGAAGATTAAATGAACTTGATATTAAACCAGGACATCTAAATAAGACATTATCGTACTTTGGAGATGTTGACTATAGAATAAGTCAGGGAGCAGATGAAAGAATCCAATTAATGTCGTTGATAGGTCATCTGATAAAAAGTAGTATCAAAAAAAAAAAATAGTTTAAACGAGGATGAGAAGAGTTTGCTTTCAGAAAGTCCTGTCTGGCGTATAAAATATCTACCTAAAACCTTAAACGAGATTTGTGGACAAAAAGACGTCAAGGAAAGGTTAAAGGAGTTTGCTAACGATAGGAATTTTCCTCACTTACTATTTGTAGGTTCAAAGGGTATTGGTAAGACCATTATAGCAGATTTGTTTTCGAAAGAATTCTTGGGGAGATTTTACGACGCTAATTCAAAAATAGTATACGCTAATGTTCCTTTAACAAGCGAAGAGACGAAACGGGCTCGATCTGAAGCATATGTGTCCAAAAGCAAAATAGGAAGCATTGCAGGGAAAAAAATTACGACTCCAGCTTTAATTCGGATTAAGATTAAACCTTTCATACAGTTAAAAGTTTTAGGTGATGTCCCCTTCAAAATTTTAATCGTAAAAGATTTCGACTCATTAGGTTCGAATCAGCAAGCATTTCGTAGATTAATGGAAATTTATGGAACGAATTGTAGAATGATTTTGACCACAACGAGGGTGTCAAAGATAATAGATCCTATAATGAGTAGATGTCAAATTTTCTTTATATCTCAAGTTGACTTCCATTCGTTTGAGGAACTAATATCAACTATAGCCGAGAAAGAAATGTTAAAAATCGATAAAGAAACAATTAGAACTCTTTATAAAATAACAGCAGGCAAATTATCAAATGCTATAGATTTATTACAAATTTGTTCCATCAGTGGAAATGATATTAATGCTGACAAATTGTATGAGAATTTGTCAAATCCTAAAAATGATATGATAAAAAGTCTTCTAATAATGTGTTTTAAAGGAGATTTTCGCAAAGCTAGAGAATTATCGCGTAAAATTCAATCCAGTTATAAATTTTCTTCACAGGAAATGTTTCAAATAATGTTAACTGAGGTAGCGAAACTACCATTTAGCACGTACTCAAGAATCAAATTGATAAATTTTATAGCTGAGGCAGATTTTAGAGCTATTGACGGGAGGGATACTGACATTCAGATTTCACATTTGTTGGCAAAAATCTGTCAATTTTCAGAAGTAATATAGGTGAGTTATATGGATACAAAAAATACAGAGAAAATACCATGGGTAGAAAAATACAGGCCCAAATTCACCAAAGATATGGCATTTCCAACGGCAAAAGTGGGTCGTCAGAAAGTCGATCTAATTGAGGATTTAAGAAAATTTGTGATCTCATTTTTTAAAGAAAAAGAAAAAATTAATGAGATAAACCGACAAATTAGAACACACAATCGAACCCACGAAGAGAAAGAGCATAAAGACGAGAAGAAGCTGCCTCTTGATAAAGCCGCAGTTTTACTTGAGGGGCCTCCAGGAATTGGTAAAACAACTATAGCGTATGCTTTGGCTAACGATTTAAATATGGATGTAATAGAAACGAACGCTTCAGATACTCGAACTAAAGGAGCTTTAGAGGCTAAATTGAGAGAAACCACTAAATCTCGTGGAATTATGGATTTTGTGGTTCAAAGCAAGAAGAAATTAATTTTAATTGACGAAATTGATGGATTATATGGAGTTACTGATAGAGGAGCCGTCCCTACGATATTAAACCTAATTGAAAACACTCAATTTCCAATTATAATGTGTTCCAATAAATACAAACAAAATCTTCAATCGCTTTACAAAAAAATAAGAAGATATGAAGTAAATTTATTATCGGATGAGGAAGTAATGAAGATTACCCGAAAGATAATCGTCAAAGAACATATTTCGGGTATAAGCGAAAAAGAATTAGAATTAATTATCAAAAAAAACAGAGGAGACTTACGAGGGGTTATTAACGATTTACAAGGAATTAGCCAAGGCTCCTTAAATAAAAACAATAAAGAGCTAATTTTAAATTTGAACAGAGATAGTACGGAAGAAATCTTTTCTCTGATCAAGAACTTGTTTCAAAATGTAAATACATTAAAGGAAGCTCGAAATGTAACCAATAAATCAGATGTAGATTACAATTTTTTGTATAAGTGGGTTAACGAAAACCTAACTTCTTATATAAGAATAAACAGTGAAATCGCAAACGCTTATGAAAATTTATCGTTGGCTGACGAGATTTTTGGAAGAATCCGCAAGAATCAATATTGGTCGTTATTACCATATTTCTACGATCTTTTTGCTGGAGGTGTTGTTCTATCTAGAAAACATAAAACTCAAGATGAATACTTCCATAGAATTTCGTTTCCAAGATTCACTTCAACTGGTTTTTTTTCATTATCAGCAACCGAAAGGTTAGTAGTAGAAAAAATTCAAAAAAAGTACAAAGTATCAGATATTGAAGCTGTTCAAGATTTTATTCCTTTTCTAAAAACATTAAGCGGAACTTCAAGAAAACAACTGAAGGAATTAAGCGATTGGTTTGAATTTGATGCGAACGAGAAAAAACTATTGAAATAAAATTGATAATTGGGTACTCTCCATTTGTGAGTAGATCTATACTATAAGTAAATGGAATTATTAACTCATTATATTAAGGATACTAAAGTAATCATATAATTCCAAGAATTAAAATTCATATTTCTTGGAGAACGAGTTAGTTTTATTCCAATTTGGAAGTGAATCTCACGATAAGAAGAAAGACATTTAACCATTTGTTTAAATTTAATTTTATATTTACTTTTTCAATAATAACTATTTGAATTAATAATAAACAAGCAAGCAGATGTCAGAAGAAAAAGAATCTCATATGTCAAAATCGTCTCAATTCGTTTTACAAATTTCAGGAGCAGCATTATTCAGCGCTCTTTCCCTAATATTGTCGCTTTTTGTCGTTCCATACTTACCACGAACTCCAGAAGGATTTGCTTACTTTGACCCCGTATCAATCGTCTGGGTAACATGTTTCCTAATATTTGGCCCCTTAGCTGGAGTATTATGTTGCGGAATAGGGTCAGTAATTCTAATGCCCTTTGATCCATTTGCTCCAATTGGACCATTAATGAAATTTTCAGCTACATTTTCGTTAATAATAATTCCCATTTTACTACTTAGTTTAACTAAACGTAAAGAGGGCATTCGAAAAAGCCAATCATTGAAAAAAGTTAAGAATTACGTCATTTATGGTTTGTTTGGTACAGGTTTTAGGATAGGCGTAATGCTTATTCTCAATATATGGGTCTTCCTAAGTTTTTATGGTGCTTCGGGTTTAGAATACTGGATAGTAATGGTAATCCTCCTAAATGCTCTAACTAGCGTTTGGGACCTATTAATTCCTTATTTAATCGTTTTTGTGACTAAGTTAGACGCTGTATTTGAAATTTGGTAACCAATTATACTAAGTTCCTTCTTTTTTTTTTAAGATTATTGAGGTTTTAAGATTTTTAAGCAGATGGAATGATATTTATAGTTATAAAATACAAATTATTTTAAACATAAATTAGTTTGAAACTGTTTTCAAAGATGTAGTAATTATGGGACAACAAGAATTTGAAAATGTCATTTTTAAAATCGAGGAAGGAATTGGTACTATAACTTTAAATCGCCCAAAACGACTAAATGCTTTAAATTATCCGTTAATGATGGAAGTTATAGATATATTGGAAGCAAATTTTAAGAATAAATTGATTCGTGCTTTTGTTATTGAGGGTAATAATCAATCTTTTAGTTCTGGGGACGATTTGAAGAGTATGGGTCCTGAAGGGGTGAAGTTTAAACCTTTAGATGACGGTTCAAAACTCCCACATCACAGAGTAATTCAATTAATTAGAGAAGTTCAAAAACCAGTTATCGCACTATTAAAAGGTTATTGTCTTGGGGCAGGGTTTGAATTGGCTTTATCTTGTGATTTCCGCATAGCGGCAGATAATTTGAAAATTGGAGATCAAAGAGTTAAACGGGCTCATTGCGTAATGAGCGGAGCAAGTTGGTTACTCCCTAGGTTAATAGGTTTCGCTCGAGCAACAGAAATAATTTTAACCGGACGCCAACTCGATGCATTTGAAGCAGAAAAAATTGGCTTAGTCAACAGAGTTTATCCCTTTTCAGAATTTAGGGCAAAATCTAGAGAATTTATACAATCAATAACAAGCCTGCCTACTAAATGTTTAGGTTACAATAAAAATATGCTGAATTTTTCTCAGTATAACGAACTACCTTCTTCTTTGAACCACGAGTTTAGGTTGTATTGTAAAAACATTGCTTCGTACGATTTTGGTGAAGGTATGAAGTCATTTAAACAGAAAAGAGAGCCGAAATTTAAGGGAAAATGAATAAATAAGTTATAATATTAAAAATAATTCTAAAAGGTATTATTACTATATAAGACGGGATTAATATGTTATCTGAAGAAATAAAAGAATTTTTACACAAAGAAGCATTAAATAGGTTTCTTAGGTATGTTCAAGTATGGACTACATCAGATGAGCATTCAAACTCAAACCCATCAACGCAAAATCAATTAGCATTAGGAAAAATTTTAGCATCAGAATTAGTGGATTTGAACTTAAAAAATGTAGTACACGATGAGTATGGTTATGTGTACGGTAATTTACATGCAAGTGTTGGCTTGGAAGAGGTTAAACCAATTGGTTATATAGCTCATATGGATACATCACCAGCAGTTAGCGGGAAAAATGTAAAACCTGTCATTCACAAAAATTATGACGGTAGTGCAATAGAATTTGCAAGTAATCCAGATATTAAGCTCACAACGGAAGATTCTCCAAAATTAACGGGGTATATTGGGTTGGATATAGTTACATCTGAAGGAGATACTTTGCTAGGCGCGGATGATAAAGCTGGAATCGCAGAAATTATGGCTACTTGTGCGGCTTGGAATAAATTTTCGGAATTAAAACACGGTCCTATTATAATATGTTTTACGCCTGATGAAGAAATTGGGAGAGGAACTTTGAAAATAAACAAAGAAAGGTTACCTGATTTCTGTTATACATTAGATGGCTCAGAAATGGGAGAATTAGAATTTGAATGCTTTGATGCGTGGAAAGCAAAAATAAAATTTACGGGACTTAGTGTACATCCTGGCTACGCCAAAAACCTTCTAATTAATGCAATTCACATAGCAAGTCGATATCTCAGTGACATACCTGATTATGAGTCACCAGAACACACAGAAGAAAGAGAAGGTTTTTATTATTTATCTGAATTAAAAGGGAATGTAGAAGAAGCAAATGCGATACTAATAATTAGGGATTACAAGGAAAAAAATAATCAAAAGAGAATGGAATACCTAAGAAAATTAGGAGAGCTGTACGAACATCGATATTCTGGTTTAAAGGTTAACATAGAATTTCTACATCAATACAAGAACATGCTTCGTTTTATTGAAAATAAACAACAAGTTGTGGATTTGGGAAAGAAGGCGATAGAGATGGCTGGACTGGATATTAAAATTCATGCGATTCGGGGAGGGACAGATGGTTCTAAATTAAGCGAAATGGGGATACCCACCCCTAATATTTTCTCTGGAGGATTACTTTTTCACTCAAGGAAAGAACATATTCCAACGCTTGCATTGCAGAAAGCTTCAGAAGTTTTAATCTATTTAGCAGAATTATGGATATCTGCCTAAATACAATTTAAGAGAAAAATTAAGTTTATTTTTCAGCTTTTTTTATTATTTTAGAAAAGTCAGTAATCGCAAAAATAATAATACATACAGCCAATAAGATTGATATATAAATAAACGCCCAAGTATACGAAAACACACTATAGATATATCCAAAAACTAAGGCTTCCACCATGCTTATAAATCCGACCGAAAAATAATAGTATCCATAGGCACGTCCCCTTTTTTCTTTACCTGCTAAATCTGCGATATATGCTCTTGAAATCGGATCTACTGAAGCAAGATAAAAACCGTGCATGATATAAATTATAATAATTAACACTATTGAAAATGGCGAAACTTGAATGGGGAACGCTAATATTACACATGATATTAGCAATATCGACAATCCCACAACAATTATAGGTTTTCTTCCAATCTTATCAGAGAGAGAACCGTTTATAGGGGAAAAAATGGTATAGACCAAGTTTAGGATTAAATAAAAGATGGGTATAAGAAAAATTAAGTCTATGGGAATATAATCTGCCGCCCTAAGTATTAAAAACACAACATCTAAACTTGCGAATTCAATTACTCCTAGAATAACAATTAGCTTTATAAAATTTTTATCTATCTTTTCCATTTTTTCTTTTTTGCTTTTCTTTTCTGACTTTTTAACTAATTCACGGGAAGAAATATCCTTAACGGGAAGAATAAGAGCAATAGCAATTAATCCAGGAATTATCGAGAAAAATATTATTTGCGAGTAAGTCCATGCAAAATACAAAAGGATAAAAGCTAGTAGAGATCCGAAAACCGCACCTAAAGTATCCATAGCACGATGTAAGCCAAATGCTCTTCCTTTTTTCTCAGCGTAATAAGAAATCAAAGCATCTCGCGAAGAAGTTCTTAGACCTTTACCTATACGATCTGTTGTTTTAAGACCTAATACCATTTCCCATGAGGGGCTCAAGCCAATTATTGGTTTTGAAAGATTTGACAATGTATATCCTGCTACTATAAAGGGTTTTCTTTTGTTAATTTTATCGCTCATCCATCCAGTTATCCCTTTGAGGATATTTGCTATAGCATTGGTAATTCCGGAGATTATTCCGAGTGCCAGAACGCTTCCCCCAATGTCAAGTATGAACAATGGTAAAATACTTTGAATACTTTCGCTAGAAATATCGGTAAATAAGGATACTAATCCCATTAAGAAAACAGGAATTGAAACCCCGAATATAAGTCTTCTCTTTTTTGTAGATAAACCATTGGATTGTTCTTTCACAGACATTTTGAAATCCGTTGTAAAAAGGTTTATAGAATATTTATTTTAAAATTGTATAAAAATTGTTTTATAGTAATTACTAATACTTAATTAAGGATTTGGTAATGAAACCCAAATGAAAAAAAAACATAAATTTAATTTTTACTTCTTTATAGTTGAACAAATAACTGTAATGCAGAACCAATACCTAACGCGTTAGAGACTACGGCAGCGAAGAAAATCTGAATTAAAGCAAAGGAGCTTATTATTACAGTGCTAAATCGTTGAGTATTTTCATAAATTAATGTATTCTGAATAGTTGCATATAGGAATATTAAGTACATAAATAAAACAGAGGGGAAGAATGCCCAAGTCCATGTTAGTGTCATCAAATTGATATTTACGAGCACAACTATAATTACCATCCACCTTGTTTTTTTGCGTTCCTCTTTTAAGAATCTAAGTTGTGGATATATAGCTTTTCTATACAAAAGTTCAAGAGAGAAATATACAGGAAAGGAGACACCAGCAGCTAGAACTGTGTTAAAAAAATTGGAAGGCCACATAAATGCAAATGGATAGAAATAGCTGAAGATTAGATATATTACAATAAAATAGAAATTACACAGAATTACGTATAATACATATTTTAACTGGAACTCTGATTTGAGTAAAATTTTAATCTGGTTTAGATCAAATTTCACTTCATCTTCCTTTAATTTTCGCAAGTAGAGTATTATCTTCACAGTAAAATATATTACTGTAATATTAAGCGAAGCTAAAAAAATACCTACTAAGCCAAAAACTCTTTCAAAAATCTCCCAATTAAGAAGAAAAATAGTTGTATAGAGCACAATTTTTAAGATTTGTTTAGTTGTTATCGCTTTGTCTTTAATCTTTGATAATGTCGTTACCTTTCTAACGATTTCGATAGGAGGGCTTTCCTTTTTATATGGAATAAATTGGGAGGTGTAAGAAATTAAAGAAAGTACGATGAACACTAGTAAAATTAGAGTGATAAATAGCACAATGTAATTTACAATAAAGGTTATGTTAATAGGTCCGTTAATTGAAATTGATTTAAAAAAATTTAATTCAAACCATTTGATTGATTCGACAATAACAACATCCGAGAATAATTGGTGACCACCTCCAAACAGTGGTCCCGTTATAGGAATTACTGCACAATCAGTTAAATTTTGAGCAACTAATGCTTGGTCTGCGTAATCTAATACCTCGTCGTCAACATGCATTATAACCAACAAATTATTAGTGTTAGTTTTATTAAGAAGATTAGCAGGGATGTATTGTTCGTATCCTGGTTGAATGACACGGATATGGTTGGGATCAAAATTGACTAAAGGAGCCCAAGCAACTGTAATATTGAATCGAGGATCTAACGCTTGATTCATAAGAACCACAAATCCTCCTAAAGAATGTCCAATCAAGCCAATCTGAGAAGTATTTACATTTGAATAAAAAGATAATGTCTCAAGTTTATCTAAAAGGTTTGAACAGTCTTGAGCAAGAGCAGGTTTATCAGTGATTGGATCAACATCTAAGATATTTCCACCGCTCTCTCCGTGGCCTTGGTAATCCAAAGCCGCTACATAAAAACCCCTTTTAGAAAACTCGATTGGAATCCTTAAATCAAAATCTCTTTGACTACCAATTCCGTGGCAATAAATTAATAAAGGTCTTTTTTCTTGAAATTCCAAACTCTTGGATGGAAAATATAAATTGGCATACAAAATCGCGTCTGAAGATTGAAAGTCGATCCTTTCATATTTAGTATAACTTACGGATCTATCATAAGCTAAATAGGAAAGAGAAATTACTAACAGAATGATAAATATTATCATTCTTTTATAGAACCGCAAATCTTTCTTGTCTACTAGACTCTCCATGACTAATTACATTTCTTGTTTTAATTATCGTGAAATTGAACTTTTTTGAGGATAATTAGGAGTTTAATATTTTTCTATATTATTTTATACTAGATCTAACTTATATATTTTAATTTGACTTATAATTATTAATTAAAATCATTATTGTGTAATCTAATGTCGGAAAAAAAAAGTGCTACAGAAATAATTGAAAGCTCCTTACGATCTGTTGAAGATAATTTTAAACAATTTATAGACGTTTTAGAAACAGCTAAAACGGAATTACTTGTGCTTGAAAAAGATAGGGAACAACTCAGCATGGACAAAAAGTTACTTGAAGGTGAAAAACTGCAGCTTGAGCAAGCCACTAAGACGCTGGAAGCCGATAAATCACAACTTGAACTTGAAAAAGCTAGTTTAGAAAGCGATAAGAAAAAACTAGAAGAAGAAACTAAGAAACTTGAACAAGAAAAACTAGAGAGAGACCAGAAAATCGGCTCATTGACAGAAGAACAAAAGCGGTTATTAAAGGAATACTCAAGTTTAAAGGTGGAATTGAAAAAGTTAGCAAAAGTAGCAGAAGAGAGTCAAGATTCAGAATTTGATTTTGAGAGGATTAAAGCATTATTATCAATTACACAACTTTTAATTTCGGAGATTTGGCAAGGACAACCGCATTATCGCATACTGCTTAGTCTTCATGGAGAAAAAGAAAAAATGTCCAGAGAAGAAATCAAGAACACGACGGGTATTGCAGGAGCTATGGTTTTAAGAGCAGTCCACGAATTAGCAAAGATCGATGTCTTAGAATATGATGAAGATACATCAATGGTAACCTTAAAGAAGAGGTTATTTTCAAAAAAAACTTTGTCAGAAAAAATGGATAAATAGAAGTCACATTAACTAAAGAAGTAATTCGATGTTGCTAAGATCTAATCCAGCGTATTTTCCCGTATCTTTCAATATCAATTCATTATTTTTTTTATCGTGAAGTTTTATTCTAATTTTAGAATTCATAGTTTCAGATATTTCAGTTGACATTGCTCCTGAAAAAGGCGCTTTAAGCTTACTAAATCTTATATTTTTCTTATTAATTAAGATAAGTAACGATAATTTTCTATCCTCTATCTTAATTTTAATCCTTTCAGAAGTTGTTTCAAGTAGGCTAATTTTCGCACCTGTGTAAGTGGCAAATTTATAAAAAGTTCCTTTGTACCAAATTACACAAAAAAAACCTTTAACTCTTATCTTAAAAAGGGGAACTAGCGCTATTGATAATATAAAAGATAATTCAGGACTTAAAAAATGGTTAGTTTGAGCCCAAATATATGCTTTTGGGAACGAAGTCCCCCAATCTTTTTCTAAATACCCTTTACCGCCGTTAAAGTCAATAATTTCACCATTAAAATCAATAGAGCCTTTAAGGCTATGATTCATGCTTACAATGGAGTGATATGTCTCGAGAAAGGGAAAAAATGTTAAAATACCCATTATTCCTGGTTGAAAAAATGTTTTAGGCCATAGTACAGGCTTAATATACTCAACAAACCCTTTAATTTTAGTTTGGTCTTGATTGATATTTAATTTGAAACCTTTAGATGAAAAGAAATTGTTTCCAATTCTAATATCATAGTCATCCAGTGCGAAGTTTTCAAATTGAGCTAATTCGTATTTGACATAATTAGTATTTCCTGTTTTTCCATCTAAAATCTGTATAAATGCGTGAGAATTGTTTTTTTTCTTATTAATGGCGATAGTTGGAATAAAAGCATAAATGAAGTCTTGATTTTTATCTATGATTTTATTATACCAACCTTCATAATAATAATTCTTCTTCAAATTTCCTTGAAAGGCTTCAGGGTGATTTTTTTTTCCCATAATGTATCCTCATACTAAATAATGTGCTCTTTTTGTATTTAATCCTTATAATTACCACATTTAAGTGATTATAAAATAGAAGTTAAACCCTCAATAAATCACGCTAAATTTGCATAAATATTCTTATTAGAGGCATAATTAATTATCTCGTTTAATCATATTTGAAATACTTCTAATTTTGTATAATGTGAAGTATAATCGAATTTTTATTTAACGGTAAGAAATTAGAGAAATATAATACTATGGATGAAATTGATTTTACCATATGTTTGATGCTTGTCTGGAATTCTAGGACTCCATATCGAGAACTTGCTGAATCCTTCAAAATGAGCGTTAATTCTATCCATAAACGAGTTAAAACAATGGTAAATTTAGGAATACTTGATAAATTCGTAACTACTCTAAGTTTTAGGGTTTTCAAGCCAATTCCTTCAAACGTAGTTATGTTTGGAACCTCTAAGGCAAAACATGTTGAAGACTTGATTGAAAAATTAGGGGTAAATGAAAATATTTACACAGTTTCTCAACATAGTGGTAATTTATTTATTATCCATGCATATTTACGAAATTTAAGCGATTTGGAACCCCTAGTTTCATTTGTTAAACAAACGGCTGAGATTCCTGAACTTAAAGTGGGATTAGATAGCTCCCCTATGCCGCTGGGAACAGAAGTAGATATGACAAGAAAAATTAATCTCTCAACTACCGATTTTTTAATTGTAAATGCGCTAAAAGACAATTCAAGAAAAACGATAGTAGAAATTGCAGAAGAAGTTGGGGTTTCAACTAAAACTGTTAGACGTCATTTAGATAGGCTAATTGAAAATCATCTTATTGATTTCTCAATACATTGGTATCCCGATAAATGCTCAGAGGTCACGGTGATGGTAATATTAACTATTAAACCAAGTATTAAGGTTGATAAAACGAAAATTATTGAAACTTTGCGCAGTAAGTATGGTCAAAAAATATTATTCACGTGGACATTTAGTACCCTACCGAATACTATTATCATTTGTATTTGGGTTGACTCAATGAAAGAATTACAGGATATTCAAACTTCACTCAATTCAGACGATTTCGAATCAATTTCAATAAATATTGGAATTGGAGGAAAAATCTTTCCAACATGGAGGAATAAGTATCTAGAAGATAAAGTAAAAGAAATAAGTGGAAATACAGCTTAGTTTTATGTAATTTTAATTTTCCTAACATGCAATTTCAAACCTTTTTGGATTAAAAATAGGAAGATCTTTTACGAAATTTATTTAAATACCAAAAATCAAAAATTTGGAAAAAATCCATTAGGTGGTAATTAGATAAAATTTTTCTCAGAAAGGTGCCATTTTGGGGGGATAATTTATCACCTAAACGGGTTAAGAAACGCCCATTTTTACTTTTTAATGTTCCTATTTTACCACTTGATGCCTACCATCAAAAATATATACTATTGAAATAGCTTTATCACAAACATCGGACTACAAATTATTAATTAATCTCTAATGAAAAATAAAATTATTGTTAAAATGGATGATGAAGAAAAAATGGAAGAGTTAATAGATGATCTTAAAAAGGATATAAAAACAAAAGATAATGAAATCGTAAGACACCTTGATAAAATCGAAGCTCTTGAGCAAGAAATTATGAGGTTACAAAACCTTATACCCGGAGAAGCTTCGAAAATAAAAATTAAAAGGGAAAAACCTGAAGATATATTTGATCCTGATGGAGAAAGTGCGATAGTCGTTAAAGATCTCGTAAAAAAATTCGACGATGTTACGGCTGTAAACGGAATAAACCTTGAAATAAAAAAAGGTGAGCTTTTTGGTCTTTTAGGTCCAAATGGAGCAGGCAAAACTACGACAATTAACATGCTTGTAGGGTTGTTAAATCCCACGGAAGGAACTGCAACTGTAGGAGGATACGATGTTAAAAGAGATATAAACAAAATAAAGGAAATTATTGGAGTTTGTCCTCAGGAACCTTCGGTTTTTAAATTTCTAAAAGGGCGAGAGAATGTAGAACTCTTTGGAAATTTATTTGAAATGGATAAAAATGTGTTAAAAGAACGAGCTGATAAATTTTTTAAAGCATCGGGGTTAGAAGAGGCAAGTAATAGGAAAGCAAAAGGTTATAGTGGCGGAATGGTTCGGCAGTTAAATCTAATTATTGCTTTAATTAATGATCCTCAAATTGTATTTCTGGACGAACCCACAGTAGGAATGGATGCTCGCGTTAGACGGAAAACTTGGACCTTCATTGGGGATCTAAAACAACAAGATAAGACAATAGTTTTAACGACTCATTATATTGAAGAAGCAGAGGCTCTATGCGATAGAGTAGGCATCGTAGATTACGGCGAGCTTATTGCCCTTGGTTCTCCAAAAGAACTCATGAAAAAACACGATGCAAAAAATTTAGAGGAAGTGTTTATGAAAATAACTGGAAGAAGAATTATGGAGGGGGTTTAGAAAAATGATACAAAGAGTTTTAGCGCTCGTAAAAATGGAACTATTGAAAGTATTAAGGGAACCAGCTAATTTATTTCTTAATTTACTTTTTCCTGCCATACTTACATTAGTATTTGGATTAGCATTTGGAAGTTTAGGTGGTGCAGACCCGCCATTATTTGATACAATGGCGCCTGGATTATTTGCTTATGCGTGTATCTTTATAATAATGACTGTGTCGATGTCTTTTACCGATGATCGAGAAAATGGGCTATTAAAAAGGATAAATGTAACACCTACACCTTCAAGCCAATTTATAGGGAGTCATATCATTACAAATCTGTTTATCGCAGTTATTCAGCTTGCAATAGTGTTTCTATTGTCTCTTTTAATGGGCTTTCGACCAAATGTGGATGTCTTTGGGGTTATAATGGCATTTATTTTTATGTTATTTTTATCATTATGCTCTGTTGGACTAGGCCTAATTACTGCTACAATAGCTAAATCGGCTGGTGCTGCCACGGGAATATCATTTATATTTATTCTCCCACAAATGTTCTTTGGAACATTTATCCCATTGACAGAAACTACTAGAATTATTGGTGCTTTTCTCCCAAGTTATTACGTCACCAATGCCATTACAACAATATTCGGTGGAGGTTCTCCATTTGCAGTAGAAATATTGATGCAACTCGGTATGATTGCGTTGATTAGCATTATAATAGTATTCATTGGCATTTTTCTATTTAAGAAATATGGAAAAGTTTAGTCAAATAAATCTTATTTTTTTATTTTTTTTTTTTTTAATTTTAAAGATTACTGTTGAAATAACTAATTTTAATTGTATAAGAAATTACAGAGAAAAGTCAATTCAGTAAAATTTAATATTATAATTTGAGTATTTTATTATAAGAATTAAGCCTAAAAGATTTCGATACTAAAATGAAATGTTCAAATTGTGATACTGATTACGCTGATCCTAATCAAAATATCTGTGAGTATTGTGGTAGCGAATTAGTAAAAGACAGTGAACCCCAAGCATTAAGACCAACATCAAAAATAGACCAATTTCTTAACGAAACCGGACTTAAAGATTTGTATCAAAAGATTAAAAAAAGTTTAAAAGAATAAAAAACCTTAAATGCCTTATTTATTGATCTCTCTACAATATCTAATTTATTTTACTTATTCAGATATTTACGGTAATCCTCTTTTGTAACCTCTCTAAGGCTGTTCTGGGCTCCGCAAGATTCGCAATACTCTCTTTCCATATTAGCTAAAGCTCCGCATTTACCACAAACTTTTGGGAAAGACATTCTGAAAAGTTTCCATTTAATCGCCATATTTTATCTCATTCAATTTTTTTTTTTTCATTTAGGAAAATGAATTCTGAAATTAATATTAAAATTAAAATTCGATACTTTAAATTGTTTATTTATAGTTAAGTTCTATTGTTTTAGCTAAAATTCTAATTTTATTGTTAAAATAATATTTCCGAAATACTTTTGCCATTTTCAAATATCTCATTTGCTTTCTCCATGAAATCAGGAATTTCAATCTGTTGTGGGCACTTTTCCAAACATTCTCCGCATTGAATACATAATGTAGCAGCCCCATCGAATTCTTCCCCTTTAGATTTCCTTTCTTCGATACCTTCTTGAGTTTTTGCCATATAATTATAGAAAAAAGAGATTCGTTCTTTACCAGATTCACCCCAATATGCGAGATCATTCAGCAATCTAAGAATAAATGGAATTGAAACGCCATTAGGACAGGGTATGCAGTAACCACAGCTCGTGCAAGGAGCGACGTTATACTTTCCATAAGCTTCACGTAATTCTGATATTGTCGCCAATTCAGCTTCAGTTAAGGAATCCATCTCTGAATTATTTGCAGAGTCGATATTTTCTACAACATGTTGCATCGTACTCATCCCACTTAAAACAACAGAAACTTCGGGGTGATTCCAGATAAATTGTAATGCCCAATCTGGCGTACTCCTTTTAATTTTTGATTTTTCAAGAGTCTTTTTAATTTCAGGATATAAATCTAATTTATCTTCTGGAATCGCTAGTTTTCCACCTCTTATTGGTTCCATAATTATTACTGCTATATCTTTGCTCCTTGCATATTTTAACCCTTCAATTCCCGCTTGAAATTCTATATCAAGATAGTTGTATTGTATCTGGCAGCAATCCCAATTATACATATCTATTATCTCTTTAAACGCTTCAAAGGTGTCGTGAAAGGAGAATCCAATATATTTAATTATCCCTTTAGCCTTCGCTTGCTCCATCTTCTCGAACAAGTTTAAATTTTTGATTTTTTCAGCTCTTGCTTTGTTTAACCCGTGGAACAAGTAAATATCAGGATTTGTTTGTAGTCGTTCGATCTGTTGGTTGAGAAAAGTATCAAAATCTTCTGTGTTTTTAACCATCCACATCGGTAATTTCGTAGTAAGGTGAACCTTCTCACGATACCCGTCTTGTAATGCTTTTCCAACGAGCACTTCGCTTTTTCCACCGTGGTAAGGGTATGCTGTATCAATATAATTTACACCGTTATCAATAGCATAGCGAATCATTTCAATAGCTTCGTTTTCTTTAATATCTAACTTCATTTCTCCCGTTTTTTCGTCTTTCACCTTTTCTACTGGCAACCTCATTGCCCCAAAACCTAAAGCAGAAACATCCCAGCCTAATGAACCCATTTTTCGGTATTTCATGATCGTTACTATTCGTGTTTTTAAGATAGTTGATTTAATGAATAAAAATAAATCTATGCCTTTTTACTGTAAAAACGTTAAGAACTTAAGAGAATTAAAAAAAAAGAAATTATTTTAATTTAAATTTAATCTCTGAAACCATAATACAAGTTAATTAGTAGTAACAATGATCTTCGTAACGATACGTTAAAAATCAAGGCGAAATCGATATCTATGGTGAATAAGAATAGAGCTGAAGTTACTGCAATGAAGACTATAATAGAAAATAGGTTTCTTCCAATACTACTGATACTGCCACGTTTTTGTTCGTCAAGTTTCTCAAGGATGTCGTATTTTGATAACTCTTGGTAGCTAGGTATTTCTTCAATTCGTTCTTTCAATTTTTTCTTAGAAAATATTTGCCCTATTGCTCGAAAAAAAGTACCTATAAAGTAAAGTATTGCAATGACGAGTATATCTATAAGCGTGTTAGTTAACTCTAAGGAAATATTTTGAATAAAAAGATCAATTAGATAGAAGACAATTAGGAAAATCATCAAAGATATTCTTACTGTGTATCTCGGAAGATAAAGTGGCTTTTTTGTCTTTCTTTTCTCTTCAGACACCTTTTCCGGGTTTTTGATCTCCTCAATAATTTTTAATCTATTATCCTGACCCTTTCGAGCTTCAAAATAAAACGCTACTAAAATAAAAATCGTATTGACAACTTCAGAAGGAATTTGAGTGTTATAAAGGATATATGTAAAGGGAAAAGATACGACCATTATGGTAATTATCGCTCTAATTGTCCCACGAGGCATTCCAAGCGGATATCCCTCGACTCTCCCATCCTTTCCAAACCTTTTGATTAGAACAAAGATAATTAGGGCTATACCTAAAATCCATGTAATCATAATATTTTATATGAATTTTTATAAATATAATTGTTTCTATCTGCCTTCTGGTACCATAATAAAATTATCTATTCTCTGGCAACATAATAGTATTTTGAAGATTTCTTGAATTTGAAGATGACTTAGTTGTTGGAATAACTTCGTTGTCTAAGAATTTCAAATCCAATTATAACTGCTACCGAATTAAGCGGTAGCGATCCCGAAAATTCTCGCTCATATGGAATCGTAAGCCGTAAATCTGCCTTCTCTAAAAAATTGCGATTAATGCCTCTTTTTTCACCCCCGATTGCTATAAATAACGGGGGTTTCAGATTACTTTGATATATTGACTGACCATCATCTTTACCAGTGCAAGCAATGGTGTAATTTTTAGTTTTGAAGAAGTTTACCGTTGTGTCGATATCTTCAACTAACGCAATTGGCATTAATTCTGAGGTGCCTGCAGAAGATTTGATAATAATTCCATCCACATCAAGCCAGTTTCTCTGTTTCATCACGATTCCATCAATTCCTGCGGCATATAATGACCGTATCGTATAACCAAGATTATAAGGATCTTCAATTCCATCTAAAAAAAAAAATATGCCTGGTATTGATTTCAAGAGTTCAGGTATTTTTTGATAGGTTCTTTTACTTACAATAGCAGCAAGTCCTCCGTGTGTCTTTCCAATTGCATGTTTTTCAAACCATTTTTGATCCACCGCTTCAATCTTAACTTCCTTGGATTTTGCTGATTCAAGTGTCTGCTTGAGATATCTTACTCGTTTTTTATTCTTTTTTCTCTGGAGCTTGGCAACATCATAATATATAGTCAGAATCTTACGATATTTTGATCGTAAAACTGCATCTACAGAGATTTTACCCTCAATTACAATAGAAGTTGCCATTTTTTTCTACCATTAAAAATAAACAAAGATAATAAAATCATTTCAAAATCTTTTGATTAGAACAAAGACTTTAGGGCTATACCTAAAATCCATGTAATCATATAATTCTTAATCTTCTCACAATATATAACATTTATCTATAAATGCTCTCTTTATTATTCGTAAAAATCAAAGAGATGAGTATATGAAAGAGTATAAAGTAATATATGAAAAAGGGAACATGAATCCTAAAATAGGAGTAGAACAGTTTGAAAGCCTTTTAAATGCGCTAGCAGCTGAAGGTTGGGAATTTAGATTCGTAACCGGAACGTATGTAATATTTGAACGTGAGAAGTAAAGAAAGTAATTTTTTTTTTCTTTTTTTTTTTAATTTTTTTTTATACAAAATGTTTGAAAAACCTAAAATCTCGTTAGTAGAAGGCTTGAGCTATCTATATTTAATAATCGATACCTTTAAATAGGTCAATTAATACTTATATATTAATGATTGTCAACAATCAATTGACAAAAAAGAATTGTTTACAAAAAAAGAGATAAAAATATGGTATTTGAAGATTATTACGACGAATTTTTCAACGCTCGTAGGTCGTTGGAAGACCCTTACCGTAAAGTAACGGTTTCAAAAGAAAAATATAAAAACCTCGTGGAGACCGCGGAAAAATATCAGATGCTACTAAAAAAATTAGATCAAGTTGAGTCGAAAAAATCAGAGTTAGAAAGACAAATTGAATATTTAAAGGATGACGGCAGAAAGTTAAAGGAGTTAGAAGAGAAAAATGAGAAATACTTAAATTCTTTAGTGAGAACGCAAGCGGATTTCGATAACTACAAGAAGGCAAATCAACGGGAGAACGAGAGATATAGAGCGCGAGTAAAAGAAGATATAATGAAGAAATTAATTAAACATTACGAGGATTTACTGAGAGCTTTAAATGTATTGGATTTAATAAAAAAGGGAGAGTCAGTAAAAAAGGGTTTTAAAATGATTGTCGAAAATTTTGAAAAATTCTTAGAAGACGAGGGAGTAAAACCTATGCATTCAGAGGGTGAGAAGTTTGATCCTTACAAACACGAAGCATTAATGGTTGAAGCGAATGAAGAATTCCCTGAAAATACTATAATTGAAGAATTAAATAAAGGTTATTATTTAAATAACAAGATATTGAAACCCGCTGGGGTTAAGATATCAAAAATCAAATCAAAATTATAAATTTAAACAAAAATGATAATAAAAATTAAAAAAAAGAAGTGATAAAATATGGGAAAAAAAATCATTGGGATAGATCTCGGAACATCGAATAGCGCTGCTGCTGTATTAGTAGGTGGCAAGCCTACAATTATACCTAGTGCTGAAGGTAATACATTAGGTGGAAAGGCTTTTCCTTCCGTTGTAGCTTTTACAAAGGATGGGCAAAGGTTAGTAGGGGAGCCTGCGAGAAGGCAAGCAATTTCGAACCCTGATCGAACAATTACAGCTATAAAGCGAAAGATGGGAACATCCTATAAAGTGAAAATCGAAAATAAAGAATACAAGCCGCAAGAAATTTCGGCAATGATTTTGAGAAAAATCAAAGAAGACGCAAGCGCTTACTTAGGTGAAGAAGTAACAGACGTTATTATTACAGTACCTGCCTACTTTAACGATAATCAAAGACAAGCCACCAAAGACGCTGGTAAGATCGCGGGATTGAACGTTAAACGTTTAATTAACGAACCTACTGCAGCGGCCGTAGCATATGGATTAGATAAAAAAGATGCGCAATTAAAAATCGCAGTTTTAGATCTAGGTGGTGGTACATTTGATGTTACAGTAATGGAATTGGACAGTCAAGTCTTTGAAGTAATCTCGACAGCGGGAGATACTCAATTAGGTGGAACAGATATGGATAGGATTCTTGTTAAATATGTTGTTGATGAATTTAAGAATCAGGAAGGCGTTGATTTAAACAAAGATTCTATGGCAATACAAAGAGTCAAAGAAGCAGTTGAAAAGGCTAAAATTGAATTATCTACTTCAATTTCGACTGATATAAATTTACCATACATAACAGCAACGGATTCAGGTCCAAAACATCTTACTTTGAACATTACAAGAGCAAAATTAGAACAACTAATTGGCCCCATTTTAAAGAGATTAGAAGCACCTATAATTAATGCTTTGAAAGACGCGAAATTAAACAAAGGAGAAGTTGATAAAGTAATTTTAGTTGGTGGACCAACGAGAATGCCTAGCGTTCAAAAGATCTTCGAAGATTTCTTAGGGAAAAAGCCTGAAAGGAGTATAGATCCGATGGAATGTGTTGCTATGGGTGCTGCTGTTCAAGGGGGTATTTTAACTGGAGAAGTGGAAGATTTATTGCTATTAGATGTCACTCCATTATCGTTAGGAGTTGAGACTTTAGGTGGCGTATTTACCAAATTGATTAACCGAAACACTACGATTCCAACAAAAAAGGCAGAAACTTTTTCCACGGCTGCTGATAATCAACCTGCAGTAGAAATTCATGTATTACAAGGAGAACGACCAAAAGCTGCTGATAACATAACATTAGGAAAGTTTCATTTGACGGGGATACCACCTGCTCCACGAGGGATACCTCAAATAGAAGTGACATTTGACATCGATCAGAACGGTATTATCAATGTTTCAGCGAAAGATAAAGGAACTGGTAAAAGTCAATCGATAACGATTACGGCATCAACTAAGATGTCAGAAGATGAAATCAACCAAAAAGTAAGAGAAGCGGAGAGTTATGCTGAAGAAGATCAAAAGTTTAAAGAATTAACTGAAGCAAAAAATCACGCCGAGGCTTTAATCTATCAAACTGAGAAGTTGTTGAAGGAAAACGAGTCAGTAATAGGAGATTTAAAATCGAACATTCTTGAAAAAGTTTCAGATCTCAGGAGTGCAATGGAATCTGAGGATGTTGTTCGAATAAAAAGTTCAATGGAAACTTTACAGAATTCTCTTCACGAGGTTTCATCTCGAATGTACGGTCAACAGCAAGATGCACAAGAAGGCACTTATCAAGGTGCTCCACCTGGAGGAATGGGTGGCGCTCCACAAACTCAAGACGAAATCGAGCAGGAACAATTCCGTAGAGCTACAGGTCAAGACGATGGCGTAGTTGATGCTGAATACGAATAAGTATATATATAGTTTTTTTGTTTAGTTTTTTTATTTTTTATTTTTTTTATTGAAGAGGTTAAAAATTATGGCAAAAGATTATTATAAAACATTAGGGTTAAAAAAAAGCGCTTCAAAAGAGGAAATTAAAAGAGCATTTCGAAAATTAGCCAGAAAATATCACCCTGATGTAAACGCTAATGAAGCTAAGTCTGGCGAAAAATTTAAGGAAATAAATGAAGCGTATAGTTTATTGAGTGATGATAAAAAAAGAGAAATGTATGACAAATTTGGGGTTGTTGAAGGAGACTCCTCTACCTACCAACGAGGGGGCCGTGCACCAGGAGGTGCAAGAGTGCAACGAGGTCCAGATGGAAATACATATTATTATTCAACTTCTGAAACGCCTGGGAATTTTGATTTTAGCGAAATTTTTGGAAATTCAAGAAACTCTCGTAGAGGGCAATCTTCAGGAGGGAATGACTTTTTTAACGATTTAGGAGACATATTTGATGTCTTTTCTAATAGAGGTGGAAGTACGAGAGCGAGATCCACTAGACAACAAAATTATCCAAGAGAAGGTGAAGATTTAAGATACGACATGGAAATAAGTTTTATGGACGCATTTCTTGGAGGGAAGAGACAAGTTCAATATAAGGACCCCGCTACAGGGTCGAATCAAACTTTATCAGTAACAATTCCACGAGGGGTTAGAGATGACCAGAAATTACGCCTAAAAGGAAAAGGGATGCCAGGTGAAAATGGAGGTTCCCCCGGTGATCTGTATATTGCCATCCATGTGAAAAATCATAAACTCTTTGAAAGAGATGGAGACGATATATATATTGATCAAGAAATCCCTTTTACTACAGCAGCATTAGGCGGTAAAACTCAAGTTCCAGGGATAGAAAAAGATATAAACGTATCAGTTCCCGAAGGAACTAAAGATTCAACAATATTAAGATTAAAGAATAAGGGATTTTATAAAATTAATTCAGAAGAAAGAGGAAACCAATTAGTAAGAGTAAAGATTAAGGTTCCTAAGAGAATTAGTAAGAAACAAAAAGAATTATTAGAACAATTAAAAGCAACAGGAATATAAAAAGGTGATTAAATGAATGCTGTAACAGACTTAAATATTATATCAGATTTATGCCCTGAATGCAATGGCAATGTTATTTCTCTAAATCAGATTGGAGAGATTGTGTGTTCTGATTGTGGACTAGTTATTAAAGAAAGGAGTGTAGATTTGTCCCACAGCGATAAAAGAGCTTACACATCTCAAGAGAAAAATCAAAGGGAGCATACAGGGGCTCCGATTTCTAGTTTACTACCTGACATGGGATTAACGACTGTAATCGATAGAAAAAATATTAAAGATCCTGATTTGAAGAGAGCAGTAAAATGGAATACTCGAATTACATGGGAAAAAAGAAATATTCTCATCGCTACAACTGAGCTTAAAAGGATATGCAGCAACTTAAACTTACCAAATCATATAAAGTTCGAAGCTATAAAGTTGTATAAGGACGCTTTTAAAAAGAAGTTGTTAAGGGGTAGATCGATTAATTCCATGATTGCAGCTTCGATATATTTGGCGATTAGATTAAAAAGGATACCACGTACTTTGCAAGAGATTTTGGATGAATCATCCGAGAGCGAGAAAGATATTAGAAGGTGTTATCGCGTTTTAATTAGAGAATTTAACATTAAAGCTCCAAATACCAACCCAAGCGATTTAATACCAACTTATATAGCTACTTTAAAACTCGGTCCCGACATTGAAATTAATTCTACTAAAATTGTAAACGCTTATTCTGAGAGGTTTTCCACCAGCGGTAAAGATCCCAAAGGAATAGTAGCTGGAGCTATATATTTAGCGTGTAGAATGAAGGGATTAGAACTAACGCAAAAGGATATTGCCGAGATTGTAGGAGTCACTGAAGTTACCTTACGCTCCAGATATAAAGAACTCTCAACAAAACTCAAAATAAAAGTTTAATTTTTTTACATTTAAAAATAAAAAGAAAATAAAAAGAATTTTTATAGATTCTCTTTTGGTGCTTTTTCTTCAGACCATTTGTATTCTTTAGGACCAGCAAAAATTAACATAAAGGCCGGAACAAAAACTGATAATGTCCCCCAGCCATACCATCCGAACAGAAGCAAAATAAGGCCCCATACAAACATCCATGGAACATTAAAACCACCTAATTTTAAAACCCAACCATACAATGCATCCCAGTCTTTTTCTCCACATGGCTTTGAGAATTTAGGTTTAATAACAAGTAGAGCAATTATAATGCCAATAATGCTTGCAAATATATTCCATGTTGATGCTCCTAATGCCGCAAACCCTAAAACCCCCAATAAAATAACCAGTGGGATAATTGCAAAAAGAGACAACAATAATCCGATTATATCAATAAGAATAATGATAATCCAAGCCCATTTTCCTAATGTAGATACCCAAGAGGCGTGTTGCCATTCACTTTCTCCCATATTTTTTCTACCTCATTACTTAATATTGTTTAGTATTGAATTCCTTATAGTTTTGAAATTTAATTTAAAATTATGATTATATTCATATTCCTTGAATTTAAAATTGATCATAATAAATTAATAAATTTTAAAGCAATCTTCATGTAATTTAACAAGATACAGAAAAATGAGAAAAGAATGTTAATTAAATTAACGATGAGGAAAAAAATTAGGTCTCTGGGTTAAGGATTTCACCAACATAGTAAAGTCCAACAAGATTTCCTCTTTTTTGAAACTTTCTCGAAACTAGCAAAATAATAACGTGCTCATTTTCGTCGATATGACCAGTTTCAACACCAAATCTTACGGATTGCTCGATTAAACTTTCAACATCCAAATTAAAAAAGTCGATATTCTCGATATATATGGGTTGTACTCCCCAAATAAGGTTTAATTCTCGTGCAGTTTTTTTTGAAGGAGTCATTGCAATTATTGGCAACGGAGGCCGGAATTTAGAAATCATCTTAGCACCATAACCTTTTCTGGTAATTACTAAAATTTTGCCTCTAAAATTTAATTCTTCCATTTCGTGAGCAAGAGCATATATTGCATGACCAAGCGTTTGCGTGTGTGTTAAACGATCTGAATCGTAATCGTCAGGAGCTCGTTTTGGTGTATTTTCGCTAGCTGTTGTCGCAATCTTGTTCATATATTCGACAGCATTTATTGGATATTTTCCTACTGCAGTTTCGGCAGAAAGCATTACAGCGTCGGTCCCATCGATAACAGCGTTAAATATATCGTTAGCTTCAGCTCTAGTGGGAACAGGTGTGTTTATCATTGATTCCAACATTTGGGTTGCTACAATTACGGGTTTTCCTTCTCGGTTACATTTAATAATCAATTCTTTTTGTTTAATTGGTACTTGATCTGGAGATATCTCAACGCCCAAATCTCCTCTCGCAATCATTATCCCATCTGATACTTCTAATATTTGATCAAAATTATCGAGTGCGATAGGGCGTTCGATCTTAGAAATTAATTTTATTTCGTTATTCCCGTAATTTTCAAGGAGTTTTTTGACAGTGAGAACATCGTCCCCTCTAGATACGAATGAAATTGCGACAAACTCGGGATTAATATCTGCTATAAACTCAAGGTCTTTAATATCTTTTTCAGTAGGCACAGATTGATTTAGTTCTACAGCTGGAATATTTACTCCTTTGTTGTTACTAATTATTCCACCCGCGATTACTTCTCCAATCAAATGATCTTTTTCTTTACTTTTAATTTCAATTTTAATAATCCCATCGTTAACAAAAAACACATTCCCCTTTTTCATTGACTTTAGAAATCCTACTAACGGAATGGAAAATTGAGTTTGATCTCCACCCCCAGGAATTTCACTTTCGTATACCTTTACTTCTTGTCCAACATTTAGTATGTAGGCCTCATCGTTCTTAAATTTACCAACTCTAATTTTTGGACCTTGAATATCGGCCATAATTCCAATTTTATCGTCTACGCTTCTGATTCTTTCAACTAATTCGCCCTTTTCCTTATGTGTTCCATGAGAAAAATTTAATCGAAAAACATCAACACCAGCATCGATTAGACTCTTAATCATCTGTTTTGAACTCGAAGCAGGACCAATAGTGCTAACAATTTTAACGGTATTCTCTCTAAATGACATTTTATAACAAAGTTAGGTATTTAATTCAAATTCTACTATAAAATTATTATTATTACTATTATAACTAGCTATAAATATTATACACGTTCAATTAATTTTCCGAGTTTTTCTAAATCTTTTCGATAAATAATTCTAAAACCTTTTAGTAAATCGATTACTTCTGAAAAATTATTCTTATTATGTATTTCTTTCAAAGAAAATAAACCAACTCTGAAGTGTTGAGGATATAGTGAAAATTGGATCAGTTTTAATCTATTTTTTTTGCTAAATTCTTTTGCTAGACTAACTAAAAGATCAGAGCTTTGAGTAGCTAATAATATGGCCAAAAAATATCTGTATCGAGGATTTTTAGTGTAGTTTTTTGTTGTTATGAAAATGAAATTATTCAAATTTCCTTTTAACTTGTAAATGTTCTTAATCCTTAAGGATTTAGAGATTCCGTTTACCTTTTCTGAAATAGGAGGATATTTATTTTTTAATATTATAGCATCTTTTAAAATCTCTTTTTTCAGATAGCTTTGTAGGTTTTCCATAGTATCATTATCAGTAGTCATAAGAGTATGAATATTCTCTTAAATTAGATTGTTAGGTTTTTAAAAGTGAATTTCTAATACAAATCTTTAATCACAAATTCAAGGTCTAGTTTTTCTAGCGTTCTTTTTAACGGATATCCATTTTCGGGATTCCAGCCCATTCTGACGCAGTATTTTTTATAAAAGTCTTTATATTCTATAGTTTTACCTTTTAGGGGTCCTTTTTTTGCGGGGGGTATTCCTATAACTCTATCCGGAAGTTCATTCTGTGATATTTTAATCCCCTCTCTTAAAGTGAATGCTTGACGCAATGTCTGGATTCTTAGACCGGTTTCGATATACTCATCAATATTACCTTTCCACCCTGTTAAAGCATTTAAAAGATCAATAAAAGGATAAGGTCCAAAAGAAGTTGAGAACATGCACATCCCAGCACAGTTAAGTATTTGATGAAAACCCGTAGTAATAACTTGTGCTTCTATTTTATTATTAATGTTTTTTGTTCGGTTTTTTGGTAAAGTTACCTTTTTTTCGAATTTATCATAAGATCCAATTTCAGCAAAATCAATACTTGCCGTTGTATGCCTTCCTGGTGTCGGATCAAAGGCATATGAAAATGCTAAAGACTCAAAATATCGTGGATCGTGCATAGGAATTTCTGAACCTAACGAATTAATCGCATATGGTTCGCTCTCTTTTCCAATTTTGCCGACTGCTATTTTTACTCCGTCAGCTAATAAATCACCAATACCCTCTCTCATTATTATCATGTTGACTAGACTCAAAATAACCTTAGTATCGCCCCATGCTAATTCTAAACCACCTGTATCTTCCAAACTTAGAAGTCCTTTTTCGAAACACTCAATTGCATAAGCAACGGTAGCTCCAACTGAAATTGTATCAATTGCGGCTCGATTGCAAATGTCATTAATTTGGAATATCGAGAATAAATCATTGTTAAGCAAAAGAGAACCGAAGGCACAACAAGTTTCGTATTCAGGAATGTGCATTTCTTCGATATTTAACTCAGGGATTTTCAGAATTGCTCCACATTGAACAGGACAACTAAAACATCCATATTCTTTCACTTTATATTTGGAAATCTCAATTGATGATAAATTGACTGATTTTTCGTAAGGGAAATCGTACATCCCTATTCCTGACCAATTTTTAATAGGAGAGTCCCCAGTCTCCGCACTAATTGTATTTCCAATACTAGTCCCATAATTACGATAAATTGTTCGCATAAGATCTGGCGCATTTATCATTCCAATTTTAAGTCTGCGCATAGATTTTACCATTCCAAACATTTTACCTAAAAACGACTTTTTCATTAAGTTTAAAGGTTTAATCTTGGTTGCTCTATTATACTCTTTTATCAATTCATAAAATTTTTCGCGATTAAAAATCTCAACTTTTTTATTGCCATTAAGAACTATCGTTTTTAGATTTTTAGAACCCATTATAGCTCCTAAACCCGAACGGGCAGCAATTCTTCCTTTGTCATTTGCGATTCCAGAGATTTTTGATAATTTTTCTCCTGCTTGTCCAATGCCAGCGGTTTTGATTGAGTTACCGTGCCTTTTTTTTAGAATTTTCTCGGTTTCTATAATATCTTTTCCCCAAATATCTGAAGCGTCTAAAATCTTAATTGCATTGTCTATAATAGAGAGATATGTTGGTTTTTTAGATTTGCCTACGACTATAATTCCATCGTAGCCACAAGTTTTAAGCGCAGGTCCAAAAGTTCCTCCACTATTTGCGTCACCCCAAGTTCCTGTAAGTGGTGACTTACCTACAACCATATATCTGCCTGAATAAGGAGCTACAGTACTCGTTAATAACCCTGGGAAAAATCCAATTATGGAATCAGGACTCAAGGGTTTTATATGCGAGGGCATTCTTTCATATAATAATCTACATCCTAAACCGTATCCACCCATGAATTGACGATATATCTTTTCAGGCACTTCCTCCTCCCTAAAAGTATCATTTGTTAAGTCAACCCATAATACTTTTCCAAAAAAACCATATTCCATTTATACCATCAGATTCTCGAATGTTTGTTTTAATAAAGAGAAGGCAAGTCATATTAATATTTTGATTAGTTATTCATTTGAACAAAACTTCGAAACATATAAATATGTCATTTTTTAATATTATGATGGTTGCTGTAAATATCAAGTATTTCCAATTACGCTATTGCCTTTAATAGGTAAAGTTGATTAAGGGTATTTCTTATATAAACTAGGCGAAACAAGTTTCACTGCGTAAGGTTATTCAATTAATTATAAATATAACGAGGTTTTTTATGTCGGTAGTCCCATCTCTTAAAAACGAGAGTGTATCAATAAGTATGTTCATCGATTGGTGCAAGTACACGAATATCTTCTATAATAATTTGTATTTAGAAGATTACGATTGGGTAATTAAAATGCCAATAATACCTCAAGGCTCAGAAACTCAAAATGAGATTAAACTCAAAAAATTTAATTTGACGAAATACACATATCTCCTCTCGTATTAACGATGTTTGCTTAATGTTTCATACCATTAATCAAGTTAGTTTTGTTGTGAATTTTTCTTTTCTCTTAACTTTTTATTCCAACAAGAAAAGCAAATGATATCTCCCCCCCCTAATTTTACGAGATCTTTACTTGAACGGATCATACCGCATTCCGAACATTTTTTTTTCAACTTAAGAAACACCTATATCTGATTGCAATTCAAATCGATCGTTTTTATTAGGAAGTATTACATTAATTTCAGAATTTTTGAAAAAAGTTTTAAAAAAATGCGGTTGATCTGAGTGAACGGGGATTAAATAATCAGGTCTGATTATCTGGATAAAGTTTATTAAATGATGTGGCATCGCGTGTCCAGACGCATGTACTCTGTAAGAAGGAATGCCATGTTGACGGAAATAATGGGTTAATGTTCTATGATTATCAATGTATTCTTCCGTGTAGGGATCTATGCTAGATGATATAAAAGCCCCCCTAAGATTCGGATTTAATCTTTGAATAATATCTTTTGGAACAGAAGTAATGTAGAAGAAAAATTGACTTTTTAACTCTTTAATTTCATCATATTTTATAAAACGGAAACCCTTCTTTTCCTTATGTAGCGCTTGTCTTATTTTTTCTTGCCATCGATATCTTGCATTGCCTCTAGAGAGGATTAAAATGTGATCATCATCAATTATATTTGGATTTTTCATACTTTCGTAGATTTTATCTTTATTCATGAGATAATAGAAATAAGCGTCTTTTTCGGTGATGATAAATTTCCAACCGTACTTCTTCGCAATTAAAGAAAAGGTCCTGAAACGATCCCAATCTAAACGTCCATACTTTACTAAAAAAAAATCAAAAGGGTTTTCAAGGAAGAGTTGTTCAATATTTTTCTCTACATTGTCTTCAGACTCGATTGCACCCCTATGAATATGTGTCCCTTCACAGATTAAGATATCAATTTTATCAATATCTTTATTTGTTATTTCTTTTAAAAAATCTTGAGTCATAGCAGCTAAAGGGCCGTGCATACGAAAATCTCCGGTGTAAACAACAATACCGTTAGAAGTTTTAATGATGAAACCATAAGCGGCGGGGATTGAGTGATCTACATGCACCGGTATTATTTCTAATCCTTTAATATCAAGAATATCGCCCGTACGAAACAGCCTCCAGTTCAAACCTCCATAATTATTAGTGATTGAATTTTTAGAACATTTATAATAAGCAGAAATAATTTTTTTGGTAAAAACTCCCGTATATATTGGTATGTTTTTATTAACAAATGACAATCCAAAAAAATGATCTTTATGGGGATGACTGACAAAAATTCCATCGAGATTGGTTTCCAAATCATTACAATCTTGGTCCTCATTCGCTTTAAAGTCGGTATATAAATTATTGATTGATAATTTTTCCGCTTCAGGTAATAATCCTAACCTAACTAATTCTTTGATTGAATTTGGTGCTTCATTTCTATCGTATTGATCATTATAATCTTTTATGTTAATTCCAAAGTCTAAAAAAATTTTCACATTATAATTGAAATCTTCTAATAGGATTTTATTTCCTCCTACTTCATTCACACCCCCCAAAAAAGTAAGTCTAACAGTTGAATTTTTCATTTTGTCTTTCCGGATTCAGTTTTATTTTTGATCATTATCTACTTTTAAGTAGAAAACTAACAATATAATTACCATATAATTTCTATAAAAATTTTTGTTATAATTTATTAAATTCTTTCGTAGAGTTCAAACAAAATTTAAACATTTTATGGTGATTGGGGGATTAAGCAAACCGATCTTTAATTTTAAGGGCAAATCTTCAATCAAAAAATAGAATCTATGAAAAAGTAGGAAAAGGAGCGTCAATTCGAGCCGAAGTATTTTAGGTTAAGAGAGAATTAAACTCATATTTGAGTTTAATAGAGGGCTTAATCGAAAATATAGAAACCATATTCTCTGAAATCCAATGTTAGCTGCGAATTTCTTGCAATCCTTCAATAACATATTTGTTTTCAAATTATATAAAAGCGAGTGTTAAGGATTATAATTTGTGTTGATAGAACATATAAAAATGAAGTTATTTGACAATTTTGTTAACAAAGTAGACTTCACAAACACAAAAAAAGGTTTTTAATCAAATTTAAGCCACGCTTCGCAAGTTCTCAACGCGGTGAATTTCTGTAATTTTTCGTTGGCAGAATCTATTGCTTGTTGAGTAATAATATGCTTTTTAAACCCCGCTTTTTCAAGTTCTTCGATATTGTATGTAATTCTCATTATTAATTGAGTTGATATTTTTTCAGTATGCAGCTGAGTTTTTTCTTTTAGGTCCTTATCATTTACTTCTAAAGACTTCAATTCTTCGATATAAGATTTTTTATCTAAATTATCTAATTTATATTGGAGGAAATCCAGACTCTGTCTTCGCAAGAGAATAGAGGCGTGAATAAGTTGTTTATGAGCTTTCGAATAATTGGCAAGGAAAATTCCATAAATTACTAATCCAGCTATTACAAAAGCTAAAATTTCAGCAATTAAACTAAAAACCCATATTATTACAACTTCGCCAAAAAGAAACGGTAAATAAGCAAAGACTATGATAAAAATACTAATTAATAGAGCAAGCTTTAGTAGCGTATTCCTCTTTCTTTCAGTGATATCCCAGAGAACTGAATGGGTTGCTTCAGCATCAATCGAGCGATTGTATGCAGACTTTATTTTTCCTATTGCAATTTCTTTAAGATCATTTAATTCTGTTAATTTTTTTTCTTCCATGGTTGGCACCTCGCATAACTCTTGTAGAAGATAACAATCAGTATTAAAAAATATTTATATAATTATTTATAATATTTTCTCAACTTTTTTATACAAATTTTTAACTATTAGGATAGTGTCTTTTTATTTTATTAACTCTATCTCTTGTTTTCTAAATCGAGTGGTTCATATTTAATCATAGAACCCTTCCCTCGCTCCATATAAAGAAACTCATATTTTTCGGGTTTAAAATGATTTTTCAAGAATTTTAGGACTTCTAATCCTTTAGAGAACTCGTCACATATAAATATATCAACGCTAATATATCCGTGTTCTGGCCAGGTATGAATTGCTGCATGACTTGTTTTAAGTATGGCAACAGCACTATATCCAAATGGTTGGTAATTGTGGTGAAATATGTCGTAAATTATTAAATCTGCGTAAGTTAGCGAGTCTAGAAAGATTTTTTGAATTTTTTCATTTTCTAAAAGGAAGTTTTGGTCTGTAAAACGCATTTCTCCAACAAAATGATATCCAATAGGACGGTAAGGATTAGTTTTTCTTTTTTTTAGTTCGGAAGTGTATATTGGGAGCGCATTTAAACTTAATGTATCCTCTATGTTTTGAATTTCAGCTAATTCTATATAATAGAGGTGACTAAACTGGCCCAATATACTTGCTCCCTTATAAAGATTGAAATATGGAATCATTTCTTTTATTATGAATCCATGATCTAAAATAGATAGTTGAATATGTAGCATTTCTTTGGGTGGTTTGTTTCCAAAGGATAAGAGACATTTTTTACCTAAAACTTTATGCATATTTCCTTCGATAACTATGCTAGTTTTTAAAACTTGTTTAGCTCTTTTTAGAAATAAACGTAACCCTTCATTAGTATAAGGAGGATCCATCAAAACAATATCATAATTATTAAGAATATTAGTAGGGCAGGGATCTCTGAGATCGTGCGAAATAACAGTGAAATTTTTTAAAGAAAGGGTATTTGCACTCTCTGAAAGAAATTTTAAGACGTTAGGATCGATATCTATGACCGTTATTTCTTCAGTTAAGTTCAATAAGCCAACGGCTAAAGAAGTAGCGTCGTCATCCCCAAGGAATACTATTTTCCTTCCCTCTATATCTCCTTTTTTTAAGAGATAAAGAGCACGATTTATTACTGTAGTAGAAATGGCATGTGATTGGTCTAATGCAAAATCTGGTTCAGGACGATTATTTAAAATTTCTTTTATTTTATTAATAGAAGCATATTCTTCTGGAATTTCAGCTAAAGACAAGTCAAAATTATTTGGAAGAGGATCATACTCAAATTTTAAGTTCAAATTTTTACGAATCCAAGTTCTGCCTTTTTCGCCAAGATAATTTTTCTTTTCTACGATTCCTGCTTTTACTAACTCACCCCGAGCTGCTGCTAGGGCAGGGATAGCGATTCCAGTTTTTTGGGAAACTTTTTTGTTTTTTAATGAAGGAAAGCGAAACATAGTAAGGAGGATTGATCTAACTCCTTCAACGCCTTCTGCTAGCTGTGCTTTTTCAGCTATAATTGTTAAAATTTCTTCCGTTTCTTCATTCATAATGTAACTCTATGATTTAAATAAGAAATATCTTACTCAATATGGAAAAAAAACTTAGTAAAAAATCATAAATAACATTTTGTATTAAAATTGAAAGGTATATAACGTTAAATCAGTAGATTTTAGGGATTATTTTGTATTTTACTCGAATTCGATATTCATCATAGCCTTCCATTCCCTTAATGAGCATTTCCTCCTCGAATTTTATTCGGATTATTAAGGATATTACTCCGATTGTAGCAGGAATTAATGATATCCACGATCCTAGCGCAATGGGCAGTCCAAGCATCATTAAAAATGCCCCCGAGTAGAGAGGATGGCGAACATGACTATATAATCCTGTATCAATGAGTTTTTGGTCTTTGTTTATATCAAGTACTTTTGAGGCGTATGCATTTTGTACCATTGCGATATCCATTATTATTAGTCCAATATTCGCAACCACAAGACTTATAATCTCCACTATGAAATGAATTGAAGACCATTGATAACGGTAATCGAATACAGGCAGTATAAATGCTCCAATAAATCCGATAGCAAGAATCGGCAATAAAAATTTATCTGATCCTGCTGAACTTTTTGTTTTCTCTGTGACACCGACTTTCTTCACCTTCATCCGGTTCCGAAGAACTCGCGGATTCTTCTTGTTTATGATAAAGAAACTGATTGTCATATTAATAACAAATGATACGATGAATAACCAAGCTTCAATCCATAACCAATCTTGAGCGAGGGGGAAAAACATGAGTATAAATAAAACAGAAATGTAAACTGGGATGAGTGCTATTGTCCAAAGAGGAAGTGGTTTATCACTCTTATCATTTTCATTTTGTGGTATTTCTTTTGACATGGTTTTAATGTATGAATAGCTGAATTAAAAATTATTGAACGGGAAAACATATATATAATTATGTTGATTATTCTCATATGAGAATATATACTCTCATTTAAGAATATTAGGAAAAATGAGAATGATGGAAGAAATAAGTCATAAGCAATTTGTTATTCTAGGATTGGTAGCAGAAACACCTAGTCATGCATATAGTATCAATCAACGAATAGATGAAAGAGGAATGAGAGAATGGACAGCAATAGGTAAATCTTCAATATATAGAGTAATTCTAGAACTTGAGGATATAAAATTAGTAGAACATTATGAAGAAGAAGTGGATCATCGGAAGCGAAAAGTATACACAATTACAGATTATGGTGCAAAAATACTAAAGGAGAAGGTTTATAACGTAATTAAGGGATTTATTGGTAAAAATGATGAGGATTTTTATGTCGCTTTTTCTATGCTTCCACTCTTGAGCACGGAGCAAATGATTGAAGCTTTTTCTTATTCAATAGAGACAATGAAAAAACATAAGCTTGAGTTGGAAAATATGCTCAAGGTCAATCCTAATTTTCCGATAAATGTTTCAGGGTTATTTATTCATCCAATAAAAATACTTGAAACTGATATTTTATTTATGGAATGGGTTATAGAAAAAATCGACGGGGGAGATGAAATTAGCTCAAAAATGCCTAGTAAATGATTTTATTCACAGAATTGGTTATCATTGTGAATCATCCTCAATGAGAGATATGTTTGAATTTCATGGTTTTCCTATGTCGGAGCCTATGGCATTTGGTTTAGATGCTACGATGGGATTCGGATTTTTCGATACCACCAATAGTGTTTCATTTATACCTGAATCAGATATTCCTTTTTTTCTTGGAGGAAAGCAGGGAACAATTGAACCAAATTCTCTAGCTTGTCGATTATTAGGAATCACATTAAGGAAGCAGTCTTTTTCTAGCGCTAATAAAGCATGGGAAGAGTCAAAAAAGATGTTAACCCAAAATATACCTTTAATCCTCAAAGCCGATCTGGGATATTTGCCCTATTTTGAAAGGGAGGGAGAAATTCATTTTGGAGGACATGCAATAACTTTAGCAGGTTATAATGATGAGAATGGTATGGCATTTGTAGGTGATTCAGAATTTGAAGGCTTCCAAGAAGTCCCGATAGAAAAATTAAAACAAGCAAGAAGTTCTGAGCACGGTCCGAAATTCATGCATCCGAGCAATGCCCAATTTTCCATGGTAAGAAGACCTGACGGAAAACATCCACCTTTAGCAGCGGGAGTAAAAGTTGCTATTAAAAAAGTGGTAGACAACATGTTGCGTCCATCCGTAAACAATAACGGGGTTCAAGGGTTAAAACAATTCGCAGCATCTATTCCTCAGTGGGATAAAAAATTGCAGGGATTAGCAAAAGATCCGCTAGGTAAACCGATTTCCCGTGCGAGATTAATGTTTGAACTATTGCATGGATATATTGAAACTTGGGGCACTGGAGGGTCAAGTTTTCGTAATCTATATAGAAATTTCCTAGAAGAATTACTAGATCATCCCGAGATTAAAGAAGGTCCTAAAGCATGGAAAAGCGAAGATTTCAGAATTATTGAAGAGTGCATTCCCATTATTAGTAAGTCTGCACATAATTGGACTGCGATCGCAGACACTTTGAAGGAATCAGCAGAAGAATACAAGGATGAGTGCCTAAATTTTATCAATTTAGAAGAACTACAGCATATTGCTTATGATATTCTTAACCAGGAAGAAATTTTGTTTAATAAATTAAACAAACTAAAAATCTAAACCGTTTTTAACCAAAAGTGAAAAAAATGAATGCTTGGAAATCTTTGTTAAATGAGGACCCTATAGATTGGCTTTTAGAAGAAAGTAATCCTTCAGTTCGATTTTTTACTTTAACTGAAATACTAAATAAACCTGAAGATAATGCAGAGGTAATCTCAGCAAAAAAAGAGATCATGAAATCTGGACTTGTCCCTAAAATTCTTAGCAAACAAATAGATGGTGAATATTGGTTAAACCGTAATAATTTTTACATTAAAGCTAAATATAAAGGAACAATATGGAGTTTTATACTCTTAGCAGAACTCAATGCGGATGCAAACGATGAACGAATCAGACAAACTTGCGAATTTATTCTTAATATTTCCCAACATCGAGCAAGTGGCGGGTTTTCTGCTCGTGGCAGTGATGATAATGGAGGTACTGCTGATTTAGTAATCCCATGTTTAACAGGTAATATGATATGGGCTCTTATAAAGTTTGGATATTTGGAGGATTCAAGGGTTCAAAATGGAATTGAATGTATTTTGAATTTTCAACGATACGATGATGGAATAGACAAGTCTCCAAGTGGTTGGCCTTACGAGAAAAAGGAAAAATGTTGGGGAAAACACACATGTCATATGGGAATTGTAAAAAATTTGAAAGCACTTTCAGAAATTCCTCCTAATATTAGATCAAAAAAAGTTGTAGAGATAATTAATAGAGCAGTAGATTATCTGCTAAAACACCGCATATACAAAAAAAGTCATGATCAGGATGTTATAGCTAAGCAAGAGTGGACTCAATTTGGTTTTCCATTAATGTGGAAAATTGATGCCTTGGAAGTTTTAGATATATTAACAAGATTAGGATATAAAGACGATCGTATGCGCGATGCTTTCGATTTAGTTATATCTAAACAAGATAAGAGTGGCCGTTGGAAGTTAGAAAAATCATTTAATGGGCGGATGCAAGTAAGAGTCGAGCAAATAGGTAAAGAAAGCAAGTGGATCACATTGAACGCTTTAAAAGTGTTAAAAAGATATTACAGTTTAATAAATTAAATAAACTCAAAATTTGAAGAGAAAAAAAATGTATGAAAAAAATTTAGCAGCTCCATGCGGAATTTATTGCGGAGCATGTAGATCATATTTGTTATTGAAAAAAGATATCTTAGAAGAAAGAGGGTATAAACAGGGTTGCAAAGGCTGTAGGATTCGAAATAAAAATTGTGCCTTCATAAAAAAAGAATGTGCGTTAATAAGAAAAAATGAAATTGAGTTCTGTTACGAATGCGACACTTTTCCATGTTCAAACCTGAAAAGAATTGATGAGCTATATTCTAAAAGGTATGGTGTGAGCCTGGTTAAGAATCTGAAGAGACTTCAAGAGGTTGGATTTGAACAATGGATTCAAGAAAAAGAAAAGTTATATCAATGTCCGGACTGTGGTGGAGAAATCTGCGTCCACGATGCTGAATGTTTTGATTGTGGCAATAAATTAAATCCAAATTTAAAATAAAATGGGTAATGAATGAGAATGGATAAAATAAGAGTAGTAGGAGCAAGACTCCATAATTTAAAGGATTTGAATGTAGAAATCCCTAAAAAAAAAATGATCCTAATTACAGGCGTATCAGGTTCAGGTAAATCAAGTTTAGCTTTTGACATTATTTTTGACGAAGGAATGAATCGATATTTACAATCTATTGGGTTTCCTCCAAAGTTTGAAGATGAAAAACCGTTTGATTTAATTGAAGGATTAAGTCCTACTGTAGCAGTGGAACAAAGAACAACTCGCGTATTTAATCCTCGTTCTACAGTCGGAACAAAAACCAGGTTATATAATCTTCTGAGGATGTTATATGCGACAGAAGGGAAATTAATTTGTCCTATTTGTAAAGAACCAGTAAATCAAAATCTTGAGTGCGATATTTGTGGTATGGTAGTAGATCGCTTGGAGATTAAGCACTTCAGTTTCAACGAACCAAGTGGGATGTGCTTAGCCTGTAAAGGACGGGGTTATCAAATGCATCTGACTGAAGATTTAATTGTTCAAGATTATAATAGAAATCTTATTCAAATTACTAAAGCCGGTTCACCAGTATTTGGTGATCAAATCAGATTTGTAGAGCAACTTCCAAAGTTTTATGATTTTGACATAAATACGCCATATAAAGATTTACCTGAAAATATTAAACAAATATTTTTGTATGGGAGTGGGAAAATACTACCTTTTGATTGGGACTCGAAAACCTTTACGGGGATTTTAGAAAGAGTATTTGAAGGAATTATCCCTCATATAAAACGTGCTCTTACAGAATCAAAGAGTGTATATCGACGAGATAAGATTCATAAAAATTTCATGTCTTTAAAAAAATGTGCTGAATGTGAGGGATATAAAATAAACGAACAAGCTAGAAGTGTAAAAATTGGAGATAAACATATTGGCGAGTTAGCAAAGATGCCTATCGACCAATTGATCTCTTTTCTAAAAGAATTGAAAAAAAATAATATAAAAACGATTCAAGGAAAGAATATGAGCGAGCTTGTAATCAAAGGACTAAGAAGTATGAGAGGTGTAGGTTTATCGTATATTAATTTAAATCGACCATTACCCACACTAAGTGGTGGTGAACTCCAAAGATTGTCGTTAATGACTCATTTAGATGCAGGTATTGATTCTCTAATATATATCCTGGACGAGCCAAGTATGAGTTTGCATGAACGAGAAAAAGACTCATTAATAGAATTGTTGAAGAAATTGAAAGATTTAGGGAATACGATTATAATTGTAGAACATGATAAACGCTTTATTGAAATAGCTGATGAGATTATTGACATTGGTCCAGGTGCAGGAAAAAATGGTGGAGAATTAGTTTTCCAAGGAACAATAGATGAGCTAAAAAATGTTAGTAATTCCTATACAGGACAATTTCTTAATGGAAAATTATCATTACCAGATAAACCAGAGAATTTAAAGAAATTTATAGACAAGTCAACTAATTTTCTAACTATTAAGAATGCAAAGACTAATAATTTAAAGAATATTGAAATCAAAATCCCTTTAGGCATGATGGTAGGAGTTGCGGGGGTATCTGGTTCCGGAAAAAGCTCTCTGATTTTGGATACTTTAGTCCCTCTATTGCAACCTTTTTTCAAGCGAGGCGCAGTTAAAGCCACAAATAAAAATAATGATAATGGTGAAGAAGAAAATGGTGATGAACTTCTAGAATATTCTGGAATGATCAGTGGTTGGGAATTTCTAGATGAAGTTATAGTTGTCAGTCAAAAACCAATTTCAAGGGTTAAAACATCTACACCCGCGTCATATATCGGAATTTGGGATAAAATTAGAAATAAATTTGCAAAACTGGCTGAATCGAAAAAACGCAAATATACAGCAGGTCACTTTTCTTATAATTCTGATAAAGGAAGATGTCTCTCATGTAAAGGTACCGGTGAACAAGATCTAAAAATTTCGTTTTTGAGTAGTTTTAACATCGTCTGTAAGGAATGCCATGGGCTTAGATATAGGCCAGAAATATTGGAAGTAAAATATAAAAATTGTTCAATCTCAGATGTATTAAATTTGACTGTTTCAGAAGCGGCGAAGTTATTTGCATCCGATGCGAGCATATCAAATATTTTACAGATACTTGAAGATATTGGAATGGGATATATAACATTAGGACAGCCTTCTCCAACATTGAGTGGCGGAGAGGCGCAACGAGTAAAACTTGCTAAAGAACTTGGAAGAGCTAGAAAAACAAAATCGTTATACATTTTAGATGAACCTACAGTTGGTTTATCCTTTTATGATGCTATTAAATTAATGGATCTTTTAGATCAACTAGTTCGAGAAGGAAACAGCGTCGTCATTATAGAACACGATCCAGAAATTTTATCCTACGTAGATTTCATTATCGAATTAGGACCTGAAGGAGGACCTAAGGGAGGAGAAATCATTGCTACGGGTACACCTCAAGAAATAATTGCGAATACGAAATCAGTTACAGGGAAATACCTAAAATAAGACGGGGGGTTTTGATTAATACTGAGAGATGTTTTTTTAAAAAAAAAAATTAAAGATTAATCTTAATCTTCGTAATAATAACAAACTCTTCTTATTCCGTTCACGACTGCTTGATTAATAAATTTAATATTTAGGTTGCTATTATTTTCTAACCACTCATTAATTCTAGGTTCGGCTTTAGATGCTTTTAATGGAAATTCTACACATTTACATTTCATTTCATTCACCTATATAATATTGTTCAAAAAAACCCGTATGTTGTATTTATTGCACTCTAATTATTTATAAGCTTGATTTTATTTCTTTGTCACAATGAATGATCATTGGTGATTCACTATTCTATTGAATATGATTCTAAAGATATCCTAAATTTAGATTTCTATTTTTGTTCTTTTATTTCATTATAGAATTTAATTATTAATTTTTCACGAGAATTAGCAATTTCTGTAGAAATATCCAAATAAAGTCGATTTTTAAGTTTCAAAATCTTATTCTCAAGATGTTCAATTACATCGTCTAAACCCCCATTCCTCAATATTGTAAACCCAATAATTCGGTATAAACCTATTGCTCCTAGCGCATCCAATTTATCTGCGTCGGAGAGAATTTTAGCTTCGAGAGTTTTAGGTTCCAAATCATTAGAAAATGAATGAGCTCGAATGCTATGGAGAATATTTTCAACATCTTCGATGGCAATGTTAAAGTTGTTTTTCATTATAAAATTTTCAGCGATATCAGCTGATATTTCAGCGTGATTTCTCACTTCATCATTTTTTTTGAGAAATCTCCCCACATCATGAAGTAAAGCGGCAATTTTAATTACGGGTAAATTTGCGTTTAAAACTGTTCCTATTTCTGAACTTAATTTTAGTACTCGCTCGACATGCATAAAACCGTGTATGTCATTTTTCTCAGAATTATTGTATGCAAAAGTTCTAACTTCCGATAGCATCTCGTTAGTGTGCATAATCTTTTTATAAGCGCAAATAAAGATTTGATTTAGAAATAAATTAAGTTAAAAAAACACAAAAAAATGTAAAAAGATAAATTTAACGAGATTAGACTTCTTCTCCTCGCTTTCGGGCTTCGATATCTTTCAGATCTTTTCTTAAGACTTTACCAACGAGAGTTTCAGGAAGTTCTTTTCTAAATTCTATAAATTTTGGGACTTTATAAGGAGCTACAGTTTGTCTACAAAATTCTTTTATTTCAGCTTTAAGCTCTTCAGATTCATTGAATCCATCTTTAAGTACAATGAAAGCTTTTACTTTTTCACTACCGGGTATATCCGGATTAGGAAGCCCAATTACGGCAGCATTTTCAATAGCTTCGTATTCAAATAATACATCCTCAACTTCTCTTGGGTATACTTTAAATCCACTAACATTTATCATGTCCTTCTTCCTATCAACTATAAAGAAATAGCCATCTTCGTCCATTATCGCGATATCTCCGGTTAAAAGCCAGTCGCCCTTTATTTGATTAGCAGTAGCTTCAGGCTTGTTCCAATAACCTTTCATAACTTGAGGTCCTTTGATCATAATTTCACCCGATTCGCCAAGAGGTACAATTTTTGTATAATCGTCAAGATCTACGATCTTTAGTTCCGTGTCAGAAATTGGCATTCCAACAGAACCTATCTTCCGTTCTCCTATTACAGGATTTGTAGTTGCTACCGGTGATGTCTCTGTCAGCCCATAACCCTCAAGAATTTTACCACCAGTTCTCTTTTCAAATTCTTTAAGAACTTCAGGAGGCATGGGGGCTGCTCCTGTGTTACATATTCTTATCGATTTCATATCTTTAGCATAATCTTCTAAATCATCCCGCTCTAATAAACGCATATACATCGTTGGCACTCCTGGAAACATTGCTGGATTCGTTGCTTTAATAATTTCGAATAACGATTTTTGATCCCGCGGGTCTGGATTTAAAGCAATGGTTGAGCCATTGTATATCACGATATTCATACATACTGTTTGGCCATAAATATGGAATAATGGTAGGTTGGTAAGAGTAGTATCTTTGCCTCTTTTAATTTCCGCGCCTAACCATTTGTGAGTAGCTATACAATTTGACACTATGTTAAAATGAGTAAGCATTGCTCCTTTAGGGAGTCCTGTTGTGCCCCCAGTATATTGCAAACATGCTATAGTTTCTTTTGCATTCGTTTCGAAATGTGGAGGATTAGGTTTCGTATTATTGATGAGATTTATAAATTGTTTTGTTCCCGCGATTTCAGGAGGGTTTCTTGGTGCCATCATTGTGTAATCAAATACATTTGTGATTATTACATGCCTCAATCGGGTTCTATCTCGTATGTTGTTTATTTTTTCGACTTGGTTGTCCCATACTATAATTACCTCTGCTCCAGAATCATTTAATTGGTATGCTAATTCGTGTTCTGTATGGAGGACGCTACAAGCAGTAACTATTCCTCCCGCTTTTAATATCCCATAATAGCTGAAAATAAATTGGGGGAAATTAGGTACCATTATTGCAACCACATCGCCTTTCTTTACTCCTAATCCAACGAGAGCAGTTGCGAGTCTGTCAGCTATGTCTTTAAATTTCTTATAAGTAATTTTGTTTTTCATAAACCAAATCGCTGTTCGACCACCAAAATCTTTTGCAGAATTATCCAAAAATTCGTAAATATTCATATTAGGATAATCTATGTGTGGAGGAACATTATCATCGTAATGTGCTAACCAAGGTTTGGCAGCATATGGATTTTCACTCATTATTTTAACCGTCCTTTTTGATTGTATTAGTTAATTTCTTTTTTCTTTTAATATATCTCTGAAATAAAATAAGTTAAAATTTAAATATTTTCTGTGATGTTGTCAATTGCGAAATCGGCAGATTCGCACACATAATCACATTTGTCATGAATTAGATTTTTTAAGGCTGATATAACTTCTGGTGTATTTACATTAATTTTTCCTAAAGCTTCTGAAGCTCTCCAACGAACATCCGGCTGTTTATCTTCTAATGCCATTAGCAAAGATGGAACTGCTTTCTTTGCTATAGAACCTATTTTTCCAAGCGAAAGAGCTACTTCTCGTCTGACAATAGTTTTTGAATCTTGTAAAGATTTTTCTAGGGCTATTCGCGCTTCTTCTGAATCTACGCCAATTAACCCTAAATTTCTAGCCGCTTCTACTCGAACAGTAGCTTTGTTATCATTTAACAAGTGTATTAATTCGGGGATGGCTTCTTTTGCCTCTTCGCCTATCCCACCAATCGCAGAAATTATGACCACTTTCATCTTCGTACTGGCGATTTTAATTGCTCCAATTAAAGCTGAGACTGTTTCTTTACCTAAGTTTCGAAGAGAACTAGCAGCTTTTCCTCTTACATTTTCGTTCGAATCTTTTAACATTAAAGCCAATTTTTTAATAACTTTTGGAGTTATTATTCCTAATTCTCCTAAAGCATCTACAGCCTCTTTTCTTACAACGAAATTTTTATGATCCAGCGCATTTATTAAGTGAGAAATGGATTCTTCACCAATTTCTCTAAGAGTATTAACAATATGATATCGTACACGCCAATCTTTATCGTCAAGTGCATTTACTAAAGTAGGAATTGCTTTAATTGTACCTTTACCAATACCACTCATAGCTCGAGCTGAAGATGTTCTTACTGCCCAGCTTGGATCGCTAACGCTCCTCATTAAATCAGGTATTACTTCGTATGCTTCGGAGCCTAACAAACCTAACGCATTTGCAGCTTCAATTCGTACTTGCTCGTTTTTATCTTTCAATGCATTTTTAAGAGTTTCTAAAACTTCTTCTGAAACAAAACCAATTTTGCCAAGCGAGGTAACCACTGCAAGTCTAATTGAATCTTCATCGTCAGAACAACATTTAGATAATTCGTTGGTTGAAGAACTTGCCATTTTTCCAATTTTTCCAAGTGATCTTGCTACTTCTCGACGAATACTCCAATCGTCATCTTCTATATATTCAGTAATTTTATGTACTGCCCTTTCACCGGATTTCTCTCCTAATTCACCGAGAACAAATATTGAATTAAAGCGGATAGAACGTATATCGTTTTCTACATTTCTAATAACTTCTTCAATAACAGTAGAATCTTTTTCTATTCTCGCTAAAACTAAATCGATTCTCGCATCTCTTAATAATTGTTCTAAGGAAGCCGACATTTTTATCACCTTAAATTCCTAAATATACTTTTTTAATTCGAGGTTCTTTCTCAAGTTCTTCCTTTGTTCCCCTCATTTCTATTTTTCCTTCCTCTAGTAAGTGAATATTTTCAGCAACATTCATAGCTAACACAGCATCTTGTTCAACTAACAAAGTCGTGGTCCCCTGCTTTTTAATTAAATCGATCGCAGCGAATATTTTATCCTTGATTTTAGGAGCTAACCCTAAAGAAGGTTCATCCAAAAGAAGTAATTTTGGATTTGCTATAATCGCTCTAGCGATTGCTAACATTTGCTGTTCTCCACCACTCAATGTACCTGCTCTTTGTTTTTTTCTTTCCTCTAGGCGAGGGAAAAGTTCAAAAATAAATGCTAAGAGGGCGTTAAATTTTTTCTTATCTTTTAACGAATACGCTCCCATTTGGATATTTTCCATAACTGTCATATCATAAAATAATCGTCGTCGCTCTGGGCAGTGAGCTATTCCTTTCTTTGCAATTTTATGAGTCTTAAGCTCGTCTATTCGCTCCCCTAGAAATACAATTTTACCTCTATCTATTTCTTCCAACCCAGAAATGACTCTGAGGAGCGTTGATTTCCCTGCTCCGTTAGGCCCAATTACAGCATCAAGAGCTCCTTTCTCAATTGTTAAGTTTATTTCTTCAAGGGCTCTAGCTTTTTCATAATAATGATAAACTTTTCTAATTTCAAGCAAGATCTTCACTTCCTTTTCCTAAATATGCTTCCATTACGATTTTATTGTTTGCAACCTCTTGTGGAGGTCCTTCTGTTATATATTTACCTTGATGCATAGCGATTACTCTAGGCACTAAGTGCATTAGTTCACGCAATACATGACCAGTCATAAAAACGGTCACCCCATCATCGTGCAATCTTTTTATCAATTCTGTAATACCTTTCTGTTCTTCGTGAGAAAGACCACTAAAAGGTTCGTCTAATAGTAAAAGTTGGGGATTGGTACCTAAAGCTTTCCCAATTTGCAATTTTCTCAAATCACCATGAGGTAGGACAACTGGGGGTATTCTTGCTTTATCAACAAGACCAACAGCTGCTAAAATTGAACTCGCAGATTCGTCTATTCCGTATTGCTTTGCTAGTTTTTTACCGCGAGGTGAAAGACAGGATACTGATATATTATCAAGAAGCGTCATGTATTTAAATGATCTAACAAGTTGAAAAGTTCTCGCTATACCTAGATTCACTATCTTATATGATTTCATTCCCGTGATATCACGTCCGTCAAACCTGATTGTTCCCGAACTAGGTTTCACTAATCCTGAAATTAAGTTGAATATTGTTGTTTTTCCCGCTCCATTCGGACCAATCAAACCGACGAATTCTCCACGATGAATTTCAAAGCTAAAATCGTTTACTGCTGTTAAACCACTATATTTTTTTGTTAAATTTTTAACTTCTAATAATACTCCCATTCTCTAACACACCACTAAACTAATAATCTAAATTTCGAATTATTTATCTTCCTAATAATATATCCCAAACTTCTTTTAAACGCTCTAAAGCAGGTTTCAATATTCCACCTGAGACAAATCGAATAATAATTATAAGTAATACTGAGAAAATAAAAGCTGGGTTCGAAAATGCTGTTAAAAGGGTATTTGTTGGATCAATTTGATTCATGTCTCTTAATACTTCGCTAAGAAAAATAAATACGAATGCTCCTAAAGCAGACCCCGAGATCGTAGCTATACCACCTAGTGCTGCCATAATCAACACATAAAATGAGTACAAAGGTTGAAAAATCAAAGGTCCCACGCTTCTAATGTACATAGCATAAAAACCACCTGCAAGCCCAGCAAATGCACTACTAATCATAAATGCAATAACCTTATATTTAGTAGTGTTGATCCCTGAAGCCTCGGCGCCAGTTTCATCGTCACGAATTGATTTAAAAATCGTGCCTATGTTCGATTTGGTAATCTGAATTAATACTATTATGGTAATTATCATAAAAAGCAAAATTGTGTAATAAACTACTGTACTACTACTTGATAATGGAGGAACGTTGATTATCCCTTCATCGCCCCACAAATAATCCTTAAGCTGGCCAATTTTGAATAAATCCATCAACATTATAGCAATTACCATGGTTCCTAAGGCTAAATACGGTCCTTTCAGTCTTAAACATATAATCCCTACTATAAACCCCGTAATCACTGCTATAGATACTCCAACTAAAAGAGCGCCCCACCATGTAAAATTATAGAACACAAGTGTGGCACTTACTCCGTATGCTGATAACCCAAAGAAAATCGCATGTCCAAAACTAACTTGTCCTGAAAATCCTGCTAGAAAATCCCAGCTAGCTGCAAAAATAGAATATATCATTGCGAGAACAAATATCCCTAAGAAGTAAGGATTTTGAGTAATGATTGGAAAAATTAAGAGGATCAATAAGCAAAATAATGTTGTTCCTCCCTTAAAAGTAAAAACCCAATGTTTTAAATAAGTTGGGAAGCCTTTGAATTTTTTACGGATTTTTTGAATATTTAATGACATTTTTTAATGCATCTTATCTTTGTAATTTTATTCATTTTTATTAATCGATTTCTTTTTTTCCAAATAACCCTCGAGGTCTAATTACAAGTATAACAAGGATAACTAATATTGGAACTAAACTAGAATAAACTGGATCTATAAGAAAATTAGTAGCTATTCTCGCATATCCTATAATAAATGCTCCAACTACACTACCAGTGAGACTTCCCATCCCTCCGAGAATCACTACGGCAATCGCACCTGTTAATATAGGCCAACCTTTATAGGGAGCGACTATATCGACTGGGACATACAGGACGGCGGCTAAACCCGCAAGTAATGCGGATATTGTAACAGTATACATTAGAATTCTATCAGCGTTTATACCCATAAGCGTAGCAGCTTCGGGATCTTGAGACACAGCTCGTATAGATTTCCCAAGTTTGGATTTATTTATAAAAATCGTAACTAAAGTTACGATTATCAAAGATGCGAAAATAATTATAATCCAATGTACTTGAATTTGTTTCCCAAAAATATTTACATATTCACTAAAAATTGTGGGAATTGAATGAGTTTTTGGATCGTACAAAGCGATTACTAACTGTTCACAAAAAAAACCGATTGCGAAAGTACCAATTAAAACATTAATCTCATTCTCTTTCAATGGTTTAATAAGTAAAACATACGAAAGCACACCTGCTACTGCTGCAACAATCAAGCCTATAACCATTCCTATAAAAAAGCCAGTTATCCCTCCAAAAATTGGCGCAATTATGAGCCATGTCCAATAAAAAGCATACGATGCAATTAAGTAATAAGCACCGTGAGCTAAATTTAAAATACCGCCTACCCCATAAACTAAAGAGTAGCCCAACGCGAGTAAGGCATATACCGAACCTTGTACAGCTCCATAAATTATTATTTCTTCGACAACCAAACGAAAAAACCACCTTTGCTAATTAATTCTTAACAAATAATATTTAAAAATTTAAAAAATTTTACCAAATCTAATAATTATAGAAAAGTTCTAAATTATGATAAAAATAATTCGCTTCTATAATATAAAAAGCTTTTTGTTTGAGTATCTAACATCAAATTAAGAATTTAATATTTCTCAATTAAAGAATACATTAAAATTGTTTAGGCTTCTACATATTAATCTTAAATTGTATTAAAAATCCTAAATCTTTAAATAAAAGTTTATCTGAATCAGTAATATAAACAAAAATTTATCCAAAAAAGTGATTAAAAAATGGAATCTTTAACTAAAAGAATATTAGCAATTGTTCTAATCGCAGTAATTGGAATTGGTGTTGGAGTTACTGTATGGATATTTGTGGCTCCATATCAATGGACTGCTGCAGATGCTCCTGGTGCTCCAACGAATATAACTGAAGATCAGATCATAAGAATAGGAGTTTCGGGTGATACAGAGCGTATACAAGGTGAAGGACAACTTAATGGGGCAAGGTTAGCCGCATATGAGATAAACTCAGCAGGTGGTATAGTAATAGGAGGAAAAACATACTATATTGGGATTACGTACGAAAATACAGACGAAGCTAATCCTATTCTCGATCCGGCAAAAGCAGTTGCTGCCGTAGAACGTTTGATTAATTATAAACAAGTTCATTTCGCTACGGGAGGATTTAGAACCGAAGCATTAGGCGCATATCGAGGCTTATTCATGGAAAGTGAGATCATCTTTATAAATACTGGTGCTGCACCCTCAGCTTTCAGCGCAAGTGTTCTCTCAGATTACGACACATATAAATATTTCTTCCAAATAAACCCGATAAACACAACCGCTTTAGCAATGGAGTTAATAGCATTAATAATCGGTTCAGCAGCGGGAATGTCTCAACCGCTTATATATGGTGGGACTGGTCATAATGTAACCCGATTTTCGTTTATGAGAGAAGATCTAAGCTGGACTGCTGGCTTTCAAGCGCTTATGGCATACCATCTGACAAGTAACTCAAATTTTAATCTTACATATACTGGAGTGGATATTGCATTTCCACAAGATGTTACTCCGGTAGAAATGGCAGCTCATTGGGCTACTGTCAATGCTTCCAATACACAAATAGTAATCCCAATAATCTCTGGTTCAGCAGGATTAACTTTTGCGAACTCATATGGTACTTATAAACCCGGCTGTATCCCGATCGGAATTAATGTTTTAGCGCAAGATGGCGACTTTTGGGATGATACTAATGGATTGGTTGAATATGGAATTAGTTTGGAATCAATATTTCAGACAAATAAAACTTCACTAACGCTTGATTTCTGGGATGCTTATGTTGCGGAATTTGGTGTCTCACCAATCTATACTTCTACTGGTAGTTACGACGCTATATATGCTTATGCTTATGCATTTAACGCGTCCCAGTCGCTCAATACTGATGCGGTTATAACAGCACTAGAAGGAATTACAACAGCGAATCCACTTGAAGGATCTTCTGGATGGGCAGCCTTTGATGCCAGTCACTGCATTGTAGAGGGCTGGCCATATGGTACTGCTCTTGCTCTCCAGTGGTTTAATGGATCAAAGATATTAGTTCCCGGAGTGGGTATTTATCCTAGCGATCCATATGGTGGGCCTACTGCCGAACCTTCCGGTAAACTTGTGAATATGCAACCCATAGAAAGACCAGATTGGGGTTTAATTTTTTACGACTAGAAACCTGAATAAATAAATTTTCAAATAAATTTTTTTTTTATTTTTTTCTCACATCGACTGAGTTCATGAATTGAGAGAATTGGGGATTAATGTTCCTTAGAAATTTTTAAATGTTTTGAGTGAGATTTGAGAAAATAGCGTATTTGAAACCTAAAGGATCATTTAAAAATTCAATCATGTATAAATTTAGAGTTATTCTTTCTATTCATGTAATTAAAAAAAAATAGTAATTCAAAGCAAATAGGAGGCAATCCTGTTGTCAATCTTCCACTAAAGTTTATTGAAAGATATCATCCCTGCTTTTGATTTTTTAATTTTATTATGAAGTATTGAGCAAAAGTTTCGTGGTCTTTTCCATATTTTTTCATGATTACTCTTTTAAATGAACCGTAATCTAAGCGTTCTCTCATGTTATCAGCTCATCAATCGGCGTGGACTATAAGAGTTATATCGCTGTTCTGATAAAGGTTGAAGTTTACATCATCCAGAAGAGGCATAAACTCTTTGTTCGGCCCATAGGCATTACTTGCACAGTCTTCGTAAATAGCGTTTTTTTGGGGGTCCCAGATTAATTGGAGATAGCTCTTAATTAGTCCTTTATACAATGGAAACGGTGAAAGCTTGGGGTTGTTAAGGAGCTGTCTATCTATAGCAGCCAATGCTTCAATTATCGATCCTTCTTCCTCGATAGATACTTCGTACTCAATTCCGTTTGCGAGCTCTTTTTCAGGTCCAAAAATTGTTAATTTAATTTTTTTAATCTAAAATCACCTTTTTATAGAGAAAAAAATAAACAACTTAATTTTATAATAGCCCTTTTTCCTTTAGAAGTACAGGTAAATCTTTCTTTAATGCGAATGAAGTAATGTATTTCTTTGTACCATCAACGACAACGCAATTTCCATTTAAATTAAGTTTTCGAGCTTCGTCAGAGTCTAAGTCTTTTGTTTCAAACCTTATGTGTTTCATGTAAGGGCTAAGTGCCGAAAATACAAGGTTCATAAATTGAGACCAAACGCATTCGCAAGCGTTTAGAGGAACATATACATCTACAGATATTTTATTCGTATCTACATTTGCTGTCTCTTTCAAATTAATTTCTTGAGTATTAGGCGATTCCTTTGAAGTTGAACCCTCACAACAAGAATCTGATGAACCACAACAAGAATTTGACGTTCCGCAGCATGATTCCTCTAAACTTATTTGACTATTTTGGTTTTCGTTAACCGATATTTTTATTTCTTCTTTTTCCATTTTTTCCACCTTTTAAATCAATGTTTTTTAGTTCAAAATTATAGTAAAATTTGATACCATTTTAACCGCAACAACTTGAAGTTGTTTCACTTTCGTTTTCTGGACCACAACCACAATTATTTATGTCTTTATTTCCTGATTTGGAATTTTTTGCGTTTGCTCTAGCGTTCCATAAACAACCGCACCCCTTCTTTTCGTTCATAATGATCGCATTTACGGGGCAATTCCTCTTACAAGCACTACATTCAGTACATAGTTCATGATTTTTAATATCGTATTTTCCGGAATCTGTTTGTTGTGGAAGCCCAAAAGGACACACTTCTGCACATAAACCACACTTGTTGCATAAGCTTTCATTTATAAATATTTTAAAATCCTTTATAGATAATTTACTTAAACTTGCTTTAAATTCTGCTTCAGTCATTATACATACCTCTTAAATATCAATTTCTTTTTAATTTTTGTATTATTTTTTATTAGAGAAAAACGATTCCAATCACTAATGAAATCAAACTTATGGTTAATAAAACTTTATTTAAAATACTAAAAATGGGATACTCTTCTTGTATTTCACTAGGGCTAGTAGCCATTGTATACCCACTTAACGACATTGTTGAAAAAAATGAAATCCAAAAGAAAAAACTAATGTTCATAAGTGTGAAAAATATCGAATTATGAAATAAATAAGAGAACATTCCCAAAATAAAAACATTCAAAGTCCCAAAGAAAATTCCCTTAATAATAAACCGACGAGTGAAATTTGCAATCGGATATGTAAAAGTTATGATGAAATTTGCTGTAACTATCCAGAGTAATAATTCACCAACCCACCATAATTTAGCCGTTATATTAAGAGAGTTAAGGATAAGAAACACAACGAATAAACTTATGAGAGGTAACATGAAAATCTTTCTTAATAGAAATGTTGTGTGCGTGATAAAACCACGAAATCGATGTTTTAGAGTGAATTTAGCAAGCTTCATTCTATCGGGTTTTCGAGCAGGGCGTTTTTCAAGATATTCGGGTAAATCTTTAGACCAAACAGGTCCATAAACAACTCTAAAAGAAAAATCATTAGATTTTTTCTGCAATTCTGGAGTGGCTACTCCTCCTGCAGATAATTGTGGGAGAATTAATGTTTTTTTATTAGTTAATCTTTCAATACCAGTAGCTTCAACAGCCTCGATTAGTTGATTATTTCCAAAATCATTTCCTCTCGCAGCACACCACACATTAATTCCGTTAGAATCAACACATAATACCCATGCATCAATACCTTTAAGATCTCTCATTACTTTGATGTAGGTGAATTCATAATTAGCTGTCACTATTATAGGAGAAGATTCAGTAGGATTACCAGATTTGTAAATACCAGGATCGATTGGAACGAGATCAATTTGGCCTGTGTAAATGCAACGATATATTCTTAGCTGCGATATTATCCCTTTGAATCGTTTTGGGCTAGGTTGATAATATCCTGGTTCATTAATTTCTATATCGTCATGTTTTATCAGTTCGAGAGCTTGAATTGTTCCGTGTTTCCAGTCTTCTTTTGCTTTGATTTTGAATCCAATTGGTTCGATATATCTAAAGAACCATTTTAGCAGAAAAGTGCTCCTTAATTTAAGACGCCTAAGTTTCTTTTTATATCTCCATCTTTTTATTTTAAAGATTAGCTTCCAAAAACCATCTGGAATAAATTCTGCTGCGATTAATAATCTTCCATTTGGTTTTAATACTTTCCAAACATTTCTAAGGAAGATTTGTTGTTCAAAAGGTCGAAGTTCTGAAAGCATAAACGTACTAATGACTAAATCTTGAGACCTTTCTTCTACAGGCATGTTGGAAAATGATCCAGTTTGGTATAAGAGCGTTCCTTCCTTTAAATCTGGAGGAAAATTCTGCATTGCGTGATTTATCATTTGAAAATTTATATCTATCGCAGTAACATCATTTCCTTTTAACGCCATTTTAGAGGCGAGGCTTCCAGTCCCACATCCAACCTCCAGAATTGATTGAGAATTACCAGTTTTATTAAGTATCCATTCTCTAACGCTTAAATTTACTCCCTTTGTAAGTGCTGTGAATTTAGAATCGTAGCTATCTGGTTCTTGTTCGAGTTTACGCATATACACTACTGCCATTATTATCAATCCTATTTAGTTTTTTAATATGTTTTTGTTAATTTGAATTAGATTTCCAAAATCCTCGTTTCCCAAGGAATTTTCCAAGATATACCATTGCTAGCATAACAGGTACTTCCCAAAATAAACCCATTGTAGTTCCTAAAGCCGCTATGGACCCAACGCCATACATTGCGACGGCTGTTGCGATAGCAATTTCAAAGTGACTAGATGAGCCGATAATTATTGTTATAATCGCTTCTTTATACTTCATTTTAAAAATCTTAGTAATAAAAACGTTGTAAGCAACCACTATTACAAAACCTACTAAGAGTGGAATTGAGATTAGTAGCAGCAAATCAGGATTATTTATAAGAACATCGCCATTTAGGGAAAACAAAACCACTAAAGTTGTCAATAAAGCAACAATTGAAATTTTTCCTACAAATGGTTTATAGCTATCATTAAACCACGATAATCCTTTCGAAGTGATAATTAATCTCTTGCTTACAATTCCTAATAACAACGGAATACCAATGAAGAATACTAAAGAGATTAACAACAACCATGGATCAACAACAATCCCAGGCGTGAGAATATTTTGAATGCTAGTTAATAAAGAAACCATTCCTACGTACAAAAAGATTATAGTAATCGTATTTAAGCTTGTATTAACTACATTTTGTTCTTGATTACCTTTTGCCATCCATCCCCACACTAACACCATAGCTGTACAAGGCGAACTTGAGAGTAAAATTATCGCAACTTTTAATTGTTGTATATCTTCGGTTGTACCAGGTAGAAATATATTAATCATCGCCAAACCCACAAAAGGAGCAATGAGCCAATTAGAAATTAATGTTAATACTATAGGTTTTGGGTTTTTGCGTAGTTTTTTTAATTCTGATGCTTGTAGATTTAACATCGCAGGGTACATCATTAAAAACAAACAAATTCCAATTGGTATAGAAATACCTCCAATTTGCAAAGAATTTATTGCTTGACTTAATTCGGGTATAAATTGGGAGAGAAGTATACCAATGATGATACATAGTACCACCCAAATCGGAAGAAGCTTTTCGAAATAATTAATCTTTCTTGATTTTTGTTTTGCTTCTTCTGATTTATCTAAATTATTTATTGCTTCACTTTCAATACCATCTTCAACCATAAGCATCAATCTGGTTTTGAATTATCTTTTTTAACTCTATATTCCTTTTTGATTTTAGTTATAAAATTCATGTTATTTGTTGATGAAACTTGAGATATAATATTCTACGTTAAATTTAAGGTTATCGATTTGAGTGAATATGGAGCTTCAAATCCTATAAATTTATATTTATCGATTTATTCATTCTATATATACAAGAGATATTTTTAAAATTGGCACCTTATGAAACAAAAAAGAGCTCAAGAAATTAAAAAGATGTTATGTGACTGTAAAGATTGTTCAGATTCAAACCCTGATTTCGATAAGTTACTAAAATTGGGCAAAATGTTGGAAGAGAATAAGAATTTAGACGCTATTGAAAGATTTACATCTGCAATTGCATCAAAAGAGCGACTAATCATTATTAATGCCTTGAAAAAGCAAGATAGGTGCGTTTGTGAGTTAGAAACGATATTGAATAAATCACAATCAACAATATCTCATCATTTAAGAAAGTTAGTTGCTGTGGGGTTAATTCAAGGATATAAAAAGCAGAAATTCACCTTCTACCACCTATTTAAAGAAGAATTGAAGAATAACTTAACAACTTTTAATCAAAATTTAGCTTTAGAATGAATTAATTCTAACCATTTTTTGTGTTGAATACATCAAGGAAGTATCAATACGCCTAAAAATTAATAATCTATAAATATTAAATTTAATAGCTAAAAAGGACATTTCGATAGTAATTAGAATTTTAATAAATATTAAAAACACATCTAAATATAGGTTTAAGTAATATGACTCCAAAACCGGTTCCCGATGACGAGGAAAGTATGAGTGAATGTCGTAAATTCTGTGGTCCTTGTCCATCGTTCAAACCTAATAAATTAAACGAATTTGAGCCACATGCATTGTTTTGTTCCCGTGGAAAAACTGAAAAACCAATGTCCGAAGTTAAGGATTATGGTTGTAGTTGCTTTGGTTGTGGATTATTTCCAAAGTACGAACTAGAAGGCGGATTTTTCTGTATGCATGGTACTGGCGGAAAAAAATAAAATATTTTTAATTTCTACTCTTTTTTTTATTAATACTCAATATTATTGTAAATTATTTATCTCTCTTTATTTTATTAACACTTTCTTGTTGAACTTAATTAAGATGTTGATATTCTAAATTATGATATTCTAAATTATGATATTTAAATGTATGAGTTTTTGTCGGCAGATTATCAAACGCTAAATATATATGTGAGAATTGACATGGAAATAATGTTAAAAAAAAATAAATAACAGTTAGATGAACTTCTCTATGGAAGATATAGATAACGATATAGAATTCTCTAAGTACTATCGGGTAATTACACCAAATGAAATTGAAATTGATAGAGAGGAGATTTTTTATCGAGATAAGTATAACGATATTATAAATTATCTGAAAATTGTTTTAACAAATGACGAGGAATCAGTTGTTCAGAGTTATGATAAGTTTATTCACCCTAAAGGTGCGATATTGATAAAAGTAAATCCTGGAACTGATATCGTAGATTATTTAAAATTAATATCTAAAAATTACTATTTAAATTTCTTTGAATTGAATCGTGAGGAAATCGTCAAGGCTCCTGACGTCTTTATTTCTAATCTAATTGACATTTTAGAGGATGTAATAAAACGAACGGTGAAGAATAGAGAAAATGAAACAAAAAACAACGAAAAACCTCAATCAAATGAACACGATCCTGAACAATCTAAAATAAAAGGATTATTAGTTTTAGACCAACAGAAATTTTCCAGCCTTAACTTAAATGGGAAAAATTTGTTAGAACTTTTTATGGTATCCTATAAGAATAGGGCAAATTTTGTAAAAGATGGATTGATATTAATCTGGATAAATAATACAATGAAGGAAATCAAAGAAAGTTCGCAATTGATTTTTGATGTGTTTGATTTTTTTATCAAAGTTCCAATTTTAGATAAGGCGGAAAGAGAAACGATATTTAGAGCTTTTTCTGAAAAAAATCCGAAAATTGTGTTTGATATCAAGACATTAGTAGATTACACAGAAACTTGGGAGGTAAAAGACTTAATTCAACTATTAAGAATAGGGATATTTAAACATTTTCTCAATTCTGAATTAAATGAGTCGAGTAATGAAATTACCGATGGCTTGATTAATTTGATTGAATCAGGAGAGTATATTCCTACTACTCCAGAAACGAAACAAAATATAAAAGATTCAGAGTTCTTCAAAAGCGATGAATTTTCTAACAAAAATTCTATGTATGGAAGAAATGCAGAAAATAGAAATGTTTACGCTCAAAATTTAAGGAATGAAATTAAAGAGGAAAGATTCACAGATTTTATGTTAAATCAGTTGTACGAAAACGCAGTATCAAAAAATTACAGCGAGCTTGTGCTGATAATTGATAAATTAAACAAGAACGAGCATTTAGAAGAAATTGAGAGAAAAATAATGGCAAAATATGCGTTTATTCTAAACGATAGTCCAAAGATGGCTCAAATCAATTTAGAAAAAGCAAAGAAACGTATCGATAATTTAAAGAGAGCGTTTGGAAAGTATTAAGTAAGTAGGTGAGATAAAAGACGGCTTCTTCCAGTAAGAAAAACACTACTGACACCCAAGATAAATCACTAATCGAGACTGGTACCTATATACGCAAGGTTATATTAGAGAATTTTTTATCTTTCCAAAGGGATGAAGTAAATTTTTCAACTGAAAAAAATAAAGGTATTCCTCGTTTTGTTTTAATAATTGGTCCGAATTGGAGCGGTAAGACTTCAATTTTTCAAGCTATTAAATTTGCTTTAGGGAGTAACGAAAGAGATGAAAGATATAAAAAATGGTCTGATTTTATAAGAAACGACCAAGCACACGCTATGGTAGAGCTTCACATTCAACATCACACCGAGATTATTAAAATTCGAAGAACTGTAGTAAAAGGGAAATCCCCTTTTTTTGAATTACAACTTGATAAGGACAAAGAATTCAAGAAAGCTCACGTAACTGAAGTTCAAAAACTAGTCTCCAAGCTAGATATCAATCCTGATAATCAGTTTGCGTTCGTAAGCCAAGGAAAAATTGATGCTATAAAAAATTTAAAACCAATAGAACTTTGCTCATTTCTAGAAGAGGGAATTGGATTAAAAGGACTTAGAGATGAAATCCTCCAACAAAAAAAAGGCGTATTGGCATTAAACGCTGAATTTCAATCGTTAATTTCAAGAAAAAATGCTCTAAATATTAACTTGGATCTGTTGACACCACAATTAAAACGATTGACCGAGAAAAATAAATTATTAGATATTAGAAAAAAATACACAGATGAGTTACTTTGGGCAAATAAAGGAGAACTACAAAAAGAAATTGAAGAATTAGAAGTCAAGCTTAATGAAATCGAAAACCAAATTGACATTAACAGAAAAGAAGTTGATGAATATCAAAATAAAATCAATGAAAAAGAGAAAACTATTCTTGATATTGATAACAAGATTAGCATTTTTTCAGAAAAGTTAGGTGTATTAGGGTATAAGAAACAGGAATTTATAAATGAAATTAGTGCTTGGCAAAAAGAGAAAATTAATGCTATGAGTGACTTGGATAAACTAGCAGAAACCATAGCAGAAAAAAAGAAAAACTTAGAGAATATTCGAAATCAGAAAAAGAATGTTGACGAGAAAATCGATGTAATTAAAAAAAAAAAAGATTTTATTAAAAACGAAATCGATGGTATTATCAAGGAACAGAGTGATTTAATAAGGAAAATTAAAGAGAATGAAGCTTTTTTAGAGAAGTACAACAAATTATCGCAGCAGAGGGAAGTTATTCTAAGAACCATTCAAGAAAACGAAAATAATGTTGAAGATATTAAAAAAGATATTAACGACATTTTTCAGAGTTTGAAGGATATCGACCACAAGTTATCTAAAAACAAATGGTTTTTAGAAAACCCTTCAGAGGATCTACTAAAACAGTTAGACATAAATCTTAAAAAAGTGACAGTAGAGCTACTAAAATTTGAAGCTGAAATTGAAAGAATAGAATATGATAAGTCTAAAAAAATAAGAGAATTTAAACGAATACAAACTGCGTTAAGAGAACGAAAAATTGTACTCTCGCCTAATATTAACATTCTCAAAGAAGAAATTAGTAAACGAGAATTATCAGATCGAGTTAAGGGCCCTATAATTGAATACCTAAAATATGATGATAAGTTAAGCTACGCAATTGAATCTGTTTTTGGAGAAAGATTACTAAATAGCTTTATTACGAGTGATTGGGATACATTAAATTTAATGGAGCGGCTAAAAAAGAAATATAACGCATATTGTAACATTTATATTCCAAAAAAAAGCAACATTACAGCATTTCCAAAAATCGCTGCGAATGGTGTAATCGGGTATTTAGTCGAACTGGTTGAAATTATTAATGGAGACTCCGATGTCCAAAAGGTTATTTATTCGATAATCAAAAATTGCATTGTAGTTGATGACTACCAGTCCGCTAAAGAAATTTACAGAACCAGTAGTTTTAAGGGAAAATGTGTGACATTACAAGGGAAACAAATTATATCTTATAAATATGTCTACGAAAGTCCTCATGTAAAAAGGTTAAAAGGCTTGTTGAGCGCAGGAACGCAGAAAGAGCAATCAAATTTCTTGGAGAAAGAAATCAAATCGTTAAACAGCAAAATTTTAGAATTAAAAGTAGACCTAACTAAACTTGATAAGAACCAAAACGAAATCCTCAGAAAAAAAGAATCTTTTACCGATCTTCTATTCAATTTTAAACAAAAAGAAAGGTTAACTACTAAGAAGAATCATCATTATAACTTGATTTACTCTTTAGAACAGCGTAATAAAGAGTTTGATGACAACCTAAACGAAGTGTCCCAAAAACTCAACGATTTAGAGTCTCAGAAAGACCCCGAATTCTTTGAATGGAACAAAAGAATAAAGGAAATTCCCGGTGAACTAAATAATTACAACAACGAATTAAAAAAATGGGAAGAAAAATTTAATGAAAACCTCGAATCTCTAAAAGAGATCAGTGAGGAAATTAATTACCAAAGCAGCGATTTAAAGTCATCTGAAGATAATTATAATTCAAAAAAAGACGCGTTCGAAAAGTCAGATAAAAAAGCTTTTAGAATTTATACAGCCTTGGAAAACCTTGAAGAAGAATTATTAAATGTCAACAATGTCATCTCAGAGTTAAAAGAAAAGAAAAAAATAACCCTGAATGAAAAGAAAGAAATTGATTCTTCTTATATTCAACTAAATTTAAGGTTAGAACAAGAGATTTTTAAGCAGACTTCAATTTCACGCGAATTAGGGGTCAAAGAAGATGACTTAAAGCGAGTCATATCTGAAATTGGTCCGTTAATTGAAGAAGAAGTAATATCACTTCGACCTATTCAAGAGATAAATCGAGATTTATTGAACATCGACAAAGAGCTCTTGAAATATTTCGATATAGATGATAGTATCTTGGTCGAAAAAGAACAAATTCTAAAGGGTTTAAAAGAAATTACAAAAAATCAGAGAGAGATAGAAATAGATATAAAATCGGCGATTAAAACTGAAAATAAATTGGAAGACACTTATTTCGACAAATTCCATCTAGTTTTAAAAAAACTAAATTCGAGAATCAATGATAAATTTAAGTCTACGGATATTAAAGCTTATTGTACGCTTGAGTTAATAGGGAAATTTGAAGATTTAGGAATAGAGATTAAAGCTGCAATCTCTAAGGATCAGTTAAAATCATGCAAGGCTTTAAGCGGAGGTCAGATTTCCATGATATCTATTGGGTTAATTTTATCCCTTTTAGAGATTAAAAGCTCACCTATTGTAATGCTTGACGAAGCTGGGATGTTTTTGGATGATAGGAATTCGGAAGCTTCGTATACCATGATAAAATCAACTCTTGAGAATAATTCTATTCAAATGCTACTATTCTTACCAAAATCATCAAACGCTCTTTATCTTCTTGCAGACAAGTTAATTGGAGTTGCTAGAGTAGGAAAAAATGAAGTGTCGACTATTTTTAATCCTAAAATCGTTAAGGAAGGGTGAAAGTGGAGGAATTAGATTTATCAGAAAAAATCAATAAAAGGATAGCGCTTATAAAAGATGATGTCCTCTCAGGTAAGATTAATTTATTAGAGTTACAACTTAATCCTATTTTTAGCGAAATTAAGAACTCAATTAGCATATACAATATCGAAAATTATTCGCAAAGCTTTAAAAGTGCAGTTGAATTGCTCAACGATAAATTTGAAGAGTTAAAGAATTTGCTAAGTTCGTTAGATATAGAAAAGAAGTTTGAAGATTTTTTGAAAACTCACCCCAACGAGGACCAAATATCCGACATATTTCGCGGGTGTTGGAGAGAAACATTTCATTTCGAACCAATTTCTTTGAAATTTCTAGATTACGCTTCTAATCGTTATATCAAAGAAAGGATAACGCATTTTACAATTGAACACTTGACTAGAGAGGAAACTAACGATCAATTTTTACTAGAAGTTCCAAAGTATAAATATACGGAAAAGATTAGCGCTTTTTATGACAAAATTAAAAAAAAACTTCCTTGCTTTTTTGAAGATGTGTTCGATAACGAGTTGGATCAAATAGAGATTTATGAACAATTCGTATACCTTTTACATCTACTCCAGTTAGGCAAAATAAAATATCAAAAAGATACAAATACGCTATACATATGAGGTTATTTAATAAATGAACGAAATATCGGTTTTAATGTATATGTTAAGTAGAAAAAAAAGCATCCATCATATAGGGGCAACCAAAAAAGAGATTTTGAAGTCATTAAATGTTAAGAATAAGAACAAATCAATTTACTTCCAAGATTTATTAACGGGATTATCTAAATATCTCGAGCCATTGGGACTTCAAATAATCTTCAACTCGTTAAATTCACATTGGTTTATAAATTATGATAATGAACTAACGGAATTAATTTCTGCTAATCCTTTTGAAGGTAGACCGAGTTTATCAGCTACACTATTATGTGTTTTAACTTCTTGCCTTAAAAATTCGGGACATACCTCAATTCAGGAGATTAGAGCGTTGAGAAATAAAAAGGATGTCAAAGATGATATAAAAATATTAGAAAAAGAAGGGTTTTTAGAGCTAGATAAAAAAACTACTAATATCAGATTAACTCCTCTTATTGGTTACAAACTTGACTTGCAAAAACTTTTTGTAAGGTTAGCTTTAAAATTAAAAGAATAAGAGATATAAGATTAATTGGTTATTGAGTAGTTATTTTTAGGAGCATCTCTGCGACTCGATCGTTGTAAATCTGGACATCCTCGAACCCTTCCATTTTTTCAGCACATGTTACAAATGTCTCTACGATCGTAATTTTTCTCTGCTTGAAAAAATCTTTAATTTCTGCTTCCAATTTCTCTATTTCATCCTTTAGATCGCCCTTAAGTAGGTCAACCTTATTTATACAAACGCTAATATTGTCTGGAAAGAACCTCACATCCCTAAAAAACTCAAATTGGGTTTTCAGAGGTCTATCGCATGAAAAAACCGCTACTATCTGGGTTGCGATTCGGGATATCGTTATAATTCCCATTCGAATAACGCTTCTAGCTCGATCTCCACCAGGTGCGAAGATTGTATGGGCTCTTCCGGATTTGACTTCTCTAAATACCACTCGATTAGGATGGATTGTTTTAGTTTCTTTTTGGTTTAAGCGATCTTCCTTATCGCCTCCGGGGACTGTTGCCTCTCCAGAAAAATCCACTTTTATCGTAACGCATTTTTCCCCCCCTTTTACTTGTTCTATGTCTCCAACTTTTAAGTATCTTACAAATAGGCGAAGAATACTAGTTTTACCAGCGCTAATATCGCCAAGTAATCCAATATTCACCATTTTAGAGCTCCTCCGATTCTAGTAATTTATTTAATAATAGTTCATAATCTTCAATTAGGTATTGTCCGAGATATGCGTTGTTATGAGCTTCAATGAGTGCGATCAGTACTTCTTTTAAGTTTTTAGCATTTTTTGCGTATTTTTGAAGATTTTCTGAGGTTGGTTCTCCTTCAAATTCTCTCGCTTTTTCTTCAAATCCAAACTTTGTGCGTTCAGGTAAAGAATCGAAAAATCCGAAAGCGGAATAACCTAAATATTGAAAGAACACAAAAAATCTCGTTTTAATCGAAGAGATGACTTTTGTTAAGTATGCCGAAGGATAAATTTCCCCTAGTACGAGTTCATCATCTTGTTCGATCACGAAATAAGGAGATATTGGAGACACTTGGCTTCCATACATCTCTTTAGGTGGCAATGAAATAAATGGAAGTTTTTCTGAAACGATTGCCCATAGATCTTCTCTTTTTTTTTCTAATAATATCTCTTTTATTTCGTCGTACGCGAAATAAAAATCTGATTGCAATGCAAGTAAAGAGCTGAGATAGACGGATAACGATGCAAATGTAGCTTCTAGTAAGGGCCTTCTACCCTCGTCGCTAGCTGAAGGTTTTGCTGCCCCTTTCCACGCTCGAAGTCCCGTGTAAACAAACCCTTTTACATCGAAAAAACTTCCAGAGAGAAAGATGAAGGAAGGGGCGATTCCCTTTTTTTTTGTTAAAAGATTTCGCGATGTAGTGATGAGTGAATCTTCCAAGTCTTTGTCGTTAAATTTTGAATGAATTACGGGCATCATTAAAAATTTTTTTTTCTTAGCCATTGTTTTTACGCTCCAAATTAGTAATTAAAAAAAATATGAAAATTTGTATAATTAATTCTTTGTATTTTAATGAATCAATATAATATCTTTATATAACACATACTATTCAAACTTTATCTAATCCGCAGTTTGCTGGTTGATTACATTTCACGAGCTAATAATTCTCGTATTTTTTCGGTTATTAGATCGTAATCTTCGATAGAGCTTAAATTAGAAATAGTAATATATTCGATTTTATCAGTGTTCTTGAAACGATAACTTATACTTAAATTAGGATTATTTTCTTTTATTCGGATTAAAGCTCCTTTAAGAAAAACATTAATAAACCTTTCTGATGTTTCCTGAATAGCTCTATTTTCAGGATCAATGAATTTAATTTCTACTCTTTTAAAATCGTAGAGATTAAGTACGCACAATAAATTTTCTTCTTTCTGGTTTTGATTTGCGAAAATTTTTCTTTTTATGTTAGTCCCTTTAAATGTTTCTTCTGAAATTTCTTCTTTGAAATAGTCGTCTATCGGGGGTTTTTCTAAAGATTGGTTCTTTGAATATAATTCATCTGCGCTAGAAAACGATTTATTTGATACTATGGGGTTTAATTGGTTTATAACTGATTGCAGATCAGAAATCTCTAGCTCTAAATCTTCCAGTTGCTCTTTTTTTTTGTAGTAAAGATTCTGAACGACTGAAAGAATGCGCGTTAATTTCTCCGTTTCGTTTTCCTTATTATTAGAATCCATTTAATTCTACATATATATATTTAAGAACTTAAATTTATTTATTAAGTGTCAGTTGAATTATGTAATTTTCGTATGAGTGAATGATATGCGTTCTATGATAATAACTCCTAATCCTAGGGATCCTGAAGTTCAAATCTTATCTGAAGTATTTAAAAAACGAGGATATGAAGTAAAATATTTTATTCCATCGAATGTAAAAGTTAAAATAGATAATAAGCAATTTAAAGAACAATTTGAAAAACTTGAACCATATGGCGCTCTTGTAAGAGGTTTTGGAGCTGCTGCTACTCAGAAGATCTTTTTTCGACTTGATCTACTAAACGCGATGGAGGAATATGGTCTTAAGTTAATAAACTCTCGAGAATCACTAGAAATAGCTAGTGATAAGTTTTTAACATCAATTTACTTAGATCGACATAGCATCCCTACTCCAAAAACAATAATATGTGAAAACCCCAATGATGCCTTAGGCTCCTTTGAAGAGCTTGGTAGAGATATTGTACTTAAACCGTTATATGGTTCTAAAGGAGTAGGAATTACAAGAATAAATGATAAGGGTTTTGCAGAAAATATTTTCTATACATTAGCCCAACTAAATCACATTTTTTACCTTCAAGAGTTTATCGAACATTCTAATCGAGATATTAGAGTTTTAGTTTTAGGCAATAAAGCTATAGCGGGTATGTACCGAGTAAGTGATAATTGGAAAACGAATATACATTCCGGAGCAACAATGGAGCCAATAGAGCTTACAAAAGAGATAAAAAATTTGGCAATTAAAGCAGCTAAAATAACAAAAACTGAAATTGCGGGAGTAGATATTGTAGAAAGTGAAAGAGGTCTGATAGTTTTAGAAGTGAACTCGATTCCAGGATTCACTGCACTTCAAAAAGTATCTGATATTAATTTGGCGGAAGAAATCGTTTCATATTTCCTTAATAATGTAACTTCTTAGTCTGAAAATAATAAAAAGAAAAAAATAGTTTTTTAACTATAAATATTTTTATAAATCTTCTATTAAACCTATTAACGCAGCGATAATTACTAGCACACAAGCCCAGATTCCCGCTCCAAAAACAATCAGTAATATCCCCAGGATAAAAAGAACCAACCAGTGAAAAGGAAGTGGAGCATTAGGTTTTAATCCAGTTAAAAGTGTTAAAACCGAAATAACTATGCCGACAATAAAATTGAGAACGGCATTTAATCCTAAAAGGGGATTGACGAATCCAATATCAGCAATTCCCGCTAATCCAAGAATCATAGTAGCGATTCCCACTAGTCCTCCAAGTATCGTCAATAATTTCATTATTTGTTCGTTTTTGTAATGATGTTTACCCATGTTTACACACTTTATTAAGTAATTTAGTTTTGTTAATTGTATTAAGAAACTAACCTATAAAAGCATTTAAGACATTTTTCATAAGTGATTTTATTTTAATTCTTATCTCATTAAGTTCAGAATTTCAGAGGTATCATCCAGATATTTCTTTATTATTAATTCCAAAGGATTACAAAAAACTATGTGATTGAGGATAAAATACTAAGATATAAAGATAATATAACTTTAGCTCGAAATCTGGCTAAAAATCAACACGCGGATCACGGTTACTATGAACAAATGGTTAGCAGGCTTGAAAAAATGTTGAACTTTTATGAAAATTTGAAAATTTGGAAAGTAGATTTAGAAACATAGAAATTCAAGCTTCTTAATTATTATTATCAAATTTAATTCTCAAACAAATTCAAATTAAATTCACTTTTTAGAATTTTAAAAATCTTATGCATCGGCAACCCTATTACGTTTGAAGGAGACCCTCGAATTTCTTTAATAAATAAACTAGCTCTATCCCTAATAGAATAAGCACCAGCTCTACCTTTCCATTCTTCACTTTTAATATAGTTCCGGATATCATCGTCAGATAACTCCGTCAAGGTAACAACGGTAATATCGTAATCAACTATAATTTTAGGATCATCTATACTTGTTAAAGCTATACCTGTTATGAGGTTATGAGAGCGATTAGCCAGAGATTTTATTATTTGGAATGCTTTTTTTTCATTTTGGGCTTTTCCAATAATTTTACCATTAAGCTCCACGATTGTATCAGCAGCTATGATAATTGTTCCTATCTCTTCGCTTTTTAATAACTCTTTTGCTTTCAATGCTTTAACCCTGGCTAATTCCTTTACCAAATCGATTGGGTCAGGATATTGATCTTTGTAATCGCTCTCGTTAATGTTTGTGTTGAGAATTTCAAAAGAAATATTGAGCCTATTAAGTATCTTTGAGCGATCAATAGATTTTGATGCTAATATGATTTTCTTCATAATTATAATTGTAAAATAGTTTATTTAAAGAATGAAACCACAATCATTAATATATTAAATTAATTTATCAAGTTTGAACTACACATGACAGAGTTTTTCTATTGGTTTCTATTAATGATAATTTCTTATTTCATCGTATTATTTAGTTATATGCATTTTTCATATAAAAAAGAAGTGCTTAACAATTTTTTAGGGTTTGGCGCTTTATTTTTAACTTTTCTAATTATCATAATTGTGGTATTGTTAATGTTTCAAGATGCAACGCTATATCTCACTACGATTCCAATTTTTACTCTTTCTTTTGGACTACCTTTACTTATAATAGGAGCGATAATCTTGATCTCATCCTTTATGCTATTTTCATTCAAAAAAATTTTTAAAAACAAGGACTTATCGAAGTTTTGGAGCTTATTAGAAGAAAAACAAAACAAGAGAAGTAAATTAAGATCGGACACTTATCGGAAAATCCCTCATGTTCTTACTTTTCTTGGTTTATTTTTAGTTTGGTATTTAGGAGTAATTATTGTGAAGGACCTAACAGGTTCAATTAGTGGGATGATTCCAGAGGAGAATAACATGGTTCTGTTGTTTTTAACAATAATGACAGTACCAAATAGTATTAGTACGGTTTTATTTTCGTTAGGTTGGTTCTATTATCTCCTATTTTTCTTTTTCTATGGGTTTTGTTTGATTATGTTAGCAAATGAGTTTACAAGAAAAACTAAGAGCCTTGGATTCCCCTTTAATTTTCTCTGCAATATTATACTGTGCGGGGAAGAAAAAAGAAGTTACGGTACGTATCTCTTTTTTGCTATCGGTCAAATGGTTGCTGCTTTAATTACGCCACCGATGGTATTTTTAACAATTTTAGGGATGAGTTCTCTTGCTGATTTAGCAACAAGCCAAGTGGGAATAAGATACGGACAAAATAAAATTAAATGGAATAACGATAAATCTTGGCAGGGAGCAATAGCTGGAATAATTGCGTGTTTTATTCTATGTACGTTGTTTATTGGTATTTATTGGGCTTTTATTTTTACTTTTGCCTTCTTTATTTTTGATGTTCTTACAAATAAACCTTTCAATGTATCTGATAATTTATTGATCCCGCTTGGTAGCAGCCTTATCTTTTTGTTTATAAGGTATTTATTTAATTTTGATTATTATACAATTATTTTAACGTGGATTTAATTAGAAATAATAGATTTTTAAAAATTACTCACTTTATATGATTAAAAATGAATTATTTGCCAACTTCTTTGATTTTCATTGGTTACTCCGTTTTAACATTCATTTACGTAATAAAAAATAGAGCTGAGAAGATCAAGAACCACTTATTATTAAACGAGATATTGATAGCCATATTATTTTTAGCAGCAGGATTATTGTTTCCTTTTATGCTTCAGTATCACTCACCATATTTGCCATTAGAATCATTAAATTTTTTATGGTTTTTAACTTCTTTATTTTTTTTGATTGAAATGAGTATATGGATTACCACTTTACTTTATAATGGAATTATTTCTAAAAAAAACCCTGAAATTATGGCAGAAAGGGATTATAACAATTATCGTGTGAAAGTGACTGATAGATGGGTTGACGATTTTAAGAGCGAATTCGGGAGGAAATTTCTACATTTATTTACTACATTTATTATTCTTTTTTTTTGGTCGTTGGGAACCATTCTTGAAAATTTAGGCATTTTAAGTCAATTAAATTTAGACAATTATAGTTTTTCCCATTGGTTAATACTTACTATTGGATTTGGGTTTGTTATAATGTTTCAGGTTGCTGATCTTACCCGTCTAAATAAATTCTATATGCTTCCAAATTGGGCTAAGCGCTGGTTTTTATCGATAAGACCTGAGGAGCTCAATACTTTTGTAGCGTCCACACCTCTGGTTTTATCATTAATACCCTTCATTTTTGCCCCATTTCCGATTCTAGCGTCAGTAGCGTTAATAACTACTGGGGCGGATGCCGCCGCCTGCCTAATAGGTAAAAAATATGGATCTCATAGCCTAAAAAAAAATTCCAATAAAACTATTGAGGGATTTATAACTGGTGGTGTGTCTTCATTTTTAATTGTTTTATTAATAATGAACCTATATCACATTTGGATGCCTGTGAGTTTTGTAAAAATCTTACTTATGGCTACAGTATCAACAATCTTATTCTTATTAGTTGATTTCTTTGCAAACCATATTTCGGACAATATATTAAATCCGATTTTAACTGGTTTTGGTATGTGGTTAATCTTATTATTATAATTTATTCTAAAGATTATCCCCCAAAATAAAGATATAAAAAAGCAATGTCGTCTCCATCTTTTAAAGTCTTCTCTAGAAAATGCTCATCCCTAAAACTTCTACCATTAATGATTATTGATAGGAAAGAACTAAATATATTCTTCTTTTTTTTATCCCAGAGTAATTCATAGAATTTTTCACCAAAATGCTCTTTAAAAAATGATAACAATTCCATTACTGTTAATTCCTGGTCGAATTTAATGATTTGATTTGTTCCTTTCGTAATTTCGTTAAAAGGCGGTTCAAACCTAAACTTTATGGATATCACTTTATATCAACTACTAGTATTTTCAAGAACTACTATTAAGACTAAGAAATTACCAATATTAAATATTGTTGGTAATTATATATAAAAAATTGAATATCTAATTAGATACACTCAATTAACACCCTTCAATTTAATTGGGGGTGAATAATGGGTTTACATAATGTATTAAAATCAACCTTGTTAAGGTTTTAACAATTAGATTCTAATAGAATAAAAATAAAATTTTTAATGAATCTTTTAAGGTTTTAGAATATGGCTCAAGTAATTTTTATTTCTAAAAAAACAGTTCGGGACGCATGGCTTTCAGCCGTAGCTCAAGTTTTATACTGTGGAGATGACATTAGAACTGAATATGATAAAAACGAAGATCCTCCCTCCAAAGATGCGACGGTATTAATAGAAATAGAAAACCCTATGAGTAATCCTATTTCTCGGAAAGATAAAGTAGTGAAAATCAAATCAAAATATGGAAATTCATTCGAAGTTTTTGGTTGTATGGCAGACACTTACTTGATAGGATCCATTCAAAGTGGTTACATTGAAGAAATTATGGAGGGCGCAAACGATCATTATTTATGGGAGTCAGAAGCGAGCTTTCCATATTCATACCACGATAGAATATTTAAGTATACACCTTATTCACTGGAGGATTCTATCAAAGTAAATTACGATTTAGAATTCGTTGATAATAATTTCGTAAAGAAGCACAAAAAACTATTGAAAGCAGGCAAAGTTCAAATTTCTGATGATTCTGTTAGCTGGAAATTAAAGCATTTAGTTGATTTCGATTTAAAAAAAAATATATCAGACCAAGTAGGAATTCAAAAAATACCCATCGAAGTAATTAATTTCCCAAAAATAGATCAAATTGAATACATAATTAGAAAGTTAAAAGAAAAACCATATTCACGCAGAGCTCAAGCAATAACTTGGCGACCGCTTGTCGATCCCTTTCACACTGATCCTCCTTGTCTTCAGAGGATTTATATGCGAGTAAAAGACAACAAATTAATCATGCAAACAACCTGGAGGAGTAGAGATTTGTTTAGAGCATGGGAAGCAAATGTAAATGGAATGATTCGAATTCAGAAGTATGTCGCCGATCAACTTGGATTAGAGATGGGACATTATGTCGATTTTAGTAATTCTTTGCATATTTACGGTAATACGATATCTGATGTTAAGGATATGTTTATCAGAATGAAAAATAGAGGAGAAGAATTTCCTGAGGATGTAATTGAGTTATTGGAATAAAAATAAAAAAATAAAGAAAATTCTTTATGTATGACACATTCTTTTGAGCAAAGTTGGATCTATAATTTCCTTTGGTTTCCAACCTTTTTCTTTTAAAAATGCTACGATTTCGTCTTTCATGTTAATAGGAATATCCGCTTCTACCCGAATGAATTTTTCTAAATCGTTTGGAAAATCGACTCCCTTATATTTTCGTTCTAAATCCATCCAATGAGATAACTTAATCATCCTACCCTTTGAGTTATCAGCAGGTCTTAAACACAATTTTGCAACTAAACATATAGCTTGTTCAATAGATTCAGCAGTAACTAATAAATGTTCAGGTCCTGGTCCAACTACATGGTCAGCAGTTCCGTCTCTTGCGTTATATACTTTCCACGAATCTTCGTTGTCAGATCGACCAACATATGCCCGTCGATATTCTGCTGCATGTGGACCCACTACGGCTGGAACACCCAATCCATTTGCCATACTGGCTATGCTGGCAGCTTTTTGAGACATAGCACCCCACGCAACGCCAACAGCTCCAACTCTATGTAAGATGTAATCGGCAATTTCTTCGAAGTTTCCTCGTAACGGACGTCTTGCAAAAATATTTGCTACTTTCATCGCAGCACCAGTAATGTGTGGATTTGAAACGCAAGAACCAACATTAACCAGACATCCTCTATCAAAGTCCCCAGGAAATCTATCATAAAGTGTATTTCCATCTTCATCCTTTACTAAACCGATATCCATAGCCCCACAACCGGAAACTACTACAATGTAATTTCTTATGCAGAATTCTTCAGCGAGTTTATATAGTTCTTGTATATCTTTTCCATAACTTGCACATCCAATAATCGCAATTATCCCTGGTATTTCTCCTAATACGATCGGAGCTCCAACATTTCGAATCTCTGTGTCTTGTATAGGTCCTCGTCCTACTCGAACATTAAACCTCTCATTTCTGATTTTATCTCTTCCCGCATGCATTATAAGCGTTAGTGGAGATACATCTTTCATACAATCGGCTTCACAGCGCCCACAATCTAAACAATCGTCAAAAACGCTCTCTAATAATGAAAAATCACCATCTTTCGCTAATCGAACTCCTTCAACAATGGGTAAATCGTTAGGGCAATTACGCTGACAATTACCGCATCCATTGCAGTTGTAGGCCATTTGGATGCAACCTTCCTCATCGGGAACAGCGCTTCGAGAATTTCTAATTGGGCGGACTTTTATTGCCGTTTCAGCAGCAACTACGCCGGCTTTAATCGGGTCTAAGATAAGGACACCCGGAAATTTACCACTCACTAAATCGTCTATTATTTCTTCGGCAGGATCGTTTGTTCTATTTGGTAAGCCCCCCATATTTTTTTCGTTAGTAGCAATAAATGGTGCTCCTACTAGTTGGGCTTGCTCAAAACTTCGAAGATTGACACACTGTTCATCGACCATGATTACATCTGCCAAACCAGAGCGGATAAAGTGCATTTGTCTAGACATTGATCCAATGACTTTGGCTCCAGCATAATACCTGGTTAAATCGTGAGCAGTACAACAAATCGCTCCAATATCAAGTTTTTCTTCAATTCCTTTTTCTCTGATGTAATCTACTAATTCTATTCCAGGCGCAACATTATGTCCTATCATTAATATCGTTGCTTTATTTTCGGTGTCCATGGTCCCCATACCTAATTCAACTATAGGTACGTCTGCTTCTCCCGCAGGAAATCCATACGCAGCAATTTGAACGGCGTCTGATATCTCCATCCCTACTGAATCTGCTAATCCTGCTAGGAAACTTTTTGCCTCGTAATCTAGATAAGACGATTCTTGTCCTGTGTGCCCTGAGGCTAGTAAATGAGTGATTGTATATTGAACCCATTCCATTGCCGTTTCTAAATCTTCAAGGGTTTCTGGCTTCATTCCTACAACAAGTCGGGTATGTGGCATTTCTACAGCAATATTATTACCAAAATTTATTGGAATATTACCGTATTTCTCTTTAAGCCAGTGAAGTAAGTGATCTCCGTGTGCAGAATGACATGAAGCACCTATACAACAAGCAATTTCTACTATCCTTGCTTGTTGCGTTTCCATGTTAATTCCGCAAGCACCCGTTCTACCCTTCGAAAGATTACACTTCCCATACGTACAAAGACAACACATGTCGCAAATAGGCATGTAGTATGGAGGATATCTATCCATGAGTTTAAAGAACCAGTCTCGCAACGTGGGAATATGAGGTTTTGGGGTTGGTCCCATTGGTTCCCATTCTGTTTCGTCTCCTAAGCTAATATTCCCAGTAGTTAATTCAAAGCCTTTAATTGAACCAAAAGGTCCTTTATATTCATCGATTTTTATTCTTGCACCTTTTTTACTCATCCATTTCACTTCTTTTTTTATTATATATTGATCTGAATAATGATTCTTTGTTATAAAAGTCTAATTAATCGTTATTTAAATCAATAACAACGCAAATATAAGTGTTAAATTTAGAAAATTTTAGGAAAAATCTTTCTCGTATTTTCTTCAATTTGTTTTTCTAATTCAACTGCATTAATTTCTTTTAGCATTGAAATAGAATTTAATACATTTTTAACCATTGCCGGAACACCAATTTTTCCGGAATATTTTACTGGACCATCGCTTTCCAAAAGAAGATGTTCTTTATCAACATTTAAAACGACTTTCTTCACGACTGGTGAATAACTAATTGCTGGTGTAATTGAGAAATAATATCCTCTATCCATGCCAAGTTTTAAAAAATTCTCGGGTCCTGAATACCAATGAATATTGACATTGGGGATTTTATAAGAGAGTAAGGTATCAAAAACTATCTTTTCAGCACCTTTTGTGTGGAGATTAACTGGGAGTTCCAAATCTTGAGCAAGCAATAGCATTTTGTTAAAAATAGTCTCTTGAAGAGGATATAGCTCTTTATCTTTAACGAAGTGATGATCTAGACCAATCTCACCAATCGCACATATATTTTGTTTATTTTGTTTAATTAAGTCAATTATTGAATCTAATTGTTGTTCTATTTTCTCGTTCATTTTGACTTCTTCAGGATGGATTCCTAATGAGGCAAAAACCTCATTATATTGACTGGCTAATCCTAAAACTCTCTCTTGGCTTATGGAACTCATTGCTACAGCAATAATTTTCTCAACACCAACTTTTTTAGCGTCTTCAATAACTTTATCTATTGTTAAGAAAAGATTAGCATGACAATGAACATCTATTAAAATATAAATCACCTCTATTGTAAATTACAATGAAAAATGAAGAAATTTTACATTCGATTTATTTCAGCTCTTAAGTGAACGATTTTTTTCACTAAAGCAAATTTACCCTTAGGATATTTTTGATTATCTAAATAGTCTGTTAGTTGTTCTAATTCCTTTAACAAGTAATTCTTTATATCTTCTTTAGTTACATTACCCAAAATTTTAGGTAATGGTTCAAATTTTTCAGTTCTTTTTATCCTTAAAGCAGAGATCGTTTTAGCTAAGGAAGCTTGAAAACCTTTTGATTGAGATGGATCCGCTCCATCAAGCATATCTAGAGACGTTTTTAAACCGTTGATAAACGATTCTAAATCGCTAATGTCAATCTTATCATCACTCATAAAAATAAGCCAAAATGATGGAGTTAATTTTTATATAACCTAGAAAGAGTTTTATTATTTATAATTCATCAAAATACTGTTTTTAGTTTGGAAAAAATAATTATTTCAAGGAATTGATTGGGATTTTTTTTTATTAATATCGCTTATTTTGCAATGGTACATTCATTGTAGAGTAGTTGAGCCAAAACATCTAATACCGTTTCTTTCAAAATATCGTCTTCAAGGCGAATTTTATCTGAAAACTCTATCTGAATTGTTTGACTATTTTTTATTTGCCTTGCTCCATAATTGGTAATGGTATATCCTCCCGTTAAAACATATTCTCTCCTTCTGGGATGGCCAGGTGCGATTGCGATGTTTAATTCATTAAACTTCTTTATAATATTCCCACGAAGATTATTACCCCAGTCTTTTTTTGGTAAAACAGGCGAAAACATTGATTTAAAATTGCTTGTCCCTAAAACTAGTTCTACATCTCTTAATCCAATAGGTCTCTTTTTTTTTTCAAACCCATGAATATCTACTAATAATGACCTGTTAAACTTGTCTAAATTGTAGGAGATTAAGTTTAATAATGTTTTATGGTAGGAATGATATAATATTTTAGCCGTAGTTGATCCTTTATTAAACGCTTTGGATTCTTTCCTATTAAAATCAATTTTAATTCTATGTACTTTAGAAATAATGTAAGATGGAACCTTCGTATTCTCTTGATTTAGACTGAAAAGTTTACTAATTTTTTTTCTTAAAGAACAAGCTATGTTCACCGTATTTCTATCCACTCCGTGAATCCCTTCAACTCTGTCAGGAATTTCTTCAATCATGAGAGAACCACCGTGAGGTACTGAAATGATGAGAGGGATAGAGCCTTGACAATATTCGATATAAATATCATGATTTAATGTTTTATCTTTTTCGAATACCATTATTATAATAAAAAAAGAAATAAAATATAAAAAAATAGGTTTAGGTTTATTATGTTATTATAAGAGCGCGTAGTATCATAAACACGACAAGCCACACTGTAAATCCTAAAATACCGAAAATGTAGTAAGACCAAATATTTTTGTCCTTTACAAAGACTTCATGGCAAAAGATCCACGATACTATACCACCAAAAGTCCCTATTATTAGATCGGTTGTAATATTTTGCCAACTATCGGCGCGACCTTCGAACTTCCAACCGAGATCCATAAATAAGAAATGTTCTAAAACTTCCCATAGGATTAAAATCCCCAAAGTTAAGATGAAAACAAAGAGTAGAGAAAATATGGGTGTTTTACCCTTGTGTTTAGGGATAGTATAAAACAAGCTAAAAAAAAGGAACACACCAATTCCAAAGCAGAGGTGTCCGATTGAATAAAAATCGAACCACGCAATCCCAACCATGGATGGATCTGTAGCAAATATATCTACAAAAAGCATATTGTACTCACTTTTAATTTTTATTAGTCTGGTTATGTAATATAATTTTATTTTATGATAGATTCTTTATTCTAAATATAAAATCAAGTATCATATTATTATGTGTTAGCTTTGAGTAAAAAAATAGCATTTGTTGTCTTTTATCAAAAAAAAAATATTTACAGTTTCAATGCTTTAATAGGAGCATTAGAAACAGTGGAAGAATTGGAAGATGTTAAGCTATACTTTGTTAGGGGTTCTGAGAATCTGGATAAAGAATTGGAAAGAATTTGTGAAAATCACCAAAAAGTAGTGTTAGGCATCTCCTTTTTCACAACACAATTATGGGAAATTAATGATTTACTTCAACTATTACGAGCTAAATATAAAGAAAGAGTTTTATTTATTGCAGGAGGGCCACATCCAACTGGGGATCCAAAAGGAACTCTTAAAATGGGATTTGATATAGTTGTAGTAGGGGAAGGAGAAGAAACATTAATTGAGATTCTTTGTAATGTTAAAAATAATAAAAATTTTGATGCAATTAGGGGTATCGCTTATTTTAATAAAGATAAAATTTTAATTACATCAAAAAAGAGAAGATGGATCGATCTGGATAAGTATCCTCCTCTTCCGATCAAAAATGTAAAATTTGGAGCTATTGAAATAACGAGAGGATGTCCTTTTGCTTGCTATTTTTGTCAAACGCCTTATCTTTTAGGGACGCGCCCCAGACATAGAAGTATCAAATCAATTTGTAGTGCAGTTAGTTTCATGAAAACTTACGGTAAAACAGATATTAGATTTATAACTCCAAATGCGTTTTCTTACGGCTCACCTGATGGGAAATCACTTAAATTACCTCTTTTAGAAAATTTGCTGATCGAAATAACAAATATAATAAAACCGAAAGGAAAGATTTACCTTGGATCCTTCCCGTCAGAAGTTCGTCCCGAGCATGTAACAAAAGAATCGTTAGGATTAGTACTAAAATATGCCTCCAACGATAATATCGTATTAGGAGCCCAATCTGGAAGTCAAAAGGTATTAAATTCATGCAACAGAGGTCACTCCACTAATGATGTCTATAATGCAGTTAAATTAACATTAGAAGCAGGACTTACCCCAAATGTAGATTTTATTTTCAACCTACCAAATGAAACAGAAGAAGATATCGATCTTACTATAGATTTTATGTATAAAATATCGGACTTGGGAGCAAAAATTCATTCCCACACATTCATGCCTTTGCCACTTACAAAATTTGCCTACGAAGATGTTAAAGATGTTGACGAGAAAATAATAAAAACAATTTCAAAATTAAGTTCACAAGGCCTAGCTTATGGTGAATGGAAGAAACAAGAAAAACTCGCAAAGGAAATTTCTAAATACTTAAAGAAAATGAATTAAGCTATGAAATATCCATCCTCATTACGATTAATGAAACCTTCTTGTGTTAATTGATTTAATATTAATCCTACTTTTTTAGGTTCACTACGCAAATACTTAAGAATCTCAGCTTCGGTTAAAAGTTTTCTTTCGATTATGAGCTTTAAAATCTTACCCCTTAATTCCCTGTTCGATCCTTTAAACTTTGACTGTTTTCGATAATGGGCGCTCCTTTTGTTCAATTCGGGATGTGTTTTTTTTAGCATAACTCCGTAATCCATAAGAGCATAATACCAATTACGCACATTAGAAAGTTCTAGTGTTTTTCGTACAAGTGGCATGATATCTTTGTCATTAATTAAAGATTTACCAGGAAAAAAGAAATAAATATAAACGCGTCTGATATTTACCTCAATAAAAAAGGTAGGTAAATTAAACGCAAAAGCAACTATTGAAGAGGCTGTATTATGACCAATTTGAGGAAACGATTTCAATATTTCAACATCAGCAGGTAATATACAATCAAATTCGTTCACTACCTTTTCAGCTATCTTTTTGAGAGCGACAGCTCTACGATTATAGCCTAACCCTTGCCAAAGTTGGAGAATTTCGTTAAGAGGCGCATTATCCAGTGTCTTAAAATCAGGAAATTTCTTAATGAATTCTTGGAATTTTTCGCTGACCCTATTAGTTTGAGTTTGTTGCAGCATCATTTCTGAAACAAGCACATTATAAGGAGTAATGTCTTTCCTAAAAGGAAAGTCTCGTCCGGATTGCTTGAAATATGCAAAAATAAAAGATTGAAACGTTTTTACGACTTCTTGGTTTAATCCTTTCTTTTTATAAAATTGATGGAATTCCGTAATTAGAATATATTGACACCTATTCTATTTAGAGATTTTATCGTTTGATTTCACTATTATATCCACAATACGGTTAATATATTTACTCTTTTGAATTTTACAGATACGAGCTGTTTTTAAATAGTTAAATGACTCTGCTAAAGCATCAATATAGGATAAGTTGTACAATATCGACACATTTTTATTATTACGCATAAAAAGTTTTTCTAATTCGCCCTGAATTTGTTTTTTACTCAAGTTAGCAGAATGTTTCTTCGCTCTCACAATAATATCTTGGAGTGAATAATTAAACTGAATCTCTCGGATACTTGTTGTCAATGAACTAACGACGATGGTATACATAAGTACAACATCAAATTCGGTACCATGCATTGCCGCCAGTTTAATTTGAATGTCTTGATATATTTCGCGTATGTGATTCTCATCTATTCCTTTTATTTTCATAAAAGGCTTAAAAAAATCCATGTATTGACCCTCTAAGAAATAATGAAGGTTTTCGTTAAATATATTCTCATATTTCTTAATAATTTGACCCGAGTTCTTTATTTTGATTGAAATTTCTGGCGTTCTCCCTACGATAACATCGTTACCGCTCTGATAAAACTGTTGTTTTATAAGATTGTCGGTTGCTTCGCATAAAAGCTTCAGCTTAGCATCTATAGTAGAACCACCTAAACGATAATTGAAAATTTAGTTGAAGTAACAATAAAATAATCTATTTTATTCTTTTCGAAATCTGTCCAAAAATGCAGCACTTTCAAATTCTAATAGATAAAATTATTTATTAAGAACTGCATGTAATTTAACAATTAGAAAACCTATCAAAAATTTTAAAAATATTAACTAAACATTGAGAGATTAAAAATGGGATTAAAATTAGCATCTACCCTTGCAATAATGTTTCTATTTGCACTTATCTATGCAGTAGTTTTTACTATCGGAGTTTGGTTTTTACCAGGCAATCTTTTTGGATTGTTAATAATGATTGCTTTAACGATTCTAATAGTTTTATTTCAATATGGTATGGGTCCTGTATTTATTAATTGGATGTATAGAATCGAATGGATGGAGTATGAGGATTTCACATATAAATACCCTCATTTAGCTGACGCAGTAGACAAGGTTGTGGCAATCAGGGAAATTAAACCCCCAAGAATGGGAATAATTCACGACTTTAACCCTCAAACTTTTTCATATGGGTGGTCTAAGAATACCGCAAAAATAGTAATTACGGATGGCATCTTTCATTACTTAGACGAGAACGAGCAAAGAGCAGTGGTAGCTCACGAGTTAGGTCACATCGTACATAATGATTTCATTTTAATGACGGTAGTATTTGCAATTCCTTTAATATTGTTAACGATAGCAAGGTGGTCTTTCTATGCTGTACGTTTTTCAGGTTTTAGACGCTCTAAAGACGACGACGCAGGAAGTTATATTGCTATAGCTTTAATTGTTGTAGCTGTAGTTTCTTACATATCTTATTACATCGGCTACTTAATATCACTGGTCGTGAGTCGAATTCGTGAATATTTCGCTGATCAACATGCCGCGGAATTAACCGAAAATCCAAATTATTTATCAACTGCGCTCATCAAAATCGCTTACGGTCTGCTCGCAAGCGGCACTGAAGCTGAAATTAAGGAGAAACAAAAATCTAGTATGAGAGGACTACGAGGTTTAGGGATTTTTGATCCAAAGAAGGCTAGAGATTTAGCTGTCCAAACTATGGATAGCAACGGTAAATTATCAAAATACGCAGTTGAAGCAGCAGCAGGATGGGATCTCTTTAATCCATGGGCGAAATACTTCCAAACTTTCAGCACACTTCCATTACCTGCAAAAAGAATTCAACGATTAAACGAACAATGTGCAACATATGGAGTTCCTATTGAATACGATTTCTCCGAAGCAAGAAAAATCAAAGAATATCAGGAAGGCAAATCAATGGCGGGTGAATTTATAACCGATCTTTTCGTAAGCAAATTGCCGACCATAGTATTTGTAATATTAATCGCCTTTTCAGCTGTATGGATATTCGGATTTTTAGGTTTTTTGCCCATTGGAACTTTAACTACAATAAATAACATAATCCTTCTGTGGGCTATCGGATTTTTCGTTATGGGAATTGGTGTTATTGGTAGAACATCTTTTATGTACCGGAGCGGATTTGAGCCTAACAACGTCGTAGAATTAATTACTACAATAAATGTATCTCCAGTACGTCCCAAACCATCCATTATTGAAGGTGTAATCGTAGGGAAAGGTATAGCAGGATATTGGTTGTCGGAAGACTTATACTTTCAAGACAATACTGGCTTAATGTACATCGATTACCGATTTGGGTTTAGGCTTATGGATTTCTGGTGGGCACTCAGGAGAGCAGATCAATTAGTAGGACAAAAAGTAAGAATTCAAGGGTGGTACAGACGAGGTCCAAACCCATACTTTCAAGTAGATAAAATTTGGACAGAATCTGGTAAAAGCTTCCGTAATTATTCAAAGCACATGACTTACATTTCAGCAGTACTGTTCTTTATAATCGGCGCTTTCCTCTTCTATCTATGGTTTACCGTTCTTTAATAAATACAAGCAATTTTTTTTTATTCTTTTTATCATTTATTTTTATAGAGTGTAAATTAATTTAATTCTAATTTCAATTAGTATATTGTAACTGTTCATAACAATAAAATGCTAGAAATCAAACAAAAAAAAGTAGAACTAATGGCACCACTCAAGAATGCCAAATCATTAAACGCAGTTCAGGGTAAAGCTGACGCAGTTTATTTCGGTGTTGAAGCCTTTAACATGAGAATGTTTAGCGATAATTTCAGACTCGAAGATTTAGAAAACATAGTGAAAAAATGTCACCAAAACAAGATTAAAGCTTACATGACCACGAATGTAGTCATGTATGAAAACGAATTTGACCTTCTTGACAAAGTCTTAGATACTGCCGCTAAAGCAAATGTAGATGCTATCATTGTTCACGACATTGGAGTAATTGAGTTGATTAAAGAAAAGGGATTATCTTTCCACATCTCAACTCAAGCAAATATTTCAAACTCTCGAACAGCCCAATTTTACGAAAATTTAGGAGCGGAACGGCTAATTCTTGCTAGAGAGTTATCCTTGAATCAAATCAAAGATATAAAAAGTAAAATTCACAAGGCTGAAATTGAAATATTTGTTCATGGAGCACAATGTACGTCTATTTCAGGCCGATGTTACTTTTCGGCTGAAGTTTGTGAATCTCAAGAATATTCAGCTAATAGAGGTAGATGCGTTCAGCCATGTAGGAGAAGGTGGCGAGTAATCGACGACCAATCAAACGAATTCCTCTACGATGGCGCTTTTTTCATTAATGCCAAAGACTTATGCATGATAAAATATATCCCTCAATTAATTGAAGCCGGTATTGACGCTTTTAAAATCGAAGGTCGAATGCGGGACCCAATATACGTAGAAGAAACGACTTCGTGCTATAAAGAAGCGATTGATGCTTACTACGAGAAGACTTTTACACAAGAGAAAGTCATTGAATGGTTAAAACGTTTAAATAAAGTTTATAACCGAGGATTTTCAACAGGTTTTTACTTTGGGCTACCTAAGGGCAGCGAAATTCAAAGAGAACATGACGGTAACATTTCCGATTTTAAAAAAGTGGAAATTGGAAAAGTACTCTCTTACTTTCCCGATAAAAAAGCAGCGAAAATCTTGTTAACAAAAGGAAGCTTAAAATTAGATGATGAAATATTCATAATTGGCACGCATACGGATACATATTTGCGACAAAAAATTACCTCATTACAAATAAAGCAAAAAAAACACTTAACAGAAACACCTCGAGTAAAAACAAAAAACGACCGATTAACAATGGGTATTCTAGTCGATAAACCGGTAAAAAAAAATGATAAAATCTTTAAAGTTGAAGCTAGAGAGAATAGAAATTAAATTTATTAAAAGAATTAAAATATAAAAAAAAATAGATAATGATTTCGCGTAAGGTTTTATAGTGATTAGATTATAGCCTTTTTATAAATCTTCAGCTAAATCTTCGTACGCTTCTAAAGCTAATTCAATAATCTCTTGAAAGGCCATTGCATCTTGAAGATTACCTTCAACGGTAATGTCACCAGCCATGTAAGCGCTAGTTGCGTCAACTTCGCCGAATAACATACCAGAACCTACTTCTTTTGTAGCGGAGAATGTGAACGATGGATTTTCTACGTCACCTTCGCCGTATTCTAGAGTACCTTCTTTTGCCTTTAACCAAAACTTTTTATCTTCGTCCGTAATTAACATTTGGATCGTAATATCCATGTCTTCTAACTCTTCCTTCAAGTCTTCGTTCTCTACAGCAATCTGTTTGAATAACTCGAATACTTTTAACGAATCCATTACGTCCGAGGCAGCTGCTCCGGCGTCAAATTTTCCTTTCATTTCTTTTATTAATGCTTCATCAACCATGATTTTTAACCTTTTTTTTACTTTTTTGGTTTAGTATTTTATTTATGATTTTGATCGATTAAACAAATACTATAATGTATAACTCTTTACTATATAAAAAGGTTTTATTTCTCTTATTATTTATAGTGCGAAATCCGAATGTATAGCAGTTTAGCACAGAATTAGTTTACAAAATTTGTCGCATTTCAAAGGGTAAATTTGCCAATTTTAAGTTAACACATAGTAGGAAAAAAAAAAAAAATATAAAAGAAAAAGTAGATTTTGGTATAAGATTGAAGGAAATGTTGGATTTTTATAGTTCTTCAAACATATCTTCAAGAGCTTCTAAGGCAAGTTCAATAATCTCCTGAAATGCCATAGCGTCTTGTAAATTACCTTCTACAGTGATGTCACCGGCCATATAAGCGCTAGTGGCGTCAACTTCGCCAAATAACATTCCAGCACCGATTTCTTTCGTGGCAGAGAATGTAAACGATGGATTTTCAACATCTCCCTCACCAAATTCCAAAGTACCGTCGTGAGCTTTTAACCAAAACTTAGCATCGGCGTCAGTTATATTCATCTGGATGGTGATATCCATGTCTTCTAATTCCTCTTTTAAGTCTTCGTTCTCTTCAGCTACTTGCTTGAAGAGCTCGTAAACCTTTAGAGTGTCTTTCACATCAGACGCGGCAGCGCCAGCATCCATTGCTGCTTTAATTTCTTTTAATAATGCTTTATCAACCATTATTGTTAAACCTCTTTTTAAATTTTAATTTCTTTTTTTGATTCAGTATTAAATTAAATTATGAATATAGATAAGATATTTTGATATAAAAACCTTTAATCGTTTTCTCTACAAACATCATAAAATTTTTATTAGCCTTTGGCGATTCTGGCTTCGATTTGAATAATTTTGTCAGTTTTTCGACAATAATAAAAAGTGCAGGTTTTACATAATTGATATTAAAGGTTAAAAAATGGCGCCCACACCGGGAGTTGAACCCGGGTCGAAGGAGTGACAGTCCCTAATGCTAACCGTACTACACTATATGGGCTTATTTAATAGAAAACAGATTGAATCTATATTACTATAACAAAAAAAGTGATACCAGATTTAAAAATTTTATTTAATTAATAGGGAGGGCATTTTTACCTCGTTGTTTTCGCATAAAATTATTAAAAGTTTGAAAGATTGAATATGGTATGACTGAAGAGGATATTAAATTCATTGATCCGCAATATATTGATCTGACTGATGTTGAATTATCGGGAAGAATTTTAGATATTGGAGGTGGAGGAGAAGGAATTATCGGACTATTAAAAGGTGAAAGCGTAGTTGCTATCGATCGTCGCGAATCCGAACTCAAGGAAGCACCCCCTGGAGACTATTTAAAAATAATTATGGATGCAAAAGAATTGAAGTTTTTAGACGGGACCTTTGATACGGTAACTGCTTTTTTCACATTAATGTATATTCCCCTCGAAAACCACCAAATAATTTTTCAAGAGATACACCGAGTATTAAAAAAGGGTGGACAATTCGTAGTTTGGGATTTCCCAATTCCAAAGCGAGATAAGGATGAAAAAGAGTTTTATGGTCTTATGCTTGAAGTCAAGATTAGAGATACAAATATATCAACGGGATACGCTACAAAATGGATTAAAGAGCAAGATCTAGCATACTACGCAAAATTAGGCACCTCTAATGGGTTTAGTGTAGTAGAAAAAGACCCAATCGATGGAATCTTTTATGTTAGATTCAAGAAGGATTGATAATTTTGATTTTTCGCCCTTTTTTTATTATCGCAGTAGTTTTTCAAGATAATTAAAGTCCTGTCTTATTATTGTTGTCCCCTTTTTTCTGAATAAAAACAAATAAATAGCTGTCCTATTACTTTTAGATTATAGGAATAAGGCCTTATAGTAGAGGTAAACAGCAACTCGTTTGTGTTAATGTCGAATCATAACCCTATTATTTCGATTTTGGAAAATTTGGAGAGCAATGGTGTTAAATTTGAATATGCGTTAGATAAAATCATTAAGGGAGTCGTAAAAATCATGAATAACACTGAAGAACTTAAGGAAGAATTATTAGGTTACGATGATATTTACCAAACATATGTAACTGATGCAGATTTTAATTATTGGTTAGAAGTATCAGACGGCAGACTTTACTACGAAAAAGGAGTCAATCCTCAAGCGTTATTTAAGATCAATCTTACTAAGGATTTAATCATAAAAATTTTTAGAGAAGATGTAAGCGGTACAGACGCTTTTATGAAGGGAAAAATTAAGGTTGAAGGCTCTCTCTCCCAAGGTCTAAGATATATAAAACTTTTTCGCATTTTTGAAAAATATTTAAGAAAAAGAAACGGTTCTAAGTGAACAGTTTTTTGACGACTTATTCAAAAACTAGTTATGCAACGAAAAAGTCTTGAATTTCTTGCATGAATCGCTCATACTGCTCGCGACGGATATTATGACCTGCGCCCTCAATTTTGATCCATTTACAATCTTTACTTAATTCTACTATACCTCCTGCCGTTTCATCTGAAGTCATCCCTTTATCTGAAGTAATCAAAAGAATAGGACACGAGATTTTTGAAATGACGTCTTTCCAATCAGGAGAATTATCAAGAATTCCCAGAAGCATTTTTGGATTATTTTCTCTAAAGAGTATTTTAGACTCCGCCCATGGCTGTAATTCCTCGTCAGACCACTTGGGATTCCGTTTGCGACCTTTCTCTATTAATTTTTCGTATGAACCTTTAAGTAAAATAGAGACAACTATTTTTGCTATAAATTTAAATAATCTCTTTCTTATTTTTGGAATATTTTTGAGCCTAATAGCAGGATCTTCTAATACAATTCTACTCACCAATTCGGGGTATTTCGAGGCGACTAATATCGTCATTTGAGCTCCCATCGAATGCCCCATTATCTGGGGGGAGTCTAATTTAAGGTTCTGAATTACCATTGCAGTATCCTTCGCCATCAAATCAATCGATAAGGAATTATCGATAATTTCCGTTAAACCATGACCTCTTGCATCGGGCATGATGACGTGATAGTTTTCAGATAATTTCTGAGCCACAGGAGACCAGCATAAGCCATTATCCATTGCTCCATGTAAGAGAATTATTGGGTTTTTATTTCCATTTTCATTACCATGAAAGTAATGAATTTTGTTTTCAGCGTAAGTAATATAATCAGATTTCCATTCCATTTTTTAAACCGTAATGATATTGTTCTTTCAATTTAAGAGCTTATCCAAATTTGTACAGATTAATGATAAGATAATGACACTATTTAAAAGTGAGCCTAGCAGGATTCGAACCTGCGAAATCCCGCTCCGAAGGCGGGTACCCTATCCAGGCTAGATTATAGGCCCTTAAAAATGATAAAATCGTGTCTAAGATAATTAATTATATGTTTCTAAATAATTTTACTAAAACTCTAAAGGGGAAGATAGAATTTTTACTACTTTTTTTCGGCCAAGTAATCCATACAAGCGAGAAAGGTTTTCCATAAATTTCTTGCGTGGACGGCGTCAGATAGATTACCGTTGATCTCAATCAGCCCTCTCATATACGCATCAGATGCCTGCATTTTTCGGATTAAAATTTTCCTCATAATACTTCTTGTAAGAATGCAATGAAGAATATCGATATTTTCTGAGTTTTCTTCATAGAATGAGTTATTAAACGATAAGGAGGTTCCTTTTTTCTTAATCCAGATGTTATAATCTATATCATAAATGTAGAGATGGTAAATAATGTCATCATATAATTCTAATTCGTCTTTAAAATCCTCGGATACATTGGCGATTTTGATTGCTTCCTTAATAAATTTATCTAGCGTAGCCTTAAAGGAAGTCCTTGGCGATTCCAGGGAATTCAGTATCATTAAAATTGTATTTGAGTCAATCATGCCGAGTTTGAGTATTCTGAAAACATTTACGGTTTATTATTACTATTATTATTATTAGTTAATATTTTTATATAATATTTCGATGTATACCAATAGATGGACTTGAATGTTAGGGGGAAATTTCCATTGACCCAAAGTCATAATTTAAATAAATATCTTTAAAAAACCAACTTAAAAATTTGATAACAAAATTAATATTTGTTTGGGTGTAAAAATTTTTATTTGTTATGCAAAAAAATATTTCTTGAAATAAAAGATTAAAATAAGAAGAATCAATTCTTAGTAGGGTATAAACTTATTATTTGGAAATTATCTATCTTTTTTGTTTGAATTTTTTTATAACAAAACACAAACATTTAAATAGGATTTTTACCTCAAATATTATGGTTAACTTTATTTTTTAGTTCAAATAAAAAAAATTTTGACCACAAAAAAATAAAAAAATGATTGTATTAGAGAAAGGTCATCAGGAATTATTGGACAGTCCAACCGCAATGGATATATTGGGTGTTGGAATAGTATCGATAACTGAAAGAAATTCTAATTTAATATACAATAAAGGAATTAGCCGTTCTCTTATGAATGATCTATTAAAGCTTTATCGCTCCGATATTTTAGAAAAGAAAGAGGGAAAAATAATTGATCTTCTTGGAATTTTCACTGTTTCCATTCATTTCTATTCTCTTGACACGGAAAGTATTGCAATTTTCTATCTCATTGAAAAGGATACTCTCACAGATTACGATTCCATGTGTTCAACTTCAAAAATTTTAGCCCAAATGTATTGTTCTAATGCCCCTTTATCTTGGATTAATAATATGTGCAATAAAATAATTCCAAATTTTGAAGGGTTGTCTGCTCTTTTTGTAGTTAGCACATCGGGACACACATTATTTACCAAAATTAGAGACGATAAAACATCAATATCAGAAAATCACATTCAAATTGGGGGTTTTCTTTCAGCTATTTTAATGTTTTCAAACGAAATTATCGCAAAAAATTCTGGAGATACACTTCAGGCGATCAATTTTGGAGCCCAGCAATTTATCATATCTGTTAAAGAGGACATAATTTTTGCTTATCTTGTTGATAGTTCGCTGAAAACTGATAATTTTGAGCGATATACGGATCTGATTGCAGAGGAGTTTTTAGATCAATTCAAGGAAAGTGTAAAAAATTTTAACGGAGATCTAAACCAGTTTCATTGCTTCAAGTTGGTAGTTGATAAATACTTCTTATAGTCAGCTCATCTTAAGATATAAAAAAAAACAATACGAGATACTAGCACTCTTAATTAATCTTACCCAAACATATTTATAATTCAAATTTATAAAATAATTAGATGACGCTGACAATAGATTTGGACACGATTCTAAACAATTTGGTAAGTGATTTAGGACCGTCAGTTTACTTCATCTTGATTTCTTCTTTGAATGGAGTCATTATGAAATCATATATAAATGAGGACGAGTTTAATAAAGCCTCTATCTCGCTTAACATATCTCAGCTTTATGAATTAGCAGAAGAAACTGCCGAAAGTATAGGACTCCACAGTCCAGATTTTAATATAACTCATTCTGATAACTATTATATCCTTTCAATAAAAATACTTGAACATTTGGTTATCCTTTTAACAGAGGACCAAGTCGAAGTAAGAGATGTATTTAAAATAATAAATCAGTCAGTAAATCCCCCTTAAGACGCAAATTTTTGCGCTTTCATTTTAAACCTTATCCAATAAACCCCTTCTAAAATTAACGTTTATTTTTATTTTAGAAGGATAAATTAAATATTGGTCTCTTTGACTCATATATATTGCATCCATTTTGTTATTGTAAGAATTATTTGTATAAAATTATAAAATATTATAAATGTAAATTTGATAAATCATGAAATATGAATCAAACCAATATTCGGACGGCTTTAGCATCTGTTCTCTCATCATAGCCGGTATGTTTCTATATTGGGGATTTAATAATCTCCTTGAGAATATGTTTCACATTTGGTGGTGGTTTGGATTTATTTTGATTGCAATAGGATTATCAATAATATCGAGCCAAATTTATAAGCTAACAAGCAGAGGCAAGTTAAGAAATGTTGTTAAGCTCGAATTTGAAGAAAATCCTACAGCTTCGATTGAACAAATCGCTACTAACACAGGGATAACAACTAAAGATGCTCGAGCAATAGTATTAGATCTCAAGGCAAGGGGAGAATTGAGAGGTAAATTTTCTACTAAAACTGGCGAGGCGAAGCACATAGAAGTTACGACTTCCAACCAAGCGCCATCTCAAGAGAAAGGAAATTATTGTTCTAACTGTGGAACCTCTGTAAAACGTGATGGAACCGCAGTGTATTGTGCTTATTGTGGAGCAAAATTGTAATTAACTCATAAAAATAAACATTTTTTTTTTTTTATCTCATTTTTACAATCTATAAAATAAAGTAAGCAATCTATGAATTAAAGTAAGAAAATTATTTAGCGATGAGATTATAGTTGATTATAATTAATTGTAATAAATAATCTATTGAATAATTGAGGGTCTTACTATGGAAAAAATGTTGGCAGCAGTATTTCACAAAGGTAATGAACTAGGTGGAGATATTAATTTAGAAGAAGCGGATCTACCTAAGATTACTAAAAGCAATCAAGTTTTAGTGGAAATAAAAGCTTGTGGAATATGTGGTACCGATTTAAAAATCATGGAGGGAGGACACCCTGCTAATGATAATACGATTTTAGGGCATGAGTTTTCAGGAATAATCAGAGAAATTGGAGAGAGTATCAAAGATTTAGAAATTGGTGATAAAGTTGTCGTAGATCCAAATGAAAAGTGTGGATACTGTATTAATTGCAGGAGAGGACTGTCAAACTTATGCGAATATATGGCTCTAGGAACAACATTTGGTATCTTTCAAAACGGAGGGTTTGCAAAATTCTGCGTATTACCGAGGAGTTCACTCTTTAAGCTGCCTGAAAAAATAGACCTAGTTGCTGCTTCTTTAATAGAACCCCTTTCTTGTGCAGTTCACTGCCATAACATCGCAAATGTCAAGGAATCCGATAATGTGGCCATAATTGGAGCCGGTCCTATGGGATTAATTATAGAATCGGTTATAAGAAAGCACCCAATCAAAAGATTGATCAGCATAGAAATTGACGAATGGCGCGGTCAAAAAGCACTAGAATTAGGAGCGGACATATTAATTAATCCAGATACTACGAATGTGCAGAAACAAATCATGAAAGTAACTAATAACGAGGGAGCAGATGTTATAATTGATGCTGTTGGGATTTCTAAGACGTTTGAAATGGCAACTAAATTTTGGGCACCAGGTGCTCGACTTATTTGTTTTGGACAGGATTATCGTGCAGAAGCAAAAATAAAACCAAATGACATTGTGAGATATCAAAGACAAATCTTAGGGTCGTATATAGGCTATGCCGAAGATTTCTTAGATGCAATTGAACTCATTGCTAATAAGGCAATAGAAGTTGATAAACTCATTACTAAAGTCATTCCTTTAGAGAAATTAATCTCAACTGGTTTTAACTTAATGAAAGAAAGAAAGTGCGTGAAAATCATTACAATACCTTAATCATATCATAACTTTTTAATTAAATAATAATTATTTAACACAAAGATAAAAAATTATCATTTTATTGGTAATAATAATTATGTCTTTCGATATTTCAGCTCTCAAAGTACTCTTTAAAAAAATATTTCCACCAAAGAAATCCATTTATACCGTCGACACGAATAATGACGGAAAAGCAGATTCTCTTCTTATTAAAGTGTTAAACGTGATTATGCCGATCTTCATTCCTAAGCATATTGAACTCGGTGGATTCAGCACGAAAAATTTCGATATCAATAATTTTGAACTTTCAGATTATGGAAAGATGTATCTCGACGAGTTTCCTATAAATGTTTCGAAGAAAGATTTCGATGTAGAAAAACTTAAAGGACACTTCAGATTTTATCTCAAGGCTGAGGAATATACTGTTGATGATTTATTGAGCGGAAAGCTTGCTGGAAGAATGATAGCTTTAGGAGATACTATAAGCATTTTAATTAAAATTGATGAAGACGGTTTAGAAAAATTTTCAGAAGGAAAGCACACATTCAAGTTTAAATCGGAAATTATTCCTACTCTTGAATTTAACTTCGAATTAGGAGCAGAAAACTTAAATCAGAAATTTGATCCAAAATAATTGTAACACCCCCTCTTTTTTACGGCTCGTGTATGTTTCTGTGCCTACCGTATATTAATAAATTATTATAGGAGTTTTTATGCTTAGTTTTTAACAATTATGTGGGTGTTGTAACTATGGCTATTTTAGAACAAAACCTTACTACTCAAATTGGCGAGCTCAACGAATATTCTGACGTCAAAATTGAATGTCCTATATGCAAAGCAAGGAAAGTTATGAAATTTCCTAAATCAGTGATTAGCAAATCTCGACACTTAACTACTATCTCTTTGCCAAAAGGATTAGTATGCGACCATCACTTTCAAGCTTTTCTTGATAAAAACTTTGCTATTCGCGGATATCAAAAAGTCGATTTTGAATTTGAAAATAAGAAAGACCAAAAACAACAAGCTGATATACAACTTTTAAGTGGAAGTGAGGACGAACTCTTTGATCACTTAATTTTAGAAGGGAATTACGTTAAATTTCGACCTACAGTGAATAAGAAGAAGAAGAATGAATTGGAGCAAAAATTACAAGAAAGTAAGAAACTCGAGAGCAAAAGAAGTCTAAAAGATGTTTATAACGAGTTTTGGGAATTCATTGACGATAATAATTCTGAATTTAAAGAATTTATCAGTAAGGATAAGAGAAGACTAAAACTTAAATTAAGGTCTTAAAAAAGTATATAAAAAAAGACAGAATATTTCGTTGTTTTACTGCTCTTCTATGGTTTCTGTGATAGTAACATCTCTCTTCTCCAGTTCTTTCAGGAGTGTATTGTAACATGTGCTATTTTGTCCTATATACTCCGGTGGAGATATCCCTTTCCTATTATAAACACCCTTAGCGACGAGACGGGTAACTATGGAACATGTATAACCTGTAGTACGGGCCATGGATAGTGTTTTTGAGTTTTTATCATAACGGTCAAGCATATCATAACAGTAAGTAACTTTCCTACCTAGTTTCTCTCCTTTAATGATTATTTGCATTACAGTGAGATCTTCTTCACCTTCCTTGAATTTCCACTTTGGAAGTATCAATTTCGTGGTGAGATCTATGGGCTTGATTTTTACCCCCTTGACTTCAATGGTTTCGTGGGAAAAAAAACCTAGATCCATTAGTAGTTTCATCTTTTCTATATGGTCAGGGTAACGTAATGTTTTCTCTATCTTGTTAGGAATGTCAGGGAATGTCTTTGTCAAGGTTCTTAATCCATCCATATTGAACGCTTCAAGAGAACCAATTCCAGGGAAATCTATTATTTCAGGATCAGATAATGCTGGTCGGATAACAAGATTACCTTTTACAACAAATCTTGCTGGCGTTGTATAATCTTCGATCATGTCAATGGGTGAAAAAAGAGTCTTGTATTCAAGAGGCCACTCTCTTATTACTGGAAGACCTCCAACATAGCAAATGTAAGAATCGATTTTCTCTAAGGAATTATAGAGATGGCCTAGTATGATACTACTTAATCCAGGAGCAACCCCACAGTCCACTATTGCGGTTACATTATTTTCTTTAGCGAGTTTATCAAGTTTAAAAGCATCTTCAGGAAAAAATGCGATATCTACAACATTTTTACCGGTTTCTATAATAGATTTAAGCGTTTTAAAACCCATGAAACCCGGTAATGCCCCAACAATAATATCAAAGTCCATTACCATGCTCTTCAAAGTTTGTGAGTTAGATAAATCAGCGTGTATCACGTTAATTTGCTGTTGTTTCAATTTATCTAAGGAAGACTGGTTGACATCAGCAACTGTTACGTCCATATCTCGATCCTTTGCTAAATCAAGGGCGATAGTGCTCCCAACAAGACCTGCTCCTAAAACAAGACACTTCATTAAATTATCTCCTATATGAATTTATTGATGATAATAATTATGAATTTAAAGAATTTATTAATCAAGATAAGAGAAGGCAAAAATTCAAATTTAGGGAGGAGTTTATCAAGTGAAAAAAAATGCCAAGAGAGGGATTTGAACCCTCGATACCTAGATCTTCAGTCTAGTGCGTTCTTACCCACTGTTGAGACGTTTCAACTCGTTCCGGGCTACGCCACCTTGGCAAAGTAATGCTGCTCTTAACTTGGAATTAATAATACTCTTTTTATCCTAATTAAGATAGAAATCAAAGTATAGAATGTCATAAAAATCTTTTTAGTTTTAGATCAAGTCTATAAGTTATTAACATATCTCATCAGACTCTTTCATTTTGCAATAAAATTCTGCAAATTTAGTTCGAATTATTATCTGTATCTATATATTGTCTATTTTTTTTGAGATGATAAAAAGGAAGGTTTTATCATGAAAAATAATAACAATATAGAAATTAGTGCGATTATGAAAATACCGAAGGGAAAACTAGAAGAATTCAAGGAACTCGCAGTCGAGACTATACGACTGAGCAAGGAAAGAGATACGGGAACAATTAAGTATGACGTTTATATTAGTAGTGACAAAACAGAGTGTGAAGTTCGTCAGGAATATAAGAACTCAGAAGCTGTGCTCGAGCATATGGCAAACTTAAGAGAAACTCTAGAAAAAGCATATATTGATTTTCCAATAGATCACGTTAATATCTACGGTGACCCCTCACCAGAGCTTCTAGAAGCAGTAAAAAGTATTGATATAGGTGTGTATTCTTTTTCCCAAGGACTGGAAGAAAAAATTGAAGCCTAATAATTTTATTTTTTAATTTTTAATGGAATTTTCATATGAAAGGGACTCTGAATTTACCTTTCTATTTAAAAATAAATAAAACTCGATAATATGAAAAAATGAATTAAATCATAACTCATGAAAATCTTTTTAGTTTTCGATCAAGCACTGAAGTAAATTCTATATATATTCGAGAACTCACATAAGCAATTCAAAAAATAGAAGTATCTAAATGAAGGAAGAAGAATGAAAACACTTCGAATGGAAGAAATGAATTGGGTTGATATTAAGAAAGCAATTCAAGATGGTTTCAAAACGGTCATAATTGGAGTAGGCTCTACGGAACAGCATGGACCTCACTTGCCAACTCAGACGGACGCTTTAATCGCAGATGTCATGGTAAATTTAATCGCTCAAAACCTAAAGAATGCCTTACAAGCACGAACTATTAGTGTGGGGTGCTCAGAACATCATTTGCCGTTCTCGGGGACAATATCGTTAAAAAAATCTACTTTAAAGGCGATTATTAACGATTATATAGAGAGTCTTCAAAAACACGGCTTTCAAAACATCATTTTTATCCCTACGCATGGAGGAAATTTTAATCCCATAAAAGAAACTGTTGAGCAGGCGCAAGTAAAATATCCTGATATAAAGATTTTAGCATTTACAGATTTGATGAGATTTATGGATGTACAGGATAAAATCGCAGCAGGTTTAAATATAACAGTAGAAGAAGCGGGAGGTCATGCTGGTGAAGTAGAGACATCTGAAGTTTTGTTCCTCGCCGAAAATCTTGTGAAAAAAGAAAGATTCCAACCAGGATATCTTGGAATTTTAGGAAAGGAAGAAATCGAAATGCTTTTTGAGAAAGGAATGCCCTCCTTAACTGATATTGGCGTTCTTGGAGATCCGACTAAAGCAAGCAAAGAACACGGGAAAATCTATATCGAAAAAATGGTTGAGTTCCTGATTAATGAAATTAAAAAAGGTCTTGTAAGAGATTAAAGTTTCGAATTGGATTATCTTCATTTACTAAGAAGTTTTGCTCTCTTTTCTTTAGGTAATTTTTCGCTGGCGTATCTGAGGATTAACCTAGACAGATTTTTTTTATTCTTCGATAAATAATTAAAAATTACTTCGGGCTTATATTTTGAGCATGTTTTTAAGAGCCATCCTATTCCTTTTTCGATATAATTTGCATCAGAATACGCCAACATTTTTTCCACTAGTTCAAAGACGTAATCCTCGTCAAAATCTTTTCTCATCATTGTAATTTTAAGTAAAATGACCATAGAGGCTCGTTTTATCCAAAGTTTATTCGAATTAGACCAATCATCTATTGTTTTTTTTGCTAAAGCTTCGTTTCCTTTTTTTCCTAAAAACGGACCTAAAAGTCTTACGCAAGTTGAATCGCAGTGACTCCAAGTGTGACAATGCTCTGCGTACTCTTTTCTAATCAAATCAACAGTTCCTTCACTAAAATGTTTCTTGAACCGATTTAGGAAGAAAAATCCGGCAAATTTAAGTTCCTCAACATTAATTCTTGTTAGTTTTCTAAACACTCCAACAGCATCATCATAACTTGAGTTAAATTTTGCGTGAACGGACTTAACAATCCTTTCTATTTCGGGCATTCGAACGCCATAAATAATGTAATCAGAAATGTCTGGGTTTAGGATTCTATACATTCTATCCTTTTGATCTTCAGATTGCTGAGGAGTGTTTTCTAAGAGTAAACTTGAAATTTCTTTTACGATCGAATCTATCATATGAATTTATCCATTCCTGTTTTTTCATTCATTTCTTTACTTCTCTTTAAATAGGGTTCTACAAATTTTATTACTTCAGAATTGAAATTCTTAAGTGTAGCTAACTCTCCTCTTTTATAAACACTAATAATTGATTCCTCCAAGTTGTTGAGAGTTAACCCTGCCCAATAAAACGATTTATTTGATTTTCCCGATGTTAATTTATTCATATAATCTTTTACCAGCAATAATTCTGAGATTTTATAATTCCATTTCCTATAATCGTTTGGAATCCATCTCTTTTCTCTTACAGCAATATCATATTTCTGACATAGTGCCAATAATTTTTGATGCATCTTTTGAACATAACCCTTGGGAGGACCCATCTGGCCCTTATATAAATTCAACAACGGGTTAACAATGTGATTGTATTTACTTTCCCTTAATTTCTTAATGAAAAAATCAGCTTGATCATCTCGAAGAGTTAATCCGGGAGCAAATATGATAAAATCGGCTCCGGCTTCTTTTGATTTTTTAATTACAGCAACTAAATTTTCGTCGTTATCTTCTAAAAAGGGGATTATTGGCATGAAATAGGTTCCAACTTGGATATTGGGGGCTTTTTGTTTGATCTGTTTTAGAGCTTCAAGTCGCTCTTTAGGGGATGAAGAATGAGGTTCTAAAAAAGTAGCTAATTCTTCATTCATCGTAGTAATAGAAAAACCAACCGTACACCAAGTATCATTCGCAATTCTACTTAAAATATCGATATCTCTAGTTATCAAATTTGATTTTGTTGCAATGTTTACCGGGAATCTATGTTTTTCAATTATTTTTAGAATTTTTAAAGTATTTTCTACTTCTAATTCTATTGGCTGGTATGCGTCGCAAACTCCACCAGGACCTATAACGTCTGGAAGTAATGTTCGCGAGTTTTTTATTCTTTTGTCCAGTATTTTATCCATGTTAGTTTTAACAATTACTTCGCGTTCAAAATCTTGATTTAAGTAATACTTTTGGCTTCTAGCGTCACAATAAATGCAAGTATGAGCACATCCAGAGTAAGGATTTATGGTATATCGACACCAGAACCAAGAATCGGGATATTTTAGCTTATTTAGCGCCGTCTTAAATTCTTTATTTATGATTTTAAAATTGCTAGTCATATTATGGCAATCCAATCAGTAAAGCTCAATAATACAAGAATAAATTTAAGATTAGTTGTTTCTTCGGTAAGCAATTTAATTAGAAGGAAAAATGAGAAAAAACACCCGTTATTATTTTTATTATTATTATTTAAGTGATTAAAAAATGGAAAAAGAATGCAGAAAAATGGGCGCTTTTTCCCATAAGAGATATACCATAACTTGATTATAAATCATAGCCCAATTATAATATTCTTAAACGTCTGTTATTATTTTTTATTAAAAAATCGAGATATTTTTAATAAAATCTGAGAAAAAAAAGGATATCGGTTATCTATACGTTTAAGAAGAGGATTTATAAGATTTTTTTCATAAAATAGTGTAAATTTTAAAGTTCAAAATATTTTCGAGCTCATGCTCTTAAATAAACGAGAAAAATATTGATTATTCGTGAAATCATCGTTTCACGAAGTTTCTTCGTGACATAACTAATGATTTGCACTTTTTAATTTAGTAACTCGTTCACGAGCGTATAAAGATTTTAAGTAATCTGTCACATGTTGGAGCCTTTGTTCAAATGGAAGTGTTTCGTCTATGATCATCTTTCTCATAAGAGCTTGATACTTTCCCTCTACTTTTTCTACGAGAGTATTATGCTCTGTTTGAATTATTCGAATTTTTGGTTGATTTTGTATGAAATCAATTAATTTCAGCCATTTTCCTGCTGTATGAGGGTTAAGTCCGATTTCTTTAAGACGACTTTTAGGAAAGACTCCCTTTTGTAAATCAATGAAATTAAAGATGGCTTCAACGCGCTCTTGGAGTGTTCTTCGTTGTTTTAATTCGATTGTCATAGTATATGGTATATTATTGTATCTTCCTATTTAAGTTCTTGGTATGTTATTGTATCTTAAAATACATAAACCATAATTATATAAATAAAATACAACTAAAAAATATTATGAATTTAGATAGAAATTTTGAATTTATCTAATATAAATCGAAATAAAACTTAACTAGATGCATAAAAATGGACATCAATGAAAGAATCGCGAATATTGAAATTAATATCGAATCTCAGAAAAACGGTCTAAAGTTTTTTGTAGCGTTTCTCCTTGAGAAAAACGGTCGACAAGATTCAGAGGAAGTAGTGGATAAATTCATCCAAGAACTTGATCGACTCCTTAAAGAACATGCAAAAGAAGATATTACAGAACTTTCCCAATATTACAGACTAATTATGATGGTAAAACCTGCTTTAAATACGATTTTAAAGCCCGGAAAAGAATTTGATGAAATTTGTAATGCATTGATTGGTGGTACTTTTAAAGCCACTTTAGATCGAATAAGAAGACAGATTAATGATAAAAAAGCTAAGAAAAATAGAAGTGGACCAGTTTTACCTGGGAGTAATAAATCATTTGAACTTCGATATTTTTGTACGGTCTGTAATGAGAGTTTTGAAATTCCACCTGAAATGAAGGAAAAAATTGATAATTCTGATGAAAAGGTAGAATTACCAAAACATCACGATAAGGAAATGGTAATTAAAATAGTTAAAATTGAGGAAGAAAACAAAGATGAAACAGAATTAGAAGAAATTAAGATATATCCGGCAGAAGTATTAATGGGTCATTCAGACTCTGCTGAAACTGATGCAGAATATCTTAATATCTTAAGTGTCGGCATAGATATTGGATCGTCAACCTCCCATCTAATTTTTTCACGCCTTAGTTTAAAAAGGGAAACCAGCTTTTTCAATATGTCAAATCGATTTATGCTCGTTAATCGAGAGATTCTCTATGAGGGAAATATTATTTTTACTCCACTAATTGACAGATTTAATATAGACATTGAAAAAGTTATAGAATTCTGCAAGAAAGAATATGAACGGGCGGAGATCACACCTGAAATGGTAGATACGGGAGCAGTTATTGTTACTGGAGAAACAGCAAAGAAGGAAAACGCTGCGGAAATTGTGAAAAGATTATCATCAGAATCAGGAAAATTTGTCAGCGCCTCTGCAGGTCCAAATTTTGAATCAACGCTCGGAATTATGGGAAGTGGAATTGTTGAACAATCAAAAAGGACTCAGAAAAATTTAATGAATATTGATTTAGGGGGAGGTACAAGTAACATTGCTATTGCTTCAAAAGGGGATGTTCTAAGCACTTCGTGTATCAATGTTGGGGGGAGATTATTAGGAATCGATAAAGATTTAAAAATCTGGAGGATAGATGAACCCACAGAATGGATTATGAAAGAACTAAAAATGAGTTATTCTCTAGGAGATATCATTTTTGAGGAGGATGTTCTAAAAATAACAAAAGAATATGCAAAAGCGCTGTTTGAAGTTATGAGAGGACCTGCTACAAGTAAGATTGCTAAATTACTTATGATGACGGACGATATCAAAATTTTAGTCCCAATTGATAGTTATTCATTTTCTGGAGGAGTTGCTGAGATGATTTATGATATAGGTATGGATAAAGAATCTAATGAAACTTCAAACCCCTATAATGATATAGGTAGGTATCTTGCAGAAGAAATAAAACACCTCATTGAAGAAAACAATTTGCCATTAATCGAACCAGAAAACAAAATTCGGGCAACTGTTATTGGAGCAGGGTCATTTTCTCTTTCAGTTTCGGGATCCACCTGTTATTATGACGAATCAGTAGAACTCCCTCTGGAAAATGTACCTGTCGTGCCAATAAATATAGATAGCAAGGATTTATACAATGAAGACAGAATGAATGAGTTTAAAGATATAATTTCACGCTCCCTAAAGAATTTTAGCCTGATTGAGGGAGAAGATATATTCGCATTATACTTTAAGGATATTTTAATTGGATCTAGTATTGTTGCCCTAGCAAAAATCATAGAGATTGCATTACCTAATTCCATTGCCAATAATAAATTAATTCTGGTTATCTTGCGAGGGGATGGCGGAAAAATGCTTGGATTAACCCTTAAGAAGAATACGGCTATAAAAAATAACCTCTTTTGCTTAGATGAATTGGAATTAGAAGCAGGAGATTGGATTGATATAGGGGCACCCTTTCAAACTAAAAATCGTAAGGCTTTTCCTGTTACAATAAAGAGTTTGGTGTTTAACTCTGACAAGAAAGATTCGTGAGTATAAAAATTAATCTCAACTATTTAAGATGTGAAATCATTTCTATTTCTAAGAGTAGATTTGAGAATTAGAGTTTCAATGCCTTTTGAAACCTTTATTTTTAATGATCAAACTTACATATGTCCTCATTTTGATTAATCAAACAGATCTTTTATAAATTGACCAATTTTATCTATAGCTTCTTTTGCTTCAGGAAGGTCGTAAAGACCGTAATTTTGCCAGACGTGGGGCATATCATCCCATTCTTGTAGGATGGCATTAACACCGGCAGCTTTCGCGAGTTCCACTAATCGAGTAGAATGATCGTAGACCATCTCACTTGTGCTTACTTGCGCTAAAATTGAAGGGAAACCGGTAAAGTCAGCAAAGATTGGGCATGCGAGAGGATTATTAGGATCTTCTCCGTTTAAATATGCGGGAATCCACCAAAAAACGCCCACATCTGCCATAACACAATCTGTAGGGGCATTCTCTAGAATTGTTTTACTGTTTGTCGTATAATCAATACCGGGAGAGAGAACTATAGCACCTCTGGGCATAGTAATACCATCCTCTTTAATTTTAATAAGAGTTGCAAGAGTCATGTTTCCGCCCGCAGAAGCTCCACCGATAATGATATTTTCAGGTTTACATCCATTCGAAAGAAGCCATTTATAAGATGTAAAGCAATCGTTTGGACCCTCAGGGAATGGATGTTCAGGGGCAAGAGCATAATCTACGCTCAATATTCTTACACGCGCAGCTTTTCCAATCTCAACTGTATAAGGTCGGCTGGACATTGGAGATCCTAACACATGTCCTCCTCCGTGGAAATACAATAAGATTTTATTTTCGTCAACACCCTCAGAGATTTGCCACTCTGCAGGCACTCCTCCGGCATCAACAGATTCAATTTTTACATCTGGAGACAACGGATGCTGTTCTTGTAGAATTTTCCCTTTATATTCCATTGCACCTCGAAAAATCTTTGCTAACTGCCTCATTTGGTCTCTATTTATAAGATCGTAAAGATCCTCTGTTTTACCTTCTCCAGTTTCGAGTATCTCGTAGAATCGCTTATTTCCGTTCGCAATTATTGAAAGTATTTTTATAATGTCGACTCCTTCCTTTTCCGCAATTTCGAGTGCTCCTTTCGTAACTATTTTTTGACTCCTTTGATGGAGTTTCTTTACATCTGGTCTTAACAATCGTTTGTTCAATATCGGCATAAAAATAATACCACAGCTTTTTTAAATAACTTTATCATATTTGATTGCTATACTGAAGGAGATTTAATTAGTCTTTGGGAAGACATTATCTAAGACCCCCTTAAGAAGAAAAGTTATCATAATTCAAACTTAAATTAATTTCAAGGATTCTCTTTAATCCTTTAAGATTTAATAAATAAATGCGCCTTCCGGGAATTGAACCCGGGTCGTCAGGTTGGAAACCTGATATTCTAACCACTATACCAAAAGCGCGATGCAGAACAAGAAAGGTATTTAATATTTTTTTTCAGGTGGAAATGAATATAAATATGTTAAATGTAATTATTAAAGATTTAAAAAAAACTTTCTGATACCTATCGTCATAAAATATCGTTAGCAATTTCATAGAGAGTTATAACTCTACTCAAAACAACCCACGCATCTAGCGAATAATGAGAAATTGATACCAGTCTATTGCTTAGTTCCAAAATTTCATCCGTAAAAAAACCTTTTTGAAAACAACCAATAATAACTACTAAATCTTTAGATAAATCCTTATTAAATAATAAGAGGGGGTTTTTTGCTAGTTCTCCTTTATTAGAGAGGAGCATGACTTCCTTATTATCAATGGTGTTTATTAACTCTCTTAAGGTACCTTTAAATTCTGAAATTAATACGAGGTTTTTAATTCTTATTTCATTTTCCATCAATAATTTTGCCATTAAGCCTTTAAATCTATTATAATTTCTGGCGATTTTTATAGCTGGGTTTATTTCGAATATTTTATTTTCGAATGTATGAAGATATATTTTTAGGTTACCACTTTTATTAGCGGTTGACCCTAAGGCATTAAGAAGGCAAGCGTGAGTAATATCGGGGCGGCCTCTTTGTTCAGCAGCATCTAGCCTAACCATAGCGGAATGGTGAATTGCGTTATCAAGGAGTTTAGAAGGGTAAGAATCCTTCTTTAAATTTTTTTGAATGGCAGGATGATTCTTAATAGTTGATGGGATGAGTTCTAATCCGCATTCCACAAAAATTATTGTTAAAGGCATTTTATATTGATGTGATTCTAATTTTTATTTCATTTATGACTTGATCTTAATAAAATATCGAGTTACATGATTACAATCCAAACATGTTGAAGATACATGAGAACCTTTACCCTTTGAATGAATTCTGGTCCTGTTATTAATACCTGGGTAAAGAAATTTCTTACATTTGTGACAAATTCTTTTTTTCCATATCGAAGGAATTTGAATCTTTGCTCTTTGTGCATATCGTCTCGCTAAATACACATATCTATTAGCTAATTCTTTATTTTGTGGGAATATTTCATGTGCTTTTTGAAATAAATATTGCATCCGAGTATCTGCTATTTGTTTGACGATATTCTTGTTTCTCCTTTTATTTTTCACCATTGTGGATACTTCACATTATATTTAATTCCCTTTGTTGAATTTTTTCTTCGAGATGATAATTGTTTTTCCTCTGACATCCAATAGGTTAGAATTTGTGGAGTTTGATATTTGTTCAGCAATACTTTGGATATTAGTTTTTGTTGCGATTGATTTTAACATCTTAATTTTGATTATTTTATATTTCTTGAGTAAATGCTGCACATGTAATATAAATTCTTCTGTAATTCCCTTCTTTCCTAATGTAGCGTGTGGTGATGATAATAATACTTTTTTAAACTCGTTTTGATGACTCATTGCCCTAAAATACCACTTTTACCATAAAATTTTTAATCTACTTAATCTTTTTAAATGTATCATATAATATTAAAATTCTTGGTGTAATATAATTAGCATATATATCGTTGAACCAGAGAAGCTTATTAAAATCTTAGCAGAAAAATTAAGAGAATTTCCCGAAATTAGCCCACCCGAGGGATCCGAATTTTGGAAGACTGCATTTTTTAAGGAATTAGCTCCTATCGATCACGAGAATTTCTGGTATATTAGGTGTGCCTCACTTTTAAGAAAGATAAAGAAATTTGGTCCGGTTGGGGTAAATAAACTCAGAAAATACTACGGAGGAAAAAATAGAAAAGGTCCAGGTCGACACCACAGCGCTAAAGGGAGCGGAAAGATCATACGAGTAGCATTGCAGCAGTTAGAGAAAGCTAATTTAATAATGAAGCAAGACAGGGCGGGTAAAATAGTTACACCAGAAGGAACTAGCCTTCTAGAAAGAACCGCCTATGGAATTTTAAGAAAGTAACTTTAACAAACAATACTTCTTGGAGTTTAACTTTGAGCGACGAGGAAGAATTAGAAGCTATTAGGAAGAGGAAATTAGAACAATTGCAACAGCAGGCAATTCAACAACAAGTAGCATCACAACAACAACAGCAGTATACCAACCAAAAATACCAAATTATGCGAAAAGTATTAAGTCAAGAAGGACGTCAGCGATTAGAAAACATTAGAATAGTTAAACCACAATTTGCTGAGCAGATTGAATTACAATTAATACAGTTATTCCAATCGGGAAAACTGCGTGGAGCTACACCGTTACCTGATAAAGAGTTTAAAAAAATTTTAGAAAAAATTACAGCAGGTAGCAAAAAAGAATTTAATATTAAAAAATAAAACTTGAGATTAAGAAAATGGCACGCAATAAAGATTTACCTTCAAAATTACGAAGAGCTAAGAGTATGAAACAGAGTCGTTCAGTTCCAAATTGGGTTGTTCGGAGGACTGGGGGAAAAGTTAGATCAAGTCCTAACTCTAGAAGAGAATGGCGAAATACTAGATTAAAGAGAGATTAAGCATGGCAAAAAAAAAATCAAAAGAAATCAGTTTAGACGATTTAGAAGAAGAATTAGCGGAAGAGGAAATTGAAGAAATCGACGAATTCAGTTTAGATGAAGTATCTGAAGGAGAGGAAGTTAGCGAAGTTTTTGAAGAGGAACTTGAGGGATTAGAAGAAATAGAAGGAGAAAAACCCCCAGAAGAAGAAATCATAGATGAAAGGATATATGTAATACCATTAGCTAAAGCACGGAATGGTCCAAGGAATAAACGGGCTAAAAAAGCAGTTAGATATCTTAGAGAATTTATGGAGAGACATTTTAAACCCGAATCTTTAGTCATTTCGCAAGAAGTTAACGAGAAGATCTGGTCAAGAGGAATCCAAAAACCTCCAAGGAAAATCAAGATTAGAGCAACCAAGAACATTGATGGGTTAGTAGTCTGCTATCTGGCGGAATAGGTATTTAATCTCAAAATCTTCTTACACCTTATTTTAAAAATTTAGAATTTTTTATAGTCTTCGTCTTTTAATATATACACGTTTTACTTAACATATCAAAATTACATTTATTAATATTAATTCAGAAAGGTGATTAATTATCGCTGATTTATCTTTAATTAAATTTTATTTTTCAAAAGATCTAAAAGAAATTAATAGAGACGAAGCAAAAAAAAGGGTCCTTGAAAAAGGAGGACTCATTAGGGACGAAATATCTAACGATTTGTGGTATTTAGTTACAAATAATCCAAATGCAAGCTCTGATAAGTTTAATAGAGCCCGAAATCTTGGTGTAACTTTTATCAATGAGCTTGATTTTCTAAAGATGATTGAGTAATTTTATAATTATTTTTTTGTTCTTACTTCTCAGTTAGTCTTAAAAAAAAAAAAAAGAATTAATATATTGTATGTGTGCTACTCATATTAACTAATCTGGGTAAGATGATGCTTGAATTGTATAGTGGCCCTACAAGAAGCGTATTATTTGCTATATTTGAGATCAGATATTCTCTGGCTAATGGAGCTCCAGTATTAGGATTTGCAGCAAAACGTGGATAATTAGAACTCGAAATTACAATTCTAATCTTGTGTCCTGGTGCGAAAGAATAAGCTGATGACCAACAATCAATCAATAATTCATAAACATCGTTTTGATTTCCTGACATAAAAACTTCAGATGTATAATTGTATCTATATCTAACAGTTAAGGATCCATCAGTAACTAACATTGATCGCCCATCGGGGTATACATCCGTCAACTTTATAGTGAAATCTGTGTCCGTACAATTTGATGAAACGAATAAATTGCCCCATATTCTTCCCACGGTCTCCACCGTTTCAGTTAATACAGAACTCTCAAATACCAATACATCAGATCGACTTTCTATCGATCTTTGATCCATGGGACCTGCTAAATCGAACGGTTGATTTTGGCCTCCTAAATTTGGAACGACATGTCGAGGATCATATGAATAAGAAAAATTTTTGTTTACTAAGCCAGCAGATGTTTTACTTAATCCTCCATCCGCAGTGAAATACCACGCATCATCTATATGATCTAATGGCCAATCGTATGCATATCTCCAATAATTCCAATCTTCAGAGGCAACGTCGACATCACCCATTAGATAATATGCAACTCTCGCTCCAGTCCAATCCGCGGGAATACCTAACAATGCTTCGTCGAAAATCTCGGCTTCCCAATCGAGTAATAAATCAAATCCATTAGAATTATCAGGATATAATAGCTCTCCCTGTTGCCCACCATAAATCGAACCATGTGTCCATGGACCCATTACTAATTTTTGATGTCCTTGTGCTCTAGTAGTTCCAAAATCGTCGTAACCGATGTAACCATCAAGTGTTCCTTGTAAAAAATGATCATACCAACCACCAACATGAATTCCATAGACAGAAACATTAGAATAATGCGGTCCAATTGGAATTGAAAGCGAGGTTGAATTGTAGAGTATATCATTTTTTGGAATTGTTTTAGAAAAAAGCGTGTCTACTTGAAACTCCCAATTTGATGGGGATGTGCTCTTTATCCACGTTTCAACCGAGGATTTATGATAGGATCCTTGAAAAATTGCGTGATCAAACATTTCAGGGGTTCCAAACCAGAGCTGTTGAGCAAGAAGCCCTTCGGGACCCATTCCAGCGTAATAGTATTGGTTAAGACATAGAGCCGAAACGCCAGCACTTGCGATCTTTTTATTACACCAGCTTTGATTCATCAACCACTCGATTGTATCAACACCATCATTATACGAATTAACAAATAAAAGAAAATCATTTCCCCCTTCAGAATCGTGGGTGCCCCTTAAATCCTGAATAACTAAATGGTAATCTTGAAGTAAATATATAGGAGAATATAACTCCTGTGCCCAACCAGATTTATCGTAAGGAGTTCTTATCAAAATTACCGGACGAGGAGCTCCAAAGGAACCAGGAGCAAAATAAACATCTGTAGCGAGATTAATATCGTCTCGCATTGGAACCATAAAAGTTTGTTTTTCTTGAACTTTATAGACCCCAGTACCTATAATCACTGTTGATGGAAAGGCTATTAGAAAAATAATTAGAATATATTGGAGAACTTTAGGTACTTTCGCTATACGCCTTCTCTGATACTTTTCTAACAACTTTTCTGTAGATAACGACGAAATTTTTAGTCCGTAATGTAAAAATGCAGCAATACTTACACCTATAGCGGCAATAGAGTAATAATCCAGGGAGATGAAAGTATACCAAAGAATTCCAAATAAAGGTGATGTAACATTGATTAGTTTTCCTATTAAAGCTAAATACTTGTTTCCTCTATTTTCAGCTACAATTTTAATGTAGTTCCCGCTCGCCATTAATGAATAGAATGATATGAAAATAGCAAAAGGTAAGTATATCGTTCCAAAGAGGATTAATATTGCTTGTTTTAGGATAAAATAGCTGACTTCTTTTTGAGCAAATAGAGAATTTGCATCGTTTGGAATTCCGCTACGACTCTTGTAATATTTAAGAACATAGGTGAGACAATAGAAGCCACGGCAAATCAATAATATAGGAAGATTCTTTGTGATCATGTCTTCAATTTTCAAAAAACCTAGCTCTTCTAAAAAGTAAAAGAGTGCTATAATCCAATTTATCATAATTCATAATTGTTATTAACTCACTTATAAAGGTTTACGAAAATGCCATTTACCTTAGTAAGGTTATGGCCAACGTGTTTTAAAAAAGAAAAAGGCAATTACATATTTGTTCACACATTAAAATGGAGAGTCCTTACAAATCAGGATTGTCTTAAGCTTTGGGAGGAGAATTGTTAAGAATAAAAATTCTAAATGGTTTGTAGTAGACCTATTAATCCTACGCATTTTTAATAAAATATTTATGATTTGAAACTTTATCCAACACATAAAATATAAGTTAGTTTTGTTAAATGACGATTTTAAAGTATCAGGTTTTTGGAGGGAATTCGGTAGGTGTTTACTTAGCTGTAAATAACCTTTATGGCTTATACCCTCCTACTCTAATCGCACCAGCAATTGAAAAAATTAAAAGCGCATTCAAGGAACCTTTTTTTCCTATTTCGATTAATAATTCCAGCTTAATAGGAGTATACACAGCAAGTAATAAAAATGGAATAATCGTTCCACACATAATTAGAGAGGAAGAACTTCAAAATTTAAAGACGTACACAACCAATTTAAACAGTGATTATCAAATAGGAGTTCTTAAATCTAAAGATAATGCATTTGGTAATTTAATATTATGTAATGATAAAGGTGCGATAATCTCTTCTTTCTTAAAGGAGTACAAGAACGTAATTGAAGATATTTTAAAGGTTGAAACTATAGTTTATGAATACGTAGATATGAATCTTCCCGGATCGATTTCAGTTGCTAACAATAAAGGCTGTCTAGTGCATCCATTAACAACCGACGACGAGATCGAAATAATTACCGATATTTTAAAAGTCAATGAAACAGATGTATCTACTGTAAACAGAGGTATACCCTATCTCTCTTCAGGTGCGGTTGTCAACGATCGAAGTGGCATCTTTGGTCATCAATGCACGGGTCCTGAAATGATGCGTTTAACTAATGTGTTAATGTTATAAATCTTACTATCCAAAAGTTATCTTTAGTCCTATTAAAAAAGCAAAATTTAATATTTTTAAAATTATTATCATGTTCAACTTCGTTGATGTATTGGAAGTGTTAACTTATGTCAGAAAGTGAAATTAAGATTTTTAGGATCATAGGAACTTATAATAAGAAGTTCAGAAAATATTTATTTCGGAAGGAGGTTCGAGCTTTAAAGGAGAAAGATGCCTTAGAAAAAGCTTTAACTCAAATTACCTCGATAGGTATTTTAAGAAGACAAATTAAAATTAAAGAAATAAAAGTAATATCTCCTGACGAAGCTCAAGATTATCTAATACGAGAATTATCTAAATAGATAATTTTTAAAAAAAAGTTGATTTGTATGGAAAATAACCAAAATTTTGAACAACAAGTAAATCAGTTTAGATATCTTAAAGAACAGAGAGATGTGTTTCAAGGTCAATTCGAAATTGTAAATGCTTCTCTTGGAAATCTTTTTAATACTAAACGAACTTTGGATAGTCTTCTCGAGGGCGTTAACGAAAACGACGAAATACTAATCCCCATTGGAGGATTGGCAAGCATAAAAGCAACGATTAAAGATACCAAAAATGTTCTTGTGTCTGTAAATCAAGATACGGTTATTGAAAAAACTGTGGAAGAAGCCATTGAATTTTTAAATAAACTTATTGAGCAACACAATAACCAATTAAAATTTCTCAAGGAAAGAATCTTTGCCTTAGATATGAATCTTCAAGGAATGAATCAAATGCTTCAAAACAGGATGAGTCAACAGTAATTTATGGTAAACTCTTTTTTGTGATTAAATCGATGAAAAAATTAGGTAATATTTTCTCTACTTTTGTTAAAAAAACACTGACATCCGATAATTTAGAAAGCACATTAAAAGAACTTAATTTACTTTTAATCAGTAATGATGTAGCCATAGAAACTGCTGATGCCCTTTGCCAAAAAGTTAGTGAATCTCTGAAAGGTGAACAAATAAGTCGTTTAACATCAAAAAAAAAGTTTCTTTTTGATATTTTAAGAGAAGTAGTTAAAGAAATTTTAACTCCAGAAAGAGAGATCAATTTAATTGATGAGATTAGGAATGTTAACAAGCAAAATAAACCTTATGTTATGTGTTTTCTAGGAGTTAATGGAACTGGCAAAACTACAACGATTGCAAAAATAGCTCATTATCTAAAAAAGAATGATATATCTTCTGTAGCAGCAGCAGCAGATACTTTTAGAGCTGGTGCTTTAGAACAACTATCCTACCATATGCAAAATGTTGGAATTAGAGTTATTAAACACGCATACAAATCTGATCCTGCGAGCGTTGCGTTCGATGCGATTCAACACGCAGAAGCAAAAAATGTTGATGTCGTTTTAGTAGACACTGCAGGGAGACAAGTTAGTAATAAGAATTTGATGAGAGAAATGCAAAAAATTGTGAAGGTGGCTGAGCCGGATCTAATTTTGTTTATTGGCGATAGTCTTGCGGGTAATGACGCGTTAACCCAAGCAAAAGAATTCAATAAAAGTGTAGGAATCGACGCTAACATCCTAACTAAATTTGATGCTGATGCGAAGGGAGGATCTGCATTATCAATTTCATACGAAACTAAAAAACCAATTCTCTTCGTGGGTATCGGACAAGGTTATGACGATCTAGAACCCTTCAACATTCAAGTATTCATTTCTAATATACTAGGCATTAAGGAAGATTAGAAAACGAATTACCAAACTAATAGTTAAATTTTTTAAATATTTATTTTTAATCTATTTGTGTCAAATAATTATCCTAAATATGATCAATATTCAAAATACGATAAAAAGGGGAAATTATCCCTTTACGAGCGCATAGGCGTCTTTTTTCAAAATTCGAAAAGAATTATCAAAATTGCTAATAAACCAGGAAGGAAAGATTACTTCTTAGTGTTTAAGATATGTGCTATTGGAATATTAGTGTTAGGAGTTCTATCTTACGTGATTCAACTTATCTGGACTTTGATAAATGGTCTTTTAGGAATTCGTTAGAGTTTTAAAATTAAACTTCTTTTCATCTTTAATTAAAATAGTTTTTATTGTTGAGTTTTATGAAAGTAACCTTAGCCTATAATAAAGACCTTCATTTCAAAGCTTCTGTAAGAAATTTCAATGATTTTAATGTTGATGAGCCTGCCTCTTTTCATGGAACAAATCTAGGACCAAGCGCAGTAGAATATTTATTAGTTGGTATTGGAGGCTGTTTAGGAACAACATTTATCTATTGTCTTCAAAAAATGAACATAGAATTAAATGCATGTAACGTGTTAGTTGATGGTAAATTATCTCATATCGGTCCTAAAAAACGTTTGAAATTAGTTAATGTGGATGTTGAGATGAATTTTACTGTAAAGGAAAATACTACAAAGGAAAGAATTAATAAATGCGTAAAAGAATTTAAGGAAAATTGTATAGTAACAAGCTCAATAGCAGATGGGTTACCTATTACAGTTAATTGCAACCAGATTTAACACTTAATTATTAGGATTATTAATTATTAAAAAAAAGTAGTAAAAAACTTTTTAGGTTTAAAAGTAATAAACTGCGACCTGATCTGGTACTCGTAATTCTTCCTCTTTGTTCTTGCATGCGATAAATTTTACTTTCATCTTTACTATTAGTGAGATCAATCGTTTAGAGAGAATTCCGTATATTACTAGAAATTGAGTATCTTTAAACTCATTAATTTTTGCAAAGACTTCTCCCACTGGGAGTTCAAATAGTTTCTCCATACTCTTATTAAATCCTATACTATATCCGGGCTCAATTTTCTCGAGACTATCGATTAACGCTTTCTGATTTTTTACTTTTAACTTCTTAAGCAATTTTTCCAACAAAGTGCCTTTTCCAGCATCTTCCTTTTTCGCTTTGCTATATGATGTTTTTTTATCCCTTGCGGGTTTCTTGTTCTGAAGAGCTTTAATCATTTGTTTACGAGTAAGTTCCTCAACTTCTAAGCCTTCAGGTGCTCTAGCTACAAAATCAACTTTTGCTCGTTGCATTAATTCATTCAATATAATGGTGCCCCCACGATCTCCATCTAAGAACGCTATCACAGGTTTTTTAGTCTTAATTAATTTTACAACAGATTTTGGTACGTGTGTGCCTTGGGTTGCAATGGTATTTTTAACTCCGATTCGTAAGAGGTTTAATACATCTGCTCGACCTTCAACGATTATTAATTCTTGGCTAGAATCAACATTGGGACCTGCGGGTAAGTTCTCCGGACCCCAAGATGTTATTTCTCCAAGTTTAATACCTGCGTCGATTTTTTCTTCGATCTCGCTCGATTCTAAAGAATTCTCATCCCATTTTCTTAATAATTCTGCAGCACGCTCAATAATTTGTTTACGTTTAGATTCTCTGACATCTCGGATATCTATTAATTCAATTTCAGCCTCACAAGGACCTACGCGAGAAACTGTTTCTACAGTCGCAGCTAACAGAGCAGTCTCTTTACGAGTTAGGCTAGAGGGGATTTTAATAATTCCTTCAGATATCCCATCCTTAGATTCGTTATCAACTTCAATTCTCCCGATTCGTCCAGATTTTTGAAGATCACGTAAATCCAAGTCTAAGAGCAATCCCTCGGTTTGTCCAAAAACTGCTCCCACTATGTCTGATTGTGCAACGACACCTTTAATTTTGAACTTGGCTTCTATAACATATTTAGTAGTAAAATCTACAGTATTAGATGTAATTTTCATCACTCCTTTTTTCTTTTTAATATTTGATTTTATCAAAGAATCAAAATTAATTATAAACTTATAAAAAGAAGTAAAATCCAACTAATGGATAAGACCTACGGTTAAATTGATTATTTCTAACCAAGATCTTGAATACTTAATCTTTTGGAATTGTTTTGTTTACCTTTATTAAGCTTGAATTAGGTATACTTCCTGTATATCGTTATAAGTTTGAATAATAATTTTAATTTAATTCTTTGATTGATTTTTTTTTTTGATTGATTTACTTGATTAATTTGTTTAATTTACGATATTTATTGAATAATTTACGATATTTATTGAAAAATTTACTTATTCGATTAATATTTTAATGTAATAATATGAATTGGAAATTTAATTTGTAATAAATAATCAAAATTTTATTGATGACTAGTTTATAAGAATAATTTATTAGATTTATCTTTTGTCAATTTAAGAATAAAATAAGAATTGACCTTCATAGTTATATTATCTCCATAAAATGTGATTTTTTATTTCATGATTATAATTTTACTTGCATGAGTCTTTACTGGAACGGAAAACTAGTAAGGGAAATTTTTGCAAAAAATGCAAAAAAAAGAACGAAATACCGAATCAATACTGATATTGGGAGATTTTATTTTTATTTCGAGGAAAATAAGAATGCTGACCAACCCTCTATTTCTGGGAGGTTAGTTTTTTTCCCTAAAAATAATCAATAATTTGATGTCGAATTACTAAAATTCTTGAATTATGGATTAAATAAATATCATTATTTATGATATTTAATTTCTAATTTTGAATAACAACAAATCTTATTATTGGCAATGATAGAGAAAATATTAGTTTTAGGTGGGAAAGGTGGAGTCGGGAAAAGCAGCATAAGTGCTGCGACTGCAGTATTATTATCGGATTTATTACCAGAAAAGAAGTTGCTTCTCATTTCTTTTGATATGGCTCATAATTTATCAGATCTCCTATCAAAAGATATAGGAAACACAATTACACCTATTACGAGTAATTTGTGGGCGATTGAACCCGATGCAAATGTATACGCTGAAATTTATACTAAGGATTTAGTTAATAAGATGAAAACTCTTATGAAGCAGATGCCTTTAGTTGGTAGAATCCCACAAATTGAGGAATTTATTGATACTACTTTTACTTCAGATTCTATACCCTTGGCTTTAAAAAATGCCATGTTTTTTCAAAAAATCTTAGATGCAGAGGACAATAATTCTCAAGATTTACAATTTGATATCATTATAGCTGATTTTCCTCCGACTGCTAACATGATCACTCTTTTTGAAATCCCAGAGGATCAGGTCAAAGTTGTCCTAAAATATTCATTAAATTTCTATAATTCTATTAAAGGGGCGATGCAGAATTTTTCAAAGATGTTTAGACAACTTTTTAAACCTTTTGATGATGATTACGAAAAAAGAAAAGAACTAGGTAAAGATATTTTTAATATGATGGTTGCTTTGGAGAACCGTGGTGAGAGAATCTCAGAATTGATCCATACCGTAGGATCATTAAGACTAGTTTCAATTGCTGAGAAACCAAGCTTTGAAGAAGTCAAACGAGCAAGAGATTTAACAAATAGATATATTAACCTTGATGCCATTCATATCAACATGATAATTCCTAAGAAACATGCGAAGAAGTGCGACTTTTGTGGTCAAATTTCCTCAATTCAGCAGCGATATTTAGTTGAGATTAAAAGCGAGTTTAAAAATGAAAAAATATGGGAGTCTAATAGACTTAAAGAAGAACCTATTGGTTTAGAGGGATTAAAAAATTTGGCAAAAGAAATCTACAACGATGCTTCAGCTAGTGATATTTTGAATCCTAAAGCCTGAACAATAGAATAATAAAAGAAATAAGAAAAATTGAAAAGTTTTTAAAAAATATTAAAATTTAGAGCGTTTTTAAGTTCCTTGTTCGTAGCCGTGGATGTAGTTATATTGTTCTTCATTGAGCTTATCTATTTCTATACCCATTGCTTGAAGTTTCAAGAATCCAACTCTATCGTCAATTTCAACGGGAACCTCTACCATTCCAGGTTTCAATGAATCTTTGTTTTTAACGATGTATTCAGACATGAGAGATTGTAAGCCAAATGACATATCCATGACTTCTGCAGGGTGACCTTCAGAAAGAACTAAATTAGCCAGTCTTCCTTTAGCAAGCAGATATATTCTTTTGCCATCAGGAAAGGTGATTTCTTCTACATCACTTCTTATAGGTTTGATTTCCTTAGCATACTCATAAATCTCCTTGGTTGGGATCTCAATGTCGAAATGTCCTAAATTGCCTAAAATGACGCCATCCTTTAAAGCGTCAAAATTCTCTTTGGTAGGTAATATTACGTGCTTACAACCCGTAGCAGTTAAGATAATATCCGCATAAGGCAATGCTGTTTCTATAGGCATAACATTAAAACCAGCAAATTTAGCTTGAAGAGCTTTTATCGGATCAATTTCAGTCACTGTAACATTGGCACCCAAACCTCGTGCTCTAAGGGCCATTCCTGAAGAACAATGGCCATATCCCGCTATTACTACATTTTTTCCTGCGAAAAGTACGTGCATCCCATAGATGGCAGCAACAATTCCTTGTCCTGTACCTAACTCGTTATCGAATTGATTTTTACATCGGGCATCATTTACAGGAAATAATGGGACTTTTAGATCGCCAGCGGCATCCATTGCTCTGAATCTTTTTACCCCTGTAGTAGTTTCTTCTTGACATCCGATTATTACACCATCCGTAATTAGTTCAGGAAATTCTTTATGTGCTGTAACGATCATATCAGCACCATCATCAATAAGGATATTTGGTTTAGCTTTTAAACACTCTCGAATACACCAGTAAAATTCCTCATCGGTATTACCATGCCACGCAAATGTATTAATTCCTTCTTTAACCATAGCTGCCGCTACATCATCTTGAGTTGATAGGGGATTACTTCCACATAACCAAACATCGGCGCCTCCTGCCTTTAAAGTTCTGGCAAGATTTGCAGTTTCTTTTGTGATATGAAGACAGCCCGCAATTGTGATTCCTTCTAAAGGTCTTTCCTTAGCGAATCGTTCTCGAATTGTTATAGCAGAAACAGGCATTCTAGATTCAGCGATGTATATCGCTTCTTTGCCTTTTCCAGCTAAGTTTTCATCTGCAACTTTATAATTTACCATAATAAATCATTTTCTTTTTTGTAAGAAGATAAATTTTAATTAATTAATAAATCTTTTTTTGGTTAAAGGCAAAAGTTTAATTAAAATCTATTTAACATTTAATTAATATTACCGAAGAAAAGTGCAAAATTGTTATATTATGCAGAATAGTAAATATTTAGTGGAGGCCCACCACTTCATTAAAAATCTAACAGGTAAAACCAAGTTTGTAATATCGAAAAATTCCCGCGCGTTGGGTCTCTCTAGACAAACTTACCAGAATAAACTTGATATTCTGAGGGGTCAAAAAATAATTAGTAATTTCACAATCAATATTAATCCGAATATTCTTCCCATTAATTTAAAGTATGTATTGCTAGAGATTAAAACCAACCCTAACGAACCAGAACTTTTGGAAAATTTGTTAAAAATCTCTCAATTAAAAATTCTTGATGGAGTTTTAGGGGAATATTCTCTATTTGCTTTACTCATTTTTCATTCATCTGAGGAGTATTACCAGGTTTTAAGTATAATAGATACAATAATGGCTCAATCATATTTTAAGAAATACCAAATAATTGAGACAATTAAAGTGTTCAAAACTAATGGAATTGAGTTAAATGTCAATAAAATTGATCCCAATTTCGAAATTGATAGCATCGATTATGTAATCTTAAAAATAATGCAAGAAAACCAGAGTATAAAACCAATCTCGACATACGAGATTAAAGATATAATTAAAGAGAAGTACAAAGATTTTTTACAAGAAATCTCCCAATCTACAATTCATAACAGAATTAAAAAGCTTGAAAAAAATAACGTAATTCTTAATTATACGCTTAACTTTTGTCCTAAAAAAATTGGATTTAGAGGTAAATATCTCGTAAGAATTAAACCCAAGGATCCTTCAAGGTATAATGAAATTGCCTTAAATTTAGAAAAAAATAGCTTTATAACCGATCTTTTCAGGATAGGGGAACAACATGGTTTATTTGCGATAGTTCGTGTAAAAAAGGTCGATGATTACGCAGAATTCATAAAAATTTTATATCAATCCGATGAAATTGAGGATACTTTTACCAGTTTTGTTCTAGATGAACTTAAGACTTATACAAATTTTGTTATTTATTAGATCGTGTGTAAGTTTTAGATCAAAATCGCTTTAGTAATCACTCTCTAATGATTTATATTTCATTTCAATTACATTTTTTTTATTAAGATTAATATCAATAGTATAGATTAAAAAAAATCATATCTTTGGGAGGAGTTTCATATTTTTCGAGATATTAATGACTTTGTTAAAAAGCCTAATTCTAAAAAAATTGCTGTTATTGATATAGAAACAACTAAAATCAAAAAAGAAGGGTGTATAATTGAGATAGGTATTGTTGAGCTTGATTTAGTAACTGGAACAACTCGAATATTATTTGATTCGTTGGTAAAAGAATTACCTTTTGGAGAATCGCACAGAAACGCTTGGATTTTCAATAACTCTGATTTGAAATTCGAAGATATTGAGGACGCACCTAGTTTAAACCATGTTAAAAAACAAATTCAAGAAATTTTAGATCAATATTCATTAACTGCGTATAACACAGCATTTGATTTTGGATATATGGAATCTAGAGGCTTTATTATAAAAAAGGATATCCCAGATATTATGGCAGTTGCTAAAGAGGTATGTAAAATTATGCGTTCAAGAGGAGGTTATAAAAATCCAAAAATGCAAGAAGCCTGGGATAATATATTCCCTAATACGAGCTATATTGAAAAACATAGAGCAGTGGATGACGCAATTCATGAAGCTGAAATCTTATTTGAAATGTATAAACGAGGAGATTATAAAGTTGAACCTTGTTAAAGCTACTTTCCTTAATTAACTTGTTGATCGTATGATAAGCAAAGCTAGATTGCGGATTTGTTTTAAAATGGCGAAATAAATTAATTTAATTACAAAAGGATAATACTTCTAATTGGAAAGTATGAATTATTTTTTTGAATTAATTACAAAAGGTGTAGGGTTTTCAAGAATAGGCAGAATTGTCTGTTCGAAAGAATCTAAAAGGTTTATTTCAACCCCAAACATAATTATTCCGATGAAAAAAAGTTTAATGAACGATTTAAATTTTCTTGAGGAATTTGAAGATCATGAGATTTTTTTAATTTTAAAAGACTTCTATTTGAAAATTGGATTCTTACGAGACAAATTTAAAAAGACTGGCTTTATCTATACGCATAATGGTTCAATGGAATCTTTTAAGGGAATATTAACTTCTAATATTGACATTTTTACAGAAGACAACATTATCCCTTCCATTCCATTCAATATTCCAACAACAGTTATAAATAAAGAATTTGCTGAAGAGGAAATTAAGATTTTTATAGAAGAATCTAATCAGATCTTACAACAACATAGCAATTTAGATTTTGGTTTATCTGTTAAAATTTATGATTATTATGAACTATTTGATCTATACATTCCTCTAATTAAGAACAATAAAAATGTTAGAATAATAAATTTAGTAGATATCTTTGACAATTTTAGTAATTTCAGGAACATATTAAAAGTCATATTTAAAATCAAACAAGAGCTCGATAATAATTTAGTATTAATGGTTTCGGGGAGAATTATTCCGAAATTTTATCCGATCTTGGTATACTTAGGAATCGACCTAATCGATAGTTCTTACTTATTATATTTATCTGCTGAAAATTTCTACGATACAATCGAATATCTACTTCCAATTTATAAGATTAAGTATTTTCCGTGCCCATGTACGATTTGTAAGAGGAATTTAAAGCATAGTCTAACTGACAAATATTCTTCTGAAAAAACAGAACAACTAACTCTTCACAATATTATCTCAGCATTCACTTACATGAATAAAATCAAATTGTATCTGAGAATGGAAGATTTCCGGGGTTTTATTGAAAAATCCTCATTTGACGACATGAATATAATTTCTACATTGAGAGTGCTTGATAACCAATATTTCAACATTTTGAAATATGAAACCCCATTAACTCAAACAAATAAAGTTATTAATTGTCATGGAGCATTATCGTATAATAGACAAGATTTCCAAGGGTTTCGGGAGAGATTGATTAAAAGATTCACGCCTGAATCATGGACAAAGTTGATCATTATACTACCATGTTCTGCGAAGAAACCATACTCTGAGTCAAGATCTCATCAAAAATTTCATACCGTAATAAGGAAGTATCGTGATTTTCCTGATTTCCAAGAAATCATTTTAACATCTCCTTTAGGGGCTATTCCAAGACAACTAGAAGATATATATCCCGTGAATTCGTATGATATTTCTGTTACCGGGGAATGGGATAACGAAGAAATTGCTATTGCTTCAGATATGCTTATCTCCCTTTTGGAAAAGTTTGACGAGAGGATACCTATATTGTGTCACGTAAAAGATTCAGGATACTTTAAAATTATTGAAAACGCTCGTTCAAAAATAAAGAATAAAATCTACTTTACTGAGGTTAAGAAAAATCTTACGAGCAATGAATCTTTGCTTTCTCTAGAGGAGAAAATAAGCGAACTTAAAGATTCATACAGTATAGGTGATGTTATTCCTGAAAATAAAAACTTCCTAAAAACTTTAACTCGTAAGTTTTTTAAAATTATTGATTATCAATTTGGACTTAATACAGGCAACAAAATATTTTACAATGGAATTAAAACGTGGAGAAACAAAAGAAGTCATCAAATAGAAATAAGCGACTTGTTAACTCGAGAAAAACTTGGAAAATTTAATGTTAATTCTGGACAAATAGAATTAAATCTTAAAGGGGCAAATAGAATGTTGCCTTTTAGCGAAAATTCGAATTATATTGTTTTTGATGGTCAAAAAATTAATGGAAATACCTTATTTCGCCCAGGGATAGTTAGTTTTAGTCCAAGCCTCGTTCCAAAAGATGTTGTAGTGATTTTTGATAAAACTAAAGAAAAAATTATAGGATTAGGAAGCTTAATCGTTGGATCTAATTATATAAAAAATTCAAAAACAGGGAAAATCATAAATGTCTACGAAAAAATATAGCGATAACAACCTCATCGTTGAAAAAATAAAGAAATTTAGATCAAAGGCTATTAAACAGAAACATAAATACGATGAAAAACAATTAGATAAACCAATAAGCTTCTGGATAAAAGAAGATCGTTTACTAAAGAAAAAGGGAAAGGAATTCACGATTATATTAAGAACTAAAGGCTGTAGTTGGGCTCTAGGTCCTGATGGTGGATGTTCTATGTGTGGATATGTCCAAGATTCTACTTTTGAAAAAATCGATCAAGCACATATAAAAAACCAAATTGATTACGCCTTTCAACAAAAATTCACGGAGATTATTGAAGAGCAGGAAGATTTTGTGTTAAAAATTTATAATTCCGGGAGCTTCTTTGATGACGATGAAATTACTGAAAGTACTCGTGATTATATATACAAAAAAATAACAGAGATACCGAAGATTAAAGAGCTCGTTATAGAGTCTCGAGTGGATTTTATCACCCAAGAAAAATTAATAAAAATGAGAAGTTCTTTAGACATATATATAGAAGTAGCAATCGGTTTGGAAACGGTTAATGACCACATTAGAAATACCTACATAAATAAAGGTTTATTTTTTAAAGATTTTTTAGAAGCGATTCGTCTTTGCAAAAAAAATGATATAGGCGTGAGAGCATACTTGCTGTTTAAGCCTCCATTTCTAAATGAGCAAACAGCTATCGACGATTGCGTTAGTTCTATTTTTAAATTAGCAGAACTAAAGGTAAATACTATTTCAATTAATCCACTCAATATCCAAAAAAATACACTAATTGAGTATTTATTTTATCAGAAGAGATACCGTCCTCCCTGGTTCTATTCTTTGTTCAAATGCATTGTCAAAGCATGTCACGAAAGAGAAATACTAAAAGAAGTGAGGATCATATCGTCTCCTTCGGGCGCAGGTTCTAAACGAGGAATTCATAATTGTTTAAAAAGAGAATGCAATGAAGTTATGATAAAATCTTTAAGAAATTTTGTTTTAACTCAAGACATTAACCATTTAATAAGACGTGATAAGGATTATTCGTGCGATTGTCTTGCGAAATATCACCTTCAAAAACGCTATATTTAGGTTTCAAAATCAGAATGATCACCAAGAATTTTTCTATCATTCTTATTCGCACAAATTAACCTAGCAATTCTCACTACTGCTAAACCATACACTAAAATATTCCTTTTTAAATAAAGGGTATATTTAAATATTAACCACCAATTCACTATTCTAAGTTTTAAAATTAGTTAGGGTCGTTGTTACGCAAAAATATAATAAATTAAATCTGTTCTATCTCGGAAAATCGAAAAAACATCAGATTTTTAGAACGACAAAGTGGAACAAAAGTTTAGAAAAAATAACTAATAGACCCGTTTTTACTGAAGAATTTGACGAGATAGGAAAAATTGTAGAGATCTTTGGTCCAGAAGAACTACCATTCATTTCGATGAAAATTTCTCCAAAGAAGGAATTTAACCCGAATGACAATTTTTATGCTAAAATGAGATAAGTTTTCTCTAATTTCCATTATAAAAAGATATTAATAGGTGTTATTTATTTCAAGTTGGAATCATAGCGATGCAACCGTAGAAAAAAATACAGTGTTAAGTCAAGATAATTGTACTGAATGCGGTAAAAATATTTTATTTGATGCAAATAGAGGCTTATTAGTTTGTGAAAAATGTGGATTAGTTCACTCTGAAAAACACATAGACCAAGGTCCAGAATGGCGTGCTTTTGACTCAGATCAAAGAAAGAAAAGAACAAGAACTGGTGCTCCTATGACGTTGATGATCCACGACAAAGGCTTGAGCACTATGATTGATTGGAAGAACAAAGATATCTTTGGTAAAGAGATCTCAGCCAAAATCAGAGGACAGATATATCGTTTGCGAAAGTGGCAATCCCGAATTAGAGTTTCAGATGCCACCGAAAGAAACTTAACCTTTGCGTTAAGTGAGTTAGATAGAATGTCGTCAAGTCTCGATCTTCAGAAAAACCTCCGCGAGTGTTCAGCTAAGATTTATAGAGATGCAGTTGAAGCTCACTTAATTCGGGGGAGAAGTATCGAAGGAGTTGCGGCTGCAAGTTTATATGCTGCATGCAGAATGTATAAAGTACCACGCACTTTAAATGAAATTGCTGAAGTTGCTCGTGTTAACAAAAAAGAGATAGGGCGATCTTATCGATTTATCTCAAAGGAGTTAGAACTAAACTTAAATCCCACTAAACCCTTAGATTTTCTTACTCGCTTTGTTTCAGAACTTGAATTGTCCACTGAGTGTCTGAAGATAGCAAAAAAAGTAATCAAGATGGCTGAACTAAGAGGTCTTACCTCTGGACGTGGTCCAACTGGAGTGTGTGCCGCAGCTATTTATGCCGCGAGCATCATAACTAAGGAGAGGAGGACGCAACGCGCAATAGCTAAGACGTCTCAAGTCACAGAGGTAACGGTTCGTAATAGGTTTAACGAGTTAGTAGAGAATCTGGATCTGGGAATTAAAGGAAAAGAAAGATAAAATATGTAATACCAAGAAGGACCCTTTTTCTTTTGACTAATTGCGATTTTTCTTTGTGAATTGTTTTTAATTGAACATGAATGATATCGTGATATCACACGTTTTTTTCAATTGTTTTTTTCACTTTTTATCTATAAATCAATTGATTTTGATAGGTTATTTGGTATGAAACAGGAAAATGTTAGATTGATAAATCAAATGGAAGTTAATTATTTTTTACATAAGATTAAAATAAACTTTCCTAACTTTGTTGCGGGCGTTATCACTGATAGAAATGGATTTACAATAGGCGCAAATATCTCAAAACGGCTTTGGATTCACGAGAACAAATTAGCATTGTGGGCAATCTCGAAGAATAAGGAGAATAAAGAAGTAATAAATGATCCAAATCTGGTCCAATTAAAATTCGATATAGACAAAGGGAAAAACTTTAAACTATTTATTTTACTCGAAAAATCGAAAAATAATAAAAACAGAGTAAAACCCTTAAAAACTTTGATTAGGTCGCAAGAGTTATTTTAATTCGTTGCGCAACATAAAACTATTTCGAGTGAATTAAGTTTTTATAGATTAATTTTTATTTTTATATTAAAGTGAGTGAGTTTACTTTAAATAAATTCTTTTTAAAATAAAAAACGCACTCAAGAAAAAGAATTATCGCTCAAAAAGAAGGTGTATTGAAGGTTATTGAGTTATTCTAATGATGAACGCATATTAAAGAAAATACTTAAGGAAATTATTCATAGCACGCCCGGCTTGAAATATGCTATAATCATAGATGATACGGGGATAACTATAATGAGCGAATCAAAATTCATATTAAAGTCTCCTACCGAAGAAGACATTTCTGTTGAAAAAATAGGTGCGATTGGAGGAGCTGTATTTACGGCTGGCGAGGAACAAGGATATATCTTAGGGTATGGAAAGATACATTTACAAATAACTGAATATTTTAAAGGGATGATCTTTTCGCTAAAAGTCGGGAAGGGTATCTTATGTATTGCAACCGATAAAAATATTCAAATAGGACTCGTGAGAGCAATCATGAACAAATACTCACAAAAAATTGCTTCGGTTCTTAATAACTATCTTCAACAAGAAGATCAAAGCGAAATGAATAAAGAATTAAAAGAGCTATTCAGCTCAGATTCGATAAGTCTTTTATAGACCCGTGAGGTCTCTGAGGCTCAGAATCATATCTTAAAAGAAAAGGGGCAAAAAAATCAGCAAGTATTGTTGCCTAAAACACTAACACATATTTATCATCTTATGGTCATACCATAAACATCAAATATATTCTCTCGTGTTAGGCGGTAATTTCTTTGCCTTTTTGGGGCATAATCTATCTGCGTGCTGGGTCTGACTCCAATCTCATCGCAAGGTTATACCAAAGCTTGATTAAGAGCCCATTTTTGACGCAGTAAGTTTTGATTAATAAACTTAGGATGTAAGCAGTTATTTTGCACGTTTAATCACGGGTTATCATAAACGTCCTCGAATATGCTAATGTTCCATCATCGTTTTTCCCAAGTAATAATAAAAAGAACAAATTAAAAAATTTATTCAATTTTAGTGGAAAACTAAATTACTTTTGGTTGATAAGAGTTAAGAGTTCGTTATACGACCCCAATAATTGCTTGATTTTGGGAAGGTTTAATCCATCCTTAGGAAGACCTTCAAATATAGCCCTTCCATCGTTTAATACAAGCATTTTATCTGCCCAATGTTCTATAAAAAAAAGATTGTGAGTAGTAAATAAAATTGTCATCTTTTGCTCTTTTTTAAGGGTTTTAAAAATTTGTAGGTGGTTATAAATTGATTTAAAATCAAGATTTGCGAAGGGTTCGTCTAATATTAATAGTTTAGGCTTCATTACTAATAGTCCTGCTAAAGCAGCTCGTTTTTTCTGTCCCCAGGATAAATCGTACGGAGAACTTTTAGTATATTGCGATAAATTAACAGCTTCGAGCGCCCATTCAACTCTCTTGTTCACTTCAGGCTCTTCAAGTCCAAGATTTCTTGCTCCAAAACCTACATCCTCTCCTATAGTTGGGGCAAATAATTGATCATCTGGGTTTTGGAATAAAAATCCGATTTTTTGTCTAAGTCTCCAGAGTTGTTGTTTATCTCTAGTCAGGAGTTCGTTGAAAATTTTAATAGTTCCAGATTTAGGTTTTAGTAAACCAACTAATAACCTGAGAAACGTAGTTTTACCAGACCCGTTATTCCCTGTTAAAGCGTAGATCGAATTTTCTTTTATGGTTAAAGATAAATCGTTAAGAGAAAAACTTGAATTGTACTCAAAATTTATTTTTTCCACTTCTATTAGACTAATAATTGAAAAACCCCCATGTATATCTGTTCTAGATTGATAAAATAGATGAATGAAATCATAATAAACACAAATATCATTACTATTAGTATATCCGCTAATTTTACCTTCTTTGAAGAAAAGGTAATTTTACCAGAAAATCCCCTCATTTTTAAACTCTCGTATAGTTTTTCGCTTCTTTCCATATTGTGTACTACATTCTTTCCCATTATGAACCCGTGAGTTTTAAGCCTTTGCCAATACGATGTAAAGTTTTTTCCTCTTAAATCCTGTGCTTCTAGTACTTTTTTATTAGATTTTGCGAGAATTGGGATGTAATGAAGCATGATAATAATACTACCTACAAAAAATGAGGGAATTGCTCTTAATTTAGTTAATGCTTCAATAAATTCAGAATAAGTTAAAGATGTTAGAAAGGTTAAGAATACAAACGCCGCCCCAATAATTCGAAAAAATAGAGTTAAGGCATAAGCTAATCCTTCCACATAAATATTTAGTGGAATTCCAATGTTTAATTGAAAGAGTACGGTGTTTCCAACATAAAAAGGAACAAAAATTGTAATAAGAAGTATAAATGGAATTAACGCTTTAAGTTTTGAAAAAATATTTAATAGATGTAGGCGAAACACTAAATTGAAAAATATAACAAAAATAATAATCGTAATTACTAAATAAACATCGTTTATAATAAGAAAGGGTACAACTAAGATAAACGGAAGAATGAATCGAATTAAAGGATGAATCTTATTTAAGAAATTTTTCTCATCTTCATGTTTGAAAGGTAATTCTATATCCAATTTATTTTATCTCCTTAGCTTTCTATTATTTAACGAAACTCATTAGAATATTCCTTCTATGAAACTCAAATGGCTCCAAATTGATACTTCATATTAAATTATAAAATTATCATATCGTTTATAAATAATACTAAATTATGATAAAATATTATTCATACCAAAAAAATTAATCGATAATAAAATATTGGTAAAGAAAAAATGCATCTACCTGATGGATTATTAGACCCTATAACAACTATCGTGCTCTGGGTTGTTACAATTGCGATTATGATTCTAGGATATTTTAGAATGGGCAAAATGTTTGAAAAAGAAGATTCTGAAAAGATGATCCCCTACATTGGAGTATTGGCAGCAATTATTTTTGCGTTTCAATTTGTTAATTACCCTGTTCCAGGAGGAACTTCTGGCCATTTGGTTGGAGGTACTCTAGTAGCCATTATACTTGGTCCTTGGGCGTCCGTTATTGTATTGTTTTTAATCTTAGTTATTCAAAGCCTTTTTGGGGACGGAGGAATTACTGCTTTAGGGCCGAATGCCTTTAATATGGGGATAATATGTGGTATTGTAGGATTCTATATAGTGTTGTTGCTTGTAAGGCTTTTTAATAAAACATCACTGAAAAAGGAATTAAAAGTTACAATCGCAACCGCTATTGGATCTTATATATCGATAGTGTTAGCTTCTTTCATATGTGGCATTGAAATTGGTATTAGTGGCACAATTCCAATTGAAATTGCAGTTCCGGCTATGGTTTTTTGGCATATCCTAATAGGAATTGGTGAAGCAATAATCTCTGCTCTTATTGTGTTTTATATTTATAAAACTAAGCCTGATTTTATTACAACTGAATCAATACTGAAGGTGAAATAAAAATGAGCATAATAAAAAGAAATAAATGGCCTTTAATCACAATTTTAATAATAGTCATTGCTCTAATGTCTGTTATAGCGGTAGGTTTTACAATTGGATTTCTCTCTGAAAATCCTGATGGGTTAGAAAGAGTTTTAATAGATTATTATGGTGAAGAATGGCTTGAAAATTTGTTTTCTCCCTGGATTCCTTTCTTAAGTTGGATTACTAACGATTATGTTGCTGGAATCGTCGGCGTTGTTCTTTCAATAACAGTATTGATGGGCACATTTTATCTAATTACACGCTTTAAGAAAAAAAAATTAGAATAAACTGTAATTTCAGAGGAGACTTCACTTCTGAAAAACAAAAAATTTATTCATATGGTATACTCTCAGGTTTATAATACCAATTTAAATCAAATAGTTTCATCTTAAATTAATGAACTTAATTTTCTTCATAAAATCTTCTACAGCTAACATTAGCAGGTATACGATTAAAGATATCCCCGGATCATCTGGAAGACTTGACGTAATCTCAAGATGTATTTTATCAGCGCTTACAATTGACACAGATCTTGAAAAAAATATTCAAATATGGATTTTTCTGGATAAGTATGGAACGTTTGTCTTTGACTCTGATCTGTTCAATGATGAAAGTTTCCCAAAAAACGAAATTCTTCTAACGGATTTCTTTGTAGAATTTATCAAAAAAACGAAAAAAGAAGAAAAGCATCCTGAAACGCCATTAGACTCAATAAAATACTCAAAATTAGATATTATTGACGCTATTAAAAATTTCGTCGAAAAAAAATATAAAGCATTTGTATTAAATGAGGATGGAATGGATTTTAAAGAAATTTTTGAGGAACTGAGTTCAAAGGATAATTTGCTGTTTATTCTAGGAGATCAAAGTGGTGATCTTCTAAACGATAAAGAATTGAAAAAGTTGAATTTGGTAGAGATAAGTCTTGGAAATCGCTCATATTTAGCATCTTCTACGATTCGATTAATTAAAATAAATCTGCAATTATTAGTATGATAAATTTTTTATTTTAGAGTACTTTTAAATTGTATTATCGTCAAAACATAATTAGGATTAAATATTGAGCAAAATTGAACAAGCCACTGATAAAAGGAGCAATCAGAGAAGAATTTTAGAAATATTTGTCGAGCTCCCGGCTAAAATGTTAGTTAAATGGGGATTTACTCCAAATATACTTTCATTTAGTGGCTTCTTCTGTTCAATAGCGGTTGCTATTTTACTCTCATTAGGAGGGTTACATTTTCCCTTTCCTATAGCTTGGATCGTCCCATTTTTTATGTTTTGGGCGGGTGCTTTTGATGTGTTCGATGGAGAAGTAGCCCGGATGACTCAGAAAATTTCCAATTCAGGAGCATTTTTAGATTCGAACTTAGATCGCCTTTCTGATGCCATTATAGTCTTTGGATTAATAATAGGGGGATATTTTAATTATATAATTGGATATACGATACTATTCTTAATTATTATGATTTCTTATATTCGCTCCAGAGCGGAAAATGAGGGAATTGTGATGAAAGGCGTGGGCTTTATGGAAAGAGCTGAAAGATTAATCATTTTATGGTTTGCCTTTATTGCAGAATTTTGGATTTTTTTCTTATCCAACCTATTTTATGGAGCTCCTTTCGAACTTTTTTTCCCGATATTCACGATAATCTTTACAGGACTACTAATTTTGACAATAGCACAAAGATTAGTATTTTCTTTTAAAGAAATAAGTAAGATTGAAACGCACGATAAAAAATAACTACTTTTTTTGAAAGAAAACCCTAAGAGAATTAATACTTGCTAAGCTCCTAAGGGAAGAAAAATTTTTTAAGGTTTGCATTATTCAAAGTCTTAGAAATAGAACACAATTACTTATAGAAAAAAGCTGATTATTAATTCCTAAGAAGAGAAGAAGTGGCGGTAAAACCGGCTCAAGTAAGGGAAGTTATAAGACGGTTCAATGCAGTAAATGTGGACGAAGGGTTCCACGGAGTAAGGCTAAGGCAGTAACGCAACGAACCAATTTGGTTGACGGGCGCATGTTCAGCGAATTAAAGAAGACTGGGACGATTATTATGTCTGCAAGTACGAAAAAATATTACTGTATAAGTTGCGCTGTTCATAGTCATCAAGTTTCTCAACGGAGTAAAGCTTCAAGAAAAATTTAAAAAACCCACCACCTTACATTTACGACAGGGTGTTTTAAGCAATAATCGAAGTTTCTCGTCTTTGATGGGTGAATTAGGGAAATGAATCCATTCCAGTCTTAATTTATTACATTTTGAACAGCGAAAAGTTCCTGACTTATATCCGATCAAATTTCGAACGATATTATAACTAATATTGCCTTTATTGATTTTTTTATTGATCTCCTTATTTTCTTTCAAGTCTTGTTCATATAACTCCTCGGCATGCTGTGTTGTTGAGTCAAAACCCCGATCCCAAATTTCTTCTGCACATGAGCTACAGTAATACCCATAGGAATAGGACTTAACGAGTTTACCACAATTTGCACATTTTTTGTTATCATTACTACTACTTTTGCTACTCTTCTTCTTAGCCATTAACCACTTCCTCCTTATTTACTTCAAAGTAATTACCAGTTTATAAAACAACAACGCATATTCGGTAATCTTGACCTAATTAGAAAATTTTTTGAATAACCAATAACCCATTCTTCTTCAATACACTCAAATTAGATATTCAGAGCTTTAAATTATATATTCAGGGCTTTAAAGAACGAAGGTAAAGAGTAAATGATCTCGCATTCATTTATTTTCACAACTTCGATAATCGCTCTAATTAAATAGGTGTCTCTCAATACTTCGCTAGGATTGTATATTTTGAGCCTAGATGTAGGCTTAAATTTAAGAGAATAATTCTCAGCGATTCCCAAAATGTTTTCATCAGTTTTGAGAATGACGCCTAACAATCCCAATTCATAATGAGAGACAATGAAAAGATATTTTGAGGTCTTAGTGCTTTTTAGCTTCTCAAAATGGACTACTTCTAAGTAATCTTCTTGGAGTTCTTTAGGAAGTTTGGTAAAAGGGACAATCTTTTTTTTCCCAGAAATGTAAGGAAAGGGCGTATAAAATAGAATGTTAAAACTTGAGATTTTCTTGATTTGCTCATTGTATTTTTCAACATCTTTTACCGAATAAGCCTTATTCAGCAAAAGATCTAATTTATCAACCATAATATCTTCAGTTGAATATCCATTGAGGACCGTAGCAATATAAGCTCGTTTTAATTTTTCTATTAATATATCGCTTCTAATTTTTAATTTATAATCAATGCTAATTTCTAAAGCCTCGTTGTAAAGATTCGCAGCCAATTGTGAGTGCCCTAAAGCTAAGAAATAATCACCCAGTTCACTAAAAACAATAATGGTATCAAGGAAATTCTTTTCCATATCCATGTTAGCAATTTCATCCATAATCGCCATAGCAGTCTCGCTATCATCTCCTTTAATATAGATAGCAATAGATTTTCCAATCGCACACTTAAGTTTAAGCCTTTCGTCGTTATATATATCAGCAAGCTCCTCTGTAAAATTATAAGCCATAATCGCGTTGTTGTATAGCCCATGAAATAGCAGGATTAAGGCTTTTACATAATTTAAAGTTAAGCATGTTTGGTGATTATGGATTATTGTAGAAAATAAAGCAGCTCTTTCTAAAGAGTCTATAGCATTATTAACCCTCCCTAAAGAAATTAATATAAAGGCTCTTAGGAATTCCATCTTCGAAATCTCGCTACAGATTAATTTTTCAACGATATCATAATCTTTTAAATTTGTTAGTTGACCGGAAGCAATCTGCAATAGTGAAATCAAGAAACCATTACCTTTCTTTAAATATTTTACCGCATTCTTAGAATCGTGTTTTTCAATTGCTTTACGAGCTTGCTTTACATATTCACGAGATATCTTTAAGTTTTCAAGGAAATTTAATATCCCCGCTATTAACTCTTCTTCGCTATTTGCTATATTATGGTCTTCAATATATTTCTCGCATATTGCTATTTCTTGTTCGTATTTGCTTGCCCCTATTTCAAATTTTACGGGACCTTTCTGGCTATCAATATAATGTGCGTCTTGAGTTAAAATAGAGTCTTGTGTTACGCTTATTGCCTTCTCTATTAACCATGTTATCTTTTCTTCAGCAGGGTAAATTTTGGAACGCTCTATCATATACGATAAAGTGTAGTTTAAACTCTTTTTCCATAAATTTTTAAAATAGCTCCGTAACTGTTTATTGGAAATCGTTCTGTGAATTTTTAGTAAAAAACTAGAAAGTGAAAGAATATTGATTTTGCCGCGAAAGTATAAATTAGCGTTTTTAGCTAGCTTAAAGTCGTCAGACACCATATTAATATGAATAGGTCGATTATTTTTTTTATCGAGCAATTTCTGCGATAATGAGAGCAAAGATAAATCAGGATCTTGAGCAGGAAACCGAATGCCTTGAGAACTAAGTTTAGTTTTAACAGCTTTTATCTCAGAATCAGTTATTTCCTCAACATGTATGATTTTCTGGAATTTTTCGCGGAAGGTATGGGGTGCTTTAATTTCATCAAATACAACCGTGCTAATATAATACTCAAAACCTAAATCAGACGCAACGCTATCGAGGTTCCCGAGCAAATTTTTAGCTCTAATCGAGTTCATACAAATAAAGAAATTTGCATCAAATACTATGATTTCGCTCATTTTTGGCATAATTCCCTAAAATTTTGATATTAATGATTATATTAAATCTCTAGTATTTTTTAGATATTAATGATTATATTAAATCTCTAGTATTTTTCAAGCTCTTAGAATCTGTGATTAATAATGCAAGTTATTAGTGTGATTGGTTATTCTGGATCTGGTAAGACTCATATTATTGAATTTCTTATCAAGAAATTTAAAACCGAACTTAACCTTGAAGTTAGTGTTGTTAAATACATTCATGAACATAGAATAGACGAAGAAGGAAAAGATTCCTTTAAATTTTCTGAAGCTGGTGCTGTTTTTTCTGTTAGTAAAAATAAGTTTAATCAAAACGCTATTTATCTCAATAAAAAAATCAGCTTAGATGCTTTAATAGACTGGCTTAACAAAAGCCCGTTTAAAGTTGACCTTATAATTATTGAGGGTTTTAGAGATGCATCCTACCCTACCATTTTATGCGTAAAAGAGTTCAAGGATATTGAAGTCCAATTAAACAAAAACGTTAAATTGATATCCGGATTAATCGCTCTAAATAAAATCAGCAAGGAAAGAGAAGATCAAACACCGATTTTTAGTATACAACAAAATTTTGAAAGATTTACTAAAATTTTTAATATACCTTAAAAGCTAATAGAGCTAATCAGCACTTTCCCAAAAATCTGCGAGTTGTTGGCAAACATAGTCGATATCTTGTAGATTTTCTATGTGTACATCGTCATCAATAAAGTAGTTTCTTAATATCTTACATATCTCTGTTTTATTTTCATCGTTTTTTATCAAATTACGAATTTTCGATGTAAAACTGATAATTGGAGTAATAAGTCCCGTGATTAACCACTCTTCGAATAGTATCTGTCCTTTTGGGGACTGAAAATTAAATGTAACAACAAATCTTGCGATATCTTCATATCGATAGAAATATTTTTCAGGTATCTCAACTTCGAAATTTTCTAAATCCTTTAATAAAACGTCTTTATTCATCGATATAATGTAATCAGGCCAAACATCATCTGAAACATTCAAATCACTAAAAATAAATAACTCTAATACCCTCAAAGCGATATTTTTGCCAACATACCTACTTCTTGGGTCGATAAAGTTTTTGGACGCTTGACTTGGAAGTCTTCTGAGAAAGATTTTGTCGATAAGGGTGTAGAGCATTCGACAAACGTGATCCACTACGATTTTAAAATTTAATAATTCGTTATTTGGATCTTCTTCTAAGGTCTTATTTTCAAGCCCAATCAAACGCGAGATACTCGAATTTAAACTAAGCAAAAACGCTTTAAAGAAATCGTAATTAAGCTCTGAGATTTCCTTGTTAAATATTTTCTTAAAAAATATATCTGGGTTCTCGATGTTCGTCATAATCGAGAGAGTATCTAAAAATTCTTGAACTTCGTTAATAGTGTTAGCATTGATTACATTTTCCGTTTTAGAATTAAAATTATTTAATTTTATTTTGAATTCATCCGGTAAAAATAAGAGATCACTCACTTCTAAAGCTTCCAAACTCCCACTTCCAAAATAATATTTTGTATAGAGGAGAAATAGATTAAATTGAGAATGTTGTGATGGCAAATTGTTTGCTTGAAATGTACTATACAACGTAGATTTTTTGTCTATAAAATCAAATATTCGCAATAGAGCGTTCTTTTTTTCGTCAGTATAATCAAAATTCCGTAAGAATTCTTTTCTGATAATATCTAGCTTCGGAAACACCGAATCTTCTACTCGCGAGCATACAAAGTTTAGGAAATCCAATAGTGGTGAAAAGTTTCCTAACAGGTTACATTTCTTATAAAAGTAATACATTAGATCAACGAGGGACTCTTTAGCGTTAGAATATTCGTCAAGAGCTATTTGGTAAACCTTTTCCCTCCCAGCTAATAATTTAGTAAAATATTGCTCAGGAACCTCTTTAAAGTATTTTAAAAAATAATATAAATACATATAATAGTAGTTATCGAATAATTCGTCTTTGCTATTTTTGATAACGATTAAGAAATTCAGAGCGTTTTCTTCACCATTCTTTAATACTACGCCATCTAAAACGATGTAAAATTTCTCATCTAATAGCTTCCTCAGTATTATCCCAAGTATCGCAATTATTAAGTAGAGATAGCCAGATGGGGTGGTAACTCCATTAACAACATCCTTAAAATCCCGAGCAAACTCACTATAAACTTCCTTTTCTTCGGGAGATAGATTGTAACTATACTCTAAAAATAAATTATTGTCAGATATCTTCTCTTTTACTATTAACTTTAAAGAGTTAGTATCGTATCCACAGAAGGTTTGTAAGTAAAATGTAAGAAGTTCGTCGAAATGTTGAAAAAAGAAAGAACTATAGGTTTTTTTAATTACTCGATTTTGATTCTTTAGTTTAAATTTTTTCCAATCTTTGTTAATTTTTTCTTTAAATTTGTCAAAAACAATAGTTTTGGCTTCGAGAATTTCAAAAAAAACATGCGAATTCAATTTCATGGTTAAATCTTTTCCCTTGGAATGCTCCCCAATGGATTTAAGAATAGTCCGTAATTCTTTATTAACCACGATTAATCAAATTTTAAATTATTATGATAGACAAATAAATTCCTTACAACCCTTAATATAAAATTATAAAATACCCGTGTTACATAAAATAGGTGAAAATACAGAAATAAAAATCTTGGTATTTAAATAATTACGTGATTCCGTCTACTTAAGAAGTTTTTTAGGTGGTAAGAAATTTAAACTATTTTGGTTATTTCGTCTACTTCAGTGTAAATCATAGTCTTTTCACTATTATTCCCATCTACTATGAGATATTTACCTTCATCCTTTGTAAATTTTCCGATCGCTTCTGACGCAACCCCATTCTTAGCTAACAAATTAATTAAATCTCTAGCGATTTCGGGATTAATTGAGATTAGTAGAGACCCGGAAGATATTGTACTATAGGGGTCAATGTTAAAAATTTTACTCAATTCGCTCGGCTCTGGTAAGACATTAATTTTGCTTTTATTAATAAATACTCCTAGTTTTGAAGCAATCGCAGTTTCAGCGATACCACAGAATAAACCTCCTTCGGTTATGTCGTGCATTGATGTTACTGTAAAATTGTTATTCGATACAACGGCTTCTTTAAATATGCTAATCCCGGGATCGTAGAGGTAATTTTTACACTTTTCAATAAATTGACTACTATATCCTTTCTCTTTTAAGAAATTCTCTTTTTCTCGAGCTATAATACTAGTACCCTCAATAAAAATTCCCTTGGTTAGGATTATCAAATCATCTTCTTTAGCCCCAGAGGATAATACTAATTTTTCTTTATCAACTTCGCCAAGCAAAGACCCTACCACTATAGGCCTATCAAGACCAGCTGTAATCTCGGTGTGACCTCCAATCACAGTTATTCCTAAGGATTTACACGTATCATGGATATTCCTAAAAATTGATTCGATTAAATCCTCATCAGTACGTTTAGCAGGTAATAGAATAGTTGATTGGAACCATTTTGGAGTAGCCCCCGTGCATACTACATCGTTGACATTTACATTAACGGCGTAATATCCGATTTCGTCAGTTACAAATGTTATTGGATCTGTTTTTGCGACTAGATATTTATCGCCCATGTCTATGACAGCGGCATCTTCTCCAATCTGCGAACCTACAACAACTCTATCGTCTTTTAAATGAGTGGTAGACACAAATTCACTTAACATTTTCTGTAGGAACTTATGCTTCAGTTTACCAAGAAGAAATTTATTTTTAGTTTGCTTTTCTCTCATTTCCATCTCATTACAAATAGAGATTTTAAACATTTAAATTTTGAAGATTTAGTATAATATGATATTTAATTTTTAAGTCAAATAAATTTAAATAGCCTTTCTTTTGTATTGTATACATAGTATTAATTAATTAAATAGTAAACACAAATTTATAAAAAGGTTGATTATAGTTGGGACTTGGAAAAGCTCTCGGATTTAGCTTACTCGCGTACGTTGGCTTGAACTTCTTATTTATCATCATATCAGAAACTATTAGTGGTAATTTAAATTTACTGTTCAGCAGTATTACTAGCAATCCATTAATAATATTGTTAATCTTCTTCGGGCCTATTATTGACGTGCCCAGTACCGAAATATTTGCATTGTATGGGAAGATCGCTTTCGGAACGTTTGATGCTACTTTGATTCAAACCATTGGGTTTATTGTAACGCCATTTGTAGCGTCTATCGTAGCGGGTCGCACTGGTGGAAGTAAAGGAGCAAGTTTCGGTGGATGGATGATAACTTGTTTAATCAGTTCTACAGCTTTAGGGGTGTTGGCATTCATTAACCCTGTTGCTTTAGGTATTCCTCCAGCGGCTGCCGTTATATTTTTAATCACGGTGAGTATAAGTGCCGCGATAAACGGAGTATTTTACGGATGTTTCGCACTTTTATTTACTAAGACTGAAATGTACTAGTTTATTTTTTTTTTATTTTTATTTTTTCTGTTTATGAGCTAAAATTGAATGAATTCCAAAGAGTAGATTGAAGAAAACGAAGATTGCGAACAGTCCTCCTGCTTGTAGAATTTGTATCTCTTCTAAAACAACTTTAGGGACGATTTTGGAAACCTGCACATAAATTTTCATAATAATAAGAAAGAGTGCGATTGTGTCTACTTTAAGGAATTTTAGTTTGGCTTGAATATAATCAATTTTTGAGTAGACTGTTCCTAATATATACAAAAACAAGAACCAATCAACGAAAAAGGAGATTAACACATATATTGGATCCCCTGATCCAGAACTAAAGTAAGCACCATAGAGATAATCAATAAGAATATATAACGCGTAAGATAGAGTTAACAAGAAAAATAGTGAAATATAAGCCGAAAACTTTTTAGTGATAATCAGGCGAATAACTACGATTACCATTAAACCCACATTTACCCAAAACATGACTTGAAGCATTCGGAATACTATAAAAAATAATGGAGTGGATGTATTGCTGAAAAATATCAAGGTAATCCTTGAAAGCCACAAGTTTATCAAAAGAAAAACACTAAATTCTATTAACCGCGTTACTATTCGACTTTTCTTCTTTTTATATAGATAATCGTCTACTTTTGTAGAAGAATCCATGCAAATTTTAAATGCAAAGTAGGCAGTGAAGAACTGGTTTATCATAAGAGGGATAACGAAAAACAATTCTGAGGTTATAATAAACACTATACGGTTTAAAACAAAGGTTGATAATACCGAAAATAGATATATAATGAATACAAACCATCCTTTTAGCTGGTCAATAGGTTTAATAATTGAAATTAGAAAGAGAATCATCGCGAAATATAATAAGCTTCCACCTAATAGTAGTACAGATAATCCTAAAAATACGCTAGAATAGTATGAATTAACTATAATTAGTATCCATGTAAGCGTAAAAACACTAATTATAAAAATGTATAACGGTTTTTTAAACACTCCCTTCAATCCAGCTATAAATTTCATGAAATGTACTCATCTCTAATTTGTTATAATTAATTGTTGTTCTTTTTATTTTATTTTAATGCTTCCACTATTATTTTAAATTTCAGTTTGCAGTTATTAATCTGTTAACATGTAGTTCACTGAGAGTTTAATATAAGTAAAACAATAATATATGCAAAATTGAGATTATAGGTCTATTAAGCCTCTAAATTAGACATTTTAGTATGCATTTATGAAAATTTCCGACAAAATTAGAAACAACACATCAGTTTCAAAAAACAAGCGGTTTAATAACATAAAATTTTAGATTAAAGTGATCAAATTGAGTTCGGGTAAAGCTGGTATTAATTATTCCATTGAAATCCTTGACAATACTGATGATAGTAGCGTTGCTGTTTTACCTATTTTTGAGAAAAAATATAAGTTTACACTAAATGAAAACTGTGTGGACCACAAACTCACTAAGTGTTATGGTAAAATAGTAAATGTCCACTCATTTCTACTAAATAACGAGGAATTAACAAATGCCCAGAAGTTGGATTATTGCAGCATGGAAAGATATTTTATGAAGGCGTATCTAAAAGAAATGATGAAGAAAGTTTGAATGGCCAAAAATCCTTATTCTGAATTTTTACACTAACGGGAGTTTAAAAACTCAATATAATCGCAGTATAGAGATATACTTTTTGCTGCGTCTCTTAACGAGAAAAAGTACAAAACCCTTTCATTGTGAAGTGTTTTTTTGACCGCAGAAAATTTGTTTGCAAGCTCCGATGAGTCAGCAATGCTAGGTAAACAAAACATAAATGGTTTCTTTGTTGATTTTTGGATTTTAATCATCTGCCTGAAAACATGATTATAGATAAAATGTGGCCATAAAGGAATCACGATAATATCAATGTTTGGATCGTTTACGACAACCTTAATAGAATTTACAAATACTTCTAGAACAAAACCCAGTGCCCCTAAGTCCACAGGATTCTTCACATTTACGTTTTCATATGGAAGGATTTCGCTAAGTTTCTTTTGAGAATCTAAAGTTAATTCCGGAATTTTTAAATTGTGAAAATTGAATAGATCGGTTGTATTCACGCTAGAACCGCCGCCAGGAGTGATAATTCCTATATTTCTCCCATGAGGGATATATTTTGGATATAATAATTCAAATGTCTTTATAGTGTTCCAAAATTCTTCGTTATCTCTGACTATAGTTGCACCAGTTTGCTTGGCCATTGAATGCCACAATCTTAAATCACTTGCTATTGCGCCAGTATGGGAAAACGCTGCTCTCGAGCCATCTTCAGTATAACCTCCTTTCCATATAATAACTGGTTTGCTTTTTGTAGTTTTTCCCAGCGCTAAAAAGAATTCGTGACCCGTAGCAGAACCGAACGACTCTAGATAGGCTGCGATTACTTGAGTTATGGAATCTTTCTGATAGTGTTTTAGGAAGTCAACGCAATTCAGATCGATTTGGTTACCAAATGAAACACCATACCTAAACCTAATATCTCTTTTATATCCTATATCGATTAACTGACTCATATGCCCTCCAGATTGAGACATAAAAGAGACTTGTCCTGGGCTATTCGTTTTTGCGCTGAAAGAAAATGCCATACCTTCAGCTGCGTTATATGGTCCTAAACAATTTGGCCCGATCACTCTCGTATTGGATTTTGCTATAATTTGCTTTAATTCTTTTTCTAATTTTAACCCCGCTGGATCCCCCGTTTCAGAGAAACCAGATGCGAATACAACTACCCAAGGAATTTCTTTTTCTACGCATTCTTTTAAAACTTGGGGAATGTATTTAGTTTTTACGGATATATACGCAGTGTATATATGATCTACAATATCTAGGACTGATTTGTAACACTTCCAATCGAGAATTTTATCATATTTTGGATTTACTGGATAGAAAGTGTCTTTCCATTTAGAAGTTTTAAACGCTGATAAATACAACATCGCTCCAAAGGCAGATTTCTCACTGGCTCCGATAAAAGCGATATTGATGGGATGGAACAAGGTATCGAAATTTTCAAAATCGAGATCTTTGACTGGCATTTAAGTAATCATGTAAGAAAAAATATCAACCGATTTATTATTTTTGAAATTTTAGATTGGTTTAAGCTTTTACAAGTTTGTCTCAGTGTTTTCGAATAAAACCAAATTGTAACTTGGAATATTATGAATCTAAATCATAATTCTTTTTTCCATAAAATAAATCAGGATATACCGGTTCAAAATTCTCGTTGAACAATTTATGGTTTCGCCATCTCTTGTCCTTATCGTTCCAAATTAGGTTGGTTAAAGGGTTGTATTTCTCTAAAAATTTCAATCCCTCGAATGTGGATTTTATTAAATCCTCTCCATCAACTAGATCATTTAAGATTAGATAGTGGTCAATTTCCATATATTCAAAAAGCAGGTCGAACAATTTCTCGAATTCATCTATTTGGCAATCGGGGAAATATAGTTTAATCATTATACCATTTTCGAATTTCACTACCTCCTCAAATCCATGAATATAATATTCTCCTTCCATTTCAAAGATGAGCCCTATATTGAAAAAGCTAAAAATTTTAAGAATTGACTCGTTATGTTCTTTTTTAACATCTGGCAAAATGATAGTAATCTCTTCCACTAAATCTAAATTCTTTAGAGAAATAAAGGGCTGAATTAATCCTCTCTTTAACAATTCTATTATACTTGCTTGAATAGTAAAATACCGCTTTGTCATGTAAGTTTTAATATCTAACGATTTCCAGTTATATACACTAGATAGTGCTTTAAATTCAGCAGAATTGGGTCCAAGATAATTTGCACCAGTTAAATCGCCAACGTTAAACTCCTTTAATTCCGGAATTTGAACTTTATAATCGGGATTAAACAATATATTTTGAAAGTAAATTTTGAATCTATTTGGGTCGAAATCCCACCCTTCGGGACTCAAGTTGTAATTGAAATGGAATACCTGATACATTTTTTTCACGAAAAATAGACAATATTCTCTAACGATTTTTTTAGATTTAGTAAGCCAATTCAAATATGTAGATACACCAGGGTTGTGATAAGGAGAGATATATCGGATTAAAAACGAATTAGAGTTATCGATCTGTGCGGGATAGCTAATCGATTGGAAGGAGTTGTTCAATAAAAGCTTAAAATCAATCTTGTTGATATCTGTGGGATAAAAGTATAGCGAGTATTGGCTCATCCCGAACCGTTGAAACGATGGTATGAAATTAATTGATTTAACGTAATTTTTGAAAAACGATTTTTCGTAGGATGTTTTAAACCCTTCTAGATCTAGAATTTTGTCTTTCAAAAGCTTATTTAATTCAACTAAGTTGCGTAAATTATCTATGTTTAAATCAACGCGCTCATTTTTAATGCGGTCTTCCACAGATTTAATTAAGGTGGGGAGGTCATCCTCTTTTGGCCAAAATTTAGTTAAAGCGGAATTAGGGATTTCTGGAAGTGGTTTTTGCGCTTCACCAAGGATACTCCACACGTTTAAGAAATACTGTTCAAACAGGTCCTTTGTATAAAAAAACTCTTTCTGTTCTAAATCGAAAAAATCTTTACGTGAAAATGCTTTAATAACATAGCTCCACAAATATCTTTTAATGCTAATTAAATTATCTTGAAAGATATCGGTGAGTATTGATATCAAGGAGCTTTTTTCTTCGCTATTTAGGTAAGGAATAAAAAATCCAACATAGAGAATATTATTACTCCATACGATCGTCGTTTTTTTTGAAATATAAGAGACTTTTTCAAGATTCTCGATAGTTTTTAAATTGTTTTTTAAGAGCATGATAAAAACTTGGAAATTCGACGGAACGATGTTATCAATTAAATTAGGTTTTATAACGGGAGGATCGTGATTTAGGTAATTTTCTAATTTTTTTTCAATGGTTTGGTAATTTATCTCTGAGAGCTTGTAATTTTCGTAAGTGTTTCTTAATTTCTGTTCTTTTGATTTGAAAATCGTGTTTAGTAGCGATTTATTTTTTGCTATCGTGTGCATAGACTTTAAGTTAAAAATCTTCAAATCGTAGCAAGAATTAATTATGTTAAAGAAACTGGTATACTTGCTAATTTCTTCCTCTAAATTCTCCCTTGATTTAAAATATAAAGGTAGGAATTGGCTAAAAATCGCCTTTTTAATTGTTGGGTTTTTAAAGGTAATGTTATTTTCGATTGAATTTGATACTCCTTGTGTTATAAAATAATCACGAAATGTGAAGACACTGGTAATAGAAGGGTTTTTAATTAAAATATCTTTAATTAAGCGAAAAGTAGTAATATAATCGTTAAGCATATTTTTGATGTAAAAGAATCCAAAGGATTCATTTGTTTTTAAAAACTCTAGAAAATTGTTCCTGAGTTCTAACGACGTATGAATGATTGTCAAATTTGTTTTTAAGTCCGTAATAAATTTCCTTTGACTTATAATTTCGTTAATAAGATCAGTCTTTAATAACTTAATAGTTCCCGCCCTTCTTTCGAAATTAAACCCTGTTAGCGATACGTATCGAATTCTATCGATTATTAGCCAATCGAGAAGCGTTACTTCCTCGTTATATTCCCTTTGTCCATAATCTATAACACGATGTAATTCGTACTTTTTGTCGTATAATTTATTCTTTTTATTAACTATGGTTTTTTTGTCATGATACTCTCGTAGATAATTTGCGTTAACTAAAATTTCAATTTTTTCAACAATAGTCAATCTGGTTTGAAGGATGTACCCATTTTCTTCGAGTTTCTCAAGAAACCTCTTTACATCGTTAAAATATATTTTTGGTACGACAAAAAACCCGTCGATTTCTAATCCGAAATTTGTTCTACATTCTTTAATAAGAAGGAAGAAAGGTAGCTCTTTAACGATTTGGCGTATTTTTGACCGATTTAAAACTGGATTGAACTTCAAAAAACAATTAATAGAGTAAAGATTCAATGCGGACCAATTTACTTTATAGTTCGGGGATATAGAGCTATAATTTTTAATTCTTTGCATGTTTTCGGTGAATTTGTTCAGACTTAGATCCGTCCGAATGAATCCATTTTCTTTGAAAGTCGTAAAATAATGCTGATAATCCAGCATTGCAGTATAATACTGAACTCTATTGAAAATTTTACTGAGAACTCTGATAGTTTCTATTATATCGTCGTTATATAAAGATTTCGAGGAGATTAAATGGTATTTTTCATACAATATGTCGTAGAAACCAGCTTGTTGTTCAGTAATGATTTGGATGTTTTTTCTGATATACTTAAAAAAGAATTTAAAAGGACTGTCAACGCTTCCTGTGCTCTCTTGCTTTAAAAAGTTCTCTAAACGATCGCTTTGCGCTGATATGAACTCGTAATCTACTAGTTTATCAGTTGCTTTTGCGTTCCATTCTTTCAAAGAGGCTAATTTTTTAAGATCAATAGTAACTTTTTGGTTTATGAAGATTTCAATCATTTTCATCTGATTGTCGAGCTGAGGAATAAAACATTTATAGGCTTCACGAAGCATAATAAATTGGATATATTGAAAAAAATCTGAAGATATTTTAATACTAAGAATATCATTGTTATATGATCTCTCAACTCCTATCGAAAATAAGTTATCTACCGCACCTGAACTTGATTCTTCATTTTTCAAAATTATGCTGATTTTAGGGTAAAATACCTCTATTTGGAGATAGGATTCAATTTCTCGAAGAAGTTTCCGAAAAAAGTAGTCAATCTTTTCTAGGATAGTTTTGATTGGAGTTTTTATTAAAAAATCGATATTTAATTTTGTCATATATTCAATTTTATAGATAACAAGTTAGAATTATGAATTTATTTAGCGTAAGAATTTAAATACTTTTTTATGCCATAAATTTTTAGATTTAATGATTAATCGGTCATGTAAGTATAAAAAATCCACGCTTATCTTACACATTTTTCTCTATGTTTTTATATCTATTGTTGAATAAAGATTGTGAGAGAGTATTGTGTTAATAGAACTCGTTGGTTGAAGATAACGGGTTTAAATACAAAAGTCAGATAATATTTTATCAAAATCAGTTGAGGTAAGGCTAAAATGCCTGGAGAACACGGTATAGCACCATAAATATTTCTCCCGTATATAAGGTTATTAATAACCTTAAACGGGAAGAATATATTTCCTTTTTTTTTAAAAATGGCGCAATAGCTTTACCATTGAAAGAATTTTTATAACTCTCCTAATGCTAATGCCTGTTAAAATCCGAAAATACTTCAGAATTATATTAACTGTGGAGTTTAAAAGTTTGAAAACGAATAAATAGAAAAATAAATTGCATTTCTCGAGTTGGTAAAATTAAAATGCTAAAATACAAAAATACAGCCACAGCGAATAAATCAATAGGAAAATCAGAGTTTAAAGACAATTGGATTTTCAGGCTATTTAAGGAGAGCGAAAAAAGGAGCGTTAAGAAATCCAACTACTTTGGATTTTTCTTTCTCTATTTTGCTATTAGCGTGATTCGAATCTTCTTGGTAATTTATGTTCCAGTCTATTTATTAAACATATTGAATGTTGATACTAGTCAATTAGCTTTTATTCAAGTATTTGTGTATTTTGTGATGTTTTCCGGACCTGTTTTAGGGTATGTATTTGATAGGTACACCAAAAATAAAAAATTAATTTTAATTTCATCTAGTATATTATTCTTGGTTAGTTTCTTATTTTCCGTATTAAACGGAAGTAATTTAGGCATTTTCGGTCTTTTCTTAGCTTTGAACCTTTTAGCGCAGGAATTTATTAAAGTTGGCGTTTCAAAAATGATAATTGATCATTCCAGTAGCGAAGGAGTAAAGGATGGTAATTTAGCAGCAATAAATATCTCGTCGAATGTAGGATCTTTTATCCCTTCGGTTTTGTTTCTCTTCACTGTAAGCGACCTCTTTAATGTAAATCAATGGAATGGTTTTTTCTTTATTGGTTTCTTATTTTCTCTTCCAATAATCTTATCAACCGTTCTTTTGCGAGAAACAACTAATAATCCATCCGTGGAAAAAAGTATCGAGCAACCTGAGGGGGATACTATAAGTTTAGGGGGAAATAATACATTAAATCTGATTTTATTATTTCTATCGTATTTATTGATTTGGAGTGATAAACTTTATCAATTTCCTTTTTCGTCTTGGGTTTTAACAAAATACGGAGAAGAAGGGTTTAATATTTACTCATTATTATATATTGTTTTGATCTTACTCAATATTGGAGGTTGGATAATAGGACAGCGAATTTCAAACAGAGAAAATAATAAAATTAACGAATTTATGACTACAAAACACTTGAAACCAGATCTTCAAAATAACAATCAGGATGAAGTGTTATATGCTTTAAAGTTCTCTAATCGAAAAAGAATTATCGCTATCACCGTTGGATTATATGCTGTTTTAACTTTTCTTATGGCGATGTCAGACTTTTTATTTTTGATGATTATCCAAGGAGTTATTCAGCTTATTGCTGGTGTAATGATGTTAAATTATACTTCGTTGATGATAACGATTTCTAATAATGGAAAGTATAAAACTTTTACATTTCAGTGCTTGAAAATGTCGTATGCACTTAGTTGTGTGATATTTATTCCCTTGGGAACATATTTTTCTGCTTTTATTCAAATTGAGGCACTATTTATTGTTGTAGGGTTTTTGGCAATGTTATCATTAATTCCTCTAAAGTTGATGAAAAATTGATACCATTTTCCTTTAATAAATTATATGACAATTGTTTAGGTAATTTTGCAATTCAATCATTAGATCATTTTTAAATATAACTTTGTCTTAATTTAAATATCAAAATTTCACATGAAATTCCAAATAACATATCTATAGGTTAAAAAATGACATTAGACGAATTAATTATATATGAAGAACTGAAAGAACATCTTGATTCCTTTCCTATAGGATATCCTTCTACTAAATCTGGAGTGGAAATGGATCTTTTGAGATATTTCTTCACCGTAGAAGAAGCAAGGATTGCTACAAAATTAAATTTTTCTTGGTCTAAGAATCTTGAACCATTAAATACAATTTATGAGCGTACGAAAGATCTCGGATTATCAATTGAAGAATTGGAATCCCATTTAGATAACATGATTAAAAAAGGAGTTATTCATTTTAAGAAAGAAGAAGGTAAGAAATATTATAGTAATGCTCAGTTCGTGATTGGAATGTACGAATTCCAAGTTAATAGGCTTAATAAAGATTTTTTAGATAAATTTCACAAATATCTTGGAATAAAACTTGGCTTAGAAATGTTTGGCACCAAAATTTCCCAATTTCGAACTGTGCCAGTAGAAAAAAGTATTACACTAGAACATCACATCTCTACATATGACGATCTTAAAACGATTATCGAAGAAGTTGAAGAGCCATTTGCGGTGGTAAATTGTATTTGTCGCCAGGCTACTGATCTTTTAGGAAATCCTTGTAAGGTAACAGATCGACGTGAAGTATGTATGACATTTGGACCAATGGCTCACATGTATATTGATCAGGGGTGGGGGAGAGAAATTTCAAGGGAAGAAGCTCTCAAAATACAACGTAAAAACGAAGAGGATGGATTAGTTCTTCAAGCAGGAAATTCTCTCAAACCTCATTTTATATGCAGCTGTTGTGGATGTTGCTGCCCGGTTTTAGCTGGTACCAAAAAATTTCCCAGACCAGTTCAATTTTTTTCGGCTAATTTTTTTGCAGAAGTGGATTCTGAATTATGTTCTGGATGTGGTACATGCATAGATCGTTGTCAGATGGAAGCAATTAAACTTGTTAAAGAAATCTCTAAAATAAATAAAAAAAAATGTATCGGTTGTGGCAATTGTGTTCCAACCTGTCCTGAAGAGGCAATCCAACTCACGAAAAAAGATAAAGAGATTGATCCACCCCCCACAATGGATGATTTATATAATAAAATCTTAAAGCGTAAACTTGAAATTAAAACTAAAAAGTAGCGAACAAAAAATTATTATAATCAAATAATTGATTCTATTAAATTTCTTGAAAACGATTAAATATTTGACATTCATTCTTAACACATCAAATTTTGAAAAAAAACAAATTTTTAATGTAAAACCTACTACACTAACTATAAAAAAATAATTAATAATTATTTAAAAAAAGACTAATTAGAATTTAGGAGAAATTAAAATGGCCAGACCCAGCCCGTTAGAAATTTATGCTCTTTTAGATAAGAGTAATTGTCAAGAATGTGGTAGAGATACTTGTATGGCATTTGGCACAGATTTGCTCGAAAGGAAGGTCGTAGTTCAAGATTGCACTCATTTAATGCAGGATCCTAAACAGGCGAAGAAGCGAGCTAAATTAATTGCACTTGTTACTCCTCCACAAAAGTCTGTGGAAATTGGAGTGGGTGACCGTAAATGTATAATTGGTGGAGAAGAGATTCTTAATCGGCATCAATTAACATATTACAACGAAACTGGTATTTTCATGGAGGTAGCTGATGACGATCCAGATTTGGAAGAAGTTGTTAAGTATTTAACAGATCTTGTTCTGGAAAGGATGGGAGATGTACTACAAATTAATGGAATCGCGTTAAGATGCGTATCTGGAGACGCCGATCAATACAAACTCGCTGCGAAGAAACTTACAGAGACATCTAATCTTCCCGTTATGTTAGCTTGTTTGAATCCAGATATATTACTCGTTGCTGCTGCTGAAATTAAAGAATTAAGACCTCTACTTTATGCTGCAACAAAAGATACGTGGGAAAAAGTAGGAAAATTTGCAGTTGAAAATAATTTGCCTGTTGTTGCCGTCTCAAATGATTTAGATGAACTTATGTCTTTAAGTGCCACCCTACAAAAGCTTGGTGTAAAGGATATAATTTTAGACGCTATGACCGTTTTTGGTCCCGGAAATGTAGCCTTAACTTACGACAACATAATGAGATTGAGAGTTTCCGCAATTGATAAGGGAAATGTGAACGCAGGTTTCCCGGTCATGGGAGTTCCCGCAGCGTATTGGAGTCAAGTTAAGACTGACGACGATAAGAAGCTTTGGGAGCATCAATACCAAGAAATCATTATGGCAGCGATTATGGAATCTATAGACACAAGTTTAATTGTTCTCCACAGTGGTAAGAGGAAAGAAGATATTTGGGCATTGCTAGCAATCATGACCTTAAGGCAGAGTGTTTTTAGCGATCCTCGAATTTATCCAACAACAGATCCTGGTTGTTTTCAAATAGGAGAACCTGGTAAAATGGCTCCTATTTTTGTAACTTCAAATTATCGATTGACAAAGATCCCGGTGGAAATTGATATAAAAGGAGCAAACGTAGACGCATGGCTCTTAGTTGTTGATTCAGAGGGTATCGGTATTGAATCGGCTGTAGCTGGTGGGCAATTTTCAGCAGGTAGTATCGCCGAAGCAACAAAAGAATTTGGTGCCTTCGATAAAGTAGATCATCGTATATTAATTATACCCGGTATGGCCGCACGTTTAAGTGGGGCTTTAGAAGACGAAGCCGATGCTTACGTTGTAGTTGGACCCCGAGATAGCTCCGGAATTGGTAAATATATGACAGAGCTATGGAAGCCTGAAGAATTTATGAAAACCTACGAAGATTTAAAGGAGTAGTTATTTTTCTTTTTTACTTTTTTTATAGCTTTACTTTATTATTTTTTAAAACAAAGAATAAATCAGGTTTGGAAACAAATCTTTAACACTTTCCATTATTAGTATTTTTGGGGCATTTCCACGTCTTAATTCTTCAGCAGAATGGTTTCCTGTCAACACACCTATGAATGGTGCACCAATATTTTCAGCAAGAGCCAAATCTTTAGGATGATCCCCAATAATCACGAAATTATATTCGCTATATTTATTTTGTAAGTGTTTTTTTAAGTTTAGATCTAACTTACTTTTTATGTGTTCGCTTTCCCCTATGACATATTCAAAGCACTTAAAAATACCTAAAATCTTTGTAATTTGAATTGCCAGTCCTTGCCTTTTTGAGGTTATTACGCCTAAAGTAAAAAAGTGTTGTTTAAATTCTTCTAATTTTTCTCTAACGCCAGGTAATAAGCTGCTTTGATATATACCTTTTTCTCTGTAATATTCACGAAAAGCTGAAGATAGTTTTTTTGGATTGACATTAGAAACCTTTTCAAACATGTCCTCTAAAGGCGTACCAATCATTTTTTCGATTTCTATTCGTTCAAGAGTAGGGATTTTATATTTTTTAAGAGCGTAATTAAATGAATTTACGATTCCCTCTCTGTTATTGATTAGTGTATTATCTAAGTCAAAACTTAAAATTATCTTCTTTTTTTTTTCCATTTATTAAAATACATGAAGAGAGATAAAAAAAGTTTGAAGGCACTTGAGAAAAAAAAAATTGAAAAAAATTAATAAAATCTTACTAATTTGAAGCTGAAATTACGTCATATATATCGTAAGAAGAGGATCTCCCAAGATAGTCATTCCGTAATATAATAATTCCTTATTCCACTTAACAATTTCAGGATTATGAAACCACGTTACAAAAGCATCGCCTATTATTGCTCCTTGGTTTAAATTATCGTAGAAGGGTTGATATAAATCCATACCACCATCTCTCGAACTCCCAATGACTGTTAAAGTATTATCTGAAAACAGATAATAAGTTCCAGTATTGTTAACTTGGGTATAATTACATGAAAAACATGCGAATAAATTATAAAATAAAGGCAAAGTACTGTTTCCATATACATTTTTATACGTTAAAACACCTTCAGATCCAAGAGCGGAAGGAGGTCCAAATAGATGCTGAGTTGGCCATGAATGAACAAGCAAATGGACAAATTCGTAATTAACTGTAGATATATTATTCATATAGTTTGCTGCTGTTGTAGTTGGATCGTTCCAATAACAATCGACCTCGCTACCGGTATATGCTGTAAAATTGCTTAACCATTCATCCTTATAACTTGACCAATCGTCATCTATGTATAGTAAAGCTTTATGAGATCTATTAGTAATACCATGCCTTAGATTAAAATTGCGTTCAAAATAATTTTTATAAGCTGCTGTGTAATTGAATCCCGTAACTCCGATAGAACTAGGGCTGATTCGTGCAATCCATATTTCTGGAGTCCAATCACCAGTTCCATTTGTGTGTTCATTTTGATCTATATCAAATATCCCATTAGGAATAACTGTATCAGACCATTGCCCATCTAAATCCATAAGATATAAATCACAAGGATAATTCCAATGTTTACCCCACGCAATATCCAAATGTCTTGCCATAACATAAGGTAAGTCACCGATTAGAACCGCACCTTCCAAACCAAGAGGATAAGCATTAGTTAAGTTAAGTTTTAACATTGCCACATTACTTGATGTCCAATTGATTACCTTGGTACTATATCCTTGATTATTTACATCAGTCTCATATTGTTGTATCTCAGAAGTTAATCCATTGTAAATCGATGAATCAACATAAATATAAACTAATCCTTTAGAAGTAGGAGGTTGCGATGGTTGCTTAAAATACGGTAGTATAATGGTTAGAGAAACAGCTACAGCGATTAATAGTGGAATAATTATTAGTATTGCTTTTAATTGTTTTCTCATTTTAAAAACCTAATAAAATGTTAGAATTTGAGAGTTTTATATCCAAAACATCATAGTATGCCAGACTAATAAGCGATCGTACGATATTAAGGTCTTATAAATAGAATAAACGATGATCTATTTATTTATATTGTTTCTAGTTAAAAATTTAGTTAGTAATGTTAGTAATACACTCTATATCCTTTAAAGAACCTTAAAAGATAGCCAATTTCTTCAGAACCTATTATTATTCTTTTTATATCATATGGAAAGTTTTCAAATTCAACCTCTATCCCCTCAGAGACCCAATCAATAATAATTTGGACTAATTCCTTGTATTTATTCACGGTATTTCCTTCTAATTCTATCTCTGAAAGGATATCCAGCGCTTTATCAATATTTCCATTAAGGATAGATGAAATAGCAGCCATCACATATGATTGTACTATATGGGAGCTTCCGATTTTTTTCAAATTAGCAGCTTTATAGTAATATCTGTAGACATTCTTTAGCATCTCATTTACAAGAAAGTCCTTGGCGGTATCCAATTGTTGATAAAATTTGATACTTTCCATAATTAAGGTTGCTGCGGTGTAAAATTGTTTGTTTTTTAACCCTTCTTTTGCTATTATGTTTAAACCTCTAACAATTTGATTAAAAATGCCAAATTTATTATATTCTAAGCCACCCTCTACAGCAATATCGTAAGCATTCAAATAGCTCTCAGTCGAATCATTTACGTTTTTTTTTTTCCAATAGTTATCTCCAGCTTTAACGTAATGCTTGTAAGTCATTTCTAAATTGTTTAATTCTTTAAATATTACAGCGGCGTTGAAAAAATTTATAGCCGCCTCATTATATTCGTAAATCCCTTCATTATAATTCCCTGCTAAAACAAAACAGGAAGCAGATTCGATAAGGTTATTATTAATCTCTTGATAGCATAAAGCAGCACCCCGATAGTATCGAGCAATTTTATAGTAGTTTTCTTGGCTTTTTTCTAATCTTTCCGCTAAATTTATGTAAGCACCAGCTTCCTTTTTAGAGTAGATAATAAACTGTTCTTCATCATCGATAAGGTGATAAAGAGATTTTAAAACTTGAGCTATCTGAGATATCCCCAGATTATCGTTTTTTTCTTCAAAAGTTTGAAAAAGCGATGAGAAAAACTCGATACCATCATAGATTATACTGTTGGATTTTTCAATTTCGTCTAGTTCTTGATAACATTCTGATATTTGTTGATAAGAATACGAGAGCAATTCAAAATAGGAGTATTGTTTTGCGATTTCAATGACATTGAGATAATATTTTATTGCGTTTTTATGATCCATCACTTTTGTTTTGTAGAGTCCCGCTATATTCTCATAATTTTGAGCGAGTTTTCTGCTTTCGTTAAAATCCTTTAACAATTTACTTTCTCGCTTCAGATAATCTATACTTCCTAGGATATTCTTTTTATAAGATTTCGGTTCCTCTAATTTTTCGTAAAGTTCTGCTATCCGTAAGAAAATCTCAGCTACTTCGTGAAGTTTCCCTTGCAATTTAAAGGAGTTTATTTCGTTATTCCAATATTTAATAGTTAGCTTGTATAACTTAACAGAATGAAAAGAAACAAGTCCTTCTAATAATTCCGCTATTGAGATAAGGAATTCTCCAGCTTCAAAAAATTCTCCAGATTCAGAGATTTCATTAGCTGTTATAATAGAATCGTTAATAATTTTTTGACTTTGGTTGGTTTTTTCTTTTTTATCTTCAAGCGTATTAATTTCCATTAATAAATCTCTAACTTTCTTAAGATAATCGCCATAATCGCTAAATGAATCCTCTTGAAGAATCTGAGATCAACCCTTTAAATAAAAGTCAAATTTATGCAATAAAATTAAAATACACATAAAAATAATGGTTTTTCCCATAATAAAAAAATCGAAATTCTTTGCTTACAAAAACTAATTAATTTGACTTAAATGCCAAATTGAGACAGTTTGGGTATTGTAAAATTGCACCGGATAAATTCTCAATACTTATCTATTTCTTGAATTAATTTTAAATAGGTAGATGGTTTTATTTAAACTAGTAAAACTATATTAAAGGTTATTATTATTCGACAAATAGCAGATCTTTTAGAAACTGGAATTGTGGAAACTATTACTCCCGAACGGGAAATGTCAGTCGGCGATTTACTCAAAGAACTAAATCTCGAAGGAAAATACTTTGGGATAATTATTGATGGCAAAAAAGCAAGTGAAAGTGATATCATCAACAAGGACTCGTCCATAACTATATTACCCCATATAGCGGGAGGCTAAACTAAAATTTTTTTATCTTCTCTTTATTAAAAATCTTATTTTAATTCAACCCTCATTAAATCTTCAGCAATTAACGTGTTAGGAAAAACTTCCTTTGCTTCTTCGAGTAATTTCAGTAAACTATCATCTCTATAGCGGGAGGATATGTGTGTTAATATCAACTGCTTTGCTCCCATTTTCTTTGCATCAGTTGCTGCGTCAGTAGCAGTGGAGTGCTTTTTTTCGATTGCCATATCTGATAACTCCTTCGAAAAAGTAGCTTCGTGGACTAAAATATCAGAATTTTTTCCTAATTCGATTAAGCTTTTACAAGGGGATGTATCTCCAGAGTACGTCACTTTTCGTCCCTTTCTTTTTGGAGCTACAATGTTTTCCTTTATCGGATCAATTAGTGTACCATTATAATCGATACATTCTCCTTCTTGTAACTTTTTCCAGAGAACACTCTCAGGAATTCCGAGTTCTTTAGCTTTTTCTGGGTTAAACTTGCCACTTCGTGGCTTTTCTATAAATGAATATGCAAAAGCTAGAACTGAATGGTCAACTAAAGTATATTTAAGAGCATATTTACTCCCGTCAAATATCGTATTTTCCTTTATGTTTAATTTTACTTTCGGTAATTCAGAGTCCAAGCTTTCATAAATTATTAGTTGGTTTTGTTTATCATCTATTTCTATTACAGTTATGGGATAATTAGGTTTAAGACCAAGAACCTTTCTATGAACAGAGAGGTATAGAAAAAGGTTTACAGGCCCAAAGATAGTAACAGGGGCAGTTCTACGGTTTAAACCGAATCTAAAAAGTAATCCCGGAAGGCCTATTATATGGTCCCCATGAAAGTGTGATATTAATATCTTTAAGGGTTTGTTGAACTTCAAACCAGCTTCGACAAGCTTTCTTTGGGTGTCTTCTCCACAATCAAATAATAGGAGTTCGCTTTTATACTTAAGAGCGGTTGAAGAGAGGTTTCTTTCGCGAACAGGTATAGCGGCTGAAGAGCCTAAGATAATAATTTCCATTTCTATTACTTGTTCTTTCTTAATTGAGAGATTTCTAATCTTTGCTGAATCGTTTGTTTGCTTAAATCGTCTACCAAACTCTGGAGCTCTTTGAGTCTTAATCTTACATCAGGATGGATGGAGTGCGATGTAGGTTTTTGAGTCTGAATTTGCATTTTAAGCGACGCAATCTCTGTATTTAATTCATTTGTTTCTCGATCTTTCGATTTAATAAGGTTTTCTAACGCTTCGTATTTTTTTTTTATCCTTATTGCCTCTGTTTTGATTGTTATAATTGCTTCCTCTTTTGTTTTTAGAGCGCTGTTTGCTTCTGCTAATTGTTTTTGTAGAAAACTAGCCATCTCTCTTTGAATTTTTAATTTTCCTTCATTCTCCCCTGGAGCTAGACTTTTAAAACTATGTTCTTGAGCAATCTGAAAAGATGCTATTTGTGATTTAGCTTTACTTAGCTTACTTTTTAATTCTTCTACAACGGAATGTAGTGAGTCAGCATCCGATTCACTCTCCGTATGAATGCTAGATATGGTATTATCTTCAATTATTTTATTCTTATGCTCTAACTCGCTCGTTAATTGAGAAATTATACTTTGCAATTCTATTACTTGATTATTTTCTTCCGATCCCTTTTTGCTTTTATCTTTCTTTTCATATTTTTCTAATTTCTTTTTTAACTCGTTATTGCGTCTTTTTACTTTAGTTAGGTTATTTTGGAGGTCTTCTAAGAGAATTTTCGAGATATTATTACTCGAAGGTTTATCGTCTTTTTCTATATCGGGAACGGGTTTACTTAAGTTATCATTAAGTGCAACAATACGATCGTCAAGTGTAGCAATTTGATCAGTGAGTATTTCAATTTTTTTATCTTTTTCTTCTAAAATCGCGTTATGTTCGTCCTTTCTGCTATCTTTACCGTTTAACCCTATTTCTCCACTTTTTAACCTTCTAATCATCGATTCTTGTTTGTTAATCTTATCTTGTAGCTCTTGTAGTAATACGTTTAAAGGTGGTTTCTCCTTCTCTCTAATTTCTTCTACACTAATAACAGAAGTATCTGTATTCTTTTTTACCTCAAGCTCATATTTCTTCTGTAAGTCTATTTTTTCTTTTCTTAAGAAGCCCATTCGGTCCTTCAATTCGCGAATCTCTCGTCCTCTTGCGTCTATTTCAATGTTTAGCTTATCTTCCTTGGCTTTTTTTATTTTACTCTTTGGAGCATTTTCGTCGAACATTTGCTCGTATTTCATGATCTCTACTTCTTGACCATCAATTTTATCTAACTGACTATTAATTTGAATTTCCTTTTTATCTAATTCATATTGTAAATCTTGGATTTTCCTCAGTAATTTTTCTTCTTCTGTCATTACCATATCTTAGTGATCGTTTAGATTAGAAAAAATAAGTTCATATATACTTCATCTATTTCACTTTTTTAAAATTTTTCTTTCTGATACAAAAATTATCTACCATATATCGAAATCTTTGATAGTAAATTTTTTTATCTTTGAAAGAATTGGAAATAAAGATATATAATTAAAAGCTAGGAAAGCGATAAATAATAACCCTACGATAATAATTGGCAACGATAAGCTGGGTAAATAAACGCGATCGAATAATACTAAAGAGTTTATTATCATTCCAATCCCCATACTTAGCAGCAAGGACGGGATGATCATGTAAAGGGCTTCCAAAAAGAGAATCTTCTTAATGGACTTATATTTGGCACCAACAGCTCTCATAATTAGGAAATCTTTAGCCTTTTCTAAAATATTGCCTTTTTGATAATTGTACAATGCGAAAATCGAAATTATCGCCATCAGAATAATAATTAGTAGGGGATAAAAAGTTAGGATTTCAAGATAGGAATAGTTATTCTCAAAAGTTTGATTTAAATTGACAAAACTAAAATTTTCTCCTAGATTCGCTTGAATAATCAACTCAATATCTCCAATTACGTCAGCATACTCACTAGATTTTATCTTAAGTAAGAGAAGATTAATCTCATTCGAACTAAAGTTCAGATCTCCTTGCATAATACTTAAATCTACATATCCCGCAGAACCGCTGTAAAAACTATCTATAACGACTGCTGAAATGTGGAATGGATGACCCGTTCCAAGTTCTTCAATGCGCATGCTTTGATCTAACGGATAATCAAATAGATTATATCCTAATCCGTCTCCTATCATCATATTGACATTATCCTCGACAGCAATGTATTCACCCACAATCTCAAAATCTTGTATGATTTCGCTCGCATTAAACCCTATTATAGGGATAATTGCTTTTCTATCTTGACCAACTGCCAAAGAACCTCCATCTTCAAAAAAATGGTATCCGTCTAGCTCGGTAACGTTAAAAAAATTGATTAATCGCTGGTCAACCCTTTCAATTTCAGTAAAATTAGTTAATTCTTCAACTTTAGAAAGATTAAACAAGTAATCGGGGTTAAGAAAGTCAATATCATCTTGTGTTACCAGAATGTCCGGATTGGAGAACATATCATACATTAAAGTGTAGTTTTGAAGGACATCTTTATGACCAATCGCAACAATATTTGTTCCTTGCGACTTTTTAATCCATTCTTGGGAAGACGTCTTTAGGACAATACTTCCTAACCCTAAAGTAAAAATTATAAGAGAGATAATTGTAAATACGATTAAATATCTCTTAAATTCACCCCTCCTCCTAAGAGTATTTAATACTGAAATTTTTACATTATACCCGATTGAACTTAACCACTTTGGAATTGTTGTTAATTTTTTTGAAGCGTCGTAGTTCGAGGGAATATCTCTAGAAAATAATTTTATAGTGTTTTGCATTCCTAATTTCCTTAACGCGACTCCAGGAAACAGATAAATCCCTACTAAACACGATATAAACAGAATAGGAAGATAGATAACATCAACTTGAAAGGTAGCTAAGGCCCCTAAAATTGAAGCTATAAAGAAGAAAATTACATATGAAATAAACCCTATTATAGCTCCAATGAAAAAACCAATAAGAAAAACCACATAAACTTCTGTCAAGTAGAAACCATACAATCTCTGAGGGATTGAACCTAAGGCCTTCATGATCGCTATATCGCGCTTTTTGGTTATAATCAAAGTAATACTAACGATAATGACAACCACAAAAGCTAAGATTAGCACAAGAATAAGCACTAATGAAGTGAAATCAATAAAGATAATGCTAATCCCACCTGAAAAAAAGAACGAATTTTCATAATCGTAGGTTATAAAACTGTTAAAACCTATCGAGGAGGTGAAATTAATTAAAAATACAGTGAACGCTATAACTAAAACGATCATCATTGTATAAGAGAAGGTGGTCTCGCGTTTCCTATAAAAATCTTTTAAGGCAAAATCTAGCGAAATTTTAACGGCACCGTATTTTTTTAATTTTTAGTTTGCGAATTAGCAGGTTATTCATTTACTATTTTACCGTCTTCAAAATTTATTACGCGATTTGCGAGTTCTATTAAATAATCGTCGTGAGTAGCAATTATAATTGTTTTACCCTCTTGTTTCATATCGCTAAAGAGATCTCTAATAAATAAGCTCGTCTTTTTATCTAAGTTTGCTGTCGGTTCATCTGCAATAATAATAGGAGGATCGTTTGCTAAAGCTCGTGCAATCGCAACCCTCTGTTGTTCACCAGCAGATAGCTGGAAGGGTAAATGTTCTCGTCTGTCCCCTAAGCCTACTTTGTTTAAGAGATCTAACGCCCTTTCTCGTTGCTCTTGTAAACTCATTCCAGCTAACTTCATAGGAAACATGATGTTTTCTTCAGCAGTAAGAGTGCTTATAAGATTGTAGTTTTGAAATATGAATCCCGAATTTATTAACCGAAAGGTAGCAAGGGATTCCTCTTGTAAGTTACTAATCTTGACTCCACTAGAGAATATTGACCCCCTATTTGGAGTATCCAAGCCACCTAATAAATTTAGCAGAGTTGTTTTTCCGGCTCCTGATGGTCCTTTAATAATAACAAATGCGGATTCTTTAATACCTAAAGAGACTTCATCGACTGCTCTCACTATAAAATCGCCAATTTCATAATCCTTACCTAAATTTTTTGCCAAGATTAAAAAGTTTTCTTCTTTAATCTCTCTTAAAATCGCGATGTCCTCTATATCTGGAGCCTCTTCGATAAATTCATTTTCCATTTTTAATCCTTATAGTAATTCTTCTTATAATTCTTTTTTCAATAATTCTTAGTTATTTAAAACCTTATGGCATCATTTTACGTTTAAAGTAAATATTAGGTTGAAATTGACAAATCAGACAAAGGTTTATATATTGCCATGGTAATATGTATTTTAGAGAGGAAGTCAGAAATTATAAATATCCCCTAATTTCCTAATTTAAATGGTAACAGTACGGAATCTAAATTTTATCCCAAAATCTTTACCTCATTATGAGGTCAATTTCCGGCTACTCTCTATCTTCTTTTTTCCACGAAATCATACATTTTTGTCTTTCTTAAATTAGAAAATATTTATCTTAAGTAAGATATTTTATTATTAAATATCTACAAATCATAGATTAAAGAGAAGTCAGAAATGGATTTTGAGAAATTAACAGAACTGATTATTGAATTAGAAGTAGACGATATTGAGGCTGCTGTAAAGGAAGCTTTAGAAGCAGATGGAAAGGATCCTTTTGATATTATGAACGCTTTGACAAAAGGAATGGACGAAGTAGGACGCCGTTACGAAGAAAAGGAATATTATCTTACTGAACTCGTACTCGCTGGCGAAACTATGAAGGAAGCGTTTAAAGTTCTCCAGCCAGCTTTAGCTGCTTCAGATCAATCGCAAGATAAGATAAAAATTATCATAGGCACCGTCAAGGGTGACAATCACGATATCGGCAAAAATATTTTAGGGTCGTTATTATTAAGCAATGGTTTTGAAATCTACGATTTAGGTATGGATGTGGATGAAAATACTGTTGTTGATAAAGTAAAGGAGACTGGAGCTCACATTGTTGCTTTGAGTTCATTGTTAACAATGACCGTTGAACAAATTAAAGTGGTTCACGAAGCTCTAATCGCAGCCGGACTGAGGGATTCGGTAAAATTAATTGTTGGTGGAGCCCCTTTGAACATGGAACTTGCCAAAAAGCTCGGAGCTGACTTATTTGCGGACGATGCAGTTTCAGGTGTAAAGATTATTAAGGAAGCGTTTGGAAAATAAGATCAAAAATAAGTAATTTTTATCTAATTTTTTTACCTATTTATTTAAGAAAATTTCACTTTTACTAAAAAAATCTTTTTTTAAACACAATACAAAGATCTTTTGAAGAAATTACGAGTTTTGGTTATTAAAAGAAAATAAAAAAAAATGATCAATTCTGAAGGTTATAAATTATAAAGTCGTTTTATATGAAGTTGTTTTTTCGAATTTTAAATGTCAAAAAGTTGTTTAAAATATAATAAATAATTTTAATTTATTGTGGAAAGTACATCTCTTAGGAGAATTTAAAATTAAATTAATTCTAAATACAAAAAATCTTTATATAAATCAAAGAAGGTAGATATAATGGCTGACGAAAAAAAGGAAATAGAATATGACGCTGAATTGGATACGAGAGGTTTATTTTGTCCAGAACCAATATTTGAAGTGAGGACTTTTTCAGAGAGTTTGGATATCGGTCAAACTTTTAAGGTTTTAGCTGATGATCCTGCCGCAGAAGAAGATTTAACGAGATGGGCTAAACGAACTGGGACAGAACTAGTAAAATTCGTAAAAGACGGAGACGATTTGATTTTTTATTTTAAGAAGAATAAATAGCAAAGACTGACATATCATATCTAGAGGGAAAAAATATGAGTATTTACCTTGATAACCAAGCAGCAAAGCCTGTCGATGTTAGAGTAATGGCTGAAATGACACTATTCTTTAACGAAAAATTTGCAAATCCAGCTTCTCTTCATTGCGATGGAGATATTGCTACAGATATTTTAGAAAAATCGCGTGAAAAAGTTGCGAACTTTATAAACGCCCCCAATTCATCCGATATCTTATTCACTTCTGGTGCGACTGAATCTAATAATTTGGGAGTAATCGGTGCAGCGAGGAGACTAAAGAAAAAAGGGAACCATATTATTATTTCTGAAATAGAACACATTTCAATTTTAAACATCGGAAAATACCTTGAAAGAGAAGGGTTTCGAGTTAGCAGGGTAGGGGTCGATAGATTTGGAAAAATCCGATTAGACAAGCTTGAAAGATTAATTACTGACGAGACTATTTTAATTTCTATATCTACTGCTAGCAATGAAGTTGGAACGCTACAACCGACTGCAGAAATTAGCAAAATTGCTCAAGAAAAGGGAGTTTTGTTTCATACTGATGCCGTAGCTAGCGAAAGTATGATTCCTATTGATGTTCAAGAAGTTCCAATTGATCTTATAACGCTCTCATCCAACGATATCTATGGTCCTAGAGGGGTTGGTGCGCTCTATTTAAAAAAAGGAGTTCGCGTTAATCCAATTATAATCGGTGGAGGTCAAGAGAGGGGGATGAGATCAGGCTCTGAAAATATTCCAGGTATAGTTGGTTTTGCTAAAGCTGCTGAAATCGCAAAAAAAGAAATACCCCAAGAATCGGAAAAATTAAAAATTTTAAGAGACAAGCTCATTAAAAATGTTTTAGAAATTCCTAAATCGCATTTAAACGGTCATCCCGAAGAAAGGCTTCCTCACAACGCACACTTCCGGTTTGACTATATTGAGGGAGAATCTTTAATATTAACTTTAAAAGAACATAATATAGCAGCCGCTACTGGTTCGGCGTGTAGTTCAAAAACGTTAGAACCGTCCCATACTCTTATTGCAATGGGTCTTCTCCACGAAGAAGCTCATGGAAGTTTACTAGTTTCGTTAGGAAGAACTACTCGTGAAACTGACATTGACGGCCTTATAGAAGTCTTACCAGATCAGGTAAAAAGGTTGAGAAAGTTGTCGCCGTTAACACCTTCTGATCTACTAAAAAAATATGAAGAGGTAAAATAAAAATGAAATCTACTCAATATTCTGATAAAGTATTAGATCATTTCAAGAACCCGAGAAATGTAGGAGAAATAGAAGAAGCAGACGGAATTGGTCAAGTTGGGAATCCTGTTTGTGGAGATCTTATGTGGATATATATAAAAGTTGGTAAAAATGATGAAGGCGTGGAGATAATTGAGGATATTCGATTTAAAACTTTTGGCTGCGGATCCGCAGTGAGTACATCCTCAATGATCACAGAAATGGCAAAAGGAATGACTCTCGACGAAGCTTACAAAATATCTAGGCAAGATGTAGCTGACGAATTGAATGGCCTTCCTCCTATTAAAATGCATTGTTCTAATCTAGCCGCTGATGCTTTACAAGCTGCAATTGATAATTACCGCTTAGGCACGAACCCAGAAATAGAAATTGTAACTTCTTGTCAACTAGGTGTTCGAGTAATATTAGGAGTTGAAAAGTTTTTTGGAAAGGGTGTCTACGATGCGGTTCCGGCTGATTTGGAGGAACTTAGAGAAAAAAGAGTCATCATAATTGATTCTGGAGATGAATCTTTAGAACTCGCGTTGGAGTTAACAAAATATACTGGAAGAGTAATTGTAGTGACGGCCGCAAAATCTATTCCCGGTAATGTCGAATTAAGGAAAAAATTAAAGCATTCGGAAGTTAAAATAGTACACGAATCAGATCTTATAGAAATTAAAGGAGAACTGGATGAAGTTGAAAAGGTAGTAATTCACGATAACGACGAAGACGAGAATTACGAGCTTTTTGTGGATGTAGTTATAATTTTAGATTATAGAGGTTAATTTTTTTCTACAAATTTTCTTATTTTTTAAAAGCATTATAAATAATCATAACTTTTTCTATTAAACTATTAAATTTAGAAAAAGTGATTTTTAGTTCTTAAATCAATAAATAAATAATAAGAAAGCTCTTTAAATGGAATAATTAATTTTGAAAATTATAAGTAGTGATATTGTGCATCACAATCACACAACTAAAAATATTTGAGAAGGATATAAAATGAAGAAAGTAGTAATTGTTGGAGGTGTAGCGGGTGGAGCCTCAACCGCAGCTAGACTTAGACGGTTAAGAGAAGACTTAGAAATAATAGTTCTTGAAAAAGGACCATATGTTTCCTTTGCTAATTGTGGTTTACCTTATTACATTGGCCACGTGATAAAGGATCAAAGCCTTTTGGAACTTATGACTCCTGAGGATTTCTGGGATCGGTTTAAAATTGAAGTTAGAATAAATAATGAAGCAATTTCAATTAATAGAAACAAAAAAACTGTTTCAGTTAAAAATCTTGAAAAAGATAACCTTTATGAGCTCGAATACGATTATTTAGTACTCTCTCCTGGTGCGTCTCCGATAATGCCGCAATTTGAAGGAATAAATGATGTTCCCGTATTTAGTTTAAGAACAATTCCTGATTCCGTTAAAATAAAACAATTCACCGAAAATAACGGTATTAAACACGCAACTATTATTGGTGGAGGCTTTATTGGTTTAGAGATGGCAGAAAATTTGAAGCATAAAGGGATCAAAGTAAAGATAGTGGAAATGTTAGATCAAGTGATGGCTCCCTTAGACAAAGAAATTGCTCAATTTGTACATCAAGAACTATTGCTAAATGGGGTGTGTTTACAATTAGAAGACCCCGTTGATTCTTTTAAGTGCGACGATAAGAATCGCTTCCATGTCATTCCTAAAAGTGGAAAAAGCATTGAAACAGACATGATAATTATGGCAATTGGAGTAAAACCAGAAAATCAATTAGCAAAAGATGCTAGTTTAGAAATTGGCCCACGAGGGCATATAGTAGTCGATGAACAAATGAAAACCTCTGACGCTTCAATATTTGCTGTAGGAGACGCTGTCCAAGTAAAAAACCTTATAACCAAGCAACCAATAGCCATACCGTTAGCTGGTCCAGCAAATAAACAAGGAAGAATTGTTGCTGATGTCATTGCCGGTCGCGACTCAAAATATAATGGTATTTTAGGGGCGTCTGTTGTAAAGGTTTTTGATTTAACAGTCTCATCAGTAGGTTTATCTGAAAAACAACTAACACAGTTGGATCTTAATTACGAAAAAATATATATTCATCCTAATAACCACGCTGGATATTACCCTGGAGCAACGCCTATAACCTTAAAATTGTTATTTGAAGTTCCAAGCGGAAAAATCCTTGGTGCTCAAGCAGTTGGAGGGTCTGGAACAGAAAAAAGGATTGATGTTATTTCTACGGTAATAAAATTCAATGGAACTGTTTTCGATCTAGAGGAGTTAGAACTTACATATGCGCCTCCCTACGGCTCTGCTAAAGATCCTGTAAATATGGCGGGTTTTGTTGCATCCAATGTGCTTAGAGGAGATATGCCGATTTGGCACTGGCACGAAATCGAGAAGATACGAGCAAATAATAGCTTTTTCCTTGACGTTCGAACACTCGAAGAATATCAAATTGGAACCATCAAAGGGGCTACTAATATAAGCGATCTAGAGCTGAGAAAGAGGTTGGACGAAGTACCTAAAGATAAAAACATCTATGTCATCTGTGAAGTAGGCTTCAGGGGTTATCTTTCAACGAGATTACTAATTCAAAAAGGATATCACGTTAAAAATTTATCGGGAGGATATAAACTCTATAAAACAGCAATAGCTACTACGGAAGAAATCGCTGCGGAATGTGGAGTTTCAGAAGATATTATAGAAGAAATGATTGAAAGGAAAAGTACAGTATCAGACGATTACATTGAAGTAGATGCGTGTGGTTTATCATGTCCAGGTCCTTTAAATGCTCTCATTAAATCTCTTGAAAAATTGCCAGAAGATAAGAAATTAAGAATATACTCTACAGACCCGGGTTTTAAAGCCAGTGTTGAAGCTTATGCTGAATTAAATGAAGCCGTTACTTTATTATATCTTGGTAAAGAACAAGGTAAATTAGTTGCCACACTAGAAAAGAGTCCAGTGTCTCTTAAAGAAATCGAAGCGCCTGTGAAAATTGAGGAAAAAACGAGAAAAGAATTGAGAAGCCCAGATGCCCCAGCGTTATCAAATATAAGTGTTAACGAGTTATTCGAAAGACTTGATTCAGATGATTCACCAAAAATACTGATTGATGTAAGAACACCACAAGAGTATAATGGAAGAACTGGACACATAAAAAGCGCAAAATTAATGCCCTTAGGAGAATTAATGCATAATATTAATGCTTTAGAAGAGTATAAGGGTGATGAAATCGTTGTGATTTGTCATAGCGGATCACGTTCGATGATGGCGGCTCAATTGTTAGCTAGAGGAGGTTTTAAAGACATTAGAAACTTAACGGGCGGAATGATGGTCTGGCACCGGAATGGATACCCTGTGATACCACAAAAAGAAGACTATAAAACGTACAATTAAAGCAATAATAAACTAATTTTCATACTTTTATTCAATAACTACTTATTACTTTAGATTATCCAATTATTTCATTAAATTATAAGTAAAAACATTTTAATTCGCGTAATAAATATATATTCAAAATCATTCAATTTACTGGAAATTCCAATAAATAAATGAAAAAAAAGGTGAAATAATGAAAAAAACAATTGAAAACTTATTCGCTGCATTCTTGGGAGAATCTCAAGCGCGAAATAGGTATACTTTATTTTCAAAAATTGCTAAAAAGGAAGGATATATGCTCATATCAAAAATTTTCGAAGAAACTTCAAACCAAGAAAGAGAGCACGGTGGTTGGAACTATAAAATGCTCCAGGATCTTAAGAAGGACGAAAAATTTGAAGATTTAGAGATAAAAGCTGGTGGTCCTACTACTTATGGAACCACAGAAGAAAATCTGAAATCTGCTATTGCTGGTGAAGATTACGAATGGAAAGAGATGTATCCAGGTTTCGCTGACATCGCAGAAAGTGAAGGACATCCAGAAATCGCTAAGAGATTTAGAGCAATTGCCTCCGCAGAAAAACACCATTCAGAGAGGTATGGCAAATTGTTAAAATTAGTAGGCGACGATATCTTCTTTAAACGAGGGGATAAAGTAATATGGATATGTCTTGAATGCGGCTACCAAGTTGAGTTAAACGAGCTTCCAGAGGACTTTACGTGTCCAAGCTGTTCACATCCAAGAGCTTATTTCAGAAAGAAATGCGAAGAATTCTAAATTCAGAATTTGTCTTATAAAATTTAAACAAAATAATTAAATAATAAACTTGTAGTTATTAGAAACAACTACTAACTAAACTAACAAGAGTGAAGGCAATATGAAACAAAAAGAAGTTTATAAATGTGAAGTTTGCGGAAAAGTTATAGAAATCCTTCATCCAGCTGCACCTGAAACTATCTGTTGTGGACAGGCAATGAACTTGATGGAGGAAAAAACCGCTGATTGGAAGGGCGAAAAGCACGTTCCTAAAATAACGATTGAAGGAAATAAAGTTACCGTTGATGTTGGTATTTCAATGGGAACACCTCATCCTATGACTGGAGAGCATTATATTATGTGGATTGAGCTAATCTGTAACGATAGCTGTTATAAGAGACAAATGTTAGCTCCGGGGATGGAACCGAAAGCAACCTTTGTTGTTACTGATCCAACAGGTTTGATCGCTAGGGAATACTGCAATCTTCATGGTTTATGGAAGGGTACAGAATAAATAATTTTATTATTAAATTTTTTTTTATTATATTAATTTTTTAATTTTAAAAGATATAAAAATACAGATGATGTTATTACTCCTCCAGATAATAGTAGTGGCTTGTTTTATTGTTGTAATTATAGCGTTATTTCGAGAAACTGATTTTCTTTTTTATTCAATGGTCGGTATGCTTGTTGCTGCAACAGCTACTTTTTTATTATCCCCCGATCCAATTTCAACTGAAGAAATATTTCTCGCAGTTGACTGGGAAGTCATTTTTTTCTTAATTTCTTTGTTTACAATTGTAGCAATTTTAGAAGAACAATTGATATTTCAGGAAATTGCCCGAAAGATTACAACTAAGTTTAAAACGAATACACGGATGTTTTTCTGGGTTATTTGCCTCATATCAACTTTAAGTGCTGCCTTCATAGAAGATATTTCAGTAGCGGTTATTTTTATACCGATAATAATTAATACGAGTAAGAAATTGAAAATAAATCCTGCTCCAATACTTCTAGGAATGACAATATGTATTAATCTTGCTTCGACTTTAACTCCATTTGGCTCTGCAGAGAATATCATAATAGCGAATCATTTTTCTCTTTCTTCACCATGGTTTTTCGTGAATCTTGGATTGTATTTCGTTGTAGGTACATTATCTACACTTTTCTTATTAGATAAATTTGTTTTAAAGAAAGATCTCGGTAAAATTTGGATTCCACATTGTGAAGAGAATGAGGAACCGCAAGAAATTAAACATTATGAGGATCATGAACTAGTCATCTTAGAAGATCCAATTGATACAAAAATTTTTAATCGTAATATTATTGGATTAGGGATTTTTTTCGTTTTACTCATTTTTATCCCTAATATTTTATTTGTTGGTTTGTTGGGTATGGTTCTCTTTGTGTTTATTAATCCACGACTCGGTGCTAGTGGAAAGAGAAAGCCGGACATTTCCTTTTATTTAACGAAAGTAGATTTCAAATTAGTATTTTTTTTTATCAGCCTTTTTGTGTTAGTCTTTTCATTTGAAAAAGCAGGGATAATTGACTTGTTGGAGAATTTCGTAGTGGCTATAACTCCTTCAAATTTGTTTTTATTATGTATTATGATATTAATTATTACCTCTGTTCTTTCGGGTTTGCTTGACAACGTACCTGTTACAGTTCTTTTCATTCCAATAATACAAGTTTTAACTGAACCTCCTTTAGGATTTTCCTCTATCCCCATATTGATAGCGTTTATATTAGGGATTAATTTAGGCGGAAATATCTTACCTCAAGGTTCAGCGGCGGATATGATGACTTTGGAGCTCTCAAAGAAGTATTGTGCTGAAGATCTAAATTATAAAAGATTGTTGAAAGTGGGAGGCTTATTCGCAATATATCATATTATTTTGGGGATTGGATACTTAGCAATAGTAATCTTTTTATTTTTTTAAACAAGATTAAACCTTTAATTTTTTGAAAAATTCTAATATGTATGAGCACAAGAAAAGCGATTATCTTAGATCGAGATGGAGTTTTGATTGAAGATAAAAATTATTCATATAAAATTGAAGATTTAGAATTATTACCTGGAGTTATTGAGGGTTTAAAGCAAATACAGGAAATGTATTTTTTTTTTATAGTGACCAATCAATCTGGTATAGGGAAAGGCTACTATACATTAGAAGACTTCCACAAATATAACAACCATTTAATATCCATATTAGAGGAAAACCATATTAAAATTGAAAAAACCTTTTTGTGTCCACATATTAAGGAGGATAAATGTGATTGTCGAAAACCAAATCCAAAATTTATAATAGAAATAGCTAATCAGTGGAATATTGATTTGAAATCTTCTTGGATGATTGGTGACCATCCATCTGATATACAATTCGGGATTAATGGAGGTTGTAGAACAGTTTATATGATTACTGGACACGGAAAGAAACATTTACAAGATTTAGAAGATAAGGGAATAATTCCGACTTTAGTTCATTCTAATTTTTTAGAAGCGGTTGAAGAAATAAGGAGATTGGATACATAATTTACTTACGATGTTTTTCTTCGTATTCTTTTCTTCTCTGTTCATGTAGAATACTTACTTCTTTTTTCATTGTCTCTACAACCTTTCCAGTTAAAGGATAAAATTTTACCCAGATAATTAAGCCGATTAAACATACAATTCCTGGTAGAAGAGTCATACTAAGATTAACGCTTAAAGAAGCTGCCGCTAAACCTTGAGTTGCTGATAATCCACCTTCTATATCCACATATATTAAACCAAAAGCAGTCATCAATGCTGGTGGCAACGCTAAGGCAACGCTTATCATGGGTTTACTGAGTAATGGCCCTACTCCCGAATATAGCCCCTCTCGCCTTTCTCCCGAAATTTTCCAATAATCGTAGTCAATTGTATCGGCGCGCATTGGATTATGTTGAATAAAGTCTCCGGCAAAACCTAGCATAATTATTGAAAACCCTATTGAAACAAGAACCCAGTTACCTGAAAGCCCTGCAAAGAAGCTAAAAAATCCCCCGACACTTAAAACGACAAGATAATAAGTTATTGAAGCTTTTGTTGAGAACTTAGCAGCAATTCTTAATATTATAGGAATTGAAATAATTAAGCAGATAATAGGTCCAATCCAGAAAAGAAGCATATTAAATCCATCCATTGGTCCTAAAACCCATGTCAAGTAGAAGGGTAAACTAACCATTACTAAATTCAACAATAATACTGAAACTCCGTCGTATAATACATATACTCTGAATGATGGATTTTTAAAAGCAAGCTTTATTGACTTAAGTAGGGGGGTTTTATTATCAGGAATGTGCTCGCTATGTTCGTGTACATACTTACTTAATATTAAATAGGGAAAGATTCCAAAAATTGCGACAATTACTACAAGCATTTGAAATTGAGCAATGGTTGTTGTTGAAGGATTTGCTAAGTATATAACTGGAACAATAAATCCAAATAAAATTGCAGGTAACATAAAAGCAATGCTCATGAGCTGAATTTTTTCTCGTTCTCGTTGATTTAACGTCATTTGAGGGAGTAGTGCTACATGAGCACATAACACAAATGTAAACAAAGTATCATAGGCAATTTGGCTCACAAGATACCATATAAAAAGCCAAACTTGAATAGTAAGATTAGATGTTTGCCCTCTCCACGCATCTGGTGGAAAAAATACCAACGCAAAACATAAACTAAAAATTGGAGCTCCAAATTTAATATATGGGATATATCTTTGGACTTCTCCTCTTTTCTTATTGTAATAGCGAGTATTTCCTATTATATTACCAAATATAGGGTCGTTTACTACGTTCCAAACCGCATACACAATTAGTGCTATAGTTATCCATATGGTTGACAATCCCATCCATGCAAAATAGAAGGATTGTATTACGCCCATAACGCCTCCATAAAACGTACCTGGCATTTGAGCAAAACTATAAGCTAATTTTTCCTTCATAGGCACACTTCCCAAATCAGTTTTTTCAGTTGCGCTATCTGACATCCTATGATCCCTAATTCCTTCTAATATTTAAAAAATGATAATTTAGAAAAGGCGAATTAATTTTTCAATATTTTGTAATATCAAACTAACAATATAAGGCTTGATTTGAATATTTGTAGAAGATGGTCCAAGTTAATTTTATATATTGGATTTACTATTTTTGCATAAAAAAACGAATAATTTAAGAAAAAGAAAGGGTTTAGTGAAAATCTTAATGAAATCTTATGTACGTAGGCATCCTGTTCTAATGTATTTTTTCTTAACATATATTATAACTTGGACATGTTGGTTCACAGTAATTTTGCTGATTGAACCATATATCGCGGCACCCGAGTTAGCACCTATAACTCTTCTTATTTTCTTGGAAATTTTAGTAAAGATTGGAGCGTTCGGACCAGGAATTGCTGGCCTCATTCTCACATTAACACTATATGGAAAAAGTGGCCTTCGAGATTTTGTTAACCGAATATTCAAGTGGAGGGTTAACCCAATCTATTATTTGTTTGCCTTCCTTATACCGATCGTGATCTACATGATCCCCCTTAGTATTGAGCTTATGTTAGGGGAATCATTTCCTAACACTATCGCAGCATATGGTCTTATAGGCTTCATTTTTCATTACTTGAATAGACTATTACTAGGTAATTATGAAGAAGAGATAGGGTGGCGAGGATTTGCTCAACATCATCTACAGAAGAGGCAGAGCCCAATTAAAATGAGTCTGATTATTGGTTTGCCTCATGCCATATGGCATATTCCAATGTTTTTAATTGAGAGTGGTTCTATAGATTGGTTAGATTTCTCAGTATACACTATTAGGGTTATTATTTTCACATTTTTAGCCACATGGCTATATAGTAAGACACAGAGTGTCCTTCTCACTGCTTTACTTCATGTAACAGTAAATGAATGCTCATTATTTCTTGCTGTGAGCACAATTCAAGGCATTTTTATCCTAATGGTTATAATTGGAATGATAGGAGTTATACTGATTCAATTCTTCGCAGAGAACAGATCAAATGTAGAGGATATTGTAGAACCATTAAAAAAATTATAACCATTCGTAATTAGTCGTGTAGTTATATAAAAATAAAAAAGTAAAAAATTGATTGTTTATTTGTTTAGATTTTTGCAAATTTGGTTTTATCGCTTCCACAAACCGGACAAAACCAATCATCTGGAATATCTTCAAAAGGAGTCCCAGGAGCTATTCCACTATCGGGATCGCCGTTAACAGGGTCGTAAACATAAGCACATATTACGCACTTCCATCTTCCACCTAATTCATCGCTAGTTTTATCTATTTTTATGCTTACTTCTTTAGTTTTTTCTTCCACTTCGATTTCTACTCGTGGAATTTCAAATAGATTAGGCATTGCATGCTGATATTTCTTCATGATAAACCTAGCAATTACTATCCTCTGTATTTCTGACGTACCTTCGTAGATTTGATACAATTTTGCGTCTCTAAACAATTTTTCTACAGGAAAGGTCCTAAGATACCCATATCCTCCAAAAACTTGGATAGCTTCAGTGGTAACACTCATTGCAACATCTGAGGCAAAAGCTTTTGCCATAGAAGATGTAAGATTGCTATCTAAACCCTGATCCCCTTCCCACGCAGCTTTATATGTTAATAATCTCGCAGCTTCAATATCTTTATACATCTCTGCTAATTTAAACTGAATTCCTTGGTAAGTTCCTATAGGTCTTCCGAAAGTCTCTCTTTTCTGAGCGTAGTCAATAGCATATTCCATAGCTGACCTTGCACACCCTACAGCAAACGCAGCAACAGCAGGTCTAGTTTTTTGAAAAGTTTGCATAGCTAACGTAAATCCTCTACCTGGTTTTGCCAATACATTTTCTTCAGGTATTCTCACATCTTTTAATACAACAGAACAAGTATTAGATGCTCGTTGGCCCAATTTTGGTATATGAGGTCCAGTTTTAACTCCTTCGTAATCAGTTGGTACAATGAATCCTGCTATACCACGATGTTTTTTCTCT
>JAUVNS010000032.1 GCA_030599585.1 Promethearchaeota archaeon | reverse complement strand
TAGAGAAACCCGAACGACTTATTACGACGCGAATTACAGCGTGTACAACAATAAGACAATTAAAGGATACATCGACATTGTTATGGATTTAGATGTGTATCGCGTAGATATTCAATATGGCAAATCCCTTGACTTGGTTTGCATGGCGTTAAAAGAACCCTTTTCGACTAAGAATGACTTTCAATTTTATAGTGTTAGATTATAGTAAGATTAAATTATTTTTTAAATTTAAATTATTTATCTAATCAGCTATGAAATGGTTGAAATGAATCTATAAATAAGTCTAAAGGATTAAAAAAATTCTTTAGGATTTCAAATCCGAGATCTTTATAATATTTAATAGCTCTTTTTATAAGCTTTTCACAGTGCCACGTTGGATGTAATTTATCATAAGAAATATGAACTCGATTTGGTTTTATCGGTTTAAGGATTGTACCGTTAGTAGTCACAGCTATAAAAAAACTCATCTGTTTTGCCAGCTCTACAATCTCAAAAATTTCAGGGTGCAATAATGGTTCACCCCCTCCAATCGCTATAGATGTAAGCCCATACTTTTTCCATTCACGGAATAACGGTGTTAATCGTTTTAACGAGAGTTGTTGTTTCTCATCATCAGGCGTACGGTAATAACATTTTTTACAATCTAAATTGCACTCATTTGTGATATAAAGATATACAGATTTAGGATATCTAGGAGGATATCTGATGATTTGTAATTTACTCACTACTGAATCAATCATAATAATAATTTTTCTTTTTTTTCAAATTTCCATCATACTCTTTTATCCATAGATAAATTCCATAGTGAATTGCTTGTTAAACTTCATTTTTATAAAGGAAAGAATTTCATCATAATATCTACTTGTAATATAAGTAAATTTCTTTCCTAAACTTAATTCGGAACTATACCCCAATTCCCCTTGAAACTCAAACCCGACGCGACTAAAAGCATTCAATGCTTTTTTCCGTATGTTAAGATCCAAATCCTTAACTTCATCTACAGAATTTAATTCTTCTTCATCATCCCTGATCAAATCAAAAATAATTCTCTCTTTAGTGGTAGAATTATAATAATTAATCCATGTTTTCCAAATTATGTCTACATACATCATTAAGTAGTTAACTGAAGAATCTTCAACTCCCAGATATATATCCTGTATTATTTTTATTGCTTGCTTAACACCACCAATACCAGGAGATAAAATAAGGTATTTATGTTCTTGAGGGTATTTTTTATCTACTCTTTCTTGAATGTTTCTTATCCGAATTTCAAAACCTTCTTTTTTTTCTACATACAACTCGTTTAATTTATTATCTTCTCCCTTTGGCCCTTGATATAGATCATATGAATCTAAATCATAATCTAAGACATCAAGAAAATATTTATCTATTACTTTAGGAGAGTAGTATTTAGTATAAGGAGAATTTTCTCTAGAACTAATAGTCAGCTCTATTTCTCCTATATTTATAATCAAATTTGATTGAAGTAGTTTTAATAAAATGTCTATTAAAAGCTCTAAGGATTCTATAGGTGGTGCGAGATAACCCCATGTACTCGAACAGTCCACCACTTCAGGATTGAAGATTTTTAACTTAATTTTCCCTACTTTAATTCTTTTTTTATTAATTTTTTTCGCTTAAAATTTAAAATTGTGAATAGTTTTGTGAATTCTAAATCATGAGTGAATTTTTTGTTTAGTACATCTATGACATGGCGATCTCCATCAAGAATAATAACATTTTTATTATAACACACAGCATAGTGGAATCCAACTGTTGGTGCTCCCAAAAAAGTCTTGCTTCGAATGGATTGAGGACCTAAGCCGTAACCTGAGCCGTGACACGCTAGCATCAGTCTTACTAAATCTTCGAAAACTTCTTTTGTATTCTTCTCCGTTTTAAGATTGCAATCTATATACCCACTTAGATTCCGTGACTTGGCGATTTTTACGCCCTCTAACTCTGAAACTTTTCGTTTCCTCTTCTCATCAGCTACAATCCCTACCACCAAAATGGGTATTTTTACTCCTTCTCCAACTCCCTCTTTAATTAGTCTTAACCACTCGTCAATTTGATCAATTGAAAAGCCAATTGCAACATCGTATAAAAATAACGCGCCTTGAGTACCTTGTACGAAACTTGGAAAAAAGACCTTAAATCTCTCTTCCTCGGCAAAATCCCATACCGAAAGTCTTACTTTATATATTTAAATAAAACAATCAGTTACTAATTTTGATAAAATACATAATACATATTAAAACACCTAATTTTTTTTGAACCTTTAACAATTTGCTCTTTGATTTATGGGAAAGTTACCAATATAAGACAGAAATAATGTGTTATTTTAGACATAAAAACTAAATTTTATTAAAATCATAAAAGTTGAAATTTCATATGGATGTTGTAGATTTCACTGAAAAAACAGTACGTCTTCCTACATGCAAAAAGTGCGGAAAAATCGGTTCTATAAAAGTACCAACGGAAGCGTTTAAATTCTCAGAAGGTGGGATTCTTCTCTACCCCATTCCAAAAGGCGAAAGGACTTGCGATCATATTAGGATTATAACTATAGATCGAAAATTCGATTATAGAACACAGTACGAGATTGCTTATACCGCAAGAAAAGTTATAGGTGTAGACAATAAAACCATCAAAGTGAGATGTCCAATATGCCAAGCAAAAGGAAATATCTCAATACCATCATTACTTCTCCAAGGAAGTAGAGTTAAGTTACAAATAGAAGTTCCTTTAGACATCGTCTGTTCTCATTATTTTATAATGTTTATAAGAAAAAACAAGAAGGAAATAATAGAGATTCTTGGATACGACAAAATAAAACCAGAATTAATTGAATTATTACAGAAACTAAATAAAGTTTTAGTCTAAACATAAAACTCATATATAAAAAAGAGGATTATATTTTAAATTTTCTTCATTATTTTTTTCCAATCTTTACCTAAGTCTTCTTAGAGAAGAATGTTGATCTGAAATAAGAACATCCCAAAAACCGGGATCTTCATCTGTCTTTAAGCCATGATATTCAATTGATATCTCAGGGGGTGTGGTATCATCCTCTGTAAAAATAATTAAAATTTGGGCATTATCTCTAATATCGGGATTATCTTCTCGAAAGATTGAAATGTTAACAGGATATGTACCTATAGGAATAGAAGGGGAAGTAGAGATTAGTATTTTAATGGAAATCGTCTTAGTCTCGTATGGATTCAATTCAAATGTCGTATTGTACTCAAACCACTCAGGAAACTCGGTATCTAAACTAATAATACAAGTACATTGTTCATTTTCTTTGTTAGTCACAGAGATTCTTATTTCTTCACTAATTCCTGCTTGAATATCAATTTCTTCAAGAGAAACTTTAAGGTCCAATGAAAGCATTAGTTTTATATATTGAATAATAAAATTTCCATACTCATATAATTCATTGTAACTATTATTATTCGTTTGAGTGATGATATATCTTGAATAATTCATTAAATTATGCGCTATTTGTTCTGCCTTAAACCAATTCGAGTTATTTACAGCATTTTCAAGTTGATCTTTCAAAGTTCTCAAATTTTTCTGCTCGATTGGAGTTGCACTGCTTACTACTTCATTTAAATAATCCACATTCATGGTAATCGAATTATTTAGAGCGGTAACCGAGGATTGAATGTATAAATTTTCTTGCACATTGAAAAAATATGAGAGATTTGCAAAAGTCTCACTGAAACTTGATATTCTATCATAATCATCTAAAGATAAGGCACTCTCAGTAACTCTCTCTATATCTGTATTCGTAAACCCAATATCTTGTAAAAGTTCTAGTTCCTCAAGAGGTAAACCATTTATGGCAACGGAATCCTGAGCATTCTCATATTCTTCTTGAGTTATAAGCGCATGCTGTTCAAATTCAGAAAATACGCCCATCAACCCATTTGTAAATTTGTCTAGATTATCAGATACTTCTACAGACAGTTCGCTAATTTCCATTTGTAGATCCGAACATTTTGCGAAGTTTCCCTCTAAAAAATATTCTTCATATTCTTGTTGATCTATTATAATTCTTTTTTCATCTCAACGTATTTTATCAAAAAACGGTTTTTACTATTTTGTTTTTTCTAATTGATCTTATGATTTCTCGATAAGTTAATCTGTTTAAATCTAAAACCGTTACTTCTCTTCCTAACCTATTTAAAGAGAGTGAGTGACTATCAGAGTTTGATATTATAGTGAGATTACTTAGTTCTAAAATACCTCTTAACATCGTAGGATCAGCGCTTAGCCCCGTCTCCACAGCGTGGACAAAATTAATTCCTTCGCCTAATGCTTCCTTTAATGACTCAAATTGTAATTCAGATATTCCTTCATTATGGTCAGCACCAAATTCATCTACTCGTAGATTATCGCTGCGTCTCAATATTCGCCTTACTTGTCCTAATTTAAAAAAATTTATAAAGCTATCACGATAAAAGAATTTTGTTGTTTAGTGATAAAACTTTGAATATTTTTGAGGGTATTTTGGATTTCTACTAAATTATTCATTATTTTACCATTCATGTCCGCAACCAAGACATGTCTTATGCTTCTGTTCCCACGGATCAAGACTTTTGTTACATTCCGGGCATTTCGTCTTACTACTACCCCCACAACACGAACTTATTTTAACCACCTCGATTTTTCTTTTGGATTAAATTTTAATACAAAAATGTATAATATTTTTGATAAATTATTATAATATATATATTTTTTCGAGGAAATAATTAAAAATGCTAGTGCACCAATTAGCTTAATCGAGGATACATAAGTTGCTTCCTAAATCTGAACTAATAAAAGTTAAAAACATGATATCTTGCCTTATTATTATGGAATCGAAATTTTAATTTATTTTACGAGAAAAAATCTATTGATTATTATTAGGTGGTATTAGAGATTTCTGATAATCATAAATATCTTGTCTCTTTCATAGTTATTGCGACAGGTTTCATTTTAGTAAGTGGGTTATTTTATGGCTCAAAAGGACCATTAATAGTATTATTGCTAGGTGCCTTAATACTTGCAATTAGGATTTCAGGAATTCGTTTCATGAGCGAAAGTATTAAAAGAATGGGTCCGTGGATGGTGACTCGATTTGGTTCTTTAGTGATTGTTCATAGTCATCATATTAAAAAACTACGTGAGAATGGTAAGGAGTTTAAGATTAAAGGAAAATATTTTTGTACTGGCTGTTATGGAATGTGTTTTGGAATATGCATTTCGGTAGTATTAATCATCTATTATATAATATACGGTTTTAACTCAGCTACAATAATCCCTTTATTCAGTTTAATTCCATTTTTGTTTATTCCTATTATTCTACGATATTTAATTTTTATTCTAATGAAGCCACCATTACGATTTATCTCGAATGTATTTCTACCTTTAGGAATAGTTCTCCTCTTGTGCATTATAGATAAATTATTTCAAAATTGGGTTATAAATGGTATTTATGAATTATTACTAATTGGAATCGCATTTTTTAGGTGGAAAATTGCAAAGATTGATGATAGACGACTGTTAAAAAGAATTCATGCTAGTAATGAATTTTTCGGGAGAAATATATAGTACCGGTCTTCCGTCTTTATTTATGTTGCCAAAACTAACTAAAAACTCCGAAACATCTTTTAATCAAGAGGTTATATATAATTTCCAACATGAGACTCTCAAATTGCATTCCGAAGGCTATTGTATCGGATGTGGATCGTAAGTAGAAATAATGACGCGAAGAGGATATCACGTGACCGTTCCGGGTGAAGAATTCAATAGTACCAGAAGATTGAGAGTCGTCAAAATTATGAACTCCCCAGGTATTTTTACTTCCCTGGGCATCTCTCATACTTAAATAGTTATTATGCCCATCTAACGGTCCATCAAGGGCTAATATATCACAATAATAACCTGATCCATATCCGTGATATTCATCGATAAAACTTATTGATGTTCCCGCAGTTCCGTGGGTATCCTCCTCAAAACTATACGTACCGTAATAATCTCCATCTGGTACAATTCTCTCCACTTCAACTGAATCCCAATCGTTTGATATTATTAAACCTTTAGTGCCATTATAGAGAAAACCGATCTCTTCCCCGGTCAGACTGCGATTATAGACACGAACGTCATCTATATATCCCTTATAATTAGATACATATCCTTTTCCGATGTAAACAGGATTGGTGCCTGCAGTAGCTGCTGAGTATGAAGCTGCTGCTTGATTAACAAGCGCTCCATCGATATACCAGCTTAAAGTCATGTTTTCCAAGTCACGAACTATACAAACCAAATTCCAATCATTTAATGTAAGTGATGTGCTGGTACTGAATCCTTGATAGGATTTTTTTTTATTTTTTTATTATTCCTTATTCAAAAAGCAAATCGCTTTTATTGGGGATTGTTTTTGGTGATCTCTCAATTGAGAGTTCCAATTATATACAAAAAGCAAACTTGTCGAGCCAAATTCTGTTATGACCATATATTTTTTGTTTATTGGAAAAATTGCTTTATATTTTTTAATAAGTAAATTACTTGATATAAAAAAAGGAGAATGGAGTTCTGAAATAATAGATGTTAAAATGTCAGCCATTAGAGATACTATAAAAGGGTATCATATTTATCGTTCGATAATTTTGGAAATATCTAAAAAAGTGAAAAGAAAATTAAGAGAAATTGATAAAGCACTATTTAAATTCCATAAAATTAAATCATTAGAAGAATAAAACAAAAAGGAGGTAAATAAAATGGAAGAAGCAATTCTAACAATTATTATCATTTCTGTTATAGTAATTGTTCTTATAGAAGTTATTAGCTTTTCTTTCACGATCTAAATTTTGAAATTGTTGATCGTTTAATCCAATTAAAGCCCAAAACATAAAAGGCGGTGCAAAGTGAGATTTATATACTCCCCGAAATTGCGGGATTTTAGTGAAAGTGTTCCAAGCGCCTTCAAGTTCAACTGGATACTCTCTATTTTTTTTGCTCTCAAATAACTGCACTAATTCCAATTGTGGCACCCAAGATGTCCATGCTTCATCTTTAGGATCATATTCAATATGAATATGTGGTCCCTCAGGTTTTAATGTTTCGTCTACTACTTGAAAAGCTTTTCCCAGAGAAGATCTTAAAGCGATTAATACATTTTGGATATTTCGTTTACTCATATCCCGCGTTCGAACATCTATAGCACGACCGATATAATGTAAAGATCCAGGTCCAATTCCATGTCTTCCCTCTCTTACTGAAGTGATGACACATTCTCTTTTGTCATCTGTATACTTCTTAAAAATTTCATCTAATTTAGAGTAAATACTAGTGATTCTGCTATTCATATAACTTTGATTAACTTTACTTTTAAATTCAACCATAATTTATCAGTCTTTTATTATATCTTTTATATCTTCATTTATTTAAATTTAGAATTCTCTCCGTTATAAGAATCTTCTTCAAATTTTGGTTTAGTTTACTTTGAAAGTAGTTAGTTAAGATATGTCTAATTTAATAATTATTTATAAACTTTTAATACACTTTTAGTTAAATGATTCTATCTATATTTCTATTTAAAAATTTTTCGTGGGTTTGAATATCGGTAGAAATTATCAGCATTAATTAACAAACTTAAATAAACATATCATTTTTGACCGAATGAAAAATTTATTCAGAAAAAATCGAGGAAAGATAGAAAAATAAAGATTCCTTCTAGTTTTCGCCTATTTCCCCCTTCTTGAATCTAAATAGGAATAAATCTACATTGATCAGGAATTGGTGTATTTTGATTGCTTAAATTTTTTCATCCTAATGTTAAGTAGTATAAATTATTTGAGATTCTTAACTATATACTATACCCTGGATGAGTAGCAAAGGCATTATCAATGACCACATTTCCACGCTGACGAGCTAGATCTTTCATTGCAGAAGTTGTGTAGGTTCCGGCGGCATAAAACCACCATAAATACAATGCATCATACATCCAAGCACCCTCATATTGCCAATTTGAATCTGCCCCATCTTTTCCAGCACCGTAGATCGAACCAGTAGGAAACTTTGCATTATGACCTTTACCCCCTTGATGCCTTGCTTCATGAAGTAAAGTTCCTGCTCTCGTAGGGACATCTTTATTATAGAAAAATCCTAAGTATAGTTCAACGCGATTATCTTGACATGCTCCAGAAAATGATGTAGCATTAGCACTTCCGTCCCCACATTTTGATCGCAAATCGTCAAGTTGATTACGAGCATATCTACAACCCCAATTTAGAATTGGGGAATTCCAATCTTCATTCATGTAATCTTCAGCAGAATAATTAAGCAGATAAAGAGCATTAAAAGTACGGGCCAATGGTTTATCGGTATTACAACAATCATGCCACCCAAAACCGTCATCCCAATAGTCTTTATTACCAGAAAACCCATACCCATTCCAAAAAAAGTCAATCATATCCTGACGGCATATAAACTGACCATAGAAATTGTCTCCACTAGCATTTTTATCCGGAACTGTATAAGAACACGTTGCCACTATAAAAGACCTCCTTTCTCATTATTGTTTTTTTTATTAAAATGATCCTTCGTCTTATGCGGTGGTTTAGGAGCATGAATTCTTGGAATATCAACTTTCTCCCTCTCAATTACAACTTTTTCCACATGAGCTTGTGGTATTTTATTGACATCTACTCGTTTAATATCCAAAATATAACGATCTTTTTCAGGTAACTCTTTTAGAAGAATTTCACGAGCATTCTCGATTTCAATACTAAGATAACCTTGAATAGCCGCCCTCTTAACAGAAAAATTCTCATGTTGTGTGTGTTTAAGTAATATTTTAACTGCTTCTGTATTTCCTTGAGTCGCAATTCGTGCGATCGCTTCAACAGAAGTTGTTCGGATAATTACTTCCTCACCCCGAGTTGAAAATTCTTGTGGGGCTTTGGATTTTTCAGGGGGAATTGGGGTTGATAAGATATCATTTAAAAACGATAACGAACTTGGTGTTTTAAGCTCTGCTAAAAGTTGGATGAGTGACCAGCGATTAAGGTATTGCGTTTCTGGTAGGGCTTTATATTCTTCGCTTACTATCGATATCACTTTTTCAGCATCAGTTTTTAATTTCTTAAGACTTTCTTGGTAAACTTTTTCTGCATCATCACCAAAATATCCCATGTGGTTAATTGTTTCTACAATTTTTTCCTTTAAATTTTGATCATTTGTTCCTTTAAATTTAAATGGATGATTCACATTCTTTATTTCAAGAGAATTATCTTTACGTTTTCGAGTCATGATTTTCACTTAAGATAATGTTAAATTATTTTTGATTTCGCGTTGTTCTAAAGGAGTATTATGAAATGTTCCTATTTAAACTTTTTTAAGGAATTTTGCTTAACATATAAATTTTAATCTAATATAATTAATCTGTAGTTCAAAAAAAAAATAATATAGCTTTATGAGACTTAAAAGTATTATAAAAGTGAATATATTCTTTAGTATCTCGATTCCAATTTTTTTATTAATTCTTTTAGATTGGATATCGTTAAATATGATCATGTTTCCTAGAGATAGTTTATCTATTCAAAGATATATTTTCTTAATCTTCTTAATTGGAATTAGTATAACAATTACCTTCTTTTTAATCCACATTAAGATTAGAAATCTTGCGTATGACGAAGTTTTAAGTGAGCAATATTTTCGGAAAGGACGACTCATTATTAAATTATCACATCATAATACAAAACTTTTACACCACGAAATTAAAATCGGGAAATATTATATTTGTACAGGATGTTTTGGAACAGCTATTGGTCTACTAATAGGCAAAATTCTTGTTATTATATATGTTTTTAATTTTAACTCGGTATTTCATAGTATTGGAATTATTCTTATCTTCTCAGGTTTAATTGTGAAAGGAATAACTTACTTAAAATATGTAAAACCAATTTTTAGCAGTAACCGTCTATTTGTCAATGCTTGTTTTCCGATAGGGATTTGGTTGGTAATCATTGGGATTGATATTTATTTCAGAAATATATTTGCAATTTTTTACTGCTTAATTGCAATTCCTTACTTTTGCTTTCAACGGATTTATCTTACAAAATTGAATCATAAGGATGAATTACTTCATTCATGAATTTAATAATTTGAGACTTATCAAATTAACAATTACAATACTTCTACTTCCATTTCAAGAGGAGAAGTTTTCTTCAAAATTATATAAAGTTTTTCTTTTCCAAAAATCATAAACTAAAGGAAAAAAATTGATAATTTATTGGAGTTTTTTCTTAAGAAATACACGTATTACCCCTCGTTTAAACGGAATATGATGACGATAAAAGGAGCGCAGCGAGTCTTAGATTATTGTGTTTTTAGGCATAATTTTGGCAGATTTCCTAACTTTGTTACTAAACTCGATAAAAACTATAAAAGTTATCGATTATTAGTACGAGAAACCCAGAATCACCCCTCAACGAGAGGGCATGGAATGTATTTTAAGCATAAAAGAATAAAGCTTGATCTATATTTTAGAAATTATCAGCATCTTTGGCAAGAATACTTTGCTATTAGTTAAGAAAACTAGATATCGAAGGGTTTAAACACAATCACTGAATTTTGTAACTACCCATTATTTTTTGTATAAATATCGTTAAATTGATTTAATGAGTCTAATTCCTGATTCTGAATTCAATACGAGTTTTATTAAAAAGTTATTGAATTTATTGTTAGACGCAAATAGTCGAGTAAATTTTGAGTGTACAAAAATGTTTAAAAATGAAAAAAGGATATATAATAGTGAGGAAAAATGGTTTAGGTGTGGTTAATTGAGAAGCTAATTCTTTAAACCAATTTAAATACTAGATTATCGATAATTATCTGATTTGACTTCATATAATATTAATCACAGGTTAGAACAATTAATAGATAAAATTCCTGTGTCGAACGCTACATTCGTCTTGAAATTATTTAGCTTTACTTAAGTTTATCTAAAGCTTTCTGAACTTGTTCAAGAACAATCTCGTCTTCCTCTGTCTCTTTGGCAACCTTTAATACTGGAATAGCAAATCTATCATCCATCTCACCTAAACTAAAAGCAGCAGCTGCTCTCGCTGGATAAGCCCAGTCGTTCTGTAAAGTATCGATAAGTGATTGCATTGCTTTCTTTTCCCCGATTAATCCTAAAGCTACTGCAGCAGCCTCTCGTACTTTTGGTAATTCAGTTTGGATTTTTCTACTCCTAGTTGACATTAAGAAAGGACCATGTGCTGTTAGATCATGCAATGCAGCTGATGCATCTTTTGGTGATGCTCCCACTCTAAGTATTTCAATGAGTAAGTCAACTGCATTTTTAGCGGCTAAATCGCCTAAGGCATAAATTGCATCAATTCTTTTATTAAAATTATAATGTTCACTTGCTGCTTTCATTAATGGTTCAATTATTTTTTTTATAGTGCGACTGCCTTTTAATTTTTTTAGTTCTTTAAAAGCTTCATTTACATCAGATTGATTTCCATCAAGAATCATTTCTAATATTTTTTCTATATTAGTCATATCAATTCTTACTCTAATCAATATTTTTTATAAATCTTCTGTTCTTTAAATTTTCAACCACGATGGGTCAATACTAAACCTTGTTCCTTTTTCTTGAATTTTTTTTTTTTTGATATCTAATGAAGTAAGGCATTTCAGGGGGAGAAGAATCGGTTATTCTATCAAAGGTTAACTCTTTATCAGGGAGTTCAATTGGATAAACCTTCCGAAGCATACTAGCAATTAACTCTCGCATTAATGGATTTCCTGATATTGCTGAAACAAAATGATTTATTTCTTCCCTTAAAGTTACGAAATGTGGACTAGTACGGATAGATGTATCGCCCCCAAAATTAGTCAGCTCTTTAACTTTAAATTTGCTGAATATATCATCATAATTAAATAATTTTGGATTTGGACCAAAATAGAAAAGATTAGATGTTACCGAGATTAACATACTATAGAGATAATCTTTGATCTCTTCATGCTCAGAAATGGTTATAATTGCATCTTTACCACCAAATTTTTCTAACTTCCGAAAACTTGCACATGCGTGTGACCCAAATAGTAAGAAGGGATAAACAAGGTCTCTCTGGTCACTCTCCAACATTTCTAAAATCTTATCTCGAGCTTTAAAATTAGACATTTTATCAATAATGCGTAAGATTATTGCTTCTAGTGAAATTTCTGGATTCTTTTCAAGTATGTCGAGCAATGGCTTTTTACCTAATAAATATCCTATCTTATATCCAAAAAGTTCACTATAGTAAAGCGGCTTTCCAATGAAACCTCTTTTACTAACACCTTCACATAAAAAACTGATCAGAAATCTATTTTTCCAGCTTTGTTGGTATATGTCAAAAATTCGCTTTACTTCTTCCCAAGATGTACAAGTAATCATATTAGTATTTAGGATTGAAGCTAGTGTGGCGAAATCCATTGCGTAGATTTCATCCTTATTCATCTGAGTAAAATCAATATAATGATTAACCTCATTCCAATTAAGGTTTAAAAAGAGAAGTTGACCTACACCCCACTTAGAGCAGTAAGTATTTAAACCTAACTTTTTTGCAAGTAATTTTTCCGCCATTACCATATTTTCTATTGGTGACCAACAGAAAAAAGATAGAGGATCATACTCCAAATTAATTACCAAATATATTTTTGAATAATGAATATTATTTAAAATCCAAAATCCTGTTTAATTTTCTCTTTATCAAGCTTCCAAATTTCAATCTCATTTTTAATTACTTTTGTTACCCATTTTTTCTTCTCATATTGCTCTATTATAATTTTAATGTCCAATTCAGCCATTTTTGTCTTTTTAACAATTTGGTCTAGTGAAAGTCCAGAGGTATTTTTTGATAGACTTGATAGAACTGGGTTACTGGACACCATTTGGAGAAAAATGTCAGACTTTTTATTCTTCTTGATTCTTGATAGTAATTTTCGTACAAGAATATTTCCTAAGCTTTGCGCCACTCCTGTAGCTAATGCTATTAATATTAGTTGTGCTATTTCCACTATAGCGGGAATAGGTATTGCATGATCTACAGTTTCTTGTTTTCTATAATAATCTATTAAAGATTGATTATCTTTAATTTCCTTCTGCAAGGAGAGAATGCAATTGAGGAATTCAAAAAATTGATTTTCATCTACATTGGTTTGACCTGTTATTCCAATAAAAACCCTCACATATCCATTTAAGGCTATACTTACACCTGAAGATTCACATAATTCAATATGGAGCTGTCTAATTCGATTAATATTAAATAAATTTCCTGATATATTTCTTATCTCTTCAGGTGTTACTTTTTTTAATAAAAGCTTCTTAGCTTCATCTCGGTATATTGAAGACTCCATATTATAACCTCTTATAGTATTTGAAATCGCTTATTAATATTTTCTATTGTCATATCTCATTAGATGTGTACTTAATGTTATAAGAATTTAAAAATTTTTGTACTCTTTAGTCTAATTAATTAGGTAAAATTTTCCTTTATCGGCATCTCTGAATCTTTTAATTCATAAACTCTAGATAATATAAAATTCTTTTATTCAATTCTCCTATCTTTTATACTCTACCTGTGATGGTTTAACCTCGTAGGTTTTAATAATTAGAAGAGAAGGTAGTTTAGACTATCATGAAATAATTAAACTCCTTTTAGAGTTAATTGAAGCAAAAGTGAAATATCCAAAAAGAATCAATAAACTCCTTTACAAAAAATTGGACGAGATTATTTCTTAACGATTTTTCTAAATGTTATTATGACTAACTTCTTTCAATCTTTCTCGAAGAAAAACAGGAAGATCGCTTGTTAATGCTAATTTTCTCAAAAAGGAGTAAATTGATACTAACACATCGCTTAAATCCTGAGATAAAAAATCAAGATTTCTTGCAGTTGAATCATTTTCTATTTTTTCATCGTCTTTCATACGACTCTAACTTTATTACCCCTCAATCTTATTTTTCTAAGGAATTTTTTAATTTGAATATAATTCCAAGATTAGTTAATAATTCTTAATAAGAAATGGTAAGCAATAGAACGGATTCTAATTCATCAATCATCACGTCTAATAACAATCCTCTTTAAATCGTTATAAATTTAAGAGCTATGATGTTTTCCATAATGGATAGTTTATATAAAGAGAATATTCTATTAATTTCAATAATGCTGATTAATCCCTATATTTTTTGTATGGGAGGAAAAAAATAGAATTTTTCATTTAAAAAGATATAGATCCTAATTATATTTTTTATTCTAATTTCATGAAACTACTTAAAAAATCCTATTATAATATTCAAATCATAAATATCAAGGAAATATTTATGTATGGTTATAAAAGAAAAAGTATCGAGCCTCTTATCAAAACACAAGATTATTGGGGATCAATTGGTTAAAATTCAAAATTTAGTGGTAGGAGATAAATTTGAGTACCATGGATGTAATTTTAAAATGTTATAAAAACCTAGATAATTTACCAATTTTAACACCTTTTTTTTCTAAGTTTTTAATTACTTGTGGGAAATCCTTAAATTGATTTTCAGATAAGTTTATTTTTCTTAGCATAGAGAGCTTTCCTATTGAATCAGGAATGGTGGATAACATATTATTGTTTATCCATAACTTTTCAAGTGATTTTAGGTTACCTATTGAATCAGGGAGTGTCGATAAAAGATTATGACCAACATTGAGGGATATAAGAGCTTTTAATTTTTCTATCGATTTTGGTAAAAACTTGATCCGATTATATGATAACCATAATTCTTTTAAAGATGATAAATTACCTATGGAATCAAGAATGTTCTCTAATGTATTTTGACCTACATTTAATACTTCAAGTGAAGAGAGATTACCTATCGACTCTGGAAGGATCCTAAATTTATTATTAGACAAATTTAATTCATTTAACGAGGAGAGTTGACCCATTGAATCAGGAAGGGTGGACAACTGATTATCTCCTAACCTTAAAATCTCAAGTGATTTTAAGTGATTTATTGAATCCGGGAGAATGGATATATTATTTCCCCCCAAATCGAGGCAAGTAAGTGATTTCAAATTCCAAAGAGATTTTGGGAGTATCGAAAATTGATTTTCATGTAAGTTTAATGTCTTTAGTGATTTAAGATTCTCTATTGATTCTGGGAGAGTTTTTAACTCATTCTCGCTTAAATTTAATTTTTTAAGAGAAGAGAGTTCATCTATCGATTCTGGAAGAGTAGATAAATGATTCCTATGTAAATCTAAACTAATCAGTGAGTGGAGGTGGGCTATCGATTTGGGGAGAGTTATTATTTTATTACACGCTAAAGATAGAGTTTGGAGCGATTTAAGGTTCCGAATTGATGTAGGAAGAGTCGATAATCGATTTTCATATAAATCTAGCTTTTTAGGTGATTTCAACATTCCAATGGACTCTGGAAGTTTAGTAATTTTATTAACAGGTATCGTTCTGGTGTTATTAGCATTTTCATTCGAATGGTAAATTTTTTATATATATTCTTTTCGGACTTTAAAAATAGAATTTATGATATTAGAGGAAATATGAGAGATTTATATTCTCCTCATCCATTGAAATTATTTCATACGTATATTTCGCGTAGAGTTCGGGATATTCCACGCCAAAGAGTCCCGTGTCGAAAGTTTTTGGGTAGCTTATCTTGATCTCTATGTTTTCATTTTTTAAACGGTTAGTCCCTAACTCTTTTAACAGACGAAGGTTCATAAAACGAGTAAGCTGAATTTCAGATTGGGTGAGAAAGGAAATTTCGGTAGTTCCCGATAGGAGGGGTGCGCTGGCTAACGAATTAAAACAATTTTGGTTTAACATTTAAACTTTAAAAACGAGATTATTGTGTGCTACTAATCCGGCTATGTGGAAAGATTTATATATGTATAAAAAAAATAGATAATGTAAAGAAAGATAAAATCTTAGCATTTTTTCGCATGTAATTTTCGTTTTGAAAGAAAAAAAGCTACACAAAAAAAATTAAAGTAAAATAGGGAAAACTCAAACCATGACTCCTGCACGCCGCCCTGGATTTTTGTCTTTTGGTAGCGTGCTCTGCACGCTCATTTCGCCCTCCTAACCCTATTTTGTTTCTGACCTTCTTATTAGGTCTTGGTGGTAGGAGTCTCCCTTTCCTTTTCTTATCGAAAAAAATTGATAATTATTAAAACAAGAAATTTTTCTACCGAATCGTAGAACTTGGCTTTTTAAGCCATTTTTACCGATGCGTACTAAATTAGTACGGACCGAACGATAAGTGAAAGTTACACATTAATCGTGTTTTTATGTTTCTAACGACTTGACGAAGCGAATTAGGTATCCAAACCCTCCAAAGCTCTCGCTAAAAAATTTAATAAGAGCAGATTTTTCCATTTGTTTGTGTAAGGCTCCGCTTATAGACAAAGAAAGCACGAACTTTACGAAGTCGTCTCTTAGCGACGGAAATTCAATTTTAAATTGTGAAGTCATTCGAAAAATGACAGCAATAAGGAAAAAATAAAAAAAAATTATTTTGTATGTAATTCGGGTAAACAATGCTTGCAACCATCATACCCAAGTGCCATAATACCTGAGGCTCTTCTAATGTGGTTAAGATATTTCCTATGATCACTTGCGATTTTTGTAACATTACAGAGATGTGTTAGGTTATTAAGATCGTGGATTTCCTTCTTGTTAGTATTTAGGAGATATTTAACTGTTAGAACGCGACCTCCCGATTCCGACTTAATTTCTTGAATTTTCTCCCGCGTTATTTTTTCATTTGCAATAGCAATCCTCCTAAGACTCTCCTTGTCTGCGTCTGTCAATTGTTGTTTTACTTGGGTAACTCCAACTTTGGTAATATCTAATTGGTTGTAATTATTGATTACCATTTTTTGCATTTTATTGATGACTTGAAAGTTATCTTTTAAAACTTTAGTGCTATAACCATCTCCAATATTATCGCTTGAATCATCAGCACCATCTATTGAATCAAAATAATCCCATTTTTCCTCAAGGGACCAACAAATTGTTACGCATGGAACGGTAATTAATTGAAGCACATTGATTGTACAAGCGCCGACTTTAGTTGGCACCCACTCCCAATGAGTTCCATTTTGAGCGTTCCAAAACCCACACATCACAGCTTCCGCATCCGCTACGGAGATTGGAGCATCAGATATTGCACTTACTACAATTTCAAAACCATAAGCAAATGATTCAGCAGTTAAAGGGGTAACTAAAGCCTTTCCCAACTCACATCCGACAAAACCATGTCTCCACTTATCTTTCCTATCTTCTGGAAAATTGCTAAAAGCATGATCATATGCAATATTAGCTACAACCAGGGCTCTAGCAAAATCAATACCTAAATAAATGCCTGCCGCAGCAGCCACAACAGTTATTGGATCTACCATAATTTATCACTAGAATTTTTGACTTTAGTATAGTAAATCGGATCACAATTCTATATATAGTTTTAAAAATAAAACTATTAATGGAATTTTGGACTATGATTGGATTTTCCATTGAAGTTTATGCTAATAATTCAATAAATTAAATATTTTTGTTAACTTAAAGATTAGACTTTAGCAAGGGATCACTAAAATAATCTAATAATATTTTTGCATTGTATTCAAAGAATTGTCAAAAAACTAAATAAAAATAATGTTATCCATTTACTCTAAATAAATATTAATGTTAGCAAATGAAGTTTAAACTCCATAACCCTTAAAATGATTAACACATTGCTCAAACCTAGGGCAACAAGAATTAAGAAAAATAATCCATAAAAAACATTTATATTTACTATTTGAGATTTCTTTTGTTAAACCAAATTCTTTTCTATTTCAATAGCTTGTTTTATTAAATCTACTCTATCCAAATCTCCTTTTAGATCTTCTACGCTCTCTTTATCTGCGGTATCAATTAACTCCGTCCGTTCTTTATTAATTATTTTTTCAGATTTCTCTTCAAACTCGGTCTTTAAATCCGACTCTAAATTCATAATACCCTATGAAAACTAATAAAGATGTTACAATTTCGTGAAAGAATTGAATTTTGTAATAGGTAATATCAAGCTAAACGGTATTTGTTGATAATGATGCTAATCCTGTTTGGTACAACGAATATCTCCAGTCAAAATGAAAGCATATAACAACTATTGAATGAACATTTATTTCTGTCTTATATTTGTATAGGATATTTATGATATTACAATGATCCTTAGTTTTATTAGAAAGTTAAATAAATTTAACAATTCTCACATTGGGTTGTGACACTTCAGTAAAGCGGAGTCATACCACAATTGTTAAAAGAATGATATATAACAGATGTTTGCAAATGCCTTTATGATTATGAAGGAGAGAATAAGGGAAAGCAATCTGATGTTTGGAATTATTGTTTTCAAAAATGTGGAATTAAGGAAATTGAAATCATAAATCCCGAATTAATTATTTTTCAAGGATCCGCATTTGAATCCTTTCAGAAAATTATAAAGAATTCAAAGAAAATTGAAATCGTCCTTAAAGACGAAATAATCAATAATTATTTTGATAGTAGTCTGATCGATATGGGTATTAGAAATCGAAAATTTGGATATATTTCAATCAATGGTCACCATATTAAATTCATAAAAATCTATCATAGCAGTACACATAATATTCCAACATTAAAGCGTAAAACTTCTCTTAAAGCTTATCAGGAATTAATAAAAAACGAAATAGACTTTTATTAAGAATTGTTGGAGTATAATGTAATCCCTCTCTATCTTTCTTTTAAAAGACTTCAAGTTAGGAATGGAAAAATTTTTTATACTCATAAAGAATTGTTTGATGTTGAATCTCTTTCCAATGAGGATGTTGATTTTACAATATAATCCTTGAACTTCCAGAAAATTCTAACTATTTTAATAAGCTCGCATAAATTCTAAATGAGATAAAAACAAAGTATTTTATATCAATATTGTGCAGATGCATAAAATTTTTTTTATTAAAAATTATTTTTGATTATTAATCTCAATGACCAGTAAAAAGACGATAGTGGGAAAAATTAATTCAGATGACATTTTCATAAATGAGTTTTTTGGTTCTGCTGATCCTGTATTAAAAAAAAATATTCAATCTACATTAGACCTATTTCAAGATAAATGGTCAGTTCGTTTTATTTTATTAGCTTATTATTTCTTGGGAAAAAGAGCTAATGAAATGAGATCACACTGGTATGAACTATTTAGCAGTTTATAATCATTGAACTAAACTAATCTTATTAAAACAACAACAACAAATACCCCTTAAAATTATGAAGTTTTTTTCTCCTAGCGAAACGATAGTAGAGAGGGAGTAATTGATGATTTGACAGAGCTTAATTTTTACCGATAAATCGTCGTATAATCTCACTTTACGAATACTGTATGCCTTAACATTATCACCTCTAAAAAATCAATATTTTTAAATTCTATTTAGTCTGTGAGCTATTAGAGTTAAAAATTGCTTTTTTTTTTTGACTTATTTATGCTTGCACTTTCATACTTATTAAAATTATATGTTAGATAACTAAGTTTACAAGGTGTCAACTGCCACACCTTCGCTATATTGATGCTTTTTATCTTCGCTATATGAAGAGTAAATTTCGATACAATTTTTCGGAAGTCTATGAGAAAATGTTTAAGAAATTTTTTGATC
>JAUVNS010000027.1 GCA_030599585.1 Promethearchaeota archaeon | reverse complement strand
TACTAGAAATGGTACATCATATTCTCTAAGATGTTTAATTCCTTGTATAGTTGTTTCCCATGCTCCGGAAATTCGACGAATTTTATCATGAACCATAGACGTCGCTCCATCCAGACTTATATGAACATTTAAACTAAGTTTTTTTAACATCATTGCTATTTTTTTTGTAATTAAAGTACCATTAGTTGCTAATTGCAGACTTAAATTATGATTTCTAGCATATTCTGCTATTTTGAAAAATTTTGAATCGTCTAGTAGAGGTTCACCACCAGTAAACATAATGTTTTGTACACCAAATTTTGAGATTTCATCTATTAATCGGTAAGATTCATCCAAATCTAATTCCATTTTATGAGATTTACCTGCGCTAACAACACAATGGAAACATGAAAGATTACATTGATTAGTTAAATTCCAGAAGATTGTATTTGGTGGAGCTAATTGCCATTTTTTCATAGATGTTCTACGCAACCATAGGATACCATCTTTATTCAGCGTTTTTAAGATTTTTTTTGATTTTGATTCAATTCGATTCGGTTTAGCTTGATAAATTCGTTTTAATTCACTAATGATCTCGGAATAAGTATGTTGCCCATCACAGAAATTTAAAAGCCTGAATGTATCCTGATTTAATTCGTATTGAATGCCATTGACCGGATTTTTAACTAAATATTTTTTTTTATCTTTTTCCAGTTTTATAGGGAAAAAAGGGAAATAATTAAGATTTTCTATTAAAACCACCTTTAGATTTAGACACTATCCTATATATTTTTCATTAAATTGCTTCAGAGAAGGTTTAAATTTAGTGAAGCAAGGGCCTGGTAAGCAGTCCGGCTCGGGTGGGAATTCTTTGTCAATTATGGGGCGTTCATCAACTATAATTAATCTTCCTAATTCCTCTAAAACCCTTTCGCCTAAAGCTTCTTCCTTCAATGTCAGGCATCTTATTTTAGGTCCTACATCAACTTTTGGCACCCTAAAATAAAAACCTGGACTTGAACCTAGATCTACAATTGCTCGGCATACATTACTTGTTTCAGCATATACTTCACAATACACAATTACTGCTACATCTTCATGTGCTCTTAGCTCAACTTGGAGGTTTGTTTTTGCAGAAGGTACGTAATATACTGGACCTTCTCGATCACCTGGAGCTTCAATGTTCTCTTCCATTACTACAACATGCTCGACATAATGAAGGTCCCCCCCTTGTCGAGCTTCAACTCTTAGTTTTATCCAAATAGTTCCCCTTCCGTTTATTACATCTGAAGGTGGACATGTACCTGAATTAAAAGGCCATATAAGCCACCAACCATTCAGATAGATTTCGGGTTGAATGCAATAAGTTCGAGTTTCTCCGGGTTCAAAGTGAAATACGAAATACCTAAAAATCTGACCTATATAATTATGGGGTACATTTCCATTAATATCTACAACGGGTTGTGCTTGCATTTTCTCTGTATCATACGGGCCAGATACAGTTACTCTGTTCATCCCTGACTCATCTTCTGTAGTTATGCCTTCATCTTCTGCACCGTGGTATAAAAAATCACAGACTTCATTAATATTACAACCACATTTTCTAAAAAACCCTAATTTATAATCCTTTAATAGCCCCTTAATTTTGTTGTTTGCTTCTTCTCTCAATGCCGATTTGTCGATTTTCATTAGCTTTTCTTGGCTTTTTGCCCTAGCTTCACCTTGACTTATCCTTATTTTATGCAATCTATCTATTAGGTTGTTGTGATTCTTTTCCATGCGTTCTTCTAACGCATTTACTTTGTCTAAATCAACTCCTCTTAATTTCAAAGACTCATTTCGGATAGTTGATCTAAGGTTATAAAGTTCTTTTCTTATTTCCTTTACATTTTCATTCATTAGAAATACCTCTTTTTTATTTTTAATAAAGTTTAATTCTAGATCCCTCGATGAATTAGCGAGATTTTCAACCTTTTCAGGAAAGGAAGGTCGTACTACTTCTGAATTCTGTCTCGTTTTGTTAATTTTAATCTTTATTTTTTCACTTTCCTGAAAACCTTATCATAGTCGACACTAATGTCAAAACTATGGTAACAAAAATTAGGAAGAATTCACATATTTAGTAAATTTTTTCGAACTTTGATTAAACTTTTAGATTCTAATTGGATTTTCTTATACAATCTATTATATTTTAAAATCTTGAGTCTTTACAGGATTTTAATATTTCTTCTAAGATTTGCTAAAGACAATTTAATAAAGATTATCATGTTATTTTAATTAACAAAAATTCTAAAATCTAGAATGTAATTCAGGGCAATAAAAATACATAAAAAAGAAGTAAATTGAGAGAGATCACGCATAAAGGTTTAGCTCGATTAGTAGGATTATACGGATATCATGCTATAGATTCCGATAACTTGCAAATACTCGTGTCTTCATCAGTAGAACCAGACGAAATAAACAGAGAGGGGTTACGTAAGGATATGCTCGAAGCAGTAACCACTTCAATTGTGTGGTTTGCTGACCATACTGATGGAGCAAAGGAAATGGCTATCCAAAATATTAATAAGGCTTTTAAAGCTTATAATTCTGGTGATAATTCTTGGTCTCGTTGGCTTGGATGGTGTTTTCATTATATTACGGATTGGTTAACGCCATACCATTCTTTAAAGTCAATGTCTAGATATATTTTAGACTCAAAAAGTGATATATTTAATAAGGACTCTGAAAATGGTGGTGTGTCTATTTGGACCATACTATTCAATAGACTTTTTAACCTTGCCAAGTTCAAAGCAGAGCATGACAAGTTTGAAGATATATGCGAAGAACGTTGGCAGCAAAACGAGTCTATTATTAAAGACAGTTTTATCAGATTTAAGAAAAAAAGCATATCTTTCGCAGATTTGGAATTATTTAGCGTATTAATGGATAAATTACGGGTTAAAAGTGAGAATAAACTCCTTGATTGGATTACAAACTGCTCGGATCAGGAATTTGCATGGTATATGACGGATATAGCAAAAGTAATGGATGTTGCCTGCCGGATAGTTTTAGGTTAGTTTTTCCAGCTTTTTTAAAAAAAAATTAAGCTAAAGCAATAAAGATTTGAAAAAATGCAGATGTCAATAGATTTATAGTGATTTTATTGTTAATTCTTTTAGTCCTTTTAAAAAATTGATTTTTTCCCGTTATAAATATATTATCATAAAAATAAATTGACATTTTTGGCAAAATTCTTAAATACTTCATTTCATATACTTATACTAGTTCTTCTCACTAATTTGAGAAGAATTTTTAGAAATCTAAAAAAAACATAAAAGAATTGATACGAATGGTTAAAGATATTTTAAAGTATGTAGTAGATGGCGAAGATTATTCTATATCAGAAGATCGAAAAAATATTACAAGTCGAAAGAAAAAGTATACATTCGAAGATTTTGGAGAAGAAAAGGGAGGAACAATACAATTTATAATTGTACCGCGAGAAGCAGCTGAAGATGGAACTGCATATGGTTTCTCCACAGAAGAAAAACTAGAGACGTGGTTAAAAGCTACAAACCGGTTTGGTGAATATAAGAGAGAAAAAGAATTGGAAAAGAGATTAAAGAAAGAAAGAACTCCTGAAATGTTAGAAAAGATAAAACAATCTCAAATTGAAGAAGTAAAAAAAACAACTGAAAAGTATGAGAATTTCTTGAAGAAGCATAATCTTAAACCGGAAGAGACAGAAAAGAGAAGAGAAATTCTAGAAGATTATGATCCATTCTTCAAATACAAATCACATAGCTTATATCTCTGGGATAAAGTGTTTCCCTTTTTTCCATGGTTGTTTATCGGACTTAGGGGAGGACATTCTTATTGTGGTAAAAGATATTATAGAGACTATCCCGATCTTGGAATCTTCAAAGATCAATCGGGTAGAGGCTTTGATAACAGAGCATCTGCTTTAATAGTTGACTGTGGTAGTTATGGTACACTTTATACAGATAAGTATCTTAAGGGTGCATGGATGAGATTTTATACTCATGTATGGACCTTCGATTTTGCTACATATAGTTTCAATAATTCTTTTTCTTCTGCAAGAGTCTACTAACGCAACCAATATTTAAATAATAATAACTAACTCATCTTTTTTTTTTATTTTTTCCTTTATAAGTATTGACTTCTAATTAGATATAATTTCTTGATTAAACTATACACAGATGATATTATACCTGTTCCAGATTTTGAGGCAGCAAGTTCTTTACTGCATGAAAATGTTGACTTAATTCAAAATTTTGATTACCCAGATGTTCTTTCTGATGATAGTCCTATTGTAGAACGTTTACGGATATTTCGAACATATTATGTAGGATTTTATGAATTATTCAAAAGAAAGTGTGTATATATAGAAAAACAGATTTATAGATGGGAAAATAGATCACATCCTTTACACTCAATTAGAGATATTTTTCAATTATACAATAATAATGATAGAACACCTCCTGATTTACCAAGAGAAGCATTGAAAGTTTTAATCCATATTAGAAATTCTTGTTCTCATAGAAATATGACAGTATTAGGAGATGGTTCAATAAGAATTAGAGATTATAATAATAGGGATGAACTAACATATGAAGATCATCGAAATATTGTTCAATTAGATGAGTTTCATTATGCTCTCTTAATATTGGATAAAGGTTTTGACGCCATCGCTCTTGCAATAATGCTAAAATTCAAGTTATTTACTATTAAATACACAAAAACATTTGCGAACGCTTCGCGCGCCAACTCAATGTTAGACGGAGATAGATCGATCATACTGTGTTGAAAGTTGTTCCGGATGGAGATGTAATTAATCACGATAGCACATTTATCTTTATATGTTTTTACCCTCAAAAATAGCAATAAAGTTTTTTTATTTAATCCTATGTCTATAAAAATAAATTAAACCAATTTTTTTGTCGGTATGAAGGTTATGGAAAAAATTCATTATTAACCTCTAGACAACCTTTATTATTTTTGATTGAAACTATTGATTATATAACCTATTAAAAATCCTTATTAAGATAATGATAAATTTTGAGAATGTGTTAAAATCTTATATTGGTGATATAAATAAAACTCATACAGAAGCATCTAAAACCTTTTATTTCTTAGAATTTATTAGAAAGATTTTTAGTTCAGCAGAGATTGATAGAACTCACGTATTATTTCCAATTTTAGAAAAATTTTTAAAAAAAGAGGAAAAAGAAAGAACTTTAACAATTAAAGGAAGAGCAGATGCACTACTAGGAAATATTATTATTGAATTTAAAACAGATTTAGAAGAAGATAAATTATCTACAGCTATAGAAGAGTTAACAAGATATATTTCAATCATTTGGTCAAATGAAAAAAATCGGGTAAAATATCTACTGATGGCATCAGATGGTATTGAAATAATAGTTTACAGACCTCGTTTAATTGAAGAAAGTATAATTAATATCGAGCAAAAAGATATTGAATTAGATTTAATAGATACTTTAAAATTAGATGAAGTTGATCATAATTTTGCATATTTGTGGTTAGACCGTTACATTTTATATAAAACTCTATTAATTCCTTCCACTGAAAACTTTCTCGAGGTATTTGGTAAAGATAGTCCTGTATATAAACAGATTTTTGGATTATTAAAGGATAAGTGGCAATCTATTGAAAATGATGACAATATTAAAGTATTATTTGATGAATGGTCAAGATATCTAGAGATTGTATATGGAGGTGAATTTGGTAAAGAATCTCTATATCTACGTCATACTTATCTCGTTACCCTATGCAAATTGATAGCTTTTATTTTTTATTCGGGAGGTGCAATCCCTACTCCAAATCAAATAATACATATTTTAAACGGGCAGGCTTTTACGAAATGGGGAATAAATAATTTTTTAGAAGAAGACTTCTTTGCGTGGATATTAAGAGTGAGCGATGATTTTTGTATTGAGATAACTAAACACATTATAGAGCATTTAACTTCGTTTGAAATAACAGAGATTGATGAAGATATTTTAAAAGGATTATATCAATCATTAGTTGATCCTGAAGAAAGACATGATTTAGGAGAATATTATACGCCTGATTGGTTAGCAACCTATATGGTGGATGAATTAATTTTAGATCCAAATAAACGAGTTTTAGATCCAGCATGTGGTTCAGGAACTTTCTTAGTAGAAACCATAAAAGTTATGAAAGAATTTTTGTTGAAAAAGAAAAAAACAAGTCATGAAATATTAGAGCATGTGGTGAATAATGTTGTTGGGGTTGACATCCTTCCGTTGGCTGTAATTATAAGTAAGGTAAATTTTTTACTTGCACTTGGTGATATAGTAAGATATAAGAAAAATCCTATTACAATCCCAGTTTATTTAGCAGATACTATGAAATTACCAAAACATGAAAGGACCCAAATTGCAAGTGACGAAGATAAGAAAATTTTAGTACCTGTTTATACGTTAGGAATTGAAAAAAAAATCCAACTGCAAATACCAGAAATGATTGCAAAATCGACAGAACTATTGCATGAAGTTTTAAAGAATATAAAAGTATTAGCCCAAAAGGAAGATATGGACAAAAATGAAACTCATAACCAACTAAAGTCTCGTTTAAAAAGCTATAATTTTGAAAATCGACTTTTAACAGTTCTAACTCTATTAACCGATAAGATCCGGAATCTTGTAAAACAGAAGAGAGATACAATTTGGATTTATGTAATTAAGAATATTTATAAACCCATTTTCTTACAAGAAGATAAATTTGACATTATTATTGGAAATCCACCTTGGATATCTTATCGTTATATGAATGAAGATTATCAAGAATTTGTAAAAGATCAAGTTATTAATACATACAATTTATTGTCAGCGAAAAAACAAAACCTTATAACACATATGGAATTTGCGTCATTATTTTTTATTAAGAGCGCACATCTTTACTTAAAAAATAATGGTGTTATTGGTTTTGTATTACCACGAAGTTTTTTCCAAGCAGATCAACATAATGATTTCAGAGAAGGAAAATATAATTTACAAGATAAAAAAAATCTTGAAAATAAAATAAAAATTATTTCACTTTATGATTTAGATAAAGTTAAACCCTTATTTAAAATAAATACATGCGTTATAATTGGAAGAAAAGGATTAAAAACGACTTACCCATTAAAAGGAAAAGAATTTATAGGAAAACTCCCAAGAAAAAATGCAAATTTAATAGAAGCTAAAAAGCATTTAACAATTGAAGAAAACGATTATTTTCTTAATAGGATAGGAGAGAGAACATTTATTGCTAAAAAAAAAATGGAGATTACTTTATCAGAAAGATATTATTTAAAGCAATTTAAACAAGGTGCTACATTGACTCCACGAAATTTTTGGTTTGTGGATTTCATAAAACATCCCAAATTAGGCATTAATCCTGATAAACCATATATAGAAACATCAAAAAAGATCATTAAAGTGGCAAAGCCAAAATATAAAGATTTTATTACAAAAGGAAATATTGAAAAAGATTTTTTATACGCAACCTTAAGAGGTTCTGAAGTTGTTCCTTTTGCTCACCTTCCATTTCTCGTTGTTGGTTTACCAGTGACTCAAACTAAGACTAAATATAAAATCTTAGAGAAGGAAGATGCTCAAATAAGAGGTTTTGACGGACTCGTGGATATTCTTGAAGAAAATGAAAAAAATTGGAAAAAAGCAAATTTAGGGAAGACGAAATTAATTTCGATTTATGAGCGTATAAATAAATTCAAAGGAATTATTTCTCAAAATCATTCAATAAGATTTAAAGTCCTCTATTTGACCTCAGGAACTCATCTTGCGGCATGTGTAATTGATAACGAAAATGAAAATTTTAATATTAGTCTTAATGGTATAGAAATTATTTTAAATGGATTTATTGCAGAACATAAAACATATTATTTTGAGACCAGTAATGAGAATGAAGCTTACTACTTAACGGGGATATTAAACGCTCCTATAGTAGATAATTTAATTAAAGATATGCAATCTAAGGGGTTGTTTGGTCCAAGAGATATACATAAAAAGGTATTAGAATTGCCAATTCCAAAATTTAATCAAAAAAATATTGATCATCAAAGGATAACAAAATTAAGTAAAAAATGTGAAGAAAAGGCTAAAAAACTACTTCCTACTTTAATTACAAAGTATAAAAGCATTGCATCTATTAGAAATGGAATAAGAGAATATATTTCAGATGAACTTGAACAAATTTCTGAACTAGTTATAAATATATTTGAAGAAAAAACAGGAAAAGGTACTTTAACTTCATTTTTATAGAAAGAGAATTCTACCATTGAGCTTCTTCTAAATTGGATTTTTTTAGATAGTTTTATTTTCACTATAGTTTAATAGAATTAAAATTAATGAGAATTGAAATATTCAAGTTGGTAGAGGAGATATATTTATCCCTTTTAGTACAATAGCTTCTCTTTAGAATGGCTTTTTGAATGTTTTATTTCCTTTAAAGTTTATCTGCCGTTGTAAACAACGACGCTTTGCTTTCTTTTGAACTATTCTTTTTTGATTTTTTCTTCAAATATATATAGTAAAAATTTCAATGACTCATAATATTTTTTTTGGGTAGCTACAAAACCCAGTGTTGGGTTTTAAATCGTTCTCAAATATTGTTTTTTTATGTTATCTAGTTAAAACAACGTATTCTCTTTTCACAATAAATCTAACTTTTAACCAGTTTTAAGAATTTATCCTACTTATATGATTTATAATATTTATAATGCTTATTAATAACACAAATAACATTAATCTATTTATAAATAAGAGATAAAACATATTTTGAAGCAAAAAATTTATAAGATCATTCTCATTAAGCATTTTATACAATATTTAGTATAAGAAAAATGAATGAAAAAAAGGATTATTATTCTTATAGATCAGGTACGAAGAAAAAAAATATCGGGATCGGAGATCTCTGTTATTTGTTAAAAGGTTTATATGAAAAATCTGATAAAAAAGGATATTTCAGAATAGAGTTTGGTATTTATGATTTTAATCATTACTATGAGGGTAAAAAAGGGATTCCGATGGAAGAAGATATTATGTTAACTTTCCCTGGAAGAGAAATATGGCCAATAAATATATGGTATGCTGTTTATGATGAGGCTACTTGTTTTGATTTGATTGAATATTTTTATAATCATGTATGTAGATATTACCCTGGTCGGTCTATATCAGAAGATGACTATACCTATGCAAGGGATAAATTTAGAGCGGATGTTAACAGAATTTTATCTAAATATAAAGATAGCAAATATGAACTAATGCCAAATGGTGAAATTTATGTTCAAATTAAAGATAAATTGAAAAATATTGTATTAAATCGTCCTAAATCGAAAGATAATGAATCTATTAATAATAAAATTGAACATGCTAATCACAAATTTCTTCATCATTCATCTACTATTGAGGATAAGAAAGATGCTATAAATAATTTAGCAGATGTTTTAGAATTTTTAAGACTCGAAGTAAAATTGCATTTATTAAGTAAAGATGAAAGCAGATTATTTGAGATAGCAAACACTTTTTCATTTCGACACCATAATAAAAACCAGCGTACTGATTATGATGAGGATGCTTGGCTTGAGTGGATTTTTTATTGTTATCAGAATACAATCAACACATTAATTAAAATTACTGAAAAAAATCTATAAATACTTCATTTTTTTATTGTATGAGTCTATTCTACCTTCAATGTCATCACTGAGTTTTGAATCCACCCTTTTTTTTTTCTTTAAATATAACTATTTGATAAAAAAAGTTGATATGAAACATTGGAAAGCCGTTGCTAAAAATGTAATAGAGATATCTTCAGCGTTCTTTGGGCTTACTCTCATAGGTCTAATATTAGGGGTTACGACAATTCTCATCTTTTGGGAGGTACCGGTCAATATCTTTATGCAAGTGTTGTTTGACGCGTCTTTCTCTTTTTTATCAACTTTTACACCTTATTTTATAACCTTTTTATGTGTGGGTGGGTGGTACATAGTAGATCTTTTCATTTTGTTGAGATTAAGAAAAAAATTTCCCTCGATTAAGTTTAAGCTCAACGATTTTTTAACGGTGCGGTTTGTTTGCGAAAAAACGGTTATATACATAAAAGGTGAGCCGTTTAGAATTTGCAAATACTTGCTTATGAAGGTTCCATTGAGCGAAGTGTGCGATTACGACTCAATCGACCAAGCGAGCGAATTTTACAGTAAACAACTAGAAAATGAAATCACGCCCCAAGAAGTTGGCTTGACTCCGGAAGAAGAATTCAAAGGACATTGCTCGAACCTACAAGTATGGGTAGAAAATAATTACGATACGTGTCTCTTACATAGAAATTTAGCCTTTCCGCTGTTAAAAAAGCTTTCAAGCGTTGGAGACTCCGTAGCTAAAGAAGCGTTAGCTCAAGAAATTTTGGAGCGGTTAAAAAGTGGTTCCACTGCGGTCCAACTTTTTTTAATCAGTGGTAAATACCTTCAATTTTTGAAAGAGAAATGCGTTGAAGACTTATTCCCCTATATTGTGGACAAACAAGCATTATCTTGTCTTGGAGGGTATTTTGAACGCAAACGGGATTTAGTGTCAGAAATAAAAGTATTAAACTTACTCGTAGAAAAGGATTTCATAAATTACGAATATCTAATGGTTTTAGCAAACAGATACATCAAGATCAAGGATACAAGAATGGCAATCCTCGTATTGAGAAAAATTTTGATGCTTTACAAAAACGACGAAAAAGCCTTATTTTTTCTCGCCCATCTGTATATGTTCGAAAAGAAGATAAATAGGGCGAAAAAAACGCTCTACCGACTGAGAAATTCTGAGTTCACATTCGTAAAATACAAAAACTTACATCAGCTAGACTGGGGTATGCGCAATTTATTAGATTTCAGGGTGTTTGATTATTCTCCCGATTTTTTCAAAGAATTATTTGAGGGCTCGTTTGAGGATTGGTGATTTTTTCTTTAAATAAAACAAAATTCATAGTTCAATATGATTAAAGGTTTGCCACTTACGCAGTTACAACTTCGCTTTTTTCTCGATGCGTTAGGAATTCAGTGTCAATTTGGCGGAGACGAATGGAAGTGCGGTGGTCCTGAGTTTACTTACGCAAGAGAAATTCTTACGTTAATGAGAATTCCTCAACCAGATCAAGAAAAAGTGTTGGAAATTTGTAAGGAGAATGGGGGGTATTGCGATTGCGAAATATTGATGAACGCGGCGTTTTATCTTTTAGGAGAAGAACCTCCTTATTAAATTTTGGAAGGTGAATTAAGATCAGCTTTAAGTATAATGATTGGATGGTTAAATGGCAATATATAATAGATAGAATCTCTCAGTTGATTAGCGCTGAAGGGAAAGAAATTGTTATTTTTAACGTGGAAGCGGTCAGAGACGAGAAAAGTCAGTTCGAAAAGTATCAAAAAACCTGCGAGGTCGTGAAAGATATTTTTGAAGCTGTGGTGACTGCGAGCTTGCCGGGAGAGGAGCGAATATTTTGGCCTTACAAAGACGCGCAGTTTTACATTGTAGAAGGAGTGGAAAAGGTGCACATGACGGGTAATTCCGATAACATAAAACAAATATTAGGTTGACTTATTATTGTGACTTATTTTATTTTTTCTCAAGATTTTTTCCTATTTATAATACTCGTCCATTTTTGGCTCAGAGGGAATTTTTATTGAGATCGAATACTAGAAAGATAACAATTAAGGCTATTATACGTTGTACAGAATTGGCGGCATTCAGGGGATGTCTGACAACAACAAAATCACCAAAATAGGCATATATTTTTCTCGACACGGATACCTTCACATTTACAAAGTGGAAGATTTAATAAACGAATCAACATACCCGGATTTTATTGAATGGTTCAAACAGCGAGCTTTAGAATTCGGTCTACCCTAATGTATTTTCTACCTTAAATTTTCTTTTAAGTTATGAGTAATAAAAAAAGGAATTGAGAAAACATTATACCGCTGAAATAACTGCTTTTAGGGGTAATAAGTCGCCTTAATTTTAACATCTTGCTCGAACAATCTCTCGGACACATAAAACGATGTGAGAATAGCAAAGATAATGTGCCAGATATCCGGTATGTTTTCTGTCCCTAACTCTAAATTAAAATACACGTAGCCACCTACGTAGGCAATTACTAAAAGAGATAGGATATGACAAGCCCATTTAACTACTAGCTTCTTTAATTCACTTTCGGGGTGGTTACTAATAACTTCGTTCACAGCTTTTCTGAGTGCTATTCCGACTAAAACAAATAAAGGAGCAATCATCAAGTTAAAGGTATTTGCTTCAAAAAATTCTTGAAACATTAACCAGCCAAATATACCCGCACCACCTAAAAAGGTGAGTTTACCTCCCGTTTTATAATCGTCTTTTATGTCCAATTTATCGAGAAGGGAGGGAATAAACACTACAATGAGTAGTATGAGAACTTCTACTTGGATCGGATGAAAAATTTTATCTGGTTCAGGTAGGAAAAAACCTAAGAATAGCCAGAATACCGTTAACAAGAGAATCGATCTCACCGTCCCTTTTGGAAGCCCTAAAGGGGGTATTTCCCACGATCGATTATATTTTAACATTTTTATGTTTCCAATTATTAAAGAAGTTCTTACCTCTCTATTTCCCGTCTTATGATTAAACTGCTTAAACTTTACATAAATTTTCTTATTATTTTCACTATTCTCTGTTTCATTATTTTCCTTTTTTTGTCTAGGAACAATTCCATTTTTTGCATCATATCTAAGAAGATCAGACGGTTTACCTTTTGAAGTCTTATACAACGCTAACTTTAAATTTTTAAAAGTGTTCCCTTCGGGGCATAAAATTATTTTATTTTGCGTGGATCCGTTAAGATCGACCAGGATCCGTTCGATTTTATTTTCTTTAGGTTGCAAATTGAGGGCAGATAAAACGACAATCTTTTTACAAGTAGGACACCTAAGTTCTTTTATCTTGCTACTAATCTTACAAATATCACATTTACCTGTAACTTTATCACCAGTTTCTTTTAATATTATCATTGACTTACCGCAATGAATCGGTATAGGAATAATGCTATTACAATCAGCACTATTGGTTTTGTTATTACAGATTATCAAAAATTCATCAGGCTTAATATCAAGTACCTCTTCTTTAATTGAAGTTAATAACCCCTTTTGTGTAGATTTATTAGACTCGTCAATAAAGAATTTATCAAACTTCTTACTTGGTTCGGGATAAAATATTTTTTTGCCATCTTTGCATTTAGTTGGTATCGTAACAGCCTTTTTCTTTTCCTCTTTTTTACCGATTACTATTTCTACTGGTCCATTAATCTCAATTTTCTTTTCATCAGGCATTTTTCTTACGAAAACCTCGCAACATAATTAGATTTCTTATTTTAAAAATTAACGATCAAATTTATAGTGGTGAAGATGGAATATAAAGATTATACTGAAATTAACCGGTAAAATCTTACTTTTACTGGTAAAGATCATTCAAGATTAGTTTTTTCTTCAGATTTTAGTAATTAAAAACTATAATTTCTTGGTTATGTTTTCTGATTTCCAGAGCTTCAAGTAACTTTTAAAAAAATCGTGAGGAAGTCCGATGGAGTTAATGATTCTTATATCATTTGGGTTGCTTATCTTTTTCGCTCTCTTTTTTCTAAAGATCTGTTCCCAGTCAAAATACGATTCAGGTTTTTCCATACAAAACGAAATTATTTTCGAACTAATAACCGATAAGACCATTTTAGATTAGAAATTTTTACCGAATAAATTTGATTGATTTGCAGCGAAAATTGTCGAATTTAAGTCGGATAAATCAGGCTTTATATTATTAACACGAGAGCAAATAAATTAAATAAAAGTAAAAATCATAAGATGATAAGCTAATGGAGTTAAAGCAATATCTTCTTGGAGCTTGTATAGGGGTATTAATTTTCATCCTTGCTCTCACTTTAAGTTATATAGGAATTTTAATCTTGCTAAAAGTTATATTTGAATTGTCTGCTTTAGTCTTAATATATTTTGGATTGGAGTACGCATCTATTACAATTTCATCTCTTTTTGAGAAACGCGTGTATAATCCACCAGCTGAAAATCTAAACTATTTGAAAGTGGGTAAAAATAAAAGAATTTTGACATTAGGGGATATCTTCTGTGTGAGATTATTAATAGCATTGCTCTTTATAGGATCATACCTATTTTTAAGGGAACTTTTTGTAAACTTAGGAGTATTTTTTCACGAAATCGGTCATCTAATAGTTGCACTCAGTTTTAATCAACGAATTTTGGAAGTATCCATTTCGCTTACAAACGGCTTTGTGAAATACATTGGATTTCCATCCCTGGAGCAACGTAATCTAATACTAATCTCAGGTACATTTTGGATGGTTTTAATTGGAATGATCTTTTTAATCGCACTCCAACAAGACAAAAAGATGCCTTTGGTGTTGAATGCTTCCCTTAGCGTGATAATATGGATTGAATTATTTAACGACGCATGTTATTGGTTTTTAGGATCTATTTATGGAATAGGAGATTCTTACGATCTAATTAATAACAATCCAGGGCTCGATCCTTTTATCGTAACTTTTAGCAGTCTTATTTTCTTAATTTTCCTGATTGTTTTTATTTTTCTCTCTTTAGGATATAAAATAATTTACCAATTAAGACTAGATCTTGACGTACTTATTCCTGATCTCACCATCTTTATCGCTCAAGAAGAAAAATCATTCTTTACTAACTGAAGATTACTATCAAGAGGTTTAATTTAACAAAATTTAGACGAGTTAAAAACTAGTCTTCTAGAAAATTATCAAAAATAGTAATTTTTTCTTCAATAGAGTTTAGAAACGACACATCTCGGCTAGTGAGGGTTAAATCTATTTAAAATCAAATTTATATTTATAAAGATTGAGAAAATCTCTAGACCTTTAAGCGTAAGAGTTTTAAGAGTAAAAGAAGCACTTAAAGAAAATTTATAAATAAAGATGTCAATTTCTGTATAATTAATTTAATTAAGATGTTATTCTAAGCGAAAGTCCAAATGAAACCTACAAATCTCACTATAAAGGATTTATTTAATGATAAGGCAAAATTAACCTTTCTTGTAGGTGCAGGGTGTTCTGTTGATCCTCCCTCGTGTTTACCAGCCGGACGCTCTATGATGAAAGCAATCATTAATTATACATGTGCCGAATCTGAGATTGAGAAAATTTTAGAATTAGAGGAACTTAGGTTTGAACAATTAGTGGGAATTTTGCGTGATACTTTAGATCCAAAACTTAAAATTATAGATTATTATGGTCAATGCGATAAACCGAATTTTCAGCATTTCTTTCTGGCAGATCTGATTACTAAAGGACATTTTGTCATGACCACGAATTTTGATTTTTTAATTGAATATGCTTTATTACAATCTAAAGTTTCTAAAAAGGAAATTATTCCCATCATTACAAAACAGGATTTTGAAAACTATAGTAATCCAAATGAATTATTTAAGAATGGTAAAAAAACATTATATAAAATTCATGGTTCGACGAAAAATTTAATCACGGGAGAGGATACAAAAGATTCTCTGGTTGCCACGATTCAAGCATTAGGGTTAAATAAGGAAGGGTTAAATGTATTCCAAATCCAACCTTTTCAACGAGAAGCGTTCAATAATATTTCAAGAGATCGTTCATTGGTCGTCATAGGTTATTCAGGAAGCGATGACTTTGATGTAATTCCTACATTATTGATTTTAAAAAACCTTAAAAGCATTATATGGATAAAATATGTGCGAAATGATGGCGGTAAGGAACTAGTTTATGAAATTAATTCAGATACAACTGATAATACAGATAAAATTAATCAAATTTTAAAAGAAATAAAACGAGCTAACAACGCAGAGCACGTTTATCGTGTAGATGCAAACACAACAAGGTTGATTAATACAATTATAGAAATAAAACCAAAAAAAGATACGGAAGTTTTTTCCTTAAATCCATATGATTGGTTAAAGACAAATATTAGACCATCAAATAATTTTTGGAAAAATCAAATTTGTTATGGGATTTATAATACTCTTGATAAATATAATGATGCATTAAGATGTTCGAGAGAAATTCTTAAGCTTGCTAAAGATATAGAAGACCAACAATGGATGGCTTTGGCTTTAGGTAACATCTCGGAGATTTATGATGCACAAGGGAACTTTTCAGAAGCACTGAAATACTGTCAGAAATCATTAAAGATTCATGAAAAATTAAGCTTAGAAGGAGATAAATTGTCATTTCGTAGAATAGCAACAAGTCTTAATAACATGGGTAAGTTATACAAATCACTAGGAAAATATTCAGAAGCCTTAAAATATTTAAAAGAGGCTTTAAAGATCGACGAGAAATTAGAAAACTTTTCAGGTAAAGCTCCAACTCTTAATAATATGGGTCTTATTTATTTTGAACAAACAAAATATTTAGGAGCACTAAAGTTTTATAGCGCGGCATTAAAGATCTACGAGAAATTAGGAGACTTATCAGGAAAAGCTGTAGTTCTTAACAATATAGGAGGTGTTCATATTGTTCAAAAGAATTATTCAAAAGCATTAAAAATAAACAAGCTAGTGCTAAACCTTACAGATCAATTAAGAGATCTTTCTGGCCACGCCACTTGTCTCAACAACCTCGGTTTTATTTACTATACTCGAAAAAACTTTCAGAGGGCTCTAAAATCATGTAAAGAATCATTGAAAATTGCTGGTTATATAGGTGATAAATTTGATCAAGCCGTAGGAAATGATCTAATTGGTCAAATATATGATAAAATGAATAAGAAATATGATTCTCTAAAGCATCTGGGAAGAGCTCTGGCACTTTATCTTGAATTGGGAATGAAAGATAAAGTAAAAGAAATGCAATCCAATATCAATAAGATAAAGGGCATAGAGATTCCACAAGATGAAAATATAAACATAATACCACTAAAAAAGCCTAAAAAGGTTGGTCGAAATGAACCTTGCCCATGTGGAAGTGGGGTGAAATATAAAAAGTGCTGCGGTAAGATGATAAATTAAATATTAAAGCTATTAATATGGCAGATAAACCAACATTATTTAGTTACGTTATTCCACACGATGGAGGGTCTGCTCCAAATCCATATCATGGAATATGTACTTTAGTTATATGCAAACCAGTTATTAGAAGAACCGCAAAAGTAAAAGATTGGGTAGTGGGGTTAGGCTCAAAAAACTCTCCTATCGGAGACATTTCAGGACAAGTCGTATATGCTATGAGAATAACAAATAAAATGTCAATGAAACAATACGATACTTTTTGCAACATAAATTACCCTGGAAAAATACCAGACTGGGATAGCGGAGATTACACGAAAAGAATCGGAGATTGTATATACGATTTTTCCGATCCAGATACATCAAATCCTAAAATTCGAAAGGCAGTTCACACCGAAGAGAATATGAAAACCGATTTGGGAGGTCAATGCGCTCTTTTATCAACAGATTTCTATTATTTTGGAAATAACCCCAAACCACTTCCAAATAACTTGAAAGGCATAATAAAGCAAGGTCAAAGTCATAGATCAACATCTAACGACGAATATGCCAACGATTTTATCGAATGGATTAGAAAACGAAAAAAAGGTATAAACGGAGACCCTCAAATGAAAAAAGAGATTTTATCAAAAAAATACGATGTGAAATGTTCTCAAAGTGATCTAAAAGAAGCAGAAGCGGATGAGACAATAGGACAAGATAATTGTTAAATATTATTATTTTTGATTAAAATAATCCCATTTTTTTATAGTATTTTCTAATTCTAAACAATTGTCAACGATAAATTCTTGCCCTCGGTCAGCAGATTTGAAATAGTGTATTTTTTCTCCACGTTCATTATTCTTTTCGATCCAACTATCGTTATTATGATAAGTTATTTCTGTTCCAAAAGGTAAAAAAGAATATTTCCAGATCGATCGGTTCTTCTTAGGATTTATTTTAGTGTTTGTTTCTGTTAAAACGAGATCTTTATGAAACTTAAAATAGCCCGCACCAGCATAATTTCTATTCCAAGAGAGTGTTGTTCGTGCAATATAAAGAGTATTATGAGGAGCGTTCCATAAACCTTTCCCCAAATGAGGGTGTGGTTTCATCCACGATTGGATCTTTAAATAATCTTTTTTCTTTAGCGTTTCTTCAATTTGTAAATAACCGAAAATGATATGCCTACCTTGAGGATCTGCCGGGTCATATGTCAATTTCGCACCACTACTTTTTTCTACTATTTTAGTCTTCCTAAACCAACCAAAAAAAAGAAAAAGATCGTTTTTTTCTACGCTCTGTTTTTCTAAGTGTCTTTGAGCTGATTTTATTTGACCAAAAATAGAGCGCCAGTTTTGTTCTCTTGGTAAAACTTCTGGGATTATATCGGGATCCAAATGACAATACCAAGGGACAGTATGATCAAACCATTGCGTCTTAGAATTTATATTCTCTTTAATTCGAGCTTTAGGAAGTAATTGAAGCAATAAATCTCGATAATTTTCTAAATTCAGATACCATTCAATAATTTTGTCGACAATTTTAATGCCCCAAAAGATCGAAAAATTTGCCCAATCTAAATTAATTTGATGTTTTAGCTTCCTTTCTTTAATCTGACATTTATCAAATAATTGTTTTGACACATTTAAAAAAATCAAGGTAAGTATTTAAATTTAACCCATACTCCTTTCATTTCGTTAACTTTATTATTACTTTCAAATTGTAGTTTTTATCAATAAGGGAATTCCATCATTGTAGCAAAAATAAAATGTATCCTAAACATTTTTTTCAATCTTAATAAAAATTTTTTAAATATTTTAACCTGTAAATAGATGATATTGATTTAAAATATCAAAATTTCTAAACAATAGAGAAAAAATATTCTGGAGCACCAATGAAATTCTATTATTTATCAGAGAAGATACAAAATTTAATATAATAATTAACTATAGAACAATAGCAATACGGTGAAATAATTGTGAATAAACAAATGTTAAGGAAAAAAGAACATGGGTTTGAATATGATGAAGTACACGATGAATTCTATAAACAAAGTATTAACAAAGCACAAATGGGAGACGCTAGAGTTGAATTTTTAAAAGATGGAAGTAGAGTGGGAAAACTTTATTGGAATGAAATTAGGTATGTTTATGATTTTAAAAAAAAACCATTTTTAGAATTAAAAACACAAAATAAGCTTAAGTTAATTATTTATCAAAACGAATTAAATGTGATTCCAGATGAGCAAATGGAAGATACTTGTTATTTGAATAAAATAATTCCTAAATTTAATTCCCTAAGTTTCTATGGAGAATTTGAATGGATAATTGAATTAGACACATTAAGAAAAGATTAAAATTTATTTTGGAATAACTCTTAATTTTATTTTCTGGTGATTCTGTTTTCAAAACTTAATAGAATATTATTTAATCCTAAAAAAAATATATAAGTTTTAATCTTGGTCTTAGAAAAAACATTTGAAGTTTTTTCTACTAGTAATCATAATTTATAAAAATGAATCTCGATTTAAAATCAAGAATCCACATGAAAAAGATTAATCTGAGAATTGGTGAATTATCTAGTAATTGGATAAGAAATATTGTTTGCGTGTTAACGGTTTTAATTATTTTGCAGTCGGTTATAAGCCTAGTATTAAGACCCCTAAACTTCTCGCACGATTTATTTATGCACATTTGGTTAATTTTAGGAATATGGGTATCCTTCTATATTAGTTCTTATTTATATCAAAGTTTTGATATCCTTAAAAAAAAAGTTAAAACAATGAATGAAATTTATACGGAGATTAAGGATGAGAGGAAAAGCCTTACCATTATATTAAAGGTTGTTATAGTCTCGTTAATAATGGCGACCAATATCTTTTGGATTATTTACACTTATTTTAATTATACAAACCCAAAAATTGGGTATCATCCCATCGACACTCTACTTATTCTCTTTAACTTATTTACTTATCCTTTTATTCTATGCTTTGCCTCAATTGCAGCTATATTTATCGTCCAAAGCTCATACGATATCAGTCACATTCGCGTCCATGAAACTATAAATTTAGATTACTACGACGTACAAACAGGAATTCTTCGGGAAGCAGGAAATTACGTAAAAAAAGCTACTGTGGGACCATTATTTATCTCTATTATAGTAGGACTAATTGGTTTATTATATCTATATGGCTTTCAAGACCTTTTAAACGCTTTAGGGCTCTTTATCGTGGGTATTACGCTAACAGTAAGCATGGGGTATTCTCTAGAAGTAAGCAGTAGAAATATCCATAAAATAACAGAAAAGCAAATTGAAAGTCTAAAGAAAAAATTAAAACCGTTTCTGGAAAATATTGAATATATCGATTCATTTGAGTCCGCTTTGAACGTATATAACATCTTAAGCGAAGATAAAAACTGGCCTTTCAACTCTAAAATGATCACAACGAATATAGTTAGTATATTGAGTTCGATTGCTACTTTAACTATTGGTTTGATCTCACTTTACATTTAAAAATAGGTTATTTATTTAGTGCAAAGGTAAAAAAGAAAATTCGGGTATAACTTCGTAAGAAAGATCTTTTATGTTTTTATTGATTATGGAAAGACCTAAGTTTAATTTGTATGATTCATACGCTCGTTTGTATGAATCTATTGCAAACACAAGCTCGAATCCCGCTAGGAGCCCCCTAAGTCAAGCCCTCCACAGCCACTAAATAAGCTGCATACTCTGATGTTTGGCTTCATTATTCACAATTTTAAGAACAAATTCCTATATCAGTATCGTTATTGGCTCGAATGTAGTCTGCAATCCGGTCTTTACGAAAGACAACCGATTTCGAATCTAATGTTTCTATGGAGATTAGGGATTCTTTATCTTTCCAGATAATGTTGCCATCGTTTTCCATCAATATATAATTCTCCTCTCCCGCATCAATATTCATTAATTTTTTTAATTTTTCTAACTTACTCTCCTCGATTTCCCCGAGACAAACCTTTTTTATCCCATCACATTCGTATTCTACCTTGATCGCTACTTTAGTATTTTCGTTCATGACTACTCGTAACACTAGACTTATTTAAAGAACAAGAAATCATAGTTTTTCTCTAGATCTTTTTTTAATTTAGGAAAAATCTTGATTTTGAAGAGCTTTGTTCCTCACCATTCATTTTAAGACCAAAAATTGAAGATTAACAATATTTAAAAACAAAAGAATTCTTTTTATGGAATGACAAAATTGGTAAAAATTAAAAAAAAACAATCTAAATGTGGGAGTTAAATATATGACTCGCAAAATAAAAAGAATACGAGAGCAAATAAAAATAGCTCAAAAAGGTTTAGCGAGAATAGAAGCGTGGGAATTCTGGCAAAAAAAACTTGATAAAGCCAAGACTTACCCACCTGTTAAATGTAGCAATTTTAATATGTTTTTAGAAGATATGGATTATATAATGAAAGATCCTACAAATCCTTTATCAGACTTTTTATGTGGATTCTGTGGCTTTAATCTGAATCAGGATGTAAAATTACTTTGAATTGAAATATTTTCGGGATGAGAATGAAAGAAAATTTGTTTAAAAAATATTCTAATGAAGAAATTGCTCAGTTAATTTATAATGAGTTTGTAAGTGATAACACCTTAACTGATGATAATGTTAGAAAAAGATTTGAGAGTTTTGAGCAATTATTCTGGTCAAGACATCAAGTCGAGGAGTTGCTACAGATACCAGAGTTAGAAAATAGACAATCGGAAATATTTGACATAGCTTGGTTCAAAATTATAGAATTAGAAAAGGAACTAGTATTGAAACGAAATAAAGTATTAAATACTAAATCCGATGAAGAAATAGTTGATAAGCTTTATGCCATAGTAAAAACTCAAGTGGATCTTTCCTCAATTAATCTTCATCCGTATTATCGCGACATAGGCATCGAAGATTTTTTAAAATTACCGCTAGCAACACATGAGAGGTTAGAAAAGATTGGCAACATGGTTTGGCAAAAAGTTAAAGAACTGAAAAAGCAAAGAAAACACGAAAGAATTGAAAAAGAAAGAAATGAATCATTGAATTTAATTGACGGTATTATTGAATGGGTTTATGAAAAAAATTTGAAAAAACTCTCAAAAATCAATTTGAAATTGTATTTATCAGAAAAAAAAATTGATTTAGCACCTGTAAACCGTCAAGCGTTGTATTTGGAAGTCAATAAAGAACTGGAATCTAGAGAGAATTAAATTTTGTCAAGAGATTAACAATCTTACAACTTTATACTCATCCAAATAAAAATGGAAAAATTCCTTGGTAGTATTAATGGAATATTAACTTCTTTGAGTTTAAGTATATAAATATCACAGCCTATATTACAATATTAAAGGCAAAATTAACGATTATAAATGAACGACGATAAAAACCCCTCTGTGCTGAAAGATTGTATCGACTTTATTCAACAACGCAAGCGAGAAATCAATATTGAAGATTCTCCTTTTATCGAAGGAGAGAACGAAATAAGTTATGATATCGCTAAAGAGAGAATTTTTCCAATTCCGGACTGTGATGTATCGCGAAAATTAGCCTTCGTGGACGGAGGGACTGCTTCAATTTTGAGCGCGGCAGATTTTAGTATTAGTTTGAATAGAGTCGCAGGAGTATTATTCGAAGGAAATGAAATTATTTCGTTCAAGAAAACTCCCGAGGTAATAGAATTTTACACTGCAACGATCCTAGAACCTATGACTGGTGGAAAAATGGCTTACAACATCCAACTATTTCCGAGAGAGCCAGAATTTAAAGAATTTTTGCCAGACGAAGAAATTATTATACCTTTGAACGAGGTAAGACAATTAATTGGATTTCGATTTATGCCAAGAATTGAGATTTTTGGCGGAGTTGCAATGAGGTTTGCCGAATGGTCGTACGCCACCAAACTTATTGCGTATGAACTGGGTAAGGGAGATATATTTATTCGAGATGGATCGCTTCAAACTGGATATAAAGACGAAATCTTGTTGGTGAGAGAGTTACACGCAACAGCCAAGGAGAAAAACGTGTATATTACGGGGCTCTCGAAGACATGTAGGCTGATTACAAAAACCGGAGATTCCTTAATCTCTTTAGTTGACATGATGGCTAGTAAAAAATATCCAGAAGAGACGTGGTATTATCATCCAATCTATAGGATGACTAAGGCGGATAATTTAGCAGACGTCTATTTCGTAAAACTTCATAAATTTACTCGTTCGCCTTTTAGGTTTGACATTTATTTAGACCAATCAGAAAAGTTAGATCAACGGGAAAAAGAAGTAATTATTTCAAATTTAGCCGCAAATTCAACCGATTTATCGTTTCCGGGTTACCCCTACGGCTTAATAAAAGTAGATCAATTATCGAGAGTAGCAGCAAGAGAAATTGGCCCTCAAAAAATTCAGTTAATGGCTGAATTCGATTCGGAATTGTACGAGAATTTTATTTTACCGCGCATTCGCTCCATCGACGCGCACGATTTGTTAAATACAATTCGGAAAAATTAATTATTTACATGGTGATATTGATTAAATTATTAGAATTATCTTATGAAAAATTTCGGAGTGTGAAAGGAATGATTTCAATGCCAATTCATGAAATTTCCATCTTGATAGGACAAAATGGTGGAGGAAAAACAACCACTTTGGACGCTCTTAAGTTATTTCTTGAGCCCCATCAAAAAATTAATGAGGTAGATATCAATAGTAACGTAAAAATTGAGAATTTGGAGGTAATCTTTTCTGGTAAGTTTCAAATAACGGAAGAAGAAAAAGAATTCTTCCTAACATATGAACCAAGTTTAGATAATAATTTTATTACAATTTATAAAAAATTTAAAGTAAATGATCCAGAACTATATTATTTTATATACACTTTAGGAACTGGCACAGATTTAGATAATCTTGGTTTAGGTCGCTTTAAAGGACCTTATGAAGAATTATGTAACAAATATGACATTGAATTAAGTTCAAGTGAAACTGTTTCAAGCATGAAAGATAAATTGAAGATCAAACGAGAAGAATTTCCAGGCGACAAACAAATCGAAAAAATAATCCCTACGAAAAATATAAAAACAATTCTACCAAATTTCATTTTGCTTTCTTCTGAGGAATCTCCTGATCCTAAAAGAGAAATGATAAAAATTCTAATAAACACTCTTAAAGAAAAAGTAGAAGAATTGAATATTGAAAAAGAAGTTAAAAAAATAACTACTGTTGTTTTAGGTATATGCAATCAAAAAATCGAAGAAGCTAATGATATAATAAAAAAATATTGTAAGGATATTGAAAGGATTGATATAAACCCCGAATATAATGCACTTCAAGGATTGAATTTAGATGAGTTTAATATTATAAAAAAAAGTGGAGATAAAGTCAGATTCGAGTCTGAAGCTACAGGTAAGAGAAAGCAAATAATGCTAGGAATTTATGAATGGTCAAATCTTCAAATTACTGAAGAACTAAATGAAAATTTCGTAATAGCTTTTGATGAACCTGATCTTCACTTCGATTATTTCCAGATTTCTAACTTATTAAACATTTTAAATGATTTTTCAAAAAAAGGTAATGTACAAGTTTTAATTGCTACGCATTCAATAAAATTAATTGATAATTTTCCTCCTAATCAAATAGTTAATTTTACTCTAAATAACAATGATGAAACTGAAATATTATTTATAACAGATGAAGATTATGAACAAATTGGCGATTTTCTCAAAGACCTAGCCTTTTCAATTGGTTTTCGTAGTTCTTTTTTATTCTTTGAAAAAATATTTGTTATAGTTGAGGGTGAATCTGAGTATAAAGCATTCCCTATCCTATTTGAATTGATAAATGATAAAACTCATTTTGAAGCAGGAATATTGTTTATAAACGCTGAAAGCAACATTCAAGCACTATCTTTTGCCAAATTTTTAAGAAATAACAAAAAACGGGTAATTATAGTAGTAGATAAAGATTCAAAAAAGATAAAACAATTTAAAGAACCTGGTTTAAGAAAATTAGGTTTTCGAGAAGGAATCGACTTATTTTTAGTAGGAAAAGAACCAGATTCTGAAGGAGAATTTGAAGGTGAATTTACATCAGAACAATGGGTGACTATGCTTAATAATAAATATCCTAAAAAGAATGATAATGAATGGAACCCTCAAGAAATTGAAAATATAAGAACCCGGGTAAAACTGTCGAAAGAACTTTTAGAATTAATCGAAACAGAATGTTTAGAACAAGTTTCAAAACCAGATTTAGTTAAAGCTCTGTCTAAATCAATAAAAAATAAAGATGAAATTTCAGAAAATCTAAAAAGTATTATTTTACAATTGAATTCAATAGCAAATTCCAATTAGGTGTTTAATGTGAATATACAACAAAAAATTATAAAGGCGGGTCAAAAGTTAAATCTCATACAATTAAAAGCCTATAAAAAGGATGGCTCTTATACAGAAAGAATATGCGAACCATACTCCTTTCGAGAAAAAAGTACAGGAACCATTTTTCATTTTTTCTGTCTTGAAAGAAATGATTGGAGATCTCTTAGGTTAAAAGACATTTTCGATGTTCAAATTTTAAGCGAAACTTTTAAACCTAGAGTAAAGGTTGAGTTTTAAGAATGAAATTAGGTTAGAATGAGGATAAAAAAATGACTGGTTTAGGAAATAAAATAGGTAGTTTCGTCTCGGGATCTTTTGCTAAATTAATGTTAAGACAAAAATCCGACAAAGATTTTGAGATTGGAGAATTAATTGTCGCTGGAAATAGTATGGAGGAATATTCTATCTTCCAAATTAAAGATTTATTTTACGGAAGCCAAATTCCCGATAGTTCTTTGGAATTAATGGCTGGTTATGTGTTGGAAAGAGAACGCTCAAATCTCAAAATTTACGAACCTGAACTAAGAAATTATGTGCTTGCTCACGCAAGAGAGTTAATATCTATTAGTAAAAGCGAGATTTCAGAAAAATTCGAGCTTACAATTCCCAAAAAATTACCCAAATTCTTTTCAGATATCTTCGAATTAGAGGAATCTCACCTTCAATTTTTTCAAGAAGAAGAGATTGAGACGCCACTAAATCTTGGGAAAGTGCGTTCTGGTTCGAAAGTCTTAGATATAAACGTGAAAGTTAACGCTCCCGAGGTATTAAAACATCACATATTAATACCCGCAGCAACGGGAAGAGGTAAATCTAATTTGGTAAAAACAATACTCTACGATCTTCTGGACAACGAAAAGTGCGGTAAATTAATATTTGACCCCCATAACGAATATTACGGAAGTATAACTCAAAAAGGTTTGAGAGATCACCCAAAAAGTCCTGAATTCTTAGAATATTATACTATTAGAGGCACTTCAGGGTCTAACGATTTGAAATTTAATATGAACCTCATTAATCCGGCACACATTATCGGGAGTATAAAGCTTACAGACGCCCAAAAACAAGCGATTGTAGTGTTTTATCGAGCTGATAGAAAAAAGTGGATTCAAAATATATACGAAGATCATACTTTAGAAGAACTAAAAAAAATGGGAATTCAACTTACAACTGTCGAAGTTCTAAGGAGGAAGCTTGGGTTATTATTAAACCTTTACGTCGAGGACGATGGAACTCTAATCGAAAAAGGGATATACGCATCGAGCGGCTACGAACAAACTACGCACGCTATAATAAGTTCTTTATCAAAAGGTAAAACGGTAATAATCGATACCTCCTTACTAGAAGGCGCAGAAGAGATATTTATCGCTTCAATTATTGTTGAAGGCGTTTTTAAAGAATATAAAAAGCTTAAGTTTCAAGATAAATTACACGAAAGACCTGTTATTTCCATCGTAATCGAAGAAGCTCCGCGGGTTATAGGAAAGAAAGTGTTAGAATCAATTGATAATGTCTTTGGAAAAATCGCTCGAGAAGGAAGAAAATTTCAAATAGGTCTTATTGCAATTACACAGCTTCCAAGTATAATCGATCGAGAAATACTTGCAAATATGAATACGAAAATTATTCTTGGTAACGAGATGGGTCCAGAACGAAGGGCTCTAATTGATAGCGCTGCTCAAGACCTATCGGACGATTATCAAACGATCGGAAGTCTTGATAAGGGAGAGGCTATTGTTACATCAACCTTTACTAAATTTGCAGTTCCCATTAGCATTCCGTTATTTGAAGATTTTATTAAGGGAAGCAAACAAAAACAAAGTTCAAAAACTAACATAGTATCGCCAGGATTTTCGTGAATTTTAATTGATTAAAAAAAAAATAGGAAAATGTGAAAAGGATGGATGTAAAATTTGCCCATTTATCTGATTGCCATTTGGGAGCTTGGCGAAACGAAGTACTAAATCAGATGGGATACGAAGCGTTCGAACAGACAATTAATACAATTCTTGAAGAGGAAGTAGATTTTGTTGTAATCAGTGGCGATCTATTCGACATCAGCAATCCAAAAGTAGACGTTATAGATTTAGCAGTAAGAGAGTTAAAAAAATTACGCGATAAAAACATACCTGTCTATGGAATTATGGGTTCGCACGATTTTTCACCGTCCGATAATTCAATGATCCGTCCCTTAATTTCGGCAGGACTGTTTATTGACCTATCTAAAGGCGAACTCACTGATAATAAACAATTAAAATTACATTTTTTCCAAGATGAAAAAACGGGTATAAAACTAACCGGATTACGAGCACGGAAAAGAAGTTTGGAAATTGAAGATTATAAGCGTTTGCTGCGGGAAAATTTAGAGGACGAAACAGGAATTAAAATATTTGTATTGCACACTATGATGAGCGAATTAAAACCGGTCGAATTCAAAGAAATGGAATCTGCTCCTAAATCGCTCTTACCTCAAAATTTTGCGTATTACGCCGGTGGTCACCTGCATAAAACTGTTCCTGAAGAATTACGAGAAGGCGATGGAACTTTTGTTGTTGATCAAAAAAATAACATTATTTACCCCGGATCGCTTTATCCAACCAATTTTCGCGAGCTTGAAAAATATCGATATGGTGGTTTCTGTATCGTTTCCGGAGATATTAACGCCGAATCTCAAAGTGTGAAGCTTACGATTAAATACATTCCGATAAAACCACGAGAAATTCTTACCTTGGTAATTGATTGCGCTAACAAGACCGCTATAGAAGCTCTAGACCTTATAGCCCAAAAAATTTCAGGGTTAGATGCTGAAGGAAAAATAGTAACGATCCGAATTATCGGTTCGCTTACTTCTGGTAGAGCCTACGAAATTAAATCGAGCGAAATTGCAGAACAACTAAAGAATAAAGGAGCGCTCGACGCGTTAATAAATAAGAACGCTCTTACATCAAAGGAATACGCTCCAGTAAGCGTTGCGGTTGGAAAAACAAACGAGGAAATCGAAGAAGCGCTAATTCACGAACACGCTGAAAAAACTACTATGAAAAAAACATCCAAAAAAGACATGGAAAACAAAATTCACAGAATCTTAGGAGTGTTGGGCACTGATAGAGAAGAAGGAACTCAAGTTAGAGAATACAACGAAGAACTACTGAACCAATTTCTTGAGATTTTTGATCTAACTAAGAAGGGGAAGAGCCTATGATTTTGGAATCAATTAAAATAGGGAACATTAGAAGTATTAAAAATATTGATCTTACTTTTCCTCAGACAACCATGCTTTTTTACGGAGATATCGGGAGTGGAAAAAGTTCAGTTCTAAAGGCGATCGAATTCGCTTTATTTGGAACGTTAAAAAGCGCGGACTTAAGCGGAGATTCTATCTTACGCCGAGGCGAAAACAAAGCATCCGTTGAGTTAACCTTTTTACTTGATGGCGACAGATATGTAATAAAGAGAAGTCTTTCAAAAAGTAAAGCTGGGACGGTCTCCCAGACTAAAGGATCGTTTACAATAAACGATAGTCTAACTTCTTACGCCCCAACTGATTTGCGTAGAAAGATTTTAGAAACGCTCAACTATTCAGTTACAAGGTACGAACGAGCACAAAAAATTGATTTGTTTCGTTACACGGTATATACACCTCAAGAATCAGTGAAAGAGATTTTAGAAGCTGCTCCAGAAAAACGGTTTGAAATCTTAAAGGACGTATTTGGCATTGAGAAATACGAAGTTACGCTAAGAAATATCAAAATTATAATAGATTTTTTAAGAGACGACAGTAAAGAGACCGAAATTCGAATCGGTCAACTCGAAGGGATCGAAGATGTGATTCCTGAAAAAGAAGAGGAGTTAAAACTTCAAGTAAACAAAATTAGTGGCATGGAAAAAGAAAGCGAAGTAAAACAAAACGAGATAAACCTTGTTAAGAAAGATTTTGACGCAATAAAATCAAAAAAAGAAGACCTATCAAAGAAAATAATAGAACTTGAAGGTAAAGAAAAGACTTTTAAAGATTATACCGAATTAAGAGAAAAATACGCTAAAGATCTTGAAACTGCCCAGAATAACATTAAGACGAACGAAGAAGAAGCTAAAAAAATTGTATTGGCCGAGTTGTCAACAGATTTAACTGAAGACCAGATACGAGCTCAAATCTCCGAAGACCGAGAACAAATTTCTGAAAAAGGAAAAGAAAAGGCTGTTCTGGAGCAAAAAATTAAAGATGTTGATAAATTACTAAAAGAAGGGAAATGTTCGATGTGTGGACAAGAAATCCACGAAGAGAAGCGATTTAAAGGAGAGTTAAAAGACGCGTTAGGGAAGGTTGAGTCGTTTTCGAGCGAAATAGAAACGTTATCTAAAAATATTACTACATTAGAGCAAAATCTGAAAAATTTACAAGACTATACAGCAAATAAAAGTAAAATAGAGTTGTACAAGAAGCTAGTTGAAGCAAGTAAAATACAGGAAATGGATAATCAGAAAAAACTAGACGAGATGATAGGTAAATTAACTCAGGTGCAAAAAGAAATAGACGATACCTTAAAGGCTTTTAAAATCGCTGATATAACAGAGTTAAAACAATTAGAGTTAGAAATTAGAAAAAATCTTGACTCTTTTGAAAAAAATATAGAAGAACTGAAATCCCTAAAGAACGCCATTGACATAGAGTTAAGCGCCGAAAGAACAACTCTAGAGTATATGAAAAAAGAAGTTAACGATTTAAAAACTTGGTTAGAAGAAAAGAAAAAATTAAAAGAGAAGCTGGAATACTCTACTGAAATTAGGAATTGGGTAAAAGATCAATTTCCCGTATTGTTAAGAGATATTGAAAGACAGATTTTAATTTCGAGCGCTCGCGATTTTAACACCTTTTTTAAAGAATGGTTTAACGTATTAGTTGAGAGCGGAAATATAGAAGTTGAGATTCGCCCTGACGATTTTCAGCCAATAATTAACGTGAACGGATACGATTCTCCCTTTAAAGATCTTTCAGGCGGAGAAAAAAGCGCAATCTCGTTAGCGTACAGGTTAGGCTTAACTAAGATCATTAACGAGCGGTATCAAGACGTCAAAACGAAAGATTTACTGATTTTAGACGAACCTACCGACGGTTTTAGTCAACAACAAGTTAATCGCATGCAAGAAATTTTTAATTCGCTGAACACTTCCCAAATGATCATCATTTCTCACGAAAGGGCTTTAGATTCCTTCGTAACTGATATATACACGTTCAAAAAGAGCAATCATATTACAAAAGTTCAGAGGGAGTCAATGTAGTCAACCACTAAAATAAGATTAGAAAAATATACAAGATTAAAGCGAACCATAATGGATACCAAGGCTCTTATTCATAAGGAAGAATATATAATTGCATCACCAAAAGATACCCCCTACCTAAGTGAGGATGAAATTGCAAAAGTTATAGTTAACAGCTTAGGAGGAATTCGGAACTTTCATAAATACGAATTAGATCAATTTCCCATTTTGTTTAAAAATATTTGGAAAGGAACTCGTAAAGATTTAACATTTCATTATTCTATCAAGGGCGGAAAATTAGTAGACAAAGATCCTCTGGAATTCGAAGGAATAAAATATTTTGCTTCGTTTAATCACGAGGAGGGAGAAGATGTTATATCTAAGGTTGATTATGTTTCTTTTTTTACTGTGCCTGAAGAAAATATTAGTGAACATCGAATTTACCAAATAGGACCAAAATATTCAAGTAAAGAAAAAACAAAACTTGATTCTTTACTTAGGAAAAGTGAAAAAGAAGGAGATATTACATCTATAATAAATATACTAAGAAAAATATTGAAGCTTAGCCCAAATGAGTATAAAAGATGGACTCGTCTTGGAGAACTTCTCGTTAAAGCAGAACAATACGATAAGGCAATAGAAGCTTGCAGAAGAGCAGTAGAGATAGCAAGCTTAAATCCAGATGGATGGGTTTGCCTTGGTATGGCCTATTACGGATTGGGTGATATTGAAAAAGCGCAAAAATTTTTCGAAAAAACTTTAAGTGATTACGACTCTGGATCATTTCATTGGTATTTTAGAGCTGTAAGTCATTTAGCTAAAATTCATTTTAACTCAGGAAAGTATGAAAAAGCGCTAGAATATTGTAATCAATATTTAGATTATGATTATTCTGAAAATAAAAGAAACTCGAAGGAAATATTCAAACTTAAGAAACTTATAAAACAAAAATTAGGTCTACAAGAAGAATCACCTCAAGGAAAAAGTGAGGCTCAAGTAATTGACGAAAATTATTTTAGTATTGCCCAGCGATTATATGACGATAATTACGAATACATTGAACTCTTAAATCGTTCTAACTTACATAATCTAAAAAAAGACGCAAAAGGAAAAGTAATTGAGAATAAAAGATTAGTTTTTTGCCGAGATACTATTATTAGCTTCTTCGAAAAGAAGTTTACGATAGCATATATCGATTCAAATATAGATAAAAAAGATTTTAAATTTTTTGTTGACCACACTTATCCAAAATTAGTTTTAAACCTTGAAGTCTTTTATGGAGGTGAAGCCATAATTAATTTAATTGCTTCTCTGATTTCCAATACAAAAGAATTAGCTTATATTTACATACCTCTACCTTTTCAAGAAATACTCTCGTTTGCTTCAGAGTGGGCTTATATACATCAAGATAAGAAAATCGTATTCTATTCCTTTTGGGAAGATGAATTTTTTGATAAAATCTACTCAAATATGAATAAATTAGGGAATATTCAAGTTAGACTACTTTCGCATCCTTATGGTTTTTATGTAGCATTGAGGGATGAAGAAGAACTCATATTAACGCCTTTTTCCCATGAATTAGAAAACACGATTGGCATAAGATCAAAAGACGGTGAATTCGTCAATTTTTATAAAACAATGTTAATTCCGATTTTGAATGGAGATAGCAAGCCAATAAATTTCAAAGAAAAGAAAGTTATAGACAATATTAATAAATTCTTGGATGGTTTGTTAAAGAAATAAATTGATATATACACGTTTAAGAAAACTACAAGAGTCCAGAGAGAGTCGATTTAGTCAACGATTTAATAAGAATAACAAATACAAAAATAAGAATATAGAAAAGAATCGAATTTCAAATCTTAAGTGATAACTTATGTCTGAATTTTACACATGGATGATAAAAGGTGATGAATATTATGACAAGGAAGAATACGACAAATCAATAGAAGCTTACAACCACGCATTGGAGTTTGATATGAATAACGTAGAAATCTGGAATAACTTAGGACACGCTTATTTTAATAAAGCTCTTACAATGGATCAGCATAACGAAGCAATAAAACTGATAGAATTTTCTATAGAAAAACATCAAGACGCATTAAAATGTGATCCTAATAATCTAGAAGCTTGGTATCATCTTGGAATAAAATATAGCATTATAGAAAAATATGAAGAATCTATAAATGCTTATAAAAAAGCTATAAAGTTAGATCCTGATGATCATGAGATTTGGTGCGGTCTCGCTGAAGCACATGCAATGAAAGGAAACCGCGACGAACAACTTCATTCCCTTGAAAAAGCTTTAGAAATTAATTCCAATGATCATAATATTTGGCGAAGACTTGGCAGTTTTTATTATTATGTAAGGAAAGATTATAAGAAAGCACTAGAATCTCTTAATGAATCATTAAAGATCAATTCGCAGGACGCTTCTACCTGGATTCTTCAAGGTCACGTTTATAGAGCCAAAAATGAGCATAATGAAGCTATTACAATGTATAAAAAAGCGATAGAAATTGAACCAAATCATCAATATCATCAACAATATTTAGGTATAGCGTATAATCAAGCAAAAGATTACAAAAACGCAATTATTACTTTTAAAAACATTATTGAGAAAAATCCAAAAAACGGATCAGTATGGAATTATTTAGGTATTTCGTATAGTATTGCTCGTGATTATAGTAATGCCATTAAAGCTTTTGAGCGTTCTTTAGAATACCATTATAAAAATATTACCGTTTGGAACAATCTAATAAGAACACATCTTAAAGTAAAGAATTACACAAAAGCTTTTCTACTCTGCGATAACGTTTTCAAGATTAAATGGCATCCTAGAGATATAATTTATAAACAGCAGATTCCAAAAACTTATGATCTTCTCAGCATTGCGTATAAACAAACCGGTAAAATTAAGAAGTCTCTCGAAGTTTCTAATTTGGCTAAAATGTTAGAAAGAAAGAGCATTACTGATAAAAACGGAATTATTAAGAAGAATTTAGATTCAGCAAAATGGAAGACTGTTTTAAATTACGAAAAAAATCGCCCTAATGAACGAGTTTATGAAAGGCAAATCGAAGATACAATTGTTAAAAATCCGGAAATACTTGAAGACGGATTGAAGTTAATTGGAAGACAGTATAAAACTTCCGTTGGTTTTATAGACGTTCTTTTTAAAGATCAACAGGATAGTTATGTAATTGTAGAATTGAAAAGAGGGAAAGGAAGCGATAAAGTTGTTGGTCAGATACAAAGGTATATGGCGTGGGTAAGTGAAAATCTAACTCAAACGAAATCGGTTAGAGGAATTATTGTAGTAAAAGAAAACGATACAAAACTTAATTATGCTATAAAAGGCTCAAAATTCCCTATTGATGTCAAAACTTTTAAGACCGAACCTCCAATAAAAAATAATATTAAGTATTGTGACAATTGCGGCGCAGTAAATAGAAAATCTGCTAAATTTTGCGAAAAATGCCAGAATCAATTTTGGATGAGATAATAAATTCCTATCAAAAAATAATTTTTTACTAACTAAACACTTAACAAATAAATCTTATAATAAAAATTAAATTAATTAGGACTCATGCTTTAAATTTTTGAAACCTCAAACTAATAATGTGAAAGAAATCGTGACAAAAGACGATGTTATATCCTCTGAAGCGAATAATCCGCTATTTAACTCGTTTACCTTTGTAAAAGGGATTGGTGTTAAAACAGAAGTAATGCTCAGAGAATTAGGGATATATTGTTGGAACGATGTGATAAAAAAACAGTGTCCTGAATTGTTTCCAAAACAAAAATGGCTCGCCATATGGAATGGCGTCAATTCAGCGATAAAAGCGCTAAAAATCCTCGATATTTCTCAATTAACAAGACTTATACCCAAAATGCAACATTGGAAGATGATCCCAAACTTTATTGACCGTATTGCTTACCTCGATATTGAAACGACTGGTCTAAGCCCTCATTATAGCCATATAACGACTATTGCCGTTTACGATGGAACGAGAGTTCACGATTTTGTCCGAGGTGACAACTTAGACGACTTTCCTGCGTTTATTTCAAAATTCCCTGCAATAACAACTTTTTACGGAAAAGCTTTTGATATTCCATTTATCAAGCACGAAATGGGAATCGATTTTAATCAGGTCCATTTTGACGTGTGCTTCTTACTCAGGAGATTACAGATAAAGGGCGGGTTAAAAAAAATTGAAAAAAGGTTTGGAATCTCGCGTGGAGCTCTTGAAGACTTGGACGGCTATTCTGCGGTGCTCTTGTGGAATAAATTTAAGCAAACCAATAAAAAAGAATATCTCGAAACGCTACTCGCCTATAACAACGAAGATGTCATCAATCTCGAATTTCTCTTACATCAAGCTTATAATTTACTAATCAAAAATGAACAGATTTTTACACCTCCTTTAAAATTTCCAAAAAAGGAGATAACCAATCCATTTCTTGCGAACAAACGAGTTGTGAAAGAAATATTAGGAAGAAGAACCAATTTATACCGTTAATACTCTAGAAATTTAGTTATTTCTCACCTAGTTTATCTGCCGTAGTAAAAAACGATCCTTTGCTTTTTTTTGAGTTCTTCTTGTTAATCGGAGTTGGTTTATAGCGAACTGACGATCTTTTATAGACTTTTGGGTTTAATTCCCCGACAAACTGAGATACCCGCACCGTCTGAGGGCCTCGATAGGTATTTCTTACCGCCGGCGAAATAAGATACAACTCGTCCTTAGTCCTTGTTGTTGCCACGTAAAACACCCTTCTTTCTTCTTCGTACGCGTCGGGGTCGCCAATTACTCTACTGGAAGGAAACGAATCTTCGCACAACATTGGGATGAACACTACCCTCCACTCCAACCCTTTAGCCCGATGAACCGTAGATAACACTACAGGTTTTTCGTCTTCGATTTGAGAGCCCATTAAAACCGTTTTAGATTCTAAAGCCGAGGCATTCAAGCTTAAATTCTCCAGAAATTTCTGAGTGTTAGGATAGTTTTGAGCGTAAACGCCTAATTGATGTAAGTCTTCTAATCTATCTTGCCAATTGTCGTACTTGGCTTTGATATAATCCTCAAGCGCCCCTACTAACTTTTTCACTAGTTCAGTTGGAGCGTCGTCAATTGTAAACCCCTTTAATTTTTTCGCGTGAGAAAGTAAGTTTTTTATCCCATCTTTTGAGATTCTTGAGCCTTTAAGATGCTTATCGATAAATGTTTTACTCGAAACGCTAACGATCGGATCGTCCGTTTTCGAGATCGCTTCAAAAATTTTTGACGCGGAAACGGTACCTATACCTGAAATAATACCAAATATTCGAGACCACGAGATTTCGTCGTAAGGATTTTCAATTACGCGTAGGTGAGCAATCATATCTTTGATGTGGGCTTTTTCAAAGAAAGCCACTCCTGCTCGAACTTCGTAAGGGATGTTTTTTGCTTTTAATTCCAGCTCGATCCTAATCGTGTGAAACCCCGCTCGTACGAGAATTGCCATTTCGTTCAGTTTGTAGCCATCTTGGCGCAATTTTAAAATTTGGTTTGCGATAAACCTTGCTTGGTCTTTGTCGTCTCCTAAATTTACTTGAAATGGCTTAACACCGCTCGGTCTCGTAGCTCTCATGGATTTTTTAAATTGATTTTCGTTGTGTTCTATGCAATTATTTGCTAAGTCTAATATTTGAGGGGCGCTCCGATAATTGTAGGTAATGGTGTATCTTTTACATTTTTTGTAATTACTTTCGAAATTCAAAATGTTCTGAAAATTCGCACCTCGAAACGCGTATATGCTCTGGGCATCGTCGCCAACCGCCATGATGTTTCGATCTGGATTTTGCAACACGATTTTATGAATAATCTCGTCTTGGATGTAGTTAGTATCTTGATATTCGTCAACCAACACGTATTTAATCTTACTAGCGATTAGTTTAGCTATAGATCTTTCGTCGAGCAATCTACTCCAGAATACAAGCAAGTCGTCGAAATCTAATAAACCGTCGTCTGCTTTTTTAGTTTTATAAATTTTAATTACTTCGTTTAATTTAGCAAGCACAGGATCGCTATCAAACTGTCCGTATTTCCATTGGATTACTTCTTTAATAGATTTGTTACAATTAATCGAAAACGATAAAATTGATTTGGCCATTGCCGAAGTAGGGAACCGCTCTTCGAGATCTTTTACGCCTGCTTTATCAATTGACAATTTCATTAACCCTTTGGCGTCAGTCTCGTCCATTATGGTAAAATTAGGCTTTAGTCCGAGCGTTTTTGCGTACATCCTTAAGAATCTATTAGCAATCGAGTGAAACGTCCCTCCCCAGATACCTCTTGGTTTTTTACCAAGTAAAATTTCGACGCGTTTAATCATTTCGTGAGCGGCTTTATTGGTAAAGGTCACTAACATTATCTGGCTAGGTTTTACTCCCGACGTTAACAGTTTCGCAACGGAATAGACGATAGTCCTCGTCTTTCCAGAACCCGCTCCGGCAATGACCAGCATTGCCCCTTGGATGTTGTTTACAATTTCGAGTTGTTCTTCGTTTAAATCCGTTTCAAAATCGATCTCGTTGTATTCCTCAGTTATTACTGGTTTTTCGGCACCCTCTAGAGATTTCGCGTAGTCTTCGTCGTAAAACTCAAAGATGAATTCCTCCTGTTCACCATCTTTTTTTTGCGTCATTCCTAAACCTCTTGAATTTTCTTATAGTAGTATCATTTTTGTTTTAAATTAAGTTTTATTGGGTCTCCAGCGTAGTTCAATTCCAAATCTTATTGCGATGTTTTGAGCTTTTTTTTTATCTTTTATCCACCCACCTTTAATTGCTGATTTAGGGATAAAAAGAACTTTATCGTCGCCATTCCTTCCAAACATCACCGCCTTATCGGTTTCGAGTTCGTAAAAAACGTTCTTGACGTAACTCCCACCGCTCTTTAAATCGTACGCGAAAGAAACTATTTCCTCTTTATAATTATTGTTTTTCTCAGGTATTTTACTCAACTTTGGAAGTTCTATTCATCTTTAGAAAATCTTTTTATTTTACGCAAGTCTCGATTTTGTCTTTATTTTATCGAATTAATAAAAATCCGAGGTGATTTTACAATATAATAACAACCATTTTCCTATATAAATGTTAGGTCAACTTTACGCTAGTAAGCTTTAAAGTAGTAATAGTAAACTTCCAAACTACTCCCCTCCTTTTCGCAACTTTACTTTGCTTTACTTTACTTTACTTACCTTTATAAAAGTTTACTTTTTTAGTAGAAAGAAAATTATTGCATAATTAAGTTAAACAAGTTAATTAAGATCAAAACCTTTATATAACCTAATTTTTACTAGATAGATCGATGCAAAAGAAAAATAAGAACATCAAAGGAATTCCACTTTCAAAAATTAATTTAGACGAGGCTATAATTACAACTGAAGATGCCGTGCTAAAATTTTTCGAAGAACATCCAAGAGAAGCGTTTTCTATTCAAATGCTAAGGGATACGGGATTTAGTTCAAATATAAGGAAGATCGTTCAAAAATTAACAGATAAGGATAAACTAGCGCAAGCCTCCCATCAAGAAGAAGGCAAGAGTAAATGGGAATACGTGTATTACCTTAAACCCTCAAAAAGTATTTTTAATTTAAAAAAAACTAGTGACGGTTGGGAATTAGTTAAAATAACGATAAATGGTAAATGGTTCTTAGTTGAATGTAGTTACGATACAGATGCAAACAGCTATACATTTAATAAGGAAATTGTTAAATTAACTTTAGGGTTTCCAAACGAAGGAGACGCAGTTCTTTATTACTACGAGCCTGACGAATATTCAGGAAAAGGGGCTACAAATAGTATAAGATTTTCTGAAATCCAAAATTCTCACGAAAATTTAAAGAGAAGGCTTTATATCTGTCAAGAATATAACGCTTTTTGGGGTTTTGATATAATTTCTCCCGGTAAAAGAAGCAGAGTTTCTAAAAGTACAAGTATTATCGAAGGTGAAAAAGTAATACTATGGGCAGGTGATATTGGTTTTTTATTTATAATTAATCCAAAAGAACTAACAATATCTATTTATCCAAGGTATAGGGAGGCTGATTACGAAGGTAATATAATAAACGATGAGGATGTTGATTATTTTGATATAAATTATGGTATCCCTTTTGATGAAAAGGAAATTAATGAGCAAAGTTTTGATCTTATAGCTATTGGAGATTTAGACGAAGATTATGAAGCAGAAATTATGAAGCAGGAAGCAAATTACGTAATTTTGAGAGGAAGGAGATGAATTCAATTACAACGGAACCAATTGAAAAACTCTATATTTGCGCTACCTGTAATAAAAGTTTTAAGACATCTAACGCATTAAATCAGCATTATAAATCAACAGGTCATAATATTCATAGATGCACGGAATGTAAAAAAGTTTTTACTTCAGAAATCTCTCTTAATCAACATAAAAAATCTGCTCATCAAAAAAAATTAGTGTGCAATACTTGTAAAAAAAAATTCGAGACACAAAAATCATTAGCCCAGCATCAAAAAGACGCGCACAAAACTAAATATTCTTGTCCAAAATGTAAGAACGGTTTTAAAACAGAAAAAGAACTAAGCGACCACATTAAAAAAGAGGGGCTCTTTTCGTGTTCTAATTGCGACAAGAGATTTGCCTCGGAAAACGGGTTAAAACAGCATAAGAAAGCAGCAACGTGTACAAAAAAAAGTATCACTTGTCCACATTGTAAAAAAGGCTTTAAAAACGAAAATGCGATGAATCAACACGTTAAAAGTAGCGTTTGTCAAAAGAAGAAATTCGTTTGTTCTCATTGTGGCAAAATTTTAGATTCTCTAAACTCGTTAAACCAGCACATTAATTCGTCTCATTTAAGTAAAAAAATTAAATGCGACCTATGTAATAGAAAATTCAAGACGCTCCCTGCCTTGGAACAACATAAACGAACTAAGCATACTACCTCAATTTCTCAGTTAATTAAAGATATAACTAGCGAAGAAGTTTCAATACTTCAACCTAAAAGCGTAGTTATTAACAAGTTAGAATTATACGAGAGGTTTAATCTCCGCGAAAAAATCAGCAAATCTATCAGAAAAATTTTCCTTGGAAAAAAAATTATAGTTATGGATGAGTGCTTACATAACAATAAATCAGTTATTAATACGCTCAATGACAGATACGAAGTAATTCCATTACCAAGTGGACTTAAAACTCACTCTGACGGCAACTTAAGGCTTGCCCTTATTGAAAAAAGGTATGGACTAGCAACGAGAGATCAAGAAATGGCACTTATAGCACGAAAAATGAAGATAAAGCCCGTCTATTTATATATTGATCGAAAGGGGCACAAGGCGTTAATTCGAGTAGGAAAAAATATAGAATTATAACAAAAAAATTCCATGCAAACGGAAGTCGGAAGATATATCCTCATTACGGGGACTTGTTTTACAACGAATGCGTTGAGATTATTCAGAAATAATATTTCTGAAAACGTGTTATTATTTTAAATCGAGTAATATCGCGTGTTATTTTTTACAGACCCCTTTGGTACCCACCGATAAAAACGGCTGAAACCATAGAATTTTACGTGTTTACTTGGATATACATGTTTTCGAGCCAAGATTAAATTTTTTTGAATCTATCATCTTCCTTCAATTCTTTGATAGTAAAATTATGATAATAGTCATTTAATGAAAGAACTGTTGAATAACAGTATTCTAATATCTCTTTTTCTATATATTCAAAATCTTCTGTCAATAATATCCTTCTATAAATTATTTTTTTGTCTTTCCAATCAGTTTTTTAGCCGATATTTTCACTCTTCTTATTATTTAAAATCATTTTTATGCCATATTTACTCGGATTATCAGTTCTCTATTAAAGGCAATTTGAGCTTAAAAGATTAAATCCCTATTTTTTTTTCTTCTTTTTGGGTATTTCCTTCCCTTTTTGAAATAATTTCATATTTGGACGGTAACTATTTCTATAATCAATTGCTGGCTTTGTAAAACCACCTTTACTTGACACTTCTTTCACATCTTTCTTTGCCAT
>JAUVNS010000039.1 GCA_030599585.1 Promethearchaeota archaeon | reverse complement strand
TTTAGAATCTACCCATAAAGAATCTCAAATTGGATGCAATGGAGCAAGGCATTATTGTACTCTCACCTCTACTGGAGAAATATTACCATGTAATTATTTCATTGGTGTTAAAACCGATAACATTAGAGAGCATAGTTTTAGCTGGATATGGGAAAATTCTAATTTCCTCAATTACTTTAGAAGCTTAAACACCTCTGATATTCAAGGAAAGTGTCAAAATTGTTCATGGCTTTCTAATTGTAGGGGAGGCTGTATAGCTGTTAATTATGCGCACAAGAATATATTTCAATCAAATTCCCAATGTTGGCTAAATAATAACGAACAATAATGAAAAATAAATTTTACACAACTTTTTTTTATCAAAAACCAAAGTTGAAAGAAAGCTTTTTTTTTTTTTTTAAATGATTTTTTAATGAGGATAGAAATAAACGCACGTTGTTGTATTAATTATAACAAGTTAGGTAATTTTTCGCATCGCATTTTTAATACAATTCTCTATATCCTTTAATGTAAGCACTTGCATTAATGTGTCTCTTATTTCTGGATGACAAAAGATTCTCCCTTTCGATACAATTTTCATTAAGGTACCATAAACTTGTATAATCACATCAGAATCATGTTTTTTAATATTTTTTTTTTTTTGATATGAGTATTTTGGCTCTGGTATTATTATAAGTATTTGATTCTTTGATTCAATTCCATATTTTGGTTCAACAGAATCGCAAATTATACTTGTGTGATGATCTAATATGTCTAAAGTTTTTTTTATTTGGTCTCTACTTATTATCTTTGCTTCTTCGTATTTTTTATATGCACCATTAAATTTTGTAATAATTTGATCTCTTAGATATGTCTGAAAAGAAGGATCTATTTTTTTTCTTCGATATTCTGATAAAAATGTTTCTTGCTCTGATATTGGGCTATCTTTCTTTGATTGAATTGTAAAAATTCTTTTGTAATAATTACGTCTTTTAATCATTTCAATTAATTTAATCAAATTTTCTTTATCATTATGATCCACTACTTGGATGTATTTTTTGATAAATTCTAAAACTTGAAGAGCTTTAATTCTATTTGGTTGGTTATAAACACCTAAGAAAACTTTAAATTTTGTACTGAAATCTTCAGAAAAGTCGATTAAAGATTTTAATACAATTTTCAACATCGCTATAAATGATCTAGCAGTATGATGCCAATAAACCGACTGGTATAATAAATATCTGGTGAAAGCTAGTGTTTCTGCTGCTGCTTGAGCCCTTCTATAGACGCCAATAGTAAATGTATTTTTAGAATCAAGATCTTTATCAATTATTACCGTTAAATTACGAATCAATCTATATGGATCGATCATTAAACCATAACTTAAATTGCAATTATGAGCATCTCTTTGGTAATAATCAAGTTTATCTATATCAATAATTCCATCTATAATTGAAGATAACAAATCAAGTTTTAAATTACGATCCCATTCTTCATCTGAAATTTCTGCTCTTGAAAGAAGTTTTTTTATTTCTTCTATATCAATGCCCCATTCGTTCTTTAGATATTCTTTTAGAGTATACCCGTTATTATCTTTTGAAAGATTTTCAAAAAAATCGATAGTTATTTTTTTATGGCTTAATTGAGATTTAAATGGCTCAAGTTCTTCAAATGTATGAGCAAAAGGGTATTGACCTAAATCATGGAATAGACTAGCTAATAGTAGTGTTTTAATCTCATTAATATTAATAAGTTGTTTAAAGAGAGGATTATAGGGATCATTATATAAGGATCGTACATATAAGCAACAATTATAAAAGGCTCCAATTGAATGTTCTAACCTGCTATGAGTTGCAGTTGGGTATATCGTATCAATAAGAGTTAACTGATGTTCTTCAGCTAATCTTGAAAATACAGGATGTTCAACAATATGTTTAATCCTGGAGCTAAAGGGTGCAGAACAATACAATGAACTTCTTATTCTATTTGGATAATCATTACTCAATTCAGGTATTTCTTTGATATATAAATCTCTATATATAAGTTTTTTTAAATCTGTAATAATTTGTTCAATTATTTTCTTTCTCTCTTTTTGTTCATATTTTAAAAATGTAAAATCATTTTCATTCAAATCAACCCAGTGTTCTTTGTATACAGGAAGTCCATTATTTCTTTTCCTTTTATAATCATTTTTATTTAAATTATATCCATCTAGCATTCTACAAGCAAGTAAATGTAAATATGCAAAATTATAATCATATTCCATTAGGGATAACTTTTTGGAGATAATAGATAAAATTTCTAAAAAAGTCTTTCCAAGAGCAAAAATATCATATTTAAACTTAAAATCAGCCGGTGCCCTCTCTTTCTTAATTCTATTTAGGCTTTCACCTTGCCTTAATCCCTCTTTTAAATCTGGATGAGCATAATATAAAGTGAAACCGATTACTGTAAGGTCTTTATCATCAGTCTTTTTTTTTGCAAATCCTAAATCACAAAGGAGAGGTTTTCCATTTTGGATTAAAATATTTTCAGGTTTTATATCAAAATGAATTAGTTGGTTTTCATGCAATAAAGCTATAGCATTTGAAATTTCAAAAAATATCTGAGCACAATCTCTTGTTAAATCTTTTAATTGTCCTATTGAGATTTTCCCTCCAAAAAATTTTCTTAAATCAATCCCATCTTTTATATAATCCATAATATAATATGGAAATTGCTTTAATTCTGGAGATATTTCCAATTCTCCTAAATCGTAAATTGAGATAATATTTTCATGAATAATTGATGTTAGAATTTCCATTTCATCTTTCAATGACTCAATTAAGAATTTATTTTCCTTTTGACTTTTTTTAGGACGGGGGAATTTTAATGCTCGATGAATTTTTAACTTTTTATTTAACATTTTAATAATAAGTCCCGAACCCCCTACTCCTGTTGGTTCTAAAATCAAATAATATTCATCAAATTTGCCCTTAAATTTCGCTAAAAATCTGCTTATTATTTCAATTTCATCAAAAAAGAATTTTTCAAGGTTCTCTTTTTTATACAACTCATATAATTTAACCCAAAAATCCTCCTCATTATGTATTTTTAATAATGAATTGTAAAAACTTTCATCAAATTTCTTGATAATAATATTTTTAACAGATTCGTCCATAATTTTTGTTTTATTTTTTAAGTTATATAAATTTTATTTATAGATTGAAATTTATTGTAATGATTATAAAAACAGATTTTTTTTTTTTTAAAAACTAAATAAAATACGAGTTCTTGTTCTTTATATGAAAATACTAAAGTAGTGATTAGGGTAGATTACGAATGTGATAATATAAGAAAATTCTTTCTTGACTTATCACTATACGATATCAAAGAGTAGGCTGTTATTGTTTACGCTTGCTTTTAGAATATCTGCTGGAGCATTAATGCAAATTTTAGCTATTTTTGAGGCGATCAAGCGGGAAAAGGACTCGGTCAGTTTACGACCTAACTAAATTTTTTTTATTTCTTTTTTTACTATTTACAACTTATTATTAGTGTATATCTATAGAAACACTTTTATATTACATAAAGAAGTTTTATACTTATAAGATAAAAAACCTGAATTAAAATGGATTTGGAAAAAGCTAAAATATCTTATACAGTTGGATTAGATTTTTTTAAAAAAGGAAAGTTTGAATTGGCACTCCTACATTTTAACAAAGCGTTGAATATTAATCCAAACTATTCGGAAGTACTTTCAGATAAAGGCGCTGTGCTAGCAAAACTCGAAAGGTATGAAGAATCTCTCGAAACTTTGAATAAAGCGTTAAAATTAGACCCGTATCTCACGAACGCTATTAAGAATAAAAATTTTGTGCTAAAAAAGTTGGGAAAAAAGCCTGAGGAAGAAAAGAAAAAAGAGCCTATTGTTAGAAGAGTGTATGTGGGCCAAAAGATGTTTGTTCCTTTTGACGTCGGTATTCATGGGTTAAGAAATGTTTACAGATCTTTTGATGACGTAATAGAAAAACACATAGATATGAACAAGCTAACCGTACGGATACCTTTTTACGCAAATATCAAAAGTTCTGAAATGTTCGACATGTTTATATATGAAATTCTTAATTTCTTATCGAACAGCGCTTGCTTGAAAGAGGGCGACAGTTGGGGTGAAGAAGAGAAAGCTTCAAAGGCTTGGAAACAAATTGATAAAAGCACGGCAACTCAATACGAGAAGACTCAAGAAATAAATCTTAAAATCTGGGAAAAATTGTCCCCTGAGTCGTACGATAAAAATACGTTCGTTGAGCTGATGAAAGAGCTCGAAAATGATTTTGCGGCTTCCATCCCTCCTCTTCAAGTTCCGGATTACAAAAACTTTTACGAAAGTGTAATAACCAATATCGACGAGTATTATAGTTATCTTCCCTCGTTTTGCTTAGAAAATCGATATGGAATAGCCTTTGATGCTGAGATTTGCACCTTTTTACCTACGCAAGAACGCGTAAAATTATCTGACCTTCCTCTAGACCTTCAAGAAAATATCGAAGGGTTAGAGCTCCAAACCTTAAATGGAGAAGAGTGCTTGAAAGGTTGCTACGCTTTCGCTTTTGATTTGCACAATTCAAACGACTATACTTTGAAGCTGATCCGTGCTGAAGATTATCTGAACATCAAACAGATTATTATTAGCGGTTCCGTAAGTGCCGGATTTCCTTGCAAAATTCCTTCGATGTTTCCAGGTCCCGCTGAACATTCGATTCGTCCTATTCTTCTTACTGATATCAATAGCAAGCGATTATCCAGCCGTATTGTGGTGACCGATGGAAAGATCGTAGATCGCGGTCCTAAATGGTGGAATAATGAGGAAATTCAAAAAGATAACTATCTTACTACCAAAGACGGAATAAATTGCGGGATAAAAGCCGTAAATGTGTTGATAACGCGGTTTGGAAATACGTATAGGATCATAAGAACTGACAACGAATACGTGTCGTACGAATTGATGAGCAAACTATAAAGTAGAACGGGAATTTCTTTTTTTTTAAAAATCTCTACATTTTTTTGTTTAAATAATTTATTCGAGTTATGTTATTTACAATGGTATCGAAGAAGAAAAAGAAAATTATTTTGTATTTCGTTTTTGCTAACTTAATTTTCAGCGTTCTTACGATATTCTACGACCAATTAGGAATCGCGCAGATTACGTTCGTTTTAAGCGTTGTGGGGCTAAATTTTGGCTTCTATTGTTTTTCCAAACTACTTTCTAACAAAATTAGCCTTCACGCGAGAATTAGAACTTTTTACGGGACGAACCAGCAATTAAATATAACTTTTGTTGGAGAAAATAAGCAAGTTATAAAATCTAAGAAAATTTGGTCATACGAAAACATCTTTTACGCGAAAGGTTTGCTTGGGTTTTGGTTTGCAATCGTTCTGTATTTTTCCTTACCGTATGTTTTTACCTTTATTCACGAGATAAGCCACGCAATAATCGCTGCTGCGTACGGCGGTCAAGTTCGCAGTATTACTATCTACGCCTTTGGAGGCGGACTAGTAGAATATTATTCTTTACCCCCAGATTATAGAAGGTCTCTTGTTTCCCTGGCTGGAGCATTGGGATCTACTATCTTCGGGTTGACCTTAGCGATTGTAATCTATAGAAAAAAAAAGATGACACTCGAGGTGTTCTTTCCTATTTACATCCAAATAGGTCGATACATACTTGGTGAGGTAATTTACTGGCACAACGGCGTTTTTCAAGAATTTGGCGATCCTTTGATTTTTTTAATGTATGTTCCGCAAGTC
>JAUVNS010000046.1 GCA_030599585.1 Promethearchaeota archaeon | reverse complement strand
GCGTCTTCCAAAATTTCTTTAATTATCTTAAAAAATTCTATTCTTTCACCAATTATTTCTTTATTTTTTTTAATTGTTTCTTCTTTATTGCTTGTCGTTACATCGCCCCACCAACTCAAACTCTTTTCTTCCATGATCGCCTCTTCCTCGAATCTTCTGTTTATTAAATAGCTGTTTGATTAAACCACACGCTATATGTTTTTTCCAAAGTGTCTTCAGTTGCCCACGCTATATGAGGAGATAATATCGTTTTGTCACTATTCAGCAGTACGTGGTCCTTATTTACTGGTTCTTGTGAAAAAACATCCGTACAATATTTATATAATCTACCAGACTTTAAAGCTTCATATATAGCGTTTTCATCCACAATGTTTCCTCGTGAAATATTAACTATTATTGAATTTTTATTTAACTTTTGCATATGATTCTCATTGAACATTTGAAACGTATCTTTATTAATGGGAAGCGCAAAAATTATATAATTACTCTTCTCAATCAAATGAGAAAAATCAACAAAAGTCACATTAGGAACATATTGTTTTTTATTCATATGTTTTCGTGTTACTAAAATATTCATCCCCCAATTTTCACATAACGTAATTATACACTTAGCAATATTCCCAAAGCCCACAATCCCAAGAGTTTTGCCTCGTAATGAAAAATTTGTATGTATTGCCTGGTTCCATTCTCCGTTTTTAATAGATTTGTCAAATTGGCTTATACCCTTACAGGCACATAATAATTGAGCAACCGCAAATTCGGCAACTTCATGACAGTAAATGTCATCAGGTAATTTTTTAACTTTTATGCCGCAATTCTCAGCTTCTTTTAAGTCTATTAAAGAATCAATTGATTGATATAGAAAATTTATTAGTTTTATACTCCCTTTCAATTGTTGCAATAATGCTGTTGTGAATGTTGAATTAAAAACATCCACCATTAAAACATTAATACTTTTAAGTTTCACAACATCTAACAATTCGGCATCCGTGAACGTATCCTTCAAGAATTCACCCGAAATGTAAGATGGATAATATCTCGCAAGGTTCTCTTTGCAAACACCAATATAGAGTAATTTCATACTAGCCATATTTTTTCTACTTCACACAGTCTTGAAATCTTTGCAAACATTTACTAAGCCTATTAACGACAATATCTATTTCTTCATTGGTAATAACTAATGACGGTATAATTTTAACACTATTGAAATTAACACCACAGGCATAACTTATCACGCGCTCTTCTAAACATTGAGTTACAAATATTTTGGCTAATTTGTCCGATGGCAATTGAGATATTGGATCGACAATATCAAAAGCAATCGCCAACCCAACCCCTCTTAAATTAGCGACATAAGGACTTTTACTTAAAAAACTTAATTTTTCCAGGAAGAGCTGTCCTTTTTCAAATATACTATCGAAAATTTTCTCCTTCTCTACTAATTTCATTAATTGATTAGCTATTCCCAGTCCCAAAGAACTGTTATTAAAAGTGGTTTGAAAAGCCGTACCTCTATTGGGTACATTAACAAAAAGATCAGAACGTGCGATGACGGCACTAACAGGGAAATAACCACCGGCTATTGATTTTGATAAAAGGACTATATCCGGATTTTTTACTCCATATTGTTGATAAACAAAAAAAGAACCTGCCCGGCCAAAACCCACTTGTATTTCATCTATTATTAATTTTACCTCGCACCGTTTACAAAGGTTGCTTAATTCTAACAGAAAAGAATCTTTTGGAATGATAAATCCCCCGGCTCCTTGTATCGGTTCAACAATAATCCCGGCAATATCATTTTCTGCAATCAACTTTTCAATCTTTTCTAAACAATCACTAATTGTTACATCATTATGCGTGCTTGGAAATGGAACGGAAAATG
>JAUVNS010000017.1 GCA_030599585.1 Promethearchaeota archaeon | reverse complement strand
TGTTTAAGTTCATGGTAATTATTAAGAAAAGAATTGTTCTATTCTTAAAATATTAATAATCACATTAATTTGAATTACGCGTATATTAAAGACATTAGAGGATCTTGTAAAATGTTATTCTTTTTTTTATTCAGTTCATAAAACTTTTCTTTTCCAGACATCTCACAAGATTTATTACTTTATTTCTAAGTTTTTAAGACCGTAATTTTGATTATGTGAACTAATTTCCTTTAAGAAAAAGTTAAAAAATCTCAAAACTTTTGATTTTAACAATTAAAAACAAATTCCGGTATTCTTATGACTACGATCTCGACTAAAATCTGTAATCCTTGGTTTTATAAGAACTACGGTTTTAATCTGTAGGATTTCTATGGAAACCAATGAGTTCTTTTCTAGCCACTTGATGTTTCCTTCGTTTTCCATACATATAAAATTCTCAGCTCCATCATTAAAATTTTCTATTTTTACCTTTTCTATTTCGCCATACCATACTCTTCTTATCCCACCTCGTTCGTATTCAACGCGAACCATGACTTTAGCATTTTTATTCATGACACTTTGAAGCGCTAAACCTATTTAAAAAAAAAAAAAATTTGTCAAAAAAGCGAAAATTATTCAATCAAAGAAGAGAAAGGATGACCCCTGTCACCAAGACCTAATAATAAGGTCAAAAATAAAATAGGGGGAGGAGGGCGAAATGAGCGTGTAAAACACGCTACCAAAAGACAAAAATCCAGGGCGGCAACAGGAGTCATGGTTTAATTTATACCTATTTTATTGTTTATTTGCTTACTTACTTCTTTTTCTGATCAAAGTCAAAATTGAGACCAGACAAAATTAACTATTTTTATCTTTCTTAACACTATCTATTTTTTTTTGGGATTATTTAAACCTTTCCACTTAACCGAATTAGCATCATGCAATTATCTTGTTTTTTGAAGAGACTAAATCTAACGCCAAAAAATTGGGTAATAAATTAGTTAAATCCTTCTTATCAATCTCCGACCTCTTCTTATCGCAAATAGATCGCACCATTGTTTGTATTCTTTCATCCAATTGTCGTATTTCTTTTTCAAGGGTGCTGTGTAAGTTTTTGAAATCTCACTCGCTTCCTTTTTTGTCATTTGAACTCCTGTTGCTTTTTTAATCATAAATTGCCATGGAACTCCAAGCCAAGAAACATTTTTAGTCCAATCAACGTCGTTTTTCTCCAAGAATTTACTTTTCGCTAAGATTGTGGCTTGGGAACGACTGAAATAATGCTTGATCTTGTTTGGATTGAACTTATCTGCAATTTTTAGACCCAGTATATTTAGTTTAAATATACGGAGAGCTTTAGCGAAAGCGTCGCAATGCAAAGATAAGAGTTGAGGGTGATCCGTAATATTTTCTCGAGTTACACCAATAGTCATCAGATAACAGAAATTCCGATTTAAACTATCAGGATCGCGAAGGAGTAATCCTGCGTAAGTTGAGATTTTCTTGACCGAAACTCCTAAGTTTCTTAAACAATTAAAATTGTGCTGGAGCGTCTCGATATTCCTAGCTAAAAGCGAAGGGAATTTTGCTATACGCTTCTTTTCAATCCCCAAATTTTGGAGAAAATTAAGCTTCTTTTTAACGCTCTCTAACTTCGAAAATAGAAGCTTCGAATGTTTAGATAGCTCGTCTTTAGAAAACCCAAACTCGTTTTCCAAGAAATTTAGTTTTTGATTTAAGTTTTTTTGCGAACGAGCTAAAAGCTGAGGTCTTTTGACAATATCTTGATCCCTAAGTCCTTTTGATCGTAGCCAATCCAACTTTTCTTTTACAGTTTCAGGTTTTAGTTGTAAGATTATAGGATAGCTTAATATATCGGTATCGCGAAACCCAATAGTTCTTAAATTATTGAAATGTGCTTCAACCGTTTTACTGTTGTATCCTAGTAAAGTAGAATATCTTGAAATCAGTTTAGGTTTTATTCCTAAGTTTACAAGGTAGTCGTGCTTTTCTTGTAACGAGGATATTTTGCGATATAATAAAAACGGATTTCGGACAATTTGGCTTTGAGAGATGCCCAGAGAGACCAAAAAATCAAATTTCTTTTGAATCGACTCCATTTTAAATCCTAATAAAGAACAACTCTGGAAAATTTTGCCCTCCTCGATTCCAAGCGACTTGAGGTAATTCTTATTATTATAGAGCGAATCTTGATTTTTTCCCAGTAAAGCAGGAGCCTGAAGTAGTTTTCTTGGCACTATTCCCCACCCTATGAGAAAATCGTAATTCTCTTGGATTGTCTTTTTAGTTTTACACAGCAAAGCGTTGTGAGTACTTATTTGCGAGTTAGAAAGTCCTAACGATCTTAAAAAGTTATACCTCTCTTTTACCGTGGAAATTTTTAACTGTAAGGTTCGCGGTGCTTGGACTATTTTATGGCGTTCTAATCCTAACTCTTGGTAATATTTAAGTTTCTTCTCTATTGATGTTGGTGCTAATAAAAGAATTCTTGTGCACTTTAGAATCTTCTCAGGAGGCATACTGATCGCGATTAGCCTACTGTAGTGAGATTGAAGCGTAATGGTTGATCGTTCAAGCAGTTTTAGATTACCTCTAATTTCCTTAAGTGAAATACCTAAAGATTGTAAAAATTCAAACCGTTCTTTCAAGGTATCACTATTCAAAGTCAACAAAAAAGGATAAGTTCCTACTTTTTCAGCCCTTACACCATACAAATCCAGCAGAGCAATATTATTTTGAAGATGTTTTTTCTGGATTTTTTCAATCCTGTCTCTATCCGATTCTGAGAGATCGGAGTATTTATCTCCTAAAAACTGTCTTATGGTCTCATTTACCGCCATAGCATCCATCTAATTTTATTTTTGAATTACTTTAGTCTAAAGGTGATAGTATATAAAGGAAAAATTCTAATCCCTTTTTGACATCGTCGAGATGAAGTAGCGTCTCGGAAAGTTTTTGTTTTTCTAACTTTGCTAAAAAGGTGTCGTTTTTTCTTATCTTATTTAACGAGAGTGCAGTAAAGCTTGCCTTGAAATCGACGATTTAGAGCCTTTGTTCATCTGAATTAAATCGGATTCCATTATTAGACGATAATTGGTTCCCACCCCATCATAACTTATAATTCCGTACTCTTGAATCCATTATTCCTTTATTAATGACTCTAAAATTCCATTCTAGAGTACTTATATTTAAAATTCATCGTTATCCATGTCTTTAAATTTAATATTATCTAACTTCTTCTTTCTTATTTCTATTTAAAAATGATTTGATAAAAAATAGTCCCTTAAGTTCAGTTAATGAGGTATTTTGGGTTAATTGGAGATCAATAAGTTTTAATAGCGTTAAATTTAAAATTCTAAATAATTCTTTTTTATATTCAAATTCAGAAATAAAATTTAATTTTCCTATTTGGTTATTTAATTCGTTTTTCCAGTTTCCTCCATGAACAATACTACTTCTTATCTCATACAAGGATTGGAAAAATTTATAATAATTATCAAAATCTTGTTCATCTTCACCCAGAAAAAATGCACCATTTGTCCTAAATCTATATCCTAATTCTTGTCTAAGCCCCCTTGTAAGAATTATCTCAAAAATTATTGCGACATCAAGAAGTATGTCTAATAATGTATCACGATTGTAGATTTCCATATATCTTGAAACAATTATATCCCAATTTTTATTTTGCATTATTTTACTGTTTTTTATAGCATTATAAGTCTTTAATATCGAATTTATATCCACAGGATAATTATATCCGACCCATGCTGCTAAATTTTGAAGTTTTTCTTGATTATATGATTCTATCCACCAGGGTGATAATAGAATATATCTTGCTTTTTTAAATTCTATACCACAAAGATAGAAGCTCATTAAAACTTCATTAATTTTAAGTGTTATTTCTTTTCTTTCATTGAATTGTATGTCTTGCTGACCTCCGAAACTTATTTGTGTATTAAGAGTTAATAAATTGTTAATATTATAAGGGATTTTCTCAGTTTCAGTTATAATTTCATATACATCTCTCATTGTTATTTTCAAATCAGAACTCAATATTTTTTCTTCAATAATATTTAGGTTAGATAAAGGGATTATTATTGTAACATTGAGTAAGCTTTCTAGAAATGATTGATTCCATTCTCTAATAATATTATTTAATATATCTACTGAATTATTACCATTTAAATAAAATTGCCTTAGGATTTCATGATATAACATATATAACAACTCAGGAGACTTATACAGCACGACAAAATAATCAAAAGCATAATTGAATATTTGTTTGACTTGAGAAGCTTCTAACTTTTCAAGAAGAATATTGTTAAATAAAGAGTATCTAATTTCAAACGCTTTATTTTTGGGTGCTAAATATCCACCAATATCAGAATCAAATAAATATTTATTAACTATTGATGTAAAGTAATTATCTTGAATTTTAAAATTACCACAATCTCTTATCAAATTATCAAGTTTTTTTGATAATTCTGCTTCATTCATCTTTATTTTCTTGATTAAATATTCTACATCTTGAGAAATAATTTCGATAAACTTTTTTTCTTCTTCACTAGACATTTTAAACACGTAGCAAATTTGAGAAACTTTAAATGATAAATCTCAGATAAAATATTAGATTTTTTATTCTAATAATAATTATTTTTTTAAATCTTTAATTTTTTAAAAAAAAATTCTATTCCACCTCTACTCTTTTAGGATGGGGCACCACGGGGGAGGCGGGTTCTAATTACAGAAGATATTAAGGAAAAAATTGGAATTCCACAGATCTTTCAAACAGCCATTAGGGGATTTAGTTGATATTAAGAGGTTTTAAGTTGAGTAATTTAATTTATATATCTTATTTATTTACAAATAAATAAATTGAAATAAATGACGTAATTACTCTTTTAGAGTTATATGAAAATAGATTTAACACTTTCTCAACTTCAAAAACAAATTATTGTACAACTATATTTTCTAACATTTAGAAAGAAAGATTTATCTCCAATTCCAGAAATTCAACTTAGAAAGGAATTAAAAAAGAAAAATACGCTACATAATTCTCTTAAAAGTCTAGTAAAGAGTGGATATGTAATGAGGGCTTTTAAAGATGGAAAATACTATTATGCCTTAAGTCCAAATGGAGCAAAAATTTATGAATTATTAGGTATTTTAAGTGAACTTGGAATAGATAAAACAGAAAGGGAAAGAAGGAGAGAATTTTTATTAATGGGGATTAATCCTGATTATAAGATAAAGGATTTAAGAGAAAGTAGAAGATACGAAACTATGTGCTGCAAATGCTTTGGTTTAACTATCGTTAAAGAAGATAGATTATTAGCCAAAAATAATTTATGTGTCAGATGTAGAGTAGAACAAGAAAAAAAAAACCTATTAAGAGTTGAATAGATTAGAAAAACGTTCTACCATTGTTTTTATATCCTCATTCTCAATTGTATAGTAGGTTTTGTGCTTCAAGTTATTGTAATTAGTTTTAATATTCCTTAAGAGTTTTACACCGTGTTTGTCTAATATGCCAGCAATCTCTGCTTCTCTAATAATATCTTCACCACGAAAGACACTTTTTTTTCCCAAACTAGTTAATAACCAGAGTTCTATTATTCTCCCTAAGTTTAACAATCCAGCTTCTGCCCATTGTTCACAAATCGTTATTGTTTTTTCGAGTTGGTTTTTTATATAATCTGGTTTGAGGGTTAATTTTGGTTGCTTATGAAAAGTCTCGTCAAGACATACTTGTATCTCTGTTTCTATTTTTCCCCATAAGAATTTGAATTGGTTCTCTATTTGGTTTTTTGCATCTTTACAAATCCAATCTTTTATCACAGAAGCATCCTTCGATTTTAAAGTAATTTGATTCATTTTTCTCCCTCTTCGGGAGTAACTAATTGTTATCCCATCTTGACTTTCTTCTATGAGATATTGTCCATAAACTTCATCAGTGTACCACACATCTTCCTCTAAGAGAAATATGATAGATTTTTTTGAAATTCTCCTTTCGTCTGTATTCAATAACGGTATCAGAGTGTCGTCAAACCAGTAAGAATACTTATCAAAAAAATTCCTAATGTTTTGTAGATGATCTCTCACATCGACAAGTAAACTCGTAGGCCATTGATATTTGGGATTTTTAAAACGAGGTTTACCGACTTTAACGCCCACTTCTATTTCTTCAATAAATATCATTTCTCTTTTCTCGGGGATTTCAATAAGCTGCTTGTACAGCTTCTTATGACTGTCTAAAAGTGTTTTTCCTTCCGATTTGATATCCATTTTAACTCCACTTGTCTTTTGAAGTAGTATTATAAATTAAATTCCTCTATTCTTCATTAAGTTAATATACATATTTCCCTTATTTTAATACATGACATATCCAGATGAAAATTTTTACCATTCTAAATGGAAATCTATCGTTAACGTAATGAAAAGTTCCAATTTAAAAATCTCTAAAATCGCTCAAGCGGGATCGCGAGCTAAAAAGAAATACAGACCAGACAGTGATATGGATGTAATTTTTGCTGTTGCAGGAAATCCATTACAGAAGAATTTCTACCCTGACTTGATGACCGTGTTGAAAAGCAATTTTCCCCTCGAAAGAGTATTTCCAGGGAGTAATTACAACGTCGTTCATTTGGACTTCAAACAAGGAGGAAAATTTGATCTCGTGCTACTAAGTGAAGCCGAATTCGATAAAGAATATAAAACCATTTTAGATTATAAGAAGAAGAACCTCTAGAGTAAAAAGTCTCAATTCCATAATAAATAATTAGCTGTAATAGCAATAAGAAGTGATTTATGGACAATTTCTGTTAATTAAAAAAAGTTTGGAGTAGAATTGAGTTGAATAATAAAACAGAATTGATTTTTGGTTATGGTTCTCTTATGAGTTTTCATGGTCTTTATAGAAACGGTACAGGAATTCTGAATAAAATAAAGATATTGGATGCTTTTAGGGCTCAAATTAAAGCTAAACGAGGTTTTGCGAAGCCTTCAAACAATAATATATTTATGGATTTGGACTTTTTTTATAAGCTTAAAGGAAGTGTTATAAATAAGGAACTGAAGCAAGGATGTCTAGAAGGGTTAGTTATTAAGATTAATCAAAAAGATTTTCCAAAATTTTGCAAAAGAGAAGGATATGCGAGAGGAATTAAACTTATTAAAGACTATTCAGAGTATGATAGTATTGGAGAAGAGTTGTGGAACTTATTTCACGATAGTAGAGATAATGATTCTTATCAATTTATAAAAGAATATAGAAAGAATCTAAGAGAGAGAATGAATTACACATCTGAACATTATATACCTCATCCTTTAGAAATACAGAATTTGGGCTATGCTATTTTGTTTATAGCACCCGGTAAGTATGAAACCGGAAATATAAATCTCCCTTCTCGAAAAGAACAAGAAGGTATTTTTGATTTAATGGGTGCAAATGATGTTCTAAAAAGAAGCAACATAAATCGGAATGAATTTTTTAATTATACACTAGAATGCTTATATGGAGGGGTTCATGGAATTAATATCCGTGATATTATTGACCTGATTTCAGAGGTTCCACAATTCTTGAAAGATCTTCAAAAAAAACTTCAAATTGAATCATTAGTTAACGAGAGAACTCAATTTGCAAATGAAATATTCGATAATTTAGAAATATACCAGCAAAAATTTGGAAATTTGGATCAAAATTTAAGACGCTCAGGTCTAAAATCAATTTTAGACATTGAGAAATTTTAAGCAGTAGGATATTAGAAATTTTAATTGATGAAAAATAAAATTCGTAAGATCTTGTAGAAGAAAAGTAATTAAAAGGGAATTAAATGCAAAAATCTACGAATTATTAGCATATAATTAAACTATCTGGAGGGATTATGATACAAAACATTTTGAGATATAGAACGAAAGGAACAGTTATAGGAATTTTCTTTTAGTATTAGAAATCTAATCTATTTTCACTAGAATTAAATTAAATATTTAGAAAAATCAGAAGAATTAAGTTTTTTGTCGGTTATGTATTTTAAAATGATAATTCAATGTGTCTGCACGAAAGAATTAAATAATTGGAATAATAATTAAGCATAGAACAAGAAAATGAGTTTATATTAATTAACTAAGGACAAATGAATCATAATATAATCTATAGCATCATTCATATTTCAGATTTACATTTTGGAGTTAAATCTATAGCTAATGAATCAACTTTTAGAACTTCTTTTACCGAGTTTTATTCGCTTTTAAAAGACACGATAAAAAAAGTCATTTCTGAATATTCAATTAAACTGGTAATGATATCTGGAGATATAACATCCAAAGGTAAAGTAGTTGATCTTCATAATGAGCATTTGAAAGATTTTCTTCATATATTTATTGAGAATAAAATACCAATATGCATCGCTAATGGTAACCACGATTTAAACCGTGATTCTATAGAATCAAATTCACAGTTTAATGATTTTATAAATTTCATGAAAAAAAATAAGAAAAAATTTAAAACTAAATTATCAAAGAACTTTAAGGAAAATCAAGCTAGCTTTGAGTATTTAAAAGAATATAATTCAATATTTATTGCTATAAATTCCTGTAAGAATATTGAAAAAAGATATATCGACGAAGAAATTAAAGATCTTAATGTAAAAGATATTAATAAATATTTAGATAAACAATTTTTGGATGTAGGAGTATTATTAAGAAAAGATTTATCAGAACTTATCAAAGAATTAGAAAGAATCTATGGCCAAAGAGTTTTTGAATGTATGAATAAGTTCTTAATTTGTCATCATCCATTAGAAAATCTTGCACAAAATAAGATAAGCATAAATTTTTTAGAAGAAAATAGAATAAACTTAATTTTTTCTGGACATAAGCATGATTACTATTATTGGTCAAACCAAGTAATTCAAAACATTGGAGTTGGCTCACTTCTGGCAGATATTAAATCTAGAAAAGATATTTTCTCTCTAAACGAAATTCCTGTTCAATTTAATATTTATAAAATTAATCTTTCTAAAGAAACCATTACACCCATAGTATTTTTTTATAATAAGAATCGTAAATGGGAGTTTGAAGAGGAAAAAATAATAACATTTAATGTAATTCATTATTATCCAATAGAACAATGGTACGAAGTTCATCAAATTCGAGAAAATAAAAGAAATAAATTGAATGAATATAAAATTGTTGATGTCTATCTAGAAAAAAAAGAAAATTCGGGTCCTCCATTAACCTTCTTTGATTCGAAGGGGAAAAGTTATCGCGGTTTTCTTGTTAAAGAGATTGATACTCAAGGATATATTGATCAAATAAAAAAATGGTACATAAACAATTATAATTCGGTAAAATCAGGGAATATAAAATTGTTAATTGTAAAGAATACATCAGACAATAGATTTCTCGGTCAACTTCCAGATGATTATGTCATATAAGTTTTTAAACTAATGCAATTATATTAAACTAAAGAGAGTGATCAGAACGGAAGATTATAGAGATTTTGTAATTGAATATATTGAAGAATATCAGAAAGGAAACATTAATGACATACTCAGATATTTAATAGATAAAAATATCTTAGTTCAAAATCTAGTTAAATTTAAAGAAATTATTGAACAAATTTTGAAAGAACTAACTGCTCATGAGAAGATAACTTATTATCCAAATACACAAAATTTTCTTTCAAAATCTACTCCTAAACTTGAATATTATCCTATCAAAAATGAATTAATTTCATACCAAAATCTTATTTCTGGTCAAATTATTAATTATACTGATGAATCTTCTTTAAATTTTGAAAGTCTTAATGAAGTTCTTTTAAACAGCTTAGAATCTCTTGGGACATATGAATGTATTTCAGTAGATGACAACAAAAAAATCTTATTGTCGACTTTTAAAAGTTCATTAATACAAACTCATTTAAATATAACAAATGACTCATTCTCAATTAGAAGTCAAATGAAACCACTTATTACGGAATCTGAACCAATTATCCTTTATATTTCTAACCTAGATAAAACTTTGAAGAAAGAGAAATGCACCTATATTCCCCTGAATTATGGGATTTATTTAATATATGATATCCTTTCAAATTTTATAAAAAAAAGAAATAAAAATCTTAGGTTAAAAATCAATTTTCTAGAGTTTAAAGAGTAGAATGAGGCGATTTTATTATTCTTTTAACGAATATTGTTAAATTAAAAAAATTAAGTGATTATTCTCTAAACTTATATTCCTATCATTTAGAACATATTGAAGAAAATACATATAGAACTATTGGTTATTTAGTAAAAAAACTAAGAAAAAAATACAAAACAATTACAATTTTCCAATATGGAAATTCTATTATTTCAGATGTCGATATCTTAGATAAAATTAATCTTTTAGAATTTCTTCTCCAGAAGAATCTAAATATTGACCATAGTCAGGTCTCAAGGATCAAAATCAGTCTGAATAAAGCAATTAAAAATTTAGAAATTAAAACGCTTTTTTTAAGATATATCGGTGAAAGAATCGCTGTTGTGTTAAGAAATAGGGAAGATAATTATATTGTATATGAAGAATACGGAAAAAATGTATATCAAGCGACTTCTCCTGAAATTGACGAAAAATTTGGAATAATACATGTCCATCTAGGTTTTAGATATAAACCTATATTATTAAATTCTGAATCTTCTGTGGGAATAATAATTGAACCAAAATCAAAATTTTTCTCAGAGAGTACACTAAGAGATTTATGGGACCAAAATAAAGTAGACTATTATAGCGATAAAAATACAGAAAAGATATGTTGCGTGCAAAATTGCCCTGATTATTTAAATCCTTTTGGTATATGTGAATTGAATTATCCTTCTTATTTCGGTAATATTAGAGATTTAAAATTTGTTAATGAAAATCCTAGTAAAACCGTAATAGATTTAATAGATTATTATAAAAATGAAAAAATCTGTGCAACTGGTCTTATCAGTGATAAAATTATAGATAAAGAACCTATCATTCAAAAATTCTTTTGGAATAATCCTGAAAAAGTATATTCTTATCCATTAGACATAATAAGGGTTATTCCCGACACTAGTGATGCAGGTTCGGATGCAAAGAGTCTAATGAGAAAAATTCAACCAAAACCTTTTGAAAGATTTAAGTTGATAAAAGATGAGTATTCGAATGTTATATCTGATATAAGAGACATAAATTTTCCTATAATCCCAGAAGGAATTTTAAGTGAAAATTCATCTGATATAGAAAAGGTTGAACTTAATAATCCTACTTATTTATTAAGGGACGACATCAGTACAGAATTCCCCTCTATTGAATATAATGATAAAGGATTTTATAGTTCAAGTTGTAATGGAAAAGAATTCTTATTTTTTCATTTATTATATTTTAAATCAGATAAATCGTTGAATGTAATCGAAAATCTTTTAAGAAGTTCAGAATCGAAACATAATAAAATTGAGACTTATCAGTCATTTTCAAAAGTAAAAAACATAAAATTAACAAAATCTAAAATAAGGAACTTAGAAGATGTAAAAAAGATTGTTAAGAGTGAAGAATCAACGAATTATCATTTCTATGTTATAATTGTTGACATGGAACATCTAGAAATATATAATAATGTTAAAGCTTTTTTAATTGAAAAAGACATTCCAAATCAATCAATTAATCTAAATACTTTAAATAACTTAGGATATGGACCTTTAAGATCATTGATATATCTTCAAATATATTTAAAATCTGGAGGTAAAACATGGATTTTAGAAGAAGTCCATAGAAAAAATGAAATAATAGTTGGTTTAAATGTTAAATTTTTTAAAAATCATATAGTATCATCTTTATTATTTTTTACAAATCAAGGAGATTTTATAGAAGGGAGATATATCGATAAAGAACCGGAAAGATTCAAAGAAGAGTTTTTCCTTTTATTAAAGCGTAAGTTATCAGAGTATTCAAAAATTTTAATATATGTATTTGGATCTATCACAAGTAATATACTAGAGTCAATTGAAGAATTAATTAAAATAAAAGATTATAGCATTATAAGTATAAAATATACCTCCTTAGTTAGGTTATTTGAACAAGATGATAATAAGAAGTGGATGATATATCCTCCTAAACCAGGATCTGGAGTGATTCTAAACAACCAAAGCGGTCATATTATAACTTCCAAAACAAAAATCGGTACTCCATCATGTATTAAAATTAGAAATTTAGCTTCCAAGTCGAATAATATTAACGAAATTTTAGAAAAAGTGTTTAAATTCACCAGATTTAATCCAGCATTAGTGAGAAACGAAACAAAACTACCATTTCCCCTACATTTTGCTAGATCAACACTTCAGAAAGGGATTCAATATAATTTGGATTCTTTTGACTTTAAAATACCTTTTTATCTATAGTATCACGAGATGATTTAGATATCTAATCTTATAATTCCTGGATGGTATGGAACAATTAATTTAAATGAGTTAAAAAGTTATACGATTGAGTTTAATCGTGATAATATTCCTATCTCAACATTGATTTACTATATTAAACGAGGTGAATATCAGAGTAACCTTCCTTTTGGAATTTTAAAGGAAGCTGATAAATTTTATTTAATTAGTATGGATGAGTTCATTTTTAATAATGAAATTATTATTAGAAATTATCTTGGAGAGATTATTGAGGAAGTCGATTTAGCCCCTTTAAAAAAAGCTGAAGGAATTTCTTGTTTTCTACACACTCTTATTGATTTCTTATACATTGAATATGGATTTGAAAAGCCTATAGATGTTAGAACTTTTCTAGGAAAGTCTGCTAAAGGTAAGTTGTCTTACAGAAAAGAAATAGTATCTACAATTTTAATAAAAGAATCAAAAAAAAATGATGAAATTAAAATCTACAAATCCGTAAACCATGAAATTTTTATATATGAAAATAAATTTATCATTAGTTTCCTTCCAAATTATGAGATTTATGGAAATTTATTCGATTTACCATTAAATTTTAAAGATAGAAAATTGATAGAAAGAGATTCCAAATGGTCTTCTCTAGTTTTTTTGAATCCAAAAAAATTTTTTGATCGATTTGAGGAATATCGCGTATATATTTTTAATAAACTTAAGGGTTTCAATTTTATAACTGAACTTGAGATTAATTCAACCTATGATTCTAATTCTTTTATTTATCCTAATGCAATTTATGTCAATTTTTTAAACCAAAACATAGATTTGAATAAAGACATTTCATTCGAAGAAAATTTATTAAAGTTTTTTAAAAATAATTTAAAATTAATACCAATAATAGAAATTGAGGTAATTGTTGATAATTTTAAATTACAAGATAATTTAGAATCTAATAAAATTTTAGAAGATTATCTTAAAAAACTTGAAGACTCATACTTCTTCAAAATTAAAGTAATAAAATATATCGATAATATAGATGAATTCAATTTCTCGAACAACTATCCCTATTTAGTATTAATTAATGATAAACATAAAGGTTCTGAATATTTTTATGCTGCCGCAAAAAGAAAGGCAGAGATTTCAAAAGCTATCAATATTTCTACTCTAGAAATTATCGAAGATTTTGGTGAGAATTTACTGTTAATTTGGTTAGCTCTGAATTTTAGAAGTAATAAAAATTTGATATGGTTCTTTGATAATCCACCTATTTTTAAAAAGATAATTTCATTTGGTGTAAATTTCGATCCAGATTTTGAAGTATTTAAAATTTCTGGTGTTATTTTTAATACTGCGAGTAAAAATTTGATGAAATTCAAAGATATATTTTTCAGGAGTTCAATTAATCAAGAAAGGGAAGACATTCTCAATGACATTCTCACAATTTTAGAAAAAAAATATAAATTTGAATATATAAATGAACTATTTCTTTTTGAACAAGGGAATTTTTCTGAAGATTTCATCAAAATTTTAAAAGATAAATCTTATTGTGTTTTAATCAAAAGACCGAATACAAGAATTTTTCATCATTTTCAAAATAAACATGAAATACCTAAAAATGGCTCCTACATCCAATTATTTAGCAATACCACTAATAGTTATTTATTAATAAATACCGGATTTCCTGATACTCCAGAAAATGGTCTTCCAAATCCTTTATTGGTAAAAATAATTTCAGAATTAGATGAAATTAAGGCAAAGGATATCTTACAGATAATATTTAATTTAACATTCTATCAAACAGAGAGTTTTTCTAAAGTTAATCTGCCATTTTTAATACGATATAAAAATAAAGACTTATTTAATAAGATACCCTATAAATATAACGAGGAAAGTCCATTCTAATGCATTTTACTTTAGGTATTTCAAGTATTTCGGAAAATACATGTGAAAGAAAGTTATATATTTACATTATTTCAAGGTTAATGAAAAGATTTCTTCAAGAAGAAGCTCCAAATATTTATATGAGAATTGGAAAAATAATTCACACTTTACTACCAATTACATTTAAAAAACTATTTCCTTATATTGAATATTACTACTACAGATTAAAAAAATCTTTAGAAGAATCAATTGGATTAGCATTTAAATTCGTGTTAGATTATTGGATTTTTCTATTGAAGACACAAATTAATTTTAACATTCTTGAAAAATCTGAATATGCTGAAGTGATGGATAACATAAATGTTCAACTTCCCATACTTATAGAACATGCTAAATCATTAATTGATGTGAATAATGATAATTTAATCAACTCGGTTATCGATGATGAATTCAATGTCTCATATGAAATTCTCCCCGGGGTTTTGCTGACAGGGAAAATAGATTTAGTCTGTTTTAGTCAAGAAATTAACGAATTTTTATTTATTGAATTAAAAACGGGAAGACCTAGCCCTACTAAACACAATAGACAATTAAGATTATATAAAGAACTATTTGATGAAAAGCAAGAGAAGGATATAAATTTAGAATTATGGAATACTAAACCGGGTTCGCCTCAAAGTGGTTTTCAAAAAATTAAAAAATTAAGGAAATATAAAGATTCAGAATTAAATAAGTTAAAAATTAAAATTAGAAAAGCAATAAAATGTAAAAATGTTGAAGACTTACCCCCTACAATATATTTTCCTGGTTCAGAGAGAATTTGTTTTTTTTGTGATTATTGTGACCATTCAAAAGTAATTTTTAATTAATAATAGTTTTTAAACCATATTCCTGATATAGTTAAAAAGAATAGAAATCTCTTTTAACCAAAAGGATGGAAAGTAAGGTAGGAGGTTTTATCTAAAGTAAAAAATATTTTTATAGTCAATAATAATAATAGATTTTCTAACTTGAGATAACTTATCATTAATCGACGAAAGTTCTATTCTTTGTAATCCTGCTATTTTTAAAGGACGTATAATCTTAGGTTGTGGGATTACTTTAACTTCAATCTTTTCTTTTTTACTCATTTCACGATCTCGAGAAGTCTTTAGAGTAATCGATTGGACTTCTTCTACATTTTAAATAATTTTTTCTCTTTCTATTTTATTTTGCAAAATCTTTTAACTTTCTTCAAATGAATACTAATTATGGGTTATAAAACCAAAATAGCTATTCAAAAAATCAAAAATGAGGATGTTAAAACTTCTGTTTTCTCAGCGCTTGAACTTATTAATGCAAAAGAATTAATGCAGAAAGATAATATGATAGTGCTATTAAAACCAAATATCTTAATGGGTAAACCTCCCGAGAGGGGGGTAAACACCCATCCTGAAGTTGTTCGATCTGTTATCCAATGGGTAAAAAAGTTTAATCCTGCAAAAATCTATGTATGCGATTCTGCTGGAGGGGCAAAGGTAGGAATTACAGAAAAAGCTATAGTAGATAGCGGAATTGGGATAGTATGTGAAGAAGAAGGAGCTGAATGCTTACCCTTTGAAAAAAGTGAAAGGAAGATTTACAAAATTGAAAATCCACTTGAATTGGAGGAAATTTCAAGTTCAAAACTGATTGACGATGCTGATCTTATAATCAATATTCCAAAAATAAAAACTCATTGGCAATGTACTTTAACATGTTGCATAAAAAATATGTTTGGAACAGTTTTATTGGCTAATAAAGCAAAAACTCACGCTCAGGCCGCCGTTCTTGATAGATTTTGTTCAGCATTAGTAGATATATATTCAGTGTCTAAACCACAATTGACAGTAATAGATGGGTATATTTGTATGGAAGGTCAGGGACCTTCGAGTGGGGATGTAGTGAAATTAGACTTAATCTTGGCAGGATATGATCCTGTAGCATTAGATTCAGTAGTTTGTAAAATTATTGGATTTGACCCATCTGAAGTGTTATATTTAGCAAAAGCAGAACAAAAGGAATTGGGAAGTACAGATTTAGAGAAAGTCGAGATCATTGGTGAGACGATAAAGGATGTATATCGTAAGTTTAAAAGACCTAAGCTAAAACCAATTTCTATGCCTTTACCAAAATGGTTAGCCAACTATCTCGGAAAGACCATATTTAAAGCAACGGTTAAATTTAACAAAGAAAAATGTAAGCTCTGTTCCACTTGCTGGACTAATTGTCCTGTTGGAGCAATAACACCCCCATTAGAAATAAAAAAGGGTAATGTCCCAAAATGGGACAGTAAGAAGTGTATAACTTGTTTCTGTTGTGTGGAATTATGTCCCCATGAAGCGGTCAAGTTTAAAATTAATTATATTAAAAATGCTCTATTTTCATGGATGGGATTAGGTTGTATCGCATTTTTAGCAGTTGTTTCCTTGTTTTTCTTATGGATTCAAGTAAATTAGTTTTTACTGTCAGTAAAAATAAGCTATTTGAGAAAAAATAATAGGATAATTATTTTTTTCTTTAAAATCACAGTCTTTTCCCTAAATTTTATTTTTCTTTTACTCAATTTTATTTCAATCGAAATGGAAAGGTAAAATCAGTGTCTGATTTCAATGAAAATTTATATACTTTAAGCCGAGCCCTTCCTATTTCTTATATCCCTAATTAACGGACAAGAAAGTAAATGTTCAAGGGATAATTTTTTAATATTTAAACAATAAGATACATTATTATGCAAATACTAATATTTGTTTTACTTGTAATAGTAGTTTTCATTATTCTCTTAACAATTGGTTTTAAGAGGTGGAAAAAATCCGCAATTAGAGTAATGGATGATGGAGAAGTAATGGAGACAGCGATGGGGAAAATACATTACAAACTAACTGGAGAGGGACCTGTTTTATTTTTTATGCATGGGGGTCCCGGAGGAATTGACCAAGGTTTCCCCCTCGATTATCTAGTTCAAGAAGGATATTCATTACTCGTTGTTTCAAGACCCGGGTATCTAAGAACACCCTTTGTGCCTCTATCTTATGAGGAACAAGTTGATCAATATGTAGAATTATTGGACAAGCTAGCAATCGATAAGGTTGTTCCCATTGGAATCTCAGCTGGTGGTCCTCTTGCCCTCAACTTTGCTAATAAATATCCTGAGAGAACTCATGCTCTAGTGATGGAAGCTGGCGTTAGTACGGTATACGAAAATCCAGGTGAGGACATGATGGATTCAATTTGGGCGAAATTATTTCTGAGTAATAGAATACAAGATTTCTTGAGCTGGATTACTGTAATAGCTATTAAAGTAGCTTTCAAGACGACATTCAAGAGTATAATCAAAGTGGAAACTTTACTTGACAAGGAAGGAATTAAGAAATTTACTAACCTCGTTTCACGTGATAAGGAGAGACGGATGTGGTTAAGAAAATTTTTAGATACAACCTTTCCAATGAGTTTAAGAAAGCTTGGTCTTAATCATGATATAGAGCTCTTATTATCAATTGAGAATATCCCAGTTGATAATATAAATGTAAAATCCTTATTAGTCTATAGTAAAGAAGACAATGACGTAAAATGGTTAAATGCTGAATATCTCGAAGCCAATCTCAAGGATTTTGAACTATTGGTGACGCATGGAGGCCATTTCATGTGGGTCGGAGAAGATATGGATAAAATAAAATCAAAAAGAATTGAATTTTTAAAATCAATAAATTTTGAGAAATAAGCTCTATCCCATAATTTCTTTATTCATCTAATCTTTCCATCAGACACTATTTAAATTTGATAATCTCCGTATTTCATTTATAGAAACTTATTAGATGTAATAACTTATTACTCAGACAATCACGAAGGCGTGTTTGAATTATTTGCAGGTTTAGCCGGAGTTTAGTTGTTAAATTTGTTAGACCATCTACCTAGAGAAATCGCTTCTTATTGTTTCGATGAGAGGTTAGAAAAATAAATTGGAAATAGCAATAATAAATTGGAAATTTTTTTGAAAAATAAACTGGAAAAATTACCCTTATCTTCCCTAACCACAGGAGATAAAAAACGAACATGAACCGATCAACTAATTTGTAAATCATACCTGAGATATTTTTGTTTTTTGGAAACACTATGAAATTCAAAGTTTTACCATCTAATTTTATTCTTTATTTTTCTTTTTACTCAATATAATTTTTATTTGATAAACTCATATGAAAGATATGAAGTTCACTATATTGAACGGAAGCCCCAAAGGTGCTGAGAGCGTTACCATGCAATATGTCTTGTATATTAAGAAGAGACATCCAGAACACGAATATAATATAATAAACATAGCACAAGCAATTAAAAAAATCGAAAATGACGAAAAGAGATTTGAAGACATTATTCTTCAAGTAAAAGAATCAGATGGTGTAATATGGGGATTTCCTTTATATGTGATGTTAGTCTGTTCCCAATATAAGCGGTTTATTGAATTGATTACCGAGAGAAATGCTAAAGCTGCCTTTGAAAATAAGTACACAATTGTCCTTTCAACCTCTATTCATTTCTACGATCACACTGCCCAGAATTATATGCAAAGTATTTGCGATGATTTAAAAATGAAGTATGTGGGAAATTATCCTGCTGATAGTTGGGATCTTCTTTACCCAAAGCGGCGAGCAAGATGGCTTTTATTCGTTGAGGAATTTATAAATCACATCGAACATAAATATCCTACTTCAAAACACTATGCTCCATTAAAAATGAGAGACTTCAAATATACTCCCGGTAAAGTTATAGAGGTTTCAGAGAAATTTGATACACTTGGCAAAAAAATTCTTGTTGTTAGTGATGAAACTAATGAAAACACAAATATAGGAAAAATGATAAAGAGATTTGCAGAATCTTTTTCAAGCGAGATTGAAATCATAAACTTATACGACATCGACGTTAAAGGGGGATGTATCTCGTGTTTACAATGTGGTTACGATCATAAATGCTCCTATATAGGAAAGGATGGCTTTTTTGAATTTTGGGAAGATGTAGTAATGACTGCGGACATTCTTGTTTTTGCTGGTGTTATTAAAGATAGGTATCTTTCATCCAGATGGAAGATGGTTTTAGACCGAGCTTTTTATATGACGCATACACCAACTCTAACAGGAATGCAGATGGGTTACCTTATCTCTGGACCTGTAAATCAAATTCCAAATCTTTCTCAAATGTTTCAAGCTCACATAGAAATTCAAGATTCAAATTTTGTAGATATTATTACTGACGAATTTGGGACCTCAGAAGACATAGATGCCTTACTCCACGATTTTGCTCGGAAATTAGTTACATTTTCCAAAGCAGATTACTTTAAACCAATAACATTTTTAGGAGAAGGAGGTAAAAAAATATTTCGAGATGATATTTTTGGGAGAAATCGATTTGTATTTTTAGCAGATCACGAATATTACGAGAAGCATGGTTTTTATGACTCTTTCCCGCAAAATGACGAACGTGCAAAAAAAATGAACGAAAAATTGATTCCTTTAATGAAAATAGATAAGCTTAGAACTAAAATCAACATGAAACAAGAATTTCTTCGCCCATTTACGAAGATACTTGAAGATCCAAATAAATAAAAACTATATATTTAGAAGGAATTATAATGGCATGGGGAGGCTCGTTAAATAAGGAAGGCTCTGATTACATGAGAAATTTAAGAGACGCTGATAAAGCTTTGAAGTTTCTTGAAGGTTTAAAGCGTAAATTAAATGAAAAGGAAAAACAAATCGTTTCAGACACAATCATTATTATTGTAAACCATTACAATAAAGAATCTAAGAATGAATCTCAAACCTTAAAATGAGTCAATTAATTTCTTAATTATTTCTATTAATTTATCTGCTTCCGTTCTTATTGTTTTAGTCAGATTTAATTCAAAAAAAGGTAGATCAATGTTATCTGATCGCTCCTCAAGAGTCAGCTCATCTTGTTTGTAAAGTTTTAACTCCATAAAACCCTCAAGACTTTCAGGAACAAATCCAATCATAAAAACGTTCAGTTCGGGTAATTTTTCAACAATTAAATCTATAACAATGTGAACTGGAATTGTGTGAGTAGATATAGGCACATATTCCTTAATGTTTTCACGCTCTAATATCGCAACCGTTCCCGGAGGTTTATTTAGAGTGCAAGTGTCTATAAGAATCAGGTAGGAAGGTTTAAAATTAACAACGTCATCAATTCGAGCCATGGCATCTGTTCCAGCGTTTATGAATAGAACTTTTTCGCTTGAATATTCTAATAGCTCACTTATAATATAAGGTCCTAAACCCTCATCACTTAATTTTTCTTCTCCAATCCCCATAAAAACTAAGCTTTTAACGCCATTCAGTCTATTCAAGAGGCTTTTATATAAATCTTCCATGGTTAGGAGATAAATTGTATAATTAAACATTAATTTTTGCATTTCTATCAAAAAAAATAAAAGCATATAAACTCAAAAATGGAGATTAAACATAGTTTTTTAAAAAATTTAAAATATAAAAAGTGATTTATGTTGTCAAATAGCGGAAAAGATAAATTAAGTACTCGTAATTTATGGGGATATGCAATTGGAGCAATTCCAGCAGGATTATTATCATATGTATTTAGTCTCAAATATGTGGAGCTTTTCTACGACAATTTGCAGTTATTACCTGGTTTATTTATAATTGGACAGATTATCTATATGACAATAAATGCATTAAACGACCCATTATCAGGACAACTGTCTGATCGTACTAATCGTAAAAAATGGGGCAGTCGTAGAATAATATACATTAAATATGGCGCACCAATATGGGCTTTAACATTCTTATTGGTGTGGTTTCCATGGAGTCTTGATAATCAGATAGCGATCTTCTTTCACTATGTTATAAGCATTTGCTTATTTGATACTATGTTAACTCTTGTTGTTCTCGTATGGATGGCGCTCTTACCTGAGATGACAGCAGATATTGATGAGAGAAACAAAGGTCACTTTATCTCATTAGTATTTGGGGCTATTTTTGTAGTACCTTTCTTTCTTATTTTAGGTGATATGGAACCGACATCTCAGAGTTTTCTATTTTTAATGATAATAATTGCTGTTATTTCTACGCTCTTACTATGGCTTACAGCATATTTGTGTGAAGAAAAACCTGAATACCAACAAGATGAGGTATTTCCTTTTTGGAAATCTGTTAAAGAAACGCTAAAATTAAGGTCTTTCTTAGTTTTTATAGGGTTCAACTTTTGTGGTACGTTTCTGAGCTCAATTGGCCTTAGTTATCTGTTTTTATGGGCATTTATTCTTGGAGATAATTCCACCATCGTGTTCTTCATAATATTCATCCTTGTAGGGTATGGTTCGAACATTCTATGCATGAAGCTTAGACCTAAATGGGGTATGCGTAAGATAATTTTAAGATTCGGTTTATTAAAAGCCGTAGGGTCGCTCATAGCATTTTTCTCGTTGGTAATGATTCAAAATTCCATGATAGCTATTATAGGCTTAATTATTGCTACATTTTTCGGAGGTTATGGTGTTTTCGTAGTTCCTATAATGTATTTATCTGCTGACGAGGATGAAATTAATAACGGAATACGTAGAGAAGGGATGTTCTTAGGAATGAACGCTCTTTTTACAAAACCAGCAAACAGTTTAGGACCAATTGTTGCAACACTCATATTAGAAGTATTTTTATATGCTCCCGGTTCAGAGACTCAATCAGCAACTACATTGATTGGAATCGACATTTTGTTTTTGTTAATACCCGCAATTATCACTGCCATCAGCCTAATCTTCATGTATTATTACCCCCTCCACGGTGAAAAGCTAAAAGAAATGCGAGAAAAACTTGAAGTAATTCATACGGACAAAAAACAAAAGATTAAATCTTAATTTAAAAACTAATTTTAGTTAATTTTTTTTTTATTTCATTTTAAAAAGAACTTAAATAGATTTGATACTTTTTCGTAAGAGCTCCTTTATAATAAGGCTTCCCACCTATTTTTTGTTGAAAGATTTTATGAGTTTCTAATTTCCAATTTTCAAAAGCCTTAGTTAGTCTTCCACCATATATAGTATTCTTCCCTGTCAATTTTTTATAAATTTTAGCTTCCAAATTTAATGGTGTTAAGTTTTTAATAGTTGGCTTCTTTTTACCTACAGAATTTTTAGCAATAGGTCTTCTAACTGTAGATTTTTTGATTTTAGGTTTTTTAGGTGGAGCTTTTTTAGATACAGGCTTCTTAATGAGATTATTTAAGTATACATCATATTTCTGAGTAATTTTTCCCTTATAGTATGGAAAACTTCCTGTCCTCTCCCGAAATTCTTTATGAGTTACTATTTTCCAATTTTCAAAAGCCTTAGTTATTTTTCCACCATATATAGTATTCTTCCCTGTCAATTTTTTATAAATATTAGCTTCCAAATTTAATGGTGCTAAGTTTTTAATAGTTGGCTTCTTTTTACCTACAGAGTCTTTAACAATAGGTCTTCTAACTGTAGATCTTTTAACTTTAGACTTTGTAGGTGGAGCTTTTTTAGAAACAGGCTTCTTAATGAGATTATTTAAGTAGAATTTATATTTCTTAGTAATTTTTCCCTTATAGTACGGAAAACCACCTGTCTTCTCCCGAAACTCTCTACGAACCCTCATTTTCCATTTTTGGAATGTTTTCGTTTCACTCCCACTCCACATAGCATTTTTCTTAGTTATTATCTTATAAATTTCAACTTCTGATTTGAATGTATTTAGTTTTTTAGGAGGTTCTGGTTTTTTTACTTTTTTGGGTGCTTTTGGTTTGAATCTCTGAATAATTTCCATTATTTCGTGACATTCAAAGACATTTCCTTTATTATCACTAAAATATGGAAGATTAAAACTATCTAAATAGATGGCAAAATCGAAGTAATTAGTATGATCAATCTCAGGACCCATATATTGAGCAGTAAAGACGATTACATTCTTATCTTTAGAGATATTAATATTATTTCTTTTATATTCAGAGTATTGATAAAGAGAGATTTTTTCAAAATCAGTGATGGAAGATAAAATATTAAACTGAGCTCTAGATTTTATTTGAACATCGTATTCTTCATACTTTTTATTATTAATAATAGCATTGAGAACAATTAAGGAATAATATTCTTCTGAATCAAGGGTCATCTCTAAGAGAGCTTTTACAAATTGTTTTATATGATCCCATTCAGACGCATAAGCAATTCCAATGATTTCTTTGGGTATACTTTCAAACATGGATTTATTACGGAAGATATATTCTAAAATATTATCAATTATAAACCTTTCATCTATTTATAAAAAATAAAACTAATGTTTATTATATATTTGGATAAATCCTAAACTTTGTATTGATTAAGCCTATCAACAATAAAAAACACAAGATTAAATCTTAATTTAAAAACTAATTTTAGTTAAATTCTTTTTTTACTCTTCTATATTTTTATTATGTTATTAAAAGGGAAGACCATAGTAATCACAGGTTCGGGAAGAGGGATAGGAAAATCTGTAGCAATCGCTTGTGCAAAAGAGGGTGCTAATGTTGGTCTTACGGCAAGAACTCTCGATGAACTAAATGAAGTTAAAGATGAGATTCTTGAATTAGGGACTGAAGTAAGGGTATCAGTTAAAACTGCTGATGTAACTAAATATGAAGAAATTGAGGGCGCATTTAAGGCATTTCATGAAGAATTAGGAGAATTTAATGGAGTGATTGCTAACGCAGGATATTCAAGGATGTGGAATAGCCATGAATTTGATAGCAATAAATTTACTGAGATATTGAATGTCAATGTATCTGGAGTATTTTATGCTTTTAAAGCGGCTTATCCTTATCTTAAGAAAAATGATAAGAATAACAAATCAAGATTCATTATCACCGGAAGCGGAGCGTTTACTACTCCGATGCCAAAGCTTGCTGCCTACACTGCAAGTAAATATGCCGTAGTAGGATTACAAAATGCTTTAGCATTAGAGTATAAAAAAGAAAACATTAACTTCAACATGGTACTACCTACTCAAGTAGATACGCGCATGCTGAGAGGTCGTAAGGCAGAAGATGGAAACAAACCTCCAAACGTTATGAGCGCACAAGAACTTAACGATTATTATTTATTTCTTCTGAGCGATAAGGCAAATAGAACTGATAAGGCACTAATTTTTACTAGCGATTTTGGCGAAATAAGAAATCTATTGTCTAAAACACCTCCAGTAAAACGAGAAAATTGGGAAGTTTTTAAACCATACTTAGAAGAAAATGCACCCAAAATCTATTCTAAAGTTAGGAAGCTTGGAAAATTAGTAGATTTTATAATAAACACCAATAATTAGAGTCTAGTTCATTTAAAGCGTTAAATTCATTAATTATTACTGCTAGGTTATATTAGAATATGAATGAAACACCAAATGAAAAGGTCGAAAAAGTACAGTTCGAGGGAGTAATTGACCACGAAAAAGTTATAATTACTGATGAGGATTGCATCGAAGAGTTTTATAGGAAGGCATATATTGGCACGCTCGAAAACAATAGTGAAGGAGGAGAAATATTAGTTTTTGGACCTTTAGAAGTTCTATTATTATGTGAAAGAAATCGAATTTTATTGTATAAAGATAATGATAGGAATAGTGAACTATACGATTTTGAGGCTTTACTAATATATTTCAGCCAATTTGATGATAATTTATGGCGAAAGTACATTATTTACATGGATTTGCGAAAAAGAGGGTATATCGTAAGAACGGGATACGGAGAAGGCATAGATTTTCTGGTGTACAAGCGCGGGGCTGATTTTGAGAAAGATTCCGCTAAATTCTTGATATATCCGGTTTTTGAGGGTACTCCTATAGATTTAAGAGAATTAGATAAAATGTCTCGCGTAGCTATGAGCTCTCGTAAGGATTTAATTGTGGCAACGGTTGACCGATTATCAAAACCTATCTATTACAGCGTGAAAAAATTTGAAATCATGAATAAAATAGAGAAAAACGAAGATTGAAATGTCAGATAAATATGCTTGCGATACTTCTGTTATTTTTAACGGCCTCATCTTAAATTTAATCACAGATGGAGAATTGGGGGAAAAACCCGAAATTTATATCCCCAATGTGGTTGTTGCAGAGGTTGAGTATCGTACAAATGTTCAAAAAGAAATAGGATTCTATGGTTTAAATGTATTAAAGGAATTACGAAAATTACACCAAGAAGAGGAAATTATCCTTAATATTGTGGGAAAAAGGCCAACAAGAGAAGAAATTAAAATGAGTCCCGGAGGGGAACTTGATGCGCTTATTAGACAATCTGCTTTAGAATACGGCGCTACTTTAATTACAGCAGATAGAATACAGGGAGACGTAGGAATTTTCGAAGGGATTCAAATAATGTATGTAAAGGAAAAATTCTTTCCAAAAGAATCTGACCCTTCTTCTCTTAAGTTGTTAGAATTTTTCGATGAAACCACAATGAGCGTACATCTAAAGCAAGGATTACCTCCTTATGCCAAAAAAGGGAGCCCTGGAAATTGGCATTTAGAAAAAATTGGCGAAGATCCATTATCTACTAAACTTATAGAAGAGTTAGCAATTGAAATAATAGAGATGGTTAGGGAAGACGATCACTCATTTATAGAAATTGAGAAACATGGCGTTAAAGTCGCCCAATTGAGAGAATTTAGGATAGTCATGACCAGACCTCCTTTTTCAAAAGACATTGAAATAACTGCTGTGCATCCACTTGTTACACTTTCATTGAAAGACTATTCAATTGATTCAAAATTAAATGAAAGATTACAAAAAGCAGAAGGTATTTTAGTAGCTGGTGCTCCTGGTGCAGGCAAAAGCACTTTCTCAGCAGCTCTAGCAAATTATTATTTAGAACGAGGAAAAGTTGTGAAAACGCTAGAAAGCGTTCGAGATTTACAAGTTAAACCCGAAATTACGCAGTATACAAAATTGGAAGGAAGCCTTGAAAATTCTGCGGATATTTTACTCTTAGTTAGACCAGATTTCACAATTTTTGACGAAGTACGCACTACAAAAGATTTTCAGATCTACGCTGATTTTCGTTTATCTGGAGTCGGAATGGTCGGAGTTGTTCATTCTTCATCAGCTATCGACGCAATACAGCGCTTTATTGGTCGTATAGAGCTTGGTATGCTTCCATCAATTATTGATACAATCATATTTATTGAAGGAGGGGATATTTCTGCTGTTTTAATTATAAAAATGACAGTCAAAGTACCCCATGGATTTAGGGACAAAGATTTAGCACGACCTGTAGTTGAAGTTAGAGATTTTAGAACAAATCGTCTTTCCTATGAGATATATTCTTTTGGTCAAGATATCGTCATCAATCCAATTAACCCCATAGAACCTAAGGGCTCTTTTAAACGTGACGAGCAATTCAAAAAAGAGTTTTCGAGTAGAAGAAAAAGAAATAAAAAAATTGAGTTAGACATTACAGTTAGTAAGCAAAAGATTCTAATAAAAGCAGATCCAGTATACGCCAGTAGCAACATCATTGTTTATGCAGATGAGTACGAAATCTTTACTGGGTCATTGAGTCGATCAAGCGTTATAGCGCTTTCCCTTTCAAATAAAGAAGGCAGAAAGGTTCTTAAGGAATACGATAGAGATAAGCATATTTATGGAATTATAAAATAGAGTTTGTATTGTTTTGTTATTTTTAAAGAAAAAGTTTAGCCATAACCTCGGCTAATTTGATTATTTTTTTGCTAGTGCTACTCTAGCTCTTTCGATGTTGTCAACTCCGAAAACTAATTTATTATTCTCAGCAAAGTAGATTAAATCAATATTCACACCAAGATTCCCTATCTTGCGGGCCATTTGCCCTCCTGTCCCAGGCTTTCCTGCTATATTACTGAAGTCATGCACGAGAACTTCACGAACGCCACTAATCTCAAATCCAGCTTGTTCAAGTACAAATCTCGCAACAGTTTCATCTTCAACTAATATATGTATAACTGCCTTATCTTTAAGAGGAATTCCACATAATCCTTCCATATTTATACCATTTTTCCCTAATAGCTCCCCCAAATCAGCTAGGGCTCCTGGACGATTTTCCAAAATAACAGCTATATCTTTCATTTTATGTTTTCTCTTATTTTTATTTATTTTATATATAAATTTGATTCTTGACTGATTTTTTTCTAATACTTAATTATGTCTTCTCTGTATTTAAGTGTTTTTTTTAATTACATCAAATTAGATACTTCACCGATTAAATCTAAAACTTTAATCATTTTGAGATATCAAGCGTAAATAGAACTTCTCCATATTCCACACTTTTAGATTTCATAGTGTATCCGCTGTTGTTAAGAAAATGAAGCATTGCTTTGTTTTCAAGCAGAATTGAGCCCGTAAAAAATTTGTAATTTAATTCTCTCGCAATTATTACCAAATAATTTAATAAAAATGTAGCAATTCCAGTTCTGCGAAAATCTTTCTTCACAACTATAGCTAATTCCACTGTTGAGGGTTTGTTAGTTTTAAAAAAGGCTGCTGAAGCAACTATTTTCTGTTCGCCTTCTTGAAGAGATTCTCCTACTAATATCATATCAGTTTGATAATCTATAGTTGTTAAAGGTTGTACAAATTTGTGAGGGAATTTTCGATCCCGTGAGAAAAATCTCAGATATTTATCTTGATCACTTAAAGAGTAATAAAGTCCTTGAAGCATTCTCTCATCTGTTGGTTTTATTGGACGAATTTTGATAATTTTTCCATCTTTCATTCGAAAAGCCGTTTCATATTTATCCGGATATAAGCTCAACCGACCACTCACGGAAAGAGGTAGTTTTTGATCTGCGTAGATATATTTTACTTTTTTGGCTTGTTCTAAAAGTTCTTCTCTAAAGTCCGGGTGGGCGATGTTTATCATTTGTAAAACTCGTTCCCTAATGCTCTTACCAAATAAATAAGCAATCCCCCATTCAGTAACAACATAATGAATATCTCCGCGAGTAATAACAACGCCAGAACCAGGTTTAAGATTTGGAACAATTCGAGACACTATGGTTCCATCTTTTAAAGTCGCAGTGCTAGGGAGGACGGCTATAGGTTTTCCATCTTCAGAGCGATTAGCACCTCTGACAAAATCTACTTGACCACCTATACCACTATAAAATAAATATCCAAGCGAATCTGCATTAATCTGTCCAGTTAAATCTATTGTTAGGGCCGCGTTTACGGCCACTTGTTTTTTATTTCGGCTAATAATGAAAGGATCGTTGCAATAATTAACGGGATGAAATTCTACAAAGGGATTGTTATCTACAAAATCGTAGAGCCGTCGGGAACCCATGACAAAAGAACAAATTATTTTTCCTTTATGAAGTGTCTTTTTTTTACACGTGATTACCCCTTTTTCAACGAGATCAACAATTCCATCTGAAAAAACCTCACTATGCACTCCTAAATCTTTCTTATCTTCTAATTCGATCGCTAACGCGTTTGGAATTTTTCCAATTCCCATTTGAATCGTAGATTCATCTTCAATAAGAGATGCGACATATTGTGCAATTTTTTTGATGGACTCATCGGGGGGATCATATTTAAACTCAATAATATCGTGATCGGATAAAATGTAGGCGTTTATGTCGTTCATATGAATGAAGGAATCACCAAGTGTACGTGGCATCTTAGGATTAATTTCTGCTACTACAAATTCAGCTACCTCTGCTATAGGTTTTGCAATATCTACATTAATACCATAACTACAAAATCCGAATTGGTCAGGAGGGCTAACTTGAATAAGGGCAGTTTTTACATGCATTTGTCCCCTTTCAAAGAATCCTGGAATGTCTGAAAGTAACATTGGAGTGTAATCTGCAAATCCTCTTTTTACAGCGTCTCGAAGATTTTCACTAATAAAAAAAACATTGTGTCGAAATAAATCTTCATTACCTCCCGCAGTTTTATAATAATCGAGATCGGACAGGCTGATAAAATGAATCATCTCTACATCAGAAAGCTGAGGACCGAGTTCAATGAGTTTTGACGTAAGGTCTATGGGTTCAGAACATCCAGAATCGATAAAAATCCGATCTCCAGGTTTGATGTATCGTTTAATTGCTTGCTCTACGTCAACATGCTTCTGCTTATATTTATCTAAATTAGGAAATCTACTGTCATTCCCTTCTGTTGACATCTTCTTCACCCACTTTTATTGATACTAACAGTTTAATCGACATTCATCATTTCTTTTACTTTTATAACAATTTTGGGAAGAACATCTCCAATTTGATCAAAGAACCTTAAATCAGCTTCACTATCATATGGAGTTTCGCCCTTGTTAAGAATTATTAATTTGGCACCATTTCTCAAAGCAATTCCAGGCATATCTGCAGCGGGGCTCACAACTAAAGAAGACCCGACTACAAAGAATACATCGGCACTTTGAGATGCCCTCATAGATTCTTCAAGTTCGTCTATTGGTAATGGATCGCCAAAATTAACAATACTTGAGATGATTTTTCCTCCACAATCAGGACATTTTGGTTGATTTTTACGAGTTATACCAGTTCTATACCCCTGTCCCCATTTTTTCTTATCCCAACCTGCTTCCTCAAAAGTTAACTTTTTTCCGCAATTCAAACATTTCATGAAGTACATATTTCCATGCAATTCTGCTAGTTTATCGAAGGGAATACCAGATTTTGCGTGAAGTCCATCAACATTTTGAGAAATAACATAATTTAATTTTTTCATCTTCAATAAATCAACTATTGCATGATGACCTTGATTAGGCTTGACTTGATCCCATGGTGGAGATTTAGGGGGTGGTAAACCCTTATCACGACGAGTCCATACTCCATCTGGACCTCTAAAATCGGGTAGTCCACTTTCAGTAGAAATTCCTGCCCCAGTGAATATGACAAGATTGTTAGAATCATAAATCCACTTTGCGGCTAAGTCAATTTTTTCATCCAATTCCATATTAAGAGGAAGCATTTTTGAAAATAAAAATATATTTCATTTGATATTATTATCGTGTTTACTCGGTCAGTTAAAATATTGACACGAACTTCTAAAATTACCAGTTACTTTATAAGTGTAAATTCTAATTTCTTTTTAGGTATAGGATTTTTGTAGATCTTTATATTCTTTTAAGTTGAAATATTATTAGGATAAATTAGGTTGGATATATTATGACATACGCGTTAAATTTTAATAAAGAAGAAATTTCATCTAGACAAATTGATTATGCAAAAGTTAATTTTAAACCTGAACAACAAAAGTTAATTAAAATAATCTCGAACCTCGTTTGCGAACAAATAGAAATTCCCGAATTAGCAATGCGCTGTATAACCTGGTATGCTATAACTGATTGGCAGAAAATGAAAGATAAACCAATATCAGAAATTGCCAATATGGAAATAACAGAAAAGTTAACTACATTTAAAGAGATATTCAATATAGGTAAAGTTCATTTAAAAGAAATGCTATCATATCCAAAAGAGGAAAGTGAATTACTTCTCGATATTGCCTTTGAAAGGGCATTTAAGTATTATCTCGAACACCTTCATAGAACGCAGAAATAATACCTTACTTTAAAATTTTTCAAATCCTCTTTTTATCTAGAATTTGAACTAAGTCAATGAGGTTGCTTTCCAACTCGTAAAATTTTATCCTATCGTAAGCTTCTTCTATGTCTTTTAGAGTTGATATATGATGAGAATCACAACCAATTGAAACTAATACGTTTCTTTCTTTCAATTGATCAAAAAAAGAGCGATATTTCTGAGAGTAAAATTGTGGATAACTTGAATTAAATTCAAAGAAGATTTTATACTCTGTTAAAAAATCAATAAGAATGTTCATACCATTAATGGCGAAAAAGGAGGGATCAAAATGTGCGAGACCTATTAACGGAAAATCCGTGGAGTTTTTAGTGTTTCCTTTCCAATGGTTTAAGATTTTTTTAATAAAGAATATGCCTTCAATGCTTTCAAGATATTCAAATAATAAGATATCAAATCGAGTAGGTAGGATATTGTTAACAATGAACTTTTCTGTACTACTTAAGTCTATTTCTATTCCTTTAAACAGAGCCATTTGCCTTTCTTCATCAAGAAGATATTTTTGAAATTGATCTATTTCATCTAAATACATTTCAATTTTAGCGAGACTGTTAAGATTAGGAATTACATCAGCTTTCCAAGAATTCGTAAAGTGATCCGTGATGCATATATAATCTAAACCCATATCAAGGGCAGTTGAAACTATTTGAGATATTGAATTTCTTCCATCAGAGAATTTAGAATGAATATGTAAATTTAACTTAGGTAGTTCCATGTTCTTAAAATAATATCATACCGTATTATAAAATTGTTAATTCTCAGAGATTAAATTCCAAGCGATTTTATTTCTTTATTCCGGTACCATGATAGCATACCGCATATGAGAAGAGTCAAACCAAAAATAAATAATATGATTGTTAAAAGCGTTGATCCCGCCAAACTAGGAATAATAGAAACGTTAACCCCTAGAGTAAAAATAATATCTTGGACAGCAACGCTTTGGTTTACTAACATAAAAACAATTATTAGTATAACACCACCAGCGCTAAATTGCAAAAATGCTATCAGTAAATTTATGTAGTGAATAGTTTGAGATCTCTTTTTGCCTAAATCTATGATCTGAGCTTTGCCAATATTAATTGCGACTTTTTCCTTATCTACAAATTTAACGTAATAATAAGCCAATTCTCTTAAAGGCAATAAATCAAAAATAACTGTAATGAGTGTGAATACACACAAAATGATTAAGATTCTATTAATTAATATTATCTCTGGAAAAACAACCGAAAAATTGTTAATAACCCATATAAAAAGGCCTATAATGATTGAAAAGAAAAATTTTATCCCTGACAGCGTAAAATTAATTGATGCTTTGTCACTAATCACTAATAATTCGTAAGTAAAACCTATTATTAAGATAATTAAGCCAAGAATTAACGCTTCCAAAGAGATTATTATACCTAGTACAACTGCAAAAACTATGAAGCATATAAAAAGAAAAATTGGTAATACGGGATAGAATGGAGCTTTAAATGGACGATCTAATTCCTTTCTTTTACGTCGTAGTTTTACAGCAGCATAATTTACAAATGCAAGTGCAAAGAAATAGATGAAATTAGTAATTTCGGCAGTAAATCCAATACCTGCAAAAATTGTGAAAAGGAGAGTCAAAATCACGGATATCATTAATCCAAAAACGGGCATATCAGATTTTGTTTTGGTTTTTCTTATTTTTTCTGGAAAAAATCGATCTCTTGCTAAAGCTGATATAACACTAACAGCAGATCCTAATGACGAATTAATAGCTATTAACGTTGAAATAATAGCCGCTATAACCATAATTAAAAACCCAAACGGTCCAATCACGCCCTCCAATATGTCCGCTAACAACACAGGATTTCCACTTAGACCTGTAGGATTTTCTCCAAGATCTATTAGCACGACAAATGTAATTGAGATGTATAAAACAAGTGTTATTAAAATAGCATACATAATAGTTTTAGGAATATTCTTTGAAGGGTTTTTTAATTCTGGATTGAGATACGCTAAATTTGAAGTAATTGAAGTAAATAATATAAATAATAATAAAAAAGCAGGTAGAATCCCCTCAAATTTAATTTGGGGCAATGTAAAAGTTGGATTAGTAATTGGGGCAATAAATAATCCTGAAACAATAAAGAATGCGAACAACGCGATTAGAATAAATGTGAATAGTAATAAGGTTCTAATTGCTATTTTCTGTGTTCTAAAAATAATTAAGCTTGTTAGTAGTACTGGTAAAATTGATATTAAGGTTAGAACAGTGACTGGAATTGCTATATTAAATTTAGCAAAAACTTCATTAAACACGAGAGCAAAAATTTGAGCCGAAAATGCACACATAGCAACATTTGCAATCCATAAGAAGAAGCCAATTATAAAAGCTAAGAACCCCCCTATTCCTTCTTTTCCAAAGTTATACGCACCACCCGCCATAGGTAAGCTTGTTGAGAGTTCAGCATAATTCAACCCAGTGAAGAATATTAAAATTCCACCTAATAACAAGCTTAAAAGTAAACCTGATCCAGCAATTTCAATCCCCAATCCTAACAGTACGAAAATGGAACCACCAATTCCACATCCTATACCATATACTACCGCGTGGGACAATTTTAGAGTTCTTTTGGGTAGAACTTCCTTAGGTTTGGTTTCGTTCAATTTTCTTTTTGGAATTTATTATTTTATAATTAAAGGATCTTATTATTAAAAAAGCATCCAATTATGATTTCTCCAAATGAAAGATTCCACTAACAACTGAGAAGATTCCAGCTATTATAAGTATGATAAAAAGCAATATTTCAATATCAGCGAAATTTAATATTCCCGTAAGGCCAAAAAGTACTACAATTATTATAAGAATTCCTACACCAATAAGAATCCCACCAAAAAATTTTGATAATCTGTAAACTAATGAGAGGAATTCTAACCGATGAATTCTACTTTCTTTATCTCGAATTTCCTCCTCTTGCGTATCGAGCTCAAGTTTTAGCTTTTGAAGAAGGAGTTTAGCATCATTTGTACTGAGGTCTATTACTTCCTTAGATTTTACAAGTTTTTCATGCTCTACATTCATATAACTTAATTTTTCATCGAGAGAAGCCATTCTTTCCTCTCTCTCAGCATACTCTAGACTAGTAACCTCAATATCTTTTTTTAAATCTTCTAATCTTATCTCATTAGCTTTTACTAGATTTTCTTTACTTAAAATCTGTTCATCAATAGAGTTTATTACGTCATTATGCTGTTGAATTTTAGATTCAACATCAATTAATAACTCCTGTTTTTCAGAGAGTTGAATTTTATATTTTGCGATTAGTTCTTCGTACGTTTCTCTTTGTTTTTCCATTTCAGGAAAACCATCTTTATAATCCTCAATGTTTCTTTCTATAATTTTAATGCGAGTTTCGTTTTTTTCAATTTGCTCGGATAAAAGCTTCTTCTCTTCTTCTTTAACTTCAATTTCGTTGTTTGTGTGATCTAATTCAAACTTATTTTTAACGATTGAAACTTTTAGAGTCTCGTTTTCAGCCGTTAGACTCTTGATTTTTTTCTCTAAAGCTTCCGCATTTTCTCCTTGTCTCTCAAGTAAAGACTCTTTCTCTTGAATTTCTTGATTTAATTTGACAAGTTTAGAGCGGAATTCTTCTTGATTAGAAACCTTTTCTTTAACACTATCTGTAAGTACAATTAAATCAACTTGTCTAGTTTCAAAAGTATGAACTAATTGCTCGTTATTCCTTAAGAGTTCTTTATACTCCTCTTCTAGAGTATCTTTACTTTCCGTAACAATTTCAAAACGTTCTTCTAAATTTTGCATATCTTCATTTTTGTGGTTATATCTCTCTTCAAGCGTTTTAATGGTCTCCTCAATCGCAGTTAAGTATTCTTCCTTATCATCAATTTTAGCTTGAATTGAATCTAACTTTATTTGGGCTTCTCGAACTTCTTCGCTTATTTTCTCAGGTTTCCTCTCCTTTTTCTCCGGTTCAGTATCACCATTTTTTATAGTGTCAGAGATGTTTTCAATGCTATCTTCAAAGGTTCTAAGTTTCTTATCAATGAGATCTCTGGAATTTTTAGCTTTTGATAAGTATTCTTTGTCTATTTTATCAATGTCTTTTTCAGACTTCTCTTCTGCTTTTTCCGTCTCTTTGATCTCGTCAGTCATATTATAGTTTTATTTTAGGATTTTTTGAATTTCATTCAATAAAAGGAGAATTGGGATTCTATAATTTAATATTTATTATAAAGTAAAAAATTGGCTTTTTTTTGTTCAACTAAATGTTGACACAAATCAGAATTCATTTTCTCCAACTCACTTACTTCTTTATAAAATATACTTATTACAAATATTTAAACTTTTGAGTTTATTTTCTTTTGGGGGTATTTCGTCTCTATTTCAAGCAATAAATTTATATAGGAGTATCTATAGAAAGATAAAAAATTGATACCACCGTTTAATAGTAGAATTTAATAGTATGTAGCCCAATTAGAATATTCTTGATAAATTTAGAAGATATTTGTGAACTTAGAATGTTCAATGGATTTTTAATCTATTGTGCTTGATAATTGCATTATAACAATAGATTGGATAAATTTTATAGGGTTATTTACCTTTAGTTAGCTTAATCTTGATGTGAATGTTAAATGTTCTAGGACCAAAAGTTACTAAAGCATAAAAATTTTCCCGCCCGCCAATTTTAATTTCACCATCAAGAACGGGTAAAATTAATTGTCGATTGCTATATTCATTTGCCATATCATGATCAAAGTGGTTGAAATCAGGGCGGTTCTCTAGGGCCCTTACGGTATGTAGAAATTGAGAGCTATCCCTTGAAGAAATTTCTGCAAACTTATAATGCATATCAAGATAATTACCGAATTCATGCTCGTTGATAATTAAACTAACAGTTGTATGGTAGGATCTGATAAATATTTCCCCATCAGTAAAATGAGGGTTTTTTTCTAAACAAGATTTATAGAGATTTTTTATTAGGTCTGTGATAAATAATAATTGAGTAATAGCAAAACTTCTCAACTTTACATTATATGAAATAATTACATCGTTATCATTTTCAATTTGTTTAATTTTTTTTATTTCTTTAACGGCTCCAAACAAGTTTGGATCGATTATAGGCTCAAATATAGCAAGACATAACCTATTAGCGTTTCTAAAAGCCCAACTTTTCAACAAATTTCTCTGTGGAAAATTTAAAATTTCTGTTGCTTCCAAGAATCCTCTCTTCATCTGAGATATTTCCAAGGTGGGTGTCGCACTTCCTATTATTATCCTGTGCCAAGCATTTTGAATAAATCCTTTTATTGAGAAAAGTTCCGTAAAACAATCAGTTGGTGTCATTCCTCCAAAATTTCGCGGATCCATCTCAATCCATAAGTTATTGTACAATTTTAATAGCTGGTAATACAGATTAAAATCTCCTGAAATATCCAATCCACTTAAAACGAAGATAATTTCTGGATTTCTTGATAAAAACGACTTAACTTTATCATATGTCGTATATTCAGCGTAATTTTCTGGTAGATTCATATTTCCTACATCAATTTTCACGAAGTATTCCTTTTTTTTACAATAGTTAAGTAATTCAAGTAAATTCTGGTTATTAACATCAGTTATATCAATTTTGCAAAAAGAGGGATAAAGAACAACTCCAACAACAGGAATTTGATTTGCTTTTGATTCTAAATCTGCGATAGCACTGTTCTCAAGATTAAAAGATAAAATTCCTTTAAAGATCTCAGGGTCACTTCCTACGACAGATAAAACATCGTCATTGGTAATCCCATAAGATTTATTTAAATCCATTGCTTGAACAAATCCGTTTTTAACATTTGAGGAAAACAACTCTACTTTCTCATCTTCAATACTTATTTTTCTATTATAAAAGTAACTTCTCCCGTCGTGATTTTTTAGTTCTAAAAGTTTTATTAAAGCTTTGGATCCTTCGATATCGTTAAAAATTGGCCATATTAAAGAATCAATTTGTCCATAGGTAAACGCATTTGCATATTTTGCCCCAAAAATAGAACTAAAATCTGGCTGGTATAATCTTTCCATGTAAAAACACTTTTCAAGAAATTCTTATGTGAAAATTATTGTAACTAAATTATTTTAATGTAAGAAATCAAATAATAATTATTAAGTTAATTTCTTCTAATTTTTATCGAGTTACATATGATTGACCTAAAATTAGGATTATATCCCATAATTATATCACCAAATATAGGCAAACCAATATTACTAAATTTAAGGGATTATCAAGAGCCCGCTCAGTTTCCAATTAAGAATTTATCGTTCGAAGCCCTCGTTATTGCATCTAAATCCCATTCAACTCAAAATATTTTGGAACATTTTCACCAAAATTTATTTATTCAACCAATTTTAAAAGCGAGTGGCGATTTTGAAAAGAGAAGAGGAACCTTAATTGACCTACATTTAGTTCAAATCGAAAAAATTGAAAAATTAGATTTCAGAGATCAACCCGTTTTAGAAGAAGAGAATTGTATTGTATGGGATATCAACAATAGTGTATTTCAATTTGACGATGTATTTGGAAAAAGGAAAGAACTCTATAGAATTAAAGTAGAAATTCGGGACATCTTGAGCATTGAGAAAATGCTAAAAACTAATACTAGAGATTTTCTTTTATTTGACATCGTACACGATATCCCTAATTTAACCGAGAACAAGGTTAATTACCACAGCATCGCTATTTTTAATAAAGATTGGAATGATTTCAGTTTCATTCACGCTACTGACTTCCATATTGCTCGAAGAAATGACTTCATCTTACATTATCTAAAAGATAAGGCAAGGATTAAGATCGAGCGATGTAAAACTAATGAAAAAAAAAAAAAAGTAGATACATTTGTTCTCACAAGAGATTTTGAATTTAAAGAAGAGTTTCAAGAAGATCGATGGGAAGATTTACGAAAAGCTAAATTTAACTTCAATTCCAATCTGAGAAAGTTAATTAGTTTTGCAAACACAAAATCCTCGCAGAAGAACTTGGATTTCATGCTTATGACTGGGGATTTAATAGATTATTTAACCATAGCGAGAGGAAACTATCAATATAAGAACAATTACATTGTCTTTTTAGATATTTTACTCGGAAGAAATAAAGGATTGGATAAACCACCGTTTTTAGGTTCTGATGATGAGTATGTTAATTCCCAAGAAATTATGGTACCTATTTTTACAACAATTGGTAATCATGACTATAGGTCAAACCACTATGGAATGCGTTTTGGTCAAATTCATAGAATATTTGGCATGACTCATAAAGATGTAAAAGGCTATTACGATACTAAATTCTTTAACTACTTCACCGCTCTTAGATCTCATGACAAATATTTGAAAGACTATTTTAGATATATCAATCCAAATCTCAACTTTAATCTTAAGATAGGAAAACATTACAATTTTATATTCCTTGATACAGGTCAAGATTCAATTGCAGATATGCATGACTTATTAAAAGGCGGGCCAAGTACGAAAGGAATTAAAGAATACCAAGTAGATTTATTACGTGCCTTTATTCAAATAGCTCATAATGAAAAAATTATAGTAGTTATGCATACTCCTCCGGTTTCCCCAAACCTTAGTCGATACAAGAGGAGAAAATATAAAAAAAAATTGAACATCAAGAATAGACCATTAAAATGGTCAGACTTCTACGAGAGTAATTTAAGAAGCTATAATGAAACTGGAAGATTGGATACGATATTAAACCTCAAATATCAAACAATTATGTATAACTGGTCAACAATTTTGAGAATTTTTACCGGTTCAGATAAAGTCATTAGAAGAAAAGTAGATCTTGTAGTGTGTGGGCATACTCACACCTTAAAAGAGTACAGGTTAAGAGAAGCTAAAAAAACAGATAGGATTAATTTTGGTTTTTGGTTTTTTCCTATTTACATTGAGGTACCATGTGAAATTTACACCTCACGATATCGGGATAAATTTAAAGAATTCAAAAACCTACTCGATTTAAAGATATGGTTCGATGTTAATAAGCCCTTTGTATTTCAAACGCAAGCAGTTGGTCCCCTTTCTGCTAAATTCAAATTTAAACCCCCCGGATTTAGATACTATACGATTAAAAATGATCAAATAATAGCTGCTAAAGTATTTTCTCTACATTTAAAGTAAGCCTAATTAAGAAAAACTAAATCTTCTTATCCATTAATTTCAATACATCTTCATATGTATCATTAGCCATAGGTCCAAAAAACTGAACTTTCAAAGCTCCAGTGGCATTTGCAAACATTCCAATTCTTTTTAAATCCCACCCCGCTAAATATCCAACTATAAAGGCACCATCAAACGAGTCTCCTGCGCCAGTAGGGTCAATTTCTTCTACTTCAAACCCTTTAATTTTAATTCCATTAGTATCTTCTGAAGAATATATGGTGCAACCATCTTTTCCTTGTTTTAAGACTACTATTTTGGGTCCCATTTCCAGCAATTTTTTACAAGCTTTTTCAGCACCTTTAATACCAGCTAGCATTTCTGCTTCTTCCCCACTTGGGAATAATATGGTAGTCTTGTCTAATACTGGTTTAGAAATTTCGATAATCGTCTTAATATCTAACATTTCTGGTCGTAAATTTGGATCAAATGAAATAATAGTTTGTGGATTTAAAGATTTTGCAATCTCAATTGCCTTATAGCATGATTTCCGGGAACTTTCACTTATTGAAAGAGAACTCCCCATAATGTGAAGAACTTGTACGTTCGAAAAGTATTCCTCATTAATATCGTCAGGAGAAGTTTGTCCTGCCGCTCCAACAGCAAAAATAAATTTTCGAGTGCCATCTGAATTATATTGATTAAAAGCTATTCCAGTAGTTCTTAAATTATCAATCCGTATTTTAGAAATATCAACACCATCAGATTTTAATTTTTTACGAACTTCTTCTCCAAATTCATCGTTTCCAACAACTCCAATAAAACCTGTAGTTAAATTAAATGATTTAGACATCCGAGTGGCCGTGTTTATAAATATGGCAGGAGCTCCACTTGGAAATGGACCTTTATAATAAGAACCGATTCTCCCGTGTGGCACATCAACTTCCGTACGCATTATCTCGACTAATAATTCTCCTAAACTAATTATAATAGGCTTCATTTTCATCAATTTCTATTTAAATCATTAAAATACGTTAATTTAACAGAGTATGTAATAGAATTTAATATTTTATAAGCTATAACTTATTTTTTACCTTGACCTATTTTTGTAGAATCAGGTTCTTTGCGAAGTAGGATCAAAGATAAAATTCCTATTAAAGGACCTAAAGCTAATAGCGTAAATCCAAATGACCAACTTACCGTGTGTACAAAGGAAGGCAACAACCTTATGGAGATTAAAGTAATTCCAAAACCCACAGAGGTTTGAACTGTTAAAGAAGTGCCAATGTAATCCGGATCACTCAATTCGGTTATCATAACGGAATATTGAGGTGAGTCTGGAACAACAGTAATACCCCAGATTACAGCAATTATTAAAGCCAATATTGTATTATTAAAAAAAAATCCAATTATTAACGAACTAGATCCACTTATGATCAGCATTATAATGTTAAATTTTGTTCTTCCGATTCGATCGGCGAGCAATCCTCCAAAGGCGTTACCTAAAGCACCACTAATAAAGACTATAAACGTTCCAATCGAAAAAAATAATGTAGCATCTCCACTTGGATAAGACAAATTATAAGATTCTTTAAGAAAAACAGGAATCCAAACCCAAAAAGCATAAAGTTCCCACATATGGCCAAAATAGGCTAAATTTGCGTACTTAACTGAATTTTTTGCCCAAATTACCTTCAAATTTGAGAGTTTAAATTTCGCACCATGGGATACATAAGGACCTTCAGTAATAAATAGATATATCAAAACTGAACCTATTAAAGCCAGGAGAGATGATATACTTAATAATAGTCGCCATTCAGGCGAACCTATGATATTAAATACGTAGGGAAGTCCAGACCCTGCAGTTAAGGCACCAAGTAATATCCCAACCGCTAAACCTCGATGTTTTTGAAACCAAGATGCCATAAGCTTCATAGCTGTGGGATAAACACCAGCGAGAAAAAAACCCGTGAAAAAACGGAATAATAATAACCATAAAAAATTAGGAGAAAAAATCACTAAAAAATTAGTTAAAGCACTCAATCCTGCAAAAAGGCTATAGAAGTTTTTTGTTTTTATTGTATCTGACAAATTTAAAAGCGCTGAAAAAACACCCCCTGTAACAAATCCAAATATAAGTATCATACTTAGTATAGCTATGTCATATTCATTTAGCGCCCATAAATTTATCAGTTGATCTACAATAGCGTTTACACTGAACCATACCGTAAGAGAAAACAGTAACGAAACTGAAATTGTAATTAAAATCGCAAATTTTGATTTAAGATATCGTGTCAACTTTGATGCAACTAAGTTGTTATTTTAATAAGTTAAATTGCTGTTTAGAAAATTTAAATTAAATTATAATAAATTCTAAACTCGAGTTTTTTTACACAATTCTAAAAAAAATCTTGACATAAAAAATAATAAGCGGACACATTACTAAGCAGTAAAGCGCCAAACTGCTTTTATAAAACTTTGATAAATACATAACCAATTGTCTAATGTAAAAGGTGAATACTCCAAATAAAGCAAAGAACCCAATAAGTGAAATTACGCCTCCAAGCAAAGGGTAGGGCGGAATAGGGACAAATATGATAAAAATCAACAACGAGGCTAACCGTATTACCATTAAAATATAAGTGTGTTTTGGATTAAATTCTCTTAAATACATATAATCCATAATTCCTGACCCTAGTCCTATCGCTAATGATATGAACAGCGATGTATTTATAATGGGAATGAACGATTTTAGCATAATTGTAGCGTTTAAATTGTAAATAATCAAAAATAGAACCATAGGAATAAGAATTGTTAAAAATGTATAGAAAAATAGTAAAAAGTCGTGCTTAATCCAACTTCTCCATTCATTCTTCCAATTTGAATGCAGTTCACTTGGTATAAAAAGGAGAATGATTAGAGTTACTATTGGATAGAGGATGAAATAACCAAACATTAATGAAACGTTAAAAATTGAGCAAAAAATGCCTGTTATGAGAGCTGTAAGGAGATAAGCACTAGAACGATAGATAATCATTTTTTTATATTTCTCATTTGCAATTTTTTCATCGAATGGGGATTTTTCTCCAGGTATCTTCTCCCAAACGGGCTGGATTTTAAATTTGATTGCAAGAATACTTATAGCTATAAAAAATAAAACTGAAGCAATAATAATTGAATTTTCTGATATATCACTTTTAGGATACGCTAAAGGAAATAAATATATATGTGTAATTTCGGACTCTAAATTAGAAATATCAATCGAGGAGTTAAAGTAATAATACTGAAACCAAGCAAGCGAGAATTTTAATGATGTTTGATCGTATTCATTTGCAGAGTGACTTAATCCAGGTCTCAATTTTAACTCAATATCGGTTCTATTATCGCCATTTAACAGAGAGTAAAAATCTATACTTGAATTAGGATATATTAAAGTATCACCAGTTCCGTGAATAAGCAATAAATTCTCAGTATTAGTTTCATTTGCGATATCAAACGCGTCTTGAATCTCTTCTAACCTGTTTATGGTAGTTGTTGTTCCAATTAAATTTTGGAACGGAAAAATATCAAGAAATAAATTCAGAGAAGTTAATGGATGGTATAGAACAGTAGTAAAGATCCTACTATCAATGGCTTGAAGAATAGCACCTATACCACCTCCATAAGAAAATGCAAATAAAGCAGTGTGAGAAATGTTAGGAAAATTGTATTGATTCCCAATATAGTCTAAAACCTCCACCATATCGTATGGTTCCTTACCTAAAAAACCACTCGGTCCTGTTGATTCTCCGTGACCTCTTTGTTCCACAGAAAAAACACTAAAACCTCTTTTAACAAGCTGATATGCTTTATTTATGTTATCCTCTTTTCGTGCATTTATACCATTTAACATTAATATCATAGGAACGGAGTTGTTATTAAATGAATAAAGAGTCTTATCAACATACAGCACACCCTTAATTGACGCGCCATCACTCATTTTTACAGAGAACTTTTCGTAAACAATATTTTCCTCGTTGAAAAATTCCAATCTGGTGATCCCCAATGATACGGCAGAGAGGATAGATACTGCTGATAAAACTATCCCCACAACAATGAGCAACAGTGATAATTTTTTATATGATATTATGGTTATATGCATCAATGCATCTAAATCACAAATTTTCAGTAGGATATAAAATTGTAGCCTTTATTTTATATAAAACAAGTTTTTAAAATAAAATATATCTTAATTAATTACATAGTCCCTCTAATTATCAAGGTTTGATCTATGGAATCAAAATGCAGTATATGTGGAAAACCATCTGTTGCTAATTGCTCAAAATGTGGAGTTCCACTTTGTAGCGAACATATCGAGCATGGAGTTTCTTTAAGAACTAATGCACCAACGATAGATTGCCCTAGTTGTAAAGTGAAAATGAATCGGAAGGTTAAAAAGAAGTCTTATCTACTAGCGATTGTTTTTGTGGTGGTAGCTATAATTATCATTCTTTATTTCAATAGTATCTTCGGATTCTTTCTGTAAAATTTAATTTTTTTTGTATAAGTTTTTTTTGAAAGAACAGAAATATTTCCTTAACTAAAAGCATTTTTTCGTATTTAAAAGGTCAAAAAGATTATTTAATACATTTCATATTATTTTCTTAATAACAATTAAAACATTATAATAGGGAAAGAGATTGGGTTTAAAAACTAACATCACTGAAATGTTTGGGATTAAATATCCTATTTTAGCTGCTCCAATGGGTCCATTTTATACCACAGATTTAACTATTGCGGTTTCTGAAGCTGGAGGTCTTGGAGTATTAAGTCATACTAATTTATTTGGTAAAAGTAGTTTGACTGAAATGAAGAAAAATATGGAGTATGTTGTTGAACATACAGATAAACCTTTTGGCTTTAACATTAGAACTTCAAGAATGCAAATGGATGCACCTGGCTTATGTCGGGCAATTCCTCGGTTCATTAACAACAACCCCAAGATCAAAGAACAATGTCGTTATATAATCACGAGCGCTGGTACTCCAAAGATGATCTATAACAAAGCATTTCAAAAACTAAGAGATGGTGGATCAGAGATAAAACATTTTCATGTAGCACCTGCCCTATGGTTGGCAGACAAATGCGTGACTGCTGGATGCGATGGTGTAGTAGTAACGGGATGGGAAGGTGGAGGCCACCAATCCTATGAAAGAGTAAGCTCTTTAGTTCTTCTCCAGCAAGTTAAATTGAAACACCCTGACCTCCCATTAATAGCATGCGGGGGGATAGCTACAGGAGAAGGAATGGCTGCAGCTTTATCGCTTGGAGCAGGAGGGATTGCGATGGGTTCTAGATTTATAGCCTCAAAAGAAAGTGAGTTTCATGAAAATTATAAAAATATCGTACCAGCTGCTGGAGCAAATGATACAATGTGGGTTACTGGTGTATTAGGTCCTATTAGACTTTGGAGGAATAAATACTCACTTGACCATGGAGTAGTAACTAGCAAAGAAGAAAAGATGGCTCTTGAAGCTCAACTTACTCCACAAAAGGCTTTAGAAGACCAAAAACACTATGAAATGACTTATGAGGGAAATGTCGATGATGGTGCAGTATTATTGGGTCAAAGTATTGGAGTTATTAAATCTATTGAAAGCGTTAAAGATATAATGGATAACATTGTAGCAACCGCTGAAAAATCTTTAATCAAAGCTTCAAAGATGGTAATCTGATTCACTTTTCTTACTAAAAATTTTTGCCTATACTTTTTTTATATTAAGACCCATATTATAATAAAGATTTATATATCGAGAAATAGGTGTGAAAAATTAACAATAAGAAAAAAATCAAGTTAATAGCAGAAATTTTAGATAGATACGACGATAATGAATGCTTTTATTGCGGTGGGACTTTAAATGGCGATTTAGAAAGTGATGATTTCGATGACGGATATTCTGACGATTGGTGTTCTGACTGTTCCGAAGAAATTGATCCGAATGATGACTGGGAAGATGCTTGTATGGACGCAATTGATAAAGTTATTCACGATAAACCTTTTAAAGCCTAACCTACTCCTCTAACGATATTATTTAGTATTTATATTCTTATTCTCTATTTTTTTACTTCTGTTTCACATCCACAGTGACTAGAACTTAAGATCACTTCACCACAAGGACATTTTTTTGGATGCTCATATTTCTTACAAATCTTATTTATGGTTTCACACGAGAAAAGCAGATTTAAATTTTCACTTTCGCTATGAGCAAGTTCTGGTTTTACGCCTAATTCGTTATGGAGAAAAATTTCTAAGAGTCTTGCGTGCCTGATTAATTCAATTGCTAAATCCTTACCCTTAGAAGTTAATTCGACTTCACGATAAGCTTCATATTCTACAAATCCCTTTGTTTTTAATCTCGTAATGCAACTCCCCAATGTAGAGTGAGGTATATTGAGTTCTTTAGCAATTTTTCCAACTTTTAAAGGAATACTCTTCTGAAATAAAAACTTAATAACAGTATACTCTAAATCTTGCATAGCTCGATTTATTACTTGATTTTGATAAATTAATGATTGTGACCCATGACACTCATGGTTAAGATCATTACTGTAACCCCTAATAAGATTAAAATTAATTGTTGTATTGTGTGCTTGAGCCCCCACTTCTTATGTAACTCAGGTGTTAAATCTGATAAAGCAATGTAAAGAAAACTTGCTGCTGAAATTGCTAAGGCGTAGGGTACGATAAAGGATATTTCTGCTAAAACGAAATAACTGACTATTGCTGCTGGAATTGTTGTTACACTTGATAGTGTGTTAAGAAAAAAAGCTTTCTTTTTTGAAAAACCACCATGTAAAAGGATTCCAAAATCCCCTGTCTCTTGTGGAACTTCATGAGCAATTATAGCAAGACTTACGCTTATTCCAACTGTAAAACTTGTAAGAAAGCTCGCAGCAATGACAATTCCATCTATAAAATTATGAAATGCATCACCAATCAAGATAATAGGCCCAGCTGCTGCGTGAACATCGCAGTCCTCGTCGGCGCAATTTCGCCATATAATTATTTTTTCCAAGAAAAAGAAGAAAAGAATGCCACCTAAAACAAATGGCATTACAGTATGGGGTTCCCCCCCCGCACTCTCTATCGCTTCAGGAATTAATCCAAATAACGCTGCTGTGAGCAAAGTTCCAGTCGCAAATGAGATCAACATTGAAATGAGCGATTTTTGAACTCTTTCTGTTAATAGTACAAAAAGAGCGGCTGCTGAAATCGCTCCAATACTACCTAAAATACTAAATAAAATTATCCATTCAAGAATGATAATTACACCATTATTACCTATTCTTAGATAATTGATGATTTAAAAAATATAAATTTTACGATCGATCGTAAATTTATTTACTCAGTTAATTCAGGAGAGATGTATATTTTATCGAACACTTGTGGCAAACTTGTTTTAATATTCTTTCTTGCTGCGAAAATGAATATTAAGGCAATTACTGAACCCAAACCAAATTGGATTATACTGTTTAAAATAAATTCATACAGAGCACTAGGTAATCCAAATATCATAGTTTCGTAAAGAAAATATCCAATTATCATTATAAATCCACCTACTATTACAGCTATAAAATCTCTGTAATTCCATTTATGATTCTTTTTTGGATTTGCTATTAATCCTACAAAAAAACCTTCTAAGCCTTTTATGACGAGTGTGGCAGGGGCATAAATTGCATAACCTAAGAATAAATCAGCTAAAGAAGACCCAATGCCACCTGCAATACCTCCAATTATTGGCCCAAACATTAATCCAGTTATCATAACAACAGCATCTCCGATATTTATAAAGCCGTTAGTGGCTGGGATGGGGAATGCTATCACCATAGTAACCACACAAGTAAATGCTCCAAAAATGCCAATCATAGATAATGATAGTGAATTAAAGGGGAGTAGATAGCCTAAAAAATTCGGTTTTCTTGCTAATTTTTGATTATTCATAATAACATTAGACACACATAAGAGTTCAATGTTTTTCCAATTTAGTATATGAAGAATTCATATTTATAATTTTTCTCTCATTTTAAGCATGAGCTTGATGAAATTTGAGGAATACCTAAAAAATTCAAGCGAATTAATTGAGATCGAGTTTGCCAATTACAGAAAAGTCGAAATCTCTCGTTTCTTTAAATAATAAATATTAAAATTAATCGATTTGTATAATTTATAATTATGTTAATTTGCATAAGTAGCTTAATTAAAACTGAAATAGATTCAAAAGAAATTTCGTTACTTCCGTTACCTCTTTATTATAAGCTAACGGATACTCAATTATTGCAATTCAGTGGAAATTCTTTAATTTTAACTGATATACCTAAAGAAGATTGGTTTGTTTTAGAACAGCTTATAGAACATCTACAACTTTATGAAAAAGAATTTGAATTGAAGGTACGGTACGAAAAGAATTCTCTGAATACAGCAGAGAACGATAAAGTGATATTGAGTTTGTGCGAAAAAAATTTCCCACAACTAGATTTAAATAGTGTTAAAAGAAACCAAAACGCAATTGAACAAGGATACTTTCTTTTTTCTGAAGCCTCGACAATGTATTTAAAAGCAGATTCTCTTCAAGGCATTTATTATGGTATCCAAACTATAATTCAGCTTCTAAATTCTACCAACTCAAAAAACTTACTCAGACAGGTGGCTATTGTCGATTATCCTAGATTAAAGATAAGAGGCGTGTCTGACGATATATCAAGAGGTCAAGCAGCAACCGTTGAAAACTTAAAGAAATTCATTAAAACGCTGAGTCATTTCAAAATTAACCATTATTATTTAGTTTATATGCAAGATATGTTTAAATTTGAAAATTATCCTGATATTGGTAAAGGCAGAGGAGCTTATTCTAAAGCAGAAATAAAAGATTTATTTGATTATGCAAAAAGACATTTTGTAGAATTAATACCTATTTTTCAAACGATTGGGCACTGGGAAAATATCCTTCATGATGAAAATTTCTGGGATTACGGAGAATTTCCCGGCTCGAATAGTTTAAATATAGCAAATGAGCAGATATACACTCTTTTAGATAACATGATAGGGGAATTACATGAAGTGTTTAAATCAGAGTATTTCCACATAGGTGCAGACGAAAGCTGGGATGTAGGGAAGGGTGCATCCAAAGCTTATGTCGAAAAAGTAGGAATCAGCCAGGCATATCTAAAACATTACAAAAAAGTGCACGAAATTGTAAAAAAACATGGATACACCAAAATCATTATCTATCACGACATTCTTTATAAACATAAGGAAGTACTTGAGGGGTTACCGGAGGACATAATTATCATGTATTGGAAATATAATACCAAAGATAAACATCCAATTGTTGATAAAATTAAAGAATTTAAATTACCGCTAGTTGTTAGCCCATCTATAATTGATTATAATCGAATTTTTCCTTCCTTTTTGCGTTCAGAAAAAAATATAACAAACTTAATTAAATACGGTTATGAAAATGGGGCAATTGGAGAAATTACTTCAAGCTGGGGAGACTTTAATAATAAAGAAATCAGAGAGAATAGAATATACGGATTTATTTATTCAGCTCAAATAGGTTGGGATCCTGTTAGGGAAATGAATTTCCTTATATTCTGGAAGAGCGTTTTATTTCATTTTTTTGGGATTGATGATTCACGATTATTGAAAGTAATAAAAATATTGAGAACTGTGGAAGCCAGCAATCGTTTACATACTCGACAGACATTTTACTATAATCACTTCTTCTCCCATCCTTACAATAAGAAAAGCAAAATCCATAGAAAAAATCTTAAAACCTCAAAATTTGATGCTGTAATTAAAGATATGGATGATATTATTACAACTTGTAAAGAATTGGAATTGGATGTGTTAATGAATGAAGAAAATCTGCAGGTTTTTGCCTTTATTGCAAAACACATTAAATTTTACTGTAAAAAAAGAATTAACTCAAAGAAATTAGTTGCTTATAATCCAAAAAGACTAAAAATAAGCTTAAAAACGCAAATAATAGAAGAAATCAAAAACCTAATACAGGATTTAACGTCTCTCCTTGATGAATACGAATCGATTTGGATGAGCACCGCTAAGAAAGATGGTTTTGAAGCAATTAAAATCAAATATCTCTGGTTAATAGAGTTCTATCGTGAAAAAATCGAAGAAATTAATAGTAGGAGAGAATGGATAAATCCTAACCTCCCCAGTGAAACTATATATCTTGATTCTAAGAAAAAACACCAAGTTGATACTGTATTTTTTAAAAAAACTTTTAAAATCCAAGAAGAAATTAAAAGTGCTTACGTGCAAGTAATTGGATGGAACTTTGCTAAATTGAGCTTAAATAACAAACTCGTGGGACATGTAATTACCAGACAATCGTTAAACTATGTTGTGTTAAAAAATAACATCCAAATTTTTGATTTAAAAGACTACATCAGGAAAGGTGAAAATATAATTCTAATAGAAACTATGCAATACGCTGGTGGAGTAGGATCAGTGAATATTTATGGTGAAATTAAATTAAAATCAGATCGTATAATTAAAATTTATACTGATAAGAGTTGGTTTGGAACTAGAGAATTTAACGGACAGTGGAGGAAAGTTAAGAGTTTTGGCTCACCGCCTAAAGTTACGGGGGGGTTATGTTACCCCAATTTTGAACTTAATAGACACTCATTACAGTCGGATATGATGACTAGTTTTAACGCTTTAATAGGTCGAATTCCAAGAAAGTTTTATTGGGTTTTAAAATTAGTTATGAAATTATTTAATCGATACGATATACTTGAATAAGTCCCTACAACCTGCTCTCATAAAAAAATAAAATGTAAAAAAGGTATAAAAAAAAAATTAAAAAAATATTTTAAAAATTAGAATATATCATAAATTTATTTGCTGAACCTAAACTGTATATTTCGAACTTAGCTCCTTTTTTTGTTTCACAGAACATTTGAATCATAGGAAATAGATAGATTTGCGTAGTGATTTGAGCTTCTTTATCTTTTGAATAACTTTTATAATCACTTCCTGCAGTGCTTATCGTCTTCTTAATGTTCTTGTTCCAATACCCTAATGAAGCTTCGCTCTTCGATTCAAGTTCTTTAAAATCATTAAACCGGATACCTTCGACTTCTTCAATCATTTGATGAAGGTCCCGTTCAATTTCTTTTTCATATTTAGTTTGTGCGCTGCTGTGTAGCACTGGAATGCCGGTCACAACAGTTTTAAAAGGAACTGGTAAAATTTGGTACTTATACAAGTTTTTATATCCACCACAATCTCTGCATTGTTCCTTATGTGAACCTGTACCAAAGCACACACCACACGAATAGGAAAATGGTTTAACTTCCTTTTTTTGCTCCTCACCAGTTAAAACTTGCAACTGTTCTTCGATCTTTCCTGTGCCCTTACATGTCTTACACTTGTTTTCAACATAACCCTTCCCATTACAATTTTTGCATGGAATTGTTTTGAGTGTTTCATACAAGGGTACCATATCATCGCCCTTCCAGTCGTCTTTATTGATCTTTGCTTTACCCTTAAACGAATAAAAGGTTTCTCTAGCTACTTTAGGCGGTAGAACGGATTTTTCTTCCGTTTTTGTTTTTACTTCCCCTACTGTTTTTTTAATCGCAAAATAAATCGCAATTTCCTTTTTTATGTCTTTGACGTATTCTGCCGCGCTTATGGCATCTAATGAAAAAATAGCCCCTTTGGTACCAAACTGTTTTTCCATCTTTTTTTTATCGCTTCTCACAGCACGTTGCTTCCACTTTTCAAAGATTTCGTCTAAATTCGGACTTTTAATTCGAACATCTGTCATTTTAATATCCACTAATAAATTTTAACTATTATTTAAAATTATAAAGATATAAAATAGACTAATTTAATAATTTTATATAGCAGAAATTATAATAAAAATTACTAACAACAATGTCAGCAGAAGAACGTCAAGCAGTTGAGTATTTTAAAGAATGGATGTCACCTAGTGGAGGTGGCTTAGCCCAGTGGATTGAGCATTTTATAAATCAGGGCGATGAGGCTAAGTTAAGGCAAATTAAACAAGTTTACGATAAAATAAAAGCCGTTTTTGGATTTTAGATTCTGATTTTTTTTGTTTGAACAATATTAGTAAGACTACTATATAAAATTAGTGAAATTTCTTTTGACAACTCTCTTTACTAAAGATTTCTTTATTGTTTTTGATAGAAATTGGGAGAACAAAAAGCAACTGTCATTCAATCTTAATTTTTTTTATCTAAAATCATTTAAGAAAAAAAGCAAATCGTTTTCTTATATCACTGATCCCTTTTTCAGAGGGACTGTACTCCTCGAAGCAGATTATCAAGATAAATTTCAACCTGTGAGCTTTTCTAAGCTCCAAAAAGATGGAACCCTTGAACCTATTAACCCAAGACTGTTTAAAAAATTCTTACTTGATGCTAAAAATAAATTTGTTGCTTTTTCAGATCAAACGCAACCAGATGAATTTAAACCTATAAAAAATTTTATTGTAAGAAAAGAATTTGGAGAAGATAAAATTTTAAACCTTACATTCTGCAAAAAATGTTTAGAAAGTAAGAAATTTACCCTATTAAGCGAAACAACTAAGATAAAATCATTACAAAACCAATACCTTTGCTCAAATTGCGCATTAGACTTAATAATTAAACAAGCAAGCGCTGCAGGACTTGTTTCATCTAAAAAACTGAACCCTAAACTTAAGAACTTCTTTAATCATCTTATCACGAAATTTAGAGATGCGAAAAGGGTTTTGGATTCTTTTAAAGTCGATTTTAATCCAGTCAAAAACAAAGAGATGACGTTGTACGATGTTGAAAGGAATCCACAAGTAAGTAAGAAATATTTAAATTATAGGGTTGATGATCTCGAAATTCAGAAGAAATATAAAGATTTGCTAAAATCTCAGAAAATTTTAACCCTTTTACCAATACAAGCAATTTCAATTGAAAGAGGACTAATAAAAGAACGCTCAAATCAATTAATTATGGCACCCACCTCAGCAGGTAAAACTTTAGTAGGTGAATTGGCAGGAATTTCGAGAATACTTAGTGATAAAAGAAAAATGCTTTATTTAGTTCCAATCAGAGCGTTAGCAAGTTTAAGAACTGTAGAATTTGAATCCAAGTATAAATCCCTTAATTTAACAGTTATAAAGAAGATTGGAGAATCTTTATTAGATAAGAGGGAACCGGAAGATTTAGATTCACTAGAGAAAGCAGATGTAATAATTGCTACCTACGAAGCGATAGATCATATTTTAAGAAGCGGCAATAAGGCTTTTTTAGGCTCCCTCGGAACAATAATTATTGATGAAATTCAGACTTTAAGTGATCAAGAACGTGGTTTTATCCTAGATGGTTTAATTGCTAGACTTAAATCGGTATATAACGATGCTCAATATTTATATTTAAGCGCTACGATCGGCGAACCAGATGCGTTAGCCAAAAAATTAAACTGTCTATTGATTAATTATAATAATCGTCCAGTTCCAATCGAAAGACACTTGATCCTATGTCTCAACGAATCAATAAAGTTGAGAAATATAACGAGATTAGTACGAGCAGCATTTTTTGAGAAATCTAGTTACGGATTCAAGGGGCAATCAATTATATTTACGAATTCAAGAAAAAAGTGCGAGTCACTTGCTGCTTATCTGCAAAATAAAGATATAAGAACAAAATCATATCATTCAGGATTAACTAATGAGGAACGAATGATAATTGAAAAACAATTTCAAAAACAATCTATAGCAGCCGTTGTTGCCACGGCAGCGTTAGCAGCAGGTGTAGACTTGCCTGCAAAACAAGTTATTTTTGAATCGCTTTTGATGGGGATAAATGTTCTGACAGTAGCAGATTTTGAACAAATGTTAGGTCGAGCTGGTAGATTGAAAAAACACGACTTGGGCAGAGCCTATCTCCTTATTGAACCAGGGAAAAGCTATTCGTCAAGAGATAAAACTACTGAAGAAAACATAGCGATTACCTTACTTAATGGGAAAATCAAAGATTTTGAGCTACACCCCGACGAAGACAGATCCTTAACAGAACTTCTAGCTTTTATATCAATGTTTAATGAAGGCGTTGAAAAGGAAATCATTTATAAATTTAATGACGATATAATTAATGCCAATTATGATATACAAGGGTTTATAAATAAATTAATAAGTTATCGCCTCATTCGATTAAATAACGGAAATCTGTACAAAGCTACTTTTTTGGGTCAATCTGTTGCGAAATCATTTTTAACTATTGAGAAAAGTCTAGGCATTATTGAAGAACTAAAGAAGAAAGAAAAAAAGATTATCGAAATAGTCCTAGAGTTAAAAAGCTTAAGAAATGTTTATCTCACTAAAAGAGTCGTCGCAGATTTATCGAAACATAGACCAGCAAAGTACTCCTCAAATAATTTCTTCAGCGCAAGCAATTTATCTTTAATGGATGCTAATTATGTGAAGAAAAGACGATCATTTTCGGATGATTTTATAAGATATGTTGTAAAATGGACAACAGAAATCTTTAACTGCGATTGTAAAGATAACCCTTATTGTGAATGTGGTAGGCTGAATTTAGAAAGGATAATCTTGAATTTAAGAATTGAGGATAATTTTTCAATAAAAGAAATTGCTGAATATCTTGAAAATGAATTGGAAATTATGATTTACAAGGGTGACATTACTGATTATTTAGAAAATTTAATTTACTCTTTTGAGAGCGTATTAAACATTTCTAAAGGAGTACCTAATTTAGATCCCATATATAACGAGGAGATTTCGGATATTCCAAATATTATAGAAAGGATTAGAAAATGAATATTTTCATTAGATGTTAAGAGAATTTAAAGTCACTAATGATAAAAATATAATAAAGGAAATATTATTCGATAATTAAATAATTACTCTTATAAAACTCAGTCTCATATAAAAATTTAAAAAAAAACCTGTAGATATGATTTATACAATCTTTCTTTATCAGAGTCACACGGGATTATTGATTTACGAAAAAAATTTTCAAGATACAGATGCTAGAAATACAGAAATGTTCAGTTCTTTTATTTCAGCCATGAAAACATTCGTATCAGAAATCGTCATTGATGACTCTCTTGATCGATCAACTGAGTTAACAAACATAGAACTAAGTGATTACATAATTATATTAACTTCACTTCCTACAATTAAGGTCGATATGGTCATTATTACTGATAAGGAAGATAATAAATCTGTGAACAAATTAATTCCAAAATTAGTTAAATTCTTAAATAAATACGAGCAATTATTTCTTAGTTGGGATGGAGATAGAGAAGAATTTGACATATTAGATCACCCTTTAACTGAATTAGTATTAGCAAATGTAAAGGTGGTTCGAAAGTCTTTACTCAAACAACCAGATCAGATACTGAAGTCAATTTGGGCTCATAGGAAACAGTTAACAAGAGAAACGATTGATAATCTGATTCAAGAACGCGATCTTTTGATATACAAAATCGAGAAAGCAGTGAATCTCCCCAGAAAAGCAGCTATGTCAAAATCTGTTATAGCCCTATCTGAAAAACTCAAAGACGAGATTACTTATCTAAAATATCAGAATGAACTAAAACGATTTAATCGTGAAATCAAAGATGCGAAGTTTAAGCTAAATTATTATCTTGAGGGGATAAGAGTATCATTAAATGAAGCAGTTGCCAACTTAGGTAATAATCCTATCCATTCTGGAGATTTTAAAAACGCTTATCTCAATCTCTACTCTTTTAGTACTAAGTTGAAACTAATGAATGAAAACGATTGGAAAATATACCGCGATATGGCTAGGAGTTTGATAGATAAAGAAGCTTTAACTGAACACGAATTATCTGAAATCATCCAAAATGTGTTAAAAATGAGTTTTAATGTCGACCATTATTTAAACTGAGCGATAAAATGCTTCTTTTTTATGACTATTTGGTGTGTAACTCGATGATGTCATTCTCTTCTAATTCGTATTCTAAACCCACTTTTTTCTTTTCTTGTCTAGCATCTTTCCGAATGACTATTGCATGATCGAACGATTCATAAAAACTACGATGGATTTTTATTGCTACATCTCGTATTGTTGGTTTATTGGGGGTGGAATTGATGAGGAGAGGTTTTTCAGCGACTATTCCTTTATTCATTGTGTAGACTTTTATTTTGTGTAAGTAAGTTAACACAATTTTTCCAAAATCACCAGGAATTTTTCTCATTTTCACGCTCGTTCCGATAATCAAAGGAAAGATACTTGAATAAAATTTCTCTAATTCGTTGAATTTAATCTCAGTTAGCGCTAAGTCCCCTTTTGTCCCAAAAATAATAGATTTTTTATATACTACGGATGGATTTAAAGCGTCGACAACATGATCGAGTTCGATCTTCCCGAATACTTTGACTATACCATTCCGTATGCCTCCTGCATGAGTGATTTCTTTAATTTTTTCAGTTAATTCTTCAACATCATTCAGCTCTCTAGCTTCATTAGTTAAATAAAATACCTGAATTTTATTCGAGCCAGTTTTCTCAATTGTAATGGGGGGAGGTGGAACATTTACTCTCACATGTGATTTGTTTAGTTCATTCAAGAGTAATTCAATTTGCTCTTTATAATCACGCGATAAATCTACGCAAAAACAAATAAGATCACAAGCCCTTAATTGAGAGATTATTTCTCTACCGTTTCCTATTCCGCTTGAAGCACCATCCATAATTGATGGCATGTCAACTATTTGATAGCGAACTTTATTTTGCTCATAGATACCAATTTCAGGTATGGGAGTAAATTTTCCTATTTTATCTTTTGCTGCTCCCGTTAATAAATTTAATAGAGAAGTTTTACCAACACCTGGAGAATGATAATCACTTATTAGAATCAGTTGAATTCCTTCTTTTTTTATTGAAAAGGGACTAGCTTTTTTACCAGTTGTTTTAATTCGGATTTTTTCTGCTTCTTGTTCTCTTCTAAGCTTAGCTAATCGAGATTTATTTAAAGCAACAATTTTTTCTGTAGCTTTATGTTTAGGGACTAAAGAAATAAATTCCTCTAAACGCTTTATTTTCTCGTCTATAGAAGTGGCATCTAGGTACTTATTGTATGCCGCTTGAGCTTCAGCTCCTATATTAGAACTCATAATGATAAGTAGTTTTAACAGTTGAAACTTTCAAAAGATAGACCTAAAACGATCTTCCGTTTTTAACTTCAAATCTCCTATGATATCGTCTATTCTTCCTTCAAATTTCTTAAAGAACTTTGCCTTTTTTATAAAAATATCATTAAGAGAATATCTATTAAGAAAATGGAAATTTACTTCTTCTAAATGCTTTTTAACTACTTCTGATTCTGTTTCTTTCTCAGTTATGGCAAAAGATATTAATGGTTGCTTATTGTTTTCATCGTTTGGTAAAGCTATTAAATCGCAATAACAAACCAGTTTGAAAGAGGCTAATGAAATCACATTTATGTCATCTCCAAAAACTTCAGAGGTGAAGCTTTCGAGTGCAGAGAGGAATCCAGCTCTTAATTCGGGATCTAATCCTACTCCCGTATCGGAATCGTAGTATTTTTTGTTTACTATGTTCCTTACGCCTAAATTTATACCAAGCTCCAGAATAGCCATTTTAAAGCGATATTATTCTATGTATTTATCCTAACCTTATTAGGTTGTAAGTATATATATAAGTTTAACTTTATAAAACGAATCGATAATTTGAAATCGTTTTTGCTTTAACTTCTTCTCAAAATTCGACATGATTTGTTAGCAAATATTATTCACTAATTTTGCGTTTATAGGCGTTATATGTGTTTTGAAGTAAAAAACTAACTGTCATTGGGCCTATCCCGCCTGGATTTGGAGTTATCCACGAACATTTATCAAAAACATCATCGAACTTTACGTCTCCTCGAGTCTTTCCATTTACTCTACTTGTGCCTACATCAATAATTACAGCGCCTTCCTTGATTTTGTCTTTAGTTATGAAATCAGGTTGACCAATAGCTACTACTAAAATATCTGCTTTTTTTATATGGTTCTCTAAGTTTGATGTCGAAGTGTGACATATTGTTACTGTTGCGTTCCTCTTTAAAAACATAAAGATCAGAGGTTTTCCTACTAAATTTGATCGGTTAATAATAACGACATGCTTTCCTTTTAATTCTATGTTATAAAACTCAAGAAGCGTAATTATGCCTTTAGGAGTGGCGGGTACGAATTCCTCGTTGTAATCGAATAATTTTCCTTTATTGATTGGGTGTAAACCATCCACATCTTTAAGTGGATCGATTTGTTCAATAAATTCAAGAGTAAAGGGTTTAAACTTTACAGGCAAGGGTAATTGCACAATTATACCGTGGACTGTAATATCATTGTTTAACTCACTGATTTTTGTGAATAGTTCGGCATTTGAAACTTCCCCGTTTAAATTAATTAAAATCGAATCGATCCCGATTTCAGCACAAGTTTTTCTTTTAATTCTAATATATAATTTTGATGCGGGATCGTCTCCAACTAATATTGCAGCTAATTTTGGCTTAACACCCGTTCTTTGATAATCTAAATTAATTTTGTTTTTTAATTCTGAATTCAGTCTTGCCGCTAGTTCTTTCCCGTTTAAAATTTTTCCCATAAGATAATTGAAATATGAATGATTAAAAGATAAATTAGATTAACAATAATTTAATTTAGACATTCAAACAAATAAATAGCTATTATTATAAGCTTATTAAAACGTAAGAGAAGGTTTATATTCTTCTCCTTCGAATGAAGAAATAGATTATTCCAATAATAACTGCAATAATTGAAGGAATTATTATTAAGATTAAATAGTTTAATTCAATTTGGAAGATATCTTCATTTAACAAGCTTAATGAGTCAAAAGTCTTTAAGAGATTAAATGCGTAATAAGATGCACTGACTGATGATCTTCTTTGATCATTTCCTTCAACCCAATCACCAAAGCCACCGTCGAGAAAGTTCTGGTGATTTAGAACCCATTTTACAGTAGCGTCTCCATTCAATTCACTTTCATCCATTAGCTCAATACCACCAACACAATAATAAGTACTACTTAGTAAAGTAATATCGGCGAGAATATCGGGTAAATAGCCACCAAAATTTTCTGTGTTTTCTGGATCATCGATGTAAAAGGATTTAAAATATTCTAAAGTTTTAGTTTTGTTTACCAGATCATTTACATCTCCTAGTGCATCGACAAGATAAACGGCAAAATAAGTCGTAACTATTGTGGAAGGTATTAATTTATCTCCTCCATAACCACCATCAGTGTTATTACACGACAAAACCCAGGTCTTATGGGCTGTCTGGTTTACAACTGTTTCTTGTAGTATGGTATATATATTATATACGAAGAAAGTTGAAACCATGTCTGCTGTCGTCGATATATTTGTGGAACCAAATCCACCATCAATTTGAGTCGTTTCATTTAAATACCGATAAATGTTATTGTGTAGACTTGAATCTAAGGATGTTTCTAAAGTCTCCAATCTGTTAAGAGTGTCTAGATAATGTAATAATTTGTATAAATCAATATTTTCATCGTTAAACATAGTTTGTAGCTGATCTATCAGATTTGTTTTTAATGCCTCAATATCTACGCTTTTAGTTGCCTCAAATAAGACTTCCACAGAATATGCGTTGAAATACTCTATAATCTCTATAGCATACGCTGTATCTTGATAAGCACTGCCAAAAGTACCGTCGCCTTTCTGGTTATCGTAAATAAATTCAACTAAGTGGTTCTGCCGGGTCTTTGCTAAGGCTATAGGGGTAATACTACTAAGTAAAGTAATAATGAGTATTAGTCCTAGTGATAAATTCCGTTTGTTTTTCATTAAATACAAACCCCAATCTGGTTTTAACTAAATTTAATTTTTTAAATTAATTAAAATTAACGATATTTTGAGTTTATAGTTGGATTATCATGCAAATTACGATAAAATTAAAAATTTGAAAGCTAAAAATAATTGTTAAAATATTTCACTTATATTTTTGTACAAAGCAGCGCTGTTAGTTTTAAATTCTTCATAGCTAACAAATAAACTTTGAAACGAGGGGAGTGATCCAAGAATACTCGCACCATTGAAAATCGCAAATTGAAGATTTTCAGGTACAAAAAACCTTACCACCTCATTAGAAGCCTCGTAAAATCCAGAAAATTCCGTAGCAGGAGGAGATTGTTTTATTATTTCAGAGGGCTCCTCTGGTAATATTTTCGATTGAAAACTTCCCCCACAATAAGGACAAAAAATAGAATCCTTATCTCCTATCAACTTCTTACAATTAGGACAGACTAAATTACCTTTATCTAACTTAGGTTTCTTAGCTAATGTAGTGCTACCAATTGAAAGTTCTGGTAGAACGATTCGACCGTTGCATGAAGGACAATATTCTTTACCGTCAGTTAAATCTACTAAAATCCCACAATGAGGGCAGGTATCCTCTTTCTTTACGCTTCTTTCTTTTGATTTCATTTTTTGCCTTTCGTTCCTAGAGGATTTTACTGGTTTTGGTTTAGGTATTTTTCCTAATTGAGGGACTAATTGAGCTAGCTCTGATCGTAATCGTTCTTCAAAGCCCGAATATGATAGATTTCCACCCGAAAGCATTATATGAGACAACAAATCGCTCCAGTAATACTTGTCAATGCTTTTAACACTATTGATTACCGCTTGTGGAATATTTAAAATATTATACCCTAACAAATTTGGTTTGAATAATACTTCGGGAGCTTCATGAAATATGTAATTAGGAATATTAATATTTGATCCGTCTGGCATAGTGAAACTAAAAGTATCATCTAAATTAGGAGGGTTTTCGGGATCTAAGGCAAAAAAACAGTTTTTTTCTTTAATTTCTTTAATAATCTCATCTACTGCACTCGACTCGATATTGATTCCCTCTCGCATTAATAAATTCTTAAGATGCTGATTGACATCTGTTCCTGCTAATGTTAACTTTTGGACGGCTTGATCTACAATCTCCCCACTTATAATAGGACATACCCATGAGGTACCATCGCCACTTTCTATCACAATTCCCGTTGTTAATCCTACGCTGAATAGGGATAATACGGGTGTTGGAATCATTATTAAGCTCTTTACTCTATGTGTTTCATACAAAACGCGAGCAATGTATTCTTTAGTTTCTTGGTTTAAAAACGGGGGTTCGGTGTATAATACCGGGTAATGAGAAATATTTTCAATTCGTAGGAGTGAATAGAAGATGTAATTCAAAATTTCATAATAATCGTTCCAATCCATAATGGCACCCCTTTCTATTGGATGCTTAATCTTCAGAACTCCGCGCATTTTTTTCGCGTCCGCACCTACATAGATGTTCCGGGCGGTTACATCGACCATGACAGCTTTATATTTTTCTTTACCCGTAATTGTTGGGAATACAAATCGTGGACTGGGTTCTCCAGCGAATCCTATTTTAGTATACGCTGAACCAATATCTACTATAATTGGTGTTCCGGGGAGAGGTATTGCCATACGTAATCAATTGTAATTTTTAAGATTATATGTTCTTCTATATAAATCTCTAAATTTAAGTATTAGTACAATAATATAATAAAATGATTTTCCCTAATTAAATAATTTTTCCAAAAGAGGACAGATAATTAGAATATTATAATAGATGTTTATTTAATCAAATAGTTATTTAAATAGCCCTTCCATGATTGATGTCTCCAAGCAACACCAATTATTAAGCAATTACTGTGTTGTGAAAACTTATTATAAAGATAAACTATACTTCTTAATCAATTTTAAAGGTTTTTTCGAGTTTCTTTTCGACTTCTTTTAATTCTACTAAGAGATTTTTATATGTTTTTATTAAATATAGGCCCCACTCATTCAGTTTGACTGACCCTCCGCCTCCAGTACCTCCTCTTTTGGTTTCTACCGGTGATTTCCCCGTCCTCTCTTTTATCTTGTTTAAGATGTTCCACGCATACTTGTACGAATATCCACATTCTTTCGCTGCTTGAGTTAAAGACTTGGGCTCGTTATTGTTTGTCGTAGAAATACTTTCAAGAAGATTTGCCCATCCAGAGCCTAGAATATTTTCGCGTTGATTATCTTGAAATTCCAACCAAAATTTAACTCCAAATCCAACTTTCTTTTTTAAATTTTCAAGATTAGGCTCTTCGTTCAAATTTTCGCTAGAATGGTCTTCCATATTATTTAATTGATTTTCTCTATTTTAATTGTTTTTATAAGAGTAAAGAGAAAAACATTAAAGGTAAGAGGTGTTTTTTTGTGTAAAATATTTACACTGATTAATTATGTTTTTTCCAGATTCTAACAGTTCGGTAAAATTAGGTAGAAGTGTTCTTAAAGATGTCTATTATTTCGGGGAGTCCCCTATGTTAGATTGCAATCAGTTTGTAATCAATGAAAAAAGCACGGGTGAGTTAGCGCTTTTTGATTCTGGAAATGGAATCTCATTAAAGGGTTTATTTGAAGGTATGAATAATTTGGGTTTAGATTATCGAAAAATAACTAAAGTATTTCTAACTCATGAGCATGTAGATCATGTTCTTGGCTTGTACCCGTTGATAAAAGTTCTAAAAAGCAATCCTCCTAAATTATATGCTTATGGCGATACGGTGAAAATACTAGTAGAAGGCGACGAATCAAGGATTTTTCCCGGAAATCTCGGGATCAGCCCAAAAATGTTTAATTTAGAAATTATTCCATTAGACATAGTTGATTTGAAATTGGATGAACCTATTCGAATTGGGTCAAATTTTAGCTTTAAAGTTTTTCATACACCAGGACACTCCCATGGCTCAGTTTGTTATTATGAGGAAACTAAAAAAATTTTGATTCCCGGAGATTTAGTATTTACTGGCGGGAGTTTTGGAAGGTACGATTTTCCTGGAGGATCCTTAGATGCTCTAATCAATTCAATTAAGTTTGTAAATGAGTTAGACGTCAAATATCTACTTCCGGGTCACATGAACATAAGTGATAACGGTAATCAGCAAGTAGACTATTCTTATAAGATGGTTCAATCAATGAAAAACTTTTTTTAATCTTTTATTAACTTTACACCTCTACATTAATCTTTTAATACTCTTTAGAATCTTAATTCTATTATCATTTGATATTTAACTGATAAGAACATTTTTTAACCTAAACTTCTATATTCAAGTTAATCACTTCATTTTAAATTAAAAAAAAAATCGAATTAAAATTAGTGAATAAAATGCCTAATACATCAACTGATGCGGTAAGCGAAGTTTTCTTAAGGTCTTACCCAAAAGTTATTTTTTTCTGGCCTATGGCACTCGTTTCGTTTATTCTGTGGCTTCTGCAAATGATTTACCCAACCCCTCTTCCAGTGTTTGGTAATATATGGCTTGTCGTATTCTTTGTCAACATGTTTATCGTTGCTTTCGATTTTAGTAGTGCGAAATTTTTCGTGTTAATTATGGTCGTTGTAGTAGTTGTGCTCCTTCTTGTTTTTCTAGTTCCGGGATTGTTTACTATTCTTCCAGGAGGAAGCTTTAATCCAGGTTTAACAGCAGAATTTTACTTAGTAGTTACTATTATAATGGCATTTATTTTAGGACTCATTGTTTTGAGTTCAAGATTTGATTACTGGAAAATCGAAAGAAACGAGATTTATCATAAGAAAGGAATATTTTCTTCTGCTGAGAGAATGCCTACAAAAAGCCTAAGAATCAAGAAGGAGATCCCAGATGTGTTTGAGTTCTTTATCTTACGAGCAGGTTCAATTACGCTCATGCCTGGCCATGGAGATGTGATAAATCTTCCGACAGTACTAAACATCAACAAGAAACAAAGGCAGATAGACTATTTATTGAGCCATGTTTCAATAGAGCCAGACGAATTGGACGCATAAATCCACAGAATATAAAATTCAAATTAAATATCTAATAACTCCGTTATTTTTTTTTTTATTTTTACTATTTATAATTTTTAAGAAAATTATAAGAATTTGGCTATATTCTCCTTATTACATATGGCACATCCCCCAATTTTATTGTTCGATTTCGATGGTTGCGTAATCACTCAAAAATCTCTCGAGTATGCTGCTCTAGTTCACCTTAAAAAAAACTTTTATAGCTGGAGAAACACAGAATCTCTAAGATTAATTGATATAGCAAGACTTTTTGAGGAATCTGACTCAAAGAACAAAATTAAGGCTATTATCAATGTTTACAGAGTATTCAAGAATTACATTCCGAGTAGATGGAAACGAGTTTTATTTTTTATAAGGTTCAGGAGGATGTATCCTAAATATGAGAAGTATGAAACGCTAAAACCAAAACTGAGAGAAATTTTAATCGATTTACAAAGAAATGGTGTCAAATTTGGGATTGTGTCAAATACGAGCGGTGAACGGCTAGCCATATTTAGAAATAGGCTAAACTTAGACGAGTTTTTTTCTGTTTATGTTTCCCGCGACGATACGCCTGCAAGAAAACCTCACGGTCATCCTATTATTATAGCATTGCAACAGCTCAAGAAGGAGTTAGGAACTCCAATTGAAAAAAATAATGTTTATCTAATCGGAGACCTTCCTACGGATATTGAATGTGCTCATAACGCAGGAGTTAAGAGTATTGCATTACTTTCTGGTCATGGTACTAAATTGAGCTTGGAAAAAGCAAATCCAACAATAATCCTTCGGGATATTGAGGATATATTAGAGATTGACCCTTTCAAAAAAATTATTATTCGAGAAAACATTACACATCGTTAATAATGTTTAATTTGGAAGAGTTTGAAAAAGATCAAGTTCTTTATTCCTTAGTTGAGAACCTCAATAAGCTACTTGATAAAAATAAGACTGAAAAAGTAAAACTTGTCGTTGAACAACTTAATGATTTATTAGAACAACAAGAATCTGAAATTCAAATAACTTATGTTCTAAGCATTTTAGCAGAACAATATCCCACACTAATAGGGAAAAACACCCTAAAGAATCTTGAGAATTTAACTCATTCAACTAATTCCAAAATAAAAGTGAATGCTCTCATTGTCATAGGATTCGTTATGCTTACAGATAAAAACGGTATTAAGACTTATTTACCAAATTTTATGGCAAGCCTGAATGATAAGGACAGAGATGTTCGAGATAACGTGCATTACTTTTTGCATGAAGTTGCAACAGAACACTCGAATTTAATATGTAATTATAATAGTAATTTAATAGATGCTCTAGGGTTTGAAGAGAACGAAGAAAATTTAGTCGCTTTAATTCAACTCTTAGATAAATGTCTCGATTATAGTTTTGAGAATTTGTACGATTTACGAACGCTTATCATACCACTAATTAACAGGTTTTATAGTAGAGAACAAACAAAAATTTACTCTGAATTATTATTGTATATAAAAAATGTTTTTCCCTCAGTAAATGACTTGATAACAGAAGGAATGGATAAAAAAGAGCTCATTAAAGAAATACAAAATACCTTTCTTATGAAAAGAAATATTTTTTTAACGCATTCTGCTAAAATTGAAGGAAAACCAAAGGAGTTCTTACATAATTTAAAGAATTCAGGCCGAAAAGAGTTTAAAATTTATTTTTATGTTAAGCACCAAGAAAAAAAAATTCATATTTATGAGCTGGAAAAAGAAAAGTTAGCAAAGCTATTTCTAAAAAAGGAGAACTTGCAGAAGAAACAATTACTCAAAATTTTTTCTCCTATTATTAGCACTGACCAGGAATTGAGATTATTTTTAAATACATTAATTAAGTTGGAACATACTAAAGGATTTTATTCAAAATTGGGTTATTTTTACTCTTATAACAACATAAAATCAGAATTGATTGGAAGATTTCAAGAAAAGGGCATGGTGAATTTAAAAAAATACAATCATTTACCTCCAGATTTTGTTAGTGGAATTATAAAAGAGATATCGAATTCTACTAAACGAGTTTTCCTAATAGGGAAAAATAACGCTGCCTACTACTCTTTGAAAAAAATACAGCAACATATTAACACACAAGCGGCAAAAAATACTACAATTGATCTCAAATCTTATAGAGATCGCTTATTAGATATTGATTTTATTAAATTAATAAAAAACCTACCAAAAGGTTATTTAACTCATTTTAGAGCAGGAACTCAATGGTTGACTAATGTAGGGTTACCAAAAGTTAAAAAAGAGGTTGAGAATTCTCGATTAATTGGTTATTATTCAATTCCAATGATTTCTGAAAAGCTAAAGATAAAGAAAGTATTGTTAGTTCAAATTTTAGAGAGTTTTATAGATATAAGAAGTGGAGTATTCGACAGGAACAAAGAAATTTTTTATTATTCGAAATTTCTAAATAAGAAGATCGAAGAAATAAACGCAATAACAGATCTAAAAGAGAGAGAAAGACAGATAAATTTGATGGCAAAAAAGTTAAACATCGAAAAAAGTCATATTCTTACAAAATTAGACGAAAATTTAAAACTAATAGGAGAGGAAATAAAAGGAAAAGAATTAATAAAAATTAACGATTATATTGAGAAAACGGGTATGGCCTATAATCTTTTTATAGCCTTTATCAATGATTTAGGATTAAAATATTTTAAAAAAGGAGAACTCCTCATTTTTAACGAAGCAAAAATCGAAGCATCAAAAAAGGACATAAAATCGATGTTAATTGCCAAATCTAAATCTGAGAATTTGATTTACTTAGGGGATATAGATGTTACTTCTAGTATCGTTGAAGATTTGCTAAAAGATCTCCAAAGTGATGAAAAAATTAAAGGTATCTTCCATACTCATGAAGGAAAACTAGTCTTTTACACTGAAAAAGGAATAGAAAATTTGATGCTAGAAAATAGTTTTATGTTTTCTTTTAGCGATTTTTTTTACGGGAAAATTTTAGATGATAAGGATATAGAGGTTTTAACATCTGTATTTAATAATTTAATGAATACTAAACTGTTGAAAGGAACTTTTGATAATGATTCGCTAACATTTGCAAGTTCTGACGTAATTTTTGCCCAAGATTATAATACAGTTCTATTTGAGTTTGAAAAAATGATAAGTGCAAATAATAAAACATTCAATACTGAATTTGAAAGAATAAAAATAATTTTAACAAAACGAGAAGAGATAATCTACCCTCAAGAGATAAAACTTATCCAAGAAAGGATAGATTTGATCAACGAAAAATATGTTCGCTGGAGAAGTAGTTTAGAAGCGTTCGTGAGAAAGGCTAGCTCAACGCTTTTAAAAAAACAAGGTTTTACGCGTAAAAAATATAAATCCCTTTCAATATCAACCGATAAAAGAGATGATATTAAGTTTTTTGAGGAGGATCCTGAAGTTATAGATTTAATCTCAAATTTCGATAGATGGGTTAAATTATTCAACGAATTAGAGATCAAATATGGAAATATCATTTTCTACCAGAAAAGATTAATACTCAATCAGGATAATAAAGAAGATCGTAAAAAATTAGAAGCATTATTGTCTAAATTACATCTAGTTTAACAATGAAATAAGTAGAGAAAATTATTTCCTATTATCTTCAATTTGAGAGATTAAATCGTCAATATCTATTTTCTGGTCTGCTTTAATTTTATAAGTTTTAGGAGAATACCTACCGTTCATCTCTAAAATTCCTTCTTTTTCCAAATAATTAAGAGATCTCCAGATAAAATTAATTTTTGAGCGGTTTGAGGCCTTAATATTGTTGCATCTTCTAATACTTTTAGTAGTAACTAAGTTGACATTATTATCAATTAGTTTATTTATTGCCTCTAGAGTTTCCCGTAAGTTTCTTGAAAAAAAATCCATAGAATCCTCGCTCATTAAAAAAAGTATTTTACTAATTAGTGTATTAACTTATACTTTTTTATTAATAAAGTTTTTTTCTACTGAAATAAAAACGCTCAGATTGGTTCGCTTATTATGCCCTTAGGAGAACTTAACAAATTTAGATAAAATTTGATAAATTTTCTAATGGCGAAAAACCCTCTTACCACAAAAAACTAATGCACAATTTAATTCGTCAGCTCGCTTTATAACCATCGCGTCCCTCATAGATCCCCCGGGATTGATTACAGAATTCGCGCCCACATTTACTGCTGCTTCTAAACCATCAGGAAAAGGGAAGAATGAATCCGTTCCCATAACAGAATTCTTCAATTCCTCTTCATGGCCGAATTCTTTTGCTTTTTGTGCTGCTAATTTTACTACATGAACTCGACTTTGCTGACCAGCACCTATACCGATAGTATAGACACCATTATCGTACATTTGAGCAAAACAAGCGGAATTAGATTTTGTCCATTTAGAAACCTTATAAGCAAAGATTAAAGCTTTTTTTTCTTGCTTAGTTACTTGTTTTTTACTCACAACATTCCATTCTTTGATAATGGGCTTAGAGTCATATTCTTGAACTAAAATTCCTCCCAACACTCCCCTAATTTCGTAGTTTTCATAGATTAAATCTCGTTTGTTTAGTAAGTCACCATATTCTAAGATTCTCATGTTCTGTTTTTGCTTCAATATCTCTAAGGCTTCAGTTTCGAAAGAAGGAGCCATTAAAACTTCAACGAAAATATTTTCTTTATTCACGATGAAGTCTGCTGCATCTGCAGTTAACTCTGCGCTTACACCCCATATACCTCCGAAGGCTGAAAGGGGATCTGTCTTAAACGCCATCTTAATAGACATTAATTGATCCGATTTATCGATCGCAATCCCGTTAGGGCTGGTATGCTTTAAAATCGCAGTTACATGCTGATGCTTATCAAAATCCATTAACATTTGAATACAAGCATCAATATCTAAGTAATTGTTGAACGAAATCTCCTTTCCTCCAAGTTGTATTAAATTATGGAGCCCGTAATTACATGAGAGATTTCTGTAATACGCTGCGGCCTGATCCCAGTTTTCTCCGTAACGACAATCTTGTATTTTTTCATAAGTATTGAAGATATTGGGTTTCATAACTTGATCGGAGTGGTAATAACTTTGTAAGTAATTAGAAATTGCTGCATTATAATCGGCCATTATAGCAAACACTTCTTGGGCTAATGTTGCTCTAGTTTTATCGCTAATTCCCCCTACTTCCTTTAATTCAGTAAGAATTTTTTCGTAATGCTTAGAATTCGCAACAACTACTACATCCGGAAAATTTTTTGCAGCTGCTCTTATCATCGTTGGACCCCCTATATCAATCATTTCTAAAGCTTCAGTTAAAGTGATATCTGGTTTTGTAATAGCTTCCTTGAATTGATATAAATTACATACTACCATATCAATAGATGGAATGTTATAAGTTACAGCATCCTCAACATCTTTTTTAAGATTCCGTCGATATAATATACCTCCCTCGATTTTTGGATGGAGGGTTTTTACTCTTCCATCAAACATCTCTGGAGAGTCAGTGTAATCGGAGATTCTTTCAAACGCTATTTTATTTTCTTGTAAAAGTTTTCCAGTTCCTCCTGTGGAAAGTATTTTAATACCGAATGTGGTTAATGATCTCACAAAATCAACAATATTCGCTTTATCAAAAACGCTGACGATAGCCCGTTCAATTTTCTTCATTTTTAACCAAGTAATTTAATTAGATTATTAATATCAACAAGAGATATATCAATTTATAGTAAAATTCAGTTTTAAGTTAATTAATAGGTATTTAATAAAAGATACAACAATGCTTTGGAATTGAAGATACACACGAAACAAGGATATTTAATAACGGCTTAGTAAATTGTGTGGTTTTGATTCTCTCTGCCCCGAAAATGATACTATACCAATTTTAGCTTTTTTCATTTCTGTAATACTTTTAGCTCCTGCGTATATCATGCCATTCAATAAGCCCTCTTTCAAGGAAAGCAAAACGCCATCCATATCTCCGACAAATGGAACATAATCACTTACTCCTTCAGGAAGCATCTTTGAGCCTTCTGTGTATCGATCTGAAACATATCCGGATGTTCTCGCTTCTTTGGAGCCCATTCCTCTATATATTTTAACTTTTCTCCCTTGAATCGTGTCAACATATCCAGGACTTTCTGTTGAACCCGCGAAAAAATGTCCCGACATAATTAAGTCAGCACCAGCAGAGAAAGCTTTAGGTAAATCTCCAGGATTTTTAAAACCACCGTCTGCAACTAAACTAATTTTTGTGTCGTAATCCACTAGAGCATCAGCAACTTGAGCAGTAGCAAAAAGTGTAGGCGCTCCAACACCCGTTTGAATAGAAGTCGTGCAGATTGACCCAGAGCCCATCCCTACTTTTATACCAATAAATTTATCTTCGTCAAAATCACCTTTGGTAATTAAGTGTTCAGCCGCTTCGTAAGTTCCAATATTCCCGAGTACAAAGTCAGAATCTAAAAAATCCATGAGTTTTTTAGTTCCTTTAATATCTGAGGTTTTATAAAAATCTGCTACATCTATGAAAAAGATATCCACATAGTTTTCAATTTCTTTTAATAACTTTTGAGCGTGTGTAGATTCGGGGAATTTAGGGGATAGTCCAATCGCACATATCAAATGCCCTTCACTATCCATCGAAGCAAAAGGAAATTCAGGTGCTAAATCCTTCTTGGTTATTAAACCCTTTAATAATCCAGTTTTGTCAATAACTGGTAATTTCTCCTTTCTTGAACCAAAAAGGATTTCAAGTGCTTTTTCTCTGGATGCTCCCGGTTCAATAGAAATTACTTCCTTCGTCATGAAATTTTTTACTTTACCATTACTGATTTCATCTTCAGTGAAGGGGATATCTCTTTTCGTGAAAATCCCGCATACTTTATTGTCCCCATCAACTACCACAATTCCACTTATATTATAGTTTTCCATCATGTATTTTGCTTTTGATACTGGTTCATTGGGTAATATTGTAGCAACATCATCAATAACGAAGGACCTTGCTCTTTTCACTATCCGTACCATTTCTAATTGCCGCTCATAGGCACAATTGCGGTGTAAAACTCCCAAGCCTCCCAAAAGAGCCATTTTGATCGCCATTAATTCTTCAGTTACTGTATCCATTGCTGCTGATATAATAGGTAAATTGAATGTATATGAGCCTAATTGGGAAGACATAGAAACATCGTTTGGTTCAAAATTAGTATATCCCGGTTGAATGAGGACATCGTCAAATGTAGCAATTAAATCGTTATAATGAACTTTCTTTCTGTAATAATTACTTGTCATTTTCTTGGGTTGTAAAGTGTGTTTTATTAGTATCGTAGATATAATTTTTTTTTTACTTAAATCGTAAATATTAGTAATTAAGTTAGATTTAATTTTAAAATTTTAGGTATTTAGTTTGAGGGAAATATATAGCACCTCTTTAAATAGATGTTGTTAACTAGGATAAGCGAAAAATAAACTTAATTCTTTACATTTGGGTCAAATTTTTCCGAGGTAAATTCTTTATTTTAGGGTCGTTTATGTAGGAATTTAACGTATTTATAAAAGCGGCTCTATCGATTTTAATATTTGAAGATTCAATACCACAATAGTTACTTACGTGGTCGTTAAAGACTTGAGAAGTTACATTTTCACCTAAACCTTTGATAATATCTCTCTCCTCTATTAAGCATTCTAGAGGGGATAATAATTCAAAATCACCACTCTTCCAATCCCCCCAAAGCGGAGTGTTAGGCATAATATTTAAAGTTCGAAAACGGAAGATCGTTGAATTTATCTCTGTGAGCACTCTCGCTGTTCCTTTAACATGGTCTTCCGATAATTTTTTACCTCCTAAGCCTAACATAACATACAAGCTTAGCTTAATACCAGATTTAAGTACCTTTTTTCCCGCTATAATCATTGACTTGGGGGTAGTTCCTTTATGCATTATTCTCAATATTTTACTACTTCCACTTTCTAATCCCATATACACGATGTCTAATCCAGCCTCGGCCAGTTGTTTTAATTCTTCATCAGTTTTTCTCAAAATATCTAATGCTTTTGCATAGCAACTGATTCTGGGGACATTTTTCATTCGTAACCTTACATATTCGATTATTTTTACGAGATACTCGGTTGGGGCTGATGTAGGGTTGCCCCCGGCTAAAAAGACGGGATATCCGTGATAATTTTTTTCAGCATAGATATCTATATCCTTTAAAATATTTTCTAGAGGGCGTATTGCATAATCTTGAGTACTTCCATAAATTCCTTTATATGTTCCACAGAAGCGACACTGATTCCAATTACAACCTCCAGTGACAGCAATGAGCACACTGTATGCTTCTACAGGTGGTCTAATTACTATCTGGCTTGGAGGGAGTTTAACAACCATAATAATTCTTAATTTTTTGTTATGGGAATATCTACTGTTATTTAAAATAGGGTTGAGTTATTCTAAGCATTTTAAGAATAAAGATTTAAGCATTATAATTTAATGCTAAATTGATAAAATTTTATTTATAGGATTAATTTACGAAGTTATTAGCTTAAAGGACCGTATAACCCATTAAATAAATCGGTATTTATATTGATAGGAACGCGCACTCAAGGAAAAAACATACTTTTTTCGTTCAAAGTGGTAATAGTTGGACCTCCGAGTGTTGGTAAAACATGTCTTTTTAACCGCTTTTGTTTTAATTCCTTTAATTTTGATACATCTCTCACAATTGGGTTAAATTTTCACTCAATAGATTTAAAAATTCGTAATATCGATGAAACGGACAATCCTAAAGAATTCCATAATGTTTGTAGCATTTTTGATCTAGGAGGTCAAGAACGTTTCAAAGCACTCCTTCCAAAATTTCTTGGTGGAGCAAATGGGGTTTTGTTAGTTTTTGATCTGACTAATAGCAGCTCTTTTGACCAACTAGATTTTTGGTATGATCAATTACTTGAGTATGCAGATTGTTTAAAAATTCCTAAATATTTAGTAGGAAGTAAAAGCGACTTATTGGAAACTGTACCAGAGAAATTCCATGTTCCAGAAGTTACTATAGATAGATTTGTTAAAGAAAAGCAATTTGACGGGTTTTTTAGGACATCAGCGTTAAAGAATAACAACGTTTTGAATGTGTTTAAAGAACTAAATAATTTGATGCTGAAACATCAAAATACTGGCTATATTGTAGTTTGAAAGAAGTGCCATAACCAGATCAAAAACTCCTCATATACATATAATCGGAGAACTCGTTGAAGAATGCTTTCTGGTTTTTATTAAGGTCGGGATAAATATCGCTAAGTGATGCTTTTGCTTGGTTTATTAAATTCTTAGAGAAGTGTTCTGCTATTATCACAGCGTTAGTTTCAGTAAAAATTGTTTCAACAGTCTTTACATCATTCTTACTTAATTCTTTTAAATGATAGATTTCATTCAGAGTTTTTGATTGTTCCTCGTCAGTATTTTGAACGGCAAATATGTATATTATTTTTTTCTTTCTTGCTTTAATATCGCTGCCTAAATCAATCATATCATCGCGAATCGCAAATGCCTGACCCATCAGGTTCATAGCTTTGCTTAGGGGATTTATTTGATAGTGGGTATTCCCTTTAGCTAAAATGGCTCCGATTCTTGCCGATTTCTCTAGCAAGCTCGCTCTTTGCATTTCAGCAATTATTAGATATTGTTCCAAAGACATTGTTATGTTATGGTAATTCATGTATTCTTCTATAATCTGTCCTTTCATTAAATTATCCATTGCTGCAGTATATTCGTTAATAGCTAATAGTTTTAAATTTTCAGAAAACCTTGAGTTTTTAATAACATTTAAACCTAGAAAGTAGCCTTGCGTCCCACCTAAAATAGACATGTCTCGACCATACATCTGGATTAATTCGTTCTTATTGGGTATTTCTATGTTATCATAAACATTGTTTAATTCGTTTTGAAGTTGGACATGAAATGTTGGTTTATTCCTTCTTTCAACATCACCATCCATAAGATCGTCATGAATCAAGTGACCACTATGTAAAAACTCAACTGCTAAAGATACCTTTCGAATTTGATCTATTTGACTCTCTAAATTTATAGGATTTACAATTCCAACGAAAGCTGCAATCAATAGAATTGGGTGAAGTCTTTTTGCTTTCTTATTTAAAATAAATTCCTGAAGCTGAGCATAAAAATCCTTCAGTAAAATCTCCTCTTCGCTTTCTTCTAAAAAGGAGAAGTAATCTATTAATTCTTTATCTATCGCTTTTTTCTCAGATTTAAGGAATTCTTCTATCATTGTTGATTCGCTTTTCTATTTATATAATTCGTATTAATAATAATTGAATTTCAATATATTTATTTGTGAAAATAAGATTTTTATAATTGTTTTTACATTATTAGTTAATTCTGAATAAAAATATAAAGAGTGTGAATTTTAAATTGCTAATTGCGGTTATTTCCGATTCTCACGATCATCGTGATAATATTTTGAAAGCTGTTTCTATAATAAATGAAAAGAATGTTGAAGCTCTTATACATTGCGGGGATTTAGTTTCCCCATTTGTCATAAAATGGTTTGATAAGCTAAACAATTCAACAAAAAATCAATTTTTTTCCGTTTTTGGGAACAATGATGGAGAACGATTATATTTAACAGTACTTCTGGGAAGAATTTGTGATTTTCCTCAAAATGGGAATGAACACATAATGGAGTTAGGTGGAAAACGAATTTATGCGTCTCATATGCCAAAAAAAGAAACGATTGATGCTCTGGCGAATTCGGGCATGTTTGACATTATACTCTCAGGCCATACGCATATTATGGTTAATAGAAAACATAAAGGCGTTCTGATACTTAATCCCGGTGAACTTTGCGGATATTTGACTGATAAACCTACATTTGCCATCATTGACACTGAAACTATGGAAGCAGAGATCATAGAATTGTAATCTCGTAGTGATTCCTTAATTTTCTTAATTTTTTTATAATAGTAAGGTTTAATTTATATTATTATGAGTTTGCCTTTAGAAGGAATTGTTGTTATAGATCTCGCAAGGATGCTACCTGGTCCATACGCTTCAATGATATTAGCAGACCTCGGTGCAGAGGTCATTAGAGTTGAGGATCCTAGGTATCCATACGGGAGTCCACCTCCATTTTTTCAAATAGGTAGGTATCGCGAAAGCGCATTTAATTCAGTAATAATGAGAAATAAAAAGTCTATTACTCTCAATTTGAAAAAGGAAGAAGCCCAAGAAATCTTTTACAAATTAGTTGAAAGAGCAGATATAATTCTAGAAACATTCAGGCCAAAGGTAACAGAGAAATTAAAAGTAGATTATAAAACTCTTTCTAAAATTAATAAGTCGATAATTTATTGTTCATTAACAGGATACGGTCAAGATGGTCCTTACGAACAATATGCGGGGCATGATTTAAATTATATTGGTATTTGTGGAATGTTAGACTTAAATAAAGAAAGGGAACTTACTGGAGAAAAAAATCAAGATAGAAAGCCAGTTCTTCCAGGAGTACAAGCGGCCGATGTAGGGGGTGGTTTAATATCAATAATCGGGATTCTGGGTGCGTTAATTGAAAGAGATAAAAATCCCAATAAGGAGGGGCAGTACATAGATATTTCGATGACAGATTGCGTTTTTTCTTTTATGCCAATGGCAGCAGCTTTTCAGTTTTCCAAAGAACTATACGATGGTATGACTAAACCAAGAAATCCACTGCACGGAGAAGTCCCCTTCTATTCAATTTATAAAACTAAAGATAATAAATACTTATCTGTTGGTGCAATTGAATTAAAATTCTGGCGCGGAGTGTGCGAAGGTCTTGGGCGCGAGGATTTAATAACGAAAGGGAATGCTCTTGGAGAAGAAAAAGAAGAAGTATTCCGGGAAGTTCAAAACGAATTTTTAAAGAAAACTCGAGAAGAATGGATGGAAATATTTTCGAAAATTGACTCTTGCGTCATGCCTGTAAAAAATTTTAGTGAAGCTTGTGAAGATCCGCAACTTAAAGCAAGAAATATGGTTGTGGAACTACCACACCCCAAATTTGGAAAAATTCATAATATTAATTCTCCAATAAAATATTCGAGAACACCCTTATCGATAAGAAATATCGCACCAAGAATGGGTCAAAACTCTAAAGAAATTCTTCAATGGCTTAATTATACACCGGAAGAAATTAAAGGATTCAAAAAAAGAGGAGTTCTATAGACATTTGTGTATTTAACAAACCTAAATATCATTATGGTTTGATTATGACAACAGAAATCGAAGTTTTAAAAAACATTTTAAAAAAAAACAAAGCTAATGCTGCGATTTGGATCAAGTTAGGATACGCCTACTTTCAAAATATGGAGCATAATAAAGCTATCGAAGCTTATTTAGAAGCACTGAAACTGAATCCAAAGGACGCTATAAATTGGCATAACCTTGGATATATTTATTATGAAATTGAAGACTACGATCAAGCTATATTAGCTTTAAATAGAGCTATTAAAATTAATCCTAAATTAGCGATATCATGGAGGGAATTAAGTTCGATTTATATTGATGCAGGGCACTTTGAAAAAGCTATAGATACAAGTAAAAAAGCCTTGGAAATTGACAATACCGATGAAAGCGTTTGGACAAATTTAGGCTCTGCCTACTATAATATAAAGCAATTTGATAAAGCAATAACATCTCTAAAGAAGGCTTTAGAAATTGTTCCTGATTTGAAGTTTACAAAAAAGGTCCTTGAGTTAGCAGAAAAAGCTAAAAAAGCTAATTTTGGACCCTAATTCTAAATTATCATTTTTATTAATCCATAATTTTATTTAAGAACACTATTATATTATTCTAAAGGTTATACGATATACAGATAAAGAGCTTAAGATAATATTGACATGACAGAGGAATTTGAAAAAAAAAATCCTGATGAAGATGAAAATTCCCTCGAGCAAATTTCAGATAGTGAAAAAGAATCAGCAAGAAACAATAAACCGGTAATAATCAATGCTGAAGCTTATAAGAATATTATTTTATATGCGAGTAGATATGCAAACCAATCAATTCCTTCAAAAGATTGGAAAGAAATTTACGGTATTTTAACGGGATATGCTGATGACGATTTTGTATATGTGAAGAATTCATATCCATTAACCTTCGGTCATGATACAGATGTACAATTAGATGAACGACACTATGTATTTATATCCGAAATAGAAGATCTATTATATGGAGAGGGAAATGGGCATTTTATGGTAGGATGGTTTCATTCTCACCCTGGATTATCGCTTTTCTTTTCAGATATTGATATTTCTAACCAGTTATGGTTCCAACAAAACAATCCTGATTTTTGTGGTCTAGTTTTTGATCATACTATTCTCGGAAAGAAAAGAGAAGAAAAAATTGAAAACAATATTCTAACTAAATATGACACGGGATTTGAGATATATAGATTGACTGATGTCACCATAGATCAAAATTCTGTTGAGTTTGAAAATAACTATCATAAAATCGATTATGTTGTTGAAGGATTAAACAAATTCTTTTTTGCAAACGTTCTCGCGGAGTTATCTTCATTAGCTTCAGCAGGAAAACCACTTCAAGAGGCTTTTAAGGAACAACATAAACTTGAGTCGAATTATAAAGATTTAGATGAGGTATTGGATAATCAAAATTCCGATTTAAATGAAGAAAACCTTGTAGAAATCCCCTTATATGAGGATATGCAATTCAGTATGAATGATATATCTTATCAGACAAGTATGGATGAGAACATCATAAAAGAATCAGCTGAACAGATTATATATCAAGGAAATCAAGCTTTTAAAAATAAAGATCCTTTCACAGGTATAGAAAATTATCGTCAAGGTATTGAAAAATATAAAAAAATAAACGATATGAATCGTGTTATGGACTTACTTAGAAAGGTGACAAGATTCTGCATTTCAAATAATCATTTGGTCCTTGCTCGAGAATTTGCTGAAGAGTTATTCAAAGTAGCAGAAAATAACAATCAGACATTTTATAAAGGTATTGCCAATTATATCATTGGTTACATTGTCGTAAAAGAGGAAGAACTAGATGCCATAGAATTTGGTTTAAAAAAAATAGAAGAGGCAGCTGTAGAATTCATTAAAGTTAAAGATTTTGCTGGTGCTGGAATGGCTTTTAATAGAATTGGGTTGATCTATGAGAAAAAAATTAAGAGTATTGGACAGGCGTGCCTTTTCTATCGTGAAGCCATAGATAATTTTAATAACGGTTTAATTTATAGTCATCCTCTAAGAATTACTCCGTGGAGCAAGCCGGAAGTTTTAATTGAAAAAATTGTAGATTTAAGAGATATTGTTGATGTTTTATTATCAGATATTGAAAATACAGAAATTAAAACGAAAGTCGTTAAAGACTTGAAAGATATTCGTTACAACTTCTAATCTCGACATACTACTAAAAATATTTTTCTTAATTTAGGTGAGAACAATCAAAAAAATTAAATTTTAGGATATATTATTCTTATTACATACTTTTTCTGGTTGGTTGACAATTCCACGTAAAAAACAAAAAATGACATTTGCACGCAAATTTGCTTGTAAACATCTCACTTCAATGGGAGATATTTCCAATAGTTTACAACCCCTTTGCTACTGTGCTGAAAGAGATTTAGTACTAGGCAAAAAGGCTTATACATGCCAAGTATGCGCTTTGTACGTACAAACTACTCAGCGAAATTCAGATGTTTATGAAGAGAGTAGAAAAGGTGCAGAGAAGAAAATTAAGGAGAAAAAAATAGAATTAGAGGCATTTGAATTAGCTGAACTAGCAGTTGATAGCGAACTCGATTTATCAAGTGATGAATTTGAAGAAGAGGATGAAGAAGTTTCTCAAAAATTCGAAAAAAGAAAAGCGGGAAAAGATCAACTTGACGATTCTGATGATTTTTCGTTAGAATGTCCGTTTTGTGGCGAAGTATTTGGAGATTTAAGAACCCACTTACCAAATTGCGAATTTGCTCCTGAAGATGCAAGTATAAAAGATATTATGCCTGCAAAAAAGAAAAAGAAAAAACCTACAGCAGCTTCAGGAAAGTCAACTAAAAAAAAACAAGCTTGTCCTTATTGTAAAAAGGAATTTGTCAGATTAGGACGCCACATTACCTCCTGTCCACAACGACCTGACGATGCGGACAAAGAAAAAGATAAATAAGCTAAAAAACCCCAATGAAAAAGATTTTTTCTTTTCAATCTCAAAATATATGTTATTCAATGTAAAAAATAGTTATGAATAATCAAGAAATAATTTACTATCGTAATCCTGTTTTTCGCCCTCCATCAGAAGGAAATTCTCTATTGATTCAATTAACTGAGGGTTGTACATATCGCTGCGATTTCTGTATGTCAAATCTTCGAAAAAATTTTAAAATTCGATCAGTCGATGAAGTTAAAAGAGATTTAGACATCGGAGCAAGAAGCAGATATAGTTCATCAGTGCGCAAATTATTTTTCTTAGACGGTAATGCAATGGTAACCCCCGTAGAAAAATTATTAGAGCTTACTAATTATGCTATGAAGAATTTTCCTAATTTAGAAAGAGTAGGCGTTTATGCTCATGCAAAGGATATATTGAAAAAATCTGATGATGATTTGAAAGCTTTATCAGATGCTGGGCTCAAAATTGCTTATGTGGGATTTGAAAGTGGCTCTGATGAACTACTCAAGACGGTACATAAAAACGCCACCAAAATGGATTTTATTAATGCTTCAAGGAAATTAATGAAAGCAAACATTACATTGTCTGCGACATTTATTAACGGTCTTGGAGGGGCATATAACGAGAGCATTTCTAAAACTCATGCTCTTGAATCAGCCGATTTAGTAAATAAAATCTGTCCTGACGACGATAGGATATGGTATATTGCGTTTTTATCTCTTATGGTTCCCTCAGGAACAAAGATGTATGAAAGAAAAACAAAAGGTGATTTCACAGAAATGAGCTCTAATGAGATTTTAAACGAATTAAAGCTATTTATTGAGACCATAAATTTTACTAATAAATCTGCAAATTGTATCTTTAGGTCTAATCATGCCTCTAATTATTTACCACTTAGAGGTGTATTAGAAAGAGATAAATCTAAAATATTAACCCTTATTGAGTCTGGTTTAAAAAATAAAAAATTTTTAAGAGCTGAGCATTATCGGGCTTTATAGATTTTAAATTTCAGATAATCTTTTTGATTTCACTTATTAAAAATTACTTCTCGATTATATTGTATATATTTTTTTATGGGACTTTTTGGATTGGCCACGATAAGATTAATTAGATCTTCAATTTTACCAGGGGATATCGACAATTTTTCAGATATTTCATTGATACTTAGTTTTTCGTATATCTCAGACATTATTTCAAACTGAAGAAATATTAATTTTTGATAAATAATAGTAACTAGTACTTTTAAATTGGGAAAATTAACATCTTTAGACTCTTTAATATAGCTTAAAATCTTCCCTGAAGCGTCGTTATAGTTAAGAACTTTATAAGAACTAATGATTGTATATAATTTTTTAATATAGGTGAAATAAGAATTAATACCATCGCGTAAATCATGAAGGTTATATTGAATTAGATTATTATCGACTTCATTCTTTAACATTGCTAAAAGTTTTATGAAATTTTCCAAATTAGCTTCAGTGAGGGTTTCTTTCCGAAGATTGTTATATCGCCTTATATAGAGATTACGATGATTATCAAATTCAACCCGGAGTTTTTGATGTAATTGAGTGAAAATCTTAGTCTCTTTTTCCAAATCAAAATCTGTCTGATAATCATTTAGGAGAGTTAAAGCAGATTCAATTTTTATTAAAGCAGAGTTGAAATCTTCAGTATCCATTTTTTTTAAAATTATTGATTTATAAAAATCTAGTTCTTCAATGATTTCTTTTTTCTGCTTGTATCTATCAATATTTTGATTTGAACTCATAATCTATTACGGTGAAATTCTTATCTCAAACCTATAATTACATTAATGATTAACCGATAATTTAAGTTTTAATGTAAAAAAATTATGTTGTTATCTAAAAACAGTTTGATTCTAAAAAGGAAAATAAAATGTAAATAATTTAATTTTAAATTATAGCTAAAATTCTTTGATACCTACTCCTTATCTGTAGCTTTTTCTAATTCTTTTTCAACGTTGTCGATATCATCTTCTAGTTCCTCTATTTCTTCCTCCAATGTATCCGCTTCTTTTTCTAATTCCTCAGCATCTCCTTCTAATTCCTCGGTTTCTTCTTTTATTTCCTCAGTATCTTCTTCTAATTCCTCAACTTCTTCTTCTAATTCTTCTGCATCTTCTTCTAATTCTTCAGCATCTCCTTCTAATTCTTCAGCATCTTTTTCTAATTCTTCAGCTAAATCTTCGAGTTTTTCAGCCTTTTCTTCTAATTCCTCTAGTTTCTCTTCCAATTCCTTAGTTTTTACCTTTTTTTTCTTTTTCTTCTTGATTTTTGCATCAATTTCTTCTACTCTTTCTTCTAATTCATCCGCTTTTTTCTCAAGGTCTTTTGCTTTCTTTTTCGCTTTCTTTGCCTTTTTTTTGACTTTAGTTTCGATCTCTGCGATCTTCTCTTCTACTTTATCTTCAACTTCTTTAACTTTAGCTTCGATTTTTTCATCTAGCTCTTCTACTTTTCGCTCTATCTTTTCTTCGACTTCATCTACTTTTTTAAGGAAACCTGGTCTTTTATTACCTGGCCAAGCAATGTTCACAATAAGCCCAAGGATAACTATTACAATTGCTATTGAAATATAAACAATTAATTCATCTTCAGGAAAGAATTCTAAAACAAATCCCATCCAATATACCATAAATTCACCCATCGGACTTACAATTGGATTTAAAAAATTTAAAATAGCAGCAACTATATCTGCAATAATTTGTATATAATCAACAGTTGCAAATATCATGATAAATCGTTACCTCCTTCCTTTTTCTTATATCTTTTCTCTCTAATATTCTTCCGATTGAGAAGAAAGTCGAAGAAATCATATCCTTTAAGTATTATGGTGAGAAAATAAACCCCCATATAGAGCATGACCATTTTTTCAATGTTTATAGAAATAAAACCTAAATTTGCTATTTCAATTACTATTTCGAAACGGATTTCAGTGGCTCCACTAAATTTATATGACCAGATATATAGACAGTTTAATATAATTTGTACCAAAGCAAAAGTTCCTTTTCTTATAGACTGCTTGGGAGATGAATAGTTAAAAAATGCTGTTGAACTAATAAGTAGTCCGAATGCAGAAATCCAAAAAATAATTTTCTCATAATCGTGTTGTGTTAATACAATTCCAACACCTAAGATTTGGACCTCCTTTATCCATGTAAAAGTGAGAAATGGTATAACCATTGTGGTTGCTATATAAACGCTCATAAATATTAATCCTTTTACAATATTGAAAGCTCGTCCCATTTAAATCACCATCATGGAAACCATGAAAAATTCCCCATTGAATATTTAATTATATTAACTGTAAAGGTGTATAGATTTAGCGAATAAGAAGCACTAAATGTAAGGTTTGCGTAGAATTCTAATGCATTAGGCGATCTATATCTATCTACTTCAGAAAGAGGTAATGATCCAGAAGCATTGTAATTTGCTTTAAGAGTTTGTCCAGGTAATATAGATCCATAAGATTGAGGGCTATCAAAAATCTTAACGGTTGTTGTATCATTATTAAGTGTTGATTTATTTCCAAAAGTCATACTAACTTGAAATCTTAGAAATATATTCGATAATTCATATACCCCTCCATTTGAAATATTGAATGGAACAATAATTTCTATCGAACTATTACCAATGTCAAAATTTGTGGTAATATCTCCATCGGGTATATTAATATCGTTACTACTAGGATTCAAGATCGTTACAGCAGACCAACCTCCTAAAATAGATACAGCTGATAACGATAGCGTAAAAACTAACAAGAAAACTCTAACAATTAATCTAAATACGCGAGACGGTCTCATAATCACCAATCTTTACATATATTTTTTTTATTAGATTTAGTAAGTTACCAATAATTAGATGGGCATGTTTATAAATGTATTGTCAAGTTTAACAAAAAAGAGAGTTCTTTAAATACGGCACGGGCACAACCGTGAATCACTTAATCTTCAAACATTTTCAAGATAAGTTCATTTAACAACCGTATACATTTGATTTTTTTTTTATGAACAACAAACCTACTTTTTTACCTTTAACTTCTCCTACTACCGCATCTATAATGGTTAATGGTTTTTCTTCTAACTCAGGAATGATTAGTTTTTCAATATATACTTCGATATGCTTGGTTTTTAATTGTTCGTTGTCTATATCAGTATCTTTTAGCTTGACAAAATCGTCATCGTCTAAGAGTTTAAATTTTTCCACCAACTCGACAAAATTTCCACAAAGAGACATTGTTCATGTTTCAGCGGAATGGTAAAAAAGTACTACTACTAACTGTTCTGATTCGATATTTTGTTGTTCATGAATGATATAATCCAATGCTGTTTTTGAGAAAGATATTTTAAACATATTTCACCAGTTTAATTTTTTTATGAGCTTATATTTATTTATATAATTTATAAAACTATTATTTATCTAAAATACTTAGTTTAATATTTTAATACAAAATTGAAAAAAATTGAAGAAAAAATGACTGAAATAAAACAGATTAGCGCACACTCGGAGAATATCGATAAAGTTATAGACGCATTAGGTACTTCAATTGAAAAAGGTTTGTCTGAAGCTGAAGCACAATCTAGACTTGAAAAATATGGTAAAAACGAATTAATCAAAGAAAAAGGAAAAACTGCTCTCCAAATTTTCCTTGGACAATTTAAAAGTTTCCTCGTATACTTACTCCTTTTTGCAATTGCTATTTCAATTATTATTGGAATTTGGGAAGGTGCTCAGCCTGGTGCTGAAGAGTGGTCTGCGGAATATACAGACGCTATAGTGATTGCAGCTATCTTAATTGCCAATGCCGCTTTGGGGTTTTATCAGGAATATCAAGCAGAAAGATCGATGGAAAGTTTAAAAAAACTTGCGCCCCATTTTGCTAAGGTTCGTAGAGGGGGTAAAATCAGTGAAATTGCTGTAGAAGATGTAGCACTAGGAGATATTGTCCTTTTTGAAGACGGGGATAAATTTCCAGCAGATTTAAGGTTAATTAAAGAATTTTCACTTTATGTCGATGAAGCTATTTTAACCGGAGAATCTGCTCCTGTAAAAAAACAGTTAGATATTGTAGATGAAAAGCTGATTTTAGCTGATAGAATTAACCTTGGATACATGAACACGATAATCACGAGAGGAAATGGAGAAGGAATAGTAATTGGGACGGGGATGAATACCGAAATAGGAAAAATAGCTACAAGTTTGCAACAAGAGATAGTAGAACCTAGTCCTTTTCAAGTAGAAGTAAATCGATTTGGAAAGTTATTAGGAATAACAATTCTATTGATTTGTGCTGGCGTATTTATTACAGAAATAATTATTATACTACTTACAGAAGGTTTAGCTTTCGGTCCCGAAGAGATAGAGCATATGATCGACGCGTTTAAAATTGCCATAAGCTTAGCTGTATCGGCAGTGCCTGAAGGTCTCGTTGTTGTTATCACGGTGGTTTTAAGTATAGGTATGAAAAAAATGGCTGGAAGAAATGCTTTAGTCAGGAAACTAACGGCTGTAGAAACGCTAGGACGTGTTGATGTTATTTGTAGCGATAAGACAGGTACATTGACAAAAAACGAAATGACTGTAGTGAAATTGTATTTAAACGATAAAGTACTCGATGTAGATGGCGTAGGATATAATATAATAGGGGATATCAAAGAATCTGGAAACTCTGTTACCATGAATCCTGATCTTAAGCGGTTTCTAGAAGTTTGCTTGTTTTGCAACAACTCTAACGTAAATATTCTCGACCAAAAAACGGGAGAAGTTAGTGTTGTCGGCGATCCTACTGAAATCTCCATGAAAGTCTTAGCTTTGAAAACGAAACTTAACGAATCTTTTGAGAAATTAGACGAAATTCCTTTCGATTCTGATCGGAAGATGATGAGCGTAATTGGTAAATTAGATGGTAAATTATTTGCTTTCATAAAGGGAGCTCCAGATATAATGATGAGAAATGCTTCTCATGTATTATTAGATGGCGAAAGCAAATCAATTGAGAACGGAAAAGATAAAATATTAAACCAAAATAACCAATTTGCTACAGGTGCTTTGAGGGTTCTTGGAGTAGCGTATAAAGAGTTAGAAACGGGATACGATCTCAATAATATAGAAAAGGATTATACTTATATTGGTTTAGTAGGAATCATTGATCCTGCCAGAGACGAAGTTAAAGACGCAATCAAAGAAGCTAGAATGGCGGGTATCCGTACGATCATGATCACGGGAGATCATAAGGTAACTGCCTTAGCAATCGCACAACAAATTGGTCTAACTGAATCAGATGAAACAATTACAGGACAAGATTTGGAAGAAATGAGCGATGACGAATTACGAGAAAAAGTTAAAACCGTTGATGTTTTCGCACGGGTAACTTCAGAACATAAACTTAGAATTTTAAAGAGACTGAAGGAACTCGATTTAGTGATTGCCATGACCGGTGATGGGGTTAACGATGCTCCAGCTGTAAAAGGTGCTCATGTAGGAGTAGCAATGGGTTTAAAAGGAACTGAAGTCACTCAAGAAGCTTCAGATATGATACTTATCGATGATAATTACGCAACTATTGTAAACGCAATAGAAGAAGGTAGAGGAATCTTTGAAACGACCAAAAATTTCTTCCGTTATATGCTTTCGACGAATTTTGACGAAATTTTTCTGATTTTGGTTGCGTACATTGTCATGAAGCTATTTGTTAATGTTTTTATCGGAACACCAATCGAGCCAATTCAAATACTTTGGTTAAATATAGCCACAGATGGCATCCCAGCGATGGTTTTAGGGCTGACACCAACAGATCCCGATGTTATGAAAGGACCCCCAAGAAAAGGATTTACGTTATTAAAAGAAATAAGAGGTCCCGCTTTGCTACTAGGAATATATACTTCAGTTACCGACATCACTCTTTACATTCTTCTTTGGACAGTTCTTATTCCTGCGTGGAGCGTTATAGATCCAAATTTAGCAGGTTATTTAAGTCCAGGGGTATCCCAAACATATGCCATAAGTCTTGCTCAGACAATTCTATTTACGAATTTAGTGATCTGTGAGCTATTATTTGTTTATACGTGTACAAGCAATATAAAACCGTTCTACAAATTTCCTAATAAGCATTTATTCTGGGCTACAGGACTTTCACTTGCCTTACAACTTTTAATTCTTTACACACCATTAGGCGTAGCATTTCATGTAGTACCTTTAACACAATGGTATCACTGGGTAACTCTCTTTATTGCCGCATTTAGCGTTTCTGTAGTTGACGAACTAAGGAAATATAGAATAAGGCTGAAAATGAGACAAGATCCTAATTACCTACTTAAAATCTAAATAACTATTTTTTATTTTCAAATTATTCTTTTTTTTATTAACGGCAAATTTTTAGTTTTATTAGAAAAATTTTAAGTATTACGAACGATAAATTAAAAATAATAAGATAAAGAATTATTATTCATAATTTTATTTTTAAAGTGATATTGAATGGGAATTAATATCTCAGATGGAATCGAAAGTGGTAAAGTTATTGTAAAAGTTTTAGCAACGAATGATACTTCTATTACTTTATTAACTGAAGATAAATTTAATGGAAAGGTTGTTCAGCCAGGAGCTACTGCTAATATGGTTAGAGGAGAACACGGATTAGCTATGAGTATTAGCATAGTAGATAATGAGAAAAGACACATTTTTCTATTAGATTCTGGAGGGTTATCGCAGACGATTGTTAATAACAGTAAACAATTAGGAGTGAATTTAGGCGAAGTTGAAAAATTTATTTTAAGTCATGGACATTTTGATCATTTTGGTGGTATATCAGAAGTCTTCCCTTTATTAAACAAAGGTACAGAAATTTATTTGAACCCTGTTTGTTTTAGTCAAAATTATATTGCAATTATGAAATCTGGAGAAGAAATTCCAGCTGACGAGTTAGGAGAATCTTTACGGACATTAGCTAAAGAGGGGAAACTTAGGATTAACAAAAAATTACCTTTACTGAATAAAAATATGATTACTAATCTTGTAGATCAAAATGGGTTAAAACTTATAGAGACCAAAGAGCCACAAAGATTATTTAAGGGGGTAGTAACAAGCGGCGAAATTGAATTATTTGATAAAAATGAAAGAACGAAAGGGGTTTACATTCAAAAAAGTAGGAAAGAATTTGACCAGCATTATTTTAGAGATGAGACTTCAATTTATATAAATGTAAAGAATAAAGGATTAGTAGTCTTAACGGGGTGTGGACATTGTGGAATAATGAACACGATCAAACACGGTCAAAAATTAACAGGCGTAGATAAGATATATGCTGTTATTGGGGGATTTCACGAAGAATGGAATCCAATTGAGAAAATTGAGGAAAAAGTTAAATATATTGAAGCTTTAAATCCTGAAATCACGTGTGGAATGCATTGTACAGGGTTTAAATTTAATAAGCTTATGTCTAGGCACCCATCACATACTTTAGGAATCGTTGGAACAGAATTCCACCTATAAAAATAAGTTTTTACTTTTAATTTAATTATGGTTCTCTTCAAAATGTTTAAAGAACAATCCTATCCCTATAATTTTAAATGTGTCTTGAACATTTATATTTTGTAATGCTGAGGTTTCTATGAAAGAACTTTTTATTTCTTTTGCTTTTGCTAATCCTTCTTCTTTCGATACCTCTCTTTCATCTTCCTTATCGATTTTATTTCCAATGAGAACAAATGGAATATTTCCTAATTCTTTTTTGGCATCTTCATACCAAACATTTATCGCTTCTTCAAAAGTATCTCTTCTAGTAACATCGTAAACTATAAACGCGCAGTTGGCACCTTTGTAGTATTCTCTCCTCACGCGTTTGAAAAAACTTTGCCCCGCTAAATCGCATATTAAAAACTTTATAACGTCGTCTTTAAAGCCTTGGACATAATATTGTTGTGTGGAAAGACATATACCCAATGTGGGCCTATAATCAACGATATTTTCTTTTTTCAAAAACCGATTCACTAAAGTGGTTTTTCCAACTGCTGCAGAACCGAGTATAATTAATTTAAATAATCTTTCTATCAGTTCTTCTTTCTCAAATTGATGAATTGCCTTTACTCCATCTACGATAGGCGTTGAATCTTGAATTGAAAACTTCTCAAATCCTAAAGAGAAGGAATCGTGAATGTCTAGATTTGGAATTTCTAAAGTATTGTATTTAAAATCAAAACTGTCTTCAAGTAACTGAGCAATCTTCTCGACAACAAGATATGCTATTGGAAAAATCTTATTTAAATTTGTTTCATAATCACAGACCAATAAGAGTGTTGCGTCAAATCCCGCTTCCAAGTAAATTATACGATTATCGTCAGTTTCAAACGAACCGCTACCATAACGACCAGATTTATACTCTAAACTTATTTTATCTAGTAGATTTTCAACGATACCAGTAATTGCGCCATAAACATCCTCTTTTTCCCGTTCTTTTGCTATTGTACCTTCTGTTTTTCCATATTTTGCCAATAACAGCCCATCTTTTGAATAAATAAAAGCTATTATAACATCATCCAGCGATTCTACGAAATTAATTAAAAGATACTGAAGGTTTTCCGCCTTTGTTGGAGTTTTAGATTGCATTATTAGATAAAATACGAATTAAAGATTGATTTCTAAGTATGATATTTTTTTTAAGAAATTAGGGTTTCTTTTCTTTAAAAATACAACTCGTTATATTTAAATTTTTTTTATAACTTAACTATCTATTAATCTTAAACCTTAATAAAATATAACTCGAGTTAATTTTAATGAATATTTCAGAATTACTTAAAAATAAGCTTGAATCAAACCAGACTGTGCTTACTGAATTTGAGTCAAAAAATTTACTAAAAGAAATTGGAATCCCCATTCCAGAACAAGAATTAGTGACTACTAAAGAAGAAACCATTGTCGTTGCCAAAAAGATAGGTTTTCCTGTAGTATTAAAACTCATGGCTGAAGATATAGTACACAAATCTGATACTGGAGCAGTGAAATTAAATATTAATAACGAAGTTGAAATTGCTGATGCTTATGATGAATTAATGAAGATTCCCTCCCAAAGTGAAAAATCAATTAGCGTCCAAAAAATGGCTGACGAACCAATAACCGAATTAATAATAGGAATGACCACTGATGCCCAATTTGGACCTGCGCTAATGTTTGGGATTGGAGGCATTTTAGTTGAGCTTCTAGAGGATGTAAGCTTTAGAATTGCTCCAATTACGGAATACGACGCCCGAGAACAGATACACGAGATAAAAGGATTTCCAATATTAGATGGATATCGAGGTAAACCAAAAGCGGACTTAGATGCGATCGTAAAAACATTACTAAAAATATCCGATTTAGTAATAAAACACGAAGAAATAAACGAGATGGACTTAAATCCTGTTTTCATTTACGAAAACGGCTTAGTATGCGTAGATGCAAGGATAATCCTAAAAAAACCTGAAACAAAATGAGAACGAAAAAAGCACTCGCTTTTTTTTTTAATTAACCATCCAAAAATTTATCTAATTTTAGCTGGTTTTTGATTTCGTTGATTTTCTTCTTAGCTAATTTAACATATTCTTGAGAGATTTCATAACCAACATAATGTCTATTAAGTTCAATTGCTGCAAGAGCTGTCGTGCCGCTACCTATAAAGGGATCTAAAATTACGTCATTCTCGTAAGAATAAAACTCGATTAATCGTCGAGGGAGCTCAATTGGAAAAGGTGCAGGATGTCCAACTTTTTTAGCTGAAACGGCAGAGAAATTCCAAATTGATTTAGACCATTCGACAAAATTTGATTTCTCAATAGTATTTTTTTTTTCCCCTTTTTCTAATCTATTCGTAATTTTTGAAAATATTAGAATGTATTCGTGTACGTCTCTAAGACATGGATTGCTCGCGGATGCAAAAGATCCCCATGCTGTAGACACTCCTGCAGAAGCAGCTTTATTCCAGATAATCTCGCCTCGCATATGAAAGCCAATTTTATGCATAATATCAATTACATACGCATGTAATGGGATATATGGTTTCCTACCGATGTTTGCTATATTAATAGCAGCTCTACCCCCGGGTACTAGAACTCGCCATGTTTCTTCGAAAACCGCCTTAAGAAGTTTTAAATAATCTCTGAGAGTTAAATCATCATCATAATCTTTGGTAACATTATAGGGAGGAGAAGTAATCATAAGATGCACTGAATTATCTGGTAATTGATTCATTCTCTTACTATCTCCTAATAATATGTGATCAATAATATCTTCAGATATTAGGCTAGATTTATCAACATATTCAATTTCTCGCGGCTTTGGTAAAGTTTGGTAAAGTTTAGAATTATAAAATTGAGAAGCATCATGACTTTCACGTTTGGAAACCCCAAAAGAACTAGTTTTACTCTTTTTACGTGAAGGATTATTTTGATTTGCCATTAATACTATATTAGCACGAAAAATATAAAAAATTCATTAATATGATGTGATTGCCTTTTAAAAATTTTTATTGATGCTAAATAACGATGATAATTTGTAAAAAAAAAGTAATTTTAAATTCAAATTACGCGATTAATCTATATAATGGATATATAGTACTTACCAATAAATAAAAAATAATATTGTGATAATTATGAAATTAATTAAATCTAATTATAAAAAAAAACTTGTCATCCTTCTCTTATTATCTCTCGGAATGATTATTGCTAGTTATGATTTTTCATCTTTTAACTTTCAAATTAACAATGAAGAAAACACAAATGTAGAGATTGATTTTGATTATCAGAAAGAAACACCTAAAACATCGGAGTATCAAAATTTTGATGGCGCTGGTGAGAATTTAAATATTACACTACATCAATCGTTATTGAATACCTCAACGATTGAATTTTTAAATTTAGATAACTCAAACAGTTTTAAAGAACCCTTTCCTAACTTTTCAGGGTATAACACCTCGTTTGTAAACATTACGATTGATGGTATATATGCACCAAATAAGACTCTGGATTTAGAGAAAGATATTGATGACGTCCCAATTTCATATACAACCCCTACTTATGCATTCTCTTTTGATGCTCCAAGCAAATGTAACATAACAGAATTCCAAGTATGTCTTACGGGGAGTTCTGGAGTTGCTAATGGAGGTGTAGGATTCCAAATATGGAATGCTACATGGACAGGTTCAGTAATTGATCCAGATCAAAATACAGGATTACTTTCACACACAGAAACAGTATACACAACGGACACAAAAGTATGGCACAAAATAAGTGTAAATGTTCAATTGGATCCTAAGAATACGGATAATGCAACATTTTTTATAGTAATGTGGAATACTAATGTTCCTACTTCATTTCCCGAGTTTAATGCAAAAAGTGATGGAGTAGGTCAATACGAATCTCTTGTAAGATATATGCCAGTTGCGTCATGGGTTAGTCGTTCTTACGAAATTGCCTCTAATGTTAGTCTAGTATTAGCAGATAATACTCCAAAACCTACAGATATTGGTTTGAAAGTTAATGATACAGTGGTTTCAGACGATTTAAGTGGGGAAAATATTGGTTATTGGATATTGGAGGAAGAAGTGGCAAGCGCTTCGGATAAATTAAATTTTGCGATATCAGCTGATTGGTGGGAAGTGTCCTGTAATGTAACTAATACTCAAATCAATTATACAAAATCAGATTTGAATGGAAATACATATTTTAATATTTTAAGTAGTGGTGATATAGTCCAATGGAATGTTTCTATTCCGGGGGGATTAAATTACTTTGATTCAAATGTTCCTGATTTTAACACTATTAATTTCACAATTCCCGCAAATTGGTTGGCTAATACTATTAGTGTTTTTAATGGATCGACTGAAATTCAAGCTTCAGATATTATTAAAAGGTTATTGGGTGGTGGTTTTAGGGAAGTTCAAATTCTTAACGCAGGAAATGGAAGTAATTGGTTTCTAACGGCAAATTCAACTAACTTATTGACTTCTATTGATACTTATATAAGCGGGATTGCGTTAACCAATGTAAATCATTCGAGCATTGTAGACTTTAACGCTACATTTAGCGAAGTCATAAGAAATGGAGATTTAAATTTAAGCGTTTACAGTCCAAGCCCCCAATATTTGAACCATTCAAAAATTCTGGATGTTTCTATCTTTAGTTCCAGTGATGAATTTTTGGTATCTAGTTGGGATGTTTCGTTAAATGTCAATCAATATGGTATTTTTAAGATTGAATTATCTTGGAATAACGACACTGCCGCAGGATTATTGGAGTCCTATCTAACTATTTATGCCGATACGGATTTAATTCCAAGTTTACCTGCTACTAGTTTTGATGCGAGTAATACTTTTAATGTGACTGTTTTTTTTAACGATACGGGATTAGACACAGGTATAATTGCAGATACTTTCTCTTATCGCATTGAAGGCGGACCTATAAGAACAGATAATATTCACAACATTGGAAATGGTTATTATAATATTACAATTGATTGTAATGACAGTGAATTTAGCGGTTACGGTGTAAAGAGTTTAGAATTTAGTGCAAATAAACATTATTACAACAACCAAACCAAAACAGTTCAAATCACGATTTATGGTGAAACTGAAGCAACTATTACGTATCCTCTTAATAACGCTATTTTTGATTCTGGCGATACATTTGATCTCACGATATTCTACAACGACACGGTGAAAGATCTCGGAATTGATGGCGCTTCAATTGAGTATCAACTTGATTCAGGCGCATCTTACAAGTCCAGTAATCTTAATCCTCTTGGGAGTGGATATTACAATATTACCATTGACTGTAACGATATAGATTTCAATGGGGTTGGTATAAAGAACATAATAGTAAATATTAGTAAACAGTATTATTACAATCAGAGTAAAACAGTTCAAATCACGATTTATGGCGAAACTGAAGCAACTATTACGTATCCTCTTAATAACGCTATTTTTGATTCGGGTGATTCATTTGATCTCACGATATTCTACAACGACACGGTGAAAGATCTAGGAATTGATGGTGCTACGATTGAGTATAAACTTGATTCAGGCGCTTCTTACAAGTCCAGTAATCTTAACCCTCTTGGTAGTGGATATTACAATATAACTATTGACTGTAACGATATAGATTTCAATGGTGTTGGTATAAAGAACATCATAGTAAATATTAGTAAGCAGTTTTATTACAATCAGAGCAAAACAGTTCAAATCACGATTTATGGGGAGACTGAAGCAACTATTACGTATCCTCTTAATAACGCTATTTTTGATTCTGGCGATACATTTGATCTCACGATATTCTACAACGACAC
>JAUVNS010000003.1 GCA_030599585.1 Promethearchaeota archaeon | reverse complement strand
GAATATTATCAGAGTTTTACAAGAAGATAGGCTTTAAAAAAATAGTAACAAGACCGGGATTTTTTCCATACACTGAACCCAGCATGGAAGTCACCGTATATTATGAAAAATTAGGTGAATGGTTAGAAATGGGAGGTTCAGGTATTTTCAGACCAGAAGTGACATACCCTTGGGGCATTAAGAATCCAACGAGAGTATTGGCCTGGGGTCAAGGACTGGAACGGATAGCAATGCCGTATTATGGTCGAAAGGATATTAGAGACTTATATATTAATCCAATAAAGTGGTTGCGACAACAACCATATTAAATTGAGGTGAAGCAATTATACCAACCCTAGAATTGAAAATTGATAGGTTAGAAAAATTAGTAGGAAAGAAGCTTGATATCGAAGAATTGGAATACGATCTACAATGGATAGGTTTAGATTTAGAAGATATTAACAAAGAAGAACAAACACTAAAAGTGGAATATAATCCAAATAGACCTGATTATTCAAGCCCAGAAGGGATTGCTAGAACACTAAAGGGATACTATGAAATCGAATTAGGAGTACCATCATTCGATTTACAAAAGAGCGAAATCGTAGTAACTGTAGATCCAATCGTAAAGAAGGTGAGACCCTATATAGTATGCGGTATCGTGAGGGACATTGATCTAGACGAAGAAGAAGTTGCCACTTTAATGAATATCCAAGAACACCTTCACTGGGCAGTAGGAAGAGATAGAAAAAAGGTCGCAATTGGAGTCCATGACTTAGATAAAGTAAAACCTCCTTATCGATATACCGCTGTTAAACCAGATTCCGTAAGTTTTATACCCTTGCATGGGGATGGATACGCTATGAATTTAGAAGAAATATTACTCCTCCACGATAAGGGAATTGAGTACGCTAAAATTTTAGACGGAAAAGAGGTTTATCCTATAATTTTTGATAGTAATGACAAAATTCTTTCATTTCCTCCTATAATAAATGGCATTCTCACTACCGTAACAGATGAAACAAAAAATTTATTTTTAGATTTGACTGGAACTGATTTAAACGCCGTTAATCTGGCATTAAATATTTTATCTACAACTTTATTTGATATGGGAGCAAAGATCGAAACCGTAAAAGTCATATATGAAGGGGGAAAAGAGCTAATAACACCAAATTTAGATCAAAATAAATGGGAAATAGAAATTGATTATATCAATAGTTATCTTGGTTTAAACTTAACTCAAGCCGAAATTATTAAATGTTTTCAAAAAGTGAGATTAGATGCTAAAGAATCCAAAAATCAAGGTTATTTAGATGTCTATATTCCTGCTTTTAGAGGTGACATTATGCATTCAGTTGATCTTACTGAAGAAGTAGCTATTGGTTATGGGTATTTTAATTTGCCGAAGTCGATTCGAGAAGGAGGTATTGGAAAGTTTCATCCAATTCAGACTTTTTTAAATAAAACTCGAACAATTATGATAGGAGCCGGATATCTAGAAGTTCTCAATTTCATTTTAACCAGTTCGGAAAAACATTATAATTTCATGAGACAAGAATATAAAGAATCTGATGTAATTCAGATAGCTAATCCAGTATCAAAAGAATATAATACAACCCGAACTACATTATTACCTAATCTATTAGAAACAATCCGTTTTAATAGATCAGAAGAGAAACCAATTAGAATATTTGAAGTTGGAGACGCCGTTTTGCTCTCTAAAGAGGAAGAAACCGGAGCTAAACGAGAAATACATCTTTCTGCGGCATCTTACCATGAGGACGCAAATTTTACAGAAATAAGATCGACCTTAGACTTCGTAATGATGGCATTAGGGAAACTTAACGAATATGAAATAAAAGCTGAGAACAACCTTAGTTATATCAATGGTCGTTATGGAGAGATATATATAAAGGATATTAAGATTGGTGAAATTGGTGAAATTCATCCAGAAGTTTTGCTAAATTTCAAACTTGAGTTTCCAGTAGCAGCATTAGAATTAAATTTACAAAAAATTATGTAACCTTATTTTATTATTTGAAGAAATAGTGATGTGAATTTAAAGTGAGTGAAGAAGAGAAGTATAATGAGGAATTGAAGGAGTTAAGAAAAAGTCTTGAGGAAGTAGACGATAAAATTGTTGAACTTTTTAATAAAAGAGCAAATTACGCTATATCAATAGGGAATTTAAAGAAAAACCTAAAGTTAGATATATATCAACCTAAACGGGAAGAAGAAGTAATCGAAAGAATCAAAAATAAGCAAATCATATTTAAAAAGGAAAGTATGGTAGCCATCTGGAAAGAAATTATGAGTGCGAGTAAAGCAATTCAAGGTACTATTTCTAAAGTTGGCTATTTAGGACCTAAGGGGACTTTCACTCACCAGGCAGCGCTTGAGTTCTTCGCTAAAGCTGGAACACAATTTATTTCACATGGTTCTACACCAGAGATTTTCGATAGTATTGAAAAGGGAGATTTAGATTTTGGCGTAGTCCCCTTTGAAAATAGTCTACAAGGGACCGTTAGAGAAACCTTGGATTTGCTGATTGAAAGAGAACTATTTATTTATGGAGAAGTCGAAGTTAGAGTAATTCAAAACTTGATTTGTTTAAATGATGCGGAACTTTCCGATATAAAAAACATAATATCACACCCACAAGCGTTTGCTCAAACTAAAGTTTGGTTAAAAGCAAATTTACCGAACGCAAATATTCTAGATATAAGTTCAACAGCAGAAGCCGTCAGAAGAGTTCGCAAGCTAAACGATAAGTCTTATGCCGCATTAGGCCCCGAAATTGCTGCTGGATTATATGATTTGAAAGTTCTCAACTCTAAGATTGAAGATGAAAGTTCAAATTTTACAAGGTTTCTCGTTTTATCAAAAATCGAAAATCCTTTAAAAGGGGAAAAAATGAAAACCTCTATCGTTTTTGTAACTAAGCATGTACCAGGATCACTCTATTGGGTTTTAAAAATATTCTCTGATGCAGAAATCAACTTATCAAAAATAGAATCCAGACCGCGAAGAAAAGGGAGATGGGAATACATTTTCTTAGTGGATTTTGAAGCAGACAAAAACGATCCCAATGCAAAATTAGCGCTCGAGCAGATGAAATCTAACGTGATTTGGCAGAAAATATTAGGTAGCTTTCCAATCAACTAAAAGTTATTATTGAATATGTATTTTTTATCATTCTCATCATATTAAAATTATTTTAATCAATTTCTTTTTTAATAAATTAATATTATAATTATTATTCTCCTATAATTCAACAGATAATTGAATAGATAATACTCTGGTTTTGTTTTTATGCTTGAAAATGCGAGGTTTGACGGAAGAGATTTTGATGAGATAAGGCAAATTACTTTCGAGAGGAATTTTTTAAAATATCCTGAGGGTTCCGTTTTAGTAACCCAAGGAAATACTAAAATAATAATTACCGCCTCTGTAATGGAAAACGTACCTAGATTTTTGCAGGATACGGGAACAGGATGGATCACTGCAGAATATAATATGTTACCGAGAGCAACTCAATCAAGAAATCAAAGGGAAAGAGATAGATTAAGAACAAAAGGGAGAACTCACGAAATTCAGCGGTTAATAGGAAGAAGCATGAGAGCCGCTTTTAATTACGAAAAACTCGGCGAACGCACGATTAAGATAGATTGTGATGTGATTCAAGCGGACGGCGGAACAAGATGCGCTTCTATCACTGGAGCTTTTATTGCTGTTTTTGATGCAATCAATTTCTTATACAACCAACAAAGAATCTACGAATTTCCAGATTATAAAGTAACTGCAGCAATATCACTTGGGATAAAAAACGATAAGGTATTATTAGACCTTAATTACGAGGAAGACTCAAAAGTAGATGTAGATTTTAACCTTGTAGCTAACGAAGATCTTGAATTAATTGAAATCCAGGGAACTGCAGAGGGGGCGCCGTTTAATAAGGAAAGCTTGAATAAAATGATAGATATAGGTCAAAAAGGCGTGAAAGAGTTAATCAGAATTCAGAAACAAGTATTGAATCTATAAAAATAAGCATTTTATTTTTCACAAAAAATTAGATGTTTCCATAAGGAAATGTTAAAATAAAAAAGGTACAATTAATGGGCTTCAATTCCGAGCATTTCTGGATGCTCTTTGAAGTATTCTACTCCGTCATTTATAATATCTACGATCGATCGAACCGGTGTCCAACCAACTTCCTTAAAAATCTTATCATTAAGACCAATTAATAATGGTACTTCGCTCGGTCGCATACGTTGAGGGTCTACAAATACACCTACATTGATATTATATAATTTCATTGCTAGTTTAACATAGTTATCTATGGTTATTCCTTTACCTGAGCTAATATTAAAGGGTTCTCCATATTTTTTTTTCTCACTTAGGATAATGTAAGCATTGACTGTATCTTTAACATGGGTAAAATCTCTAATAGCATTTGGATTTCCAATCACTATTTTATCTCTTTTTTTCTCAAGTATCTCTACTATTTGTCGATGAATTACGCTTGTTACAAATTGAATTCCTCTTCTAGGTCCTTCGTGGTTAAAACCCCGCGTAATAATACTCGGTACGCCATATGAATTATGATACAACCAAGCTATCTGCTCTGTAGCACATTTAGATATCCCATACACGCTTCTCGGTCTAAATGGATTTTTTTTAAGGTCTTCTGTTACAGGAACTTCATTTGGATCTACTAAACCATACTGTTCACTACTGCATGCAACTTGAACGCTCTCTAATTCAGCTCCAAATCTACGAGCTGCTTCAAAAATTGTGATTGTCCCTATTATATTGTTGTGTGTAACCCTCGCAGGTTCTCGAAAGGATGTAGGAACGAACGATTCAGCAGCGAGGTGAAAAACTGCATTTGGTCTAATTTTATCAAAAATTTCGAATATTCTCTCGGCACTTGTTATGTCTGCTTCGTGTAACGCGATTCTTCCCCTTAGATGTTCGATATTCTCATACATTGGAACAGCATGCCGACGAATTGTCCCGTGGATTTCACATCCTAGGTCTAATAATTGTTCGGCTAAAAAGCTACCCGCAAATCCACTAATACCAGTAATTAACACTCTTTTTCCATTCCAATAACTTCTATCTGGTAATGCTGTAGATCGATTTTTAAAATCCTCCATATATTCGTCAATTTTGTCGGGATCTATTATAAATCCTTGTTTACCCAGTTCTTGAACACGAGGATTTATTTCAATTACTTCTTGTATAGGGATTAAATCAGACATAATAATACCAATTAAAATTCGAATTTAAATTAATTCAATTATTAAAAATTAAGCGAGAATTTAATATAATGCCCAAAATTGGCTACTAATTCTTAAAGAAATTATAATTTTATATTTTTAAAATCAATTTGTGTAATAGCTTTAGAAATTTTCGAAGATTCGCCGACATCAGTTATCTCCTCGAAATGTGAATCCCTAATTCTCCTGAATTCCGTTAGTTTTACCTTTTCTTTAGTGCTTAAATTTACTTTTTCTTCTGGATCAGATTTAAGGTGAAACAATAACTCTTCGTCGAATTGCTCATTATAAATATATTTCCATTCATCGGATCTTATAGAAATAAGTTTATTTCCAGTCTCTCTGTTCCTTTTCATAATTCCATCTTTTTGATAAGTTTCTGATATAACACACCCCTCTCTATCGATAAAATCTTTTTCTAACAAGGGTAGTAGACTTCTTCCTTGAAATGACTCGGGGATAGAAATTCCATAATAATCTAATATCGTAGGAGCGATATCAATCAGTTGTACTATACTTTCAGCCCTTTTAATATGATTTTTTTCCCCGATTTCAACGATAAATAAAGGGATTTTCAGTAACTCATCATAAACATTTCCCTGGTGAAAAAATGCTCCATGTTCAAAGAAAGCTTCACCATGATCGGCAGTTATTATTACTAAACAATCTTTTTCAAACTTATTGTGTATTATGGAAAAGATTTGGGTTAGGAATGAATCAACATAATTTATCTCACCGTCGTAAAGGATCTTGAGTTTTTCTAAAATCTCATTTGAAATTTTATATTTTTTTGGATTTTGATAAACCTCGCTATTTAAAAAATGTCTTTCTCTTAAACTGATATCACTATTAGTAATAGCTAAAATATTTTTAGAAGGAGGATTAAATGGGCTATGAACATCCATAAAATGAGCCCATAAAAATAATTCTTTGTCGAAGTTCTTTAGAAACGATGCGACTTTACTTGCAACATAGGGTGCATTATATGCAATAGGAGTAAAGGGTAAAAAGATATCTGTAAGGAATGGGAATCTATTACGCAATAGAGATTTGATCTTGTTAAATCCTTTCAATCCATACATTAATCTATTAAATAAATTCTTATAATTCAGAAGTTTTTTAAGAAGATATAAAGAGTTTTTCTTTATTCCTTGATTATTTGGCATATCCTGTTTCTCTTTATACCGTTCTCCATCTAAAAATACATCAAAACCTCTGTGATAATTAAAATATTCTCCTAAATTTGGATTACTATGAATCCCATAAGTATAGACTCCATGTTCTTTTAAAATTTGAGGAAAAATTAATTTTTGTGAGGGTAATGGGCTAAATCCTCCGCTCAAAAAAGGCAATATTGATGTGAAAAGTGATGAAAAAGCAGATGGCGTCTCAGGTCCATTTGTGAGTGCGTTTGAAAAAATACAACCTTTTTGAACAAATTTCTCTAAATTAGGAGCAGTATTTTTGTGGTAATTGTATGCTTTTAAATGATCAGGTCTAAGAGCATCTATAGTTATAAGAATTACGCTTTTATGTGCCACTATTTTATCACTATTAATTTATAGTAATCAGAATTTTATTAAAATTTTGAAATTAACTTTAATTTATAGTTGTTTAGGATGCTCTTGATAATATTTATTTGATTATAAAAATAATTTAAAATGTCGCTCTCATAAAATCTTATTAATAACGATATATTCGAATCCTTCAAAATGAAAATTTTAATTTATTCTCCTCTTGCGTTAGAAAATGGCAGGGGTGGGGAAATTTCTATCATCGAACTCGCTGCAGGATTAAACAATCATTATTTCGTATCTTTAATAGATTCTAATAGAGTAATCGGGGAACCCTTATTATCAAAAAAAGCTATTAATAAGAAGTTAAGGGGTTTAGAAAAATCAAATAGAATTAATTATTTAGCTATAAATGTTTTTAATAGAAATTTCAGTATTCCTAATCCAAGGGAAATTCTTAAACTCTTTAGAGCAGTAAAAAAAAATGATATAATTTATACAACATTGCTTAATACAACCAATATTTCTTTATTTATACTCTTTAGTTTTATGCACAAGAAAGCAAAATTTATTGTAGGGTTTCGGAAACCTTTAACCAGCGACAAATTTCTTTCTTTATATAATCTAAAGTATAGATTTTCCATACTTTTATTAACAGTCTTCAGAAAACAATTCTATATTCACACAATCTCACATCACGCTAAGAAATTCTTAGATAATTTCTATAACCCTAATAGGGTAAACCATATTATTCACGGGGTTGAATTAGAAGATTATCAGCAAAGTGAAACCAATGAAAAATCTAAAGATATTTTAAATTTTATCTATGTAGGGCATTTAGATGATATTCATAAGGGGTTGGGTGTGCTTATTAACGCAATCCGGACATTTTTAGAGGAAGAGAGGAAATTACCTATATTTTTTGAATTTTGCGGTAGGGGGCCTTTGGAGCAAAAAATACGCGAACTTGAAGCGGATTATCCAGAGTATGTGAAATTTCATGGTTATGTTGATAATGATATTGTTCATGAATACTATAAAAAATGTGATATCTTTCTCTTTACTTCTCGAAGAGAACCTTTTGGTAGGGTGTTAATTGAGGCTTTAGCAGCGAAACTATTAATAATTTGCACTAAAACATATGGATCTCTAGAAGTTTTACACAATAAAGAATTTGCCTTCTTTCTTGATGATCTTGAAAGTGAGAATGTAAGATATAAGATAGATTTATTATATAAGCTCTGGAGAGAGAATCCGAATAAATTACATAAATTACAACAACTTGCTAAAGACTACGCTTTTGAAAATTTTTCTTTTACGGTTGAATTAGAGATGTTTAAAAACTTGATTGAGGATTTAAAATTAGGAAAGTCATAATTTGTCATAAATCCTTCAAGTATTAATTTTTATTTCTTTTAATTCTTTGAATAATTTAATATATAGTTGTATTATTTCATCCCAATTGAAACTTGAAATAACTCTTTTTTGTCCATATTCCCCCATCTCAATCCTTTTCTCTTTATTGTTATACAGGAAGCTTATTTTATCAACTAAACTATCCTTATCTTCTGGTTCTATTAAAAATCCAGTTTTTTCGTTTATTATCGCTTCTTTTATTCCTCCCGATAAAGTACCAATTACAGGAACTTGGAATAAATTAGCTTCAAGAAATACTAATCCAAATCCCTCAACCGATTCCTTTTTCTTAACAGAAGGCATGATGAAGACATCAGAAGTTTTATAGAATTTGTTTCTCGTTCTCTCTTCACCCGCCCCTAAAAAAATAACTTTATTTTCTATATTTAAGTTCTTAGATAAATTTTTTAATTTGGGAGTTTCTGGACCTTGCCCTATCAAATAGTATTTAATTTTGAATTCAGGATTTACTTTTATAATCTCTTTAACTGCTTGGATTACAATGTCAAAATTTTTCCTTGGTACGTGTCGCCCGACGCTTAAAATTATGAAGGTTTCTTGAGGAATATTAAATTCTTCTCTGATTTTTTCTTTTGTAGCATCTAATTCATAATCTTTTATAGTTAATCCATATGGAATTAGTTCAAGTCGATTATCTTCTAATTTATGTAATTGTTTTATTAAATATTTGATCTGATGATTACTTAGTATTATCTTATCTAAATTTTTTAAGAAATAGGTTTTAAAAGAGAAATAACTGCGAATTAAAAAATCATTACCATGAGCCCAGGCAACAACTTTTTTATCAAATAATCTTGACAGTATGTAAATCAAATTTAAAACATTTGCTCCACATGATCCACCTATTATAATATCAAAATCGTACTTTTTAAAGTAAGGGTAAACTTTTTGAACGTTATTTATGGTTCTCACGAGATATTTAGGTTTTAGGATGAAGTAAAGAATAATTTTTAACCTCTGAGATAAAGAAACTCTTTTATCTGTAAAAATCTTCCTTATTGATAAAAATAGAAAGTATAAAAAATGCTTATTTTTGAAATATAACGCAATATCTTTAGGTGAATAATTTTTTCTCTCTAAGATGTCAAAGATATTTTTTCCTTTATATCCTTGATTGAAAACATATAATTGATGATCTGTTCCATGAAATGCTTTACAAAAACTAGTTAAATGTCTTGAAACACCTCCTATAGAGGGATAGAATTCAAAAGAAATTAAAGCAATTTTCATAATATTAGGAGATTTGAAAACAATTTAAATCTTAATAATATCGTTTGTTTTTCTTTCACTTACATAAATCAAGAGGTTTTAGCCAAATATAAAGAAATAGGACAAAATTTTTCAATTATTTCAGATTTTATTCTTTAAAATTAATATTCTATTTTATCACCATTCAATATATTGTGTTTTTGTGAGAAATGATGTATCCTTCTAGAAAAATGATTAAAACCAAATTGAAGTTTTGGTATTCTAATAAGAAAATTAATGGTTGGATAAAGGAAAATAGCATATTCTTTATTTTAGCTATTGGTCGTTCAGGAACTAATTTCTTTTCTCAGCTATTAAATAAATCAAAAAATGCTTACATTGTTCATGAACCCGTAAGGAGCGACTTTAGAGCCTATTCTGAAGCATTCTTTAGTGAGAAAAAAGCGTATAAGTATTTTAAGACATTTAGAAGGAAAGAAATTTATCTCAGGGCTAAACTTAAAAATAAAGAGATATATGGTGAAGTTAATAGTGTTATTAGGCGCCATTGTAAAGCTATAAGAAAATCATTCCCTAATGCAAGTTTATTCCATTTAGTTAGAGACGGAAGAGATGTTATACGTTCGATGACGGCAAGAAAGACTATGACGAGCGAAGATCCGAACACAAAAAGCATTAGACCGACTAAAGATAGCCCTTGGTACGATAAATGGGTTAGTATGAGTCGTTTTGAAAAATTATGCTGGTATTGGGATGTAGAAAATAGGTACCTGCATGAAAATATTGATACAATTATTTATTTTGAGAAACTTATTTCAGATTACGAATATTTCAACAAAAATTTACTCGTGCCTTTGAATTTAGAAATATCTAAAGATATATGGGAAAAGGAAGTAAAATCTCCTAAAAATATTACCAAACAACACACAATTCCACACTGGAATGATTGGGATCCTAAAAAATTAGAATCATTTAATAAAATTTGTGGAGAAACGATGAAGAATTTAGGATACGAGATTTAGCTTAAATAATTTCTATTTAACGATTTATCTATTCAATATTTTTCCTTTTTCTGAATTTTTTATCTCCTTTCAATATTATTTCTAAAACAGTATAAATCTGGATTAAATTATCAAGATATATAAAGAAAATAATGGAGATATAAAACCAGATTTGGGTTTTTCCGAAATAAGATTTATCTGAAGTGTTTTTAAAGAACAAGATTTTCCTAATTTTCTTAAAATAAATATAAATTAGTAGCAATAAACCAAGTAAAAACAAACCCAAATTAAGAAATATAAAGATAGGGAAAACAATGAGGTATAATGCTTCTAAAGTTAATAAAATAAATATGAAAATTTTCTTTTTGCTTTTTTTTATGATATTGAAGTAAGTATTTTGAATCCACCTAACATTTTGAGAAAAGTAATCCTTTAAATTGTCAGGGTAATTAAAACTCTGCACGCCCGGAGTATTTAGCTGATAAATCCTATAATTTTTTTCCACTATATCTAAACCCATCGATTGACCGTCTCCAATCAATCTTTTTTCTGTAAATTCACCAACCTTATCCATAACTTCCGATTTAATTAGTGTACATTGAGATATCGAATTTCTTGTGTATCTGCTAAATTTAATTCTAAACCGGGTATTACGGTTAATAAACAAATACCTTACAAAACTCTTTTTAACTTGTGTATAATGAGGTTTAAGAGCAGAAGCAACTATAAATTCTTCTTTATTCTCAATAATATACAACATGTTTAACAAATCTTTATCCGTAAGAAAAATATCGGCGTCAATCAAACAAATTAATCCTTTAGTGACCTGTGAAATACAATCATTAATCGCTTTTACCTTCCCTCCTCCTTTCTTTTGAAGAAGAATCTTAAAATTTTCGTGTTTTTTAAACGAATTAGTTATTTTAATTGTTTCTTCGTTTCCTCCAGCGTTGACAATAATTTGTAAATTTGGATAATTTAATGTCAAAATGTTATCTAAACATCCTCGAAATATTTCTCCTTCTTTCCATGCCGGAATAATAATATTAATTAAAGGAAAGTCCTTAAAAACTTCAAATTTAACAGATTCCCCATTAATATCTCTTCTAATTGAAATAAGATATTTTTTATCTCGTATTAAGAATAAAAGAACATGGTAAAGAAGAAGAATTAAAATTGAAGAAAAAACGAATTCTTTAGTCCCAATCAAAACTAACATTGATTCAATGATATTTCTGAATTGGTAAATTAAAAACATAATTACTAAAAACTAATAACAATAAAAAATGTAATTGATATCTTTCCTAGAAATATTTGCAGGTTAAATAGAAGTAGATCATTCAGTTCAAGTTTTTTTCCAAATATAACATCCAACACCATTTACCCCTGTTGGACCGCGATCTTTAGCACTATTAGAAATCAATCGTGTATCTTCAAGGTCACATTCTTCCCAAATTTTAAAAATTGTCCGCTTATAGAAATTATATTTAATTAATTCTAAATTAAATTTCTTAAAAAGGGAATATATTTCTTCATGGGAAAATGATCTAAGAAATTTGTCCTCATATTTCTTGCCAATTGGAACAGTTATTATCAATGATCCTCCATTTCTTAATAATTGGGCAAGTTTTAAAGTAATTTTTTCTAAATCTGAAGCATTTTTTTTTTTACCATAGAAACCTAATCCAACATGTTCAAGAACAGAAACAGCAATTATATAATTAAAACCGGTTGTGTCATTTAATTCTAAAATATCCTTTTGATAAAACTGAAAATTGGGATGAGTAAGGTTATATTTCCGAAGGTCTATTCCCACAACTTCATATCCTAGAGAAGCGCATTGTAGTGACATATAACTTCTAGTACAACCAAAATCTAAAAGTCTCTTTCCCTTTCCATTAATATCGATACTATTAAGAGCATATGGTTGTTCAATTATTCTTTCATTAACATACAAAGCACCTCTAAGATACTTAAATGGTGCATTGAATTGGGTTATAAAATTAATGTCTCTTTTAGGGACTAGTTTATTTATTAAACTCATAGGGATATTTATGATATCTTTAAAATTGTTCTTTTTCATAATGTGTATTACAGATTTTTTCATTTTTAATTAATTTTAGTTTAAAGATTATCCAATTTAAACTTACTGAATATTGTTATTTATTTATGGCGTGTTACTGTTGATTTAGTTAACACTAAAGTATTGTATAATTTATAGAAATTATATATAATTAATTCTAAATTTAATTTCTTAAAAAGAGATTTTAATTTGCTAAAAGTTTAATTTAAATCTCTGTATTTAAAATTTAAGATTGTTATTTCTATAAGACTTACTTACATTGTTGTGGAATGCCAAAAGAACAAAATCAGGATAATAAACATATAAGCAAAGAATACAAGATTCTTGCCAAAAACTCGATTTTATCCATCATTCACATTTACAGTTCTTTCTTTTTTTCTTTGATTACTTCTTTTATTATTGCTCGATTAATCTCTGCGGATATCTGGAGTTATTTAATTATATCCACTTCTTATATTACAATTTTTTCATTAATTCTAACATTTTTACCTCCAAGTTTAGGTCTAACATTCAATTATTACATTCCAAAATATAGAGCATTAAAGCAATTTAATATGCTTCGATCATTTGTTAAAAATTCACTCATTCTGAGATCGTTATTTGTATTGCTAGCTTTTACGATAAGTTTAGTTGTTTTTATCGTTCTTTCAGATCTATTCAAAATAAACTTAGAGAATTATTATCATATCTTATTAATTTTGTCACCCCTAATCATAATTGATGGATTGGGGAAAATTTTAATAGCTATAGAGCGATCTCTCAATTTCTTTAATATAGCTATTTATTTATTGATTATTAGATATGTTTTGAATATCGGTGGTTTAATTTTTATAACTTTGTTTTTTGAGACCATTCAGTTAAGTTATATTGTTTATATAAACTTATTCTCCAGTTTAATTCCATTCCTCATTAATTGTATAATTTTCATCCTAATTTTTAAAAACAAAATTAAAAGGTCAGATGAGAATGGAATATCTTTTAATGCCACCTTCAAATATTTGTACAATTATGGATCTCATCTGAGTGTTAAAAGTTTTATAGATGGCTTGATCAAAGAATCAAGAGTGCAACTCATCCGTCTATTTGAGACTACTGATTTTGTTACCGGTTATCACATCGCTTATAATTATAAATCTTTATCTGGACAAATATTTCAATCAATGCCTAATCCTCTTACCATTTCTTTCTCGGAATTACATACAAAAAAAAAGTTTAAGGAAATTAATAGACTTTATGAACCACTTTTTCATTATCTAGTATTTACAATACTGTTAATTACAGCTTTGTTAATTTACTTCTCTGACTTCTTTTTATTTCTTATATATGGAGAAGCTTACTTGAAATTCGCGCTCTTACTTAAATTGGTATTAAATTCGTTGATCTTTAATGTAGTTAGTGTTTTTTTCTATACACTATTAAGAGCTTACAATAAAGTAAAGCTTGTGGTTCCCATTTCCATTCTGATGCATATCATAGCTTTTCCTCTATTTTTAATAGGTTTAATATTTTTTGGAATTTCTGAAGCGATTATTGCGTCGACTATTGGAGCCTTTATAAATTTTTCAATTTTAGTGTTTTTGAATTTTAAGATCTTCAAACTCAGAATAAAATTGATAAAAATATTTTTTCAATATTTCATATATTTCTTCGGATTAGGATTCACATGGTTGCTAGAGATATTAATATTAAATGACATTAATAGTATGATGTTAGAGGCATTACATTTGTCCTTTTTTAAGAGTATTCCATTTCTATCAATTTGTGTATTTCTGATTATATATCTTGCTCTAAATATTATTTTAAAAATAATTAATAGAAGGGATTTAGAATATGTTGAAGCATTTTTTGACAGAGACACTTTTGTGAATAAAATACTACGAAAAAGCTTAAGATTAATAAAGCGTATTATGAGTTAGCACCAGTCTAATCGAATAATTAAAATTAATTAGGGTATTAAAACTAAACAGAATTAATTATTTAAAGAAGCAATCTATAAAAGAGTTCAATCAGAGGAGAGAAAAAATGGAAGAGAATAAATTTTTCGAGAATATTTGTAAAAAAGAAGAATTTTCTGATAGAAAAACAATCAGAAATGAAGAATCTGTTGATGTAATAATACCAGTTTTTAATACAAATCCACTTTTTGAGAAGAATTTATATTCTTTTTATAATGAAATACCAATAAATAGATTAATTATCGGAAATGGTGGTTCTACTGATGATTCTATTGAAATTATTAATAAGTTTCCGAGAGTATTAGTAGTTGACCAATCAAATAATCGTACTCTTGGTTACTGTATTGCTGAATTAATTTCTCTTGTTGAAACTGAATGGTTTGTTTACTTACATGATGATGTATATCTCCCAGAAAATTGGTATGACAATATGAAAAAACATCAGAATGAATATGATTGGTACGAATGCGATAGATGGAATGTTGTAATAATAGGATTTAATGTTCTTAATGTTAAAAATAGAAGTCGTCCTTTTTCAGGAGGTCAAATGGGTAAAAAAATAGCATTTAAAAACATCATATCAAAAATTAATGACGATTATCTTTATAGAAATGAAGATATGATTTTTCAAGGATTGGTCGAAGCACAGGGTTATAAATATGGTCGTGTTCTTGATACATATATTTTTCATGAACGTATGAATAAAAAAGGGGAAAAAAATCCAAAATTTGAAAATGTAATTATTAAGCGAATTCCTGATAAAAAGTTGAAAATAAGAACATATAATATGCAGGTAAGAGGAATTATCAAGTATTTGAAACCAAATAAGAGGTATTTAGTTGAAAATGTTAATAGGTCTATCAAAATTCTGATGGATAATAACGCATTGAATTTGAAGGAATTTAAGAAGTGGGTAAAACTAACAAACGAATCTTGGTTAAAATACATTAGAATTAAGGATTCAGTTTTCTCTAAATTCTATAAGATTATAATTAAATTACTTAGACGAATCAATAGTAAATTTCTTTAATATTCAAATACTTAATTACATGTTATTATTCAAGAAAATTGCTATCAATTTTTAAGTTTCAAGTTTCAGGAAAATTATGATTTTTAAAAAAATTCTGTTTAGAATAATAAGAAATAAAAATTCTTCTTTTAATAAGAAATTTACACTTAAGTTAATTGATAAATTTAAGAATTTAAGAAATATGACTATTTTAAAGATCAAATCCAAACTATTTCGATTTTTAATAAACAGAAATAATAATTGGGCACTCTATTATTTTTGGAAGACTGATGTTGAAAGGTATTTCTTATGTCATATTATTGATAAGATCTCTTATCCTAATGTAATATTAGAATTAGGGTCAAGAGATGCTATACAAAGCATTGAATTCTTTAGAATTTTTCCTCATGCAAAAATTTTTGCTTTCGAATGTAATCCCCCTTCTATAAAAAAATGTATTGAGAATGTTAAATATTATAAAAATATAGAAGTTGTCCCACATGCAGTTGGTAATAAAAATGAGAAGCTACAATTTTATCCAGTAACTACAGATAATATTGGTGCAAGTAGTCTATATAAAGCTTCTGGTAAATACGATTTCGCTGAGATACTCCCTCAAAAAGAAATAACCGTAGAGGGTATAAGAATTGATACATGGGCAAAAGAAAAGGGGATTAATAAATTAGATTTATGTTGGTTAGACTTACAAGGAGCAGAATACGAAGCACTGGAAGGAATGGGAGATTTGATATTTAGTATTCAAGCAATCTATTTAGAAGTATCTCATCAAGAAATATATAAGGGGCAGAAACTATTTAGAGAGATATTAGAATTTTTGAAAGGTAAAGGTTTCTCAATGATACAGTATCACCCTTCTAGAAGAGGTTGGTGGGGAAATGCTGTTTTTTTAAATGATAATTTAAAAAATATGAATTAAAATCCTTCTCATGATGGTCTAAGAAATGGCAAAACCTAATATTGCTCAAATAATCAACCGTTTCTTACATAAACTTAAAGATGCTTCTGTTAATGAAGGATTTTTTTACATTTTTCATCGAATTATTAATCATTATGTAAAAAAGCGACTTAAGAAATTGTTTTATTATTATTATTATAAACTAGTTAAATCTTCAAATTCTTTTAATTTCCAAGGTAAAGACTATAAATATTTTTTTCATAAATATAACAATACTTGGGAAAACGAGAGAATTGTTGAAATCCCAATCTTCTGGGGAATCATGCAAAGTAATGAAGGTAAGAGTATCTTAGAGGTTGGAAATGTTCTTTCCCATTATTTTAATGTTGATCACGATATAGTAGACAAGTATGAAAGAGCTAAGGGTATTATTAATCAAGATATTGTGGATTTTAATAATAAAAAAAAATATGATTTAATAATAAGTATATCAACAATAGAACATATTGGGTGGACAGAAAAGCCCTTTGATCCTAAAAAAGTAATCCGTGTAATTGAAATTCTAAAAAACCACCTAACTTCAAATGGAAAAATTATTGTTTCAATTCCAATAGGTTATAATCCAAATTTAGATAAAATATTGCACCGAAAGGAGATCGCTTTTCAAGAATTCTATGCATTAAAACGCATTTCAGGGGATAACCGATGGATTGAAACCAATTGGAAAAATATTCAACATGCAAAATCTGGAATACCTTATCCTCATGCTAATGGTTTGGTAATAGGAATTATTCAAAAATGAAGAACCTTGAAATTGTTCTTATGAGATGATGGTTTCTAAGAAAAAATTAGTCGTGAAAATATAGAATCCTAAGATTTTTTAATTAATCAAGATAAGCAATTAGTTCACTTATTTTCTTTATTGGGGGATTATTTATATCGTAAAAGATAAACTTTTCTGCATTTGTTTTTAATTTTTTGATATAATCTTTTAATCTTTCCTTGTTTGTAATCAAATTTCTTATATGTTCAGTTAATTCATCTTGATTGTATGCCATATAAACATATTTTTCATCTAAAAATAGATATTTACTAGTTTCTCTAAATGATTTATTAACTACATCTAAACAAATAACTGGAGTTCCGACGATCATAGCCTCTAAAATGGTTGTGGATTTTTGTGAGATTAATATATCGCATGATTTAATAACATTTAAGATTTGATAATTTTTGATTATTATTGGACTTAGTTTCAATTCTCTACAGATTTTTCTGTGGATAAGACCGTTTTCGCGAGGGTGTAGTTTTATTATTAATTGGTTTTCTATTTTCAATTGCTTGAGTGATTTTAGGACTGTTTTAATAATTTTTTCATTTGACTCATCATCGATCGGATTAGTTGTTAATAGAACTGTTAACTTATGCTGAGTAAAGTTATGTTTTCTTCCATCGAACATATCTCGAACTTCTGATAATTTGATAAATTCATTTTTATAAAAGTATTCATATCTTGGCACTCCTGTTATTTCTATATTTTCACTATCTACTCCTTTTTGGATATAATATTCTTTGTCGTAGTTCCCTCCTAGCGCAAAATATTTAATATCATTTTTTGTAACCATCTCCTCTATTATTGGGATTGCGGCGTGAGGGATAAATAATGTCGGAATTTTCTTTAGTTTACAAAAATTCGTAATTAATCTCATGGTGCCCGTATAATCGTTAGGGATTATCACTAATGATGAATGAAATTTTTTATTGAATTCGATAAAGTTTTGTAACACATTATAGCTTCTTATTAAATCAACTAAGTGCCCCTTTAAGTAATAGATTTCTAAAAATTTCCCTAAATTTATTGAATCGTAGTTTAAATTTCTTGCAATCATTCTTTTATGACATTTGAGTATCCTTCTAACTTGGAGTATGTATTTAATAATCTGAGTTAGGCTTCTTGTTGATGTAAAGGTTTCACTGCTATATTTTACGGGGTTTACTAGCTTTTCACTTTGTAAATTAGTATAAATTGGCATTATACTTTTTATTTGGTTATCTGAATTTGCGAAAAAAAGAATATTCTTTTTCTTATTATCTAGCATGTAATTACTTTGCAATTGCTTCTTGAATAAAATCCTTTTGAAATTTAGGCCCAAAGTTATCAAAAGGTAGTGGATAGTACTTATCCCGTTTAAGAGATTGGCATTTTTTAAGAAAAAATTGTCATTGAATAACTTCATATCTGAATTGATCTTTTTGAAAAAATCTAATGACCTATTATTAATATTACATAAATAAATTTCATCGTATTCTCTTTCTTGAATTATTTTTTTTATTAACTCATATTTCCCAAAAAATTCGTTAAGAAATAATGAGAGTTCGAATTCAAATATTTTAGGTAAAAATGTCCCCTTAAGAGAGTAAATTTGTAAATCTAATAAGTTAGAATAAAGAGTTTTTAACGTTTGCTTAGTTTTTTGCACTACATCATCCTTGATTCCTCTAAAAATTAAACGATCGATCTCAACCCTTAATTTTGGCAAGAATTTAAGTGAAATCTTTGATTTTAGTTTCAATTCCTCATTTATTGGGGTAAGAACAGTTATATCTACGTTATATGAGAAATCTTTTCTAATTTGAGATATAATTGAATTCAATTTTGAAGAATTATAATATTTGAGTAATTTCTTAATAATCTTTGGCAGAAATTTATTTTGATAATTAAAAAAGTTGTAAAGTATCAATACTTTCATGGTTTAAAGCGAGAAATTCCTTATTAGACTATGAATTTATAATAAAAAGGATAATTTATGCTTTATTAAATTCTTTAATTAATCGAGATGGTTAATTTTTCAAGATTAAATACTAAATATGTTTTATAAAAAATATTTTAACTTTAGGTATAATAAGAGAAATTATTTAGATTTAATTCTATAAACTACGGATTAGTATGAATAATTGGAAAAAAATATAAATTCGCTATAATAATCCTAAATGTATAATTCAATAGTTAGATGGTCTTTCAGAGTAGTGGGATTGATTAATACTGAGGAAGAAAAGATTCAGAAATCTCAGAATAACAAAGAATTCAACATTGAAATATATTGTTCCTTAATCGGTGTTAAAAAGAAATATGAAACTCATCGCTTCTTATAAGTCAGATACAAAAATAAGGTCATTTTTCTTGATATACCAAAATAGAGATTGCTGGAGGATATCCCGTAAAGGTCTTCAAATACCAGAATAAAGAACATTACCAAAAACTCAAAAAAGGATAGTTTCATGAAAAACTAGATGAACAATAACGATTAGAAGAATTAATCCTAAACGGGCTAGATGGTGATTGCCCAAAATCTTGAATCAAAGTTTTCCAAATATTGTATGACATAGAAATTACTTTCAATGAAATCTATAAAAAATTAAACATTACGAGTATAAATGTTATACTAATAGTGTTGTTTTGAAATAATCATGCCAAAAACTATTGGTTGTATAATTGCCAGGACCAATTCAAGAAGATTACCTAAAAAAGTACTAAGAGATATAGGTAATAAAAAGCTGATTGAACATTTAATAGATAGAGTAAAAAGAGCTCATAATATTGATAAAATATATTTATGTACATCTGTTGATCCTGATGATGAAATACTACTTTCAATCGCAAAAGAAAATGGTATCTATGGGTATGCAGGAAGTAAAGAAGTGGTTATTGATCGAATGCTGAATGTTGCAGCATTTGAAAATGCAGATAATGTCATAAGAATTACAGGTGACAACATATTTTGTGATGAGATATTTACTGATAAAATGATAGAACTTCACAATAAACACAAAGCTGATTATACAAGAACAACCACACTTCCATTAGGAGTTACATCTGAGATTTTTTCTGTTTCTGGATTAAAAAAAATATATTCCTCTTTAGATCTTGATCAGACAGAATATCTGACTTATTATATCTTCTTTAGCGAAAATAATTTAAGGAAATTGATCCTATATCCACCTTCAATAATGAAGAATCCATTGTTTAGTCTTACAGTGGACACACCAGAGGATTTTGAAAGGACTCTTTTTATTATGAAGCATCTAAAAGAAAAAAAAGTGATATATTTAGATGATATATTAAATCTAAATAAAACCACCCCTATTCCTTATTTAGAAATCAGTCGTAATATTAAGATTAATTTTCCTAACAATACGAAAAAAATCTACGGGGAATATTTAGAAGAATTAGAAGAAAAGTATAAAACATGTAATATTGTAAAATTGGAAGATGATTTTTATGAAAAGGATAAAACTAAACGAATTAATAAAGGAAGGAAATAAAAATTACTTCGTTCTAGCTGAAACTGCTTTTTCTCACGAAGGCAGCATCGACTATCTAAAAAATCAAATCGATACCGCCGTTGAGGGAAAAGCAGATGGAGTGAAATTTCAGATATTATTAGATATTGATGATTCATATACTGAAAATACGGAGATTTTTCAAAATTTCCATAAATGGTATATTGATAAAAAATCTTGGATTAATGTAATAAAATATGCTAAATCCAAGAATTTAGAAGTAGTAATTTTGCCTATCGATTTGAAAAGCTTGGATCTAGTACGAGAGAACATTGATTCTATAGATGCAATAGAGGTTCATTCTATATGTTTCAATCAAGTTCCATATATAGAAAAATTAGTTGATTTAAACTCTGTGATAATTCTTGGAGTTGGTGGTCGTACTCTAGATGATATTAATTTTACAATGGAAGAAATAGATAACTTAAAATCTGCAATAAAAGCAAATTTAATTTTGATGTACGGATTCCAAAGTTTTCCGACTGATTATGAAAAATTGAATCTATCAAAATTACATAGTTTGAAAGAGAATTATAAGAACGTTTTAGGATATGCAGATCATACCTCCTTTTCTGAAATTAAGAGGGGGAATGAAATTGTTAAATATGCATACCTTTGTGGGGCAAGGTTATTTGAAAAGCATATAGTTTTAAAGAAAGGGTTACAAAGGACGGATTATGAAGCAGCGGTGGGCCATCGAGATTTAATTGTGCTAAGAAATGAATTGGATAGTTTAATTACCATTTTAGGTGACAACAACCTATCGATTTTGAATGAAGTGGAGTTAAAATACAAGAACAGAGAAAAACAATTAGTTGCTAGTAGGGATCTAAAAAAAGGAGATACACTAAAAAGTGATAATGTTAGTTATAAAGTAACTCTGGAGAAAAGTGATTATGAACAAAAAGAATATGAATATCTACTAAATAAGAAGCTTAAACAAGAAATAGATAAGGATCAATCGTTCAAAAAATATCATATAGATGGTTAAAATCGAAATATTAAGGCATCTGAAACATCATAGAAGCCTTTTTGCTAAGATTTAAAGGTTATTTTGAATTTTTAAGAGAAGGGAATACCTTAATGGAGTTAAATAATAAAAATTTAAGCCTAGATTTGAAAATATAAAATGAATATATTAGCAATAATACCCGTTTTAATAAGAAATGAAGCAATACCCAAAATGTTTTCACGGTTCTTAGTAAAAAAACCGTTAATATTATACGCGAATGATATCGCAAAGAAATCTAAGTATATAGATGACATTTATTATTATACTGATGATGAAAATGTTGCTCACATTACGGAGATCAACGCATTAAAAGTTATTACTGAAAAAGAATTAATTTTAGAAAAAAACTACGATTTGAATATTCTGTCTACAGTTTTACTTAAGGAGATTGAAGTAAAGGAGCAAAAACAATACGATTATCTTGTGATCCTGTTTCCAAACTGCCCGTTAATAAAAACAGAAACTATCGATAAATCCATTGAGGAGTTAATTTCTTCACAAAAAGATTCGGCATTATCGGTTCAATATAATGAAGAACCTCATCTAAAGTTATGGATTGAAGATTCTAAAGGTTTTGGTACAAAATTATATCAAAAAGAAAAAGATCGAAATCACAGACGCAAATTACAAGAAATTAGTGAAATTATTATTTCTAAAAAGGAAACTCTGCTACAACATCAAAATTTAATCACCAAAAATGTAAAATTAATAGAACTCACACTTCCTGAAAATATTCTTATAAAAAACCATATAGATTGGTGGATGGCAGAAAAATTTCTCAAACGTAAAAGAATTCTAATAAGAGTTGATGGGTATAACAAAATTGGTTTGGGACATATATATAGAACTTTAGCACTTGCTACTCAACTGATAGATCACGAGTTATTATTTGTTACTAAGCAAGAATATGACCTCGGTACTAAAATCATTAAGGAAAACAATTTTAAGCTAGCTACTTTTGATAAAAAAGGAGAATTTGATAAAATCATATCAGAATTCAAACCCTTTATAGTTATTAATGACATTTTGGACACAGATATAGAATACATAAAATTTTTAAAAGAAAAAGGAATTTTCATTATAAACTTTGAGGATTTAGGAGAAGGTGCTAAAGTTGCAGATTTAGTTATTAACGCTTTGTATGTAAGGAAAAATTTTCTTGAAAATCACTACTGGGGTAAGGATTACTATATTTTAAGAGAAGAATTTCATCTTGTGGGTAGAAGAAGAATATCTAAAGAAGTTACAAATATCATTATCAGTTATGGTGGAACTGATCCAAATAATTATACTGAGAAGATATTGGATATTCTTGAGAGTTTAAAGATTAAGGATCTAAAAGTAAATGCTATATTGGGTCTAGGATATAAAAATGCTGAAAAATTAAAGCAAAAATCTAAAGACTATAGTTTCGAAGTGAATGTAAAGCAACATATCAACCATATAAGTAAATATATGTATGAGGCAGATATTGCGTTAACTGCTGCAGGAAGAACTGTATATGAATTAGCCTCTATTGGAGTTCCTACAATTGTATTAGTAGAAAATGAAAGAGGTTTACTCCATACTTTCGCAAGCGAAGAGAATGGGATAATTAATGTTGGATTAGGTACAAAAATACCAGATGATGAAATTAAAAGTGCTCTTATTAGATTAATAAATGATTATGATTTACGTAAAAAGAATAACATATTAATGTTGGAGAATAATCTACGGTCTGGTATTAGTAACGTATTAGGATTAATTTTTAGTGAATATGAAAAATATGAAGAGATGGTAAAGAAGTGAAAGATTATAAGCAAACAATAGAGGAAAATGGATTTTTCATAATAGCAGATATAGGCGTGAATTACTATGATATCGCTGATAAAGAAAACCTTACTTTATTAAATGCTGCTAAAAAGATGATTAAAGAAGTAAAAGAAAAGGGGGCAGATGCTGTAAAATTCCAAACTTATAAAACCGAGAAGATCGTGTCCAAACATGCTCCAGCATATTGGGATTTAAAAGAAGAACCTACTGATTCTCAATACAAATTATTTAAGAAATATGATAAATTTGGCTTTGAAGAGTATAAGGAACTTTCAGAATTTTGCACTAAAAAGAACTTAATGTTTCTATCTACACCATTTGATTTTAGTGCTGCAGATTACTTAGATGATTTGATGCCAATATTTAAAATATCCTCTTCAGATTTAACAAATACTCCTTTTATTGAATATGTTGCAAATAAAAAAAAACCCATATTCTTATCAACTGGAGCTGCAACACTAGGAGAGATTGAAAGGGCGATAAATACGATCAAATCTACGGGGAATAATGAAATATGTTTATTCCATTGTATATTAGATTACCCTACAAAATACAAAGATGCGAATCTTAACATGATTAAACATCTTGGTAATATTTACCCTGAATACATATTAGGTTTTTCTGATCATACTAAACCTGATGATTCAATGCTAGTTCCTACTATCGCTTATACTTACGGTGCTAAAATTATAGAAAAACATTTTACACTTGATAAAAGTCTTCCAGGAAATGATCATTATCATTCGATGGACCCATTAGATTTGCAAAATCTAATAGTAAAGATAAGATTTGTTCAAAAAATCAGTGGAAAGTATCATAAACAACCACTTCCTTGCGAAATGAATTCGAGGACTCATGCTAGAAGGAGTTTAATTGCTAATCAGGATATCTCAAAAGGAGATATAATAACTGATGAAATGATAACTTTCAAAAGACCAGGTACAGGAATTCCCCCCTTTATGCTTGATTATGTTGTTGGAGGAACAGCTTTAGAAGATTTAAAAGAAGATGATATTATCACATATGATAAAATCAAATTTGTAAATAAAAACTTCCATAATTGAGATTTATGTATTATGACAAATGTGATATTACTAACAATAGATTGTTTAAGAGCTGATTTCTTAGGATGCTTAGGTAGTAGCGAAAACCTAACTCCAAATTTAGATAAATTTGCAGAAAAGGGTATATCTTTATCTCAAGCTATTGTCAATGGCCCATCAACTCCTTTCTCTTTTCCATCGATTTTTACATCTACATATGCTTTAATGGATGAGAATTTTCCTAAAATTTCTTCGTCAAGGATTTCAATAACTGAAATTTTAAAGAGAAAAGGTTATATTACGGCAGGATTTCATTCAAACCCTTATTTAAGTAAAGTTTATAATTATGATAAGTTTTTTGATTATTTTTATGATAGTATTTCAGATGAAAATGTTGATTATAAAAAATCAGGATCTCTACGGAATTTTATAAAAAGATATAAAATATTGAAAAATTTAGCTAAAAAAATTCTAAGTGTTTTAAATTCCAAATATAAAATAAAAATTCCTTATAAACCAGCTCACAGTATTAATAAGAAAGCAACTGATTGGTTAGAGCAAGTAGAAAACAAGTTTTTTTTATGGATCCATTATATGGACACACATCATCCCTTTTTACCCCCAGAAGAATATAGAACTGTAAGTTTTCGGAAATTAGCTAAATTAGAAGGAATCCTCAGCAAAAATCCCTCAAATATATCGAAAAAAAAAATACAAGAAATAATTAGTATCTATAGTGGAACAGTTAAGTATGTAGATAACGAAATAGGTAAACTCTTTTCTAAATTAAAGGAAATGAATCTATACGATAATTCATTAATTATCATAACAGCTGACCATGGGGAAGAATTCAGAGAACACGGAGGTTTCAGTCACCAAGCAAAGTTGTACGAAGAATTAATCCATGTGCCCTTATTAATAAAGGGTCCAGAATTACCTGAAGGAGTAAAATTGGATAATCTAGTATCACTAATCGATCTAGCCCCAACTATTCTTGAATATTTAAAAGTTGATGAAAAAACTCAATTTAAAGGAAGAAGCTTCTACCCTTTATTGAAGAACAAATCTAATGGTCATTTATGTGAAGGGGTTATTACTGAGTCTTTAGCTAAAAATGGAAAAGTGAAACTTTCACTCGAAGAAGGTTCAAGACTAATATCTTATAGAACTGAAAATTGGAAATTAATTTTAGATTTCGACAAGAAAATTAAGAAATTATTCAATTTAAGAGAAGATCCTAAGGAAACTGAGAATTTATATGAAGAAAACATTGATTTGGTGTTAAATTTTGAAAGAATTTTATTGGAGCACATCGATATGGAAAAGGAAATTTATAATGAGAACAAAGAATTAAAATTAATTAATAAAGTTATGAAGAATATTAAATTATAGTTGAACATACGAGATTCTTTCTTCCCTATAAGTTCTAAGAAATTTTTTATCAGTTAAAATTTTTTATTAAATCAATCGAATGGTCCTTTAAGTAATAAATATTGAATATTTTCTCTAAATGCTTTAAGAAGAGATATTTCTTATTAAACTATGAATTTATAATAAGAAAGATAATTTTTGGTTTATTAAATTCTTTAATAACCTTGATCCATTTAAATTTTCAAGATTAGTTTGGGAGTAAATTTTAATAGAATAAGTTAATTTTAAATTAATAAAGAGAACATATGTAAATTACACCTTAGATTAGTTTAATTAATCTAAATAGTAAATTTGGTAAAGCTAGGTATGAAAATTTTAAAAAAAATTCATAATATAATAAACGGAACTATCGAAGTTTTTGTTCATTCAATCCGATTGATAACTGGTCCAATAAGGGTTTTACCAGATTTTCTAATAGTTGGAGCCCAAAAAGCAGGAACAACATCCTTATACAATTATCTAGTAAGTCATCCTTCAATAATACCTTCTTTTAGAAAAGAGGTTAGATACTTTGATTCAAATTTTAAAAAAGGTTTAGTTTGGTATAGGTCGTATTTCCCTACTAAAATTTATAAGTATTTTATGGAGAAATTCTGCCATCGTGATTTTGTTACTGGCGAAGCATCACCCTATTACATACTCCACCCTCATGTTGCTAAAAGAGTTTATTCACAACTTCCTCACATAAAAATTATTATGTTATTAAGAAATCCTGTTAACCGATCTTTTTCACAATATTTTCATACTTTAAAAAGTGGTAGAGAAAAATTTACTTTTGAAGAAGCCATAAAAAAAGAAGATGAGAGAACAAAAGATGAGTATAATAAGATTTTGAAAGATGAATTTTATAGGAGCTCACGTTTTCCTGCCTTTGCTTATTTAACTAGGAGTATTTACTTAAAACAAATAAGGATTTGGTTTAAATATTTCAATAAAGAGCAGATTTTAATAATAAGAAGTGAGGACTTATTTGATAACCCTAAAGAAGTAGTAAAAAATGTTATTAATTTTCTCAATTTACCAAAATGGAGCCATATAGAGTATCGTAAGTATCATTCCGACGCAAAAGGTAAAAAGATGAATGAGAAAACGATGCAAAATTTAAAAGAATTTTTTGAACCCCATAATAAAGAGTTGTATGAGTATTTAGAAAGAGATTTTAATTGGGATTAATAATCTTAAAAATATAGTCATAAAATAAATAAAAATTTAGAGTATTGGAATTGATTGAAATTGACGAGAAAAAAATTTAGAAGTCTTAAAATATTAAGAGATTCCCTATTAAAATATATTGATCCTAAATGGGTATTAAAAAGAAATTTGAAAATAATCGCTTCTTATAAGTCAAAACCTAGAATAAGACCATATTCTAATACTAAGTTAAATAAAAGGACGCACTTAGGGAAAAATTGTAGTTTCAACGGTCTAGTGATAAGAGCCGATGGAAAGGTTGTAATTGGGGATAATTTCCATTCTGGAGATGATATTCTCTTTATTACTCGAAACCATAACTATGAAGGAGAAGCGCTCCCTTATAAGGGTTATGTTTATAAAGATATAATTATCGGTGATAATGTCTGGATAGGGTCTCGATCAACTATTCTTCCCGGAATAACAATAGGAGAGGGCGCAATTATTCAAGCAGGGAGCGTAGTTGTAAGTGATATTCCAAAATATGGGATTGCAGGAGGTCATCCAGCAAAGGTATTCAAATACAGAAATAAGGAACATTATGAAACACTCAAAAAAGAAGGAAAGTTTCATTAAAAAAAAGAGCACTTATCAGAAATTTTAAAAAAAATTAAAAGAAGTTGTTTGAGAAGGGTTTTGACGATCGATAAAAGATTCTTTATACCTACCTTTATAATTACATTTATCGTTCTCTACTTTCTTTTTCTCATAAATGTGATATTATCTCCATTCAATTATGAAGTTCCAATTTTATCAATGATCGGTTTTGCCCTTTTTATAATTGGAGTATTCTATTTCTTTATAAACATGAAAAAATTTGAAGACACTGGAATTTCATTAAATTTTAGAGTCATAAATGAGGATTTAATAAATTTCATATTAATAATTTTAATGGTTATAACATTTTTTATCCCTCCAGTTCCAAATTCTGAAATGATTATAGAATGGAGTCGAATTTCCCTTCTTAATATATTTAGGGCGATTGTATTTTTAATTGGATGTAGTTTTGTTTTAGGATCATGTATTTTTAAAATATTCCTTCCGAATAATACTATTCACGAAAGGTTTGGTGTTGACCCTATTTTAGTTAAATTAGTTTTTTACCCCGTAATATCATTTGCTGTGCTTGGAAGTCTAACTTTAATCTTGGATCAACTTGGATTACAAAGAATGTATTTTTCTATAATGTTATTTTTCTTCATCCTAATTTCATACTCCTTGAGCCTAATTCTTCAAATATATCGAAAAAAGATAATATTTCATGATAATGCTAAGGTAATTTTATCAAGAAGTTCACTCCTGATATTGTTTTTAGCAATTAGCATAATAATTATTACAATTAACATGCATTTGAATGCAAAATACCTTTATGATACAGATTTCTATAGAATAATGGATTTCTCTGATTTTGTCGGACGCCAAGATACGACGCTAAGAGATTATTTTTATTGGTATTCACCATATTGGGGTTATATAACATATAGTATTAGCACATTAGGTGGAATTCCTGCAGTTAATATGAGTGTCATGTTGTTTCCTTTCATATATTTGTCAATTACATCTCTATATTTATTAATGAGATCATTATTAATTGACTTCAAAAAGATTTATGCCATTCTATCGGCTATTTTTGCTGTTACATTCTCTTACTTATTTTATTTTATTAATCCACAAATCGAAGAAAAATTTACATCTCTGTTCACTTACGACGCATTTTTGGTATTTCGATATAAAAGTTTTGCAAATATATTATTTACCGTTTCTATAGCTCTTTTTCTTATCTTAATTAAAAAAAGAAATGATACACACATTAAGAATTTAAAGCAAAAAATTGAAAAATTACTCTTAATCGCATTAGCAGCTTTTTTTTTAATTCAAAGTTTAATGATATATTATCTTCCGGTAATTCCTGCTCTATTATTAATTTTTATCCTTTTAGTAGTTAATAGGCGAAACATCCATTTTCTTAAAACTTATCTTATTTTTATTTCATTCCTAACAATTTTCTTTATATTTTTTGATATCATAGGAAATAAATTATTCAGTTGGAAAATTGTTGGCCAGTTCTTCAAATTCTTAAATGAACCTATGTATCTTATAGATAAAAATTATGAAAATAGTTTAATTATTAATTCTTGTTTATGTTATTCAATCTTATTAGGATTTCTTTTTCTCAACTTTTTATTTTACTTAATTAGATTAAAATTTGGCAACTTAGCTAGAAGAAGAAATAAGAATTCTAAAAGTAATGCAAAATTTTTTTTTTTTCTGAGTTCTCTAATCTTCTTAGGCTTTTTAGTTTTGGAAATTCTTCTTAATTTAATAAGAACTATTAGAGGATTAAGTAATTTCACGTATGTTCTCCATGTTTTCTTTTATAATTTAGGTTTTATAGGCATTTTTGGGATTTTTATGATGTATTTCTGTTATAAAAAAAGGAGAAAATTGTTCTATATATTGTTTAGTTGGCTTTTATTACTAATGGGAATTGCTTTCAGTTTATTTTTCTACTATTATGTTAAGTATTCTTTTATAAATCTAGCTAATTTACCTACTCAAGATTATTTTATTATGAAATATTGGTTTAATAGAATATGGCACTATACTATTATCCCTCTCTCTATTTTTGCTTCAATTGGATTAATTAAAATTATTAACTTGTATAATTCTCGGAATTTTAAAATTCCGTATAAAATTTTAAAATCATTTCCAATTGCGATTTTGATATCAATAATAATGGTCTTCTCATTTTCTAACACAATTATGGCTAGTGTTAAATTGTATAATTATGATGGCATTTTAAACGACGAAGAAGCTCATGTTATTAATTGGGTAACTCAAAATACCCCCCGAGATTCGAATTTCTTATGTGACCGAAAAATCTTAGTAGCACGCATAAGAGATATCACTCGACGAGGTACCTATCGACTCCATTCCGAAATGGAGCGTGGTATGCAATATTTGGAGTGTCCAGATGTAATATCAAAGACAACTTCCAATTGCTCTATCAAATTGATTGAGGAAATATTTAATCATAAAAATATATTAGAGTTTGTAGATCAAAATCCTAATGGAAGAGCCGAGGTTCAGTTCAAATTTATTTCTTATCAAAATAATGGTGCTATTGAGTTCTATATACAAACATCCAATAAGAGTAATAGTGTTTGGTTAAATTTTTCTTCATATCAATCTGCTCTTGGTTTTTCTTTACAAATAAAAAATGGAGGGTTTTATTATTTTAACGGTAGTACTTTTGAAAAAATTTCAGAGATTACCAACAATGTTTGGTATAAATTGAAATTTTATTTTGAATGCACGGATAGTAATTATTCTGGATTAAATCAATTTCATTGGAAATTAGTAATAAATCAAACTGAATTTGGTTATTACGCCTTCCTAAATAATGTATCCGATATTGGATTTTTATCTATGGGAACCTCATCACCTCATTTTGATTACAGAATATTGGTAGACGATTTAAAGGCGACTTGGAATCCAGATTTTAAAATTGAATATTGTTTGTTTAATTATTTAAAAATATTTGAATATTTGAGAAAAAAAGACATTAGATACTTAATTCTTTCAAAAGAGAATACAGAATATAAGAAAGAGGCTGAAGAGTTTATAGATATCTATAGCGAGTTAATACCATTATTCTACAAGAACCAATTGTACAAATTTGGTAATTTAACGGTGTATTATGCAAATTATTAATAGATTTCTATAACAGTCAATGTATCAAACTGAAAAATAAATTAGGCACAACATACGAAGGATTTCTTCTCTGAACAAGACAATCGCGAAAAATTATTATGTACAATAGTTTTTTAATTATGTATAATTAAATATAATTATATATCATTTGTATACATTATTGATAAAATTAAACTTTGAATTAGTGAAATAAAAATGTCTAACGATGAACATAAAGTTGAATATACGACGGTTTCTATTCCCAAACCTTTAGCAGATAAGGTAAAAGAACGAATGAAAGGGACTGGTTTTTCTTCAGTATCTAGTTATGTAACCTATGTCTTAAGGCAAGTTTTATCTTCAATTGAGCAAGATGAAAAGACAAAACAAGCGTTTACAAAAGACGAAGAAGATAGAGTAAAAGAGCGATTAAGAGATCTAGGGTATATCGATTAAATTAAAATTTCAAAGAAAATAAGAAATAAGAAAATAGAATTATCATGATAGAACCACATGGGGGTAGTTTGATTAATAAAGAACTACCTGAAAGCGAAAAGCAGAAAATTTTAGCCCAAATTGACGAGTTTGAAAAAATAAAGACCGATTCGGAAACTTTGAAAGTTATTAAAAACATCGCTTTTGGAGTTTTTAGCCCTTTAGAAGGGTTCATGACCGAAAACGATATGTTAAATGTTCTGGATCAGATGTATTTAGAAAACGAGATCGCATGGCCATTTCCGATTGTGCTTGATGTCTCTGAAAGCGAGGTATCGAACCTAAAAGAGGATGATTCCGTAATTTTAACCGACTTTTCTAATAACCCGATTGCTTTGTTCAACATCAAAGATATTTATAGTTATAATAAAAAAAACTTCGCAGAAAAAGTATATGGCACATTAGATAAAACTCATCCAGGAGTTAAAAGAGTTTTCGACCAAAAAGAAAAATTAATAGGGGGAGATATATTCCTCATTAACAAAATTAATCCAATTTTTCCTGAACTAGATTTAAAACCAATAGAAACGCGCGTTCTGTTTAAAGCAAAAAATTGGGATCGCGTTGTAGCTTTTCAAACGAGAAATCCTCCTCATTTAGGACACGAATATGTCCAGAAGGCGGGTTTAACTTTTGTTGATGGGCTTTTCATAAACCCTGTGATCGGTAGGAAAAAAGCAGGGGACTTTTTAGACGAAGTGATAATTAATGCTTATAAGGCGTTGATTAAAAACTATTATCCTGAAAATCGCGTTGTTTTAAGCACTTTTGAAACAGAAATGCGATATGCTGGTCCAAAAGAAGCTATTTTCCACGCAATTGCAAGAAAAAATTTTGGTTGCGATCATATAATTATAGGAAGAGACCACGCTGGAGTGGGAGATTTTTACGGGCCATATGACGCCCATAAAATTTTTGATATGTTTCCAGATTTAGGGATAGAGCCGTTATTCTTTCGATCTTTTTCGCGTTGTAAGAAGTGTAATTCAATTGTAAACGATAAAATCTGTCCTCACCCTCCTGAACTCCACGACTTTTTTAAAGGAACAAAAATTCGAGAAGCTCTTCTTGCTGGAAATCCACCAACGGCAGATGTTATGAGACCTGAAGTAGCTGAAGTTATACTAAAATATAGTAATCCGTTTGTCGGAGCCAATTAGGAGAATTTGTCTTGAGTAGCAAAAAAAAAGTGATAGTTATTGGTTTAGATTGTGCTACTCCTAAAACATTATTCGAAGATTTTAAAGACGAATGCCCAAACATAAGAAAATTAATGAATAAAGGGGTATATGGAAAGCTTAGAAGTTCAGATCCCCCAATTACCGTTCCAGCTTGGATGGTAATGGCAACAGGCAAAAAAGCAGGGACTCTAGGAATATATGGGTTTCGACATCGAAAAGAAAATTCGTATACTGATTTCTGGATCGCTAACTCACAAAACATAAAAGAACCTAAAATTTGGGACATTATAGGAAAGAGAGGATACAAATCAATAATACTAGGCGTACCACCCACATTCCCACCTCAACCAATTAATGGGAGCTTAATTTCTGGCTTTATTACTCCTGATTCTTTATCGAACTTTACTTATCCTCCGGAGTTAAAGGAAGAGATAAGCAAAGTTGTAGAGCACTATACTTTTGACGTGTTATTTCGGACATCACACAAGGCAGAATTGTTAATATCCCTTTATAAAATGACAAAAATGCATTTTAAAGCCCTCAAATACCTAATAAAGAATAAGGAATGGGATTTTTGCCAATTTGTTATAATTGGATTGGATAGATTCCACCACGCGTTTTGGAAATATTACGATAAATCGCATCACAAATTTGAACCAGGTAATACATTTGAAACAGCAATGAAAAATTTCTATAAATTCTTAGATAAAGAAATTGGAGAGGTCTTAAATTTACTTGATCAAGATACTATAGTTTTTGTTGTTTCAGATCATGGTGCTAAAGCCATGAAAGGGTGTATTTGTGTAAATATGGCGTTAGAAAAGCTTGGATTATTAACATTTAAAGAGCGCCCGCTTCCAGGAACGAGGTTGAAAGACGAACTAATTGATTGGAATAAAACCTATGCGTGGGGTTGGGGGGGTTATTACGCCCGAATTTTTTTGAATGTTAAGGGTAGAGAGAAATTTGGAATCATAGAGCCCTCCGAATACGAGAACTATCGAAGAATTTTAACAGAAAAGTTAAAAACAATTCCCGATAATTTGGGAAACCCTATGAAAACGAAAATTTTTAAACCTGAGGATTTATACGAGAATGTACGAGGCGACGCTCCTGACCTATTAGTTTATTTTGACGATTTGAATTGGAGATCAGCTGGAACAATAGGTTATAAAAGTATGTATTTAGACGAAAATGACACTGGACCTGACGATGCAGTTCACGATTATAACGGGATTTTTATCATCTATGACCCATTAAAAGAAAAAGGGAAAAAATTAGAAACAAAAAATATTTTAGATATAGCACCTACGATATTGAATATATTTGGAATCAATATTCCAGAAGATTTAGAAGGAAAAAGTATAGAATTTTAATTGAAAATATAAATTACGAAAGAGAAAAAAAGATGGAACATAAAGGATTTACGTTATGGTTTACGGGACTTGCTTGTTCAGGTAAATCTGTTTTAGCTGATGCCGTAGCTGAGGATCTAAAAGCTCGAGGGATGAAAGTAGAACGGCTTGATGGAGATATTGTCAGAAAGAGTTTAACTCGAGACCTAGGATTTTCAGACGACGATCGAAGAATGAATATCGAAAGAATCACCTTTGTAGCAAAGCTACTCACTCGAAATAAAGTTGCCGTTTTAGCTTCTTTTATTTCACCTTTTAACGATATTAGGGATTACTCTCGAAAAGAAATTGGGGATTACATTTTAGTTTATGTAAAATGTCCAATTGAAGTATGTGAACAGAGAGACGTGAAAGGAATGTATGCTAAGGCTAGAGCCGGCGAGATCAAACAATTCACAGGCATCGATTCTCCTTTTGAAGAACCAGACAAAGCAGACATAGTTGTTGATACTGACAAGCAAACAATCGAAGAAAGTACTAAAATAGTTATAGATGCATTAGATGAGATGGAATTTTTACCCAATTAAGATTTCAGTTAATAAAACTTAAGAATTTTACTTAGAAGTACCTTTTTTTTTTAATTATTTAAATTTTAATTTATTCTTATAACTATTATTATCATTATTTTCTGATTAAAATTATAATATTAATTAATTTTGTATACTTTTTACTATCAGAAATTCTTGGATTTCTAAATGTTTTAGAAAAAATGGTTTTAAAATGGACAAAATATTGATTACAGGGTCAAATGGCTTTTTAGGCTCGCATCTTATAGATAGGTGTATTGATGAAAACTATATTGTGTATGGTTTGGACAGACCCTCTTCTTCTTTTCGAAATTTAGTCAAATATACAAATGGAAAAGAAACTATCTCAAAAAAAAATAAAGTTAATTTTTTAGGAAAAAAAATTCAAATTGCGAGTAATCACGAGAACCTAATCTTTTTAGAATGCGATATAAAAAATCAGTTATTGTTAGAGAAAATAATAGAAGAAATAAAACCAAAATTATTGTTTCACTTTGGAGCACAACCCTACATAATCCCATCGTGGGAAGATCCTGTTAATACATTTGAAACTAATGTAATTGGTACTATAAATGTGTTTGAACCAATTAAAAAATTCAACTTAAAAACCCGCGTTATCTTAGCTTGTTCTGCTGCTGAATTTGGTACGACTACTAACATAGGTCGCCCTTTAAAAGAATCTGATCCATTAAAGGCAATTCATCCTTATGGAATTAGTAAGATTGCAGCTGAACTTCTTGCTCGACAATATTACATTAATTTCGGGATAGAAGCAGTTAACTTGAGATTTTTTAATCTGACCGGCACCAGGCGAACTAACGACGCATCCTCGGATTTCATAAGAAAAATCGCTCAGATTGAATTAGGCTTGAAAGAGCCCGTTATTGAAGTAGGAAATTTAAATCCTTATAGAGATATATTAGATGTGGTAGATGCAATCAGGGCTATTTGGTTAACTGCTACAAAAGGAACGCCCGGAGAGACGTATCACGTATGTACAAATCAGAAAACCCAAATTAGAAAGCTTTTGGATATATCGTTAAGCTTTTCTCAGAAGGATATTAAAGTAATTGAAAATGTCACTCATAAATTAAGAAAAACTGACGAAGATATTATAATTGGAGACAATACAAAAATCACTTCTGAATTGGGTTGGAAGCCTACTAAATCGATCCAAGAAACGCTAAAAGAATTGTTTGATTACTGGATAGACTATTATAAAACAAATCCTAAAATATAACAAAAAATTAGATAATAGAATTAAAAATCTATTAGTTTTCTCTTTTATAGTTATATGTAATAGTCTTTAAATTTGCTTCTTCTAACTTCGTGTTGCAATATGGACATTGTACTTCAGCATCTTTTTTTAGTCTTTTATTAATATTTTCCTTTAAAGAAGCAGAACAATCTTTATTTGGACAAAGGTACAACTTTGCAAACACTTTTTCCTTCTCTTCATTTAATTCCTTGGAAGACACTTCAAATTTTTTGGCAGATACTTTATCCGAAATGCTTTCTTTTTTGGTTTCGATGTATCCCTTCAAATAATCGGTACTAGTTCCAATTGTTAATGAAATCGTCTCACCTACTTTATAGTCTTTCTTTTTACGAGAGAATTGAATATTTCTTATTAAATCGTTAACTACACGTTCATTTAATAATTTGTCGTCAACGCTAACATCCAGATAAATGTTACAATATTTGTGTTCTATTTTTCGCAAATTATCCGCAGATGTAACCGATTTTTTTATTTCTAATTCCTTTACATTTCCTATTTGTTTAATAATCTCTGGAAATCCTATTTCAGGCATGTCTTCTTTAGGTTCTATAATTATTCGTTTGTTTGGCCATCTTAGCCTAATTTTATTTTCTTCTTTTAACGCTCTAATCGATTCTATTAGGTCCCTTACAAATCTCATTTCTTCTTCTAATTTTGCGTCAATATTTGTTTTATCGATTTCTGGCCAATTTTGCAGGTGAATGCTTTCAGATTCCTCCAAACCCATCGATTTTAAGTGAGGTTTGAACATTTTTAAGTATAATTCTTCGCTGAGCATTGGATTGATCGGAGCTAACAGCAATACAACATTGAATAAGACCTTATAAAGTACGGCCATAATCTGGAGTTTATTTGGATCGTTGGAATAGATGTCGAGTTTTTCTCGGTTTAACATTATATACCATCTACTTATGTCGCTAACAATTAAATCTCTCAGTTCACCGGGAATCCATGGGAGTTCGTATTTATCGGCTAATTCTGTTATTTTTTCAATAGTAGAATTTGTTCTTGAAAGTATCCACTTATCAAACTTGCTTAGCTTTTTCTCGTCAATTTTATCCTTAGAGGGATCAAATTTAGCTAAACCAAATTTCTCATTCGCGTAAACGTAAACATTCCAAATTGTATTAATGGTTTTGTACGTATCTGCGTATTCCTTTGCACTGAAATTTAAATCGCGACCTGGTTGAGTTGCTCCGATACAGTAGAAACGGAATGTTTCGATACCTTTTATCTGCGAATAGGATTTCTTGCTTTTTATTTGATCTAATGTGCCATTAATAAGATCTTCAGGTAAAAATGCTGTCCCTTTCGATTTACTCATTTTTACTTTATCTCGTAAAACCCAACCGTGCATGTAGCAATTATCGTAATTTTTTTTTCCTGTGGAAACCATCGCGCTACATAACAAGCTATTAAACCACCCTCTGATCTGATCTTTACCTTCAAGTATGAAATCCGCAGGAACCCAGGTATCGTAATGGCTCTCGCCATCGTATATTTCCTGTGAAGCCCACATTACCGACCCAGAGTCCAACCAAACATCTAAAATGTCTGGTATCCGCTTTTTTGTTCCTTTATTACACTTTTTACATTTCCAAGTAACTTCATCTATCCATGGACGGTGTAAGTCTTCTGGGCATTCTCCAGCAATTTCTTTTAGTTCTTTTGCCGAACCTATCACTGCTATGTCCCCACAATCTTCGTTATCACATATCCAAACATTTAAAGGAACACCCCAAAAGCGCTGTCTTGAAATACACCAATCTTTTAAAGAAGTTAACCAGCTTTTAAACCATCTATTGCCGGCCCAGTCAGGAACCCAATAAATTTCTTCGTTTTTTTTTAATAGTTCCGAAGATAGACTTTCAGTTTTAAAAAACCATTGGTTTGTCGCTCGATATACTAGTTTCGAATCGCACCTCCAACAATGAGCGTATTCGTGCTCTAACTCGCTAGTTAAAAGGAGAGTTCCTTTTTGTTTCAATAAAGCCAGAATTTCTTTGTTCGCGTCAAATACAAATTTTCCTTCAAATATTCCTGCGTCTTTCGTGTATACTCCCTTTATGTCAACTGGAGTAAAAACGGGAATATTATTTGCAACGCCTACCTCAAAATCTTCAGGTCCGTGGCCGGGAGCAGAGTGAACTAATCCAACCCCTTCCGAAGCCGAAACATATTCTTCCGATAAAATGATAGAATGTACTGTGTCGCTTTGTTTTGCCAATTCTTTTTGAAAAGGAACTTCTTCTAACAAGGGATGTATGTATTTATTACCCTTCAATTGTTCGCCGTAAAATTCCTCTACAATTTTGTATTTGAAGCCCAATTCTCCGGAGATTAGATGCGTAACGGACGCTTTCGATAAAATCCAGTATTCATTCAAGTCTATTAATTTAACTTTTACGTATTCAGCAGCCGGATTCGCCATTATTGCTTCGTTTGCTACTAAAGTCCAAGGTGTAGTAGTCCAAATTATGTAATAAGTATCGTCCATATCTGCAGATTTTATCTTTAGAAATAAACTTGTATCTATAACATTTTTATAATCGTGTTCGTGCTTAGCAAGAGCAGTCGCGCACCTTGGACAACAATTTAAGGGTCTAAAAAATTGGTACATTAAACCCTTCTCGTAAGCTTTTTTCAAAGTCCACCATATTCCTTCGATATAGCTGTTTTTAAACGTTATATAAGGATTGTCCCAATCCCAGAAATAACAGCCTAAGCGTTTGAATTGCTCGTTCATTACTAAAAGCCTTTCTTGTGCGTATTCTTTACACCCTTTTATAAATTTGTCTACGCCATATTTCTGAATCTCTTGCTTATTCTTTATACCTAAGATTTTTTCTAATTGAACCTCAATTGGTAATCCATGGGTATCGTATCCTGGGGTATCTGTTGCCCTAAAGCCTCTCATTCTTTTGTATTTAATTAAATAATCTTTTAGGATTTTATTCCAGGCAGTTCCGAGATGTATTGAGCCAGTAGTATAAGGAGGCCCGTCTATAAACCTCCAAACTTCTTTATCTTTTTCTTTCTCTCTGATCTTAGAATAAATTTCTTCTTTCTTCCAAAAGTCCAATATATTCTCTTCTAATTTTATCAGATTCAATCTTTTTTCTAATGTTTCCACGAAAACCATCTTGATAACGATGTAATTGTAAAATAAAATAACATAAAACTAAAAAATTTAACCAATTCACCAAGAACCAGATAAATAATAATGAATCTTTTGAAAGAATTTTATAAAATCGTTCAATAAGAAATTTTCTTTTAATTCGGCATTAGGTCTAGGGGTGGAACTTTAAGACAAAATCCACATTTTCCAAATGATTTTATCGTTTGCTCCCAGCAATGTTTATGGTATGATCGCTCACAATATGGACAATCTATGTGGCATGTTTCTTGTTCTGGACCTGCAATTTTTAAGCTACACGTAGGACAGTCGATTTTATGGCATATAACACACGAAACTACGGATATTTCAAATATCTTCTTTGAGATAGCGTTAAATAAATCCACTAAATAGCTAAATGGAGACCAATCGTCAAAGAAATTCTTAAAAGAAGATTGAAGGTCGTTCTTGATTTTTTCGTGCATCTCGAGTTCAAATTCGTTAATAATTTTAATCGAGGGCACTTTCATGGGGTAATCAATAGGCAAATCGATCTGAAATTCGAAAGTCAAATCTTGAGTTTTCATTTTACCTTTCATGTTCACAATCAGAGTCGATGTAGACGAATTGTATTCGATCTTTTTATAGTGCTCCTTTAATAATTCTATTTCAAAAGTTATCCTAGAGTTTTTATCTACCAACCAAGCGAGTTCTCTTATAACTTCAACAGGTTCAGATTCTCCATCTACCCAATTTTTATACGACTTCAATTCGGTCAATGGAGTCATAATAATTTGCTGTAATTGCGAAGATAATTTGATGGCCGGAGGTTTAGGAAAAGAATCCAAGTTTACATCCAATAAATACTCTTTAAATCCATAGGTTACCAAATGGACTTGTAACTTGGTTACATTGTCAGAGTCTACATCGCATTGATATTCTCCAAGAATTTTCTTTGATTCCTGCTCAATATCTTTTATAAAATACAATTTTTTCTCTAATTCGCGTAAAATATCCACAATATGAGGATGTTTTTCAGGGTTCCAGTTTTTTAACACGTCTAAAGTTTGATAAACATCGCCTACTAAATTGTGAGCGTCTTCCGGAACAATTATCGACGGTTTTTCAGGATAGTCGTTGAAATTAATCTGAATTATAAATGTCTTCGTAAGAGTAATGGTTAAATAAATGTTTAAATCCCCTTTCTGTTGGGAAAGTTGGTCGTAAGCGTATTCCTGTTGAATTAAACCGATTTCCGTGTTTAATGCAACACTTGTTTGCTCGTGATCTGCAAAAAGCTCTGGTTGAGTTAATTCAGTCGTTTCTTGAGAACTAATTTCATCCAATTCTGAGGGTTCAGTTACTAAACTGTCCTCGTGAGGCTCTTTTTTGTGTGATGTATCTTCTTCGATTTCGGAAGGCGTGAGAAATTTCTCGTATTCAAAATCAGGAGGATAGACGTCCAAATCTGGAGTCAAATATTCTTCCTTTGCAGTTTCTTCTTCTATTTTCGTTTCCATTTCCGCTGTTATCACTTCCTCTCCATCTCTTTCTTGGAGTGATTCAGCTTTATTTTGCTCAGGAGCTTCATCAACATCAGATACATCAGATGTAGGGATTAATGGTAGTGGTTCTTCTTTCTCAGGCTTTGGCAATGCCTGCTGGATTTTTGATTTAAGCTCAATAATAATGCCTACCACTGAAGAATTTATTGTCCAATTATTAACCGATTCTAACTGAAAATCTCCTAAAAGCTCCTTGATCTCCTTATGGTGCACTAAATCCGGAGGAACGTACGGAAAATCGTCGTCAAATTTAATCTCTAACTCGTATTTCCCCCCAGGAGTCTCGTACACATACCCAAATAAATGCGAGATGTTCCCGGAAACCATCCAAAATGAGAATTTCGCAGCAATTTTTTGGGCTTCTTTTAAAATTCTTTGCTTATCCATTTAGAATTCAGTTTTTTTATGTTTTTTTATATTTTTTTTATATTAAGAACATTAAAGTATTTTCTTAAAAATATTTATAAAAAAGATAATTTCTCAATAAGATTAGACTTATGTCAAAAAAGCCATAATCTTTATATAATTGCCAGTAATTATATATAATTAATCATAATTAGATCACATTAAATATAATTAAATCGTTAGTTGATGAAGAATGCCAAATAATTGGGAGATTGGAAAAGAAGCTAAAGATCTAGATGAAAAAACTATTTCTGAGAGAATGAAAATCGAGAGGCGTTCTATCAAGAGGCTAGCAGGAGCATTTGCTATTTATTTCTTAACAATGATATCGTTCTATTTCTTATTGTAAGGTTAGATAAAGATGGAATTAATATTGCTAATTATATTATTAGCATTTTTATTTAAAACAATGGATTATTCATCTGGCATGGGATTTGGTACTACATTAACACCATTATTGTTCTTATTTGGTTATAACCCGCTCCAAATAGTTCCCACAATTTTAATTTCTGAAGCTATAACAGGTTTCGTTGGTGCTTTTTTTGATCATGAATTTAAAAACGTTAATTTTTCTTTCCGTCCTCTTAGTGATGCCACTAAACTTGCACTTTATATGGGTTTTTTTGGCTGTTTAGCAATAACTATTTCAATTTCTCTAGGATTTTTTGCGATAAAATTTCCCGATTTCTTTATTAAAACATATGTAGCAATATTAGCTATGGTCATGGGTATTGCAGGATTTTTAAGAATAAAATTAAAGAAACGCGATGTTTTCAATCCGAAACCTAAAATGTTATATGCTTTTTCTGCTCTGGCAGGCTTCAATAAAGGAATAAGCGGTGGAGGATATGGCCCACTTATAACTATGGGGCAAATTTTTTCAGGTATTTACGAAAAAAGTGCAACTGCCATCGTATCGTTCTCAAAAGCGATGGTTTCTCTTATAGGAATTTTTATTTTCTTCTTAATAAGTTATGCTGGAGTAGAAAGTGATCTCTTTCTTTTACCATCAATCTTTACGGGAGAATTTCTTGCAGCTCTTGTAGCTCCGTATATGGTTAGAGTTTTGCCCAATAAAATCTGGAAATATCTTATACCTATTTACGCTTTGGGCATAGGTATTTTTTCTTTATTAAAATTATTTATTCCATAAACTTAATTTTTGATTATGTTGATGATTAAGGTGAATTAATTCCTTTTTTCTATAATAAAAAATTATTCAAAATAAGCTTTAAAATAAAATTTTTAGTAAAATTTTAGAATGAGTCGAATTTTGAAAGAATCTATCTATATCGTAGCTGGAGCAAGACCTAATTTTATGAAAATTGCTCCTCTGATTAAAGAGTTTCAGAAGGAAAAAATTAATTTCAAACTAATTCATACGGGTCAGCATTACGATTATAATATGTCAAAAGTATTTTTTGACGACCTTGGAATTCCTGAACCAGATGTTCATCTTAATGTGGGCTCTGCCTCGCACGCTGTTCAAACTGCAAATATTATGATAGAGTTTGAGAAAATAATAATTAAAGAGAAGCCTTCGCTGGTAGTAGTAGTAGGAGATGTTAATTCCACTATAGCGTGTGCATTAGTAGCAAAAAAATTACATGTTAAAATAGCTCATATTGAGGCTGGTCTAAGATGTTTTAATACGAGGATGCCAGAAGAAATTAATCGGTTGTTAACTGACCAAATCTCAGACTTTTTATTTACAACTGAAAAAAGCGCAGCGCACAATTTAAAAAAAGAGGGAATAGCTACCGATAAAATCTTTTTTGTTGGGAATATAATGATTGATACACTGATTACGAATCTCGAAAAAGCAAAAAAACTAAATATGCTCGATAAATATAATTTGAAAAAAAACGATTACGCATTAATTACCTTACACCGCGCTTCTAACGTCGATATTAAAGAGAACTTGGAAAAATTGGTGAATATACTTGAATTTTTACAGGAAAAAATTAAGGTTTTTTTCCCTATCCATCCCCGCACTAAAAAAAATCTCGAAAAATTCGATCTTGAAAAAAATATTAAAGATTTAAATATTGTTTTGTCTAGCCCAATTGGTTATTTAGAATTTCTAAACTTAATGACGAACTCAAAATTAATTCTTACTGATTCGGGAGGGATTCAAGAAGAAGCATCCTTTCTTAAAATTCCAATTCTTACGGCCAGGGAAAGCACTGAACGACCTATCACCGTTGACGAAGGAACTAATACAATAATAGGAAACGACCTAATAAAAGCCAAAAAATACATAAAAGAAATAATTTCCAATAAATATAAACAGGGAAAAGATATAGAAAAATGGGACGGTCATACTGCGGAAAGAATAGTAAAGATAATAAGAGAGAATTTGAATATTTTAAATTAATTAAAAAAATAATTGAAATGATATGATAATTGATATTAAAGAAAAGAGAATAGTAGTTACAGGGGCAGCGGGTTTCATTGGAAGCAACCTAACGGATAGCTTGTTGGAACAAGGCGCTGAAGTTATTGGTATAGATAATTTATTTAATGGGAGGATGGAGAATTTAGACAAGGCGTTTAAGTACGATAAATTCAAGTTCTATAAGGGTGACATTCGAGATTTAAATTTCCTCTTAGATATTTTTGAAGATATCGATATCATCTATCATCTTGCTGCGTTTACGAGCGTCCCTCAATCGGTAAAAATGCCGGAAAATTGTAACGATGTCAATGTTAATGGAGTTTTAAACGTTTTAAACGCAGCTCGGAGAATGGATGTTGAGAAAATAATTTACGCGTCCAGTTCTTCAGTATATGGTGACACTCCCACCTTACCAAAAAAAGAGGATATGTGTAGAATACCAATCTCCCCTTATGGCGTAGCAAAATTAGCTTGTGAAGCATATATGCAAACATATCATAAAGTTTATGGATTAAAAACAACTTCTCTAAGATATTTTAATGTGTATGGCCCTAGACAGAAAGATTCTACCTATAGTGGAGTAATAGCAATTTGGTTAGGGAATATCATTAGGGATGAAGACCTTACAATATTTGGAGATGGCAAAAATTCAAGAGATTTCACATATATTAAAGATGTGATTCAAGCTAATCTACTCGCAGTCAAACAAGATGTAGCGGGTGAAATCTTTAATATCGGTGCTGGGTTACCGATTACTTTAACAAACTTGGCAACACTACTTTTAAAATTGACGCATAAAGAACACTTAAAGATAAAATATACAGACCCAAGACCCGGAGATATATTACATAGTTACGCCGATATTAGTAAGGCAAATCGAATGTTAAAATTCGAACCTAAATATTCCCAAGAAAAAGGATTAGAAGATTATTTAAAATGGTACGACCAAAAGTATGGTACAAATTTAATTTTGAATTAGAATAATTTAATTGAGTTATATTGCGCAAAAAAATCTTAAACAGAGAGTTCCTAAAGTATAATTTTTCACGAATTTTCGCTATTGCTGAAAAAAATGTGAAAATCCAGCTAAGATTTAAATTTAACCTTATCTACTCCATTTTTAGCCCCTTCTTACCGATCTTCATGTCTTTAATCGTTTTAATGAGATTTTTCGTTGCGGATGTCAATCTCGGACAATGGAATAATACGAATTATCTTATCTTCCTTTTTACAGCATTCAATATTGAATTACTTCGAAGAATAATTCAAGATTTTCCAGAGAATTTTCGACTCGAAAAGTATTGGAAAACATTGCCTGCTTTGATGATTGCTCCATTTAACAAGGTACATCTCCTATTCGGTGTTTTTTTCTCTCATTTAATCATAATCGCAATTCCTTTCGTTGCATTATTTGTATTAACATTTATAATATCTCCTATCTCGCTGCCGACCATAATTCTAATTATATGCATTTATCTTTTAATTGATTTAATCTTCAGTGGAGCTGGTCTCTTTTTGGGTGTATTCGCTATCTCAAAGGAAAATTATTGGCGTATCTTTTCTATTGGCATTCAAATTGTTTTTTATGCCAGTTGTGTGATATATCCATTTGAAATATTCCCCCAAGAAATTCAACAAGCAATATGGTGGAATCCTTTCTATCACATCTTTGAAATCCTCAGAATTACATGGACGGAAAATAACATATTGCTAACATTAGCGAGTTACCCCCGCCAGCTCATCATCCTGCTCGGAACCGCAATTATCGTCCCTTTAATAGGAATTTACATCTTTAACAAAGTTTATAATAAGTTTGGAATAGTAGGTTATTAAAATTTTAGAGTATAAAGCGATGGTGCTTAAAATTTGACGAAAGATGCGTTAATTGAAACATTCGATTTATCAAAAACCTACCACCTAAAAGGAAGAGACAAACACAGAAATGCATTAAAAGATGTAAATATTTCCATCAAAAAGGGGGAGATTTTTGGCCTCTTAGGTCCAAATGGCGCGGGAAAAACTACACTTATCCAGATTTTAACTACGTTACTCCATCCAACTAGCGGTTATGCGATTATAGACGGGCATCATCTCATTAAAGATGCCAAGAAAATAAAATCAAAGATCGCTTTAATGTTAGGGAGTGACATGCTTTACCATAGAATAACGGCTCACGACAACCTAAAATTCTTTTGCAAGTTATATCAAGTTCCTAAATATGAGCAAAAGATTCTCGAAATGTCAAAATTATTTGGAATCGAAAAATGGCTAAATCAATATGTTGAGCATCTCTCAAGCGGATTGAAAATGAAACTCGCATTAGCTCGAACTTTATTATTGGAACGTTATATCTTATTTCTTGATGAACCTACGCGGGGGCTGGATGTGAAGACTGTCAACCTGTTTATTGATATCATCAAAAATGTCGGAAGTACAGTCATTTTCACAAGCCATGATTTATCCGTGGTTGAGAAATTATGCGACAGAATTGCTTTCATCAAAGATGGAAAAATAATTAAAATATGGACTCAAGATGAGATTAGGAATTTAGCAGGACCTGGAATAACTGTCGAGATTTTCCTTGATACTAAAAAACAAGAATTGATATCTGAATTACGAGACCATGATTTCATATTAGTGAACAGCGATCACATGAATGAAAATATTCTCGTATACCTAAAAGAAAGAAAAGATTATAAAAATCTCCTCAATCTTTTAGGGAAATATGAGATAACTAAGATAAAGGAAGTGGAACCATCTCTTGAGGATTTATTTCTAAAATTAATTGATTAAAAATTAGGATTCATCGGTTTCCATAAAGTTTTTCATAATATTTTAAATATTCTTTTGAAATCACATTATCGAGCCAATTTTGATTATCCAAATACCATTTTATGGTCAATTCTAAACCTTTATCAAAACTGATTTTCGGTTCCCAATTAAGTGTGTTTGTTATTTTCTCATGATTTATTGCGTACCTTAAATCATGACCAGGTCGGTCCTTTACAAAAGTTATGAGAGAATCGGGTTTATCAAGGATTTTTAAAATTTTCTTAACTAAGTCAATGTTTTGTAGTTCAGAATCTCCGCCAATGTTATAGATTTCACCTATTTTTCCATAATTTAGGACTTGTAGAATCGCTTCGCAATTATCTTTTACGTGAATCCAATCTCTTATATTTATCCCTTCACCATAAACAGGCAACGGTTTATCATTTAAAGCATTATGAATCATTAACGGAATTAATTTTTCAGGAAATTGATAGGGACCGTAATTATTTGAGGAACGTGTGATGTTGATAGGAAGATCAAATGTTTTATAATATGCTCGAACAAGAAGATCCGCTGATGCTTTACTGGCAGAGTAAGGACTATTAGGAGATAAGGAAGTTATTTCTGTAAATGCAGGATCTTCAAAACCTAATGATCCATACACTTCATCAGTAGAAATTTGTAGGAATTTTTCAATCTTATTCTTTCGAGCAACATTTAAAAGAGTTTGCGCGCCAAAAATATTAGTATCACAGCATATACTAGGATTATCTATGGACCGATCTACGTGAGATTCTGCCGCAAAATTTATGATAAAATTGACAGTTTCTTTTCGTACTAATTTATCAATAAAATCAAAATCACAAATATCAGCCTTATAGAATTTATAAGAAAAATCATAGGTTTTATCTATATCTTTCAAGTTTTCAGGGTTTCCCGCATAAGTTAGCTTATCTACATTAATAATTCTTATTTCTTCATTAGTTTCGAGTAAAAATCTTATAAAATTACATCCGATAAATCCCATACCGCCAGTAACGAGACATACTTTCATGATTTCTTAACAATTTTTAGGTTTTTTTTGAATTATTGAATAAAAATTTTTATTTCCTCAATCTTTAAAAAATCTCATATTCGCTCTGAATCGTCACTAGATATTTTTTCTAAGTAGTTCCCGTATGCCGTATTTGAGATGGTACCAGCAATATTTTGAACATCTTTTCGGGTAATATAACCCTTCATATAAGCAATTTCCTCGATACATGCAATATATAATCCCTGTCGTTTTTGAATCGTTCCTACAAAATTTGATGCTTCTAACAAACCGTCATAAGTTCCCGTATCGAGCCAAACGAAACCTCTTCCTAATATCTGTACTCGCAATTTATCATTTTTAAGATACTCTTTAAGCAAATCAATTATCTCAAGCTCTCCTCTTAGCGAGGGTTTTAAAGTCATTGCCAAATCTGCAACTTTCTCATCGAAGAAGTAAAGCCCAGGAATAGCATAATTAGATTTAGGATTAGACGGTTTTTCTTCTAATGATAATACTTTCGTGTTTTTATCAAATTCAACAACACCAAATTCTTTAGGATTATTGACATAATAACCGAAGATTAGAGCACCTTCTTTTAATAACGAAGCCTCCCTTAAGACAGGTGTGAAACCTTGACCATAAAATACATTATCACCAAGAATGAGAGCTACATCTTCACCTGAAATGAATTCTTTTCCAACAATGAAAGCATCTGGCAGTCCGTTAGGTTCTTTTTGAATCTTATAAAAACACTTAAGACCCACCCTACTACCATCCCCTAAGATTTTTTTATATTGATTAATATGTTCTGGTGTTGAAATAATTAGAATCTCTCTAATACCCGCAAGCATTAGCACAGATAGCGGGTAATATATCATCGGTTTGTCATATATGGGAATGAGGTGTTTACTAATTGCCTGTGTAATCGGATAAAGCCTTGATCCGCTGCCCCCCGCTAAGATTATACCTCTCATTTTACATTAACTAGATTAATTAGAAATATACTAAAGAGATTTAATAATCATTTAAATTTTTTTGAATGTCTTATCATAAGATAATTCTAACTATTTTCTACATTCATAATTTTTATATTAATATTTTATACTATAATTTTGGTTAATCTCTCCACCCTCAAATATAGTATAGCGGATCTTTTCCAGCACTTTTTTAAACAACCTGAATTTTCTTAAGCGGAAAGATCTTAAAGTTCCATTAAACTATAATAGGTTAAAAAGTAAAAAGAATTTAATACTTAAATAAATTGAAAAAGATTCATTCTTTAAATTAAATATGATCTATCATTATATTATAAGATTAATTCAAAAAATAGCAAAATTATTTGGATTTACGATTACTAAATTGTCAAGGACTGAAAAAAGTAATGGTGGATCTCAATTAAATAATAAACATATTAAGAATCTCAAAGTAATTCTTGATAGAATTGAACTATTAAAAAACATTCCTAAGAATGGAATAGTTGCAGAATTGGGAGTTAATAAAGGTGATTTTTCAAACAAAATTCTTAAATATTCCAAACCTAAAAAGCTTTATTTGATTGATATTTGGAAATCAGAAAGATATAATAAATCAAAAAAGGAATATGTTCAAAATAGATTTGAAGATCAAATTAAATCAAGAAAAATCGTAATTTTGAATGGAAGATCTGAAAATGAATTAAAAAAATTTCCCAATAATTATTTTGATTGGGTATATATTGACACATCTCATCAATATGATCAAACATTAAATGAATTATTAATCTCTCGATTGAAGGTTAAAAGTGGAGGTTTTATAACTGGACATGATTATTGTAAAGGAAACATTATAAAGAGCTTTTCTTATGGGGTTGTTCAAGCAGTAAATCAATTTTGTAAAAAATATAATTGGGAATTTATTTATTTGACTCATGAATCTCATAGAAATCTAAGTTTTGCAATAAAAGAAATTAAAAAGGAAGATCATTAGTTTCTTTTTTCTATTTTTTTTATTCCTAATTTTCAGTTTCATTGATTTATTATTTGAAATTTAAATAGAAATTAAAACGGGTTATAATTGAAGAAAATGGACTTCAATAGGTTTACTTGTAAAACTAAATCTAAAATGTAGATTATTCTTCAAGATAAGAACTTTTATACGAATCGAATTTTAGTAAACTCTTGAGAAAATTTAAATCTTCTATTGTAAAAAATCTAAAAATAACTAATGGACCCATAAAGAAGAATATCCCTAAAATAGTGATTATAAGAAGAATGTACAGAATATTCAAGTGAAGAAACTCTAAAAATTGTCGGATTAAAATTAGAAGAGCTATATTCAAAAAAGCAATAATTAGATGATATATTACTTCTCTCTGAGATTTTATCTTAAAGAATTTATTTGAAAAAAAACGACATACAAATACCGATAAACATGGAGGAATAGTTAATGCAAGAGCGTATCCTATAGATCCTAAACCCAAAAATGGAATTAAAAAAAATTCATTTGGAATAAGTAAAATCATCAATAGAATAGCGAATATACTATTTAAGCTCTCCCAATATGCGGATATTTTTTGTTTTTTTCCAGATATCATATGTAGACCATATGGTCGAGTAATTCCGTGTGCATAAGGTATAAAAATTAAAATAAGTAAGATTGGAATTGAATCAAGGTAATTGGGTAAAAATATGTAAAATAAAATATCACTTAAGGTAAAAACAAATATCAAAATCATTGAAAAGAAAATGGAAGAGAATTTTTCAACAATATGTGTAATTTTTTCAATAAGTCTAAAATTTCCAGATTCGAAAAGTTTTGAATAATATGTTAAATACAGAGTAATTATACTCCCTGATATAAAAATTAACGCATGAATAATGTATGAATTTATTATGTAAAAATTTGCTAAAGAAGTTTCCCCGAAATTATAATCTAAGATTATATTACCAATATTTGCAGAAATTATGGAAAAAATGGTATATAACATTAAAGGTTTTGCATCTCTCAAATATTTTAATATAATTCTTCTTTTTGGTTTGTTGAAGTCAATATTAAATTTAGAAATAACAATTAAATATAGAAAACATAAGAAATCAAAAATGCAATTTGATATTGATATTAATATTAAGGGATTAATTATAGATGACACAAAATTAAGATTAAGAGCAATTAATGATACTGAAATACCTTTAAATAAAGCTGCAAGAAAAAATGGAATCTCACTTTTAAAAATTTTTAATCTTGCTTTAAGATTAATTATGAATATGTTAGAGAGGTTGATAAATATTTTTGATAAGCATAAAAATAAAACCAAATAGATAGCATTATTTATTTGAAATATGAATATTAGAAAAATAGAAAAAACCAAATTTAAGAAAATTAAAAATAATTTGATAAATAAATAAGACCCAAAATATGAATCAAAATTCTTTTTCCCTGAATACTGAAAATGTATAGAATCAATCCCCAAATTAACAAATATAAAACCTAAATTAATTATACTATTTAATAATGCCCAAGCTCCCATAAGTTCTATCTCTAGAAATAAAGCTAAGAAATAATGAGAGATTACATTAGCAAAATTTGAAATAAGTTGAGAAAATAAGGTAAAAATAAATTTTTCCTTCACGGTTTTATCATGAATCAAAAATCTTATTGATATAAATTAAATTTTTAAAGTTTTGATCGATTAAAAATTAAGCTTTTTTCAACCCTAATGTTTCTTATTTAGAAGTGTAAAGAATAAAAATATTTTAATGAAGGAAATTTATTAATGTGCTTTAAAAAATATTACCTTTTGGTTTAACTATTTATTATAATGTAAAAAAACGGAAATACTCAAACAATAAGTTATTTAAAACAACCTCATAAAAAAATCAAGATAACTTATTGGCTAAACCTTTTGCTCTAATAATATTATCTTCGATTGAACAATATATCCATTGTGCATATCTTCCACACAAATATATATTATTATTTGAAAGATAGGATTCAATTTTAGAAACGAATTTTTTTGAATCTTTTGAAATAAAACAATATGCTGGATTTATTATAACATGATGATCAGCTAGTAAATTATGATTTTCGATTATGCCAACCCTTTTTAAGTCATATAATACTCTTTTCTTATAAGATTTAATATCCACCAATTTTTTTGATTTAAAACCAATCTCTACATATAAAGATAATAGGTTTTCATTCAAAATATTATTATAAAAACCAACTCTATAGAAGGAAATATTTTTATCAGGGAAATAGATCCAATGATTTTTAAAATTTGATTCAGAATCAAATCCTAGATTAAACACTAATACTTTATTATGATTTAAAATATTATTGGTTTGAATATTACACAGATTTAAGAATTCATTTAATGGAATCGTATTAATTAAAAATTTGTATTTGTATTCCTCTTTTTTAGTTTTAACAATTTTATTACTAATATTTATTCCTCTAATTTCCTCATTTGATTTAATCTTAATTAAATTTTTAATAAATAATTCTAAAAAAGAATAAATTCCATCTTTAGGATAAATAAATGAAGTATTATAGGATGAATTTTCAGGATTCTTAAAATTTTCTATGATTTCTTTAATATTTGTGTCAGGAAAAAATCTTCCTATCGCGGCTGCATCTAAATTATTTAAATCTGTTGAATACAGTTTTTCATTGTATGGAAATAGAAATTTTTCACAAATTCCCTTTCCAAACTTTCCTAGGAGCATCTCTCTGAAATTAGAATATTTAGCTTTAGGTTTTTTATTAAAAAGGTAATAAATACAATCGATGAAATCACTTTTATTCAGTTGATGAATGTTCTTTTGAAAGGGATAATCTATAAATCTACCTTTATAATATATACTTGTTATTTTGGGTGAAATATGTAATAATTTTTCTCCCATTAAAGTCTCTATATTTTTTTTCAATATTTCATTCTTGAAATGAAGAAAATGACCTGAATAGTCCCATGTAAACCCTTGCTTTTTTATTGTCTGAAGTAGACCTCCAGGTATGTTTTCTTTTTCTAGAATTAGATAGTCATCCCTTTTTAAATAATATGCAAATGATAAACCACTAATTCCAGCACCTAGTATGAGATATTTAATTTTCTTCATTTTGATGTTTTCATTATTTTCACATATAGATTTGAATTATACCCAATTTTTTATAATTTTTTTAAATAGATTTTCATACTTTTTGATAACCAGATCCCAACTATAATCGATGGCTTTCTCAAGGTTATTATTGCTCATCTCTTCAAGTTTTTGTTTGTTTTTTAAGGCTTTTTCTAATGTCTTAGCAAGGCTTGAACTAGTTGGCTGGCATAGAAAACCATTTACTCCATCCTTTATGACTTCGGGCGTCCCTCCAACCTTAGTAGTCACAATTGGCTTTCCTAAAGCAAGACAATCCATCAACGAAGCAGCAATTCCTTCAATATATGATGGTAAGCACACAAAATCACAGCTATACATATAATCTAAATATTTTTCTCGCTTACAAAAACCAATAAATTCAATGTAATTTTGTAATTTTTTGCTCTTAACATACTTTCTAATAGTATGACTTTTAGGGACTTCCCTAAGAAAGAATATTTTAAAGCTATAGCTCTTTTTAGCTATTTTGTTAATTGCCTTTAGTAAAATATCCCAACCCTTTACATTACGGGACCCCCCGGAATAAAATATTCTTATTGCTTCTCGATTTTTCAATATCTTTTTACGATTTTTGATGATAGATAAATCAACGCCATTTTCAATTTTCACTTTCTTATTCTTAATTCCATTTTTAGATAATAAATCTAAGAAGAAGTCACACGCAGAGATTATAAAATCAGTTTTCTTTAATTGTTTTATATATATCCATTTTTCAAAATAATATCTTATCAAAAAATAGATATTCTTTATTGACTTATAGTTATACTTAGCTTGATTTGATTTAAAAAAAACAGGATCTAAGTACTTTGTTCCGTGAATTGTAAAGATATTAATTATTTTATTATCTTTTTTTAGGAAGAGTGAATGAGGTAAATGGAAATTTAGAAGTGAAATATTATATTTTTTAACACTTTTTAAAAGAATCTTTCTCGCAATAAAAATAGTTGGATGAAATGGTAAAGCGGTTCTTAAATCTCCTAGATTAATTATTTTAATATTCGAAAGATCTTTGAAAAATTTTATAAGATCTTTATCGATGAATAGATATACATTAAATTCATGAAGATTTATTTTTCGTAGAATTTCCTTAACTATTGTTTCTGCTCCACCAAATAATTTAGAAGCTAAAACAAAACCGATATTTTTTCTCATTGACATTTTGATACTAGCTAATTTAGGATTAAGTTTTAATTTTTGTAATTTAATGAGATAATGGAATAAATCATTACATTTTGTATTTTTTTAAATACTAATTCATTCTTTAAAATCTAAGAAAATAAAAATTGATATATAGGTTTAACCTAATGGGGGTTTTTCTATAAACCGTGCAAGTTCCATACTAAAAAGTGTTGAGTTGAAAAAATTGGTTCTAAATCTGATTGGTATAAAGATTCTATTAAGATCCACTCATTACTGAAATGGGTAAATTTTTGTTTAATAGTAACTACATATTGAATATTGTATTCAGATTGAATAAGTAAGCAATCCATTAAGTATGTCATGTTTAATTTGATAATTTTTAGCTTCAGAACCTCTAAAGGCCATGATTCTGACGACCAATTGGCATTTAGAGGTTTATAAAAATAATAATACTGAGCTATTAAATCTAACAGAGAAGATGATACTTTTGTTCCCATGTGAATTTCTTCTGGACTAACCACACCATACCATAAGCATAATCCAATCAGTTCTAATCCATGAAAAGTAGGTAAAAATCCTATTCCTCCAATTCTTGCCGAAATTTCATCGTCGCAAACAAATATCAAACCATTTAAATCTTTGTTTTGAAAATAATTGATTATTTGTTTTTCTTCATTTGTAAGATAATTATTTTCCCAAGGATAAGAACTATTCATTCTTTCGTAATTTCTCATCTGTATCTCCATCATAGTAAATGTTAGAAATGGAATAATTAATGTAATAATCCAAAATTCTTTTCTTAATTTGAGATGAAAATTATTTTTTTTATGATGAATTTTTATAGAAATTGATATTAAAATTATTAAAATTCCAATTGAAAATAATAATAAAAACACTAAATTAATTTTTGTTTGCTTGAAAATTCCAATTCTTACCAAATAAAAACCAAACAAAAGTAAAAATACAATTGACGGTAAAAACCTATCTACGGTTTTAGAGATGGATGAAATATAATTCTTAATATAAATTAAACCATTTATAGAGATGATAATTATCATAGGTGAAAAAAGAGTTAGTGCGTAAAACAATTGGGGTGACAGGAAAATAAATGGAATAATAAAAAGGATTAAATAGAGGTTTTTTTGTAATAAAAGAAACTTTTTTTCTTTAAAAATTGATGACTCTATTTTATATTTTTTTTTTAATATTATAGATATTTTATAAATCATAATTATTATGCCTATTGGAAAAAAAAGAGAGATTAATCCCAAATTAAATCCATAATAATTTAAAAAGAATAGGATACTTTGAATTAAACTTGAATTATTTAGTTCAAAACGGGGCATAATACCGAAAATTGACAATCCCAAGAAAAAACAGATAATAATTAAGGGTAAAATAAAAATAAGAATCAATTTTAGAATGTTTTTATTTTTTCTAATAATAAAAATAATAAGTGTAAATAAAAATGGAATAATCATCCCTAACCATAATCTATGTATTAAGGCTCCGAGTATAAAGATTAATAATATGTAGATTATATCTTTATAGTTAATTTTGTAATCCCCAGAAATTATTTTTAAATTAAAATTTAATATTAGAATAATAAAGATAGTAATAACTATTCTCGTGGAAATGGTCATTGTAAACTCATCTATAATATGAGGAGCGAATAATAAAGCACCTGTAAACATGAATCGGCTCCATTCTTCATTAAATAATGTATTTCCAAGACTACGTGATGCTTTATAAAAGACTATTATAAGTATAATATTATAAACTAATATTACTTCACTAATACCAAAAATTCCGACTGAAATGAGATTTAAAAAACTTAATAAATATGCAATTATCAAAGGAATTCCTATAGCACGATGAGAAAAGGGGTAATATCCAAAATATGATGTTGGATGGATTAACCAAGTATTTTCGGAAAATAAAGCTCCTTCTTTAATAGCATTTGCCATCCAAATTAACTCAAATGCATCAACACCAAAAATATAAGGATAACATAGAAAAGGAATCATAATGGCGAGGATAAGTAAAATTAAGTAATAAGGGCGAAATCTTTTAGTTTTATTGATCATATCATCAACTTTTTGTTTGGGCTTAAATTGCTAACTTTAATTAAAAAATTTGTCATATAGATTTGTAATTTTATTTTTGCCTAAAGTAATTAAATTTTCTAACTTAACAATTGTTTTATTATTTTTTCCCATTCATGAAATATTTTTTCCTCACTAAAATCTTTTGCTCTAATTATTCCTTTAGAAAATTTCTTTTTAAGATGAGGATCTTCAATAATTTTAATCATTAAATTAGAAAGGATTTTTTCCCCATTAGATAGCTTTAAATAATCTAAAGCTTTCCTATTGAAAAATGGTTTGGTTAAAATACCATATTTTCCAAAGTATGGATAATTAACTTTTTCTGAAATATCTAGTTCGGGACAGAGAATTGTTCTAGGACCATATTTACAATCCGTTGAGATTATCGGGATATTCATTGAAAGTGCTTCAACAATAACATTTGGAAATCCCTCCCATAATGATGTAAAGATAAAACAATTAGACCTTTTTAAGAATGGAAATACATTAGATTGAATTCCAATAAAAAAGATATTAGTTTGTAGATTTAATAATTTTACTAGTTTTTCGAAGTCATTTTTAAGAGATCCTTCTCCTAAAATAACTAATTTTATTTTGTTATTTTTATCCACAACTTTTTTAAAGCTCTTAATTAAATGTATCTGACCTTTTTGTTCAACAATCCTTCCAATATTAATAAAAACAAAAGAATTCTCAAAAATTTCATTGTATTTGAAAGGGATTTTCTCCTTGGATAATTTTATGCAATGATTTATATTATACAGATTAAATATTGATTTAACATTATTTTTATTAGGATTATAATTATATAATATATTTTCAAAATCCGCTTCAAAATTTGGTATAATTACATCTGCCTTTTTATAAAGATATTTTATAGTAATTATTTTAAATATGAAATATTTTAATATACTTTGATCTTTGGTATACATTAGATCTGGATTATTACGGATTGAAACTATTAATTTTGTATTATTTTTGAATATAATTTTGCTTAATAAGCAAGCTAGATTATTATATTCTCCAAATGAAATAATTAGATCAATTTTATAATTTTTAGTAAAATTTTTAATTATTTTTGGATATGTAAAAATTCTAAACTTAAATCTAATAACCTTAATTATATCTTTTAGAACAATTTTTATTCCTTTTCCTAGATCAAATCGATAAACCGTTTCAATGAGACTAAAATGTTTACCTTTTACTTTATAAGTATCAATAGACGGCTTTAAAAATGAAAGATAATATATATTATAACCTTTATTATGAAATTTACTACCTAACTCAGCAGCTGTTCTTTCCTCTCCCCCTCCTTTTTCAAAATTTCGTACTATAAATAGAATATTTCTTGACATTCTTCAACATTCTGTATTTTTTATTTAAATTAGAATCCTCTATATATTAAAATTCAATTTAAAGGATTAAAATGAAAATAATATTAAAGGATTTTTTATCTTACTCATTTCAATTTTTTATATTTAATGAATGATTATATTTAATTTTAGATAGATCTCTCAGCGAATCAAAAAACTACATAAATGTGAATATATTTATAGAAAATTACAAAATATGAAAATTAATTATAATATGAATAAATAATAAAGAATTAAGACGAAGTAATATCTTTAAGAACAAAGGTGAGAATGTTATTCCTGGGCTTGTTGGTGTTGTGGATATTTTAAATAATTTTAAATTAGTTGAAATTGAAAATGCCTTGAAGATGATTAGCTATACATCCTCAGATAAATTTGATGATATCTATTCTGATGAGAAAATTATTGCCTCAAGAGTCCATTTAGGAATTTTAGGAGAAAAAAATACTCCATTTCAAAAATCAGGAATTTATTCATGGATAGAGGGAGAAATCTATAATCTAAATGAAATTGTCAAACTTTTCAAATACAAATCAAAGACATTTTCAGAATTATTAATTGATGCATATATAGATAATAACTTAGAAACTGTGCTTTCAAAGATTGATGGAATTTATTCGGCAATTTTATATGATAAAAAAAAACTAAAATTTATATCCGATCGCTATGGGATGAAACCATTATATATTTGGAACAATAACGATTGTTTTGCTTGGGTATCAGAACTCAAGGCTTTATTACCATTTAAAGCTTTTATACCAATAATAAATATTCAAGCTATAAAGTGTTTTATGGATCTTGGACATTTAATAGGTGAAATAACGTGGTTTAAAGATGTGAAATTGATGAATGCATCTTCTGTGATAACCTATTCCTTAGAAAAAAGAAAAGTTGTGGAAGAGAAGCGTTATTGGAAATGGAGCTCAATTAAACCTCAAAATATAACTTTTAACGAAGCGGTGATACAACTAGGTAAATTATTAGAAAGAGCAGTAAGAAAGAGAGTTAATATTGATAAAAAATTAGGTGTCTCTATAAGTGGTGGGTTGGATTCAAGATTAAATCTGGCAATAATTGATCAAATTGAAGATTTAAATGTTGTATACTATACTTTTGGTAAGAAAGATTGTGATGATATAAGGATTGCAAAATTAGTTTCCCAAATAAAAAATAATATCCATTATATTTTTGAGTTAAATAAAGATAATTGGTTGGACAATAGATTTAAATTTGTATGGTACACCGATGGATTAGTTTCTCTTCTACATCTGCACAATCCATTACCCCAGGAACAATTTAGAAAATTATGTGATATAAATATTGACGGTTTTGTGGGGGACATTATTATGGGAGGAAGTTGGATTGGTAACCTCAATAAAAGAATTGAAAAAGGAGCGGCTATTAAAAGATTCGGAAATCAAATTAGATTTACAGATTTAAAAAGTAGTTTCTTTAATATAAATCGTGAAGGTCCATATTTCATCGATACTCGTGCTAGAAGATTTACAAATATCGGACAACTTGCGATATCTCGTATAATAGAAACGCGAAAACCTTTTTTAGACAATGATTTAATTGAATTTATATATTCTCTTCCGGATGAGTATCGTCTACACAGTAAATTATATAATAAAACCTTATTGTATAAACATCCTGAATATTATAAAAAAATTCCATGGCAAAAAACTGGACTTGCTATTTCGGAAAAAATGACATTACATGGAAAAATTCTTGAAATCATTAAGACATTACTGGAAAAATTTTCAATAATTGAATCTAAGAAAAATTATGCCGATTATGGGAATTGGTTAAGAACTCACAAGATCATAAAATTGACAAAAAAAATTCTAAATCCTGAAAATGCTCTTTATTCAAAATATATTGATATAAATTTTATTGTTAAATATTTAAATCCTATTATCAAAAACTCTAGTCTAATTTATAGATGTCTAAATATGCAAAAATTTATTTTCTTTGCAATAAGAGAATATTTCTTAGATTTGTTGCGAGATTCAAAAAAATCTTTTTTAATTATTTTGAAAAAGTTATTTAATGACTATAATTATAATACTTCTAAAAAGATTTGTCGTGCTTTAACAATTGAAATATGGCTTCAACAAGTTTTCAATAATAAATATAGAGATTGAATATAAGAATACATATATTTTGTAAATATTTGTAATATTCCAATCACTTTTTTTTTAAGAATCTGATGGGACTATAGATTTTTGTGAAATTTTGGGATTTTTTCATAAATTTAATTTTTTCAATAAAATATTAATAAGAGAATATTAAATTCAAAATATCATTTTGATTTTTTTCTGGAATGAATGATGTAAAATAAATATTAAAACAAATCTACATGAAATCAATAAAATTTCGACTTATGGATTTGAGAATGAGAAAAAATTGAAATTCATCAATAATCGGGAATTTCTTAAATCAAATTATTTTTTATAACTATTATTCAGGTTTAACAGGCACTAGTTTCTTGATGAATCTTTTTTAACCATGTGTATGTTTTTTTTATTCCCGTTTTAATACTTGTCAAATCTAAATTAATAAATGATTTTAATTTATCTATATTTAGTTCAAAATTCTTTATATCTACTTTTCTTTCTTTTAAATATGTTACTTTGAAATCTCCTATTTCATTCTGAATGAAATTTATAATCCTATTAATAGAATATCCCTTTCCTGTTCCAACATTAAAAATTTCTTTCTTAATATCTTTCTCGATTAACTCCCTGACAAATTTAGCAAGATCTTTAATATATATGTAATCTCTTACTATAGAACCATCGCCCCAAATTTCCACGGTTTCATTATTAATAATTTTACTGAGAATGACATTTATTAAGCCTTGATTTAATTTATAATGATGTTCTCCATATGGGTTTGATGGTCTAATGATAAGATAATTTAAATCGTATAAATAATCATAAAGCTTAATATATTCTTCAATAGTTAATTTAATTATTCCATAAGAACAGATTGGATTCTTTGAATCTTCTTCTTTTTTTTTGGTTTTTTTTTTTGATGGACCATAAACTGTACCTCCAGAAGAGAAAAAAACAATATTTTTACAATTATATTTTATCATAACATCTAAAAGATTTATAGTATTTATGAGATTTGATTCAATATCAAATTTAATGTTATTGTTAGAGGTTGAAGGAATAGTTGTGCTTATTAAGTGGACAACCAAGTCGATTTTATTATTTTTAAAAATTACTTTATAATCTTCTACTTTATTAAAATCTCCTTTATGCACTTCTATCTTTTTTAAAAGTTCCTGTTCCCCAAAAATAGAATTTTTAGTTTCAAAGACTACTATTTCAAATTTTTCATTTTTTAATAATTCTATTATTAGATTTGTACCTATAAAACCAAAACCTCCCAATATTAGAATTTTTTTACTCATTTTAATCTCCCAATATCAATCTTTTTAATTATATCTCTTTGAACTCAATGAAATTAATAATTTTTAGTACAGGTTTCATTTCTCAATAATTTTTATAATCTTACTTTCAAAACCTTATCTAAATTTTCTATTTTCTAATAAATTAAAAACGCTTTCTATTGACGATATTAGTGATTTTACCGAAAGATTTTGCGATGCGATTTTTTTATTCTTTTTAGACATAACTTCAGTAAATTCTATCTCGTTTAATAGTAATCTTTCTAAATCTTGAGTTGAAAAAACAGACACTCCCCTTTCTTTGAGATGAAAAAATATTGACGTTTTTTTCATGCATATTGGTTTCCCCAAATATGTAAGAATTTGGATATTTCCCTGCCCTTGTTGCCGATTGTGATACAAAATTGCTAAATCAATCTGTTTTAAGATGTGAAAATAAATATCTGGTTTTAAAAATTCAAGCAGAGGGACAAATCGATCTCCAAAGAGCGTTTTACCTTTTTCAATAATCTTCTTAATATAAATCGGAGAGCCATAAGAAAGTGGGCAGATTATTCTAAAATTTTGTTCTTCCATTTCAGATAACCGGATCAATAAATCGAGATGATTATTTGTTGATCCTCCGGAATTACCAAGTAAGAGTAATTTGTATCCTTTTTTTTTAAAATAATACTTTTTGTCAATAGAATAACTTAATCCCGCATCTAATTTTTTAAAATCAACAGGATTAGGATAAATATTTTGAGTATAGCATTCTGCTCTAGTTTTAAAATATTTAATAAATAATGTAAGATCTCCCTTATACGCAGAAATTACATAATCAAGTCTTCTTATTACTGCCTTTTTTATTTCATAGAAAAAAGAATAGTAGAAATTTATAAAACCCGATATTACTCTATTATCTAATTTTAGTAATAATCTTGAAGTGTAATGATCATATAAATTTAATGGGATGTAATCATATAAGTCACCTCCCCAAATTACCCATAATGTTTTTGCTTTTCCTTTGAATCCGAATAATATTCCAGATATTTCTTCTGTCAAATTATGAATGATGATATTTTCTGCTTGTCTCATCATTTTTCGAATCCTTTTATATTCCATAGTAAAGAACTTTATATGCGAAAGGGTAAATTCTAAAATTTTTTTCTTACGCGAAATTGTAATTACTTCAATGTTCTGATAATTTTCTGAAATAATATAATTTTTTCTGTTCTTTTTTTTAACTATAATGAAATAATGTTCTTCAATTTTAAAGCTAGATTGAATTTGTTCAATAAATTCTCTTGAATAAAATTGATCCATCATAAAGTGCAGATATTTCATAATTAACTTGAGTCTTTCTTAAAGTGTATTGAAGATGTCTAATCTATCTTTATTCTAACTTCTAAAACTTAAACTGTTATTGTTTTATTTGTTTAAATATTTTAATTAAAAAAATTAAATATTATTTTAAAGCTTCTAAATACGCTTCTAATAATTTTACTGATTCATTTTTCCAGTTTAATTTTTCTATTATTAAGGATTTACTTTTTTTTGATATTTCATATTGTGTGTTTTCATTATTCGCAAGAAGCAGTATTTTTTCAGCAATTTGTTCTATATCAAGAGGAAAGCCTATTTTAATTGCTTTTACCATTTTTAAATATGGTTGTGATGACTTTAAATTAGTAAATAAAAATGGTATTCCGACCAACATGTATTCAAATATTTTGTTTGAAATCATAATATTATTATTTACAGTATCTTCATATAAACCAATAGCAATATCACAGTTATAGGTTAATTTTAAAAGGTCACAATATGGGACTGCTCCTGTGAAGATGAAATGATTAGTTATTTTATACCCCTTTATCATCTCTTTTACATTGTTTAAATAATTACCACCACCAACTATCCAAAACTCGAAATTATGATTTTTTTCCAGTATTTTAACAGCAACCAATATAAATTCGTCATATCCTCTATGTGTATATACACCTCCAGAATAGATTATCTTAACTTTTTTTTCTTTTTTAGGAGATAAGGGGTGAAACTTAAGATTTTCATAATCAAAATCTTTTTTTTTTTTAATAAAATCTAAATCTGGTACATTCAAAATACAAAATTGAGGTTTATTTATTCTTCTTTTTAGAATTTTAAGTTGTAATGGACTTGCACCGATAAGAACGGTAATAAATTTGCTACAAATAAATTCTAATAATAAAAAAAATAACCAATAGATTTTATTTAGTTTGTCTTTTGCAGCTTCTGGGAAGAGTTCATGTGAGTCATAAATCAATTTAACTTTTGGGAATAAAATTTTGTATAAAACTGCTGGTGGAAGTCCTGTTAAATCATGAGCATGAATTATATTTGGGGGGGTTTTTTCTCTTATTAAATGAAATAGTGCCAATATCCAAAATTTTAACAGTGATTTTACTGTTTCACGTTTTTTTGGTTGAACTTCCATGATTTCACTATTTTTTATACGTTTATCATTATTTATATTAGTATTATTATCTTTAGGACCTTTACAATTAATCACTTCAATTTCATATCCATTTTGAGCTAAACAGATAGCTTCTCTTTGAACCCTTGTATCTGAAATGAAATTTTTGTATAATATCATTTTGATATTCATTGATGATTCACAAATATATTTTTTCTTCATATAAATTTTAAAAAATCTTAATCTTCCTTTTTTTAATTAAGTAATATTCTTAAAACTTTCATTTTTGAGGTTTCAACAGAAAAATTGAGATATATTCAATATTAATAAACATTATGTAATTACATTCTCAAGAAGGGTAATGCAAGAGCCAACTTTTTTCATTTTTCAAAAATCACAAAATGATTACAAAACAATTCAAATTTTTTGTATTTTATTAATTTTAAATTGTATTTTTGTCCAATTTTTATAAAATCACTTTTTGATAAAATTATTTTATGACTATCTCTTACAGATTTTGGAAGCAAACCTAAAATCTCACCACAGAAATGAATAAAATTACCAAATTTAGTAGGGGTTGTTATCACAATACTTCCACCACTCTTTAAGTTATTGATTGATTGTCTAAATGGATTTTCATAGTTCTTAATGTGCTCTATGAAGGCTGTCATAAGAACTAAATCCACTTTCTCTGGTAGATTAATTTTATCATTTTCTAAATTTTTTGAATAAAACTCTCCTAGGGGATACTTTTTTGCTAATTCTTTACATTTATAATCTAAATCTACTCCAAAATATCTAGTTACCGTTTCATAATTAATTGCTTTAGCATCACCACATCCAATATCTAAAACTTTTCCTTTTATATATGGTCTAACTTTATTTTCTCTTATCCTTGTTAGATATTTACTTAATTTTGCCAATTTTAACAACTTTTTTGATTAGTTTACTTTAATTAAAGTTAAGTAATTTAAAAAATTCGCTATGATTTTTTTATTATATTTACAAGTAAATTCGCTAAACATATTTTAATGAACAAAGAATGTTAAGATATGGAGCTTATGGATGGTCAAGTAGGTTCAGAGAAAAAATAATTTCAGAAAAAAAGTGTTAAAAAAGTCAGTTTAAATAAATATTTTCAAGATAGTAATTGTTGCTCTGTAAAAATATTCAAATATATTACCAAATAACCTGCTTTTCCTAGTCTTTCTAGCGATTATGGGGATTTCTTTAATTAACTTCTTACTCCTTATTGCGTGAATTAATTGTTCTTGCGTATAGGTAAATTTACTTTCAATGGGCAATTGAGCAATCTCTTTAGTGAAAGCTCGAAATCCGGTAGTAGTATCATGAATATTTTTTCCCAATAGCAAGCAAAGTACTCTTGCGAAAAACATATTTCCAAGTTTTTTACTAATTGATCCATTGTAAGACCCCTTTCCAAATCGTGAACCTAATACTAAATCGTGTCCATCAATAACACTTTCAATCATCTCTGGAATGTATTTTGGAGGATATTGTCCATCAGCATCAATATGCACGATGATATCTGCCCCTAAATCGCAACAAATTTCCATCTCCTTTTTAAAAGTATGTGCAAGACCCATATTACATCCATTTGAAAAGAAAAGTACTCTATTCTCCTCCGTAATTTTTTTTGTCCTATCTACACTTCCATCATCGAGAATCATTATCTGATAAAGGAAATTAGTTTTTTCCATCACAGTTTTAATTTCATTGATAACCGCACCAATACTCTCTTCCTCATTATAAGCGGGTATAGTTATAACGACTTTATTATTTGATGTTTGGGTGCTAAATTTGTTTATACTCTTTTCTTGTTCAAAGTCGTCTAGTTTAACTCGATCTTTTAGGATAAAATTTTGTGTGGTTTGTTTAATTCTCTTTGTTTCCATTTCCATTGTTCTCTTGATTTTTATTTTTTGGTATAATCCAACTTGCCCTTCTATACCTAATAGTTATGATAAAATAACTAATTTATAAAACTAATGATGTGAATTATATATATGCTTGTCGAACTTTTAAAGTTTTATCTTCGGATAGTTGAACTGTTCAACTTTTATCTATGGATAATAGTATTATGTATCTTTTCTTTATAAAAGTTAACTTAAAATTATCCCTACAGAAAATGCGTTGGAGATTTACACCAAATTGTTTTTGAAACCCTTGTGTTATTATTGAGTTTTTATTTAGTTCTACATAAATTCATGTTTCAAGTCATATGTTTTACAATGTGAAAAAGAAACCACTTATTCTGTTTAAATTTAGATATTTAATATATTTGCCAAATCAAAAGATGATGAGTAATAAAAACAGGTTCAAATGATTCGGATTGTTGTAGAGATCGGACTAGCAACCAATTATTTACTCCCCCTGATTGATAAGTTTCGTTAATAGTTATAATATATTGGATATTGTATGAAAGTAAGGTGTTGTAGTCATTTTCATTTCTTACGTCTAAATTGTTAATATAACTCCTTAATTCTTTTATAGGATCTATTTGAGTAAAATTGAAAAATGTAAAACTAAAAAAATCCCAAATTGAAAATTTAGTGTGTTCATAAACATAATTGGGGCTGATTATACCATAAAACAAGGGTGTTCCAATTAATATGGGTATGCTAAAAGCAGGTAAGAATCCCACAGCTCCAATTCTATCAGCAATATGACGGTCTGCAACGAAAATTAAGCCATTTGTATTTTCTCCTTTAAAGTATTCAATAATTCGGATTTCTTCATTGGTTAAATATCTATTGTCCCATGGATAGGGGCTGTTGAGACTATCATATCTACTAATCTCTACATTTATAATAGATGAGGTTAAAATTGAAAGAGTTAATATAACCATCCAAAGGAAATTTTTCAGTTTCTTGGAATCAAGCGATGAAAATGAAAGAGGAAAGCTATTATGTTTATTAATAAGAAATACAAATAAAAATAAGGCTAACGAGACAAGGGATAAAAGTATAATATCCACTAAAGCAATTCTTGAATAATAATCCAATCTTAGCAGGTAATAACCAGTCAAAATAAATACGGGGATTACCGGAAATAGCCAATCTAATTTCATAGAAAAGATTGTATGGTTTGAAAGAAAATTTTTTATATAAGCTAAACCTTTAACTGAAAAAATAACTATTATCGGTAAAAAAACGACTATTGCATAGAAGGTTGTAAAAATGAAAAATAAAAAGGGTATTAGAAAAAGAAGTAGATAATAAAAGCTGTCACGAAATTTGGGATTATTTGTAATAAGTTGTGGATGCTCTTTCTTCTTTTTCTTAAAAAATGAATGAAAATCATTAAATGAAAAAGTTAGTTTATATAATGCTATTATTACTCCAACCGGGAAGAAGATGGCGATTATTCCAATTGCATACACATAGTATAGACTTAAAAAAATACTTGTATCAAGAAAATTAGCATCCGCACTGAATCCATACCGATTTAATCCAAAAAATTCAAATCCAAAGAAAAATGCGAAAATGCTTATTGGAATAATTAAAAACACAGAGATTTGATATAATTTTTTATATTTGCGGATAAACAATGTAAATATCAGAAATATTATCGTTATTAAGGAATTCATCCAAAGCCTATGAGCTAAGGCACCAATCAAAAAGACTAAAATCACGACGATAATAGTTTTAAATCGTATTTTCGCACCCTTTTCTAACATTTTTATACTAATATTTAAGAACACAATCATAGTAATCGTTATAATAATTCTTGTACTCACGGTCATAGCAAAATCTTGAATAGCGTTTACGGAGAATAACATAGCAGCAACAAAAACAAATCGGCTCCACTCCTCTTCAAAAAGTCTATCACCAAGATTTCGAGAAGTCTTATAAATGACAATGATGAGGATTATATTGAAAACTAGTACCGCTTCAGTTAACCCAAATGAGCCTAAGGAAAGAAAATCTAGAAAGCTCATTAGAAAGGCAAGAATCATCGGGACGCCTATCGCTCGAAATGAAAAGGGATAATACCCAAAATAAGAAAATGGAGAGATTAACCAAGTTTTATCAGAAATTAGAGCTCCATCCTGAAGAGCTTTTGCCATCCATATTACCTGAAATGCGTCAACTCCATATAAACGGGGATAATTTGCTAATAGGATAATAATAGCAGCTAAAATGAGAATGTAATAATAAAGGCTGATTTTTTTTATAGTGATATTTTTAAATCTATAGCTCATATCCTCATTCCTTTCTCTTCTTTAGGGATAATTTAGGGATAAAAAATTTGATGTTTTTCCTTTTAATAAAAAAAATTAACTTAATTAGGATTATTGACAATAAAACTATTATAAAAATAATAGCTGCGATTAAAAAAACATCAGGATAGTCTGTATCATCTGTAAATTTTTCATAAATAGCGCCAATTCCATTATCCTCTAAGCTATTTCCGGTAATACTGTTAAAAGTACTATCTTCGAGATATATCCCGTATTTTTGATTATATCTAGCGGAATTTTCTACTAAATTATTATAGTGAGAATATAAAAGTCTAAATCCATGCTGATCGTTATTGTTGGCAGTGTTATTTGTAAATGTGTTAAGATCGGAATAGCTGAGAGTGAATCCGTTGAGATTTCCCGTGGCTAGATTATCTGTTAGAGTATTGTTATATGAAGAACTTAAGTAAAATCCAAGGTAAGTATTATCACTCACCTCGTTGCCTAGTATGGTATTATTCTCTGATGATTCAAGAGAGAATCCATGTCTGTTATCTGTTATAATATTTGCCGTCAAAAAATTAAGGTAGGAACAATTTAATGTTAAACCATTGGTATTTCCAATCGCGGTATTTGCGAGTAATGTATTATTAAAGGAATTCTTGAGGTAAAATCCGTATAAGTTATTGTAGGCTGTATTATCTTCTAATCTTCCATGCGTTACGTTCTCTAAATAAAATCCATAGTATTTATTTAATTTACCATCGTTAACAGTTACATCCTTGATAATAAAATGAAGATCCGTATTCAAAATATGAACTCCATGCTCTATTGTCGCAGAAATTTCATAGTTTTCAATAATATAAGGATTGTTTAAACTACCGTCCCCTGTAAAATTATTCTCGATAGCGGTTTGATGAAAATCCAAGTTTCCATCAATATTAATATGGAATTTAACTATCACAGTAATAATGTTTGAATCTACTTCTCCGTATATATTAAATGCCTTCACATAAAATTCATAAGTTCCAAGAGATAAATCTATCATGTTATATTCCGTTACGGTTAAATTTTCAACTAAAATCCCAGTATTTTGATATAGTGTATAATTATCGGCATTTTGCGAAACAGTCCAGGATAAAGTGAACGTTCCATCAGCGTCGAATCCACCAGAGTCAGATTCTAAGAAAAAAGTTTCAGGACTGTATACATTGTCTGATATTTCATTTCCTACGCAATCTACTTCAAAAATACTTCCTAATTCATTAAAAAATAATGTATTTTGCGTAATGCTGTTGTTGTTACTGTTATCTAAATAAATTCCATATTCTAAATTACTATTTGCTGTACTGTTGGTAATTGAATTATTATTAGAATACCAGAATCGGAAGCCTTGTAGATTGTTAATTGCCACATTATCACTAAAGGTGTTATTATTTGAATTTACTAGGAGAAAACCAGCGAGGTTATTATCTGCGGTATTATTTTTTAATACTCCATTAGTTACATTGTAGAGATAAAATCCATGATAATAGTTTGAACGGCCATTTGTTATGGATACATTTCTAATGATGAAATGGAGATTAGTATTTCGAATTTCTATTCCGTGCTCGGATATAGCTTGAATAGTATAGTTTTCAATAATATAAGGATCGGCGAGACTTCCATCTCCACTCCACCCCTCACTAATTGCCTTAGCAGTAAATGTGTTATTGCCATCAATAAAGATGGATTCATTAAATGCCGATGTTTTAGGCATCTTTGAATTTTGATAAAATATATCTTCAATAGGGGTAATATCAGCACCTAAGAACCGGGGTGAAATGAGGGTAAGCATATATCCTCCAATTAGCATGCTATAGATGAGAGTAAATAAAATGATATGTGTGTGTTTATTACGCATTTTAATTCTTGTTATTTCTTAATTGATATTTGAAGTCTAATTATCGTAATTATGATTCTTTTATTAAGCTTAAATATTTAACTTATGGATGAAAATAATAAAATTTGGAATATTAAAAAAAGTCTTATTATTATTCATAAAAATAATATTATGAAAAATTAATACAGATCAACACAATTTAGTTAAACTTGATAACAGAAGATATTTTTTAATTAAATAAAATGAGAGTTTTATTAACTTTTACTTATGGCGTTTCTTTAAATGATTGGAATGATAGAGGAATAATAACGCGTGAAATTTCATTATATAAAAAATTAATTGAAAACAATAAGAATAAATTTTATTTTTTAACATTCGGGACAGATAACGATTTTAAGTATTCAGAACTCTTAGAAAAAATAGAAATTATTCCCGTTTTTGATAAAATTACATCACAAATTCCTAAATTCCATTTTATTAAATCTCTCTTATTGCCAATTAGATTAAAGAAATTGTTAAATGATGTTGATGTTATTAAAACAAATCAGATTAGAGGGAGTTGGATTGCATGCATTACAAAAATCCTATTTAGAAAAAAGATTATTATAAGAGGAGGTTATGATTGGTTAAGTAGATATAAAGACTCTGCAACGAAAAATGGAATCAAGAGTTATCTTAAATATTTAATAAATTATATCTGGATTTTTCTTACTGAACTCTTTGCTTTTAGGTTAGCTGATGGAATTATTCTAACAAATATAGAAGATATCTCTTTTATAGTGAAATGTTTTAAATTGAAAAAGAAATATAAAAATGGAAAAATTAAATTTATTATTAATTTTGTCGACACTGATATTTTCAAACCGTTAAGTGTACGGAAGAAAGAAAAGCACATTATTTTTATAGGAAACATTAAAAAAGTAAAGAATTTGGAAAACTTATGTAGAGCTTTTAAGGATTTAAAAGGATTTTGTTTAGATATTATTGGAAATGGCCCTTGTACAAAAAGGCTTATGTATATGGTAAAAGAATTAGATTTAAATGTAAATTTTCTAGGTACAATTCCAAATAATAAAATTCCCGAAATCTTAAATCAATATGAAATGTTTATTTTACCTTCTTATTACGAGGGAAATCCTAAGGCTTTGTTAGAGGCAATGAGCTGTGGTATTGCATGTATAGGGTCGAATATTCAAGGGATAAACAGTATTATCAAGCATAAAGAAAATGGTTATTTATGTGGGACTTCACATATTGAAATTAGAAAAGCGATTGAAAAACTTGGCGCAGATGAAAATTTGAGAAGTAAACTTGGTAAAAACGCTAGAAATTATATAGTAGAAAATTGTTCACTAAAATCTATTGCTCAACAAGAATATCTTTTCTACAGAAAAATTTTGGGAAGATAAGAATAATGAATAATGTTAATTATTATAAATTGGGGTAATCTAGTTGAAATTTTCAATAATTATGTCAATATATAATGGAAAAAAATTTTTAAGTAAATCAATTAAAAGCGTTTTAAATCAAACCTATACGAATTATGAATTTATAATTATTGATGATGCTAGTAAAGATACTTCACTTGAAGTCATGAACAGCTACGCTTTAAAAGATAATAGAATAAAAGTAATTAAAAATAAAAAAAATATTGGATTAACAAAATCATTAAATAAAGGAATTGGTATAGCTCAAGGGGAGTTTATAGTCCGTCAAGACGGGGATGATTTTTTTTTACCAAATCATTTAGAAAAACTTCTTTTTTTTTTTAATAATAATCCCGAATACGCTTTCTGTGGAGTTAATGGCTTCACTATTCAAAATAAGAAAGAATTACTCAATTTTTTTGAGTTCAATGATATAAGAGAGAATTTACTTATTAGAAATTGTTTTAATCATTCGGGTATAGGAATCAGAAAGAAAATTTTTGAAAAATATGGCAAATATGATGAAACTTATCGTTATGGGCAAGATTATGAATTATGGTGTCGTTTGATATATAAATATGGCTTAAAAGGAGCTAACTTAAAAGACAGGTTGATAATTAGAAATATGCCAATAGAGAGATTTTTGAATAAAAATATTCCTAAATTTATCATTCAGAGAGTGAATTCAATAAGAACTAAATTTAGGTATTTAAAACATTCTCAATACCAACTAAAAAGTATCTTATCAATTTTAATTAGAATAATTGAAATACTAACATTATCTCATTTAATGGAAAAATTCTCAAAATTTTTAAGTTAACTTGTATAGGTTACTGAAGAGCTTGGCATTGTTTTGAATAATAAAAACATCCAATCCAGAAAAACTACACATTTTCTTTCTCTAATAATGTTTTAATTAGTTTTTCTTTGTTTTCTCCAAAATAAAATTAATTACCTTTATCCAACGTTTTCCAATTATTTCAATATCATGAAACTTACTAACATATGAATAAGCGTTCCTTCCAATCATTTCTTGAAGTGCTGAATTTTGCATCAACTCAGATAATTTTTCTTTTAACAAATCGAAATTATCATTGCAGTAATATCCAAGATTATTTTCATCAAAAATATTATTAGGATTAACATTAAGGCTTATTACTGGAGTTTCATAATTAAAAGCTTGAAGGAATGTATTCGGAAAGCCTTCATAAATTGATGTATTGATATACACTTTTGCTTTCTTAAAGTAGTCCTCTATTTCAGAAAATTTTACAAATTCTATAAATTTCAAATTAGGAATGCTTTCAGTTAAGTTCTTGAGATTTTCCCAATATTGTTGGTTCACATATTTTGTACAAATCATCTTGAAGTTATGATTTTTAAAGATTAACGCAAGTTTTAAAAATAATTCTGGTCTTTTCCAATTTACTGCTCTTCCAACCCATAAGATATCTGATTTGTTAGTAATGTCTAGCTCGTTTTTTCTTATAGTGGAGCCACTTTTTAGAACTAAAGCGTGAGAAGGATTTCTTATTTTTATTTTCTTTAATAGATCCATTTGCTCATAATTTTGAGCGATGATATAATCTGTATGTTTAAGCCCAAATCTAAATATTTTATGAATCAAACCTTTTTTACTTGAATCCACATCTGGTTTGTTTGCTATTGAGTAGATGAATTTCTTTCCAAATAAAATGCAATAAACAGCTGCCAATCCAGTTAATGGACTAATAGCTCTTTGAATTATTATATCTGGATTAATTTTAATTAAATAGAAGGAAAATTTGAATAGAAATTTAAAATAATTAAAGAAGTTTCTTTTCAGTGGTAGTATCTTATATAGTTTTATTTTATCAATTATTTCAATTTGATCATTGATACCACCGTAATCACCTGTGATGACATTAACTTCGACATTCACATTTTTTCTAAATTCTTTTGAAAGTAGGTATAATTGAACTTCAGATCCTCCACCAAATTGTGAAGACAAATCCTCATTATAGAGGGGATATCCAAAATGGGAGATTATACATACTTTCAAGACCTTAGATCCTCTTAAAATTACGATGGTTTTATTTGACTATAAATGTGGTAATAGGCGTTCTTTAATTTAGTTATTTTATCTTTCTGGTTATATTTCTTTTTAACTCGTAAATAAGCATTTTCGGCTATAGATTTAGCAAGTTGGTTATCTTCTAATAATAAGTTGATGGATTGTGCAAGCAAATGAGGTGAACTGATTGGCACTAATATTGCTTCTTTATTATGGCGTACAATTTCCCTATTCTCTTCGATATCAGTAGTAATGATAGGTAATTTCATAGCCATTGCTTCTAAAAGACTGTTAGATTGGCCCTCATATATTGATGAGCTAACCCATATATCAGTTATTGACAGTAAATTAGCGATGTCATCTCTATATCCTAAAAATATAACATTATTAAGATTATAATGTTTTACTAATTGCTTGATTCTATGTCCTTGATCTTCAAATCTTAACCCTTTTCCAATGATTAAGTATGTAAACTCTGTTTCATTTTTTAGTAAATTTATAGCTTTAATTATTGTTGGATAATCTTTTTGCGCTTTAAAATTAGCTACTGTGGACAAAATGGGATGGTGTGGAAGGCCTAATTCTCTTCTTATGGATTCCTTGCTTTTTGTAGGGAAAAAAACATTAAAATTAATTCCATTTTCAATGACATTAATTTTTGTTTTTCTGATCCCATATCGAGATATAAATTTACCCACTGCATTAGAATTAACAAAATAATAATGTACTAAAGGTTGGCTAATAAAATCGAAGAGATTACCTAATTTGTTGGGTATAAGTTTCGTTCTAATTGAGGATATGATTACTTTTTTCAACCCGAAAGCTGCTATTCTCCCAACTATATTAGAGTGAAACATTATACAATGTATTATATCCGGATTCACTATTTTAATCAGCTTTCTCACTTTTAGAATTATCTTAATAAAGTGACTCTTTTTTCTTCCATCGAGAAGGTAAACTGAACTCGCGGTATCTTTTATATTCTGCAGGATGTCATTAGTCAGTGTAAGACTACACACGACAGTCTCGAATTCATTTAAACTTAGATTATTTATAATTTTAGAAAGGTGTAACTCAGCACCTCCCGGAGTTAAACCAGTTATTATGTAGAGAATTCGAATTTTATTTTCCAATTTTGACACGTAGATTTCTTCTTACTTATAATTAAATCATATTACAGATTAATATGTTTTATATTATAATGAATTATATCAATATCTAACTTATAGAAATATCAAACCGACTGAATTACCATGAATATCCTTTTGATTTCTCATTTTTTCCCTCCACATAAAGGAGGTATTGAAACTGCAACCTATAACATCGCAAAAAAACTAACAGAAAAAGGACACGAAGTTACTGTTGTAACGAGTAAGGTTTTTAGGACTCAAATTAACTATGAGAAGTTAGAGGGTTTTCATATCTATCGTTATAGATCTTATAATTTAGTTGAGCTAAAGGGTTTTCCTCAATCAGCAAGTTTAGGAATTCCATTAAAAGCGATAGTAAAATTAAAGAAAATTATCCGTAAACATGAAATTCAAATAATTCATATTGAGGGTAGATTTTTTCCAATATCTTTCATATCTGCTTTCCTTAATATTCTGATCTTTAAGAAAAAAATGTATATATCAATCCAAGGAAGGTTAGAATTTGGGTTAACAGGTTTGATAGAAAATATCTTTGATGCCATCGTTACATATTTTATTTACTCTAAGCTTAGTAAAATTATGTGTGTTAGTACGTCCTTGAAAAGAAGGTTGATAAGATATCGAGTTCCCTTGCAAACTTTAATCACTGTTCCTAACGGTGTTGATATTGATAAATTTAAAAAAAAGAAATCTTCTTATCTTAATAAGTTTTTAAAGGAAGAGAACGAGAACAAAAAAGTTATATTTGTAGGTCGTCTAGATCTTCAAAAAGGGGTCGAATACTTAATTCGATCTGTTCCTAATGTGATTGATAATTTCCCAAAAGTGCGTTTTTTTATATTGGGTAATGGTCGATTAGAAGATTATTTAAAAAAATTAGTAAAATCCCTATCGATTGAAAATCATGTTATATTTCTAAATATGATTCCAATAGAGGAAATGCCTGACTTTTATTCATCAGCAAATATTTTATGCTTACCGTCTATACATGAAGGTTTACCTCTTTCAATAGTTGAAGCACTTTCAATCGGCCTTATCATTGTTGCCTCGAAAACGGGAGGAATACCAGAAGTGATAATAGAAAATGAAAATGGTTATTTATTCGAACCAAAAAATATCGAAGAGCTGAGTCTAAAATTATTGAAAGCTTTGAATTTACCTCATAGTAATAAAATTCAAATTCAAGAAAATAATGTTAAAAAAGCGCGAAACATTTATTCTTGGGAAAAGATTGTTACTGATATAATTAAAATTTACCAAGAAAGACATCCAATTTAGTCAGTTTGAAGATGAAATATACCTAATTAAAATAATAAATTTGTTTTGTTAAACATGAATAAAAATAATTCTGAATCCCCAACCATTGTTAATTACGGTATATTGTTTAGGAATTCAGTTTATTCTTTTTTAAAAACCTATGGAACATTCATTTTTTCATTAGTAAGTACAATTCTATTAGCAAGAATAATAGACGATGTGAATTGGAGTTATTTCGCTATAGCTATATCCTACATTCAGATTATAAGTATTATCTTAAATTTCCTTCCCCCAAGTTTAAGAGAAACTCTAAGTTATTTCATTCCACGATATCTCTCATTACAGAAGAAGAATGAATTAAAAAGGTTTATTTTGCGTTCTCTTCTGGTTAAAACCATATTTGTGATAATTATATTTATTATTAGCTCTATAATTTTTGTGTTATTTTCAGAAATCTTCGCTATTAATTTACCTGTAAACATATTGGGTATTCTTGTATTGTTATCTCCATTAATCATCATAAACAATATACAGTCCATTCTAAACGGAATAAATATGGGATTTAATAAGTTTAAATGGGCTTTTTTAGTGGTAATTATCCAATATTCAATTTATATTGGATTTTTATTATTCTATTTCCTTGCTTTCAATTCTATTGAGCTTAATACATTATGCGTTATTTATGTTTTAGCTACTTTGATTCCTTTTATACTTAATATTATGTTTGTCATCTTTCATATAAGGAAACTTAAAACAGACAATCAAAGTACACAAACTTTTAAACATGACGTAAAAGAAATGGTTAAATATGGAGGTCAAGTAAGAACTGCTACATTTTTTAAAGATATTTGGGGCGAAATTCAAATCCAATCGATTGGAGTTTTTGCCCCACAAATGGTATTAGGATTTAAAATATCGCGAGATTTACTTTCTGTTTCATCAAATACAGCTATTGCAGTTTCGTATCCCTTGACGGTGTCATTTTCAGGTTTCATAGCTAAAAATGAAAAGGATAATATAGTAGCAATTTATGATTTGTTAATAAAATATCTGATTTTTTTAATAGCATTAATTACCGGCATTTTATTCTTCTGTACGGATCTTTTTATTGTATTGATTTATGGCGAATCAAGAGTTATTTATTCTGGCATTGTTAAATTGTATCTTTTTACTTTCATTTTTCTGATACTAGCAAGTCCCTTTGATTCCTTACTGTTAGCAGAATACAAGACGAAATTCCTAATTTACATTAAAATAATTGGATTACTTATAAGAGTACCGCTATATCTCTTTTTATTGATCTATTTTGATTTAATTTACGCAATAACAGGCATTATTATAAGTAATTCGATTTATAGCGCCATATATTTGATAATAACAATTAAAGTTGGCAAAATCAAACTAGATTTGAAAAAAATAATATTTCAATACATTGCTTTTTTCATCTCTTTAATAATTACAATAGTTTTAGAATTTTTTATACTGGATTTGATAAATGAATTGCTTTTTGGTGGATTATTTTATACTCAACATTTCAACATCTTTAGTCTTTTAACTTTTCTTCTTGTTTTTATGTTTATTATAATTAAGTTTAAGCTCCTTACAACTAGTGATATTAACTATTTGCAGTCATTTTTCATATCTGAAAAGAGATTGTTTAAAGTAACAAATATGGTGCTTAATTTTTTAAAGAAACTTCTCAAGGATTAAATTCAAATATTATTGATCTTGCCGTTTATTTTTAAGATGGTCAATTCCATTTTTTAATATAAATTTGGCTCTTTTAAATCTCCCGTTGAGTTAAAAAGCGATAAAATATACTTTAAATTTAATTGAAGAACTGAAAATAGCTGAGTATGATTTGAATCTTCAACTCGAAAGATATTCTTTTTTGAAAAAAATCATACGACACCAGGTTGTGTGTAATTCGCGCCGCTTCATGTACATGTGCTTCGTTATATGTATCCTTCGGTTAAGAAGCACATGTTCTCCACTTTGCTGAAGTGTCTTGTTATGATTACTATGTGGAATGCCCTTCCAGAGAAAGGAGAATATTTATAAAAAAATGAATTTAACTTGAGAGAATATTATTATCTTTTTTTTTATTTTAATCAAAACTTGTTAAAAATATCTATTAACTTAGGCGTCAAATTGTCCCAAGTATAGTTTGATAGCTGCTTTGGATCGATTTCCAAGTTAATTTGGTTAGATGCCAATCTATCAATTAGAGAAATGAATTTCATGACACCTGCTTCGTGATCATTAACCGAAATTGTGAAACCTAAATTATATTCTTTTAGAAATCTAGCTGTAAAAGAATCCACCCTGCCTAAATATACAATTTTTTTTCTCATGCTTAGGTAATCCCAAACCTTAAAACTAATTGTTGGATAGTCGAAGTTTTCTCCAATATGTAATGTAAGAGTTGATTCCGATATTTTTTTTAGACATTCATCACGCGGAATAAATCCGTTTAAACTAAAATACTCAGAAACATTATATTTTTGAATTAAATTTGATAAGTATTCTAAATTGTATCTTCCATATATGTTTATTTCTAAGGAAACTCCTTTTAATTTTCCTAAGTCTTTGACAGAGGATACAATTTTTATAAGCGGCTTGATATCCCTTAGACCATACAGTTTTCCTGTAAATGTCAGAATTAATTTGTTAATTGGAAGGATTTTGTCATTAGATTTTGAATAAGAACTCATTTCTAATCCGTTTGGTAAAACAAAAACCTTTTCTTCTTGTATGATTGAAGGAAAAGATTGAATTAGATATTCTTTTAACCCTTCACTTATAGCGATAATTGCGTCAGAGGTTTTCAATACCTTCTTGTCAATTTTCTCGTAATTCTTTTTTGTAAATTCGGAAACATTTCCTAAGAAATATGGATTATCTGACCAAGGATCTCTGTATTCAGTTATAAGCGGAATTTTAAAGATTTTTTTTAGCAGGTACCCTAATGCTAACGAAAAAAAGGGAGGAGCAGATGTATAGATTATTTTAATATTATTCTTTCTTATAATTTGGCAGCTTTTAACGAAACTTAACGGCAACCAGTGAAAAAAAAGAAAGACATTAAACAACTCCTTCAAAATTGATATTTTTTTAATACTTGAAGCCATACCGCTCGAAGAAAAACTTAAATTATAGACTTGGGTTTTTTGAATGAGCGGTGAGTCAACAGCTTTTAAGAGTTCTTTATCGATTGGAGCATTTTTATTATTTTTTGCACTTACAACAAAGATTTTATACCCCGATTTTATTAATCTTTTGGAGAATTCTGTAGCTCTATTACTAAGGATGTTGCTATAAGGGGGAAAATGGTACGACAGATATAATATTTCTTTAGTCATTGACAAATACATTCAATTTTTAATCAGTTTTTAATTTTATATATTTAAAATCTTTATTATGGTAAAGAATAATAATAAGAGAAATAATAAAATTTTAAAAAATATTATTATAATCAACTTAAATTTTCTTTTGGCAAATGAATTATCAAAAAGTACTTAAATCTTTAAAAAAAGTTTCTTATCTCAATATAATCAATTATTATTACCCCCTATTCGAAAAGAAGTTAAAATTCATCTTTCTTAGTAAAAATCGATTATATTTAAGAAATTCTGGTAAGTCAGATGATATTTTTAAAAAAAAATTGGGAAAGAATCTAGATTTTGATGAATTTAGAAGAGTTTTTTTTAATAACGAGATATTTGGTTATTCAAATAGTAAAGAGAAGTCAAAAATAATTGAAGAATTAAACCAAAATCATTTAAATTCAATAAACAAATATATAAAACTCGCAAATCATGTTATTTCAAAAGAATTTATTATTTTTGAAAAAAATTATAGGTTTAAAGACAAAATTGATTGGCATTATAGCTTCTTCGATGATTTCAGGTGGAAACTTGAAAACTCAGACAAAATAGATATTAGACCAAAATATAAAAGTCATTTTGTTGATGTAAAATATGTTTGGGAGTTAAATCGTCATCAATTTCTTCCATATTTAGGATTTGCTTATTTTATAACTAAGGATGAGAAATATGCAATAGAATTTAAAAAATTAATTCTTGATTGGATAGAAAAAAATCCTCCTTTATGTGGAATAAATTGGGTTTCAGGATTAGAGATATCAATAAGGTTAATTTCGTGGATTTTCACGCTCTATTTCTTCGGTGATTCAAAAGAAATTAACAATAACCACTTCTTTTCAAAAATTTTTAAAGTTCTGTTTCAACATGCCTACTATCTTAGATATTTCTATACAAAGCGTTCATTGAATCATACTATTGGGGAGCTATTTGGTGTTTATTTATTTTCTAAAGTATTCGAAGAGATTAAACAAATAAAAAGATGGGAAAAAAAATTCTTTAAAAAATTAAAAAAACAGATAATCTTACAAATAAGACCCGATGGCGTTGGTATAGAGCAATCAGTTAATTATCATAAGTTTGTATTGGAATTTTTTTCTCTTTTTGCTTTTTTAAATCCTAACCTTATTAATGAATCAGAAGGGATTATAATTGAAAAAATGTTTGATTATTTACTTCATAGCATCAAACCAGATTCTCAATTTCCATTAATTGGGGATGTTGATGATGGGAAAGTTTTACTCCTTACCAATTTTGAAGAATACAAGTTTTTTGATTTGTTAAATATGGGTGCTATCTTATTTAGAAAAGAAGAGTTGAAATTCATAACAAAAAAAATATCCCCAGTTTCAATCTTATTATTTGGTGAAAAAGGAATTAAGACATTTAATGAATTAGAATCAATTGAACCCACCAAAAATTTTGAATATTTTGATAAATCAGGATATTTTATTATAAGAAATAATTGGACAGAAAAAGCATCTTACTTATTTGTAGATTTTGGAAGATTTGGTCCATTAGGTGCGGCTCACTCTCATAGTGACATTACTAATATTATCTTTTCTTATAATGGAAAGAATATTATTATTGATTCTGGAAATTATTCCTACAATAGATCGTGGAAAGAGAGAAAGTATTTCCGAAGCAGTAAGGCGCACAATATTTTATCCATTAACAATAAAAACCAAGCTCAATCAATAGGTTGGTTTAGTTGGGAGAAGAAACCAAAAACAAAGAGAAATGTGAATTTAAAAAACTCTGAGATTGAATTGAGTTGCGTACATAATGGTTATCAGGGATTTTTAGTTAATAGACAGATCATGACAAACAAAAACCTTGATAAGATAATAATTAAAGACACCGTATTTCAAAGCAATAACAAATTCGATGAAGACCCATATAACATTGATCTATACTTTCATTTTGATAAAGATATTAATATAAAAATTGAAAAAAGTTCAGTGCAAATTGATGATGAATTATTATTTACTGTGAAATCAAATAAACAATTTAGTATGAGTATTCAAAAATCATACTATTCTCCAGCGTATGGTCATAAATACGAAAATACTGCATTGGTTATTCATTTAAAGCATTCTTTTAAGGAAAAAAATAAAATTCAAATTATCTCTAAAATAAAACCAATAAGATTTCAAAATAGCTCAAACAATTAATTTTACTAAAATTTTTTTTTTACAATATATTTTATTACATAATAAAGCATCAGAAATATACTAACTACTTTTAAGTCAATAAAAAAATGAAAAAATTGGGAATTAGTAAAAATGGCCAAGTAACTTTACAAGAAGCACGAGAGCCCCAAATTGAAACCAGAGGGGCAATAGTTCATACTAGTTTTGCTCTAATAAGTTCTGGAACAGAGTTATCTACAATTAAATGGAATAGATTAATGAATTTACCAATATATAAACAGATTATTAAATCGAAATATATTCGAAAGCGAATTTTTGCGGAATTAAAAAAGAATACGATAAAAAACGTATTTAAATTATTTAAAATCTACAAAGAGAGGAGCTCTTTTAAAAATTATTCTAGAACATCTAATAGTTCAACATCAATAGGTTACAGTTGTTCTGGAATTGTTGGAGAATCAAATATAGAAAACCTTCAAATAAATAATAGAGTAGCTTGTGCTGGCTCCTATCACGCTGAAAAAATATTTTCTCCTAAAAATTTAACGGTAAAAATACCAGATAATGTTAGTCTTGAAGAAGCCGCTTTCACTACTTTGGGTGCAATAGCTTTACATGGAGTTCACCGAGCTAGCATTAGACAAGGTGAAAATGTTGGAATAATTGGAACTGGTTTAATAGGGTTGATTACTGTTGAATTAGCGAAAGCTGCAGGTGCGAAAGTATTTGCGTTTGACTTAATGAATAACCGATTAAATTTAGCAAAAAAATTAGGAGCTGATATTATAATCAATCCTAACTATCATAACTCAAAATTAGTAGTTGATAGAAAGACAAATGGTAAGGGTTTAGATTCCATTATTATATGTGCCTCATCAAAAACTAATAAACCACTGGAAGACGCTGCTGAATTAATCCGCGATAAGGGTAAAATCGTTATGTTGGGAGCTTTCCCGATAAACGTTGATCGTAATAAATTATATTATAAAGAAACTGATTTATTAATCTCACGGTCCTATGGCCCAGGACGATATGATGAATCTTACGAATACGAAGGATTTGATTACCCCAAGAATTACATCCCCTGGACAGAACAACGTAATATGGAATACTTTTTAACACTTCTATCAGAAAAAAAAATAGATGTAAAATCTTTAATATCAGAAATTATTCCCGCAGAGAATGCTAATGATGCTTATAAGAAATTAGAAATGAATCCAACAGAAAACATTGCCATTTTATTAAAATTTGAAAAAGAAGAAACTCCACAAATAATAACTCAAAAAGAAGGGCGACATAAAGAAATTCGTAAAAAGTCGCAAATTGGGTTAATTGGATGCGGTTCTTTTGCTCAAGGAGCTCATCTTCCCATTATTTTGTCCAATCCATATTGTAAAATAAAGGCAATCTCCACGAATTCCCAAAAAACTGCAGATTTTTGTAAACAAACATATAAACCGGAATATACAACAACAAATTACAAGAAAATTTTGAAGGACCCTGATATTGACACCGTTTTCATCTATACAAGACATGATTCACATGCAAAATTCACAATTGAAGCTATTAAATCGGGAAAAAATGTCTTTGTTGAAAAACCAATGGGTTTAACGCTTGAAGAGTGTCAAGGAGTATACGATATAGTGAAAAGTTCCAAAAAGAATTATTCTATTGGCTTTAATAGAAGATACAGTCCATTAATTAAAATAACAAAGGATTTATTGCATAATATTTCGAATCCAATCATAATCAACTATCGAATTTCAAGTCAATTCATACCAGGAAGTCACTGGGTCTTTGACCCCAAAGTAGGAGGGGGGCCAATCATTGGTGAATTTTGTCATTTTATTGATTTGGTATTATATTTAATGAATTCTAACCCAATTGAGGTAATTGCTCGTGGAGGGGCTATGAGTCATAAAAATACAACAGTTTTTGATAGTTGTGTGGTTATGCTGAAATTCGAAAATGGCTCTATAGCGAATTTGATTTATACAGATTTAAATGGTCCAAAAATGTCAAAAGAGCGCATAGAAATTTATTCAGGAGATTCAGCAATTATTGTTGACGATTTTATAAGATTAAATACAAGTGGTTTTGATTTTGGAAATTTACTTTTAAGTAAGCAGGATAAAGGTCATAAGAACGAGTTAGAAAATATTATTCAGACGAATTTAGGTTTTGAAGACGCTTTGGTAGGAATAGACGACGCTATGAAATCAATGGATATTGTATTTAAAACAATTGAATCCATAAAAACAAATAACCCCATTCAAATTAATTAAAATTAAAATGTTGATAAATACTAATAACATAATTGATCCGGTTCAAATTGAAAATAGGTATGCTATTTTTTCTACTTATAGTGACGACGTTGTTTTTCACAGAGAAAACGTTACTACTCCTATTTTCTGTGGAGGTATTATTAAATCTATTAGTCAAAAGGTATACAACTTCAAAATCAATGAATTAATTGGATATATTTCGCGTAAACAAAGTTCTGAGTTAACATTATCAGCTAACCAGATAGTAAAAATCGCTATTAACAATAATGAAAAGCTAATCGCAGTATTGCCATATGCCTCTTATGCTATGAAAATTCTGAGACAGGTAGAGCCTCTTTTGAATCAGAACATAGCAATTGTTAAGAGAAATTTTTTCTCAATCTTATTAGAGAGGTTAATCAAATTATCTGGAGCATATGTTTTTTTAGTTGATTTTGATAGCGAAGTTAATAAATTGAATGAAACTTCTATTAATACCATAATTTACGACTCCTCAACACCTGAAATGAATGAGATCATTTCTAAAATAAATTGCAATCATAAAATTGATTTACACAGCATATCTCTTTATGACAAGGGACTAAATGATAGAAATTATATTAAAGGTGTTAAATATCCATATTCATATATAAGATGGGACTTTAAAAAAAATCTTGAATATTTCATTCATTTAATTGACAGTAAAAAAGTAATATTAGATTTCTTTGAAGTTCATGCAATAAAAATTAGTCAGGTGGATGAGATAAAACGAAAAACGAGCGAAATTAAAGAAAATTCATTAATTCTATTTAAGATTTCTAATTAATAGACTAATTTATCCAATAATGATTAAATTACTTTCTGTAAGATATTAATAAAATCATAATATCGTTTCTCCCATAGAAATTCATTCATAACTCTATTATGTCCATTTTTTCCCATTTCAATTCTTATTTCTTCTTTGTCATATAGATATAAAATCTTTTCAATTAAATCTTCTAAATCATTTTGCTTTGTTAATAATCCTGTATTCCCATTTTTAACCGCATCTCTAATTCCACCGGAATATGAACCAATAACGGGAACTTTATAATAATTTGCTTCTAAAAATACTAGCCCAAAACCTTCAATTGAATCATTTGTTGTAATTGAGGGCATAACAAAAATATCTGATAACTTGTATAATTCATTTCTAATATTATTCTCACATTCTCCAAAAAATTTAATCGTATCTTCCAATTCTAATTCTTTAGTTAAGTTTTTCAAATATTTTGTGGAGGGCCCTTTACCAACTGAAAAATATTGAATATCTGAATTTGGTCGCTTTTCTTTAAGAATTTTTATAGCTCTAATCACCAAATCAAATTTTTTCCTTGGAACATGCCATCCAACACTTAAAATTAAAAATGTTTTATCTGAGAGATTATATTTTTTTCTTAATTCCTCTCTTGATTCCTTTATTGTATAATCTTCTGGAAAGATGGCTAGAGGTAGAATTTCGATTTTCGATTCATTTATATTATGAATTCTTTGAAAGAAAAATTTAGTTGTATTCCCCAAAACTATTACTTTGTTAATATTTTTGAAATAAATTGTCTTTAAATGAAAGGTTTTCTCTAAGGGCTTATTTTTTAAAAAATCATTTCCATAGGTAAAAGAAATAGCTTTTTTATTTAGTATCTTTGAGAGGAAAAATATTAAAGGGAGGGTTTTAGAAGGGAATCCCCCAACTATAATATCAACATTCGATTTTCTTAAGTAAGGTATAATATTTACAACATTATTAAAAACGATAACTAGATTTCTTGGATTAATCCCTAAATAAAATAATATCTTTAATTTATCTTTTAATGATGTGTTTTTATCTCTAAGTAATTTATTTATTGAGATAAATAAGTAATAAAAAAATTGCTTATTAATTTTTAAATGCTTTATACTTACAATTAGGTTATTAAAAATTCGATCGCTTTTATAATATGGATTGAAGACATATAGTTTATGATCTTTATTTTGAAATGCTTTACATAATGAATTCAAATGATGACTTATTCCACCCTTTAATGGATAAAACGCATCTGTTATTAAAGCAATCCTCATATAGATTATAAAATCGTAAAATAAAAATAATTTATGGTATGTAATATTGAAAACAATTATAAGGAGTGAATATCAAAATGATATGCAAATTTTGCAATAATAGTGATGTTATTCGCTCTAAATCTATAAATTCGCCCTTTTATCCCGAAAAGAACTATATTTTATATGAATGTAAGCATTGCTTAAGCCGATTTTTTAATGTACATCAACATGATGTATCAATTAATGAAATGTATGAAAAACTCGCCTTGAGTAAAAAAAACCTATCAATTACATTTTTAAAAACCCAATATTGGGAGGATCAAAAAAGGTATATCCTTCAAATACTAAATAAAACACCAAAATTAATATTGGATGTTGGTTGTAGAACGGGGGACTTTTTAATGCATTTTAACGATGCAATAATAAGAGAAGGGGTTGAAATCTCTAATTATTGTACCGAGATTGCAAATAAGAGAGGTTTGAAAATATATAATAAGAATCTTGAAAGTATAAATTTTAATAAAAAATATGACCTAGTTTCTGCTTATAACATTTTAGAGCATTTGATTGACCCCCTCAGTTTTTTGGATAAATTAAGCTCAATTATTAATAAAAATGGGTTATTAGTAATATTGATTCCAACCCATGAATCCTTAAGAGAAAAATTATTAATGAGATTTCACAAAAGATGGCATATGTATGTTCCACCTGAGCATCTTAACTTTTTCTCTACAAGGTTTTTGGATTCATATTTAAATAAGTATAATTTTAAACTTATCAAAAGATATTATTCCTCAGGGGGTATTTTCAATCCGTTTAAAAGAATACCAGTAATCAATGCATTGTTTAACAAGTTTATGTATTTCGTTGATAAATCCTTTATTAACAGACTCCCTATTTTTGATCATTTATTTAGCTATTATAAAAAGATAGAATAAAAAAGAGATACTTAACAGCTCTATCTCTTATAGGATTTTTTTTAAGAATTTCAAAAACTTCTTGATAAAACGATATTGGAATTTATCAGAACTTAGTAAAGCTTCTAAAATTTCGATTTCTTTGGGAGAAAAAATTTTAAAAAGTATGTTCAAAATAAGATATATTATTAGGAACGATATTAAACCTAATACATTTAGATTTTTAAAAAATAATAAATTAAGATTTTGGAGAACATCTATTCGCATCTCTCTGAATAATAGTTCTTCCAAAATAACAGCTGAGAATAAAGAAATAAAAAATATCAAATATTGGAAAAATATTTTATTGATTTTTATTTTAACATTTCCAATTTTAATGCTTAATATAAGCTGAATTATGAATACAATGAATTTTGAGATTATAAGGCCAATGATAGCACCAATTATACCATAAAAAATAATTCCAATAAAGAAGGAGGGTATAATTATGAATAAATTGATAATTGTTAATAAGGGTATAATTTTGATCTTGTTTTTTGCATTTAAGAGTGGTATAAATATGTTTCCTAAAATTGTAAAAATTATCGTTATTAAGTATAATTTAACAATTGTTGAGTAAATTAAGTATGATTCTCCATAAACCAACATTAGAAAAAAATCAGTTAAAATGTATAATCCCCCTGAAATTAATAACATAAAAAATAACGAAAATTTAAAGGTCATATTATATATTTGAACAATTTGTTTGTGTTCATTTTTAATATCTAAACTGGAAAAAGATGTGATTAAGGGGTTGGAAAAAGACGCTGCTGCAGTTAGAGAGATTTGAGAATAATATTTTGAGATAGTAAAACCAGTTATTGTACTTAGGGGTTCATACCCACCTATTATAGGAGTCTGAAATTGTTTCCAAGTTTCATTTAAGAATATACTAATACTTAAAGGAGTTCCATATTTTGTCATTTTAGAAAGAACCTTTTTAAAAGAGTCTTTTGGTTCTTCAGTAGGTTTAATATTTAAATAAATTTTTATAAAAATTAGACAGCTAATTATAAATGGAATTAGGTATGACAATAAATTTATTATCGCAATTAATTCAAGATTAGTTATTCCAGATATTAAACATATTATAAGAGCCGTAATATAAAAAGAAAATTTTAATAAGGTTAAGAGGAAGATTAGTTTATATTTAAATAAGCCCTGGTAAATAGAATCTAATAAGGTACTTAAGCCCATTATAAAAATGAGAGGTGATAAAAGGAATAAAAGATGAGTGTAGTCTAATAAATATGTAGCAAAAAAGGGTTGCAATATATAAAATATAATTAAACTTATGAAAAAAATTATTAATGCAAATATAGCTTTAAGATAAAGACCGACTTTTATCATCCTTTTTAAGTTATTATTTTGATTCAAAGTAACATATCTTGGAATATAATAATTTAATGAAAAAGTTAGAGCTGGAGGAAAAAAAGATAATATTAGTGAAACAATGCTAATGTAGGACATTGCTAAAAGCAAAAAACCCCATAATTCTCGCGAAATTAATCTCGCCATAAAAAAAGAAATAATTATTTGAAAAATAAAAATTCCATAACTATTGAACAAAGAGTAAAAGGCATTTTTAGCAAATTTTCTATGATCTGTGCTAATAATTCCGACTTTCTCAGAATCCTTCATATATCTCATCCAATATCTTAGAAATAAGAGAAATTAACATATAAAATAAAAATTTTTATTTGGGCTTTTATTATATTTTAAATCTCCAGCTTATTTTTTAGTAAATTTTATCAAATTTTTTTAATTAAATTAATTAGGTTAATTATGGAAAGAGTCATATTTTTAGCTTTAGATGGTCTTAGTTGGAATATGATTGATGAGCTCCTCTCTGTCAACCGACTTAAAAACTTTCGAAGACTCATCGATACAGGTGTTTCCACTGTTATGAGAGCAGAAGGGTTTTTAAGTTCTCCTAAAATTTTCTGCTCTATTTTTACCGGAAAAAAAGTAGAAAAGCATGGAATACGAGATTTTTATTCTAAAGAGGAAGATTTAAAAACCGATCAAATATGGGATTTATTAAACGAAAAGGGCTTCAGAATCGGCGTTTATAGACCGTTGAGTGTTTGGTCTGCTAAAAAATTTGACGGTTTTTGCGTACCCAACCCCTTACTTTTAGAGAAAAGTACTTATCCTCAGAGTCTCAATTTTATTGGTGAATTAGATATAAAAGCACGATCAGAGAAGTACTCTATATCTTTTATGATTAAACTTTTTTGGAAACTTGTGAGGTTTGGATTACCACTAACACAGCTTCTTAAAATAATAAAAAGAAGCATGATATTAGCTTTTAAAAAAGGTTTGGAGGAAAGAATGCATCTTTTAAAAGAATTAGAATTAATAATTCATACAAATTTGTATTACAGATTATTAAAAAAATATCCCTTGGATTTTTCTGTATTTTTTGATTATTCGTTTGATACCCTTGGACACATATATTGGAGAAAGAAGGGGGAGGAATCAAAATATTCTGAGGTTGTTCCTAATACTTATAAAATTATAGATAAATTCGTGGGAAAAGTAAATAGCTATGCTAAAAAGAACAATTTTCATTTAATTATCTGCTCTGACCATGGATTTAAAATAAAGGAAAAAAAAAATCAAAGAAGTTATCGAGCGATCAATATCTTAAATCTATTAAGAGAACTTGGTTTTTATTACGACGTTTACGGCATCTACATGACAGAAAGCGTGGTTTTTCGGTCAAGACCTGACTCACTAGTCTCGTTAAGAGATTTCGAAAAAGCAATTGAATCGATTAGATGCGAAGGAATTGAACTTTTCACTATCAAATCTTACGAAAATAAGTTAATAATTAGAATAAATGATGTTTTTGGAGATAATAAAAGTTTAAAAGTTGATTTACCAAATAAGAAAACCGCGAGTTTAAATTCTATCATCGATTTCAACCCAGGACACACTGGTACGCATTCGGAAGACAACGGAGTGTTTATATTTAATGGACCTCACATTAAAGAGGGGTTTAGAACTAAAGAAATAACTCCGTACGATATTACACCAACAATTTTAGCGTTATGTAGTCAACCAATACCTTCTGACATCGACGGGAGAGTTCTAAAAGAAGTGTTTAAAGAAAAAACAGAATTTATTTGAAAATCTTATATATTGGTCTATTTCTTCCGTCAGATTGTTTATTTATTAGTTCAAATTTATTTAAACACGAGTATTTAATTATAAACCTGACAAACTGCTCGTTATCGTAGTTCACATAAGCGTTGCGCATTATCTTCTCACTAGGGTCGTGTGGTTGAAAATACATCGTCTTTAGTTTCAAACTACCTAAAAATTCAATTAAATTCTGATAGAGTTCCTTTTCTCTTAAGAAATGATGAAATATGTTGAGAGCAAGTACGATATCAAAATCGAGTTTTAGATTCAAATCAAAAATTGATTTATTTATTATTTTGAATTTTTTTCCTTCAATATCTCTTAACTTCTTCATGTAATGAACATTACTCGGCCGAATTTCAACAGCATAGCAGTCAAATCCTAAATCTTCGAATTTATGGCAAAAATAGGCGAGATTGGCCCCAATATCTAATAGCGCTCCATTAGTAATAGCAAGGTTCTCTAGTATAATTAAGAATCTTTGATCTGTGTAAGACGACTCAAATCTTAAATCGGGATGTATTAGTGGTTGATAAAGTTCGCCGTGAACGGATTGAAATCTTAAAAATTCACTACTAAATTTAATCCATAAAGGGTGTCTAAGAACTACCTCTATAGCTATTTTTTTAATACTAATTATTATAAAAAGAGAAATTAGGAAAATATCATCAAGCAGCATAAACTCTCCAAATCTTCCAACACCAACTTTAAAACCATAATGTACTGATGTCGATTCATCTCTCATCAATTTTTGAAATGAATCATCTAATGATTTTAAATATGTAATAAATTCTTGCTCATTTGAACAATTTAGAATCTTCTGGTTATTGGATAAAATATTTCTAAAATATTTATATTCATTAATCTCCTTCCAATCCACATTATCAGTGAAATGTTTCTTAATTAATTGAAATTCATTTGTATCTTCAATTCGGGTTATATTTGGAACAAGATCCCACTCATTTGGTAATTTAGACATATCATTTGCTTGATAATTGTTAACTACAAAGTTTATTTTTCCCAAATCAAGTTCATAATTGTTTGTTTGTAGGTCTAAAGGGTTAAATTGATCGTTATCTATTAAAAGTTCTAAGAACCAGAATCTATCATAAATTTTATATATTAAATCCTTAAGTTTTGGAACTTTCTCGAAGATTTTCCAAGCATAGAACCTAAATAAGCGTTCTTTCAAATTAGGGATTTTATTAAATATGTTCCATATAATGCTAATAATCTGGTTTTTCATAATACAACAAGGTAAAATATTAGATTTCTATTAGTTTTTATGTTTATTGTGTGTATAATACCTTTTTATTAGTGAAACCCTCTCTCTAATATTTGATCTGATCAAAGGTTTTTTACATGCCATTGCTTCATTTTGCAAATGCATAAATATTCTCGACAAACGATTTACTAACACTTGATATTAGTTAAATTAAGAATTTCACAAGATTTATTTTATTATTAAAAAACTAAAATTTTATTGAAAATATAGATATTTTATTATTAATTAAAAACTAAAATTTTATTGAAAATGTAGAAAATGAGATTCTCAAAATATTGTCCAGTTTGTAACTCACAAAATTATGAAACATTAATTAATTATAAGTTCAGAAATCCTGGCAATGATTTTAAGAATTATTTAGATGATTCTATAAATTCAAGATTATGGATACTTTTTAATAAAATTTTAAGTAATAACAATTCTGCAAACTTTTACATAACTTTATGTAATTCATGTGGTTTTATATTCCTTAATCCAAGATTTTCGGAAGGCGAGTTTAAAATTAAATATTCATTTCTCACTGAAATGAAGTCAGTAGAAAACATTCTACAAAAGAATCCAATGTATAATTTAGATATTAGAGCTCAGCGAATTTATAAATTAATAAATAAATTTTATAGCCAAAATTCAAATTTTAAACCAAGAATTTTAGATTATGGTGGAGCAGGGGGACATCTCCTTATTCCTTTTAAAAATAAATATAAATGCTATGTTGTAGACTACAGTAAATGGAAATTACCTAATGGAATAGAATATTTAGGAAAAGATTTAGATCATCTTGAAAAAGAAGATTCATTTGATATTATTTTTTTACTTCATACTTTAGAGCATATTATTAATCCTAAAGAGTTTTTGGATTATTTATGCAAATATTTAAAGAATGATGGACTTATCTATGTAGAAGTTCCCCTTGGATGTGTAAGAGAATGGAGATTTTTAATGGAGCCTTTAACACATATCAATTTTTTTTCTGAAGAAAGTCTGTTCAAATTGTTTACACTTTGTAATTTGAATGTAATTCATATTGATACATCTTATCAATGGGTCACCCACGGTAAAAATTGGAATATTAATATTATAGGAACTAAATGTAAAGAAGGAAATTTCATAAATTTAAATAGTATACCCGCTACAAAAGCTCAAATGGTTAATTATTATTATATTTTTCAAGATTTAATAAATATAAGAAATTATTCAACCAAAATCAAAAATATTATTAAATATTTGCGCGATAAATTGAAGAATTTTAATTTAAATTAAGAACTTTCTTATATAGGTCAAGGTGCAAATTAGCTGCTTTTTCCCAAGTATAATATCTTTTTACACGTTCAAGACCTTTCTTTCCCATTTGATTTAAAAGTTCTCTATTAGTAAATAAATTTATAATGATTTCACTAACTTTATTTAGATTCTTAAAGTCAGAAGTATAACCTGTTTTTTCATCTAAAATTATTTCACTTGGACCCATGATATCCGAACCAATTACAACCTTTCCACATGCCATTGCTTCGCAAATCACGTGGCCAAATATTTCTTGCCGAGAGGGGTAAATAACTAGATCTGCCATGGAATAATATTCTGGCAATTGAGATTTTGGAATATATCCTGTAATAATAACGTGTTTTGAGAGATTATGTATTTGAATAAGATTTTTTACTATATGAAGATAACCCGCATCTCCTCCAACTATAACCAATTTTACTTGCTTATTTTTCTTACGTACTAAACTTAGAATTTTTATTAATTTATCTACTCCCTTCCCTTTAGCAATGCGTCCAACATAAAGGATAATATCAGAATTTTCCAAGTTATATCTTTTCTTTAGATTACTCGAGTTAACAAGCTTGAAAATATCTGTATTTACACCATGAGGAATAAAATGTATGTGGTCATCATCAACACCAAACTTCTTTAGTAGATGTGTCTCTATTTTTGATACTGCTATATAGTGTGGTTTTAAGATTTTCTTAAGATACCCAATTGTTTTATCTGAGATCATTTTTGGAATTTTATCTCCGTAATCCCAATTTATATTTATCCCTCCGTGAGGAGTAATAATAAATGGTTTTTTTTTAGTAAGTGAAATTATTGCTCCAATATCTTCTTGAAAGCTTCTTAAAGAACGAGAATGGATAATATCAATCTTTAACTTATCTTTTAATAGAAACGGTAGCAAACTTAGAGAAATTCTATATTCTTTGAATCTGAAATATGAATTGAAACGATAAATTTTGAAATTATTACTTTTTTCTTCGTAAAATTCGGTTCTTTTTCGTCCAAATTTCTTGATGGATGATGATGTAAATATATAGGTAGATATTCCTTTCTTTTCAAGGATAGGTGTAATTTCCATCATAACATTATATGGTCCTCCTAATTGGCCAGTAAAAAACGGTGTTAATATTGCAACATTAATCATAAGGTCTTGGTTCTCCAATAAATTCTATATTAACTTACTTGTTTTTTTTCTTTAATCAAATCGAGCATTATTTTTTTCAAATCTTTCAAAATATTTGGCCACATATAATGCTTCTTAATTAATTCGTAGCCTTGTAGACCGATATTTTTTAATTTTTCTTTTTCTTTTGTTAAATCTCTAATTTTTTCTACTAATTCTTTTTGGCTTTGAGCAAAAATTACTCCGTTGTTTTTTCCTATTTCACGAACTACACTTGGTAGGCTAGTTGATAAAACAGGTTTTTTCATTGCCATATATTCCATTACTTTTACAGGAGTAATGTCCTTTGTAACGTCGTTAAGTTCAAAACTCATCAAGCATAAATCTGCTAATTCAATGTACTCTGTTATTTCGAAAAATGGAACCTTACCCGTTAGAATTACCCAATCTGCGTTAATCTCTTTAACGTGGTTAATTAAACTATTGTAAATTCCACCATCGCCAACAATTAAAAATTTAATATTTAATTTGCCGCTTTTTACATCGGCATTATAATAATCAATTATTTCTTTTAATCCAGCAAAATCATAGAGATAACCCAGATATAAAATAACAAAATCATCGTCTTCTTTTGAGATATTAGATTTCAGAGCTCTAAGTCTTTGTTTATCTACAATCGTATTTTCAAGGGATATCCCATTTAAAAGGATTTTAACCCTCTCTGTAGGAGCGCCTTCGTTTAAGACATATTTTTGAAGCGGTTTAGTAACAACAATTACGCGATCTGAGTTTTTAAATAAAAATCGTGAAATCAATCTAGCAAAGTATTGAGCGTAAGACACTGGGACGAGCGTGTGTAACAAATCTATATAGTAAAATATGTAGGGGATTCTAAATAACTTCGCTAATAATAACCCTATAGCTCCGTTTGTTATTGAAAATCCTAGGATAAAATCTGGCCGATTTCTCCTAAAAAATGCTAATGTTCCAAAAAAATTTGTTATTAAAGAAGATAATCTTCTTAAATATGGCACTTGAATGTGCGCTGTTCGAATTATAATAACATTTGAATTTTCTACTGCTCGATCTATGTTAAAGTAAATACGCTTTTTTATAATTAGCGATTTTAACCGCATTATTTTATCGATATCATAATCAAATACAGTAACTTTAAAATTAGGGTTCTTTGACAATCTTTCAAATATATGATGTTGCGTGTGCGGTCCCCGAGTTAACCAATCAGTTTCTTGCAATCCAAGAATATTCATATCTTAATCGAATCAAATTTAACTATTACTTTATTAAAAAAATACAATTTATTTAAAAGTTAATATCCTAGTCCCAATATGTCAGTAAACATCAAATTGAGATGAAACGATTTCAAAGTTCTTATTATTCTCACTAATTAAAAGATTTTACATTAATTTTTATTTTTAAAATTATTAAATTGAAATAATTAGAAAAAAAATATTTAGAATAAAGTAGATAATAATTAGAAAATCTCGAAGGTAATCGAATTATGACGCCAAACGTTTTACTTGTGGGTGGACTTGGGTATATTGGTAGTGTCTTATACGACATAATAAAAGAGGAAGGTTGGAATGTTGAAATATTAGATAACCATCTTTATAAGGAGTTAGAACCAACTAATATATTTACCGAAGCTGATACAAGAAATAAAGAAGATCTCAAAAAGATAATTCAAAAACAAGATGTAGTCGTAAATTTAGCCGCTGTTGTTGGTGATCCTGCTTGTTTGATTGATACAAATCTTGCTATTGATATAAATTGTATTGGAACCAGGCATGTTGCTGAAATGTGTAATAAATATAACAAAAAAATTGTTCACATCAGTACTTGTAGCATTTACGGAAGCGAACCAAATGTTATAGTAAGTGAGGAAAACGAAGGGTTTCCAATTGATTTTTATGGCCAAACTAAGTATACTCAAGAGAGAATCGTTCGAGATATATGCAGCGAAGATTTCTGTATCCTTCGATTAGGAACTGCCTATGGTTTAAGTCCAAGAATGAGATATGATCTTGTTGTTAACACATTTGCTGCGCGGGCTGTAAAATTTAATAAAATAACCGTATTTGGAGGAGAACAAGAACGCCCGTTTGTTCATATAAGAGATATATCGAGAGTTATTGTTCACGTTATCAAGAATAATTTAAATGGAATTTATAACGTACGAGGTGAGAATTTAAGCCTACTAAAACTAAGTGAAATAGTAAAAGAGATTACTAACTGTCAAGTAGAAATTAATAAGAACATCAGTGATAAAAGGAGTTACATGGTAGATAGCTCTAAATTGCTGAATACCGGATTTGAATTTAAATTTACTATTTCCGACGCTATTGAAGAAATTAAAAGCTCACCGACTGCTCTTGAGATGCATAAAGGGATATATTCCAATTTTAAATTAGCAGAGAGAGTCTACATAGCTAAAAATATTGGCATGAGAGATGTTCGGCTTATTCCTGGAGGGGTTGCGGTAGACGATAGAGGGTGTTTAAACTTTGCCAACGATTTTAATTTTTACGGAGTAAAGCGCTTTTATCAAGTCCAAAATTTTTCAACATCAACGATCCGAGCTTTTCATGGGCATCTAAAAGAAGCTAAATACGTTTATGTGGCAAAAGGCTCCGCTATAGTCGCAGCTGTAGAGTTAGACGATGTTAAATCGCCTTCAAAGAATAAGAAAGTGAATCGTTTTATTTTATCTGATAAGAAACCCCAAGTACTATTTATTCCACCAAAATATGCGAATGGTTTTAGGCCATTGGAAGAAGACACTAGAATTTTATTCTTTTCAACAAGTTCATTGGAAGAGAGTAAAGGCGATGATTATCGATTTCCGGTTGATTATTGGGGAAAAGAAGTTTGGGAAATAGAAAATCGATAACTATCAAGGAAAAGGGTGTTAAAAGTGACTAATGTATTAATTCTTGGTAAAAGTGGGATGCTGGGTTCAATGGTTTATCATTATTTTTCTAATTTTACTAATTTAAACATTTATGGAACTGTTAGAAAAACGGATTACTTACAAGAGAATGATCTACTCTTTGATGCTTTTACTTTTGAGCAATTAGAAGAAAAAGACTTCATCGACTTGAAAATCGATTACATCATTAATTGTATCGGTATCACAAAACCTTTTTCAAAAGATAACGATCCTGAAGGAGTTAAACGAGCAATCGCAATAAATTCAAAATTTCCTTGGCAACTAGCTGAATATGCTAGTAAATACGATATTAAAGTAATACAAATTGGTACTGATTGTGTATATTCTGGTAAAGGAGGGTTGTATAACGAAGACAGTCCCCACGATCCCTTAGATGTGTATGGAAAGTCAAAAAGTTTAGGAGAAGTTTTTGATGGAACGGCGTTAATAATTAGATGCTCGATTATTGGCCCCGAAGCAAAGGATCAGAAATCATTTTTACTAGAATGGTTTTTTAGCCAGCCTCAAGGTGGTACAATTGGAGGATATGAACATCATTTATGGAACGGAGTAACTACGCTTCAATTTGCTCAACTTTGTGAAAAAATAATTGTGTCTAATGGTTACGATGAGCTACTCGAGAAATCGTATGTTCATCATTTTACACCAAATACCATAGTAAACAAATATGAGTTAATGAATATTTTCAATGAGATTTTTAAGAAAGAGTTAGTAATAAATCAAATCAATAAACCAGATGAAAAAGTGGACCGCACTTTAACCTCAAAGTATAACATTTTAGAAAGATTCTATGAAAACAAAGAAATGAAAGTAGCAATTGGCGAATTAAAGGAATATAATGATAATCGTATGAATAAATAACGATTTTTTTACTTACACTTTACCTACTAGAATTTTTTGAGAAATTCAATGAATTTCCAATAAGAATATTACAAATTTTATCAGAAATATTATTTCCATAATGAGTTACTGGCTCAATCTTGTGTGATAACGCCATCTCTGTTGTATCAAGCATTTGATCAACATCCATACCACTAAGCGAATTCACTCCAAGTTCAATTAAGTCTATTCTTTCAGTACTTTCTCTAATCGTAATACAAGGAGTACCAAAAATAGCACATTCTTCTACGACGGTTCCGCTATCAGTTAAGACGAGCTTGGCTTCTTTTTCCATTCCTAAAAATTCTAGAAATCCTTGAGGAGGAATAGGTATGATGCCTTCAGGAAATTCAAACCCATATTTTTCCATCATGTTCTTAGCTTTAGGCATTAGTATAAATTTAATCTCAATGTTCTTTTTTTGATAGAGTTTCCCTAGGAATGTTAGAACCTTGTTTAAATTTTCTTTTATCTCTAAATTTTCCGCTCGATGGCATGTGACCAAATAAAAAGCGTCGTCTTGGTGAAATGTTGGTTGCACAGCGTGAACGACCTCAATTATTGGATTGCCAACGACCCAACACCTCCGAGGATTAATTCCCTCTCTTATCAAATTTTCTTTGTGTTCAGGTAAATAACAGATGTTCATATCTGCTAAATGATCGATTACTATTCTGTTCTTTTCTTCAGGCATTATCCAATTCTTACTCCGCATTCCAGCTTCTATGTGGATCAGAGGGATATTTAATTTTGATGTTGCTAATGCAAATCCTAAGCTACTGTTATTATCACCTAAAACCACAACAAAGACGGGAGCTTCTTTAATCAAGACTTTTTCAAATTCGATCATTAACTTAGCTACTTGTGAAGCGTGGGTTCCGCTTTTTATATCAAGGTTGAAATCGGAAGGACGGACATCTAACTGCTCGTAAAAAATCTTGTTCAAGTTATAATCGTAATGTTGACCGCTGTCAACTATGATGTTATTAAAATGTTTATCTAATTTCTTTATAATTTGGGAAAGACGAATAATATCTGGTCTAATTCCGATACAAGTTACAATTTTCTTCATATTATCTTAAAGGGTTTATTATATATAATTTTATTATGTCTTTTCAACCATTCTAAATTCTCTCATAATCGTTACCAAAGAAATCCCTTTATGGTCTTCCTTTTTTTCAGTAAATTTAGATGAAATTTTTTAAGATAATAAATAAGTAAACAAGCGAATATATTAAGCGTTAGTTTCCTTAATATAATTTTCGAATATCCATACTCACGGTTAAAGAGTTTAATAGGACATTCAAGAATTCGAAGTTCTGATAATTTTGCCTGTAGAATTTGTTCAGTACAAAATGCATACCCTAGGAATTTTGCTTTACTAAAGAGTGGGATGAGTTTCTTATCAAACGCGCGAAACCCGTTTTGGTTATTCATAATTTTAATTCCAAAGAAAAATTGAATAAATTTCTCGATTAAAACTTCTCCTAGTCTCGTAGCTATTGGTAAACGGTAATGATAAGTGCCTAAATACCGTGAACCAATCGTATAATCTGCTTCTCCGTCAAAAATTGGTTTAATTAGATTAAATATATCAGCAGGGCTGTGTTGTCCATCAGTATCCATGCTTACGATAACGTCCCCTGTTGCATATCGCATTCCCGTAATAATAGCGTTGCCGTACCCTCTATTTGTGAGATGTCGGATTATTTTAAACTTATGGTATCCATCTACTTTTCTGATTTCGTTTAAGCTATTATCAGAAGAATGATCGTCTATAATTATGATCTCAATACTTTTATCCCAAGGGAGATCCTCCAGTATTGACCGAATAGTTTTTTCTTCGTTATATAAAGGTAATATAATGGATAACAAAACGGATTTTCTAGCATTTTGGTGTTTATTTAAATACTCATACATCTCATGAAAATCTGAAGCATTTCTAGAAGAGATAGGTCTAATACTATTGAATGTAGCTTTTTTAGAATTCACGCGATTTAACAGCTTCAAATTAAAACCTTAAGAGCGTTTTGATTAAGTAATAACAGAAAATACTACAAATGAGTTAATAAGAAAAGAGCGTAATACAATTTAAATTTAATTATATCATTTTCGCTTAGGAATTCTGTAAGTTCGTATTATTCCCAACCATTAATGAAATTTGGAGGGAACTTCTCATTGATAACATATTATTTAGGGTAATTTTTTAATCAGATTAATGAATCAAAATTGAATTTAAAAGATTTAGTCCTGCTAGATAAATATTGAAAAGAAAGAATATTTTTACTTAAATTATGACACAGGTTTGATATTGCGTTCAATAAAGAACACAGGGTTAACAGTATTTATATCTCTGGTATATCGCGCGTAGGAGAAAATTTTCGGCCCTTTAACAGCTTTTTTGTAAATCTGAATCTGTCCCGTGCTTAATCTTTTGAAAATTGTTATATTCAATCTAACTAGAATATATTGAAGGATGCAAGAGAAGAGGTTCATAGTTAATTTAGTTAGTATGATATTCGATTTTCCATATTTTCGATCGTAGACTTTGATAGGGCATTCCTTAATTCTAAAGCCTTTAATCGTAGCTTTGATTATCTGTTCAGTACAAAAGGCATATCCTTCGTATTTGAAATCTTTAAAAATAGATATAACCTTCCTATTGAAAGCTCTAAAACCATTTTGATTATTCATTATTTTTTTACCAAAGAATATCTGGATCAGTTTTTCTATGAGTAATTCACCTAACCTTGTTGACACAGGGAGTTTATAGAAATAGGATCCTAAATATCGTGAACCAATTGTGTAGTCAGCTTCGTCGGTTAAAATTGGTTTAATCATTGCTAAGAGATCGTAGGGGCTGTGCTGTCCATCAGAATCCATAGTTACTAGTATATCACCCCGCGCGTTGTTTATTCCTGTAACAATAGCAGCCCCGTATCCGCGGTTTTTGTTGTGTTTAATCACTTTAATTTCATTGTTTTTGTTAATCCTTTCAATTTCTTTTAAACTGTTGTCTTTAGAGTGATCATCAACTACAATTATCTCTATTGAATTTCCTCTTGGCAAGTTTCCTAAAACCTTCCCAATTGTATGTTCCTCGTTATACATCGGTAAAATGATTGATATTAAAATCTGGTCATTTTTGGGTTTAAACTGGTTAATAAATTCATACAAATTGAGAAATGGGTCATCGATCAGACTAGAGTCTTCGAAAGTTTTTATTAAAGATGGCGTATGATTTTTAGATTCTAAAGCTTTCAAAAATGGCTCCTTACATTTTAAAATATGATTTATGGTTTTTTCTACATCTAAGCTATAATCAATATTAATGAGATAAAATATAAACTTAATTCAATTAAAATACTATATTTAAGGATGGTTTTATAAATAAATTACAATCCATTTGAGATTTGCCATTTGTGTTGATTTTTTAGTCCATCATCGATATTTACTTTTGGCGAAAATCCCAATAATTTCCTAGCTTTGGTTATATCAGAATGTGTAAGTTCAACATCTCCTTTTTGTTTTTCAACGTATCTTATTTTTTTCTGAACTTTTGCTATGATATACATTTTTTCGACAAGTTTATTAACCTCGATTGGAGAAGAACGCCCTAAATTGAATACTTCTCCCTTTGCGCTGTCTTTCTCTCCTGCGAGGATTAAACCATTAATTATGTCAGAAATGTAAGTAAAATCTCTTTTCTGAGTCCCATTACCATAAATCAGTATTTCCTTATTCTGACGCATTAAATTAAAGAACTTTCTTATTGCCATATCAGGGCGCCCCCGTGGGCCATATACAGTGTAAAACCTTAATGAAGTAATAGGAAGATTGTATTCCTTATAATACAAATCAGCATAAATTTCCCCACATAATTTAGTAACTGCGTATGGTGATATAGGACTTTTTGGATGCTCCTCGTCGACGGGAGAATATACGGGGTTACCGTATACTGAAGAAGATGATGCATATATTACCTTTTGTATTGATGGAATTTTAATTGAATATTCAAAAACATTAACAGTGCTTACTATATTGTTATATGTTACTGCTGACGAATTGTTGATAGAATATCTCACACCTGCTTGAGCAGCTAAATGAAATACATAATCGATTTCGTCTTTAATGTTAGTTAGAGTTGAAGGGTTAACTAAATCCCCTTTGATTAACCGATAATCCTTATTTTGTGAGTACTCGCTCAAAATCTCGTTTAATTGTTTCTCTTTACCGGGATAATAATCGTTAAAATTATCTAACAAGATAAGTAGATTGTCGTGTTTCAAGAGCCTTTCCGTTAAAGATGAACCTATAAAGCCCGCCGCTCCAGTTATCAGTATACATTTATTTTTAATCATAGTATTGTTAAAAATAGTCTTAATAAGAATTTTTCTTATTTGACTTTTTTTTTTAAGTTCAAGTAGAGCAAAAACCAAACCTTATGTTTAATGGTAAATGATTAACTTCTTGATTATGTACAATTTTAAGTTGGGATTGATAAAATCACTTCTACACGTACGTAAGCACTTTAATTGCTATCTATTTGCCGTATCACTTATTTCTGTAGTCTTTTTATTATTAAAGTTAATAGGAATTGAAATTCTTCTTAATTTTGAAGGTAATATATTATTTGGTTCATTTTTTGGCTTTTGTTTTATGATTTCTTCAATTTTCATTATTTTATTTTTACCATCGTATCCCATTTTCTTTACAATCTATAAAAGTATCAAATTTAATACATTAGAGAAGATTTGTTTAACTATAGTTATCAATTTGAGTTTTTACATTATTACAGGATATTTTGGAAATAGTGTAGGGTTTGCTCTCAATATAGATTACTTTTTTTCACTATTAATTAGCTTCTATTTCGGTCTATTGATCATAAGCGTAATATTGAATAAGAATAGCAAGATCGATAATCCTAATTCGTCAATATCTAAGAAAAACTATTCATTAGATAGCTATAAAGATTTTCAGGTTTTTAAATACATCAAAAATAAACTCTCCTTAAACGGAATATTGCTAATTATCTTTGCAGTTTTGCTTATCACAGCTTTACTTGCTAATGTAGAAATTTTTGGTGGAACTGATCCTTGGTACCATATTTTAATTATTAGAATAATAGTAAATGCTAATTCTTTACCACTTAACGAATATTTCGGAGCAATGGGTTTTCATATAATTGGTGCGGTGTTTCATCTATTTTCAGGTATAGAGTTATTATTGATCCCTAATAGCTTTGTATTGTTTACTATCCCTTTAACATCTCTAATCGTGTATAACATCATAATGAGAGTATTTTCAAATAAATCTCTAGCGATATTTGGCATTTTCATCTTGTTAATCACTACATTAGGTTTCATTAATTTAACATTTCAATATTGGCCTTCCAGTATAGTGTTTATTCAAGGATTAACAATTTTTTTTCTGTTATATGTTAGACTAAGAAATTTTATTAAAGTAGAGAGACCTTCTTGGAAAAGCATTTTATCTAATTTACCTTTCACTTACCTATATGTCTCTATAGTTTTTATTGCGCTATATCTCTCCCACTCTCTAATAGCATTAATATTTCTTGTCTCTTTTACTTGGATTTACCTTATATACTTAGTTAGAGACTTTAAACGTGGTTTCGATTTTATGCTATGTGTTATACTCTTCGTTGTTTTTCTAATTTTATTCATATCGAACATAAGTACTGGGCATCTGAGAGTATTCAACTCCGTTTTCACTTTACCCGGGATTTACCTGTTATTAGGGGGGATTTCGATTACAATTATAGGAGGAATTTTAATCTTCTTCTTAAGAGCTCAAATCAAGTTTGAAAAAGGACGTTTTAATTTAATTTTAATAGGAAAAAAATTAAAAGTTTATACAATAATTGAGAAGTATTTTATCCCCTTAGTTTTCGTAGTGACTTTAGTCTTTACTGTGGGATTTTTTATTGCTAACCTATTATGGTTGAACCTAAATTTAATTACCATTTTTGTAGGATTCGAAGTCATTATCATAATCATATTTGCAATATGGGGACTCGTAATATTTCAAAATAAAGCCAAAGGAAAACCGTTATTCTTATGGTTATTGTCTTTTGTCATTATAATTTTAGCAGGTCTTCTTTCTGATGTGCTTCGAGGCTCATTAAGTTTCATCTCAAGATTGTTTTACATTGCCTCACCCATTATCGCAATTGGGTTTCTTTCGTATGTGTATAAATTGATAAAAACAGGGAAGATTAAAAAATTACAAATTAAACTATTTTTTCTTTTCTTTGTGAGTTTTTCTGCTACAGCTTCATATTTAGAGCTTTTCTCATCTATAGACTTTTTTAGTATTAATAGCAACGAATTAACCGCAGTGCAATGGTATTTACAAAACTCTGAAGATAGAAATTTGTTAGTATTAGAATTTGGGTGGAATCCCGTCTTTCTCTATTTTGATTATCCATACGAAGAGAAAAACAGTTCTCTTCCTATCGCGACAACTCAGGACTTTATCACCTTCAATAATATCTTAATTGTACCTGATAATCATTTCTACGATAATGGAACGAATATTTTACAGGAGTTGAAAGAACACAAAAATATGGATGTGTTCATCCTTTTAACTAAAAATTATTTAACAACCGGTGAAATGGAATTCTTCGGGGAACTAACTGAAGAACAATACGAAAGCTATTACAGATTAAATTACTTAAACAGGATTTTCTCAGTTAAAAAAGAAAACGGTGAAAGTCTTCCATATTATTGGGTTATTTAAGAATGTCGTATTTTCCAGGGAATACGCCATCAAATTTATCTTTTAACACGAGATTTTTATTTCCTTCAATTTTAAAAAACTTTGGTAATTTTCCTACCTGACCAACTTTATTCTCTCGAGATATTAAAGCCCCATAAACACCTTCTATATCTTCTACAGCATCTAACGCGTTTTTTATGGATTTCTCAACATCAACCCCTTTAACTAAATTTGCTATTCTTGTAGCAGCAGCATCGGCTAAAGTTGCATCCCTGGCAAATATGGTTACGGCATCTGCTTGACCTAAACTAATAGCGTGCCCTATGGTTGCAGAACTCGTTCCAATTCCAAGAAGCCCGGTTTTTTTTTCAATTAAAAAACCAATATTTAAGTTTAACTCGTTGTACCCTGCAAATAAGGCGATTTTCATATCTTCCTCAGAGTCAACTGCAATTTCTCCTCCATTTTCAACTAACGCAATCTTTGCAGAAAGATATTCGGGATCATCGTCCAATTTCATCTTATTTAACATAATATCAGCAAACGCACCCGCTACAGCAGCCATAGGTCCAACATCACATAATACTGAGGCTTCACTCATTAAATTGATAATTTCAAACTCGGTGGTTATCCTTATTGGCAAAAAAGATGTGAGAAACTTATTATTTTTTTTTAGGTATTTTTCTAAGATTATACGATTATTTACAAGACTTTTTTTTGCTTCTCTTATAGCAATTTTTGATTCAGAGATTATAGTAACATCAGATTCTTGTTCTAAAAAATGGTGTTTATATATTTTCAATGTTATGTTAAATTATATCCATTACCAGATCTTAAATCTTGAGATATTGATTTAATTAAATATAAATAAATTCGACTTTATTAATTACTCAGAAATTTTAAATATCGAATTATGAAACAAATTAACTACGATGAAATCATCTCACAGCTGAAAACAGAGCTAAATTCTGAATGCGCAATAGCGAATATATATGGGATTGTATTAGCCTCAAACATAAAAGAGTTTTTTAAAGGAAAAGTTATCCCCCACAAGATTCTCTCACTTATCTCTAACTCTAAAGACATTGCGAATGAACTAAAACTAAGTAAGATAAATTCATTTGCATTAGAAGCTCAAGAGTATAATTACTTGTTTACATTTAGTGATGAATTAATTTTGATCTCCAAGTTAGGTTTAAATATGAATTTAGCTAAGTATATGCCCTCCATATCTGTGTTCTTGAAGAAATTAAACAAGAAGTATAAAGAACGAGAAATTACTGAGTTTTCATTATTCGATTTTTCAAAAGAAATTAAAAAAATTGAAGATACCTTCAAAGAAAAGACAGGTAGCGATAAAAAATATAAAATAATAAAAGATTTGGTAAAATTCATAGCAATGCAATAAATTAAGAATTTAAAATATAAGACAATCTATTGTAAGGTGAGAAATTATTCTAAGGCAAGTTTACATTTATAGAGGCGGTAAACTACTCTATTATCGTCATTTTGGAAAAGCACTTAAGAAAGCAGCTTTTGAATCATTAGTAAGTGATTTAATGCAAGATGCTTTCGCCAAAGGAGGTAAGAATGTAGAATTTCACGATTATTACAAATATAGAATATCGTACATTACGGAAAAAGATTTAGAGTTAATGTTTTTATTTGTTACTGGATTAACAGATAATTTCGAGAATATTAAAAAAGAATTAATAAAATGTAAAAAAGAGTTTCTGAATTTATTTGAAGACATACTCCAACACAAGTTTGACGAGAAAACCTTCGAGATTTTTGACCCTACAATCGATTCAATTCATAGGAATTTAAGACCAAAGATATCGTTAGTAGGATTTTCTGGCGTAGGGAAAACTACAATAACTCGTCTAATCAAAGCTGAAGAAATTCCTATGGAACACATTCCTACCATAACGGGTGACATCGCTACAATCAAAATAGGAAAACTACATTTTCATTTGTGGGATTTTGCTGGACAAGAACAGTTCAGCTATTTGTGGAATAATTTCATTAAAGGAAGCGATGCTGTTTTATTGATAACAGATTCTACCTTAGAAAATATAGAAAAAAGTAAATTCTTCCTAGAACTCATAAAAGAGCAAGCCGCTCAAGCACATACATCCGTAATTGGTAATAAACAAGATTTAGACGATGCTTTAAAACCAGAACAAATAGAGAAGATATTAGGATTAAAAACATATTCTATGGTTGCAAAGGATTCAGGAAATCGAGATAAAATGATAACTATCATTGCTGATATACTTGAAATGAGCGCAGAAGTTTCTCCTCTATTGAAGCCATTGTTAGAGAGAGATATTTTAACAGAAAAAGCTGTTAAAGCTTTAGAAAATACAAATTTTGAGGAAGCTGCAATGTACTTTGAGCAAATAAGCGATCTATGCATTGAATTAGGAGATGATTCCCTTGGGAAGGAATTTTATGAAAAATCACAAAAAATTAAGGTCATGATTCAAGCAGCTAGAACACCTCAAACAAAACCAGTTCAAGAACCGCCTAAACCACCAGGAACTCCACCGAAACCGATAGAAGCACCTCCTAAACCACCAGGAACTCCACCGAAAACGATAGAAGCACCTCCTAAACCAATAGAAGCTCCACCGAAACTTAAAAAATCTGATTTACCAGATAGCCCTAAAGTTGAGGGGTTAGTGAAGCCAAAAATACCTGCTGCCACTTCACAATTTATTCCTAAAAAAGTAGAAGTAGCTGAGAAAAAATCAGAATTGAAAGAACCTGCAAAACCAATAGAAGAAAAAAAAACAGTAATCACAAAACTAAATGAACCTGAGATGCTTATTCAGCCTAAAATCGATAAACCAGCTGTAGGATTGAATTTAAACCCCGCAGATTTTATGGTGAAACAAAGGCCAAAAAGTGTAACAGTAGTACCTAAAGATGCTAAAAATAAACTGAAGACATCACCATTCGCTCACGTCTCTAATCCTACAGTATCAAAAAAACCCGTACCAATTTCACCAACAGAATTAGTAAGTAAAAAAATGCCTTCGGGATTCGTACCACCTGTGAAGAACACCCCACCCAAAATTCAGAAAACGCCTAAAATTCCAACACCTAAGACGTCAGATATACAAAAAGAACCCATTCCACCTCCTATGCCCGTGAACCCCACCACTTTAATTAAACCTCCACCAAAAGTAACACCTCCCAAACCTCCTAAAGAATCTATAGTAAAGACTCAACCTGATGTTGCGCCCCATGAAACTACAGCTGATGTGCCAACAAAAGCCGTAGTAAGCGAGGCAGCGCAAAAGGCAGGTTTAGAAAAATCTTTGATGGATCTAAAAATAAAGAAAGCGAGCATTACCAAAATGTCGTTAGATTTTGACATGAAGGAACTTACAGGGGAAATTACTGGAGATGAACTTGAGGAAAAGAAGAATAAGTTATCTACGATTGAAAAAAATATTAATGAACAAATTAAAGAAACTGAAAAATTACTGGGAAGATAATTTTATCTGAAATTTCTTATTTTTCTAACTTATTTTGAAGATTTTTAGAATTTTAATAAAAATTCTTCAAATAAAGAACCTTAAATCCAACATACTAATAAGACTTTTTTTCTTTTTATATTTAAAAAAGTTATATTATTCAAATATAAAATTGTATGAGCGTATATTATGACTCCAATTGTTATTATGAAATTTGGTGGAAGCTGTTTAATTGATAAGAATGCTTTCAAGAAAATTCTCGAAATACTAGACATTTATAAGAATGACAAAAAAATAATTGTGGCTTCAGCATTCAATGGAATAACGGATTTGTTATTGAATACAGCACTGAATGTTTCCAATTCAAAAATTCTTGATGATAATATTGCTATCTTGGAGAGTAAACATATTAATACTATTGAACAAATATTCGACGAAGATACTGAGCATTATGTTAAAGCGAAAGTTTGGGTTGATAAAAGACTTAGTGAATTGGAAGACACTTTAGAAGATATTAAAGAGTTCGGATTAGAACCGTATTACAAAGATTATGTCCTGAGCTTTGGCGAGGTTTTATCTACATACATCCTGAACCAATATATCTTAAGTAAAGGGTTAGAATCGGTTTACATTCCCGCAAACAAAGTGATTATAACAAATGATGAGTTTAACAACGCGTATCCTTTCTACGAATTTACTAATGTACGTGTAAAAAAATTAATAATTCCTTTACTAGAGAACACTAAAAAAGATATAATAATCTCTATTACTGGTTTCATAGGGAGAAATAAAATTGGATACACAACCACTTTCGGGAGAGGGGGCTCGGATTATACCGCAACTATTCTTGCACATTCGATATACGAAGTTGCGAACGATAAGAACATAAAAGTAATTTTATGGAAAGATGTAGACGGTTTGCTAGCCATAAATCCAAAATATGTCTCAAAATCAATGCTCATAAAACATTTAGACTACAAAGAAGCAAAACACATAGCGAATTTTGGCGCAAAAATACTCCACCCGAAATGTCTTGAAGCAATTGAAAATGAAAAGATTCCACTTGAACTGAGAAATTTCAACAAACCTCTTGAGAGAGTTGAATTTACTACAATATCTGCTGTGACTGATAAAAATGAAATCAAAGGTATTTCCACTGTTGAGGACGCAGTAATAATAACTGTATCTTCAGGGAGTTTAGTTGATGTACCTGGCGTTTTAGCTAAAATATTTAAAGTTATGAGCAAAAATAGAATTAGTGTTTCCTTAGTTGCTCAAAGTGCTTCGGAAATTAGCACATCATTTATCGTAAAAGAAGCAGATTCCATCAGAGCAGTAGAAGCGTTAAAAAACGCAGGTTACTTTACAGACTTTTTTGAAATTAAATCTGAAGAAGTCGCAATAATAAATGTTACCGGTTTTAAGGTCTTAGAAAATTTGACAAAAGTGATGATTTTTCAAGCTTTAGAAAAGAAAAAGGTACGGGTAAAAGCTATAACTCAAAGCACTGAGGAAATGAACCTTTCTTTAGTCATAAAGAGGGAAAGCATCGAAGACGCCATCAAAATTATTCACGATGATTTATGTGAAATTTTTGAAGAAAAATGAAACAAATTATATTATAAAAAGTAGTAAAATCTATGTTTTGGAACTAAAAAAGGAATAAATTTGGATTATTGAGTTCTTGACTCAACAATTCTACGTGTAAGTTCAGTAAAGGCGTCGTCAACATTAATACCTGTTTTTGCGGATGTCTCAATGTAAATGCTTCCTTCACCCTCAGCAAAAGCCCGAGCTTCTTCTCTATCTATTACTTCTCCGACATCTTCAACTAAATCTACTTTATTCCCGATTAATACAAATGGGATGTTTTGGTTGCTAAATTGCCGTATTTCCGTTAGCCATTTCCTTGTTTCGATGTAAGTTTGTTCTCTTGTTAAATCAAACACTAATAGTGCGCCAGCAGCTCCCTTGTAGAATGTTGAACGGATAAATTCGAATCGTTGCTGTCCGCCAATATCCCAAATCGACAATGTCGCTACTTCGCCTTGCCTAAACTCAACATCTTTGGTGAGAATATCTACTCCGACTGTTAATTTGTAGTTCGCCGCAAATCGGTTTTTGATAAATCTCTGAACAAGACTCGTCTTTCCAACAGCAGCAGCACCCGTAAGTAAAACTTTTAATTTAAAAATTGACATAAAAGACCTCTACCTTGAAGATTGTAATTAAATTATTACAAAAATTAATTGAATATAATTTATTATCTTTATTATTAAATTCTATTTATTTAATTCTTTTTAATTAATAATATTAATACTATTTCTGATAAAAATTTTATATATTTATATCTTAAATACTTTTATACTCTTTTCGTAGAATATATATAACATATTAAACGTTTCTGGTCTTTAAAATTAATCTTACAAATTTAAATATTTTCCGAGTCAAAATCGGAGCAATTTCTCGTTCTAAAAGAGCCATCTAATAATTATTAAGGGATTTACCTTTTTGGGATATGTGCATACTCTTTAAGACTTGGAAATAGATTCAAGTTTAAATGAGGAAAATACATCGCTGAAGCAAATTCTTTTTGGAAATCTTTTTCAACTGCAATTTCAACGTAATGTATTTTTTCCTGTAATTTTCGAGCTTTTTTTCTTAAATCTACGTTTAATAAACAATTTTGCGCTCCGACTCCTGCTGCGTTTCCAATTTGAAATAGCTTATCGTCGGGTATATCGGGAATCATCCCAATAAATTTCGCGTTATTTTTGTTGATGTAATTTCCAAACGCTCCCGCTAGAAGAATTTGTTGAATTTTTAGGTCAGAATTGTTTACACGATTTAAGTGGTTTAAAATCAAGCGAGCTCCAGAGAAGAACGCCCCTTTTGCCATTTGTAATTCTCTAACATCATTCTGTGAAATCGTTATGTGTCTCTTAATTGGGGTGTCATCTTTATTTACTAAGATAAATTTAAGGTTTTTTTCTTCTTTTATTATACGCTCGTTGTCTATGAATTCTTTATTAAAGTTACCGCTTCTGGTAAGCAGTTTTGCTCTTAACATTTCGGCTACTGCATCAATAATACCAGAACCACAGAAGCCTATTGGTTTATTGTTATTAATCGTGGTGTATTCAACACTAAAATCACCCGGATCAATTTTTAGGGTGTCAATAGCTCCTGCTGCAGCTCGCATGCCGTGTTGAATGTGAGCACCTTCTAAGGCTGATCCTGCTGCACAAGATCCTGTAAAAAGAGTATCCTTATTACCAATAACCAATTCACCATTAGTTCCAACATCAATTGCTAATGTTAATTCTTGTTCTTTATCAATCTCTGATGAAATAATTACACCCATTGTATCAGCTCCAACGAATCCAGCAATTACCGGTAATACATAAACATAACCGCTTTTTGAAATCTCAAGGTTTACATCTTTAGCCTTCACGTTTAAGTCACTCTTCAGTGCAGGCACATAAGGACTTAAACCAATATATGTAGGATTTATATTGAGGAATATGTGATGCATAACCGAATTTCCCACGATTGTTGCCTCATATATTTGACTAGTTAAGACTTTAGCAATAGCACTAGTTTCTTTTATTATTGAGTTCAAAGATTCTATCAGAATAGAATTTAATTTTCCAAGCCCTGCGGGATTGTCTTTAATGTATGTTATACGCGAAATAACATCTTCTCCGTAGGCTGTCTGTGGATTAAGAGCTGATGCAATTGAATATATTTTTCCATTGTGCAAATTGATTAAATACCCAACAATAGTTGTAGTTCCAATGTCAAATGCGATTCCGAAACAATCTTCGGTTTTATTACCTGCTTCGCAATCTATTACCTCTTTATTATTGTATACTGTTAACGAAATACGATGTTGGTCTTCTCTTAAAATTAGGGGTATTTTTCTTATAGTGTCGACTTCAAACGAGAGATCGCTATAAATCCCTTTATTATCCTTGATTGACGAAAGTGAGGATATAATTCTTTCAATATCTGGAACTGGGTTTTCTAAATTTGGTTTATTAATTTCAACATAAATTTTCTTTACGTTCGGGTTAAGGTTTATTATTTTAGATTTTCCCGAAGTTAATATCTTAAAATCTTCTGATAGTAAATCTTTAGGAAGAAATATCCTTATCTGGGGCGGTTGATGAGTTTTAATTGACTGAATTTGGGTTTTTTTTACTCTACATTGACAAGCCAATCGCCACTTTTCTCTAATCTCCAACTGCGTAAGATATTCCATTTCAGAGTTTGTTGGAGTGTTTAAAAAATTCATTCCTTCTTGAACCAGTATTTTGCACTTTCCACATGTTCCCTTACCACCACAAAGGGACCGCACATGGATACCTGAATTGATCAGTAATTCGTATAATGTTTCATCTTCGGTGTAGAAGAGCCTTCTCGAGATCGGTTCAATATCGATGGTAATCTTAAATTTACTTTTCACGAATGTTCCTCTTCTTAATTTTTTGAAAATGAGTTTAAAGGTTAGTTTTTAATATAAAATTAATCATGTAAATATAAAAAGTTTAATTAATAAATCGGTTTAATTTATTGTAGGAACAATCAATAAATTCACGCTTCACTTATACTTTTAAAGAAATATTAAAAGAGGGTTTTAGATAAAGATGTTGGGAAATGAAGAACTTGCTCAAGAAGCTTTAAAGTATCTTAATTTAGCTCAAAAATTTGAGAATGAAAAAAATTTAGAAAAAGCTGTGGAGAGTTATGAGTTAGCAGCAAGTTATCTTAAAAATAGCGGCTTTATGATGGATAAGATAAGTGATATTTATTCCAGGATCGAAGAGTTAAAAGATTTAGCAAAACAAGAGATAATATATGATCAAGCGAAAGCGAAAAATCAACTTGAGCAATTACAAGACCAAGCTTTTTCTTTGTTGGATGGAGCTCAAAAATTAGAAACAGACGGATTTTTGGGAGATGCAATTGAGCAATATGATACAGCAATCAAATTACTAATTCAAACAGGTTGGTCTGAAGCCCAATTAAGTAATTTGCAAAGCAAACTTATAACATTATCAGAAAAGTTAAAACACCATAAATCAGTGACTGAAACCAAGATTGGGGAAGGTCAAGAACAAGTTAATATTCGTCAAGAAATCGAACCACAAGTTGTTAGCGCATTTGGCGTTAAAAAAAGTGCAGCAAAAGCAGAAGAATTAAAGAAATTTAAAGCTATGAAACAGCGAGAGGAGGAAATACAAAAGGATGCGTTTGAGTTTATCGATAATGCAAAATTTTTTGAATCCGATAGAAATTTCGATAAAGCAATTGAGAATTACGAAAATGCCGAAAATTTATTGAATTCTATAGGATGGCACGACCAAACTAAGAGTATTAACATAATTATTGAAAAATTAAAAAATGATAAAAAAGAGTTTGAGCAATTTAGATCTCAAAAGCGAATAGAACCAATATTTACTAAAGAACAAACTGATGAGTACGAAGAGGTAAGAACAGATATCTATAGAGATGAAGAAAAAATACAAATTGAAGCATTTAATTTAGTGGACTTTGGTAAAAAATTGGAAAGAGAGAAGAAATACGATCAAGCGGTTAATAAATTTCAGAAAGCAATTGAATTGTTTAAATCCATTGAATGGGATTCTTACATTCAACCAGTTATCAACTTTATTAAAAATATAGAAATTAAGCAGGCGAATAAAGAAGAAGAGAATATTTTGAGGCAAAAACGGGAGAGCCAGCTAAAACTCCTACAAGATACGATATATTTTAAGGAAAAAGATGAAATTATTGAAAACGCAAGAGAACTGGACAAGTTAAGATTAGAATACGAACAAAAAAGAAAAGAAAATTTGAGGAAAGAAGAGAAGTTGTTTACAATTTTAACCGATGCTGATAGAATACTACGGGAAGAATCTGATTATAACAAAGCTATTAATAGGTACACGGAAGCATTAGGATATCTAAAGGAATTAGGGACAGATTGGGAATCTCATGCTCCTACAATTGAAGAGACTATTTTAAGTATTAAAAAGTTAGAAGAAAACAAAATTGACAAAGATTTAGAACACCAAACTAAATTAAACCAACGCAGAAAAAGTGATATAGAGTTTCAGCAGCTCACATCAATAGAGTTAGCAAAGGAAAGAGAAAAAATAAGGCAGAGAGAAGTCGTTCTACAAGAAAAAAGAGAAGAATTAGAAGAACGCGAAACTCGTAAACTTGACGCGTATAAAGCTTTAGATGAAGCAGATAATTTCGTAAGAAAATCTGAGTTAGATAACGCAATAGCTGCTTATCAGGAAGCGGGAAATATCTTCGCAAGCATACAATGGAACGATGAATTACATTTAATTGAAAATTCTATAAGAGAATTAGAAAATAGGAAAAGAGAACAATTGTTAACAAAACAAAAAGATTTGATGAAATCTATAGAGCAATTTAAGGTTGAACAACAGTTTCAGGAACAGATATCAAAACAGCTCCAATTAGAAAAAGAGAGATTAAAAGACAAAAAAATCTTGTTAAGAGATCAAAAAGCGGAATTGATACATCGAGAGAAGAGAAAAATGGAGGCTTTTAAGATATTGGAAGATGCTCAAGTCTATCTAGAGAAAGGCGATTTTGATAAAGTGATTGAATTCTACCAGCAGGTAACTGGTATTTTTGCTGAAATTCAATGGTATGGTGAAATGGAAAGAGTAGGGAATGCAATAATCGAGATCGAAAATAAAAAACGGGATGCTTATCTCAAAAAACAAAGAGATATGGAAATTCTTATTAGCAAAGAAAGAGAGGATAGAGGATTTCAAGAAAAAATCATCAAAGAGATGAAAGGTAAGAGAAAAAAACTAGAAGAAAGAGAGATAGTCAAGAAAGAACGCGAAAATGAAATTAATTTTAGAGAGAGACAAAAGGAAGAAGCGTTTAAAGTCCTGGATGAAGCTCAAAATTATCTTTCATTAGGAGAATTCGATTTAGCAGTTGAAAGTTATAGAAATGTAAATCAAATTTTCGCTCAAATTCAATGGATCGAAGAAATTGTGTTTATTAACCAGACGATTAACAAAATCGAAAACGAAAAGAAGGAAATAGAAATTAGGAAACAAAGGGAGTTCGAGCAATTAATCAAAGAAGATGCCGAACACAGGCAATTTCTTAATAATCTTAAAATCCGAAGAGAAAGAGAAAAAAGATTAATCGAAAAAAAAAGGGCAATTTTAGAAACAAAAAAGGAATTGAGCTCCCAGAGTATTTTAAAACAACAAGAAGCGTTCAAGATCATTGAAGACGCTGATATCTTTTTAGCACAAGAGAATTATGATAAAGCCATTGAAGCTTATCAAAATGCACTCAATTTACTTAAACAGTTAGGGTGGACGGGAAACTACATTTCATTATTAGAAGAGTCAAGTCGAAATCTGCAATTTAAAAGAGACGAAAAAGAGCGCCAAAAATTACTCGAAAAAGAAAAACTACGAAAACAAGTAGAGGAAGAAAGAGTATTTGAGAGAAAAGTGACAGAAAGTTTTCAAAAAGAAAGGGAAAAAATGCTATCAAAGAAGATCGAGCTTCTTAAAAGAGAAGATCTGAAAAAATTGATGGAGACAAAAAAGCTGGAAGCTTTTTCCATAATGGACAAAGCAGAACAACTATTAAAAGAAGGGAAGTATGAGGAATCTATAGAAAAGTATTATGATGCAGAGTTGATCTTAATTCAAATTCAGTTTCCTACTGAAATAATAAAAGATACTATAATAAAAATCCAAGAAAAAAAACGGGAGGCCAATGTAACCAAACAACAAGAATTAGAATATGGTATTAGAAAACAAGAGAAAGAAAAACACTTTCTTCAGACCATTGCTGATACCATGAAATACGAAGAAGAACAAATGAGAGTTAAACAAATTAAAATTAAGAAGCAAGAAGACCTTAAACTACATTTGGAGAAACGCAAAGAAGCTGCTTTTGAATTGTTTGACGAAGCTGAAGTATATATCAAACATGCCGATTACGATAAAGCATTAGAATATTATAGAAGCGCAGAGTTAGTATTAAATGAAATTAACTACCCTACAAATTCGATTAAAGAGTTAATTGCACGATTTAAAGAGAAGAAGAGAGTCAATGACCTCCAAAAACAAAAAGTACTTGAACGAAAACTTGAAAAAGAGCGTGAGGAGATTGATTTTCAAAAGAAAGTTGCGGAAAATATCAGCAGAGAAAGAGAGCGCTTAAAGTTAAAAAAGGTTGAAGTTGAAAAATTAATTTTAACGCAAGTCCTTGTAGAAAGAAAGAAAGAGGAAGCTTTTAATATTTTAGATGACGCTGAACTACACATTAACAATTCTAAGTTCGAATTAGCTATTATGAGTTATCGGAAGGCGATGTTTATTCTAAATGAAATCAATTTTCCAACAGATTCCATTAGCAGCATGATCGTAAAAGCGGAAGTGCTTAAAAGACGAAGAGGACGAGAGAAGGAGCAAAAGTTAAAAAGAGAATTAGAACTGCTAAAAGAGGAAAGGAATTTGGAAAGCATCTTAAAGGAAAGAAGACATCAAGAAAGGGAAAAGAAGAAAGCTCAGCAGATTGCAACTAAACAAAGAGAGAGAATTATTCAAGACCAATTGACATTTAGAGAAGCAGCATATTCACTTCTAGAAGATGGCGGAAAATATATCAAAATGAGCACTCCTGATTACGATAAAGCAATATCTTTGTACATTCAAGCAAGAAATTTGTTAGCTGAAAAAATAGGTTGGGAACCCGAAATTACTAATTTAACCACTTTAATCAACGATTTAATCCATGAAAAAGAAAATTACTTAGAAAAGAAAAAAATAGAAGAAGAGATTAACATTAAAAGACAACGAGAATATGAACTTTTTCGCGAAGAGATAAGGAAACAACAAATGGAAACTGAGATTAGAAAGGGAGAGCAACAAAAGAAATTTAAGAAGTTATACGAAACTCAGAAACAAAATGAAAAAATAAAAGAAGAAGGATTAAGGCTTATAGATGAAGGGAAAGAAATGATAGCTAAATATGAGTTTAAGGCTGCTTACTTGAAATTTAATACCGCCATTACTAAGTTTAAAGCAATTGGTTGGAGCGAACAAACAAAATTCATTAAGAAAGAGATTGAGAACGCGAAAAAATTCGAGCAAAAAGTAATAGAAAGTAATCAGAGAATAAAAAAAATACACGAAGAACTAGAAAACCAGAAGTTAAAAGATGAGCGTAAAAAGAAAGAGGAAACACAAAAAATTAAAGGTACAATAAAAGAAGTAAGTATATTATCAGGAGAAATTTCAAACCTAATTAAAATTAAAAAGGGAAAAGAAGAGTTTCAGTCTCTACAGAGAAAAGAACTAGTTATTTCTAAATCAAAGGAATTCCGTAAGGACATGCAGAACTTATTAACTTTGAAGCAAGAATTAACACTTGAATTGTCTAAATCAAAAAAATCAGTAGAAGACAAGAAAAAGGAAGCCGAACTTGCTAAGGATAAAGAAAAAGCAGACGAAATAAAGAAAATGTTGAAGGATATTTCAAAAAACAAATAATATTAATTTCTTAACCTATATCTCTTTTGTTTACTTTTTTATATAATATTCTTTCGTAAACTAAACCTATAATATTAATTCCTGACAACACTGTAATTCCAACTTGTTAAGTGCAAATCGTCTGGAAGAGAAACATTACATCTGAAAATACCAATAAGTAAAAATTGGAAAATAGGGAGAGCTATATGGATGATATTGATTAAACAAGGCTTTCTCAAAAAGAAACACTAAAAGAATTTAAATTTTCGTGAAGGATAATTAATATATATTGTAATAAAATTTAGGGATATTAAAAATGACAGTAACAAATAAGGAAGATATCAGAAAATCCCGGATGTACGCCCGTCAACAATTAATCGACGGTTGGGATCAAGAAATTGTAAGTAAAGGTTGTGTCATGATCGTTGGTGTAGGAGCTTTAGGTTGCGAAATAGCAAAGGATTTTGCATTAATGGGTATTGGAAAAATAGTTTTAGTAGACCTCGATACCATTGAAACATCTAATTTATCCCGCCAAATGTTATTCAAACCGGGGGATGAGGGTCGTCCTAAAGCAGAAGTCGCAGCTGAGAGGCTAAAAGATATGAATCCATTCTTGAATGTTGATTTTTATTTTGAAAAGCTCCAGAAATTAGCAATGTCAGTGTACGAAGAATGCGATGTCATCATTGCTGCCTTAGATAACTTTAATGCAAGGTTAGATTTGAATAAAATTTGTCTTCGGATAAAAAAACCAATGGTAGAGGGAGGAACAGTAGGGTTTGAGGGTCACGTACAAGTAGTCATCCCTAAAGATTCAGGGCTCGAATATAAAAATAGAGAATTTGAAATCGAAAATGTTGTAGACATGATAATGTGGGAATATGATAATCCAGAGTACTTAGATGCACAAAAAGAAATAGAACAACTAGAATACTTGATAGAGAGATTGAAGCAAGAAAAACTCGAACCGTTTAGAAGGTTAGTAAGAAAACAAGTAGAAGAAGAATTTGATAAAAAATACGCTGAGGATGTTATAAATATAACGCCTTGTTACCGATGTTTAGTTCCAATCCCTCCTGCCGACGATAAATTAGTTGCGGCGTGTACTTTAAAAGGGCTTCCAAGGAATAGAAACCATTGCGTTATAAAAGCGGAGGTTATCTTCGAAAAAGAATACGGTTTTAAACCGGATATGAATGTTGACGATGACGTGGTAAATTTAAAGGCTTTAGCTCAAAAAGAATTGGAGGCTTTAAGGGGCAGAGTTTTCAAGGAGAACGTTTCTGAAGAGAAGTTGGAAACGCTTACGCCAGAAGAGATTACAGAGTGGAAAGAAAATATTAAAGATACATTCGGAGAAGATTATAAATTTGAAGAAATGGAAAATATCCTAGGTAATAAAATTGCAGCAATTCAATCAGTGAGTTCTATAATTTCTAGCATTCAATCACAAGAAGCCTTAAAATTGTTATTTCGATTACATGGGAGAAATATCGGCCCACCTATGGATCCTCCTTATATTAATTATAATGGCGTTTACGGCCAATTTGATCAATTACATATTACAAAGCGGGGAGATTGTTTAGCTTGTGGAGATATTGAAGGCGAAGAAAATGTACAATTAGTCGTTCCTTTTGATGCCGATATAGGCTATATTTTCAAAGCTATGAGAATAGTAGGTCACGAGATAGAACCCATTCTCTGGATGATCACCAATCCTGTTAATAAAGAAATGTATTGGAATCCTTACATGAGTGGTGAATTTAAAGACCCAACCATAAAACTAACGACACTAAAAATAAAAAGCAACGATATAGTAACTCTCACTCCACTTGGTAAGGCTAAAGTAGAATCAGAAATTAAAAAATACAATGTGATTATTACTTTCATGTAAAAGTTGCTATTCCTTTATGTAAACTCCAATCACTATTGTTAGGATTTTTTTATATTTCTTACAAGATTAATGAGAGTGTCAATGTAGTAAGATTCGACTCCTGCCTTGGCTCCCGCTAATAAATCTTTCTCTAAATCGCCAAAATAGATCATTTCTTTAGCATCAACTTTGAAGTAATCTAAGATCTTCAATAAACCATCGGGTTCAGGTTTCCATTTTCTAACGTCTTCTCGCCCTACAAAAAATTCAAATTTATCAAGGATTCCTGCCATTTCAAGTGATTTGAGAATAGTAGATCGCGTGTTTAGCGAAAAAACTGCCAATTTAGCATTAGGAGATACTCCAAATAACTCTTTATTATTAATAAAATAAATAACTTCCTTAATGGGCTGGTTACTTGTTATGTTTTCAAGTTCGTATTGCTGAATAAGGTTAAAATTTAGTTGAAGTTCTTCCTCATCCCCTAACTTAACGACACTAGAGAGGATTGCCGACATACTTTCGTGATTGATAGCTTTTTGATATTTTTCAATAAATCGGGAATTTAAAGCCTTAAATAACGAATGCCAATCAGCGACCAATCTTACAATGGTACCGTCTAAGTCGAAAACAATAACTTTCTTTTCTGTAAATGAATATGGTATCTTTTTTGTCATACGCTCGGAATAATGTTCTTCTATTAATAATTATATAAATTTTTTAACCAAATTAAGGTTTAACAGAGAATTTCATAATGGATTCATAAGCGAGCATAGAATTGTGCCTTATATCCTATTTTATGAAAAGGACATTCTTTAATGCACACAGAACACCCCATAGTTTTGTAAAAGTATTCTATACACTTTTCACCGTCGATCCGGGTAACAGTGCCGTTTTCTTTAACGATTGGTTCGTCGTAAATTGCGCTCACAGGGCACAGATTAAGGCATCTTTTACATTTTTTGCAGTATTGCTCGATATCAACAGGTTCTTGAACAACTTCTGGAAGAGGAGATATATTAACTGAAATCACAGATAACCTTTGCCTAGGACCGAATTTTTTAGTAATTAAAAGTCCTTGCCTTCCTATTTTACCTAATCCCGCTTTTACTGCCATAGCAGGATATAAGATTGGCCCTCCAAGAGGATGACAACCAATTGCTCGATATCCTTTTGATCGTATAAAGGCTGTTAATTTATTAGTGGCTTCACCTAACTCTGCATAAATATTTAGAGATTCAATTCCTGCTGGAGGTTCAGGTGCTGTTTCTATAGCTTCGTAGTCCATCTCCATCCCCAATACGATTGCGTTCTCGTACAAAACATCGATTCCACCAATATGATCGTTCTCAAAGATAAAACCTTCATCTATGGGAGCAAATCCTATAAGATCGATGCCTAGTTCTTTAGCTTGAACCATAATTTCGTCCCAAAACTCTTGGGGAGCAGACTGAACGCCTTCAGGAAGGTCTTTAATTTCCTTTTTATAGGTTGAAATCGCTTTCCGAATCGTATTAAAGACTTTTGGAATAATCCTCTTTACATTTTCAGAGTATGGACCTTTTAGATCTTTTATATCGAATTTGGTCAGTTCAATCAATCTTGATTTTAATCCCTTCGACTTCTTTAACATTATTATCTCACAAATATCATTTATTGGGTTTAATCAAATCAGTATTATAAAGATTATTAGAAAACAAAAATAAGGGATAAAAAATAGTTATTAATCCTAATCCATGGCATATTTAGAAGTCCAAGATTTAGCTTTTGATTCAAACTTCTTTTGAGCTCTAAAATATTGCTCACCGGCCTCGTGGTTAAGAGGATCTCCGGGGTTAAAGAAAGGTGGTTCAACATGCATCATTCCTTTTAAGGCTTCTATGATATTAGTTAGAGTTTTACTCGGAGTCCAACCTGAAGCCCCTGTTGAGGCGTCAACCTTTCCAACAAGGTCAGGATTAATCAGATCTAAACAAATATTAAGTTTTCCTGGCGGTATAGATGAATCGATATTAGGGTGCCACATTAGTGTAACTGCGTATGCGTATGGAGGGGCAAATGGATAATTTTCTGGGAATTTCACCTCAAAGATGAATCGACCTTTTCCGTAAGGCGTTCCTTCCTTGCCTATTATTGTAAGTCGAAGGTGATCGATACTGCGCCCCCATGGTTCGATGATTATGTAAGCATCATCCTTGTACGTTTCGATCGCTTCCGTATAATCGGTTTCTTCTCGCATTAAATTTCACTTTTTATTTGAATTTTTTCAATTGTAATAACTATCTAGTTAGAGTTTTCTTTAAAAAAATTTGTGCTATTTTTGATTTTTATTACAAACAGAACAAATTACAAAATCTACCAAGATTGAAAAGATTTATTTTTGTAATTTATAAATTCCTTTCATTCATGCTACATCTAAAAGAAAATCGTAAAAATTATATTACTTTATTAATTAAAACATATATCGAAAATTTACCCCCCTTAGCTCAGCTGGTCAGAGCACGCGGCTGTAGATCAACATCGCATACTAAGGTTCTTACCTATGAAGTATTGTCAGCCGATACCGCGGGGTCCTCGGCTCAAATCCGAGAGGGGGGACCAATTTTTTCTATATACTTTTTTTAATCTTCCTTCTATGGGCAATTATTACAAAACTAATAAAAATTAAACTGATCAGAAGAAAGAACGACATCTCATAACCCGGTATAACTGGATCGTCTGTTGGAACTATAGAATCTAATGTAAGATCAAATTCATCTGCTAATTGAACCAAAACATAATTACTGTAAATTAAGCTTACTCGATGGGGTTGTTTTGAAATGGTAAAAGACAATTCGGTTGTCCCATTAATCCAGACTATTTGGTTAAAAATCAAAGAATTTGAGGTATCATATACATGTAGAGGAACTTGCTGAGAATATTCGTAATCGTTCCATGGTTCGTTGAGATCTACTATAGTTATAGTTAAATTCTGACTTTCGGAGCTGTAATTGTTTCGTGTAATTGAATATTTGGGAAGGAAGAAATTATCGAACCATGGGAAGAAAAACCAATCTAACGACTGTCCTACTACATCCTCGAATGCCAGCTGTATATCCGACAATAACACGAGCTCAAATTGATGTCTCTCAAAGTAAAGCTTTAATCCTTCTAAAAAATCTGTAAGTCCGAGAGTTAGGCGCAACTTTTCAAAAATTAGAGGTGCTTTTTTATAGGCAACATAATAAAAATCAGTATCTGTAGCTATGCATTCGTATACTGTTTGATTAATTTTGGAGCTGAACCCATTTAGATTGTAATATACTCTCACTTCATCAATATAGGTAGTAAATTGGAAATATTCCCAGTCTCCATAATAGTACTCTCCATAGTAATCAGTTGACCAACAAGTTAAACCTTCGTCTAAAAACCCTACATCTATTTCGTCGTTTCCAACTAAGTTATACCACCACTGATGACATACTTCGTGAGCAATTATTTTTTCTAAGAGCCGACGATCAACATCGAGAGGATACCCCCAACTATCTATTGCTTCCGAAATGTACACTTGATTTGGGTATTCCATACCACCGTAATCCGTATACTCTTCTACAACATTAAGTGTAGGGTAAGGATATGCTCCAAAAGTGTTATTAAAGAGAATTAAAGCATATTCAGCGTGATTCAAAGCATAGTTGTTCCATAAATATGCGTCTTTTGGAAGGAAATAGGTTGAAACATTAACACCATTTGAAATTTTTGATTGTACTTGAAAATACCGTGAAGCTGAAAAGGTGACCTCTCGAACAGGATAAATAGGATTAAAATGATACTGCGTGGATACGCTGTTTTCTAATTTTTCTTCTAACCCCCCAGTTGCTGCTATTTTCATTCCGTTAGGGGCTTCAACAAAGAAGTTATAGTAAGCCATATCAAAATAAAAGGGATCACCTGTAGTTAAATAGGGATCAGTGTTCCAACCGTCTTTATTATCATAAACGCAAGGTATAGGATAAAAACTCGCGAACTTAAAAATGCGTGATTGGGTTGCATTGCTTCCGTGAGAATTGGCTCTATCAATTCCTCCATCTGGAATGGTTGCGTTAAATTTAATTAAAAATTCTGCTCTTTTTTGAGGTTCTAAGTTTGCCGTTAAATTTACCCACATTATTTGTTGATTTGAATGTACTTCAAACGGAATTGCTATGTTTGGGTTATATAAATCTGTAACATTTACAATTTCAATAATACCCGGTCTTGTATCGTATTCCATACCGGATAAATAGATATGAAAGGGAATTCTTGTGTAGTTTACATCATCGTCATTATAGAAATTAACCGTCAAATTTCCTTCAACAGAGGAGCTCACTTCGTCCAAGATTACAGATAAATTATAACGCGAGAAGTTTCCGCTTATTTGGGCTAATTTTAGATAATCGTTAACCTTCTCAACATAATCTTCTCCTAAATTAGATATAATATTATTATTTTGAAATTTAGAGGGGAAAATATAAACAGATGTGAAAAGGCAATTTATTAAGAAAATACCTACTAACAAGCAAGTAAGTTTAGATTTTTTTTTTTTCATGTTTCTCATCACGCAAGTTATTACAGAAAATTAAAGAAATGTATATTGATAAATCTTATTACATACTTCTACTAACTTGATAAAATTCTTATTCTGAGCATTATTATTTTTTTTATAGAAAATTGGATAGAGAGAAATGAAAAAGAAAAGAACTGCTGTTGTTGGTGCTGGTTGGTTTGGTAGGGCACATATAAGAAACTTTCATAACCTTTCAGAGCTTGTTGGAATATGTGATACTAACGAAGCTAAAGTAGAACATCTAGCAAAACAATACGACGGAGTAAACATTTATACTAGCGTAGATGACTTGATTAAAAACGAATCTATAGACGCAGTAAGCATAGTTACCCCGCCTAAATATATTCCCGAAATCGCTAAGAAATTTGCTGATGCGGGTATCGATATTTTAATGGAAAAACCAATGGCTTTAAAATTGGAAGATCTAATCTCGTTCAAAGAATACGATAATATTAGAATAATGCCGGGTTTTATTGAGCTTTTTAATCCGGTCGTTGATAAACTATTAAGTCATCTTGACGAGATTGGGGAGATTATCTCAATTGCTTCGAAGCGCGTTGGCCTGTATCCTAAGAGAGATTGGGATATGGGAGTAATTCTGGATTTGTCAATCCACGATATTTATCTTCAAGAAAAAATTATGAGTAAGAATAAGATTGTAAACGCTTTTGGTATTAAAAAATGTTACAAAGATAGTATTCACGCTGACGCTGCATTCATTATTTTAGATTTTGGTACAGCCATCGGTCAAATTGAATCAAATTGGTTAACTCCATCGAAATTCCGGAGAATTTATGTTAATGGGGAATTTGGAGGTATATCTGCCGATTTCATTACTCAACAGGTAAATATACGAACTGGGGTAGATTTGCAGGGAGAACATCCAATTACTAAAGATACTTCGTTTACACCCCTAAGGAGCGACGAACCCTTAAAGAGAGAGATTAATAATTTTCTTTACGATAAAGAACAGTATGTTACCCTCGACGATGGTATAAGAGCATTAGACATTGCTTTAAAAGTAGTAAATTCTTAATATTATGGGAAATATAAATAACTAGGTTGTAAAGATGGATGAGTCTAACACGGATCAGGAACAACATGAATTAGAGAAATTGCGCATGAAAAAAATGAAAGCGCTTATGGAGGCTCAAAAAAGACAACAGGCAAGCCAAGAGAGAATCATATCAATTAACGATAAAATTATCTATGTATTACGAGTTGTCTTAGCACCAGATGCTTTTTCTTACTTCGAAAAAATAAAAGCGAACGAACCTATGGTATATCAGGCAATATTCAACGAATTAGTTAGTCGGGATGTTATAGCCAATATAGATTATTTAATTTCAATTATAAATAGGCAAGGCGGCGTACCGAGAAAAATTCCCTTGGATGCTATCATCTATTTAGAGCGGAAAATTAAAGGAATTAAGGGAAAGATCCAAGTTAAAAAAGGTGATGGCGAGATGATGGATTTGGGATCTTTTTTGAAGAAATAAATGGCTTTCCTTCTATAGTAGAATAAAAATGTAATTTTCTAGAGCATTTATTAGTGGATAATGAATCTATTGCTCTCTGGCTGAAATTATCGCAATAATTTCCCATTCACCATTACTCAAATGATTAGCATCAATACTCGAGAACTGAAATGCGAACGGACGCTTAAATATTAGCTCAACCATGGGACTGAATGAACTAACAGCGAAAATTAATAACCTCTTTAAAATACTATCAACTTTAGCTTCTAATTTGCATTCTTTTAGAACTTCATCAACAACATTGATCTCTGCCAAGTTATAATGATATTGATAGACCAATTTAAAATCTACCGGCGTTGGTGCTTCAGGATAAGCCAAAGATAAACCCCTCTTTCTGAAAGGAAAGATTGTATTCAGATAAAAAGTAAATATCTCGTTGTAATGATCCCTAAGTAAGTGGGAAATTCTAGATCCTTGCTTGTAATTCGGCCAATATGTTTGCATTAACTCAATGAGCCGAGGATAATTTTTATATTTGTTTTTGCTTTCTTTTTGTAAATAGTTTAGTAATTTGTTTTTCAGTGGTTTGAATTCGTTGTCTTTTGCTACTCTTTCCACGAATTTTCTAAATCTTAGGCTCATTTTTAATAGAAGAGGAATAGGTTATTAAGTACCTTACTATACTATCTATATTTTTTTATATGATACTTATATAATATAATCTTATGTATTCTGTGAGGTCTTTCCGATAAAATATTTGATATAGATTTTTATAACTCATCCTTAAAAAAAATAAATAGTCGGTTAAATTCATAATAATATTATGCATGACAAAGTTGCTTTAGTTTATACAGACCAATACGGAAAATACGATTTTGGACCTAATCACCCGTTACGCCCATTGCGACTGAAATTAACATATGATCTCATGGAAAAACTAAATCTTCTGAGGCATAAAAGGCTAGAAATAAAAGAACCAATAGTAGCAACCCAAGAACAAATAGAACGAGCACACGATCCAGAATATGTTGAAGTAGTTAAAAAATTAAGCGCAAACCCTGAAGATAGAACGATTCAACCCTATATATACGGTTTAGGCCCAGGTGACAATCCCATATTTAGCGGAATGTATGAAGCTTCCGCTCTTGTATGTGGAGCAAGTATTGTAGCTGCAGATTCAGTTTGGAAGAATGATGATGTTAATATAGCTTTTAATCCTGCTGGAGGATTACACCATGCTCAAAAAAAAACAGCTTCAGGGTTTTGTATTTTCAACGATATCGCGGTTGCGATACATCACCTTAAGCATTTAAAAAAAGATATTAAAATAGCATATTTAGACATCGATTGTCACCATGGGGATGGCGTACAATGGTTATTTTACGACGATCCTAACGTTTTAACTATTTCTTTTCATGAAAGTGGAAAATTTTTATTTCCCGGCACAGGACACACAAATGAGGTTGGTGAAGGGGCGGGAAAAGGCTTTTCATTGAATTTTCCTTTACTCCCTGGAACCAATAATAGAATGCTTGTAAAACTATTTAGATACTGCGTGCCCAGAATTTTAGAAGCTTATTCTCCCGATTTGCTATTTACTCAATTAGGCGTGGATATGTACTTCGACGATCCTCTAACTCAAATGGGAGCTTCTATATCGGCCTACAAGAATATTGCTCAAACTCTCTATACTTCTTCTCACGATTATTGCAATAATAGATGGGTTGCGGTAGGAGGCGGTGGTTACCTCATGACAGTCGTTCCAAGAGCTTGGAGCATATTCCTTGCGAGGATGCTAGATGTAGAATTGAAAAATGAATTACCCAACGACTGGATAGAACAAGTTAAAAAAGAAGTTCCGAATGAGGACACGCCTTATTTATTATGGGATCACGACGATAAATCGGAGGTCGAGCTCCTTTCTCATCCAGAAATTACAAAAAAAATGATTGATTATAATAAACAATTAAAAAATCTATGCGATAACGAATACTTGCCCTATATTTCCCAAAGATAAAAAAAAGTTAGTTAATTTGGAATATTATTTTTTTTAAGAATCCAGTTATCAATTATAAAGTTTTGAGAGATATCATTTGAAGAATCGTAATTTGATCGGATTACCGATTTAGGAATCCAAATTTCTTTATCCTTATTAAATTGGATAAGCAACGCTTTTTCAGTCTCTCCCTCTATAACTCCATTTATTTGACTTACATCGGTTTCATTATTTTCGATGGACTCTTTAACGACAGGTAGTGCCGTAGCGTTATTTTTTTGATTCCCTTGTTCCTTATTTTTATAACCGCTAACAACAGTTTTTCCTGAAGGCATTTTTGAAATCGTAGAAAACTCTATTTTTTCTTCTAAAATATGCTTTAATAATAACCGGAAAATCTCAGTTTGAGAAAAGTTCAACATTTTAGAATAGTTACCAATATAAATCAGCAGTTTTTTCTTAGCCCCGTCTTCCCATTTAAAAGATATCTGAGTCTTCACATCGTTAAAATTATGAAAGCTAGACCAGGAATCGCTATTTCTTTGTAATACATCAAGAATCATAACTATTTCGTCTAAGTTACATTTTATCGTCTTTCCTTCTCCTAAAGATGGTTTTTCCCACGAACCGTCTGGTTTTTTCTTAATACACTTAAAAAATATAAACGAATCCGATTTTGAAGAGCTAAGAAGCGTAAGTCCTGTTGACTGTCCGAAAAAACTTTGACTATGTTTATCTACCATTTTTATCACATTTTGTAGTTTTAATTGCTTTTTTACTGAATACAGTTTATTGGATTTTTAATATTCTAATTCTATTTAAAGAAAAATTTTAATCAATTCAATTTTTTCAACTATCAGATATTATTTTATTAAAAACATTCTCAGAATAGTAAGTCAGATTATGAATAGACGTTCAAACTCTCTCAACATTAATATTAGATTAAAGTTTATTTCTTAATAATCATCAAGATTATCTTATACCTAAGGGAAAGGATATGGCTGACCTAACAATAGTAGTAATACTTATAATTGCTGTAGTTTTGGGATTAGTAGATTTTTTCGGTCATAGAATTTCAGGTTTAATTGGAGAACATCGCGATTCTGTTCTGAGTTTCAGCTCAGGATTGCTCATTTCACTTTTATTTCTGATCTTAGTGCCCGATGTTATTTCTTTGGGAGTTACTGAATTTTTATTTCTTTTCATGCTGATTGGTTTTCTATTAATGCACCTTGCTGAGAAATATATATATAGACATGTAACGGATAAGCAAGAACTATTAGAAAACCTAAAAATAGTACACATTATTGGATTTGGTATAGATAATTTTTTAATAGGATTCATAGTTGCTTCATTAGTCGAATTAGATTTTTCCGTAGTTGTCACTTTATCAGCTCCGCTATTGCTGCAAATGTTAACCTCCTCCATCTCCTTGGATTCAATAGACGCTCGGTTAAACGAAAAATATAGCAAAATCATTCTTTCAGTTTTACCTTTAGCAGGTGCGGTTTTAGGAATTATATTAGAACTTGATCATTTGTTAACAAATTATGTGCTGGCATTTGTTTTAGGAATACTATTTTATATGATAATTCGAGACGTCCTTCCTCAAGGAAGAAAGGGAAGCTCTGTTTTGTTTTTTACGGGTAATTTTGTTACAATCTTATTTTTTTTATTTCGAATTCACTGGTAAATGTGAGACTTTTAGTGAAAATTCAAGAAATTGAAATACCGTCCACATATATTAGTCGGTTGATACAACTTTAACAAAAGAACAATTTTCTTGATATTCCATATAGATGAAAGAAATTTCACTCCTTAGTACTCCAGCAGAATCATCTTTTCATAAAACCATCAAACTTCTCTTATACAAGCATTTATATGAAAATGATGGATCAATTGTAAAAAGATCACTTGAAAAGTACTTTGGCAATCGGTATGCCGATGTATATTTTAAACTTGATACCGGTAAAGAAGTCGTTGTTGAAGTTCAGAATTCTAAAATTTCTGTTAAGGAAATAATAGCGAGAACGAAGGACTATAACACAAAGGGAATTTTCGTCCTATGGATGTTATACGGAGAAGGAAAATGCGTAGCAACGTCTAAAAGGCCTATAGATGATAAGTTGATAAAGATAAGTTTAGCAGAAAATTATTTGCACCGAATGTATGGAGGTCGTGTGTATTACGTAAACTTAGATATAAGAAGAAATAAAGCGTCATTGAAAACGCCTTTCGCACTCCATTATTCTAAACCAATAAAGAAGAAAAAACGAGTCTTGTTTAAAAATCGATACGACAGTTATTTTCTTCGTGATTCCAATTTTACAGCAATTCATAGTTGGAATATAATGTGCACAGAGTTCGCTGGATTTAAGATAGCTCGCTTTTACGATAAAAACATTAAATCGCTTTTGAAGGAGAATATATTGAATTTTTATAAAATCAAGAAAAAGGGAAGTACTGACGATAAGATATTCGTTCGAGAGGTAATAAAAAATTTTAAAAAGAAATACGGGATATTTTTGATATATAATTCGATTATGGAATTGTCTTTGGAAAAAAAGATTATACTTTCTCGAAAAACTATTACAAAAATTACGAATAAAATCAATTTATAATTCTTATCATTGTTTTTAATTAAAACTTTTATCCTCGTAAAAATTCAAATAGATTTTTAAGAAATCTTACAACGATGCAACTTAATCATCAATTATGATTGTAATTTAGATTTTCTTTTTTGTCATGTGAAAAGATAGATATCTTTAAATAGTTACGTAATTAATATTACAATAGAAAAAAAAATTGGAAACCATGATTAATAATATATTCTTATACCTAAGAGTCTTCGGACTCAATACCTCAACCCTTAACCCTGAGCGCAGTTACAAGAGAATTGAGCGGGTAATTATTAGATAAATACGTCTCCTCTTTTTATATTTTTGAACGTCGTGGTTTCCAGTTTTCCTTCTTTTTACCCAAGAAAAACGAATATCTAAAATCACGGATAAGTCCTTAATTCTTCGAATCAATTCAGCCTTAATATCTTCAAATTTTTTTCGAGAGATTTAACTGATGCGGGAATTTTTGGTAAATTAGTCCCACGCAAATCTAGTTCTTCAAGATTGGTAAGTTCTGAGATCCATTCGGGTATTTCTGTTAAACTAGTACAATAACTTAAACTAAGTTTTTTAAGGTTAGTCAAATTTTTAATAGACTCGGGGACTTGTGTGAATTTAAGACCCCTTAGGCTTAAAACTTTTAACTCTCTTAATTGTTCGAACATATCGGGAATGTCGTAGCAATTAGGGTTTCTAGATAAATCCAAGTATTCTAAGTTATGTAAATTTCCAATATTACTGGGAAGTGCTGCTATCTTATTATCATGCAAATCTAAAACTTTAAGGTCCTTCAAGTTCCCAATATCTTTTGGTACTTTTTGGAGTTTTGCACTCGCTAAATTTAAGTTTTTTAAGTTTTTAAGGTTGCATATTGATGTGGGAAGCTTGTGAATGTGACTAACTTGCAAATCTAATTCTTTTAATAATTTAAGGTTTCCAATAGTCTCCGGGATCGAGCGCAAACCATTACCCCCAAACTTAATTACTTTTAAATTGGGTAATTGATCAATCCATTCAGGAACGTGGAACATCCCAGAGCTTTCGACATCTAATTCCTCAAGCGATTTAATTTCTCTAATACACTGAGGTAAGGTTACCATCGGTCCCACATCGGCGTATTCGGTTAATCCGTAAATTTTTAACCGAGTGATAACATTTTTTTCGATAGTAACTCTTACATTAACACCGTCTTCGGGATTTGTTTGACTCTCAGCCCATGCGATAAACCCTAGAGCTTTTTCAAGGGCGACAATATGTTCGCCGTATTCAAATAAGCCCCAAAATTCTTCTCTTGAAAGGTTTGTGTGTCCAAAGCCTTTAAAGAAATATTCATGTTCGGACAAAGTTAAACGGTGCGATTTAATGTAGTTGAAAAATTTTTCTTTTATTACCGATGGCTCAAAATCGATATTATTTATTAGCACGCTAGAATAATGGTCCTTTCTATCCCAACTATCAGCGTGGTGATTGGTTCTACATAAAACTTTGAAAATTGGTTCTATAACTTCCGAGCCTATGAGCTCAAGTTTTGCTTGTAAGAGCTCTAGTGTCAAAAAACGTGTATCAATCTTTTCTTCCAATAAAGAAACGAGTTCTTGGGCGTTGCTTCCCAAAAAATCTTCACTTTTCTCTGGAAAAGTAGCATGAAGTAAGTTAACATCCTCAAACATTTTTAGCTCAGAGTCGCTAAAATAAGTATAAGACTCGATTTTTTCTCGTAGTTGGCTATCAACAAGATCGAGAATAGTTCTATCCCTTGCCTTCACAAGCAGCTTAATTATATTTTTCACTAAATGGGGTTTTTTATAACAAGATGTTTCAGATTGTATCGCATCGATACAACATTTAACGAACAAATGATGAGAAGATGATATTAAGGAGCGTAATTCTTCGCTGTTTAGTACGGAGAGATAGTTGCCTGTAATTAAAGACGAAACTTCTTCGTTACTACCAATTCTAAAAACTTCTTTGATATGGCTCTTTATCAACTTCTTGGCTTCTTCATCCCTACTCTTAAAATCATCAATGTACAATTTTAACCAAAATAGCGTAGCCCCTTTTTTTATCGTGTTGAATTTTTTTGACCTGAATACTTCAATCACAATTTGACGATAAATTGGTCTCATTTCGTCGCTTTTAAGGTAACGTGATTCTTTAATAATTTCGCCATGATTAAGCAAAAAAGATACAACTTTTTGCTGTAATTGGTCGTTTAAATATTTACTTAGTTTCAGAGCTGCGTTTTGTGCCTCGTTGTCAGAAGATGTTAGGGATTTGAAAATGAATGTTAGGATATTTCCTAAAGGATCGCTTAACGCGCTTTTTAATTCTTCGTCTTCCAGATAATTAAGATACTTCTCTTTGATTAAATATATTATGACGGGAGCATACCCCGTTTCTATCCTTTTAGCGATTTCTTCTTTAAACACTTTTCTTGCCAACGGATCCCCGACATCGGTTAGCCTTTTTAATAGCGGGAAGGCTAAATCCGCTTTCAGAATTCGCGTGTCGTATCCGTGTTCACACCAAGTTTGAAGATTGCTACAATGAGCCCAGAATTCCGCTTCGTACGAAATCTCGTATTGGTGATCGTAATATTTCTCTATTAATCGTCCGTCCCTCTCTTCGTGAATTTCGTGTTCTAAAAGGTAGTGATAGTAATACTCAGAAGCCTCGTCGATAGAATCAATGTCGTCGTATAACCTTATACCTTTTATAGGAATGTTAAGAACTAACCTTTTGCATTGCATAAATTCCATTCCATTTATATAGATGTTGGTACTATGGCCTTCCAACTTTAGCATGATACGTTTGTTAACCATGAATTCAGCCATGATTCTAATTTCCGAAATTTGTACAATATTAGTCTTACTATCGCTTAATTAACATTAAATAAAAATATAAGCATAATCTCAATGCCCCAAAAACAAAAGAATAAAATTATTCTTGTAAAAAATTTAACATCTTTGAAATCACGCTCTTTTCCGATTCAGTAATACGAGGCTCATTAGTGAGCAAATATTCTAAAGCAGGTATTAATCCCCTTGTTTTATATGTATGAGGGTTCATTAAGTAAGCCTTAACCTGCGCTCTAACGCCTTCTAAGTCAAAAAGTTGCGTTAAAAACATTACAGTGTTATGAACAAGTTCGTTATAACTAAAGACTATGTTGGTTGGGTTATTAACTATACTTTTTGCTATAGGAATATCGGCTAAACTAGAGAATTCAACGAAATTTTTCAAAATTTTGGTGAGCGTGCTCTTAGTAAAGTTGCGAAACTCGCTCTCAGGGTACGTAAAACCATAGCGAAATGCTTCTACATCCCCCATAATAATAGGTTCTGCAGTATCTTTGGACTCATAGGTCATAACTTCCCGAAGATCGTATGTAGTATGGAGTTCTCTCATTCTCTTGTTAAACTCGTGATTATAGATAAAACCCGCCCCTTCTTCGTTCACTTCCCTTTCCAAAGAAATCTCGCTATCCGAAGGAAGCCAGTCCAATTCTTCTTTATCTTTCACAATTACCAACAATGGTGTTTGAATTTTTGCGTCTCACGCTTGAACTTAAGATGGAAACTCGTTCTTATTAATTTTCGTACCACAGCGATTTACTAATTTAAAAATTACAAAAAAAATAATTTTATTTGTTATTGGTTAGTGATAAGAGCAAAGAAAGCTTTTAATACTTACTGTCTGTCGCAATATCATCTCAACATTGTAAAATCTTGATACTTGTGCATGCTAACGAAGTTATCTTGCTTACACCTGTCATGAATATCCATATTGTGACTATAAAGCCAAATTTTAATAATATCTAGGTAAACATTTAACTTCAAAAAAAATATACTCATGATATTAAGAGATGATAAGAATTTCCCTATTAAAGTATTCCTATTTCAGATAAAAATCCCCTAAGTTTCTCAAATGGCTTGCAATAAGATAAAAATTTCTCTTCTTGAAGTGTAGGTGATTCTAACCTCGAATATAATATATTTTTAGGGAATTCGTGATAATCTTCTCTAATATTTTTTTCTTTATAATTAAGAAATTCCTTATCTTCCTCACTTTCAAACTGTTGAATTAAAATTAAACGATCTTTTATTGTCTTAAAAATTGAATCTTCACCATAAATCGTTTTATCAATGAAATTATAGAATCTTATAAACCAATTAAGCGTCTTATCTTCTTTTAATTGTTCATAAAATGAAATAAATGGATTCTCTTCAATGAAAATCCAAGATTTATCAGTTAATTTAATGATTTCATCTAGCAAATTGAGTGGCAGAATTTTAAATTCTTGAAATTTAACCTGTTCATTCTCATGTTTGAGTAAAAAATAAAAATCCATTATTTTTTCAATTATATCATCAGCAGATTTATCATAAGGATTAGTTTTTTGTTTATTCCATGCCTTTTGCCATTTTTTTTGAAAATAATTTTCGATCTGATTAAATTCTATAAAAACTAACTCATCAACCGGTGTTCTTGTGAAAAGATTTATTATTTTCCCCACAAAGACTCTTCTTGCCTTTTCAACTATATGCGTTGCCCAACAATGTTTAAGATTCTTTTCAATAATTTCATAAGAGATATAAAAAGGATTCTGTAATAAAACTCGAAAAGGTCCAAATCTATTATCTGCTAAATCACTTTTAGGAACATACATGAATCTTGTCCATCCTTGGATATCCTTTTCAATAAATTTAACAAACTCATCTTGTTTTTCTATCTCTGTATATTTTACTAAAGGAAAAAAAATGAGATCATATCCTCCACGGATATCACATTCTTGGCTCCCCAAAATTGCCCATGTTGGAAATATGATACTTTTTGCGTTTATAACATTGCCTTTTTTAATTATTTCCTCAAAAATGGATTCTACATCGTTGTCAATTTTTATATTAATCTCATTTATTGATGATTTTAATAAAAAATCAGGAGAGTAAAAAGGAATATTTTTAAAAACATCACCCTGTTGAATTTCTTTTATATTTATTTCCTTTTGGCAATTGTAAGCTAAAATTGTTTTTTTTTCTTCCAAGGTCTTACCATCCTTGTTTTAATTCATATTTTTCCATTTTTAATTGCATCAGATTTAGAAACATAATCAATTTTTCTAATGACTCAATACAACGATAATTTATTTCATCTTTTTTACAAAATTCTACTCTAAGCTCATTCCATTTAGATGAATGAATAAAATTAAAGATCTTTGAATCCTTAATAGCTCTTCTTATCATTTCTTCAATCAAACTAGCATCTACCTCAAAGTGGATTGGTTTTGTTGGAGGGGTATCTGGAGGAACTTTTATGGTTGATCGTGGTTTGATTAGTGATTGATTAAATTGTTCAAATATATCATATAACTTGAAATTGGATTCTGGATCATTAAATATATCTCGTCCAATAAATTCTAAAATAAATCTGCTAAAAATTTCGGAAATCTCTAAATCTTTATCACTTTCCAAAAAGTCTGTAGTTACTTTTTCAATTATAGTATTTAATGGTTTTTTTGATATCTCTTCTTTGATTTCACCTGTTTCTGAATTTTCATCAGGTGTTGTGTCGATCCTTTCCATAATATTATTCCTTCATTTTTAACCTTCTTCTAAATATTCAAAAGATAATCCAATTCTTTTGCGATAAATATCACTCAAGGAATTTACGAATAAATAATTTAGAAAATCATGCCCATAATTAATACTACTAAGCAATTTCGGATCAGAAAACTTAACATTTAAGTTCCGTTTAAAAAAAAGGCTCTCTAGCTTAAAAAGAAAGAAATCAGAGTCTTTCGGAGGATTACCGCGTAATTTAAGAACAATCTTTTCAATCTCATCATCTCTCTTTAATTGGTGAGGGACAAATCCTAGGTGAAAATCTTCATACTCTATTTTTAAATCGGATTCAACAGAATGTGTAAAAAAATTACTTAAAAGAAACCCCTCCTCTCTTCTAATATCATCAAATTTATTTATACAAGCAATTTGAAAGCCTTTAATAGTGATATCTTCTAAAATTGGATATAAGAGCTGAAAAATTTCCTTGATCTTATTATATTCCGTACCCCACTTCTCATATCTTTTTAATATAATTTTAAGAAAATTACTTCCAACTTGGAGTTGATTTTTAGTACTAGTATCATTGAATGTAAGTGGGCCTAATCCTAATTGAAAGGACACACCAGGTCTAGGTAATAATAGTAATTCTGGTTCCTCATCATAAAATCTACCTTGTACAAGCTCTTGACTTAAACTCGCAAGAGTACCAATTTTGATTTTACCTATTTCATTCTTAAATTCCAAATCTATGATATAGGTTTCAAGAGATTTCTTAACAAAATTAGTAATCAAAATTTTTTTAAATTCCATTATTCGCCACACATTAATTTTAATAAAATTAATGTTTCAAAACTTTAAAATTTAATATAATTTAGTCGTTATAAATAGTTAATTTTTTAATTTATTTAAAAAACAAGAAGAACAGATAGTAAAAATAGTTTAAACCTTTAATAAATCGTCGGGGGTTTTTTAGAAAAGTAGTATTTAGATGCTCGTAGTTTAATTGGTGTAAAGTTTGAATAGTTATGGCCAAATCGCGAATTAAAAAGTTCGAAAAAATTTATAAAAACCTAGTCTATTAATTAATAAGAAGAATTTATTAATTGAGTTGAGGTTGGAAATGGTTAAAACAATAAAATTAAGGAATGGTTCAGAGGTAGAATTTGACGATAAAGCACCCCAAACTCTTTTTGAAATAATAATTAGCGAAGTATTAATTCCCAAATATAAGGATAATAAAGATTGGAACTTAACCATAAATATAATTCTTGAAGAGATCAATGAAATCATATCCAAATATGAGTTAGAACCAAAGTTAAAATTAGGACTTTTAAACCAGGTTGAAACGCATTTGGATAAAGATATAGAGGAATTAACTGGTTGCGATAAAATTGAGATATTATTCATGAATATGGATGATTACGTTGAAGATATTGAGAAACTAATGGTCGCTGGTAAAGATAAGCAGGATTTACGTCATGCTATGGCAAATTTAATCTTTCCACTAACCGTTTTTGAATTAGGAGAACTTTTTATTTATTTAGGAAAGAGAGCATTTCTCAAATAATTTTTAATAACTATCTCTCAATCAATTTTTGTTGTGGATTCTGCGGAAAAAAATTTAATTTTTTGGTAGCGTTGTGATAGGTCGCGACTGTAAAGCGAATAATATGTTGTTTTCTATTGCCCATTCAATATCTTGAGGATATTTAAAAAGCTCTTCCAACTTTAAGCCCAAAGTATGAAGTTGCCTAAGTTGTGATGGATTTAGAGAACATAATTCCTGAATTTCCTGTTCAGTGTCAATAAGAATAGTAGAATCGCCTTTTGGATTCGCAATAGATGTTTTCCCTTTTTCTCCAATTGCAATTTTCACTATATCGCAATTATCTTTTTTCACTATTATCAAATCGGGAATAATTGTGTTGTTGGTGATTGTTTCACCAAGACCCCAAGTAGAATTAATCATCATTTGGTCTTTATCGTTGTTGATTACATTTGCAGTGAATAATACGCCTGAAACTTGGGGCTTTAACATTTTTTGAACTACAATCGCCATTTCTAAATTCAAAGGAGTAATATTAAATCCCTTTTTGTTTAATTGTAAAAGATATAATAGAATTTGAGGAGAAAATAAAGAAGCCCAACACATTTTTATCGATAAAATGATTTCTGAGATGCTTCTGATATTAAGAAACGATTGAGCTTGTCCAGCGAACGAAAAACTACTTGAGTCCTCATAATTAGCCGACGATCTAACTACATAAGATGTATGCTCGTCGTTATCTGAAAATTCTTTGATATGATTTTGTTGTATCTCTGAGATTATATTTGATGGTATTTCAGAAGTTAAGAATAAATTCTTGATCTTAGTTGAAATTTCAATTACTTCTTTTGGGCTATACTCTTCTACAAAAATTTCTTCAATGAAAGATTTAATGTGAGATTCTTCGAGGAACAATGTGTAAGCTTTAGTATTTATAGCGTACCCGGGAGGGACATTAATCTCATTTTTAAGTAATGTAAAAAGGTTAGATGCTTTCCCTCCAAAAAGTTGAGTATCTTCTTTGCCTTCTTTTAAACTTGTGATATAAGTCATAATGTGATTGCGAAAATTTTCTTAGTATTAACCAAGGACTTAATCCTCAATATATAAAAAACCCTTATCTTCTCCATCGTGTGTAATTTTTACTTTTTTATCAATTAGTAATGGTATCTCGTTAGTAGAGATTTTAATTCCCATGATGCAAGGGATTCCAAACTCTCTCGAGATAATAGCTAGGTGGGAACCAGCACCACCCGTAGTACAAATAGTTCCTGCTAGATCTGATAAAATTGGTCCTAACGTTGTTATTCCTGCATCGTGTACTAAACATATTTTTCCTTTTGCTTTATCAAACAGATCGATCACGTCTTCAATCTTAGTAACATGAACGAGATTCCCTGTAACCTCTGATTTAGATGAGCATGACAAGCCTTCACCAACTTTTCTCATATAAATAATTCCCGCGGGGTAATTTCTTTCTTAGTGTTCAATATATCAAAATCTTAAATATTGTAATTAAATGTATTTAAAAAACTTAAAACAATTTCATAGATTTAAATAGAATTAAGTTTAAAATTAAATATAAAAGGAAAGATTTTGAAGGATTAACTTATGGACGTAAAAGAAGCAAACGAATTAATAGCTCATGCTTCCGAGCTAGTCGATTACCAAGTATCAAGACGAGGTCTTTTAGAGACACAGCTTTTCCCCGTAACTGCTTATATTTGCGTATCGTTTTATAACGCTTACGATATGTTATATGATATTTTGAAAAAAATCTCTGAAAAAACAACTCCTGAAATTATGGGGCGGGAAAGTCGAAAGATCTTGTCTGAAATTAATGCTCTAAGTATTTTTTATATTCCGTTGTACTATATGATTGGAAGAATGGGAGAAATTCAAAGGAACGGGGGTGATTCTAAAAGTGAAAGTCTAGAGAAAAGAAACCAAACCTTATTTGTATTAGATTTCTGGAAAAGGTTAGCCACTTCTTATTTCAGGGATTGTAAAATATCGGTTTATGATTCTAACAAAAAGAACATGGTTTTGGATCATTCTACTGTTAATCAAGCCTTAAATAATATCGTAGACCTTTCTAAAGAAGAAGTGATCAAATTAAAAAGAACTGTAGCTAATCTTGAGGTTGTTTCTTTTCTGGACGAATGTGAAGCAAGGGCAAAGATATGTGATCATGGACCATATAAAATTAATGATAACGAAAGTTTAGTTTTTAGAGAGATTTCACATCTTTACGATGGTGGCATGCCTCATTTTCCCTGGTCTGAAACCAATGCTAAAGCACCTTTTAACAATATTGCATTTGCTTTCCGATTGAAAGATGTAGATATCAATTTCGACGATTTTGCCACTCTTGAAACAATTCCTCAAGATTTTACGAACAATATTACAGGTGTCTCCCTCTTTACTCGTAGTGGGGAAAAAGTTAAAAATCTTGATTTAGACATTTTAGAATCTTTTAAAGACTATTCGGAAAGAGCAAATAAAGAATTATTTTTGAAGTTTTCGAAATGGGATAGAAAACAAAGGTTAATTGCTGGAGCATACGCATACTGTTATGGATATGCGAGATATACTAATTTTGTGGGAATTACTAGTGATATAAATTGGGATCTTACGGAGAAAACGATGAATACTTACGTACCAATGTTTATGGAGAGCGATTTTGATCCGGGTATCCCTAGACTTTTTCGGAGTAAATCTAAGAAAAGAAAAGAAGGTCCATCGCTATATTTACTCCCTGAGGAATGAATGGTATGGGCAAAAATAGCCTACCCCCTGATTTAGATAATCGTGATGAACTACTACATCAACCAACTAACGAATTAAAATGGCGGGAATCTTACTATTTTAATTGGGCAGATTTGGAAAATAAAATTTCAGGATTTTCAACAATTGGGATTGTTCCGAATGAAAAAAAAAGAGAATTCGTATTTCTTTTATTCTTAAAAGATCGGAATGAAGTGTACTATAAGGAACCCCACCTGCAGGATTATAGCGACGACTTAAATGTTATGTTACGTGAGAATAGGCTCTCGTACACGCTAGTTAAACCATTTGAGGAATGGATAATAAATTACAAATCGCGAAAACTAAGCCTTGAATTACATTTTAAGACGAGATTTCCAACCTACAATTTTGGTATGGATTCTTCTAAATCTTGGCATCAGCATTTTGAGTCATCGGGAATAGTAACTGGAAAACTTATTAAGCAAAATGGAGAAATCATAAATTTGAATGGATTTGGACAGCGCGATAAAAGTTGGGGATTCCGAGATTGGCATCAGTTTGATAAATGGTATGCTGGTCATTTCCAATTTAAAAATTGGTCTTGTGCTTTCCGAAAAGATTATGCTAATGAAAAAATAGATTTATCAGGTCATATATCGAATACAAAGGGAAATGTAGAACTATCCAAATTAGACATCGATACAATATACGACACAGACTCATTTAAAAGCCCTCTCTCTACGGCATATGTATTTGAAGATATTTCCGGAGCAAATCATACCATAAAAGCAAAGCGGTTCGGAGAAAATTCTTTTATTCGGTTTGCTCGAAATTTCTCTGGAGGATATACGGAATTATTTGAACAAATGGCTATTGTTCAAGATTTAAATACTGGTGAAATTGGTGTAGGAATGATGGAACACCTGAGAACATTCAAATCAATTTAATGTATAATTAAAAACAAGCAAAGAATAAATCAATTTTATTTTAGGCTTCCATTTGTGTTAAAAAATAGCAAAGAAATAGCTTTATAAAGTAAAAAGCCAAATTTTTATTAATAGAATTAGGAAATAAAATTAAAGATAAAAAGGGATTAATTTATGTGCCAGTGGTGTATGTCTCACGGAGCGGGTAAAAAATGGTATATGAATGCCAGAAATTACTCCAATGAGCTTGCTGAAGAAAGTAACATGAAAGATTACTTGACAGAGCAATGGATGAATTTTGAGCAAGTCTATATTAGAAAAATAATGGGTTTTTCTTCTAAAGATCTCGGGTATAAGTTGAAGATGCCGATTATTGGGAAAGTTCTTCGCTGGAGGGCTGAAAACATGATTCACAGCCAGAAAAAAAGGAGAAATCCCGTAAGGGCTGATGGCCATTTTGGTCAAGTAATACCCTTAGAGGATGCTCAAATTATTATGTCAGAACTTGCGGCTGAGCCTATAATATGTAATTATTGTATGTGTCGTTGGATGCAGAGAAAAAAGAAGGAAGCTGTCTGCATAAACTTTGGGGTTTTGTCAGAGGTCCTCGAAAAATTACCTCGCTTCATACCGAAAGACAGAGTAGTAAGGATTGACCGAGAGACTGCAATTGAAAAATTGGAAGAATTCAATAAAAAGGGTTACATTTCAAGCGTTTGGTTCCAACCAATACCGTATATAAATGCAGTTTGCTCTTGTGAGAGTCCTGAATGTGGAGCGTTTACATTACGCAACAATTTCGATATAAATGTGATGTATAAAGCGGAATATATTATTCAATTGGATCAGGATAAATGCCAAGGATGTAAATCATGCGTTGCCACATGTCAATTAAGCGCTATTCGGTTTATTCCTTCAATGGATAGAGTTATAATCGACTATAATAAATGTTATGGATGCGGTGTTTGCCGTCACGCTTGTAAACATGATGCATTAAAATTAATTCCCAGAGAAGAATATCCGGGATTTGATGGAACCTATTAGGTGATTATATGAGCAAAGCAAAGAAAAAGAAAAGAACTAGGATAAAAATAGAGTATTCTATTTGTGGGGAAAAAGGAAAAATTGATCCCAGAAACTGCGGTTTGTGTATGAGAGCGTGTGATCCAGCGGTATTTATTATGCACGAAACGTTAGGTACTGAGAAGAAGCAAAAAGATATGTATGATCCTCAAGATTGGAGAATCACGCCTATTTGGGGCTCACTCTGCAGTCGTTGTTTTAAATGTGTCGAAGTTTGCCCCGAAAAAGCAATTACAATTACATGGTAAACAGTTAAATTCAAAAATCTTTAAATTTATATTCATTCTAGAGTATGAAAAGAAAGTTTAATCCTAAAGAGATAAAGATCGGTTTGAAATTACCGACAATTCTAGACCCTTTAAGTTCTATATTTATTCGCATGGCATTTCTTGTGGATTATATTTATTCTCCACTATTTAAAATTTTTGAAGTAATTGGGCGATCAAAAAGACTCCAAAATGTCAATTTTTTACCAGAAACTAGTTCTATTAGACTAAAAGAAGCTTTGATAGAGCTTGAAGATGGAGGAAAATTAGCCACAGATATTTACATACCTAAAGAACTTTACAAAAAAAAAGGAAGGGGGCCGACTATTCTAGTAAGACTACCTTATTGGAAAGATAGTCTAAGCATTTTAGGATATTTTATCGCCTCTAAAGGGTATGTCGCTGTGATTCAAGATATTCGAGGCTGCGGGCAATCAAGTAAGTATGGTACTAATTCACTATATATGTATGAACGCCAAGATGGAATCGAAACACTACGATGGATCACTCGTCGCTTTTGGTATAATAAGAAAATAGGAATGTGGGGATTATCGTATTTAGGAATAACTCAACTAGCCGTATCTTGGGATAATGATAATTTACTGGCTTGTTTAAATCCTATCCATAGCTCTTATTCCAATGTATTTTGGCACCCTGGCGGCTTATATCCTGTTGGGTTATCAGGAGCTATATATTTAATAATGATTTCTACTGCGAAAATGAAAAAATTAACCACGATGGATTTTGACAAATGGGATAAGGATGGATACTACAAACAACTCTTTTTCAATCCTTCTAATAGTTTTTATAACGAACCTTTAGACTCTAAAAAGCCAAAGTTGTCAGATATGGCAAATTTCGATAAGCCCAAATACTCGATTAAAATGATGAATAGAGTGTATAAAACAGATGTCGATGTTTCAAGGATGGATGATGGATCGTTTACAAAACTGATAAAGGAAATGTTCTATAAAAGGAATATCTTTCACAACTACGACCTATCTCCATACGCTTTTGGACTCAACTATGAATTAAAGACACCCATGTTATTTATAGGGGGGTGGTATGACATGTTCATTGAGCACATGATGCGAGATGTTGTGTTAATACAACAAAACGCTCCAGATTTTTTCAGAGAAAAGTTTAAAATGATTATTGGCCCGTGGAGTCATATAAATATGGATAAGTTTTTTTCAAAGCCATTGAAATATACTCATTTAAAAGACGATTTTAGGTTCTTCCAAAAAATCCTCCCTTTCTGGTGGTACGATTGTTGTTTAAAAGGGGACCAATCGCTTTTATCTGAAATTCCTCCATTACAGATATATATATTAAACAAGGATATTTGGAGAGAATTCTATAAATGGCCTCCGACTTCAACTGATGTAAAGTTATTTCTTCACTCAAATGGAAAGAGTAATAGCTTAAACGGAGATGGTTTTCTTTCTAAAAACAGACCTAAAGAAGAACCACCAGATCAATACCTATTTGACCCTTCCAATCCAGTGATTACTAAAGGGGGAAGAAATTTATTCTTATTGAGTGGCCCTCAAGATCAGACTGATATTGAAAGAGGTGAAGATATTCTAATTTTCACCACTAATGCCCTTGAAAAAGGTTTGGAAATAATTGGAGAGGTAAAAATAATATTTTACGCTTCAACTACCGTAGAAGATACTGATTTTATGGTTAAATTAGTCGATGTTTACCCAAACAATAAAAAATCTATAAATTTAATTGACTCTGGAATTAGAACACGTTATCGTAGCGGTAATTTGGACGCACCTGAATTAGTTAACCCTAATAAGATTTATAAATTCGAAATTGTAATCGGATCCATTGCTATTTTCTTTCCAAAGAATCATAAAATACGGTTAGAGATTACTTCAAGTAATTTTCCAAGATTTGATGTTAATTCTAATCTTGCTGGGAAAAAAAATCAAATGAAATACCAAATCGCCACCCAAACAATATATCACGATAAGGATCACCCATCACATATAATTATCCCTGTTTTTAACGGAAAAGAGAATTAATAAGACGGTAAATCAAGTGAATTTGTTATTTCTTCGTATTTTTAAGTGGTTTTGCTGATTTATATAAATAGTCGAAATAAAAGTTGCTTGCGGGTCCAAAGGCGATATGATCAGTAGCTACACCGAAATAGCTTAATGCTTTGAAAAAACCTTGTGTCAGTATAATAAAAGCGTCTTCTCCTTCATCCATTACTACGCTTGCTCCAAATACTTGATTGCGAGAGCGAATTTCAGAGATTTCGCTATATTTTTCGATTATGTCTCTAAAATTTTTTTCTTTCATTGCTTCTTCTTCAATAAGCATTTTTATATCAATAACCCCTCTAGCTCTTGCTTTTTTAACATCTTCATAAAATACTTCCAAAAATTCATAATAGGGAGCAACGAAGTAAAGAGAATTCTTAGCCCGATGGATTAAATCTATACTACGACCGATACATACGTCACGTCCTCGGTGAACATATAAAGCAATTTTTATGGGAGTGTCATGAGATTCGTAAACAGGTTTGAGCATGTGGATGATTTTGTTTGAGTGTTTATCAAAATTATCGTTAAGTTGTTTCTTTGCAATAATTAGCACTTCATCAGGACTCTTTGCAAAATAAGTCGACGGACGAGTATTTTCTTCTCTGAGAATGAACATTTTTTCCTTTTCTAATTGAGTTAAAATATTGTATATTCGAGAATAGGGAACACCCGATGCATCTGAGAGCTCCCTTGCATCCATAGGTCCTTTAGAAATTAAAGTGAGATATATAGAGATCTCATAGTCGGTCAATCCTATTGCGCGTAAAGAATTTTTAACATTATCGGGAGTTTCTTTCGACATTATAAAGCACAGCTATTCAAATTTGTGTGATAAAGAGGTTTTAAACTCTTATAAGAGTTATGTTAATTAATAGTTGAATAAAATAAATACTACATATTATATAAGATATTATTAGCATTATTTTTTATGAACCCTTGCAGGGCAAGTCGTCTTGCGACTAAAATTTTTTCGCAAAAGTCATTCTTTTCATAAAATTGTTCTTAAAACTAAATTTATGTAGATACTGCATGTACTCGGTCATCCTCCTCCGGTTTCTTCAAGTGAGATTAAATATATTACTAGTACAGAGACCAATATAGCCGAAGTAGCTATTAACGCTGTTAGAATAATATAGAGGACGATTTTGTTGGTTCTATCATTTTCAAATAATTTTAATGGCATAAAAATCCTAGTCTAATTTTTTATGTATATTAATTTTAAGCATATAATAGATTTATCTTAAAAAAAATAGTTAACTAAGATATTCAATTTAATTTACATTATCTTATTTCAATAGTATGAATATAAATTATCGAGAAGCTAAGAACATAATTACCAAGAGTAACATCCCCAAAATTGATTTTGTTATTAATCCTTACGTTGGTTGCCAACATGGGTGTATTTACTGCTATGCTGAATTCATGATAAGGTTTACGGGGCACAAAGGTGATAAATGGGGCGAATTCTTGGATGTCAAAACCTACGAATTTGATAAAATTAAACCGCAAAGATACGATGGAAAGAGAATATTACTTAGCTCTGTAACTGATCCCTACACTCCTTTAGAGTTAAAGTATAAAAATACGCGCAAAATTCTTGAAAACCTTGTAGGAACCAAAGCAGAAATCTCAATTTTGACAAAATCTAAATTTGTTATAAGAGATATTGATCTTTTTAAAAAATTTGAAAATCTTGAAGTAGGTATTTCAATCAGCACCTTAGATAACGATTTCGCTCGATTGATTGAACGAGGAGCTTCAAGGCCAAAAGAACGATTAGAAGCATTAAAAGAAATACACGAAAGCGGAATAAAAACATATACCTTTATTTCACCATTTTTTCCAAAAATTACTAATTACAAAGCGATCATAGAAGAAACGATGGATTATACAGATTCATATATGTTTGAAAATTTAAACTTCAGACCACATAATATTCCAAGAATTTTAAACATTATAAAGCAATCAAATCCTGAATTTTTACCCATGTATAAAGAATTCAGGAAAGATCATTCTCAATGGGATTCTATTGAATCAGAAATAGATGCTTATTGCAAAAAGTTGAAACTTATTTATAAAATTGAATTCCATCATGGGGGATTTTCAAAAAGCTAGATTAATAAATTAATAATTTCCTTAAAGAAGAGAGTTAATAGGCCTACTTACTTTCATTTGATATCTGCGGGTAAATGGATTGCAAATGTGCATTCAAGATCTCCATTTAAACCCGTTTTAATGGGTTCTACCAATATGGATTGCTCAAAAATCTGATCCCAATACAGTTTGTACCAACCTGCACTACAGTGACAGAACTTTTTTAAGATTTCGTTATCAGCTTCCTCTTTCAAAGCACTTCGAATCCAAGGACAGTAACAAAGATAAAATTTCTTCATGTTTTCATCCTTGACTGTTAAAAATTTCTTAGTTTGATAGGGGACTTTGCTAGTATAAATGATATTTTCTTTTCTTACTCCTACGAACATTTGGTTATTTCTTACAAATTCGATTACTTCATCATCCACGAGCTGGGCAAACTCTAGAGTTCCTTCGTCTTTATGCTTCTCAAGCCTTTTTATTAAATCCTTGTGTTTTTTGAGTAAAAATCCATCAATTCCCAATTCCGCAAGGTTTTTTTTATCTCCTTTAATATCATCAGGGGGACGACCATGGAGACAAGGCGAAAGAAGTGCGATTGTGTCTTCATATCCAAGATTATCCTCCAATCTTCTCATAATGTTTTTGGTAAAACTCGGTTTTTTTTCAGGATGCACTCCTAATAGAGGGATATTTAAATCTCTAAAAATTTTGTCCCTCATTTGCTCTCCATGAATTTCAGCAATTCTTGAGAACAAGTTATCCATTGCGTTATAAGATTCAACAATATCAATAGTTTCGGTAATAAAATCATACTTCTTCGAATAATTAGCATAACTCAAGATAGCTCTTAAAAAATCAAGAACAGACTCTTTATTAGTAGACACCAAGTATTCAGTATACTCAACTAGTTTTTTAGGATTTACAGAGTCGAGATTTAAGTTTTCTTTATTGAGAAAGTTTTCATAGTCTCTCAGCTTTGAAAGAAAGTTTTCTATTGTATCGGTATCAACTTCATTCTCTTCTAAAAATAGTTGAAAATTCCTTTCATTCATTTTCTAAATATATCTTTGTATCTTAATATCTTTTATTTTTATTCAATAAAGTCCAGAATTAGGGAAGAATTTCTAAAATATAAACAGTTAAGTAATAATGGATAATTCTATTATTCTATTACTTATTTAAAAATTGGATGTATTATGGCGATTAAGAAAGGCGATATCATCAAAGTTGCATACGAGGGAAGATTAGAAGACAGAACCATATTCGATAGCACCGAGCTTCAAGGCGGAGAAGCATTAAAGTTTGAAGTCGGCTCAAGTATGATGATTAAAGGATTTGATGATGCAGTATTAGGTAAAGATGTTGGAAACGAATTTGAAATTACATTAAGCGCCTCTGAAGCTTATGGCGAAATTGATCCTTTACTAGTTCAAACTATTAGCAACGACCAACTGCCAAAGGATTTAGATCCGGAGCCGGGTATGATGCTCGGAGTTGGTGATGCAAATGGGACCCATTCCATGGCTTGGGTTAAAGAAGTAGAAGACAAATTTATTAAAATAGATATGAATCATCCATTAGCAGGAAAAACTCTTCATTTCAAAATAAAAATTTTAGAAACAGGATGTGAACCAGATTTGCATGAAGCTCACGAATGCGGTTGTGGTCACGAACACAACTAAACATGTTTTGCTTTGTTTTACAAAAAAAAAATTTTTAATAATATTGAATTCCCATTAAATAATTTAATTTATTTATTTTAGATTATTCTTAGAAATTGAAATGAGCTATAAATTTTCAAAAGAAGAACTAGAACATTTACTAGTTGATTATAATAAAATTGCGTTAGAAGAACAGAATCTCGATATACCATCTCAAGTCTGTATTTGGGATGAAACCTTGCGGGATGGCGAACAAAGTCCTACTGTTTATCTTACACTTGACGAAAAAATCCATTTAGCAAAATTAATGGATGAAATTGGAGTAAAATTAATTGCCGTTGGTTTTCCAGCTGTATCTAAAACCGAAAAAAAAATCGTTAAAACTCTCGTTAGTGAAAACTTGGAAAAAGCCACGATCCTCGGAATAGCTCGACCAAAGAAGGAAGATATCGATGCGTGTATAGAAGCGGACCTTAAAGAAATTGTAATTTTTATGCCTATATCTCCAATATTTAGGAAAACATTGAAACAAAAACCTGAAGAACAGTTAGAAATGATAACTAAAGCAATTCATTACGCAACTGATAACGGATTCAAAGTAAATTGGGTTTCTGAAGATGGAACGCGATGTGATTTTACTCATTTGAAAAACGTGTTTCAAACGGCGATTGAAGCTGGCTCTGAAAGAATAGTGTTAGGAGATACAGTTGGTGTCTTAACGCCTTACTCTACATCTCACCTTTATAAACGCATTAAGAAGGAAATAATTGACCCTCTTAAAAAAAAAATCCCTATGGGCATTCACACGCACAATGATTTTGGTTTAGCTGTTGCGAATACGATTACGGGAGTAATTGAAGGATGTACGTACCCACACACATGTATTAATGGGTATGGAGAAAGAGCGGGAAACGCTGCTTTAGAAGAAGTCGTTACTATTTTAGAGCGACTTGGGATTAATACGGGCATTGATTTGAAAAGATTACCAGAGTTATCAGAAGTCTGTGAGAAATACTTCAACCAACCTTTGGCTTTGAATAAACCAATAGTCGGAGAATATGCATTTTCTCATGAAAGTGGACTTCATATAGCAGCAATTTTAGCACATCCTTTAACATATGAGCCAATTAATCCACAAATGGTAGGAAGAAGAAGAAAATTCTATCTTGGAAAATTTTCAGGCTCCAAATCAATTTTACACGCTCTTCAAAAAAAAATTAAAGTCTTGGATTTAGATATTCCAGATGCAATTATAAAGCAAATCGTATCTGAAGTGAAAAAAACACATGAGGAAACTTCCAAAAAGGAACTTAGAAAATCCTTTAATTTGATAAAACAGGAATTAAAGAAAATATCAAAAGGCGTTGGAGATAAAGAGTTCTTTGAAATTGTAAATAAGTATGCACAACCATATGTTCCTGATGATTTTAAACCTAAAAATTAAGAAATGTAAATTGTGCTCTATTCTAATTTTTTAATTTTTTATCAATTTCTTCGATCTTGTTTTGAGTAGTAATTAAATCACTCTTAAGTTGACTGGCGCGTTTCTTGAAAGATTTTCCATCCATGTTTCCAGAATCATGCTTTTTTTCTATAAACTCAAGTAAATTTCGAACCGAATTTAGTTTACCTTCTAAAGCTTTCTTTTCAGCTATCAGGTCTCTCTTTTTAACTTTTTTTGAAATATTTGGTTTGGGAACATGTTTCAATTTATTTGTGTCTCCGAATTTAGGTAATCCGATAAAGTCGTCTTCTTCTTTAAATTTTAAACTTTCTGGTTTTGGCGGTAAATCAGTTAAAGAATCATTAGTTTTTAGTAGATCATCGAATCCGTTAGATTTTGAATCATTTATTACTTTTTCCTCCTCCACATGAACAATTTCTGCGAGTTTACGGAGCTCTAAGATGTCTTTTTCTGAAGCGATTGTAGTTTTGATCAGTTTATCAATTGTAGTTTTTATCGTGTCGATTTGATTTTGAAATATTTTTAATAATTCTACTAGTTCGCTTTTTTTCGAAATTTTCATCGAAAAATCGATATCGACGTTTTTCTTTTCATGAACGGATGACTGAGATATTTCTGAAGTGTAATCTGAAGATCCGATATCGGATTCAAGTTTTTTAGTAACAATATCGGGGACCGCTCCACTCGAATGTAAATCCATTCTATGATCGGAGATCAACCACGAAAAAATATTATATGCCAAATTTGGATGCTCGTCATTATTGAAACCCCCTCCTATACGATCTCTAAAGAGTTCATAACTCCCAATAGCACACACTCTACCTTTATCTGGTTCAGAAACGCAGACTAAAGCCGAAGAGAAAGGTTCCGAGGTTTCATTTGATGAAATTATTGATATAGAATTCCCTAAAACGCTTAGCGAACAGCCTGATCTATAACAAATCGAACTAATACTATTTGTAATTGGGTGTGGAGGTATTAAAGAAGTAATTATAGGCATGTTTTCCATACCTAGATTATACGTTTCATCTAAAACTTGGTCGTTTTCAAAGATTATACCATACATTTGACTCAATTCACTTAAATTACTGTTTCTACCTCTATCTCCACCAGCATGTGAAAGAAGTAATAATCCCCCGCCGTCATTTCTTACCCAACTATTAATTTCAGTTATTTCCATCGATGTAATTTTTGCAAAATCGGGACATACAAACACTAAAATATCAAAAGGCTCAAGGGAATTTTGAGTAATTGGGGTTTCTAGGAAATTATAACACATAAAATCGTTTGCGTTTAAAAAATCTCGCAATTCTGTGAGATTCTCGTCGAGTTTACCTCTGGGTTTATGTGCTACATCAAAAGCGATTTTATAAGGCATAATATATCATTTTGCAATTTAATTTATTCAGTGAGATTTCAAGTTCTTCTTATAATTACTATTAATTTTACTAAAAATATAGTTTATGGGATTAACAAATTTCTTAAAATAATCAAATTTTAATCGTTTTTAATCCGATAATAAATGAGAATTTAATAAATGCTTTTATCTCCAATTATTAAGTTATTTTTGCTAATATTATCAACTTTAACATTACTACCTATGATTGAATTTTCTGATATCACATTTTTTAGCGTTGCTTCACTTTCAACAACACAATTCTCAAGGATACATTTTTCTATTCTAGAGTTGGCTCCTATTGAAACATAAGGACCAATAACCGAATGAATAATTGATGTATTCTTTCCAATGTGAACAGGATTTTTTATGAATGACTTATCAATTGATATGTTTAATTCAGGAAATGATTCTTTTTTGACAGAGTGTTGTTCTAATAGGTATCTATTACCGTTTAATACTTCAGAAGGCCTTCCAAAATCTAAAATACCTTTCTTTAAATTAACAGCAGCAATTTTAAATCCACTATCTATTAAGTCCTGTAGACTTTCAGTTAAGTAAACTTCTTTTGAATTGTCAGTTCTTTTATCTAAATAACCCTTTAGTATGTCAAAAAGAGCTTTAGTGGCTGAATTAGAAAAAGCGTAAATGCCAGCAATTGCTAAATTAGAAACAAAATCTTTTGGTTTTTCTACTAACTTCTGAATAAGTGAATTGCTATCGACGACGACAACACCATAGGAGCTTGCGTCTTCGTTTGGTACTTCCATAACCGTGATTATTCCATCCACATCAGATTCATAATATCTATACATTAAATAAGAGTAATCATCAATGGGTATCATATCAGCTAAAAAAAGTAAAGACCCGTTACGCTTATTGGCTTCTTTACTCGGATTGCTGAATTCTTCGAATCTTGAACTAGCTAAATACACCGCTTCGCCCAATCCCCAGTAAAATGGTACATCATCGTTGTATCCTCGTGGTATTTGCTCTATAAAAGTTAATTTAAACTTATCATGATATTTTTGTTTAACAAATTCTGTGATTTGTCTTTTTTTATAGCCTACAATTAAAATTAACTCTGTTTCTGAATCGAATGTGTCACCAAATTTATTAAGGATATGTTCGAGAACAGTTTTACCCGCAACCCTTATGAAAGTCTTTGGTTTACTCAATGTAAATGGTCGTAATCGCGAGCCAATTCCCGCACAAGGACCAATTATTTTCACGTTTTAGCTCCCTTCAATATTTTATAATTTTTTTTAATAATTAAATAAAGCAAATCAATAAAAACTTGATTTATCCGAAGCAAAGATGCGTTGATAATAGGCAAAAAGCAAATCTAAACCTTGCTCTTCTTTAATGGAGCAAGGAATTAACTCAGATGTAGATCCTAATTGAATGAACACGTCTGATATTAGCATAGATAACTCTCTTATTAAACCACTTTCCCTTTCATTCGTTGAATCCTCCAAGGCTTGAAAGTCTTGACTCCAATTAACTATCATTTCAATTTGGTCTTCACTTAACAAATCTACTTTTGATAATACATTAATCTGTGATATATTTCTAAACCTAAACTGAACAGAAGCGGCTAAAAGTAACGTGGAAATGAAGCCATTAGGTCTCCGCGCAAGATTCGAATCAAATAGGAATGAAACAGCCTTTTGAATTGATCCAAAACCTAACGAACTTGCTATTAAAGGTCCCGTCTCTCTAAATGCAAAAAGTTCAAGTTGTCCTGCAGTGTCCACAAATACCCAATCGGGATTGTATTCATCGATTTCAAACTTCAGATCATCTAAAAAGTTAACCATCAAATCAGATGCTAAGATCATAGCACCATTCGGCCCTAATTCGTACTCGGTCATCACTTCTTCGAGAACTATAAAATCTCTGATGTCAATATCAGGAGTATAAGGCATAGATTTCACACCAGGATCAAGATTTAGCGTAATTGCTGAAATCTCAGTATCTCTTTTAGTAACATAATCCTTAAACAATCCCGTAAGAGAACTTTTCCCGCTACCAGCTGTACCGATAAAATAATTTAATAAAATTTTTTTATTTCACCATTGAGTTTTATATCCCATTTTAACTTAATTATTGAAATTAATTAAAGATTTATAATGAAACTAGTAAAAACTCAGATGTTCGAGGAATAGGAATATTAATTTATTTAGGTGCCTTAAGTTCTAATAGTTTAATTTCTTGTTCTTGTAGCTTTTCAAACCTTTTAATTTGGTTTTGAATTGCTTTCTCTTCTCGCTCCATTAATTCCTCGTCGTTCAATGTGATAGCTTTGAGCTCAGCTTCCCCCATTGGTTTTAAAAAATCTTGAACACTAAAACCTTGGTTTTTTTCAGTTGTTTCCTTGAATTTAGCCTTCATTTCTTTTATTACTAATACTTTTGCAGAGGACCCTCTTCCCCTAATAAGAGAGGGAAGCTCTGTTCTTTTTATCCTTTCAATACCCGGCCCCTGAATTCTTTGCGGTGTTCTTACGGGGGGTCCAGAAAGTATCGAATTCATTGGTAAGTTTTGTAATGTTAATGAGAGATTTTTTAAATGGTGTTCTATACTTTTTAGCGTTTTATTATTCTCACCAATCAATGAAAGTAATGAGTTGTCCACTGAGATGTTTTCAATACTTCTTTTCTCGTAGATTGTGGTTCTCTCCTCAGTATTTTGATTAAAATCTGTTTTTACGGCGTGTATTACTCTTTCTTGAGTTACTTTTGTTCTTTGATTTCTGCTTCCGCGTAAGTCTATGTATTCAAACCCGTCATAACAGTCATCGTTAACCCAAATATCGGAGAAATTAAATTTTTCCGTATAAGTATACTCAACTTTATGACCGGAGTTTAAGAAAAAAGTTAGTCTTAAAATTTTGATTTGGATGTCGGAAAAACCTTGGATCTCATCTAATTCTATTGAAAATCCTAATCGATCTGTTGCGTGGTAAAATTTTTTTATCGAAATTAAAGTTGGGGATTGCTTATAATAAATTTCGTGTTTAACAATCTTTGACATTTCAAATTGAAAATTCACACGAATAATTTTCTCAGGAAGAAAAAGAACTTGTTCTTCATCGTTCTTTTCAAATTCTAAGAAAAGATTCTTTTGTTCGTCCCAAAATACTTGGAACAATTCCATTTTGGTTATACCCCGTTTAATTTATCGTTAAATTTTCAAATCGAATTGATTATGTTTAGATTCTATTCCAAACATTAATAAAACACGAGTTTACAAAATTATTGATTTATAAATGTAATTAAGGCTGGTAAGTGTATATCTTCCAAAGAAGAAAAGTTTCAATCAAGAGTCTTTAAGATCTGATAAATAATAAACAGGTTTTTTAAGAATTTCGTTAAAATAATCGATTTCTTCTCTTGATTGCTTACCAATATAGTTCTCAACATCTAAAACTAATATTCCCTCTTGATCGCTTAACTTTCTTAAAGCAATTTCTTGCAATTTATCCCATTCTTTCCTATTAAATTTTTCTTTGTTTAACAACCCATCAACAGAGCAGACTGAAACAAGTTTTTTATATTTTATTTGTAAAATCGATTCAATTTTGATGAAGTAATCCCTAAAACGAATTGACCCAACTAGAAAGATTTTAGTTTCCTTGATTCTCGAGAAATCATAATCACTGAATTCGTCCAAGAAATTCTTATTTAACCTTTCTTTCTCCATAGTAATTGTAATAATACTAGTTCATATTTAATTTTCACATGAAGTTAGATACAGTCTATTTCGCCGAAAACTTAGACTTTATGCAAAAAATGAATACAGATTTTATTGATCTTATTTATATAGATCCACCCTTTTATAGTGGGGTCGATTATAAAGAGTTTTCTGATATTTGGGGTTCAATTGATGAATATTTAGATTTTATGTGTCCTAGGATTAAGGAAATGCATCGAATTCTTAAGGAAACGGGTAATTTTTATTTACATTGCGATGCAAGTGCGATTTTTGACTTAAAACCCTTATGTGATAAAATATTTGGGAAAAAAAAATTTCGAAGAGAGATTATTTGGAACGTAGGGAGTGTTTCAGGATTCAAAAGCCAAATAAAAGGATGGGTACGTCAACACGATACGATACTATATTATACGAAATCTGACTCGTTCACATTTAACAAACAATATTTACCTTATAGAGAGGACTATATTAAAAAAATGTTTAGACATAAAGATGAGAAAGGACGTATCTATCGGAAACGAAGAGGAGGTAAACAATACTTAGACGAAAGCCCTGGAACGCTAGTTGGTGATGTTTGGAATGATATATATTCCTTTCAGACTACAACAAGATCTAAAGAATATCTCGGTTACCCTACACAAAAACCGGAAAAACTCCTGAGAAGGATAATTTTATCCTCCTCCAACGAAGGAGATATTATTGCTGATTTCTTTTGTGGTTCTGGAACGACAATATCTGCTGCTAAAAAGTTAGGCAGGAAATGGATTGGTGTGGATAACAATCCAAAAGCTGTTGAATTGTGTAAAAAAAGGTTAGCCTTTAATTAATAATCCAAAATAAAAAAACATTTCAAATCTACTTTTTAACCACGACTTTATCAATGCCAATCCATTCTTTAGCTTCCTCGAGGTTGGAAACAATTTTTCTTTTAGGGGATTTTGCATGATCTAAAAGATATCTAAATTCTTCGGTTAAAACAGGATTTTTTTCAATTATGAAAGCAGATCTAAAAAGTCTTTCGTTATCACTCTTTAAGAGTTCTAATATAATATCAATTGAATCTATGCTTAAAAGAATAGCATCGGTAATGTCTACGATTATGCTCAAATTTTCGTTGACATCCTTAGTTAATTCCTTAAATTCTTTTATAAATTTTTCCGCTACTGGTGGAGGAAAGGTACCTGTTGCCTTTATTAAGAAGCAGGTGTCGCCAATTTTTTCAACTTGATACATAATAATTTGAACCATTCAGTTTTAAATTAATTTTAAACACTTCACTCATATTAACTTTTTTATTTCAAAGTGAATTAGTTTATTTCTGAGAAGAAAAACGATTTAGACCTTAATCTATTTAAAAATTTATTGAAAGTGAAGAAATAATATCGGAAAAATTAAGCGAGTATCCTTTTTATCGTTAAAAGCGTGCTATTTTCCATTTTCTTGTTTCCACTTCTTGTAGGACTCTAAAAATTCTTTTACCTTGACTCCTTCAAAGTCCTGGACATCTGTCGCAAATTGTTTTTCTTCTCCTTCTATTGGATTGAAATTAAGATATAAAAGTTTAAGTTTTTCAAGTTTTTCCAAACTTTCTAAATTATCTAAACTAGAAATCTTATTCGTATCAAGATATAACGTTTCGAGATTTACGAGCGATTCCAAATTTTTAATTTTCGTTAAATTATTATTGTTAAGATATAAAACAGTAAGTTTAGTCAGTGTCTCTAGCCCTTTGATCTCCTTAATTTCGTTGTAGGCAAGAAATAAGCGCTCTAGACTCGTTAATGATTCCAAATTTTTGATTTCTGTTATCTGGTTGCGATTAAGGTCCAAGGCTACAAGATTAGAGAGTTTTTCTAAACCTTTTATTTCCTTTATTTGATTTCCTATAAGAGTTAACTTGATGAGATTAGTTATAGAGTCTAATCCTTTAATCTCAGTAATTTTGTTATTATTAACTTCTAACCATATCAAGTTGCTCAGACTTTCAAATCCTTTCAGTTCGGTAATCTGATTTCCACTGAGGAAAATACGATCGAGTTTAGTCAAAGTATCGAGTCCTTCTATCACTTTAAACTGATTGTTGCTAAAATGTAACTGTTGAAGGTTTGGTAATTCCTCCAAACCGCTAAAATCTTTAATATTATTGTTCGAAAGATCCAAAGAGGTAAGATTTTTTAGCTTATTTAGCCCTTTAATCTCAGTAATTTCTTCGATTTCCATGTGATTTATATCAAGTTTAATAAGTCCTAGCATTTCTTCTACATTGAATTTCTTCCCCCTAACTTTTACTGATCCTAATCCCATTCTAATAACCCTATTATCTATTTATTTTTTTAATTAGTATATCTATACTTGAAATTAGTAATAAATCTTCTTTATTAGATGCTAAATAACTCTGGTACAAAAAATTGTGATATTTTTATAATTGTTTTTTAATACAAACATTTAAAAATGAAAGCGTCCATTGTCACATTGGACGTCAATAATAAAAATGGACATTTCAAAAAAAACAGGAGGGTGAAAATGAGCAATAAAACATTATTGTTAAGGGAAAAGCAGCTAAATGACTTATTAAATTTTTTAAGAAAGATTGAATTCTCCAGTGAAAAAGTAACTAAAGAACTTGATTTGGAAGAATTATCAAAACAAATCAGTAAAAAGTATGAAATGACAATAAGTCCAGGGCAGGCAGAAGCTGTTCTACGTCGAGTCTTAGGAATGACTCTCACAAGTAAAGAACGCAGCCAATTATACGATTTACGGAAAAAAATCTATAGATATGAAAAGTTTTTAACTAGTTTTAGAGAATGGGGAAGAAAGTATGATAATCAATTAAAAATAATAATTCTTGGTTTAACAGAAGAACAATCTGACTATCTCCCAAGTATTCTTAATAAGCATGGAACAGGCCCAGAAAGGGATATAATTGGTGTTTCATTTTATACAAAATTAACCGAAAATTATGATAAATCCTTGACTAGCCTTGCTATCTGGGATATTTCTAAAAAAGAACGATTTGCATCTATAAGACCCAAATTTTATAAAGGGGTGGCAGGAGTTCTTTTAGTGTTTAATACAGAGGATAGGGATTCTTTTGAAATGATTAAGAAATACTTTATTGAACTTAGGGAAAGTACAGATTTAAAATTTAAAGTCAGAAGAAAGTTTAGAAAAGAAATATCTTTGCCTTTATCACTTATAGGCATAGGAAACAATCTCTTAATTCCTTATGATGAAATTTTATCTCTGGCAAGCGAAATGGGAGCGAGCTATGGCCAAATAGAAACAATTGAGGATGATATATTTCAAGATATACTTAGAGCTTTGGCTGCAATTATTATATTCAAACTTAAAGATTAATTACTTTTTTTTATTTAATTTTGTTTCTTTGGAGTTAATCGTAAAGAATTATCTCCCATGATCATAATTTCTACTTTTACTCTTTTATAAAGTTTTCAGGCATGTTTAAATTTATTTCAAAGAGTTTATCTTGAATTTTGTTCTTCAATTCCTTAGTAAAATTATTAATTATTTCTTCTGGAACGTAGTTTAGGTATTCGTCTATTTCGTTTTGAATTATCAGACCTAATTGATTCATTAATTCCTCAGTAGTTTCGTGTTTCCTTAAGTAAACATTTTTGTAAGTCTGGATATATCGAGTATTGAATTTTTTTAACCACCGTTTACCTTTTTGTTCCAGTAGCGATAAGGTTTCTCTAGAACTTGTGTTATTAAAATTGCTAAATGCATTCTCATATTTATTTAACTTTTCCTCACAGTATCTGATAACTTGAGCCCTCTGTTTAGAATTTAAATCAGTATTTGAATTGAGAAACATGATAACCATATATTTCTCAAGTAAAAAGTATATTTGAGCTTTAATATTGGAACCATAAATTTCGAGGTGAGAAAGGTTCTTTATGTTAGCTTGCCCGGCAAAGATTTTAAATGAGCTCAAATACATTGAAATCAGGTCAATTTCTAATAAATTATTGTGATCCTCAGATAAAAAAGACTTAATGGGCCCATAATTATCATCGTCATTCGAATCGTATTCGAAGACCGTAATAGTGTTCCCATACTGATCTGAGATAATAGTACCGATAACCGGAGGTATGACATTAAAGTTATGGGAACGATACGCTGTTTCGGTTAATTTTTTTTCTATAGAAGAGTTGTCTACTCGAGCTTCGAGCATAAATCTAAATAATCTTTTACACTATAAATTAAAGAGGGTGTGCTGATTTTTAGAAAAAAATGGAGAAATTCCGACATTTATGATCGTGAAACAATATTTGCGTAGTAAATTAAAAGGAAAAATTCAAATAAATCAGCTACTACTAATATTCTTCAAATAATCACGCTTCTGGAGTAATATTTGAATTTGTTCATCTACACGAGCTAAATTCATTCGTTCTGATATTTTTCCTCCTGTGGTTTTTAATTTTTCCCATTTGAGAAAATTTTTTGATAATTCAGCCTGCTCAGTTTCGATTCGTTTAGCTAACAATTTTAAACCGTGTATGTCAACAATATTCAGAGCCGAGGCTAGTAATTCTTGAGCGTCCTTAAATTTAAATACCACCAGCCTCAATTTAGCTTGCAATGAGTACATTTCAGCAAGAAGTGAATGGACACCTTCATTTTCAGCAATAGTTCGTATTTTGTCAATATAAGGATGAATCTTATCTAATTCTTTTAAATTGCTAGTTTCTTTTAACCTTGTCAAATAAAGATCGCATAAATTTATTAAAGCGCCAATTTTAAACTCTATATATGTGGTTTCTTTATCAGCAACTTCCTTAAAGATTTTTTCTGCTTTTGAATGAGAAGTCTTATGAGGGGTTTTTTTTAATAATAAAGCTTCTTGAAGACGATAAATTAAATCGTTAAATTTGTAAGTCCCCTGTTTAACAAGGGCCCCCATTCGATTATGACATTGCTGAGCTTTTTCAAGAGAATTTGATTTTAAGAAAGCTTCAAAAAGGGAAGAACTTACGATAAATGTCTTCCAACTGTTGATTTCATAACATATCGATAAGCCATTTTCCAAAAGTTCTATTGCTCGCTTAAATTCACCCCTTTCTGTAAACTTCATTCCCAAAGTGTTATGAGCTCCAATAATTTCTTGTTTATCGTTTAGTTCGATAGCTAGTGCTAAATATCGTTTTTGATATTTTAATGCAAGATCACTCTCACCTTTAACACCATACGTGAAGCCTAACCATTTAGTAGTTTGCAAAATTAGCTTTTTATCATTTATGTCTTTGGCAAGTTGAGAAGCTTCACCAAGAAACATTAGACAACGGTTAAGTTTACCCAAACCAAAATTACAACAACCTTTATGTAATAAAACATATCCTTTCATCATTTTAAATTCATGTGATGATTTTTGATTGTTCCTTGCAAGTATTTCCTCAGCCTCATTAATCACTTGTACAGATTTACTTGGTTCAAGCGTGCCCCCAAAAATTTGACTCATTAACATGAGAGAATTAATGATTTCATAATCTGATTTCAATTCTTTACTTTCTTTATACGCGAGTTCAGCGTAATTGAGAGCTTCTTTTGAAGAGAAAAGATCATGTAGAATAGAACTTTTTAATAAATAAAATTGAAATCGTTCATGAGTAGTTAGAACTTTTTCTTCGTCAAAATCATTCAAGATATTGAGGGCTTCTTTGAGATTCCAATTATTTTTGAAATTTTCTGCCTGTTTTAATTTTTGGTTATAGATAATCGGCAACATGTTAAACTCTAACCTCAATTATTAAGTACTATTCTTTTAAACTTCTCTAAATAAAGACACTTCAAGATTATTTCTTTAATTTTATTTTTTTTTTTAGTTCGAAGAGAGCAGCGAGGGGTAATGAAATGTCAAAGTAAACAAAAGCCTCCTCCGTATTTAAATCTTCTTCCATTGCCAAGTTCTGCAACTTTAAAACATATTCCGCATGGATATCCATTAGTGCTTCAGCGCGCTTTTTATCAAGATAGAAAACAACAGGTGCAGGGATAAAGGATAGATATTCGTCATAGATTGTTTTAGCGCTCTCGGGATCATCTAGCTCGTTTTCAAGAAGATTAAGCAGTGGTTCTAAATAACTCAATAATTTACTTACGTTATATCCCGTTTTTCTGTAATGAGTGACTACTTTTTTGTAAAAATTCTCCTCTTCTTCCTCTTCTTTTTTAAATTTCGGGTTAATCCTAAAGATTTTGGGGGGGATTCTTCCTTTTATGACCTTTTTAGGCGACCTTGATAGAAGAAGTCCGTCTTTCTCCATTAGTTTTAGGTGCCGAGCAACCGTAGTTTTACCTTGTTCTACGTAATGAGTAATTTGGGTAACATTCAATTCGTGATGAAGTTCAAGGAGAGCCCATATGTCCGACCTTATTTTATGTTTAGCTATTAATTGATCCCATTCTTCTTCAAATACATAATTACTTTCTACATCTGATGAAATTTTCATACCCTCTTTATAAAATCATTTTAGATATTAGCATTACTCTTATTTTATTTTTATAGGAACGATTTTCCACCATATTCGTAAACATTTTTCAATATATAGTGTAAGGAATGTTATTATTTTTTAAGCCTATATAGTATATATTGATTTCGAATATAAAAATCTGATCGAAATGTTTAAATACAAAACGTTCTGTTTTATACAATAATGGCACGATATTAATATCAAGTCATAAAATTTGTAATAAGAGAGAATTAAAGAGTGCGGAATACATATTTAGCTCGTTTGCAAAGTGCCATTACTCTAAAATAAAAAAAAAATTGAAAAAAAATGAAAAGACAGAATCTTAACAGAAAACTAGCAATATTGGCGATAGTAGGAATCTTAATGTTCAGTTTTATTCCATTTGTTGCTGCAGGTGAAGGGAGTGGAAATGTTACAAAAAGACCAATAGAAGATTGGTTGAATGCACAATGGGATACCGTTTTTGATTGGTTTGGATATGATGTAGAAAACTGGGGAATGGCTGATTTTGTAAGTCCCTATTCAAACCTAGTAGCGAAGATGGGATTCCCCTTTCCATATATTTTGTCGGATGAGAATGGTTTGGTGATCGGAGAAACTACATTTGGTGGTCATATCACTGAAAGAGCATTAAAAGATGGACGAGCTCTAATAACAGTGCATTTAAGTGTATCAAATGCTCCCTTGACGGTATTTTTCTTCCCTGAATTAGCTGATCATGTTTGGGGGTCAGGACCTCGACCCTTAGCATTATTAGGAGCCTATGAAGACGGTTACATAGATTATAAAATGGTATTTAAATTTTACCTCGATGAACCTGGAGATGATATACCGTTTTGTTGGGATGCCTTTAACAGCTATATATCATTGAACATAATTGGTACTGGATATGGAGTATTGACAGACCACGCCGCTGATTTCGGATTTACACCTGGGGCAACAGGGATGCTAAAACTTCATCAACTAGTCCTTATTAAACCGGATCTCAAAGAAGACCACCCCAAATATAGTCCCTTATGGGGTGAGTTATGGCCAGTAGAGACGATTGAAATTCACGAATTAGGGTAGAAATAAGCGTAGCAGAAAATACAGCCAATTAAATGTTTAAAGCTCTAAATTTAAATATAGATAGCAGAGGAAAAAGTTTAGATAAAACGGCTTCTCGATGAACCATACCTAAACCAAATACCCTCCTACTCTCTATATCTTTTTTTTTATAATTATGAATTTATTCTAATTAACAATTTTGTTTTATTAAAATCTCAGAATAATCTTGTATTCTTCGTGAAACAAGTCTTTCACGTACAAACATATCACCCTAATATGTTAATATTGTAATATTTTAAAATCCGTTTCTGAAAAAAGTTTAAATAAAAATAGTAAATTAAAAAGCCTTATTATGAGGTGTTTTTAAAAATTTTAGATTTTATTTCTGTAAACGGCACTAAACTGTCGTACGTAATCGAAGGAAGTGAAATACCTTGCTTAGTCATTGGTTCGGCACTCTACTACCCTCGTACTAATTATTTTATACAATACAAAACAAAGGTGGTATTATGAATGAAATAAATAATAGATTAGATGAAATTTTAGACTCAAGTATTATTATTGATACCCTTAGTCATGGGCCTCTATTATGGTCGGACGACCTTAATAAGGCTAATGATGAGATGTTAGCTCAAGACATGAATCCCTGGGATGTAATCCCTATTTTAGTATTGCAATTTGCGAGAAATGTAGTTAATGACAAGGAATACTTTTCTAAATATGTCAAAGCGTGGAAAGAATCGGGAGTGACTTGCGTAAGTTGGACGCTTGGACCGTTGTATTCAAAGCCGTATTCCTTTGATGGTGTTTTTCATAACTTCTCTTTTATGACATATATTCTAGATAATCGACCAGACTTGTTTATTAAAGTTTTAAAAGCAGCAGATATAGAGAGAGCCCATAAAGAGGGGAAAAAAGGCATAATTTTAAATGTTCAAAGTATGGAACACATCGCTAAAGACATTAACATGGTTGAACTCAATTACATGCAAGGATTCAGAATAATGCAACTAACCTATAACAAAAAAATTGCCATTGGAACTGGATTTACGGCGGTAAGAGATAGAGGCTTAACAGAATTTGGTATCGAAGTCGTTCACAAGATTAATGAACTTGGAGCAATTGTTGATATTTCTCATTGTGGGCCCCAAACATCAATCGATGCTTTAGAAAATTCTAAAGACCCTATTATAGCGTCTCACACATCGGCAAAAAATTTATACGAACACGCAAGAGGAAAGGACGACGATTTTCTCAAAGCCCTTGCTGAAAAAGATGGATATATAGGCGTTTATGCAGTTCCAGGATTTTTAACGAGCAATGCCACAACCACTATAGATGATTGGCTTGATCACATTGATTATATTGTGAATCTTGTAGGAATTAATTATGTTGGAATTGGCTCTGATTTTTACGGTTTTTCAGTTCCTGATAATTTGGCAATTAAGATTGGAGAGTTTATGGACGCGTTAGGTTTTCGACCGGAAGATAAAGCAAGCTTTTTAACAAAAATAGAAGGCTTCGATGAATATAAGAAATTTCCGAATTTAATTAAGGGGTTAATTTCGAGAGGCTATAGCAATCAAGAAATAAAGAAAATTGCTGGTGAGAACTTCTTAAGATTTTTCCAGAAAGTTGTAGGTTAGAAGAGGAAAGAAATTTAATCTTTCTTATGAAAAATTCTTAAACCTTTTTATAGAAGGAGTGTATAAACATTAAATACAATTAAACTATAAAACTGAATAAAAATGGCATCTGAAAATTTGAAGAATGAAAATGAGGACTTAAAATCGCACTCTAAATGGAATATGGCTTCATATAGTATGAGCGATTTTATTATGCAAATCTTTGCTTTTTCGTTCGCTGCATATGTGTTTTTTTTCTATGAAGCAGTTTTAGGGTTGGAAAGTCTTCTGGCAGGACTTGGTTTTATAATTTACGCTATATATAATGCTATTAACGACCCACTTGTCGGTTTCATCTGTGATAGACCTTTTTTCTTTACGAAGAAATGGGGAAGAAGGTTTCCCTGGATAATATCTTCCATATTTCCTTCGGTGTTTGTTTATGTATTACTTTATTCGCCTCCTTTGTTTAATCCTGTGACAGATCAAATGGCAATGTTTGGTTGGCTAATTTTCTCGACTTGCTTGTTTGATACAACTGCGTCTTTTTGGGGAGTTAATTCTTCCGCTCTTTTTCCAGACAAATTTCGGGGTATAGACGAACGTAGAACTGCTTCTGGTGTAAGGAATATAATTTCATATTTAGGTATCGCCGTTGGAGCTCTAGTGCCACCTTTCATCGTGAATTTCAGTGTAAAGCAATCTTTCATAGATCACGCTTGGGCTTTGGTTCTTATTTCACTGATTGCTGCTATATTCGCCATTCCTGGATTACGCGAAGACCAAGAAACAATTGATCGGTATTTACAAAGTTATAAAGACGAATCATTGAAAAGGGAAAAAGTCCACTTTTTCAAGGCATTCGTATCCGCCTTTAAGCAAAAGAATTTTACTGTGTTTGTGATATTATTTCTATGTTATGGCATACTAAGAGCATTATTACTTGGATCGCTACAATATGGCCTACGATATATCTTACTATTGCCCTCAGGGTATTCGACAATTCTCTCAGGGGCTTATTTAATTGCTAGTTTGGTTGGTGTTCCTTTCTGGGTTTGGATGATAAAGAAGAAAAATGATAATAGAAAAATAATGATTATCGGAGCGATATTAACTACACTTTTTACATTTCCTATGACCTTCTTAGGAGATCTTATTAGTTGGGTAATAGTCTTAATGTTATGGGGTTTTTCGTTATCAGGGATGTTTATAGCAATTTATCCTCTTTTTGCAGATATTATTGATGAGAGCATAGTTTCAACAAAACAACGAAATGAGGGTCTTTATAATGGCTTCTACGCTTTTATAATGCGATTTGCTTTGGTAGCACAAGCAGTAGTTTTTGCTGTAGTTCACATTTTAACTGGATTTGTTGAAGGCGCAGATACACAAGGACCATTAGCAATTGTGGGAATACATATAGCAATGGCATTAATTCCAGCGATTATCATGGTGATTGGAACAGTTATTTTTTGGAAATACTACGATATCACACCTGAAAAATCAGCTATAATACAAGCGCAATTGAAAGAGCTTAAACTTTAATTTCTTATTTTATTTTTTTTTGAAAATTCAACAATAAATAGCTCATAAACTTGTAAGAATAAATAAAAAGTAAATAAATTATAGAATTGAAATAATTTTAATTAAGAGGTCAAGCGTTAATTATGGATTCAAATAAAGAGATATCTTATGAAGATTATAAGAGAGCCGAAAAATTTCTCGCATGGAATGCCTATAAGATGGCATTCAATACCCACATTCAGCCGAACTGGATAGAAAAAAGTGACAGATTTTGGTATGTAAGTAAAGATCAGAATGAGAAAAGATTTCATATTGTAGATCCAGAAAGAAAAACTAAGGAAGATGCCTTTGATCATGATAAATTAGCGAAAAATTTGTCATCACTGAAAGGAAAATCTTATACTCGTTATAGTTTGCCTTTTGAGGATATCAACTTCATTGAAGATGGGAATACAATTCAATTTGATATAAGAAAGCAACGTTTTCTGTTTGATTTAGATTCTTATCAATGTAAAAGAAAAACTAAGAAGGTTTTTGAAACTCCAACAGAACTCAAATCACCAGATGGAAAATGGGTTGCTTTTATTAAAAATTTTAATGTTTTCTTACGCTCTCTTTCAGACGGACAAGAAGTTCAATTATCCTATGACGGAGAAAAACATCACGACTATGGAACTCTCCCTGAATCAAGTACGTTTGAGATAACAATTCGTCGTCTCGGACTTGACACCCTATTACCGCCTATAATGTTATGGTCTCCTGATTCAAAGAAATTATTAGTGCATAAACTCGATCAAAGAAGGGTGAAAGAAATGTATCTCATTCAATCAGCAGGATTAGGGAAAACTTCCCGACCAATCTTACATGAGTATCGTTATCCTCTACCTGGCGATGATGAAGTGGCGCAAGCAGATTTAGTAATTTTAGATATTGAAAAAAAGTCAAAAGTTGTAGTAAAATATAAACCTCAAACTGTTGCATTTATGCCCCCTATATTTATGAAGTCTGTATGGTGGGGAGAAGATAGTAAAATAGCATATTCTCTTTATATCGAACGTGATTTTAAAACGGCTAAATTATGTGAATTAGATGCAGTTTCAGGTGATAGTAGAACTATAATTGAAGAGAACGCTTCAACATATATAGACTTTAATCACTTTATGATGGAACCTCCTAACGTAAAAGTAGTGGATAATGGCAATGAAATCATTTGGTTCTCTCAAAGAGATGGGTGGGGGCACTTATACTTATACGATGGAAAAATGGGGAATTTTAAGAATCAAATTACATCTGGACAGTGGATGGTTCACAACATCAAACATGTTGATGAAAAAAATCGATGGGTTTATTTTATCGCAGGTGGAAAAGAAGAAACTCGCGATCCTTATTATGGTCACCTCTATCGTGCTAAATTCGATGGCACTGATATTCAATTATTGACTCCCGAAGATGCCAATCACGATGTGATATTTTCTCCTTCAGGAGCTTATTTCGTAGATAATTTTTCGAGAGCAGACACCGCCCCTTCTTCGGTACTACGCGCTGTAGATGGTCAACTGATCCAAAAGCTAGAAAGTTCTGATATAAGTTTACTTCTTAAACAAGGTTGGATACCTCCTAAACCTTTCAAAGTAAAAGCTCGTGATGGAATTACAGATTTATACGGTTTAATATTTTTTCCAAGCACTTTTGATCCAAGTGTGAAATATCCCATACTTGATAATATATATCCCGGACCACAAGTTATTCGAACGCCAAAACTGTTCCCTCAAAAATTAGACCGCGGTGTAATGGGTTTTTGGGCACCGCAAGCGATAGCAGAATTAGGATTTATTGTAATCACAGTTGATGGAATGGGAACCCCTCTACGCTCCAAGGCATTCCATGATTATGGATATGGTAACATGGGTGATGCTGGAGGTTTAGAAGATCACATTGCAGCAATTCAACAGTTGGCAAGTGAACATTCATATATGGATTTAAGTCGAGTCGGAATATACGGTCATTCGGGAGGAGGTTTTGCTTCAGCAACGGCGATCCTTTCTTTCCCAGACTTTTACAAAGTTGCTGTATCATCAGCGGGAAATTATGACCAACGAGGTTATGTTTCAGATTGGGGAGAAAAATATCAAGGGATGCTTGAAGGGGATAATTACAAGAATCAAATTACAGCCCGACTTGCTCAAAATTTAAAAGGGAAATTATTTCTTGCTAGCGGTGATATGGACGATAATGTACACCCTTCTCTAACTCTCCAATTAGCAGACGCGCTTATGAAGGCTAATAAAGACTTTGATATGTTGATACTACCTAATCGCAATCATTTGTTTGTCTACGATGAATATTTTATTCGAAAGCAATGGGATTATTTTGTTAAACATCTTTTAAACAAAGAACCACCAAAAGAGTATAAGATAAAAGGACCAAGCATGGAATTTCTCATGAAAATGCTGCCACTATAAATATAAAAAAAAGTTATTTTAGATTTTACGGAAACTATAGCGATCTACTAATAAACGTACTTCATCTGTTTTTTCATCGATAAAAAATTGACCTTTCATTTTAATACCTGGAAAAGCAATTGGTACAACAAATTTTAATTCATCTATATTTTCCGGCGCAAGTGGTAAAATTGTAGGTTTGGGTAAATATGGGTAAGGTATTTTAGCGTAGAGAATTCCGTTCTCAAGAAATATTTCTAAGGATTGTAAACCTTTGTACGTCGTGTATTTTCCCACCAACTTATTTAGCTTATTTTGGATTTGCAATAACGGGACTGCTTCATTTATGTCCTTTCCTAAAAGAATTGCTAGAATTCCATGAGCTATGGGGCCTAGCAAACCACTAGAATCACAGTTAACTCCCATGATAACACCCATTTTTATTTCTGGGATCATTGCTACCATAGCAGACGCAGTTAAAACGCTCCCTCCATGTTGTATTACTTCATACCCGAAAAAATCCTTTTCTACCATCCAACCATAGCCGTACCAAGTCTCCCCGTGACCATAAGATTCGGGAGTTTTATTATATGGCTTCCACATTTTATCTATTGATGATTTCTGAAGAATTTGTGATTCACCATGTTTGCCATCATTCATTAAAGCAATTAAATAGTTTTGTAATTCGTTTACGGAACTCAATAAACCTCCCGCAGCATAAACAAATTTGTCAATAGGTGCTTCTGATTCTTTAAGATCTCCTTCTTCATCAAGAGGAAGATAATTTGTTATAGTATTATTATCGTTATCATAATCCTCTTGCAAGTATGTGGATCTATTCATACCTAAAGGTTTTAATATGTTTTCTCTAATATATTCTTCAACCTTCATGCCAGATATTTTTTCTATAATTAATCCAAGGCATGTAAACATATCATTATTATAAAAAAAACATTTATCGGGGATATCTACAACTTCCGTGCCTGCACCGTTAATAAACAACATGTAATCATTCCAGCTACTCATTGGAATAATATTTTCAATAAAACCTAAACGTCTTGTTAGTGCTACTATCGTTCCAAGAAGTTCAGGGAATCCAGTAGAGTGAGTTAGTAGATGATGAACTTTTATTGGATTATTTTTATCTCCAAGTTTAAAATCAATATATTTTTTAACAGGGCTTTGAAGATCAATTTTACCTTGTTCAACTAATTGCATTATTCCCAGAGCAGTAAACGACTTTGAAATAGAACCTATTCCAAATAAAGTATCTTTATCGAATGGAATATTCTTTTTTAAATTTCTCGCACCAAAACCCTTCGCATAGAATGGTTTTCCATCTTTTATAATACTAAGAGCGAGCCCGGGGAACTTTGATTGTTGCATTAAATTAACAATTAAGGGTTCAATTATTCTTTCTAAAAATTTAGAACTCATTTATCTTTCTCTCAAATTGTTTTTAGTTAATCTAATTAAATTCTATGTAGTTTTAATATTCGTGATAATATAGTTTAGAATTTAAATTATTAGGAATAGCATCCCATCAAACTATTTAGAACCTTAAATTTCTATAATATTCGGTATTTGCTTCTTTTTCGGTAGTTTAAACGATATAAAAAAGAGTTATTTATATTGAATAACAAATTGATAAAATCCAGAACCGATGTTAAAAATAACATGTTTATCAATTAATTTTAAAAATTCTATGTCATCAGAATGTTTGATGTTTTCATTGTTACTCCATATTACAACATCTCCTTCCGTGATAACACTATTTTCGTCTTCAATCGGTATCCAAACTTCAGCATTGCATCCTACGGGGATCTTTATTGTAAGTTTTAAATCACTTTCTAACTTTTCCCATGAACTAGAGATAAATCCTTTGATTGTTTTAATGCTTGCACTAGCGTAATTCATAGTATTGGGAATAAATGGTTTTATTTTCAATAATTTCCAACTTGGTTCTAATGATTTTATTCCTCCTAAAGTATTATAAAACCATGTATCAACGGTCCCTAGCATTATATGGTTATGTGAATTCATACCGCCCGCCTCCAATTTTTCCCATCGTTCCCATAAGGTTGTTGCTCCTTCTTGAATCATATATCCATATCCAGGGAAGCTTTTTTGATTGACCATATTATATATCACTTCAGGATACCCATTTTCAGTTAATACGTCAAAGATATATCGCGTTCCTATAATGCCAGTATCAAAGTGGTAACTATAATCTTCTTTAATAGTCGTAACTAAAGTAGAGAGAACTTTTTTCTTTTTTCCCTCTGGAACCATATCTAAATAAAGTGGTAGAATGTTTGACGTCTGGCTAATAGTTTGATCAGTTGGAGAATGTTTTACAACATCATAGACTCCTTTTAGAAATTTTGCATTAAAAGATTCTTTGATTTCTTTAGCTTTGTTTAAAAAATATTCGTGATCTTCATGTTTTCCTATGATTTTTGCAATCTTCGCTAAAAAATGAACATCGTGATAATAATACCAAGAAGAGGTTAACTCAATTGGGGTTTTTCTTGACACGATATTGCTTGGAGGGCACCAATCTCCATATTTTCCAAAATAGATTATGTTTTCTTCTGCAATTGAAGATAAATATTCAACATATTTTTTCATTCCCTCATAATGTTCTTCAAGAATTCTGGTGTCACCATAATACCAAAAGAGATTCCATGCAATAGTTATATAAGCTGTACCCCAAGCGGGATCTGCCGGGTAAAAACTCCAATAGGGTGGGACTACATCAGAAAGACTGCCATCTTCCCTTTGACATAATTTGATATCTCGTAAGTATTTCGCATAAAATTTATTCATATTAAAGTTAAAGATTGCTTCCTCTACTGTTAATTGAGCATCACCCATCCATCCGTGCCTCTCATCTCTTTGCGGACAATCAGTAGGGATGCTCATGAGATTACTCAATTGGCCCCAAATAATGTTAGTGTGTATTTGGTTAATTAATTTATTTGAACAAAAGAAATTTCCAACTTGAGGAACATTAGAATGGAAAAATAAGCCTTCTAAAGTATTTAAAGAAGGGACTCCAGGAAATCCAGTCATCTCTACGAATCTAAATCCGTGGTATGTAAAATGAGGTTCGAAAGACTCTCTTCCTTCTCCTTTTAAAATATATCTGTCAGTTGTCGGAGCACCACGTATTGTAGCAGTGTTGATATTTCCATCTTCAAAAAGCAATTCCGTAAATCTTAATTTTACTTCTGAACCTCTCGGACCAAATACATTTAATCTTACGTAACCAGTAAAATTTTGACCAAAATCATAAACATAAGTTCCTGGTTTAGGACTAGATAGTTCAATCGGTTTAATAGATTTGGTGATTTGAATGGGTTGCATCATTTGAGATGCTAAATTATATCCATCTACTATAACAGCTTCTTTCCAGTTTGCGTCGTTAAAATTTGGTTCGTCCCATCCTGGCATCTCTAGTCGAGCATCATAAATTTCGCCATAGTAAATACCATTTTCTTGAATTGGTCCGTTTGAGATTTTCCAAGAATTGTCGGTGCATATAACTTCACTCGTTCCATCTTTATAATGGATATTAATCTGTAATATTAGTTTTGGATAATCGTATCCAAAGGTTTCAACACAACGTCCATTTCCTAATATAGCGCCAATTGCATTTGATTTTTTTAAACGATGAGTAATATCATAAGTAGAATATAACGCTATTTTATTATAATCTGTTTGAGCCGGTTCTAAAATTCGATCTCCAACCTTATTACCATTTAAGTTAAATTCGTAATAACCTACACCACAAACATAGGCTTTTGCATATTCTATTTCTTTTGAAATCGAAAACTCCTTTCTCAAATAAACAGCGTGAACTTCCTTTAATCTTCCTGTTAACCCTCTCTTACCAGATTTATATTGGAACTGTCTTCTAATTTTTTTATCAATAAATTCTCTTCTACTTATCCATTTTGCTTTCCAATAAGAGCCGTCAATAAATGCGGTTCCAAAGTGATTTATTTGACTATATTCACTTTCTTCACCATTTTTGTCCCACCATTTCACTCGCCAGAAATATGTTTTATCGCTTTCTAAAGGCTTACTTTCATAAGCAATATTAGCATTATTTTCTGAAATTACTTTGCCACTTGCCCACACATCTCCTTTTTCACTTTTAGAAAGATTCTTATCAGAAGACACAACTATCTGATAAGCGCTTTGGGTCTGATTTCTCTCTTCATGTGTTAAAAGCCATGAAAAACATGGTTTTTGTATATCGATACAAATAGGATTAAAAAGAGATTCACATCTTAAATCATAAGGAGGTTTTATCATAATTTACTTTCAATTAATGTTTGTTTATTTTAAATTTTATTAAATTATTAAATAAAAAAAAGGGGAGAAGTTTGTGTGTTTAAAGGAGAAATAATTGACAAATGTGTGTTATATGTCTATAGATGTGCAGTTTATTTCGCTTCAAATGATATGCACGATTCAGAATTATTAAAATGGTGGAATTAGAAAGATTTAGAAAAAATAAGTGGGAGCGACCGGATTTGAACCGGTGACCAACAAGTCTGGAGCCTGCCGCGATACCGAGCTTCGCCACGCCCCCATGTTTTAGGTAAATAAGTCGTGGCGCAAAATAATTTGTTTGAAATAACTACTAACTTATAACGTTACAAATTACTTATTTTATTTCAGTTTTATGAAAAGACTAAATAATTTAGGATTAAAAAATTTTTTGAACTCCTACTATTAAACGATTATTCAAATTTTTGAACCACAGAATTCGCAAAATCTAAGATTTTCAGCATTTTTTAAGGATGCCCCGCAAGTTGGACAAAAATTAGGTTTTTCTGGCACATGTTCTCCCTGTTCGTATACTTTATACTCAAAAGGTAATTTATCTCCTTCGTATTTGGGGAATTCAAATCCGCAACTGTCGCAATAATTAATATTTCCATCCATGTAAATGTTACAATTTGGACACTTGTTTATTAGTTTTAAACCACAATTACGGCAAAATTCGGTGTATACGCTAATGGGAATATTGCAGCGAGGACAATGTTTTTTAGATTCCCCAGAATATCGATAAACGATAAGACCAATGAATGTAATAACTAATATTGGAATTACAATCACTAATAGAATAACTACTTCAACAAAAAATAGTCCTATAGTGAGGAAACAAACAACTAAGAAAACAACTAATCCTATCACTGCTGAGAAGCTTTTTTTGTTGTAATCTCTAACACTCATTTGGGAAAATTTGTTCTACGTGTAAATAGATTCTATTACTAGTAAAGGCTTTATCATTTTAATATAATTCTTTTTTATCTTGTGCTGTTTTACAATAAGGGCAGATCAATGTATCAATAGCAATTTTTTCACCACAAGCGAAGCATAAATATTCATTTTCCCCAAATTGGATTTTCTTTTCAACTACTTTTAGCTCTTTTTCCATATTTTCTGGTGTTTTATTCTCTGGCATAGTAAATTCAAGGTTAAATTACTACGATCTAAATTCTTTTGTACTAAATAAAAAATTTGGAGTCCAATTTTTATTAGCTTAGAATAAAATTTAAGAGGTATTCATTATTATAAAGAAGTATAATAGATACTTTTAAGTTCTATTACTAAAAAAAAAAATTAAGAGATTTATAAAAAATGCCCGGATCTCATGGTAGTTTAACAAAAGCTGGGAAAGTTAAACAGCAAACACCCAAAATACAAAGAACTGGAGTTAATTCGAGAAAGAAAAAACCACCTCGGATGAGATATCGTTTTCTTTACGAGAGTCGAATAGTGAATGGTAAATACGGTGGACAAAAAGATTCTCTCGGTGCTAAACGCGCAAGTTATAAACGATAACTCTTTTTTAAATAATTACCCTATAACTCCAATTTTTTTCAGCTGATTTATTAAAACCTGGCTTTGCTGGTAATAATGTGTAGAACTATTACTGTCTCTCGCTAATATATCATAATAATCACACATCAATAAGTTCCAACGTATTGCTCGACGAATGCCTGAAATTTCTTTTAAATTGAGCGAGAGTTTTTTTTCAAGATTTTTCATTAAATAAAGTGCTCTCTTTGAATCTACTCTGTGATGTATGTAAAACTCAGCTAATTCTAGAACCAAATCATAGAGTATTGGAACGAATTCTTTATCTTCATCAAAATTAATCCCGACTGAATCTATTCCAGCTCTTAAAAGTTTTTGAGCTTGAGAAAGATTACCTTTGGATTTGTAATTTTTTGCTCGCATGAGATGGTAATTAAGCTTTACTTTAAGTGAGTTATTACCTAATTGGAGGGCCTTTCTAAAATCCATTTTAACATTTGCTAATTTTTTTTGCTCTAAATGAATTAAACCTGTATATAGATAAGCCATTCCTAGAAATTCGTCCTTATTAATAGATATTTCCTCGTTTTCTAAGAATTTTACGATGATATTAAAATGTTCCATTGCTTTATCGTATTCTTCCTTTTCATAAAGCCATTTTCCTAAATAATAGTGAATTTTTATGATATAATCAATTGGAACCTCTCCTGATTTAGCGACTCCTAAGGCACTCCGTAAATAATTTACAGCGATATCTTCTTGATTGAGCAATGTAGCAATCTCTCTCAATTTTAATAATATTGAAACAACTACTTTTTTTTGGCGATTTTTATTAAATATTTTTAATGAGTTATTTAGGAGCTGAGTTGCTTCATCAAATCGATAATTTTTAATTAGATCTTCGGCATCGATATAGGAATTAATTGATTTAATAACCTCAAAATTAGTTGGTGGTGTATTAAAAAGGTCGTTATGGATATGATATAATTCTCCCTTAGACAGCGTGCTTTCATAGTGGAGAGCCGAGAAGGGAAAATTATTTAGGCCTGATTCAAAATCGTTCGAATCTAATTCTTTTTCTGGATTAAATTTGATAAAATCGTTTTGATTGATTTTTGCTAAATTAATTATTTCTATTATTGAATTCAACATCATACGCGAAAATTTAATCCAATTTTCTACATAAGTTTCAAGGCGAAACTCAGCGTCGTTAAATAAAGAACTTACAATATATGGCGTATAGGAGTCAAATGATGATCTAATGTAGAACTTATTGTATTCTAAATCTTTAAAAAATGTAAAATACCCTTTTTCTAAAATAAAGAATTCGTCAAAGGGTTCATCGTTAGAAAAAAATAATGTTTCTGACGTTCGGAGCTTTGGTACACCTTCTTTTAGTTCCCATGGCAAACTGAACGTTGGTTTTAACCTAACTTGATCTAAAACACTTACGATTTTATCAGTGTAAATCTTATCGTAATCCTCGAACTCATGGTGTTTATTCATAAGTGATATACGTATACGGTTTAACCATCTACTATCGTTTTCTTCGTTGATTGTTTCAGGAATTATTTTATTCAATAATTCAAGGAGGGGAATCTCTTTACCTTTAATAGGAAAGTTGTGCTCCAGTGAAATTTGAAGAGCTAAATCTCTGAGCATTTTCACGATGAATATGATTACTTTGTTTGTATTTTGATTCAAATCCCACAATTTAAAAGCAAGGCTAATTCGAAAACTTACTACTTCAAACGGAAAATTAAACCGTAAAGGTAATGATACTGGAAATTTAATTGTGAATAATATTAATTTATCCTTCTTTACGCTGTATCTAAAATAATTTTCTATGGTACCGTCTATCTTGAATCCATTCTTCTCGATTACTTGTTGTAAATTTTCAAGTTCACTAGACGAAAAAGGTCGAAACGACATAAATTGATAACGAAAGTTATTGCTTTAATAAACAAATAAAAGTTCCGATTATTAATTTTTATTATATCCCTATATTAACATTATAAATAGTTAGATTTACTTGATCTTCTTGAGAAGAAATTAAAATTTTAGTCTGATAGGAATGGATATTGCAAAATTCAACCAAGAACTAAGCTATAAAATTAATAAAGCGAATGGTTTAGAAAAGCACAATAAAGTTCAAGAAGCTGTAGATTTGTGGTTAGAAATTTGCGACATGACTTTAGGAGTCTCAAAAACGCCAAATCTCGAATTTTCTTACAAATCAATGCTTATTGATAAGACTAAACAAATGATAAACCATATTAAAAACCTTAAACAAAAACTCATAAGCCAGAGAAGAGTTGCTCAGCATACAGAGCAGAAACCCATTCGTCAAAGTATAGATTCAGAAATAACAACAGAACCAACTCAAAACGAGACTATACTCAAACACATGTCAAATTCAATATCCGAAAACTCGAATGAATCTGAAGTAATTATTACTCCAGATGATATTGAAGAAGTTAAAGTTGTGGAAAACAGCGATATTAAAAACCTACCTATTGGATTCACGGAAATTGAAACGACTGAAGAGTTTAAAATCATATCTCCTCACGATAAAGACCACATTAAAAAGATCCAAGATCAAGATCATAGCCTGGACATTTCTAAAAAGGAAAAGAAGGATTTACCGCTATCAAAAAGAATTGAGCCAGATCCACCCATTAATGCGTCAAATATTATTTGTTTTGCCTGTGGAAGCGAAATATCGTCTAAATCTAAGAAATGCCCAACTTGTGGAACCGATATGAAATAGAGTATATTTACTTCGTTAGAAGTTATAGAATTTTCTCGCATCGCTCAAATTAAAAACACCAAATCTCTCAGATCTCTTTCTTTTCAAGGTAATCCATCCCATTCTTGTGTCTTTAAGAGTTAATTGAGTCTTATAAAGAGCCATTATATTGTATATTTGATCACGGTATTCTGTTATGCGAATTTTTATCTGTTTTTCCATAGGAGCTTTCATTATATTGTAAATTGCGTACACATAAAATCCAGCGTTTACCAGATTGAGTTCTATAGCCGCTTCTTTCGCAATGGTATGAGTTGCTTGATGATCTGGATGGTTATTATTGTCACTGGGTATTACTATTCGATCTGCATTGTAAATAATCGCTTTAGCAAGAGTTATTCCTCTGCTGAGTTGATTCAAAGCGTCTTGATCGTGGAATTTAAACAAATGAACAGCCTCTTTCGGAAAACCAAAAGCTTTAGCAACTGATTTAGCTTCTTTAAGTCCGATTTCACCAACTTGATCATCGCTTAAATTAAGATAATCTCGTGCCTCTTCTATTATAATTTGATTATTCTTTTTTCCCCATGTGATTAAGGCACGATTGTCTGTTACGTAAACTATATGGACATTATGACCTTCTTTCAGCCATTTTAGTATTGATCCTGCGCACGAAAATATCTCATCGTCTGGGTGAGGAGCAAATACAACGATCTTCATTATTTACTTTTAATATCGGTTATTTTGCCTTCTATTATTTTTAATTTCTTCGTACTTTTCAATAGCTCGTTCCCGCCACACGGTATTCCATTTTTTGAATCCAGATTTAACGTACTTTTCTCTTCTATAGAAGTCGTACGAGACCCAATTAAAAAGAACAAAGTACCTCTTTGCACCGCTTTTAATTGTTAATTTCCTTGACCTAACTCCTAAATCGTTCCGTAAGTGATCGACAAGTCTCATTTCAACGGCGTCTTGAAGTTTTCCCTCAATAATAGCAGCCTCGTATAATATGCCTTCTTCAATGAAATACGCTCTTACTTCATCGAAGATATTACCCCGACATAGAAGAACTTTTTCTTTATCTTTATCGAAGTTTAGCTCCTTTAAACCTTCTTTTACTAAATCAACAGTTTTCTTTAGTGGCATTTTATTTTTCCAGTTTTCTCCTTTAAACAGGTCTACAGGGAGAGTTTTAAAAATAATTTTTTCAGGTTTTTTCCTATAAAAACCTATAAACGCATCTCCAACTAAATCTCCAGTTCCACTATCGTCGATTTCAATCGTCATCGTTCCGTACTCAAAACTTTTTATAAAAAATAGTGATTATATTAGGATATTAAGAATAATTTAAAATTTCTTTGAACATTAAGAGATTCCTAATTAATAATATTAAATAGTTCTGAGAGAGTGAATAATGGAAGTTGAAATTTTAGTTATCGGGAACGAAATCCTTATTGGAAAAACTCAAGATACTAATTCATATTGGTTAGCTAAAAGAATTGCTAAATATGGTCATAGACTAAAAAGGATCACTGCTATTGAAGACGACATTGAGATTATTTCAACAACTCTACAAACTATTTTAGAACGCAAACCCGACATCATAATTACAACAGGGGGTCTTGGACCAACTTTTGATGATATGACGTTGGCTGGAGTAGCGAGGGGCTTGAATCGAGAATTACAACTCAATGAACACGCATATAATTCCGTAAAAAAAGCTTATGAACATGCTTACCAAAGAGGAATTCTAAAACTTCAAGGGATGACGAAAGAAAGAGAGAAGATGAGCTATCTTCCTCAAGGATCAATACCATTACCAAATATCAGAGGGACTGCTCCGGGAGTTAAATTAACAGAAGGAGATACTACTATTTTTATACTCCCAGGTGTTCCATCAGAGATGAAAGCAATCTTCCAAAATGTCGTTAAACCAATTTTAAAAGAAAGAAGAGGAAAGTTTGTTGAGAAAGGCTTATTTTTTATGGGTATTGGCGAGTCGCAGATAGCTCCGTATGTAGCTAAAATCGAGAATAAATTCCCCCAGCTTTGGATTAAAACCCATCCGAGGATCGGACTTTCATTGGAAGTTGAACTGTCTATAACTGGTTTTAACATTGAGAACGGAGTAGAATTAGCGGAGAAAGCGTTAGATGAAATGAGAGAAGTCATCTTAAGTTTAAATGGTAAGATAAGGGAGAGAAAATAGAATTATTAATGATTTTACGTTAATGATTCTATGGAATCGAAAAAATATAATTTCATAAATTTAGATTTTAAGCGAGGCATTTGCGTTCTTAATTTCAATCGCCACGATAAAAAAAATGCTCTTAGTACGGATATGCGTTCAGAAATCATAGATGCGTTAAATGATCTTAAAGCCAATAAAAGAGTAAGAGTCGTAATATTTTATGGAGGGAAAGATTTTTTTTCCGCTGGTTTTGATAGAGACGAAGTTCAAAAAGTTGTGCAAGGTGAAGGGGATTACGAAGCTTTTGTAGAGTCTAATCATCTTTTTCATCAAACATTATTTGATTTTCCTAAAGTAATGATAGCTGCTATAAATGGATACGCTCTTGCAGGTGCGTTTGATCTTGCAGTTATATGCCACCTCAGAATTGCATCAAACGATGCTTTATTTGGTCATCCTGAAATAAGGTTTGGTGCGTGTCCATTATTCTTCCCGTATATGGAACTTGTAGGTCGTGGTAAAGCGCTTGAAATCTGCTTAAATACAGGATCTAAAGAAACATTTCTTAAAGCAGATGAAGCTTTGAAATTAAACCTAATAAATAAAGTTGTGAATGCTGAACAGGTTCTTGATGAATCGATTAAATTGGCAAAGGAAATTAACAAATCTCCTGAATTTGCAGTTTCACAACTACTTCAAGTAAATAAACTTAATTTCGATAGGGTTAAAGCTTTCGATAGCGAGATTGAAATAATACTCAAGAGTATGAAGTCACTATTAGGAAAATGAGTTGAAATTAGCTCTTTACAAGATTTGATTCAAATTAAGCGATAATTAGATTACCGAAAGCATCATAGGCAACTATTTTTGCTTTAGCGCATGGAGATTTTAAGTAATCCTCTTTCTGTAATGACCAAATCATAGAATCTATTAGTTCTCCTTCAACATTTTCACATCTATTTCGTAATGTGGCTTCATATACGTATCCTAATTTTTTTGGAATTGCAGCACTTTTAATATTTTTTGGATCACAGTGAATTTCTACACGATTTACGTTTTCTACCTCAAATGCTACTTTAGTGAGAGCAGCAGAGATTTCTGTGGCATATCCTTTATTGACATGGTTCACATGTATCCAATACCCGATTTCAAACGCGTTTGATCCGACTCTTGGATGGAGGCCGGTTCCTCCTAGTAATCCAGTCTCGTTAGGATCGAAGACGCCATACACATAATTTTTACTTAAATCAAAATCGGCACGGAACAACCTAAGACGTTCTATTTTGACTTTCAATTCTTCAGGTTCGTCTTTTACCCACGGCATCCACGGTCGAAGATGTTCAACACTTTCTTGAATTGCTTTTTGTAAATAAAGCGCATCTGTAGGATTATAACACCTAATAACCAAACGCTCAGATTCGATGCGATATGCGGGTCCTAAATAAGTATTAGACATATTAAAAAGATATTTTGATCCTTGATAAATTATTCAAAAAAAATACAATAAATCTTATATGTACATTCCTTCAGGTGGAGGTTTTACTTTGGGTATTCTACTGTTAGACGCGTAGATTTGCCTTAATATATCCTTAAATCCCCTAAAATTGTTTCGCCAAAACAAATCACTTAGATCTATATTTCTTGGATTATACCCTGCTTGATCGTAGATTTTTCTTCTTATAGGATTTACTAACGTGTCATAAGCTTCATGTAGTTCTATAAATTTCTCTTTGGCATGGGAATCGGTTTTATTAAGGTCAGGATGAAATTTTTTCGCTAATCTCCGATAAGCTAGTTTAATTTCTTCTTCAGAAGCATCTTCTTCTATTTCGAGAATTTTATAGTAATCCTTATTCTTTGCCATTTTAGATATTTTTCTTTCCTTTTGTAGTAAGAAGAAAATGAGGAAATATAAACTTAAGTTCGAGTTAATATCGAATATTTCCACTTATAATTTTAAATCTAAAGGTGTATTCACACATTTCTTTTTAAAAAATTAATTTGGGAAGGTTTTTTTCCTATTACGAGTAAAAAGAGAGAAAAAGATAATTTGGTAAAAAATTGATGCCGTGGAGCAACGGTATTCTCGATAAGCACCCACATATGTGTTTTAGCTTATTTCATTGACATCATTATATTTTAGTTATTTCAATCTGTTTAACTTCTTTCGATATCCTTACAAGTTCATCTTCTTTGGTATCAATAGTACCAACAATCCAATTAGAAATGTCATTACTGGAGAGCGCGTTAGAAAAGTCTTCTACTTTGCTCGGATCGATAGCTAGTAGCATACCTCCGGCTGTTTCGGAGCAGGAACAATCGTTAAAACTGTATCCATATTCCTCAGAGAGTTTTTTTGAGAACTTAATTGAAGGAACAGTCTCAATAACTGCAGATAATCCAGAATTTTGAAGCATTTCCTTTAAATGGCCAGATAATCCGAAACCGGTAACATCGGTCATAGCATGAATAAAAGAGAAATCATCATACGTATAAATCGTCTTTACTACGCCTTGATTAGATGTTGTCATAAGATTTATAGCTAACTCAATCGATTTATTGAGCTCATTCGATGAAAATTCCTCCAGCATATCCGGAAAATCTTTCTGTATCCTATACGCTGCCATAATTGGTTGTAATCCAATAGGTTTTGTTAAGAGTAATTTATCGCCTTTTTTCACACCGTGTTTCCGGATTAATTTGTTTTTATCCACAAAACCAGACGCTTCTCCACCAATAAGAGGCCACTCGCTATAAATCGTATGACCTCCCACCACTTTGGAATTTATTTTTTGTTCCATAAACCTGCTAATTCCCCTAAGAATTCCTTCTGCGATTTTCATTGGAGTGTTTTTATTGATCGCTAAAAATACAAGCATTCCTGAAACTTCTGGAACATTCATCGCAAATATATCATTTGTAACGTTACATGCAGAGATTTCGCCCATTATTTCTGGTTCATCTACAAGCGGAGTAAAGATATCTATACTTTTCACTTGAACCATGTCGGAATTTGGAACAGGCACAATAGCAGCATCTTCAATAAATCCCTTTAAGCCAGTTTTCTCTAGTAATTCGTCTAATTGATTTGCACCAAGTTTGCACGATCATCCATAGATTTTAACTTGCTTTGTCAATCGATATTCTGGTATTTTTTTCATTTTCACCTCACTTTAAATGCTTTATTAATATCTATTAAAATCTTGGAAAAATTTAATTTTTAGTATATACATCAAATATAATAATTACATTATAATTCTAATAGTTTGAATTAGCTATGAAAAATCTATTTATTTTAGCATTTCAAGGAATGCTTCAATTCTTGTGTTAAGCGGTCCTTCGTCATCTGAAGAATAATCAGTATTAATTGAAAGAACAGGAAATCCAGCTTTTTTTAACTCTTTTTCTAATATAACTGCCTCAATATCGTATGGTTGGCAGAAATTTAATGTATAAAGAATTATCCCATCTGCTTTGTATTCTTTTGCAAGTCTTAAAATATCTTCTTTTCGTCCGATATTTGGAGTAAAACAGGCACAATTGATTCCTAAATATCGATCGGCTAATTGCTCAATAAGATCAGCGATGGTTTCTCCCAATTTTTCTTCAAATTCTGATTGAAAATATCTTGTCCCTGTACATGTTTCTTCAGCAACAATTACGGCTCCCTTGGTCTCAACTAAGTGATGGATTTTCCAATTAGGAATTGCCATAGGTGTCCCACTTAATAAAATTCTTTTTGTATCTTTATCAGTAATTCCTTCCCCATTTTTAACTCGTTGTTCTAACTCATCAGCTAACTTTCCAATCATTTCAATTTGTCTATCGGGGTCATCATAAAAAGCTATTTGCGAAACCAATAATCCATCTTTTCCTGAAATTGGAACAGGATCAAATTTTCGAGTATTATAGACTCGCTTTAATTGTTTTCTCTTTTTAGAAATTTTTTCCATAGCTTTTTTTAATTTTTCAGCAGTAAGTATATTTCCAGTGACTTCTTCAAGTTTTATGATAAGTGCTTTAAGTTCCTCAATAAAATGCGCTCGCGCTTGTGGTCTTGTTTTGCACTGTGGAGTTTCCACGATATATACGGGTTTATAGTCATTTAAAATCTCCCACGCTTTTTTCTTACCATCACATGTAGTTTCTCCAATTAACAAATCGGTTATTGCAAAATACGGACAGACATTTCCAATACCAAAACCTAATGCTGATTTAATTAAAGCACAAATATTCGTTGGTAAAAGATTTTCTGATGCAAAATTTGAAAAATTCGTACCACCACATAATCCAATTCCGATTGCATCCAAAGCAACGATTATTTCATCAGGTATATAAAGGCAAAAAGTACCGATTACCTTCTTTCCTTCTTCTTTTGCTTTCTTCAATTCACTTACACGCAACCCGTGAATATCTCCAACTACGAAATCCCAAAATGCCATATTTTTCGGTCTATTTATTTGCGAGTCAATATATATTGTTTTAAACGCATCAGGAAGTACTGCTAGTAATTGGTCATGCTTTTCAATATCTATTCCCAACTCTCTCCACATTGGATACCAATCCGGTTTTTCTCCAATCATTTTTTTTTACCATAAGCATTTTCTATTTTAAAGGTAATTCAATCAATAATTGCGATTTATTAAAATTTTCGATATTATTTATCAATTTTTTTGATAAACAGACACATTCAATTTTAAGATAAATGTTACACCCATGTTATAGTATCTTTAATTTAAAATTAGTTGTTGGGAGTAACTAAGAATACCTTAAGTAAATTTATTTTATGTTTAATTTCCGGGTAAAACAAAAAAAAATTGAAGATTTCTTTTATCATAAAAGAAATTCTATAGGTGTTTCAACTAATTTTTTGAAATGGTACTTAAAAGAATGGAAGGATAGAAATTTATCCAATTCTAAACTTAAGAAAAATTAATAATTTTTAAAATAAAAACAGATGATATTATCGATGCCGTCTTGCAACGGAAATTTTCAATAAGCAGCCACTTAGCGTGTTTTAGCTTATTTCATTAACATCGTTATATTTCAGTTATTTCGACATGTTCAACGTTTTTTGAAACGCGGACACGCCGAGGGTCATCTTTGTTATCGATTGATCCAACAATCCAATTAGACACGTGAAATTCGTTGTCGAGTCGTTCAGAAAACTCTTCAGCATATTCATGATCCACGGATAATAGCATTCCACCCGCAGTTTCAGGCATTTCACACTCGTCAAATTTGTATCCAAATTCGTATGCTAACTCCTTAGTTAGTTTAAATATAGGAACCTTCTTGATTTCAGCTGATAGCTTTGAATTTTGAAGCATCTCTTTTAAATGTCCTGAGAGTCCAAATCCAGAAACATCTGTCATTGAATGTACGAAAGATACATCTTCATAAGTGTGGATAGCTTTAACAACGCTTTGGAGAGGCATAGTCATATATTCTACGGCTAAATCTATTGATTTATCAATTTCTTCTTTAGAAAAAGCCTTTAAAAGGTCAGGGTTGTTTTTCTGTAGTCGATATGCTGCCATGATTGCTTGATTTCCTACGGGTTTGGTTAGTATTAATGTATCCCCATCTTCTACGTAATTCTTTTTAATTATTTTGTCTTTGTTAACAAATCCAGAAGCTTCTCCGCCAATAAGAGGCCATCCTGAGTAGATTGTATGACCACCAAGTACTTTTGAGTCTACTTTATTTTCGATAAAGTTTCGAATTCCTACTAATATCCCTTCTGCGATGTACATAGGCGTATTTTTTTTGATCCCGAGAAATACAAGCATACCTGAGATTTCTGGAACATTTAACGCAAATACATCATTGGTTACATTTGCTGCGGCGATTTCCCCCATTATTTCTGGCTCGTCGATAATTGGGGTAAAGACATCAATATTTTTTACCATTGCTAAGTCGGTGCCTGGAACAGGTATTATTGCTGAATCCTCTATATCTCCAATTAAACCAGCGTTATTTAGAAGTTCATTTAACTTTTTGGAGTCTAATTTACAGTTTCATCCGAATAATTTCGTTTGGAGCGTCAGTCGATAACTCTCTTCTTCTTGTAACATTTCACCTCACGAATTTTTTACTTATTATTACTTATTATTATTGTGAATTTTTTAGTTATTAATTTAATCGCTAATTTTTATAAATTTTTTCGATAAGTAAGGTGGGTTTTTTATCTGTCCAGACAAAAAATCGTATAAAATATTAAGGTAAAAGGAGTGACATTTTTTTTGTAATTTTTCGTGTGATGTCGAATGGATCTTTATAATAAATATTAAGATCTACTTCGTCAACTGATGGATCTGCTATGTTTTTTTTGATATCATGCTGTAATTTTAAGACATAATTAAACTTAAAAACATTTCCTGGCTTTAATTTGCTGAGATAAAGATATTTAGGAAAACTTTCGCTTCGAAGAAAAGTTAAATAATCAGGGGTCTTAAGAGATATTTGTAAATCCGAAAAAAGTAAATTTGTAGGATTATTTAATTTAAAGTTAAAATAGAGCTTATTCCCAATTGTTTTTAAATTCTTAAACAAAAGAATATCTTTTGGTTCGATAATATCTTCTATTTTTGGTGAATAGAGGTCATCTTTTATAATTCGAGCATTAAGTTTATTCTTATTAACAAATTTTACAATCTTTTCCTTTAACACATCAATGTCCGCATCAATATAAGAAGCGAGACTTTCTAATTTGATAGGGTTCATCACATCAAGATAATATTTTATTTGACTCAGAGTAAGTTCGTCATTACTCTTCTGATTAAAGTTTTTCAATTTGTTTATAAGAACTTCTTTAAACGAAACAAATTTAGTTACGGTTGGCCTTGCCCACAGGTTAAAAATATCATTATCTTCAGTGAGTTTCCCTATTATATTATCAATCTGATTCTCGTATTCTACAATAAAATTTTGAATTTGGTTCGTGTTCATTTCTATAAGTTTTTTTGCGTCAGAAAACTCACTTTTTTTTAATAAAGTATCCAACTTAGTTTTTAAACCATCAAAATTAGTATTGAACTTCTTTAATCCTTCAATACCTTGCGAAATTATTGATTGAATGTGACCTTGAAATAATACAGATGAAATGAGATTTAATTTTTGTTCTTCGTGATTTCCATCAGATTTTTGAATTTCTATTAAGATTCTATCTTTCAAGCTTTTTATTTTTCGATCTAGCTCGCTTAAAAATTCTTGTAGTTCAATTTTCAATCCGACCCATTTGCTTAGCAAAGACTTAAAAATTTCGTTAAATTCAACGTTATGTACGAGAATTTCCCGAATGTCGTCATCCAATTTAAACATATAATTTCGAAACTGCGTGATTTCAGTAAATTTTTCTTCGACATCCGAATTTCCAATATTCTCTAAGCTTTGTTCATCGAGTGTTTCCAAAAATTTAGAATTTCTAGCATATTCATACTGGGCTTTTAATATATTGATACGATCTTCTAAAAGCTTAATCTTCGATTTTAAATCTAATGTAAATTCCTTCTTCTTTTCTACAAAGACCTCGGAAATGAATCCTTTAATAATGCTTAGTTCGTCAATGATGGTTACTTTAGTTTCTTCCCAGTCTTCAATTAAATTGAACGCTAGCCTTTTGTACTCGAACTTGTTTAATCTTTTATTAAACTTCTTAATTTTATTTAATATTTTACGATAGATTTTATCTAATTCTAATTCTGTTTGCTGAAATTTGAATTCTTTTATGTAAGAACTCATCTTTTCCCGGAATTGAGCGGGAATCTTCTGAAATTCACTAATTTTTTTACGAAACATATCTAAATCTTCATTAACTTCTTGAATTGTTTCGTCCATATCGTGAAATGTCGTTTTAATGTTTTTAATCGTGTAAAGAATCTCTTCATTTACATCCGGATCAGTTTCAGTTTTTAAATTTTTCTCCAGCTCGATAAAAAGCCAGACTGCTATTTTCTTACTTTGCAAAATATTGCAGATATTTTGTAATAGGATTATTGTTTTTTTTCTCTCTCGCCAGTATTTTGATTCTAAAGTATAAAGTATTTTTGTAATCTCGTTTTCTATTTCGACTAAAAATTCTTCGTATAAACGTTTAAAAACCAGCGAAACGCCATCCCGAACGTTTTCTGATGGATTTTCAAATTCCTCAAATATATAACTAAAAATTTCCGTGATATTGTTTTGACATAGATGATATAATGCGTTTATAACCACATTTCTAAACTCAGAATCTCCGGTATAGAGTGCGGTTATTAAATTAGCCCAAATTTGATCAAAATTATTCTCCGCTATTGTTACTAGTGAATCAATTACTCTTAATTGAATTCGATAATTATTCTCTTTTAATAAATTTATAAGCTTAGGAATAATAGGGATGATTTCGGACGATTTTTCTTTTCCTATTTCTCCGAAAAGCCATATGATTAACTCTTTTACTCTTGGTTTTTCGTTATAGAGTAGGTTAAGTAGGACAAAAGTAATTTTTTCTTTTGAGAGAAAATAAGTACCAAGTATTTTTAACAACTCTGCCGCTGATCTGGCAACATCATCATCTTCGTCTCTCAAATTTACTATAACAATAGATAGTAAAGGTTCGAATTCTCGAATCTTTGTATAATCTTGGTTCAGAATTTTTTTCAGCGTTTTAAATACTTGAAGCTTCACTTTCCAATCCGTATCCATCAATTTTTCGAGAAATTCCTCAATTATTGTTTGTAGTTGCTCCCTATCGATATGTAACGAAAGAATTAAATTTCCCATAATTTTTACAGCTAAGCGTCGAATTGATGATTCTTGGTCAAATAACCGGGATCGAATCTTATCGATTAGATCAATCAGTAGATTCGGTCGATACATAGTTATTTGGTAAAGTATTTCTAATGACACTAACCTAACCCAAGAATTCATGTCGTTTATGGTGTTGTTTAAATTTCTAACTGTTCTTAAGGAAATTGTTGGAGATTTGTCACATATTTTATTTAATAACGTTAAGCTGTCATAGATTAGTTCTTTGTCAGAAATTGCAGAATTTTCAATTACTTTAAACAGCTCATCAGCTGCTTTTTCGTAGCTACCACTTAAAATTAGATCTTCAACCTTTTTTACATCTAAATTCTGAATCGTCAAGAGTCTACAAGTTAATAATTCTAGTATTAAACCAATTATTCTTTTGATGTTAAACTTTAAAAATGTTTTTCAATAAAACAATAAAATTAGAATTTTTATAATTAATGAGATGAGATACAAAAAAAATTAGGTAAAATAATTATAATTTATCAGATAAATAATCACTCGAATAACTCTATAATTGCAGTTCCAGGAGTAGCAATCCTCTCCCTATACGTAAGAATTCCTTCTGGAGTATCCTTGGTTTTAACAAGTCCTCTTTCAATATCTTTTTCAGAAATATAACCTCTCTCGCCTGCTTCGAATTGCTTCACAAGATTTCCATTTGTATCTTTAATGTCTACATTTGTTATCGTCCGTTGTTCAACTTCAAAAAACACCCTCTTTCCTTCAATTTTTTTGACTGTAGCTTCAGTAATAATTAGATCTCCACACCTTACCATTCCCCGCATTTCTATATTGACTTCTATTAACTTTCCTGACTTCTCATATTCCAAATGGTCCTCAAATAATTTTGTGATTAAGCCGGTAGAAAATAAACCATGTGCTATTATTCCTTTTAACCCTGCTCGTTCAGCAATAGCATCATTGGTGTGGATTGGGTTAGTATCACCGGATGCTTTTGCGTATTGCCTCAATAAATCCCTAGTAACGCCCTCAAACTGATCTTTTACTACATACCCTACACTATAATCTGATATCTTTACCATTTTAATACCCTCCTTTCCTAACCCCTGCAGTAATTACCACATCGCAAACGGGTTCTTCATTTTGATTTTTAACATTAACTAAGAATTTATAAAATAATATCATATTTTTCTCATTTAACCACACATCTTCACATGAACCACTAACATTTAATTTATCACCAGGTTTGACATCAACACAACCTTCCCAATTGTAGATATTTCCGGTGTGTAATAATTTACCAGGATCTAGCATTATTCCCCGTGTATTACCGTCCTGAACTACATTAAAACCTAAGAGTAATTTGTAAACTGCTTTGATCGTGAAATGGTTGGCAAACGCATGGCAGGCTATTATACCATCTTCTTCAGAACCAATGTATTTCGGGTCAGTTATTCCATATACTTTTGCAAAGTTCACTAAAGTTTTATATCTAACGTTAACTTTAGCAGCTCCAGGAATTTCTACTCCCTTAACATTTTTTATTAAAAATTCGGCATTTTTTTTCATTTCTTCGATATCCATAATGATTTCACTTCATATTTTATATTCACATTTAATAATTTAACTAGTTTAATTTTGTTTAAATTAACCTAATATTTGAGGTTATTCATAACTTTAGAGTTCTTTTTGACTGATGAGTTTAGTATATATTTTTTTCTCATCAGGTATGTCAGTAGTAAAAAATTCAATTATCCTTTGATTACTAGGTCCTCCATTTAAGATATAACAAGGAGTATTGTACTTTTCTATTAATTTCAATAAATGTGAATCTATAGGTTTCGATTTCTTAATATTACTATCGACTTCTATTATATTATCTAATTGATTACTATTTTTTAACTCGTTATATTTGAAAGTAGATATAGACTTAATTAGTTCCTTATCGATATTGAAAATTCCATCTATATTTTTGATTAAGAAACATTGCCTTAATTTTAGCTTATTAGCAACATAGAGTGCTATAGAGTCCGAAGTGACATCCCAATTATGTGGTAGAGTATCGTCTTCACGGAGAAAACTATATGGTAAGAAGATACAAAACATTTGTTTAGCATCTTGAAAATTCTTTAATTTTTCTATACTTTCCAAATTCGGATATTTTTTATTTAACATTATTCCGTTATAATTCATGGAATAAATCGCACTCCAATGAGCTAGGTCGTCTCCTATTTGTAAAGCGTCATCCAAGCTTCTAACAAAATTAGCCAAAGATCCCCCACCGGGGATAATAATGATTTTCTGAAGAATTTTTTCTTCGAATAATTGAGTCAGTTGGGAGAAAGTTGATTTAATATTGTTTGAGTTTTCTAAAATTTTTCCACCAATTTTGAAGACCGCTTCTTTATACTTCATATTGATTAATTTGTTTTATAATTGAAAATAAAAAGCTCCCGCAACTGCATATGCAGAGGAACTAATTTGATCAGGCATCCCAGTTATTTGTTCAAAGCTTTTAATATTGCCATATCCCATTCTTCTTAACACTTCTTTTATCAAAAACTCTGCAGATAAGCCAGTAATTACAAATATTGAATCTTGATCATACTCAAGCTGTTGTTGATTTAGGTTGTCCATAAACTCTTTGATATCAGATGAAATCATCTTAATTTGCTTGTTATAAATATATTTCGCTATTTTATCCAATTCTTTTAGTGTAATTGATTCAAGATCCATGCATATCATTCTTGCTAATCGCGCATAGCAATCCTTTAAGGTTTTTGAGCGATTATCGGCAGTGTCGTTAATATATTCTGTTTCAGAAATATTTTTTAGTATCCTATGTACATCTGAGACGAGGGCGAATTTTTCGAACGAAATTCTAATCATCTTATCCTTATAAGGTAAAAAATGCGTAATTGATGGAATTGTTGCTCTTAAACCCCCGGTGTAAATCAATTCGCGATTCATTAATCTTTCTACATCATTCTTTCCTCTTGAAACAGGAACTGAATTTAAAATTGGAATTACATCAATAGTAGTCGACCCAGCATCAATAAGAATGCATTTGGGAACAAATTTACCTAAAAATAACGAAGTTGATATCCAATTTGCTGCCGCTACTGAAATAGGATCTAATTTAACCTGATCAAAGCTGCAGAATTTATTTCTATTATTAATAAAAAATAATTTTTCCCTTTCAAAAATTTGTCCTAAAGCGCTTATAATCGTTAAAATTCCTTCTCGCTTAGTTTGAAAAGCATCTGAAAGTTCAGCAGTAATTGTTATTGAAATAAAGGTTACATCTCTTAATACTAAATTATTTTGTATAATTAACTTTTCTACAACCCTCGAGAACATAGCAGGAATGTCATGCAAGGTTTTCTCCCAGAAAGGAAAATATTCAATATAAGTAAAACTTTTATGTATGTTATCGTTTTCGATTTGAAGTAAAGCAGCCTTAGTATTTGCTCCTCCAATATCGAGCCCTAATATATATTTAGCTTTCATGGCTGTATACTTAAATAATTGAAACATTCGAATAAAAAATCATGGGTAAGAATAGAAAAAATGAAAATTTAAGGTTTTAAGACTTTTTTTTTCTTCTTTTTCTTGTTTCTTGAACTTCAAGGAGCATTCCTAGCATTTCTTCAGTATCAAAGTAAGCATAAACTTGTTTTCCGATCTCGCCATAATAAATCATCTCGTATCCTTGTTTTTCAAAATACTCGATATAAGCTTCAATATTTTCAATGAATAGACTGATGTGATGAAATCCTTCCCTCCCTTGATCTAAAAATTCTTTGTAGATGCAATCTCCACTTATATGCTGTATCAATTCAATTTGTGAACCAAATTGTCTGCTTATAGCAATTTTGGTGTTAACTTCTCCGTCTTTCCCTCTATATTTAACGATGTCCGTAGTTTCTGGTAAAACCGCAAATTTAGGTACGTTGAAGAGTGTTTCAAAAATCTTAGCCTGTTTTTCAATATCTTTATACACAAATCCTAGCTGAGCAACTTTTAAATTAGCAAAATTAATCTTAAATTCTTCCATATATTATTTTTCTTCGGCTAAGCATATAAAAATTTCTAATTTTTAATAAAATAATCGTGTAAAATAATTACTAAAGTTTGTATTTGATAAAAATTAGTAGCCTAAAGTAACAAAGAAGTTTGAATTTCATTCATTACTACTATAACGCTTTCTTAACATTTCTTTTACCAAATCTAAATTTTCTCCAGATAAGGCGTTAATTAAAAAGTAATCTTTTTCTTCCACATTTAATCTTTTTCTAAGAGATTCAATTTCTTCTGAGCTGGCTAAATCCATTTTATTGAATACAATTACTATTTCGATTTTTCCTTCTTTTGTAAAATTATTTTTGATTTCATGGTATAAATCTAATTGCGAATCAATTGAATAGCCACATGAGGGTGTGGGATCAAACATAAAAATAATTAAATCTGATATTAAGCGAAGCGCTAGAATGGCTTGAAGTTCAATATTGTTTCTTTTAGACATAGGGCGATCCAAAATTCCTGGTGTGTCTAAAAATTGTAACTTGATTTGACTATACCTTTTTTCGATATCGAAATGCCCCATTATTATCTTTTTTGTAGTAAAAGGGTATTCTTTCACTTCAATTCTCTTGTTTGTAGATATCTGCTTAACAAAACTACTTTTTCCTACATTAGGATAACCTGCAACAACTATACTGCGAAGTGTGTAATCGAGGGAAGGGATTTCTTTTAAGCGACCTCTAATTTTGTTTAAATATTCCAGATTAGGATTCTGTTTATTAATAACTGAAGATATTCTTCCAAACGCAGCCCTTCGTATTCGGTCGGCATCTTTAGGAGTTTCAATTTGGCTTAATTTCTTTGAGTGCACCCTTTGTAGTTTTCTCAACAATGGTAAGATTCCGTTCAATTTACCCAGAGTTAATTTAAGAACGTCAACATCAACTAAAAGTGAAGCTAACTCTTTGTAAAAATCGGGTAATTCTTCGATCATCGGAACTCTCTTAATAATGGTCATTATCCGATCTAGTAATTCTTCAATGGCCACTTTGATCCGTTTAGATTCCTTTTTTTTCGCCTTGAGGAGAATAGGTGCATTTTTAGAGACCTGGGCACTACTTTTCATAGCTCTACTAAAAGCTATATCTAAGAGTTCTTTTGAATTAGGGACGTGATAAAATTCTAAAAAAGGATTCTTCATCGAAGTTCAAAATTAAATTTATTAGTTACATAAAAGAAGCCTAAGCCAAAAATATTATGATTTCGCGTTTAAATCTAAAATTTTTTCTTCTATTTTATTAATTTCATTTGATAAATCGATGCTTTCTTTAGGAATTGATTGGTATAATTCAAGGATGTACTGATATCTTGCCAAAGCTCTTGAGAGATTATTTGAACTTTCGTCTTTTTCAGCCTTTAATTGAACCAGTTTTATTTTTTCAATCTTACTCCTAATATCTGGAGATAAAGCGGTCTGATGTTGTTGTAGTTTCTTGTTGTATCTTTCTTTCTCGCTCATTACTTTTGAAACTCTGCTTTGAAATTCTTGCTCCTGCTTTAGTTTAGATATTTTTGCCATTTCTCCTTTCTTTTCTTCTTCTTTTTTATGCAAATCAATATTCCAGAGTTCTTTTTCAAGGATGCCTATCTGGTTATGCCAGCCAAGCTGAGTAAACAATTCAATAGCTTGAGTATAAAGGACTTTTGCCTCTTCGTATTCTTTTCGTTTAAGTTTCTGGTTTCCTTTTTCTAATAGATCTTGTCCTTTAGCAATTAATTCATCCTTTTGCTTTTTTTCCTCTCGTAATTTATGAAGTTTATTCTGTTTATCTTTCCATTTACTCTCGAAGTTCTTTTCTTGCTCTTTTACATTAGATTGTGATGTATTCTTAAGCGTTTCATTTCGTTTCTCACTTAATTTCATCTGTTCAAGTAATTTATGACCTTTAGGACGAGTTAAATTTGAATCATTTCTTTTTTTATATTTGTATTCATCGATCTCAACAGGTCGAGTTTTAGCACCTAAACCTTGTTGTATTCTTTGCCTTCTTCTCTCAGCGGAAGCTAAGGCTATAATATCTTTTAAATTTATAGGAACTCCTTTAGATTTTCGGAATTCTGCCATGCGTTGATAATCTTTTATCTCATTAATTTGCCATAAAATTTGTTTACACTCATATTTATATTCGAGATGTTTAAATAAGCTATAAGCTTCGTTATATAATTTTAATGAGTCTTCGTATTTATCTTCAAGAGCTAAATTTCGAGCCTTTTCTAGAATAACATTACCGTTTGCTTCCGAAATTTGAGTGTTCTCGGATTTTATTTCTTTTAATTTTTCTAAGCTTGAATTAAACTGAGATTTAGAATTTATCTTTTCTTGATTTCTCCCATAACTTTGTATGGACTTTCTTTCGTCTCCTATTAAACGTTTCAACCTAACAATTTCTTTTATAATTATTGAAACTTGTCCAGTTAATCCTAATTTAGTGTAATTATCTTTTACTTGCATTAAAACTGAAATCGCTAATTCGTAATTTTTATCCCCCTCAGCGATTTTCGATTGATTTTCCAACTTTTCTGCTTCTTTCAATAAATCTGTTTCTCTATTTAACATCTTTTATCGCTTAGTTTTTCTTTACTATAATAAAATAACAAATAAAATTTAATAAAATTATTCAATAAACGCTCATTGTAGAGGTTAAAAATATAATATAAACTCGAATTATTATGTCTTCTGAAAAAATTAAGGTTGGTATTTTAGGAGCGACTGGGATCGTTGGTCAAAATTATATTAGTCTATTGATTGGACATCCATGGTTTGAAATTGTAGATGTTGCAGCATCACCCAGATCAGCAGGAAAACCATATAGAGAAGCTGTCAAAGGAAGATGGCAAATGTCTATGGATATTCCTTCAGAAGTTAGAAATTTAATGGTCCGGGACGTCCAAGATTTTAATTCTCTTAAAAATGAAGTTAGTTTTGTGTTTTCTGCAATGGATTTACCTAAGAAGGAAGATACGAAAGAAATTGAGTTTGCGTACGCTAAAAAGGGTATTCCTGTTATAAGCAATAGCTCAGCAAATAGATGGACTCCCGACGTGCCTATGATAATACCTGAAATTAACTACGATCATATAGATGTAATCCCCATCCAGCAAAAAAATAGAAATTTGTCGAGTGGTTTTGTGACAGTTAAACCAAACTGTTCTATTCAAAGCTACATGGCTCCTATTTTTGCTTTGGAAAGAAAAGGATATAAAGTTGAAAAATTGATAGTAACGACTCTTCAAGCTGTTTCTGGAGCAGGTTATCCCGGAGTTCCCTCCTTAGATATGTTGGATAACATTGTCCCTTACATAGGAGGAGAAGAAGAAAAATCTGAGAAAGAACCACTCAAAATTTTAGGACATGTTAACGGGAATGGAATTGTTAACGATAATTCGATTCAAATAAGTGCAACTTGCATTAGGGTACCTGTTACGGATGGTCATACTGCTTCTGTTAATATTAAATTTAAAAATCAAATTCCGAGTAAAGAAGACATTATTAAAATTTGGAGAGAATTCAGATCGATCCCTCAAGAACTTAATCTACCCTTTGCTCCAAAGCAACCAATTATATACCTAGATAATTTAGATCGCCCTCAACCTAAAAAAGACAGAGATAACGACAAAGGTATGGCGGTTACTATTGGTCGTTTAAGGAAGGACACAATTTTAGATTACAAATTTGTGGCGTTAAGCCATAATACCGTTAGAGGCGCAGCGGGCGGAGCAATATTAAATGCAGAATTACTGAAAGCCAAGGGATTCATAAAATAATTTTAAATTAGAAGTTGTGCATATCTATCGCAATCTTGAGCAAATTCTTCATAAAAAAGAAACTATTTTTTTTCTTTAAGAGAGAATATGGAGGTATTTCGGGATAAATCTGAAAATTTTGAGGTTTTTTCATCATTTTCAGAACTTTCAAGATTGAAAACCAAGATATTTTATGGAACTTGAAGATAAATGTATTTAAAATCGTTTCTATAAGGTTTTTATTAAGGATTATAATATTAGTTATAAAACCAAACCTCTCAGAATAGGTAAACCTTATTGAATCCAAAGATTCGGGGTCAATCCCAGGGAGGAGTTCTTTTTCAGTTACATTTTTCAGTTTCGTGAGAGTTCCGTTTTCTATTTCAAGTAGTATCGTAATTGGTGTTTGGTTATTAACATCGTTTTTTTTCTTATTGGAAGTGAGAATGAGTAAAATTTTTGCGTTTAACCCCACAAATGTATCGAATAACCCGAAAATATGGTCAGGAATAGCCCAGTGTGAAAGTTTTTGTAAATTCAAATCTATGCCTAAAAGTCTTATTAAAAATCTACTTAACGGACTAAAGGTTTTAGGTTTGGGGTACATACTCCAATGTAAATCATATGCTCTTATTCCATACAAAAACTTTTGAAAGAATAATCTCAAAATCTCCTTATTAAACGGTATTTCATTCTCAAATAATTCTGAGAGGAATTCTAAGATGACGTTGAAGTTAATGTTGTATACATTTTCCCCCATGAAGGTCTGCTGAGCTACCTTAACATCTGTAAGTAACCCATAAGAATTTAAATCGTAATCTTCCGTTTCTATCGGTAGTAATTTAACTTCAATATCAGATTTTATCTTATTACTCTCGGTTTTCTTCAGATTTATGCCAAATGATAACTGATTAGATACTACTGCCACCAAAACATTAAACGAAGGAATTAAATCTTCAATAAAAGCAAAGATTGATGACAATCTGATACCTTCAAGAAGACTTAAATTATTTCTTAAAAATTTGAAAATGTTTGGCTCAGGATACACGATTATTAAATTGTCATTAAGAGATATTTGCATTAAATCCAAAAAATTTCGGAATATGTCTGAATTGGTAGAATTACTAAACTTTTCATAATGACTATTTATTAAATCTAAACCTCTTTTTTTTATTATTCTGATATTATTAACCTTAACGCCGTGATTTTTTAAGATCGATGATTGAAATTTATTGAATACTTTGTTTATATCACCTAAATTCTCTTGTTTAATTCTAACTAAGTCGTTTGGTAAAATTTCGACAGTTTCATGAACTCCTGGTTTATTAGTCTTATACAAATAGACGCCAAATACAATATTGTCAATATCGAAATCGGACACGACAATATCAAGATTATTCTGTTGTTCACTTATGAACCGAGGGTAAAGAACGGTATATAAATTATATAATAAAAAAGCGTCAATCTGAATGGGAGTTAAAGGAATTCTAACTTTCTCATCCAATTTTCCAGGATTTTCAACTATGCTTACCTTTGAATTAAAATTTAAGATGTTAAGCCTGTTTTTCTCTAAATCTTCGTTAAACATCGCCGGTGGCTCCCTTTTTTGTAATAAGTTTTTCCGATTTTTTAATGATAAATTGACTTAATAGAGCATTGTAGAAGGAAAGATTCGGAGCTTGCGTTTTTCCATAATATTTAAGGATAGAATTTAAGCTCGTATGCATATCTGGTGGACATCCCGGAAGTTCAATGACGGATTTGTTTATTTTCTCTTTCACGATAGGGGGTTTTTTAGAAGATTTCTCCTTCTTTACTTTATCTCCTACGGTTGTTATGATGGTATCTTTTTTTAGCACTTGAATATGTCGAAAATCACTATTCTTTGTAGTTTTTACTGCACAGTCTCCAAAAACTATAATATTTTCGACGGTATCGGGTTCAAGAGGATTCTCACCGATCAGCACTGACTGTTTTCTTATGTACTTTAAATCTTTTGTCATGTGAGTTTTCATAAAATTCAATAGATGATACGCCTCTTTGAAGCATCCAGAACAAATTCTTCCCGTTTGCAGATATGTGTTATTAATCGTAATTTCATTCAATTTATTAACCGTGAAATTAACTGATAACTTATTATCATCAAGACTTTCGCCTTTTAAATTAATTTTAGAAACATTAGTTATTCCTAATTTTCTATTTCTAGCTTCTAAGAGGATATCACAATCTAATAAATCAATTTTTAATAGATTTATTGTGATTAAGTCCACTGCTACCGCATCAAATCCACTAACTACTAAGCCTGTGCGAATTAAGTTTGAATCCTTGTAAATAAAGGGACCGGCGCTTTCTAAGAAATAGAACATGTCGTTTATAACTAAACAAGGTTTTTTAATCGTGAAAACATCGAGAATATTTGATAATAAATCTTGCTTGTATTGATCTAATAACAAATAATCTTTCCCACTCCTAACTAACTTATCAATTTTCTGAGAATTAGAAGATGCTAAGGAATAACAATTCAATAGTGAAAGCGTGCATTTGAATAAGGGGTCAACGCTTACTTGATTGAGTATAATTAATTTATCCGATTCAAGCACTCTTGTTGGATATTCGATATTTTTTCCGTTTACTTCGATGCTACTAAAGTGAGATGTTGCTGGATCATCCAAGGATATAAATACTGCTCCAAGGTTTTCTAAATAAGATTTGAGCCCTAATGTGTCATTAAGCGTGCTGGTTTTTACACCGTAATCTGGAAACCCCCCAACATATATTTTTTTTGCTCCTGCATCCTTACACAATATAATTAATGTTCTTAGGGAATCCATATTGACATTAATAGGAAAGCCGTTAGGTGCTCTTAAATTAATTTTGATAAAAATACTATCTTCTTTTCCAATAAACCTTGAAATCCCACCAAGTAATTTAATTCCATCGTTTATAGCCTTAGCCGGACTATCGTTTTTGGTTATAGCAACTTCAGTGCTATTAACTTTAGAGTTCTCAATCATTACTAAATATTAAAATTAAATAATCAAATAAATCTTTATTAAAATATTAGGAGTTGTTTTAGAATTTGGAGAAAAACACTACAAAAATACTCTTAGAACAAACGCAATTTAATATCCCCTCTGATACAATTGGAATTGATATTGGTCAAAGTCTCACGAAGATTTCTTATCTTAAACATAACGAAATTATCCTTAAAATAGGAGAGACCAATTTTAAGGGAATAGAGGATTTTCTTGACGAAAATAAAAGTAAATTTAATATGATTAATTTTACCGGTGGAAAAGCTTATAAGCTTTATAAAAAATATTCAAACAGCATTAATACTAACTTAATCAACGAATTTGAAGCAAATATAGTAGGGCTAGAATTTCTTCATGAATCTTACAAGAAGAAAGCATTACCTCCATCGCTTATTGTCACGTTAGGTACAGGGACTTCATTGGTCATGAAAGGGGACAAGATTGAACATTTGGGGGGATCTGCAATGGGAGGAGGTTTCTTTATGGGACTAATTAAACTATTATTTAATATGGGTGAATATTTTGATGCTATTGAACTAGTTCGTAAGGGAAATCGATTTAGCATTGATTTAAAAGTAGCTGACATTTACGATATTGAAGATACCAGAGTTGATAAATTATTTAGAGAATATACAGCAGCTTCTTTAGGCAAGATTAAAAAAGATTTTGATATCAAATCGTTAAAAGAAGAAGATTTAATTAGTTCACTGATTGGAATTATTGGAGAAAATATTGGTACGATTGCTACTCTTACGGCTGAAAATTATAACCTGAAAAATATCGTTTTTTGTGGAGGATTTCTATTAGAGAATAAACCATTAAAACAGATTCTATCATTACTCTGTAAAATCAAAAGGAAAAAAGCTATTTTTTTAAAAAATTCAGAATATTGTGGGGCTATTGGTGCTCTACTTTTCAACAACAACTAGAAAAAACAATTAGATTTAAGATAAAGCGTGCCCATGGGAGATATTTACTCATCGATTTTTAGTCCTAAGACTACTCTCGTAAATACACTATAATGGGCACAAAGAATGTATAGTAAAGGTAGTTTAAATAGTCTCTGAGTGCTTCCTTAGCATGTCTTCGTTAGTTTTTCCCATTTTAATTGCAAGCTCAGCGATTATAGCATCCAAATATACGAAAGCAGCTATTTCAAACATAGTTCCTTCAGGGGTAAGAATTGCGGTATCGTCGTGAAGATCAATCTTATCTCTTTTAGTACGGCCCTTCAGCTTTATAGTAATATCAGCTACTCTCCCTATAATAGTCTCAGGATGGGATGTAATTGAAATTATACCAAAAGGTTTAGCGGTATTCACGTAATTTTTGAGAAGACTTACCACGATCGATGTTGTTCCCGATCCAGAAAGAACTATTAAAACATCCTCATTTGTTAGTGCAGGTATTGACCCCAGATTAGTAACCATATAAACATTTGCTCCAAGGTGGACTAGTCTTGTCGCAAAGCACTGTAAAATAAAAGCAGAGCGCCCACTTGCTAATAAGAAGAATTTTCTCTTCTTTATTAACCCATCATAGACCAGATCGATAAATTTCTGAGTATGTGAAAAATGTTTGGGTTTGCTTAAATGTTCCATATTGTCTTGAAGATTTCCAAGGATCACATCCATAGATTGAAATAAAATCTCTCTTTCTTTTCCGTTAAGCTTCTGTTCATTACTAATTTTATCAGCCATATCAAATCAAAAATCTTGTTTTTGTAGATATAATATAAAGAAGCATCGATTTAAAAAATACATTTTGGTTAGGGTAAGTTCAACCCTAGACTTTGTAAAAGCCACTTATCAAGGGATCAATTCTTAAGTATCCGTTCTAATATTATTTAATAGACAAATAATTAGAGTGATAAAATTTTGACAATAATCAAAAAATATTATTGGTTATTACCTTTAATTGGAGGAATTCTGTCTATTATTGGCATTTTTATTCCAACATGGTATAGTATATCCGTATATGACGAGAATATTTGGATGTGGGGGTTAATTGAACGAATTACAGTTGGTGAATTTGACTTTTTACATGCCGAATTATTAATCCCTGGTCTTATAACGACTATTTTAATATTAAGCAGCTCAATTGCAATTATAATTTCTACCTTATTTGTTGTCAGAGAGAAAAAAGCTCAATTAAGTGCTGAGATTTTATGGATAATAGCGGGAGTTTTCGAATTATGTACTGCAATTATTTATATAGTTGCAATAGAGATTATATTTTATACATTTACTCAAAGTATTAGTTATCCTGAACACGATTTTTGGAGAGTATACAATTTTCATTTTGGGATGATTACTCCATTTATTGGTGCAGCATTATCTATTGTTGGAGCAATTATTGGAATATTAACTAAAAGAGGCTTAAATAAAATAAATTCAAAATCTTTTGAAGCATGAACTTGACATAAATTTCTCAAAAAATAATCTTTAAAGCTAGCTAAACATTCGACTAAAAAGTAAATATATAAAAGTATACTAATAAAAGATCATCATCTGGATGTCTCCAACATCAATATTATCGTTCGATAATAGTTGGTCAATTTGTTGAATTGCCTCTAATTCGTCGTGGGTTATCACCCACTTTTTTATACGCTCTAAGGTCATATCAAAATAATCTTCGTCACAACCGCAACCAGGATAACAATCGTTTATGGATAACATTAAATCCCATAATGGAGATTTAATTATGTTATATTTTTCGGAATTATGTTCAAAATTCATAATTTAAGATATAAGGTAGAATTGATTAAAAAGTTTCGAAAGTTGTAGAGATTTTTCATTAAAGAGTTAAAAATAAATAAAAAATTGACGATATTGTACAAGAGTAAATATAATTATGTTTTGAGATTAATCATGAAAGATATATTAATGGAAAATTTAAAAGAAAAATTTGAAAGTAGTGAACTTAACCGTCTTCCTGAGAAATATGGGAGTGGAAACATTTTCTCTCAACCTTTAATTGGTGTTGCTCAAGGTAATGACCCTATTTTTTTAAAATTTAAAGAGTCTGTAGGATATGAACATTATACACCCTTGGAAATGTGGTTAGCGAGTGGCCAAAAACAATTACCAGCATCAGATCTTTATATTATCTCTATAGTATTTCCGTTTACTGATGAGATTAGAAAGAAAAGTATTACTCCAATTAAATTAGCAAAGATAACTTTACCAGCAGAGATTTACTCTATTGCCAGGAATTTTGCTAAGGACTTTAGAAATTATATAATGGAGCAAACCGTTGAATTTTTACAAAAAAAAGGGTATAACGCTATTTCGGGAAAACTTAGCGAGGCTTATACTTTAGTTGCAAAAAAAGATTTTTATTCTACATGGTCTGAAAACCATGTTGCTTTTGCCGCGGGATTAGGGACCTTTGGATTACATGAAGGCTTGATTACTGATTTAGGGTGTAATATTCGATTAGCTTCGGTGATTACAAATGCACCGCTTAAAGTTACCCCGAGAAGAAGTGATGAACCTTATGCAAATTGTTTATATTATGCTAAAGCTACTTGTAGAGAATGTGCAAAAAATTGTCCCGCTAATGCGATTACTGAAAAAGGCTATAATAAAACAAAATGCAATAAATATCGTAATAAAGTCGCAAGAGAGATGGTTCCACGCCTTAAACCAATTCTTAAAGCTTACAGTCGTCGAATTAATTGGAAAATCAAAGCGCATAATTTTCCTGTGGGTTGTGAGCTATGTCAATTTGGAGTTGAATGCATGGATAAAAATCCTATGATCCGACACGATTTAGATTTCGATTGAACTTTTGTTTCTTTTAATTCTTTAATATGACACACCTATTGTGATTCTTTAATGAGTTTTTTCCACTCTAATAACCATTCTTTAAATTCCTCTTCTGATTGAAATGGAATATTCGTTTGAATCTGGATGTTTCCAACATCAGTATCATCGTTCGATAATAGTTGGTCAATTTGTTGAATTACTTCTGATTCGTCGTGGGTTAACACCCACTTTTTTACACGATCTACGGTCATATCAAAAAAATCGTCGTCACAACTACAACCAGGATAGCAATCGTTTGTAAATAGCATTAAGTCCCATAACGGTGCTTTTATTAATCCAGTTTCTTCGGTGCTAGTATTATCACTCATGTTCTACGATAAAAATATAAATCGCTTTTATTATTAAGTATTAACAAATAATAAGAAAAAAATAAAAAAAAAGATTTAATCTAAGTCTGATACGAAAAATTCTCTCTATAAATACTTAATTGAGAGTAATAAGTCGTTCTTTGTGATTTTCTTTCGGTTAGCATGCATGGTAAAAGCTCGAGCTTGTTCAGTTAAAGAAGTAGCAGTCTTTTCGAGATGATCAATTAAAAGATCTACTGCGTTTCTAGCTACGATGCTTGCGCCCTGTTGTTTCATTAATCTCCGAATAGGCGACCAGGCAAAGCTATGTTTCTTTTTAGCCATTTTTTATTCCTCCACTATTGAAATTTTTAACTTTTAAATTTTTAATTTTTTTTAAGTTTATAATTAAAGTTTCTTAGATAGTAATATATCCGAAGAGTTATTTAAATCTTTTGGCAATATGAGAAGAACTTCAAGAATTTAGTGGATAAAAAATCACGACAAAAAAACTTGGTTTCAATATAACTGTTAGATTGTGTGATCATTCGATGGTTGATCAGTCGAAAAATTTGAATTAACTTTTTTAGAAACAAAATAATTCAAATATCAAAATCGACTCATTAACGTTTTATTTTGGTTTTATTATCCTTGAATGAGTTACTAAAAAATTTTGAATTGAATCCCATCATCCTCAATGAATGTTATGGTAAATTTTCAATGATCATACTAATTAAGTCATAATCGACCTAATTAGTAAAAATAAGTTCCAAATGATAAATTCCAAGATTAAATCTAATATGAAAATTCAATAAATTGTTTTCAAGGATAATAACCCTTTAATTTTAGTAAATTTCAATAAAATGTTATAATTTAAAACGAAAATTTTAATTAATTCTGAGTTTTTCTATAGTTATAAGAAAGAACAATTAATTGTATCTTAAACTTATATTTTAGAAAAAGGTAAAAATATGTCTCAACAAATTAGCGTTCCAGGAGCAACAGCAGTAGGAATTAAGTGTAAAGACGGTGTAGTGTTAGGAAACGATCGCAGAGCGACATGGGGTTACACAGTTACTAATAAAACCACTCAAAAGCTATTCAAGATTACTGATAATATCGGTATGGCTGCGTATGGTTTAATTGGAGATTTTCAATTTGTTTCAAGAGTATTGAAAGCTCAAGCTGCGTTATATGAATTAGAAGCCAACGATAAAATTAGTACAAAAAGCATTGCTAAAATGGTTTCTAACATGTTATATTCTCGAAAGATGGCTCCCTTATACACAAATTTAATAATCGCAGGAGTAGACAAGGAAGGTCCTAAAGTTTATACCTTAGATGCGCTTGGTTCTTTGATTCCTGAAGAATTTGGAGCTACAGGAACAGGAATGTTACTTTCAATGGGTATTTTGGAAGCGGATTACAAGCCAGATATGTCTATTGAAGATGGAGTAAAACTTGTTGAAAAGGCAATAAGAAATTCAATAAAGAGAGACGCTATGTCTGGGAATGGAATTGATTTGCTCATCATAACAAAAGATGGCTCCGAAGAAAAACGCATAGAAATTAAGGAATTAGGAGAATAAACCCTAATATAAGAATTCTTTTTACACTCATTTTTGCTAAAAATTTTATGCAATGGCATATTTTTGCATTCGTTGTTCAATATTTGATTAAGGTGAATTTCGTTTGCGGTTGTTTAATAACGGTTACAGAGAGGTAAAAAGATACAGTAAAGACGAAATTTTAAACGTGAAAAAAAAACTAACAACTATTAAATCTGAGCAAATAGACTCGGACAGCATAGATGAATTTCTTAAATCTGAGTTTAAAATTGATGTTTTTAATTCGTATTCGGAGTATTATACCGAAATTAAGAAATTTAGCGAATCTTACTTATATCCCAGCTCAGATAAGGAATATTTCTCGTTGAAACTAGAAATTATAAGCGAGTTGAAGTTGGTCTCAAGTAATTTAACGAGTTTAAATTCTAATGGGAGGAACATTAAACGAATCATAAAGAATAACAAAGTTCTAGATCATTTTTTAAAGATTAGCAAAGAATTACTAAATAACATTAATGAATTTACTCCTCTTCTGGAAAAAAAATTACAAAAGGTAGAGAAATTCTACAACAACAATACACTCTGTTGGATTGAGGCAAGTAAAATTAAAGATTTGTCTTTCAAATTAAATGATATTCCGAGCAATTTAGGAAAATGGGATGAACTACAAGAACTGGAAGCATATTTACGGAGCTTAGTCGAAGCCAAATCCGTTAAAAGAATTAAATCCCGTAAAGAAATTTTGTTATCGTTTCATTTTAACGAGTTAAATAGCTTTTTCTTAAGTAAATCAGACTATAAGACTGCTATATACGACGATTTCATATATTTGTTATATAATAATGGGATATTTGAAGATTACGAAGGGGACAAGTTTGTAAACATCTTGGAAAGGAAAGAAACGGTTGAAAATTTAAAGAAAAAAATGCGTCCAGTTGTTCTCGAGTTAATTAAAGATATATTAGGAGAAATTTTACAGGAAATCGAAGAATTAGATCAAAAATACGATTTAAGTGGTCAAGGAATTGGAAAATTAAATTTAGAGAGTTTATTGTCTCAGAAATTCAGTGAAATTCTCCCTAAAATAGTTGATTTATACTTTAAGGGTTTGGATAAACAATTTCAAGTGGGGACAAATAACATAAGCGATCCCGAGGAATTTGTAAAAATAATTAATTTAAATTACAAAAAAGTTGATGATTTCGCATTAAAAATAGACGAAATCGACACTTGGATAATGAAATTTGATACGATTATAAAACCCTATACGAGCATTACCGTAAATCTGAAGAAAACGCTAGCAAATATCGTTTCTGAGGTATTTCGGCGTAAAGAAGATTATGTAAATTATTTGAATAACATTAAAGATGAGAGTTTTCGGGTAGATGTAAGAAGTTTCGTTGACACCAAGATTGCTGAGGTAAATAAAATGATCACCTCTTACGAAAATGAGACTTCCTTGATAATTAAAGAAGAATTACCGCAACTAAAACAAATTAGAGACCTTCTAAATAATTATAAATTAAAAATAGACGAAATCAAAACTGAAGTGTACAACAAGTTAGATGCGTATAAAGAGAATAACGTTGATATTTATGCCACGATAAAACATTGGGAAAATAACTTTAATCGCAAGAAAAACCAGCTTTCCTTTTTATTGACTGTCTTAATGAATAAAATTTTTAAAAGCTTCAAGGACCTGATAGATACAGAATCTATTTTATTTGCAGAAATAACAGAAATAACTAAGCAGACTGAAAATTTCGAAGGATTACCCTTTAACTTTGCGTTATCATCCTTTTTAGCTGACAGATTATCAGAAGATGAACTGAAAGAAAGAATAACTGAGATTACCTCAAAAATAAATCAAATTACTTCAAGTTTAGGGCTATATGAACTCGAGCGTTCGAAGTTAGAAGAAATTTTAACTAATAAAGTTAAAATAAGGCAAGGGGTCTCAACATCTAACGTTCAGTGTACGGTTTGTCATAAAAATATAAATTTCGTAAAAGATAAACTAATTACGTGCCCTTTTTGCAGCTCGACTTATCATTATTTGTGCGTAGCAGACTGGCTTTTTAAGTACAATTCTTGTCCCATGTGTCAAAACACTTTTTTAGATCCTAATATCGGACTTTTCGAAACTGAATAATTTAGATTCGATTCTTAGTTTTAACTCTAGTTTTCTTCGAGTTTGATAAAACCAGATACTCCTTGACATCGAACTGACATATCTGAATCAACATATAAAATTAAAGAGTGTTTCGGGAATTGAATAAGATTAAGCAATAGCTTCCTTATAAAGATCGCTCAAAAACATGCGAATTTGTTTAGTTGAGGTAGGGTCGTTATTGAAATTGGTATAGAGGTAGTTACCTAAGTAAGATTTGATTTGATGTTCAAAATCTTCAAATTTTATGAATTTATATCCCTTTTCCAATTGACCTTTATCGATAAGTGGTTGGATATGTTTTTTAATGAGATGTAAAACAAATAGTACTAAAATGTTATCAATATTATCTTCATCATCACTCGATAATTCATAATCTCCCTTCACAATACCATCTTTGATATTGTTAAGCTGTAGCATGGGTATCTCTATATCTTTCGGTAAATTTAACTTCTTTATTTTATTGGCCATGTTTTTGTCGTTTCCCATTCCCAATTTACCGTCGCAATAATTTTCTAAACTAGCAAAAAACCGCACGAGGAACTTAAAATTATCGTCAATTGCGTATAGGTCTTCCCATATGCTAAAATTCAAATCTTGAAATTCGACCTCTATTTTGTCTTTTACTTTAGTGATAATTTCCCTTAAGTGTTGGGAATAGTCTCCGTATGGAAATCCATAGTAGTAGCTATTATATTTTTCGTTAAGATCCGATGGACTCGAGTTATGAGTAACGATTTTTTCTTTTCTTACAATTTCTTTGACAAAGCGTAGTATGTAATTACATGAAGGGCAGTAAGTTACCCAAGAGCTTACGATCACTTCTGGAGGTTTTACTGTCCTCGAACTAATGTATCCATTAAATCCTGATAGTTTTTTTCTATCGTGAGTAGAAAATATAGCTTCATCTGGGTAAAATGTTCTAGGGATAAATTTCATCTTACACACAGGACAGTTGATCATTTCTTTATCGCTCATAATTTATCTGGTGGTTACTCTTATAATTTAAATATTAATCATCAAAAAGCTATGGTAAGTAAAGCAGCTTTTTTAAATTTGGAAATTCTTTATTTATCTGAGCTCTTACTTTTTATTTCCAAGAAATCTCGAAATCTAATATTCTATGAGTAAGAAGATTCTAGAGAATTATTATATATATGTGATACTAGGATATTTTTGGTTGTTAAATTTGAATTTGAAAAACTACGGTTTTCAAATTGTAGGCGGGTTGAAAACTATGTTAAAAGTAAGGAAAATGCCCAAAACAATCATAAAAACACCACAAACTATCAGTACATATTTGTATATTTTTGGATTTAAGGATTTTCCACCGTAGTACACGAATATAGAAAGAGGTAAATACCAGACAATATCTCCTAACTCATGTCCTATAAAGAATAATAGCATCTCTATAGGCATTAAAAGCGTGATATCAAAACTCACCATCAACGAGAGCCCTATGACGGCCCACCAAAACGTCCAAAAAGGGTTCGACAAACTAACTAAAATCCCGCCTACATAACTATTCCCTTTATATCCTTTTACTATATTCTCTTCGAGTGTGAAATTGGTTTCAAAATCAGTTTTTAAAACTCCCCTTATTGCAAATACTCCATAGATAACCAAGAACATTCCTCCTATAAATCCAACTAAAGTTAGGAAGATAATATTTTGAAAAATCAAGGAAGCTCCAGCAAGTAAAGCTATTATTAAAGTAAACTCGATTGTAGCGTGTCCTAAAAGAATGTAAATTGCTGCCAAATACCCTCTCTTTTGTTTTAGTGATTTATAAATTGTAAATGTCAAAAGTGGCCCTGGAGATAACGCTCCAGTAAGAGCAACAAGAAAGGAAACGATAAATATCTCTAACATGTTTTAAACAAGCTTTAACTGAGAGATTAATAATCTAATAATCGAGTAATTAACGCAACAATAACAAAAACCACAACTAAGATTGGAATCATAAAAACTAAAAACATATAAGAACCCTTTATCATTTCGCGCCTAAAAGATTTCAATCCTTTTTCCCAATCCCTTTTCGTATCATCTTGCCAATTCTTTATATCTTCACCAATCTTCTTCTTTCTTGCTTCCCATTGTTCCTTAGTCTCAGTTTGTCTTTTTTCAAAGTCAGCACTCCATTCTTTTAGCTTATTTTCCCAAGATAGTTGATTATTTTCAAAAAATTCTTTAGCTTTGTTAAGATTAACATCCCACGAATCTACATTTTCTTTATGTGTCTTTGCTATTTCGCTTCCCCATTCTTTCATAGTGGCATCCCAATTTTCCTTAGCACCTTCAAAAAATTTACTAATCTTTTCTTGGTTCTGATTCCACAATTCTGTATTTTTCTTAGTGCTTTCTTCAATACTTTTTTGGAAATTATTGTATCCCTCTGTTATGTTTGAAACAAATTCGTTCCAACCTTTGACTACGATATTTTCTTTAACTTTATTCTGTTCAGAATTTTCTTTATCAGACATTTTTAGACGCGACTTCTCATATTATTTTGATTATTTATTATTAGATTATATATCTTCAGTTCTATTTAAATTCACTATTTAGGTCGTTCTTTAAGATTATTATTCACAATACTCCAAATTCTTAAATGGTTAATAAAAACATATAGCATTCAGCTTAAAAACTTTTATTGGAGAAATAATTACATCAAACAACATGGAGTTTGAAATTATAAAAAAAATCCCTCTCTATAATGCCTTATCAGAGCTAGGAAAACGCATTTATTTGCCCCAGGGCGTTTTTCATTGGTCTGGAAGAGCAAAAAAAGAAGCAGAAATTATGGGCACTCTCGGATCTGCTTTTGGTTTCGAGGAAGATTTTATTGAGGGAGGCTCTCCCGAATGGGTTCCATTGTATCTCGAAGATATAAAAAACTACACCAAGTTTAATGTGAACGATGTTGTAACGTATTCTAAGATTTCTGGCCTGGTGGATTTAAAGAACTTATGGAAAAATTGGATACTTAAAAAATCATGTTATAAAACAGATTCTGAACAAGAGAAGCTAAATAGACTTGAAAACTTCACTACTACACCAATCGTGACAGCGGGAGTAACAAATGGGATATTCTTGTGCTGTTCGCTCCTTCTAGATCCGGGAGATTTTATAATATCGCCTAATAAGAGATGGGGAAATTACGATAACATCGTTGAGAAATTAATCGGGGGCAAAATTAAATCGTTTGATTTTTTTTCAGATAAAAATTTCAATGTTAATGGAATGAAAAACGCTATTTACGAAATATCAAAAGTGCAAGAAAAAATTATTCTTATTCTGGGATTTCCTAATAATCCTACAGGTTATATCCCAAATCAGGAAGAATTGGAAGAGATTCTAAATACTTTAAAAGAAGCCCAAAAAACTATTTCTAAACCAATCATAATTTTAGTAGACGACGCGTACGAACCCTATATTTTTTCTAAGGATGTTATTAATCGCTCGATTTTCTACGCATTGCACGAACTAGAGGAGGACATAATTCCAATTAAGTTAGATGGAATTACTAAGGAGCTATTACTTTATGGGGGGCGTATTGGATTCATTACAATTGGAATAAAACCTCACTGGGTTAAAAACTCGCAAGAATTAACAACTCTGAAAGCTGAACTTGACAATAAACTTTCTGGCTTACTTAGGACTACGATCTCAAACGCTAATCATTTTTACCAGAGTTTAATCCTTAAGCTCTTTGACGACATCGGAATGGATGGCTTGATCCAAAAACGAGAAAAAGTTATCCATCTACTTAAAGAAAGGTATGAGAAAATCAACGCTGAGTTTAGGAAAATAAAAAATAAAAACATATCGGTGGATCCAAACGCCGGAGGTTTCTTTATATTTGTTAACTTAAACCCAAAAGTAATCAAAGCGAATGACTTTGCGGATCACCTATTAAAAAAATATAAAGTAGGCGTAATTCCTATTGAAAAACAACACGATAACATTAATGGAATTAGAATCGCTTATTGCTCGATCGACATAAGAAAGATTCCAGAGTTCGTAAGGAGAATTGATCAAGCATTAAGAGATTTTTAATTTAATTCTTCTATTTCCTATAAATTACCACATTTTCTTATATTTGTTTTTGCATGAAATTAAAAAGACTAATTTTTATAATATTTTTAATATATAAATTTTTAAAACAAATCTATTTGAGGAAAATTTCAAATGAAACTATTTTTAGTTGATCAAGGTAACCTGAAAGAGATTTCAAAACCTATATTTTCTATGGGAGACGTTTACGTTGTTGATGATGGCAACACAATATTTGTATGGATTGGGAGTAAATGTAGCGTAGATGAAAAGACAGCGGGAGCTGCTCAAGCCCGAACTTTAGACCAGCAAAGAGGAGGGGCAGCTAAAATAATTACGGTTGATGAAAACCAAGAAACCCCTGGTTTCATGAAAGTTATTAGTTCGATGGGTGCGATGAAGGTTGTGGAAAAGAATTACGCAAAGACACTGTTAAAAGATGTATCTACAGGAGATTGGGCGGGATTTGAAGAATGGAGCAATATTCTTTACCGCGTTTCAGCCGAAGAATTTGATGGTATTAATTCCATGAAAATGGTTCAAGTACCTTTTTCCAAAGACTCGTTAGACTCTGAAGATTGCTATGTTGCTGATTTAGGCAATAAAGTATATATATGGCAAGGAAAAACGTGTAATGTTAAAGAGAAAGTCAAAGCCGGTCAATGGGCGCGTAATATTGACGCAGAGAGAGCAGGGTCTCAAAACGAGAAAATTTTCGAAGAGGGAGACGACGCTGAATTCTTAACAGCATTAGAACGTGGCAAAGATTATAAGGAATCTGATGCAGTTCAATTAAGAGCTGAATCCGAATTAGAACCTGAAACTGAAGCAGATAGAAAAGCTGCGGAAATCCAACCTGAATTTAAATCAGAGGTTGGAGAGGCAGCTGTGGACGAAATAAAAGCAGATATTGCTCAACTTAAGGAATCAAGTGCCTCAAGTGCAGGTCCAGGAATTCCCGGTTCTAAAGACGACTCACTCTTAACTGTCGATAAACCTGAAGGCCGAAGAAGATGTCCTAAATGTGCCGTAGAAGACAAACATATGATCCATGAGAGTATTGATAAAAGTAACATAATCCTCGATTATCCACGTATTTATGGAAAAAAATATAAGTGTGGGCAATGTGGTATCGAATGGAGGGAGAAATAACTCCTAAATAAAAATTAAACAAATATTTTTTATCTTTTTTTAAAATAAAGCTAAAACTAAAGATTATTACGATTTATTAATATCTCTACGCATAATTTTGATTTTTTTCTTTAACTCGATTAGTTCCTTCTCTTGGTTTTCAAGTGCAGACTCAACTTTGAGTTTCTCATCCTTGACTTTTTGCATTTCCGTTAGAATTCGGTCTTCAATTTGATCAGACTCTTCTAGTTTATTTTTCAGAGCTTTATCATTCTCTCTTATGTCTTTGATTTCTGCTATTTGCTCGTCAATGACATTTCTTAAATTCATTATTTCTAATTCAAATTTTCCTGTTATGTTGCCAGATTTTTCTTGCGATTCTTCCAATCGAGCTTGAATTTGGTTAATAAAATCTTCATTCGTTAAATTTTTTTGAGTTAATTTCTCAATGTCTAAAACCAAGTTTTTGATGCGTTTTTCTTTTTTTTCCACGTCTTTTTTTACGAGACTAAAAGTTTCTAACTTCTGCCGTAAGTCCTTTATTGCTTTGTTTGCAGCTTGTTGCGTGTTTTCAAAATCGAAAAGTTCTTTCTCTTTTTCTGTGATAATCTCATCTTTTTTTTCAAGCAATATCTGTTGCTTCTCGAATTTTGATTTTTGAATTGTGTCGTTCTCTAAATATTGAATTTGTTCCAGTAATTCTTTTATCTTATTTTCTTTCTCGCCCAATTTCTCAGCTATTTCTTTACTCTGCTGTTGTTCTGATCTTAGTTTTTCTGTGTCAGATGATGCAGCTTGAATTTTTTGTGTTTGATCTGCAACTATATTATTTAATCTCTCAAGCTCTAGAGTTTGATCCTGGATCACCTGTTCTTTCTCTTTGTTGGAGGTTTTGAATTCTAAAATGTTATTATTTTTATCCTCTAACTGAGATTTTAGCGCTTCGATTTCCTTTTCTTTATTTTGAATTGATAAGCTACTCTCTGAATCATTTACTTGAGTTTCATTTAAGAAGTCGATTTTTGATTCGAGATCTTTTATTAGATCGTCTTTTTGAACAACTGTTTGCAGTAAATTTTCTATTGTCTCATTGTTTTCTTTTGATATTTGAATGGTTTTTTCCTTATCGTGTTGAAAAGAACCTGTTACTGCTTTGAGGCTTTCATTTTCTTCCTTAAGATTATTTATTTCTTCAGTTAGTTGTTTGTTCTGTTCTCTAAAGATATTTAGCTGTTCTTTTAACGCTTCTTCATCGGAAATGGGGGGTTCATGTTCTTCCTCCCTCTCTTCTATCCATCCAAGGGAACTTAACGCATCTACCATCGATGAGTCTTCTTCCTTTTGATCCCGCTGTTCGTCTGGCATAATATTAAAAATAAGAAATTTATAGTATTAAAAATTAATGGAGTAAGATTCTGCTAATTTTAAACCTATCAGCCTACTTTATAATAAACTCAGTATTCCTTGGTGAATACATATTTTCTGTCTAAAAAAAATTTAGTTACATAACCAATAGACAATGCGACGATAATGCTTAGCTCTATCGGAGCATTAAAAAGGTTGGTTAAGATAAATTGGATGCCAATATTTTCAATCGTCGTTAAAATAGCAAATCCAAAGTATTTGAAAAACTCTTGTGAAGTTTCTTTGATCTTTAAACTGGTTTTTTTGAAGACCAGGTACTTATCTAAGAAAAACTTAATAACATAAGTTATTCCGACTGCCACGATAGAACCTATTAGTTCGGGCATATTTATCGGGTTTGTAGAACAATATAAAGTTTGAATAAAATCATTTCCTCCGAATACAGAACAGATGAAGGGAGAAATAACAAGTTCATTAATTTTTTGTATGATATAATTTAAGAGGATCATACACGCCGCAAAAATAAAATAGAGGATCATCTGTTTCTTCATAACATTATTTTCTGCCATTTGTAATCAGATGAATTTAGTTTTTGATGTAATTAGCTTTTTAATCGATCTTTCCATGAATCGCTCTTAGGTTGTCCATCGCTATCCTCTTTCTCACCATCAGCGTCATATTCAGGTAAGGATCTATTAGGAATTGGTCTTGTTAGCTGGAGATTACCTCCCTGACTTCCTGAATCTGGAGATAGCATGCCTAAAATTTCTTTTGATGCTTTTTTTCGCTTGTCTTCTTTGCCAGTTAGTTTTCTATAAAGTCTTTTTAATCCATAGAGAATAAGACTAAAACTGATTGAGAACAAGAAGTATACAGCAAACCAACCAGTACCAAAGAACAAAATTGGAAACGGAAGCAAATCCTTTCCGTAAGCTATGTAAATACCACCTATCAACCCAAATATCCCCATGAAAATAGCACATCTTACACATGAGGGGATCATTTGCTTTTTCATCATTACTTTCGTCAATGCTATTGATTCTTGTTGAAGTTCAGCCATTTCTTGAGGATTTCCTGTAAGTCTGGCAGTTTTCATTCGTTCTTGTAGGTTCCTTGAATTTTCTTTCATTTCTCTTGCAGTGTCCATATTTAAACCGAAAACTCTGTTGAGAATCTCGCTTAAACCAACCATTGCTAGAGTAATAAACATAATTTGGATAATTATTTCTTCGTTAGCCATAAATCAATCACTACAAAGAGAAAAGTAAGATTAAAATTAAATTTTATTATTGGTAATTAACAACTTCCAATTGGATTTGTATAGTTAAACCAGAAAGTATTATATTGAGTTACTTTGGCATTCCTATTACGTATCTTGAGATACTTAATTTAGATGAAGTTAATGAAAATAATTTCCTAATCGTTGTAAATTCATCGTTAATTACAACGATTCTTTGGAAGTACTTATTGAAATTAATTTTTTGCTGTTTTGTATTAGGCTTCTGTTCCACAATTTTTACAAATATACCGTTTAGCGAAAATTTTCATTCCACCTTGCTGAAATAATACTTGAGATTTATCTTCTTCTGCGTTGAATGTTATTCCTCCACATGCAGGACAAATTCTTCGTCCTTCAACGGGAGGTTTGATCAATGCTTTTTCTTCTTCATCCTGTTTTTCAACAACAGCAGAGGGTTTTACATATTCATCCTCTTGTGGAGTTGCGGTTTTAGCCGATTCTGCTTCTAAACTGCTAGTACCTAAAAGTTTATCTAATTTTTCGTCAATTTTTCTGAGTAGACTTAAAATATCTTTCTCGAATTCAGTCAATTTAATTTTTCCTCGTTCTTTATTATCTGGAAATAATATAATTTATTAAATGATCTAAGCAAGATAATAAAAATATATGTAAAAAATAGAAATTCAGAATAATTTGAAAGAGCGTTAAAATAGGAATTTTGAAGATTATCCTACTATAGGTGCTCTTAACTTCTTTTTAGGAATTGCGTCAGGGTTAAAACTCTTTTCTCGGTAATACGTATATATTCCTAATCCTATTATGAATACAGATAATCCTAAATAACCAACCCAAAAAATAAGGCCTAATGTGAATGAAGCGGGGTATAGAATCCCCTCTTGTTGTGTAAAAAAGAATATACCAATAAGAGCTGATATTGAGCATACGGAACCACAAATACAGTCAAAATATATTTGAATTCTCTCAGATTTAAGATTTTTATGTTGACCAGGCATAATATGTTCATTAATAGGAATAAATACTAATAAAATAATTTTAGAATATTAATATAAATTTGTGTTAAAGCAAAATAGATAAAAAAAGAACAAACCTATCTTCTAAATCCATCAATAGATTCAAAATAATCGAGTACCGACTCTCTTATTTCGATGGCAGGAAAAATCAATCTTGATTTATTTATATAATTCATTGCATCATTCCAACTCCAATTTGGATTATTCTTTAACAACCAAGCTACAATAAGACCTCCACTTCTGGAAATACCCATTGCGCAATGGACCAAGACTTTTCCATGTTCAATGTTATTATCTATAAAATCTAAAATCTCACTAATGGAGCTATGTGGAGGATACCATTCGTCAGGGAATCCTTTAAAAAGATAATTAAATCCTTGATCTGTAGGATCATAGTAATTTTCTTCCATTAAATTCACAATAGCGGAAATACCTATCTCTTTAAATTTCTCAAAGTTTAGTCTTGGCCAATATGCACCAATATATAAATTTTCATGCACCAAATAGATTTGATCCAATTCTACCATTATATCCTAAGGTTCTCTACGTATTTATTAAGATTATTTTTTGGGCAAATCTCTACTAGCTATAAGATTTGAATCTAATTCGAGGATGTTTTCGATCAAAATATCTCCCATTTTTACTGGGGCTTTTACCACAGTTTTAGCAATCTCGTTTAGTGCTTCTCTTAACTTATCTTTAAGGATTGGCTTATCTGTTCTTACAGGAATCAAGGGTAAAAATCCATCCTCAACTCTAATGGTAGTTGTAAGAATTCTTTTAGGCTCGTAAAATTCCTGTTTTGCGTATTCCAATCCTCTTTCACAAGTATATCCTTCAAATACTATATCGGAACCCTTTGAAATGGCTTGTATTTGGCAACCAGTAGGACATACTATACACCTTATTACTTTTACTACACTCGCACTACTTTCACTCATTCTTCTCTTCTCCTCTATTAATTAATCCTCCTCTATTAATACCTCTGGTCGAGGAATAACTTCTATTGTAATAGATTTGCTATTTGGATTCACATTTGCTTCTTCTAAGTTTAGGTTCAATTCGATCATCTCGCTCGGAATTACATATATCTTTTTTCTACTATAAATTATGTTATTATTTTCGTCTTTGAATTGGATTAAAACTCTTCTCGCGGGGTATTTAACTCTGAAAGTAAAATATATGTCTTTTGATATATCAGTTTTATTTATTACATCTGGCTTTACATAACCAACATTTTCCCCAGAGATGCACTTAAATTTTTTTTGCTTCTTCAGTTCTTTGCCGTATCTCGTATCGAGATATTCTATTGCGTTTTTACCAGCTCTTTTAGCTTCAGCAGTTACCATATCAACCAAATCGTGAACTTGTAAAACATTCCCACAAGCAAATATTCCATCTATAGTAGTTTCCAAATTTTCGTCAACAAGAGGACCACCATTTTGTGATATTTTCGCTCCAGCTTCGAGTGTTAATTCGTTTTCAGGGATTAAACCTACAGATAATAGCAGCGTGTCGCATTCAATAAATTTATCTGAGCCTATTATTCGATCGAAATTTCTACTTACTTTAGATATCGTTACTCCTTTAATTCGTTCACGTCCGTGTATTTTAGTAACTGTAAAACCAGTGATAAGGGGGATATCGTAATCTTCTAAGCATTGGACTTGATTTCGAAGCAGACCGCTAACGTAAGATTGTATTTCAACTACAGCCTTTACTTTACAGCCTTCCCATGTCAATCTTCGAGCCATTATCATCCCAATATCTCCACTTCCAAGGATTACATAGGTATTTCCCGGTAGATACCCTTCAATATTAACGAATCTTTGAGCCTGTCCAGCGGTATAGATGCCTGCAGGGCGAAAACCAGGTATGTTTATAGCCCCTCTGGTTTTTTCACGACAACCCATAGCCAAAATAATCGCTTTTGCTTTTATTTCAATTAAACCTTCGTTTCTATTAACGGCATAGACCAATTTTTCTTTTGTAATTTCAATTACCATAGAATCCAATAAGTAAGGGATTTTCAATTCTTTTACTTGGTTTATGAATCTTTGAGCATATTCAGGACCAGTTAATTCTTCTTCAAATTCTTTTAATCCGAATCCATTGTGAATACATTGCAGCGTTATCCCACCTAGCTCTTTATCCCTTTCAATGAGTAAAACTTCAAGTCCAGCCTTCTTTACTTCAATAGCTGCTGCTAATCCTCCTGCTCCGGCACCAATAACAACCACATCGGATTTGTATTTTTTCACTCTTCACTACCTCCTTCTAAGCTTCGAAGCACAATTTCTTTTGTTTTCGCCACAAGAAAATTAGTTTCTTCACCAGTTTTCACTACATCTTCATAGGGAATATTCAATTCTCTTGAAAGAATCTCGATTAGCCTTGGTCTACAAAAACCACCCTGACACCTTCCCATTCCGGGTCGGCATCGAAATTTTATTCCATCTGTTGTTGTTGCTCCAACGGGGGAATGGATAGCGTTTAGTATTTCTTTTTCTGGAATTGTCTCGCAACGACAGATAATTCTTCCCCAAGCGGGATCTTCTTTTATTTTCTTATCTAATTCTATTTTACTGAAATCTTTGAATTTATCAAGTTTTGGTCGAATAGGATTGTAATCCTCCTTAACCGTCATATTTGCCCCTAGTAGTTCTAGAAATTCAGTAACTCGTTCTGCAATGGCATAACATGAAGTTAATCCGGGGGATAAAATACCAACTACATTAATAAATCCAAAAACATCTGTGTTATCAATAATAAAATCGTACGTGTCTGGAACTGCCCTTAGACCTGCAAAATTCCTGATAGAAGCTCTTAAGGGTAAATTTGGTACCAAATGTCTTCCACCTTCTAAAATTTCTTTTAACCCTGCTTCCGTAGTAGAGATATCTTTCTTATCGGTAATATTTTGTGCGTTAGGTCCAACAAAAGTATTTCCACTCACGGTCGGACATACTAAAATACCTTTAGAGACTTTTGTTGGAGTCGGAAATAATATTTTGTTTAAATGCATAGCGTTTCTATCAAAGAGAATATATTCACCTTTTCTTGGCATGATATTGAAGTAGTCTAAACCAACCATTTTTGATATCTTCGCCCCGTAAACCCCCGCCGCGTTAATCACATTAGTTGCTTTAAATTCTTTATCCTTAGTTTTAATAATAAAAGTGTAATTTTGGTGTTTAATTCTTCTTACTTTCTGATTTCGAAAGAATTTTACACCATTCATAGCAGCATTCTCAGCTAGCGCGTAAGTCATACCATAAGGACTTACAATTCCTGCAGTTGGGGCGTGTAACACGCCTACAACGTCGTCTGTTAAATTTGGTTCCATATATTTTATTTTTTTCTTGTCGAGGATAACTTCTAACCCCGGAACTCCATCTTGTGTGCCTTGTCTCCTCTGTTCTTCTAATTTTTTAATTTGGTTATCTTCCAAAGCTACTACAAAAGAACCTATTCTTTGAAAAGAAAAGTTTAGTTCCTCAAACGCTTGAGTATATAATTTATTACTTTTGATACACATATCCCGCTTTACATATTCTCTTGGGGAAGCAAATCCTGCGTGAACTACACCAGAATTCGCTTTAGTAGTACCTGATGCTATATCAGCTTCTTTTTCCAGTAAAGCGATCTTCAAATCGTATTTTGAAAGATTTCGCGCGATACAGCAACCAGTTACCCCACCACCTATAATAATTACATCGTAGATCAAAGGATATACCTCGTTAGTTTTAAAGAGTAAATTAAAAAGCTTATGTAATAAAGCAAGTTATCTCTTTAAAATTTATTTGGAACATTAAGGTTTTCTAACTGATAATGTTCATTAATAGGGAAAAACATAGAAAAGCAAAAATTTTCCAATTTTAAAATTAGATAAAAAAGAACCACAAAATATTGAATAATAATGCGATAATAATGAGGGCGATGGTTACGGGGTTAACTATAGTGCTTCTTAAAGCTTTTGCGTATTTAACGTCAAGATCTCCTTTTATGAGTGTTTTGAAAGCATTATATCTCGGAGTGTTTTCTTCTTTAAGGTGATAGGAACCAAGAAATTTGGGATTATTCAAGCGTTTAAGTTGTTTGTTATAATTCATAGAAGGAAAAAAGCGTAATTTACTACCGTTTAGAACATCCTCATAATTTTTTATAACACGAGCCTTTTTTGGTTCTTTTTCAATACTTTTATTCGTATCGTTCATTTACTTGTTAACCAATTTTATTGTTCATTATTCGTATATAATTTCAATCTTAAATCTTTTACGATTATTTTCAATAAAAGTCAATATGGTGATATAATTTAATTTAGCTTTACAAGATGCTATTTCTCTAAAAATTGCTCAATATGTTCTCCAAAATCAGAAAAGGTTTCTACATTATTATCCCAATTTGTTAAAGCTTCCGTATAAAGTTGAAAAAATTTATCAGAAATTTGCAAGAGATCATCAATTACTTTCTTCTCTTTGGTTTTATACGAGGAACTTCCAATGAAAAGGATACTTCTTCGCTTTATTATTACGAATCTAAGGTCAGCCATTTCAAAGTTTGAAATCCCGCCGTCTGTCAACTTTTCAGCGAATTTATTTAAAGCACTCATTAGAGCCCCAAAGAGTTGTGGATTTACCTTTTGATCTGATGCCTTTGAGTATAAAACGATTCCGTTATCTGTTAAAACCCAAAAATCTATTAGTATCCTAGGCATTGTACCATGTATTATTATATGTTATTATCCCATCGTTAGTTTAAATGAGCGATTCAAATATTTAAAAAATCTTTTTTGGTTAATTATGCTAATTGTACTAAAGTAAAAATACTTAAAAAAATAAAAATTTCTGTTTTATCTCTAATTGAAAAAAATACATTATGAAAAGGAGTTTAATTTTATATGAAATGGGAAACTAAAATAACTCAGATGGCTGGTATGAAATTCCCATTAATAATGGGGGCCTTTGCAGTAATAGGAAGGGCAGAATTTGCAAGTGCTTTTTCTAACGCTGGAGGATTAGGTATTATTACTGCTATTAATTATCCTAAAATTGAAGATTTTCGTACTGAACTTGAGAAGATGCTTCTGTTAACGGATAAACCGTTTGGAATTAACTTCACGATAACACCACCATATCTCATAAAAAAAAGGAGGGGTAGAACTGAAGAATCTTATTACGATTTCCTAAAGTTAGCAATTGATCTGGGAGTAAAAGTTTTTACGACTTCAGCTTACAGAGCTCCAAAGCTTGGAACCCGAATCAAAGAAGCAGATTGTTATTGGTTTCACAAATGTGTTACTATAAAACACGCTAAAGCTGCTGAAAATGCAGGTGCTGATGCGATTACGCTTGTTGGGCTAGAGGGAACTGGGTTCAAAAATCCCGTACAAAACACAACTTTAGTTAACATAACAATGGCGCGGAGATTAATAAGCCTTCCACTAATCGCAGCAGGAGGTATTGGGGATGCTAGGGGTTTTCTTGGAACAATAGCTATGGGGGCAGACGCTGTATGCTTAGGTAGTTCAATTATAGCGACTACAGAAAGCCTGGCTTCAAAAAGTTGGAAAGAACAGATTTTAAATCAAGATATATTCGATGAAAAATATTATAAAAAGATATTTCACCTGGAATTGAAAGATTCACCAATTGCTTCAATGGCTATTGGCCACATTGAAGAAATTGTACCACTAAAAACATTTATCGATAGACTAATTAATACTTCAGAACAAATTCTGCAAAATTGGGGTTTTAGGGGTACCACATTTAACACATTATCAAATTTGAAGAAGCAAATATAAAAAGATTACGAGTTTTGTAATAGATATTGAAAATATAAACTTACAAACAATATTAATGAAATTAGACTACGGAAAAAATGGAATTGAGTTAGAGATTGATCCTAAATGGAACACGAAAATTATTCAACCTGATGAGCAATTTCCAATTGAAAATCCAATCAACGCGATCAGGGATTCTATTAAAAATCCTGTGGGAAATCTCTCCTTAAAGGCTATTATAAAAAATAGAGAAAGGATCAAATCTGTTTGTATTGTAGTTTCAGATGCAACGCGACCAGTTCCAACTCATCTTATTCTAGAAGGGCTTTTGAGAGAATTAAATGATTATGGGATTAAAGAAAAGTATATGGGAGTCTTAATTGCTACGGGATTGCATCGTCCGTCCCGAAAGGAGGAACTAAATAGAATTCTAGGTGTAATTTCAACAGGCGATGTTAAAATCATTAACCATATCGCAACCGATAAGAAATCTCTTATATCTTTACATAATCCCGATGATGAAGTTCCTATTTATATCAATAAGTACTATTATGAAAGCGATCTAAAAATTTTAACTGGATACGTTGAACCTCACTTCTTCTTCGGCTTTTCTGGAGGTTATAAATCCATTATTCCTGGTTTAGCAGGTGCTGAAACTATATTAGCAAATCACTCCGCCGAAAGAATAGCTTCTCCGTATGCTAGATTCGGAATCCAAGAAAATAATCCTCTACTTGAACATTCATCTAGACTTGCAAAAATAGCTGGTGTAGATTTCATTATTAATGTCTGTATTAACAAAAATCACGAAATCACCCAAATTGCTGCTGGTGATGTAGAACTGGTTCATGAGAGATTAGTTGATTATCAAAACAAACATCTTTTCAAGGAAATTCAAGAACCATTCGATATTGTGGTTTGTGGGAATGGGGGATTCCCTTTAGATCTCAACCTCTATCAGGCTGTAAAAAGCATGGCAATTGGAGAAATGGTTGTAAAACGAGGAGGCACCATTATTTCAGTAAATGAGTGCAGCGAAGGAGTTGGCAAAGGACAAGATAAATTTAAAGAACTAATATTTTCTGAAAAGAATCCGCAGGATATCTATAATAAAATCCTACAGAAAGAAATAGTTGTGCCTGATCAATGGCAAATCCAAGTATTAACCCGAATATTAATGAAGTCAGAAATATACCTTGTATCTAGTATGAAAGAAGAGGAAATCGGAAATATTGGTTTAAAGTATGCTGACACTGTAGAAAATGCAATTAAGAATTCTTTACTTAAACATGGGCAAGAGGCCAGCATACTGATTTTGCCTAATGGACCACAGATTCTTCCATTAATAAACCTATAATTTAAATCGATGAATTAGTAATTTTATATAAGAATTGTCGAGTGAAATGGATTCAACAAACGCAATCATTTATCTTGATATAGATAACGATGCTCCAATGATTAAATTTTGGTATCCTTATAATTTACCAGAAAAATACCAGAGAGAGATCGTTGAGGAGTGTGTTTCGATTATATCTGCAGATCCAACTTTCATCCCGGAAGTTCTCTTAATTTTTCCTATTACCCATCTAAAAATTAAAGTTCTAATTAAATATTTTAAAAGAGAGGATTCTACTACTGAAGAAGGAATTTCCAAGTCTGCAATAATCTTTGTATTTGCTGAAGAAAACGATCAGATATACTACCGATATATGAGTTATATCGATTCGTATTTTAGTAAAGCTGTTAACGCTATACTCACCTTAGAGAAAAATGGGACTATAGACGAATTGATATACGAAGAAATTGTGAAGTTGCACCTGATTTTATGCAACATAACGGCATATTTGGCTTCTAAAAGCCAATATGTAGCAAAGAAAGAAGAACCATCTCGAAAGATCTTTGAAGATAAACAAGGAGAGAAAAGGAAATTTAAAGTCGTAGTTCTAGGAGACCCGAAGGTAGGTAAGACTTCTACAATCCTAAGATTTACTGATAATGTATTTCTTAGGGCATATATTCCAACGATGGGGCTAAATATTACCCAAAAAATCTTTAACATAGATTCTATCGTTGTAGAATTAGTGTTGTGGGATATTGGAGGGCAAACCAAGTTTGAAGTCATAAGAAAGAAATTTTACGAGAGCGCGAGCATCATACTAGTAGTTTTTGATTTGACGAATCCAATGTCTTTTGCAAATGTATCAAAATGGCATCAAGATATAAAAAATTATATGAAAAATAATAGAGCCCTAAAGGGTTATCTCATTGGTAATAAGAACGATTTAACTAAAAAAAGAATTGTCACCGAGATTGATGCGAAAAGGCTCTCATACGCTTTAGACCTTGAATACCTTGAAATATCTGCTTTAACTGGCTATAATGTAGAGAAAGTTTTCCATAAAATAGCAAGAAAATTACTACTTTTTGATAAAATTGAGGAATAAAATTACAGAGAATTTATGGATTATTCCTTACAAATAAGCGATATTTTTATGCAATAATCTAATTATTGATAATACCGTAAAAGAGATCTTAAATAATTGCGTACAGCAAAATTCCAAAACATAAACTTATAAAAAATAAATTGCCTTTTTCCCATAACTTGCCCGCAAAAAGCGTAGAAATTTTGTTCTGGGACATATAACAAGCGTAGACAAAAACATTTTTAAATAGTGGCGTTACATTATTTATACTAATATAATAATAATAGATTATTTGTAGTAAAATATTAAAAAAATTCAAAAAATTTTTACTAAAACTTATATTTCAAAATGATTAAGATTAAGTTCAAAAATTTGTGTTTATAGTAATATTGAATAATCATTATTAAAACAAATTTGTAACAAAAAAGTGAAAAAAAAAATGTCATACCGAGACCGCCTACGCTCAACGAAAGATAGTTCAATTGAGGAAACTCCGACTGGAGAATGCTGTGAAAATCCTTCTGTTGAGTCAAAAGATGGCGATGTTGTCTGTTTAAATTGTGGAATGATTCAAAGTCGTAATATGGTTGGGAACGAGAGACGTGCTTACACTGTGGAAGAAGTGAACAAGCGTCGTCGAACAGAACCTCGATGGAGGGAATTTGGACCTCGCACTATGCTCCCAAACAGTAAAATTGATTCAAAGGGTCGATTAATTAACGCAAAAGGAAAGACCTTGTTCTCTCGACTATCTAAAATTCAAAATTCCTTAATTTCCAGTATAGAAAGAAATTTCTGGGAAGCAAAACCAAAATTAAAGATGCTTACATCCAAACTAAATATTCCAGAATATATTAAAGAAACTGCCTGGAAAATTTATAGTGTTGTAGCTCGGAAAAAATTAACTATGGGTCGATCAATCGATGGGTTTATTGCGGCTTCCCTTTATGCTGCAATTAGAGTTCACGAGTTTCCACGATTACTGGAAGAAGTGTGCGATGCATCCATGACTCCACGAAGAACCGTCCATAGAAGCTTAGGAATGATTGTAAAAGAAGTGCTCCCTGAATTAAATTTACGATATAAACCGATCACTGCAGAACAGTTAGTATTCCGATTCGGAAACGATTTAGGTTTACCGATGGAAGTCCAAAAGAAGGCAATCGACATGCTCTCAGTAGCTTCAAGACACGGACTATTAAGAACCGGGAAAGACCCAAAGGGCTTAGCGGCAAGCGTAATTTATATGGCGGCCAAATCAAGTAATTGCCGGAAGACGCAAGCCGAAGTAAGTGCCGTAGCTAAAGTTACTGAGGTAACCCTCAGGAGTCGCTCCAAACAGATAAGAATGAAGTTGGTTTAAAGAAGTTTTGCAAATCTGGTCAACCAGAGTAATTTTTTTTAATTTTCTATTTTTTTATTTATTTTTTCAAACAATCCTAACTCTTTTTATGTCTAAATAAGGTTTGTTTATTAAAGGCTTCAGACTGCGGTTAAGTGCTTTATTGATCATATAAAAATTTAAGTGTTTTTGCTTTATTTTCTGATATGCGACAAATTAGATGATTTTTAACTCTCCTTAATTTACGGTAATTTCTTTTCCTATTTAATAACTGGGTTTAAATCAATATTTTCTGATATTAATTTAAGATTGGTTTAAACAGAACAAAAATCGTAGCTAAAAGAGCATCACGGTAAAGCGGTTGTATTGAACATAAAGTATATTGTGCGGAAATTTAAAGGATTTATTACAATCAAGAGCGTTAGTTATTCCTTATTTTTTTTAAACTTGTTTTGTATTATATCGGGCATTTTATATTTAGCTATGCCTGAATATTTGCCACTTTGGGACATATTTGGGATAGTATTAACAATTACTCTTTTTGAAAATTTGTTATTAATCTACTTAAATTTGGTGAATGTTAATAAAAAGAGCAAATTTGGATATAGATTTCAAATATTCTGCTATGTTTTTTTAGTCTTTATTATTTTGGGGATGTGGGGAATGATGCAAGGCAATTTATTAAGCTCTACTACAATTTCTAACTCTTTTTTAGGAGGATACGCATTGAACCATCTATCCTACTTTGGTATTTTAACATTTGGAACTATTTTGGTAGTGGTTGATTTCCTATCTCGCAAAAATTTAGGGTTTTGGGGCAGAGAAACTAGAAGAGAAGGCCGTAAATACATAAAAATTATAAGATTTAAAGGAAGAATTAAGAAAATTATAATCGTTCTAGCTTGGATTGGTTTATTCATTGGTGCGTTTTGTGCTTTCATAACACTTTTTGGTGTGTTTGAGTTTGTAACTACCCAAATTGCTTTTTTCTCCTCTCAGTATGGAGTGTTTTTGTCGTTTATTTTTTTAGCAAATACTATCATTCTATTAAAGCTAAAAAAAGGAAAATGGAACAGAAAAAAGTTTCGTAGAGTATCGCTTACAGGGTTATTAATTTCAATTTCATTACTCACACCTTTTTTTATAAGTAATATTAATGCAATAAGTGCTGAAGCCAATTTTGCAGAAACTTTTGGTCTAAATTGGCAATCAGAAATTCCTACAGAAACTAATGACTACTTTTTACAAACTTCGTTTTCGACAGCTGGATATTATTTAGGAGTTCCTCCTAAAGATTGTAGTGTTATAGAAAATGTCTTATTTTATGATAATGAAAGTATCAAATTGTATTTTGATGTATATATGCCATTAAAGAGAGGTGAAGGCCTACCAGGGCAGAATTCCACACTGATTCGAATTCATGGTGGCGGTTGGGTTTCGGGTGATAAGGGTGGATCGAATATGGCACAAATGAATAAGTATTTTGCAGCTCAAGGATATATCGTATTTGACATTCAATACGGGCTATACGATTCGCCTATCGCTGCTTTGGATCTTAGTACGCCTAGCTACAATAAAGGAGATTTTAATATCGATGATATGGTAAGGCACATCGGTGAATTCACGAAGTATTTAAGTGAAAATGCCCAATTATATGGCGCTAATGTAGATTCTGTCTTTATTAGTGGTAGTTCTTCCGGAGGACATCTTGCTAGTGCAGCAGGACTAGCTTTATCAAGCGGAAACTATTCAAATCTATTTAGTCAGAATATTACAATAAAAGGAATAATCCCATTCTATCCTTCAAATGGTCAAATGGTCCATTTTGGAATAGACGGGAGGGAAGAATTCACAAATCCTGAAAAATTAATTGGACCTGAAAGCCCACCTTGTTTAATTTTTCAAGGTACGCACGATGTCCTAACTTATTTTGGTATTAGTCGAAATTTCAGGGCTACCTATCTAGCTAAAGGAAATGTTAACTGTGCCATTATTTGGATGCTTTTAGGAGGACACACGAGCGATTTTTATTTTTCTGGTCATTATAATCAAATATTTTTGTTTTATATGGAGCGTTTTATGTATCTCCATCAGTAATCTCTTTTATTACCATATGGTATATTCGTTATAAGTATTGATTTAACAGAGTATCCTCAAAATTTTCGGTTTTGTATTTTTTGAATGTTGATCTTGCACATATTTATATATAGAAGCGAATAATAATAGGAATGTTACTTACAATTTTGTTAAATTCAATCGCATAGTGTGAATGAAAATGGGAGAAATTACAATTCTAATAAATATACTTGTAATTGTGCTTGGTTACTTCATTGGTTCAATAAATCCTGCTTATATTTTTGGTAGATTCAAAAATTTTGACATAAGAGATAAAGGTGATGGTATAGCCGGGACAGTGAACACTTACAATAGTTTAGGCATTAAATATGCAATACCGACAGGTATTTTTGATTTTTTCAAAGGTATAATAGTAATTTATTTAGCCTTAATTTTAGGTGCGGATTTTGTTTTTGCGCAAATAAGCGGTCTTGCTGCTATCGTGGGGCATGTATTTCCTTTTTATATTAAATTTCGTGGAGGTCAGGGTATGGCTTGTACATCGGGAATCCTGCTTGCTTATTTACTGAATTATCTCCTCACAGGTCCCGAAATGCTTTTTTTTATTTTCTTCTATCTAATCTTTGTCATTGCGATTTTTGTTTATATTACGAGGACAGGAATTATCGTTATTATATTTGTTCTGGCCTTAATTGGATACGCTGCTTTCATTTATTATCCTACAAATCCATACAATCTCTTTTTCTGGATTGTGATCGCTTACGATGCTTCTGTATCCTTTTACGATATGATAAAGGGGAAAGTAATCAAAATAGATAATGAAAATTTTAACTCTCACTGGTGGCGAGTGGCAACTAGGCCGTTTGCCTTACTTTTCGTCATTTTTTATATTATCTACACCAAAACAGTTGCTCTAACGATCATAGGTAGTGTTGCGATAATTTTTATTACTCTTGATATTACAAGATTTCTCCACAAACAAACAAATGAACTGTTTACTGTAAAGATTAAGTCAATTTTTAGAAAAAATGAAGCCAAAAAGTTTTCCTCTATGACGATATTCTTGGTAGCTACATTCATTTCAATCCTATTATTTGAGAAGGCAATCGCTATCACTGCGTTAGTTTTTCTAATTTTTGGTGATATTTTCAGCAAAATATTCGGGTTAGCATTTGGCAAACACAAAATATTTCATAAAACCCTTGAGGGTACATTAGCATATTTCGGATGCATGTTTATTTGTGGATACATCCTCTATACTACTCTAAATATTCCATTATTTATCCTCATAATAGGAGGAATCAGCGCACCCTTAGTGGAGTTATTTTCATTTCAGTTAAACGATAATTTTACAGTTTCTTTAATTAGTGGTTCTATCATGACTGTAGCACGAGTATTTGGAGTTTAATAGAGTAGAATTTGGGGTTTTTTAATTTTCGATTTTTTTTCTTTTATATTTTAATGTCGATTTTTTTCTCAAAGAGAAATATTTTCTCTTAAGCTTTATTTCTAAGTTGAAATGGCAAAATTTACATATTTTCGCTCTGGAATCAAGTTCAGCACTACATTTAGGACAATATTTGGTACCGGTAACACAATCATTTGATCTCATTTGAAATACTTTTTACCTAATCTACATAATTTTGATTTTAAATCGAATTGAAAGACCAGTGGCGCTAATTATTAGATGTAAAAATATATATCTTTGCTTACCGAGCTTTAATATTTATTTACCAATATAAATCAAAAAAATAATATTATTTACAACTATTCAAATGCCTTTGTTAACTCTTCAATACTGGCATATCCCAATTTTCCAGCTATTTTGTATAACACCATATCTAGAGATCTTTGTACTCGGTCACTCTTTTCCTTGTTCTTTGCTGTTAGTAATACTGGGACTAAATCTTCAAAATTTTCGGATATTTCAAGTAAAACACCTGGTGATATGGCACGAACCCTTTCAGAATCATCTTCTATTAAAGATTTTAATACTTTAGGAACCGCATCTTTCGCTTGTGTTTTCAATCCTCCAAATACATCAAAAACCCAATACCGCACTACTTCTCTTTGGTCTTCTTCAAGCACGGTTAACAACACGGGCACAGCTGCTTCACCTTTTCCTAAAAATTCGTATTTTGCAGCCATCCGTGTTACCATATCGTCATTTATCAATCTCTCTATTATCTCTTTTACCATTTTATTCATCTTTTTTATACAATATAAGCTAAAATTCTATCGTATTATTACTACTACCTTATTCATATAAATATTATTCTCTGATTTTTTTCTTTTCTTATAATTCAAATAACTATTATTTGATTTAGCCGTTGATCTTTAAATAGGTGGGAAATATTATTTACCTTATTACAAAACGAATATTCGGATGATACGCTATATATGTCTTATATCGAGAAAAAATATCGTAATAAAATTACGGAAGTTTTTGGAGATCTATCTGCAATAGAGCAGGACATTCTTCAACTTTTGACCCATAAATCAATCTCATTTTCAGATAAAATAGCAAAGTTATGTGCTCTCTGTACGAAAAATGTTAACCTTATTTTAAAGAAATATTATCCAGAAATCAAACAAATTGACGATAAGTTAAAGATTAAGTCGAGGTTGAAATTTTACTACGATTTAATTGACAAGTTAACTCATTATATAAGGTGCATTGAGGAATTTCAAAAATTAGACGATCAATATTACGAAACTATTATAGATTTCATCGAGGAGAAAGAAAATTTAATATCAGGAAAATACACAGAAATTAGTACTCATGAGTTAACTGTCTTTTACGATAGAACTACGCGTGAAGAATTAGAGCGAGTCCTTGCAGAAAAAATCGAATTGGGGAGCAAACAATTCTTTACTTTCGGCTCCCTAGAAGAAGAACTTAAGAAAATTGCCAGAAATGCCGGTGCCGACTCGGTGACGATAATTGATGACGAAGAAATGATAAAAAGGTCAGAGTTTATTGATAATCCAAAGGCATTTATTTATTATTCAGTTTTTTCGACAGACGAAGAATTATTGAAAACCATTGGTAGAGAATTAAAAAAATATCTCATTTCCAAGGGTTATGAAGCGATCATCCTCCTTCTTGAAATCTCTGATTATTCAACTGATCGAGATTATTTAACAGGATCGGTTATTACGAATGCAAAATTAGTGCCGGATCGAGATAGTCAGTTTAGGTAAGAATTAATCTGATAAAGCTATTAAGTTCAATGTGATTAGAGGTTTACTCATAAAATATTTAACTTTTAATGTATTTATTATTTAGATAGTTTATGGCTAAAAAGAAAAAGGAAGCTCCTTTAACGGGAATCACAGTATCGAAAGAAGAAGATTTTTCCGGTTGGTATACGGAGCTAATAACTAAAGCAGAGTTAGCTGATATTCGATATAATATTAAGGGATTTGTCGTTTATCGAGAGTGGGCAACCATCACAATTAGAAAAATGTATAAAAAAACCGAAGATTTGTTAGAAGAAAAAGGTCATCTTCCCCTGACAATGCCTTCTCTTATCCCAGAATCGAATTTTTTATTAGAAGCAGATCACGTTGAGGGTTTTGCTCCAGAATTATTTTGGGTAACTGAAGCAGGGAATTCCGGTAAATTAGCAGAACGTTTGGCACTACGTCCGACTAGTGAAACAGCGTTATATAAAATGTATTCAATGTGGATAAGAAGTTATAAGGATTTACCCTATAAAAGATACCTTTCATGCCAAGTCTGGAGATATGAGGGAAAAATGACAAGACCGTTTCTAAGAGGCAGGGAATTTCATTGGATTGAAGCACACAATGTTTTTGCCACAATGGAGGGCGCAATGGAGCAAGTTAAAGAAGATATGGAATCAACTTATCAGATTCTTCAGGATGAGTGTTGTATCCCGTTAATCTTTTTTCAAAGACCCGAGTGGGATAAATTTGCAGGAGCCGTTCATACTTATGCTGCTGATGCGTTAATGGGTTCCGGAAAAGTTCTGCAGTTGCCCTCAACACATTTGCTAGGCCAGAATTTCTCAAAACCATTTGATGTAAAATATGTAGATACAGATGGAGAAGAGAAATACGGTTATCAGACGTGTTATGGTCCTTCTCAAAGTAGGAATTATGGGGCTATGATTGCATATCTCGGGGATGACAAGGGACTAATCTTACCTTTTGATTTAGCACCAATTCAAATCGTAATTGTACCAATACTCTTCAAAGAAAAAGAGGAAATTGTTCTAACTAAAGCAAAAGAAATATACGAAAGGCTAAAAAGCAAGTATACGGTTAAAATTGACGATTCTGACGAGTCGCCAGGAAGTAAATTTTATACATGGGAATTAAAAGGAGTCCCGATAAGAATTGAAATCGGACCACGAGACTTAGAAAAAGACCAAATGGTTTTAGTAAAAAGACACGATGGAAAGAAGATATTTGTAAAGGATCCCGATCTAGAAAAAGTCATAGACGAAATTGCTCAAAACTATACTAGAGAAATTAAAGAAAAGTCTCTGATCGACTTCGAATCGCAGATTGAATTGACTTATGAGAAGGACGCAGCAATAGAAGCAATAAAAAACGGAAAAATAGTAGCTTGTGGCTTTTGTTCTATAGATTTAGATGGTGAACGCTGCGCTGAAATTGTTGAAAAGGATATTGGCGCGGAAGTTAGAGGTAAAAGAGTTGATGAAGAGAAACACGAGTTCGCTACTTGCATAATTTGCGGGAAACCCGCTTCATGCACCGTTTATCTAGCAAAAAGTTATTAAATTTCATTAAAAGAATCAATTTAATAGAAGTGTTATATAATGTCGGAAAAAGAAAAAGTATTAAATATGTTTAAATCCTCAGAAAACCCGTTAAGACCGGGAGATATAGCTAAAGAAACAGGAATTGAATCAAAGGAAGTATCGAAATTTATCAAGGAGCTTCGAGAAGAAGGTAAAGTATATTCTCCTAAACGCTGTTATTACGCCTTAAAATAATTTCTAACTGTTTTTTTCTCTAAATTTTATTTATTATTTTATTTTACTGTATATCCAATAAATCCAGCAACTAAAATTAGTATTCCTCCAGCTAAGCTACTAAATATTATTATTACTATACCTAATCCTACAAATAATAGCCAATTCATAGGTACAGGATCACCAGGTCTGAGAACACTGAGTAAGATAATTACTGCTAGAGTAATTGAAACTACGATTGAAATTACTTTAGAAGCATCAACATTCCTCTCGTTAATACTTAATACCGTTTCAATTAATGTAATTGCTCCACCTAAACCCCCTAACAATCTCATTAAATCTTCTTCTCTCATTTCATCACTTTATATTATTTTGTTTATAGAAAATGTTTTATGCTTATCTAAGAGCTTTTCTTAGATTTATGATGTTATTCGAGTTATATAAAACCGATTGGAATAAGATTAAAATTTTTCAATTAGAGAATCTTTAATTTTTTTTTAATATTCATATTAACAATTGTTAAATAGATAGGTTTTTTCATGGATGATTTCATACAACCGTTAAGTGATGATTTTCCTGACATTTTATTTATCAAAGGAAAAAATAATGCGAGGTATCCCTATTCCAATTCACTTTTGATTGGGGATCACCTCATCGATACGGGAATCTCTCCCAACCATCTCCGAAAATTAAAAAGAGCATTTCCCATAAACCATGTATTGTTTACTCATTGGCACGAAGATCACATTTCCGGAAATTATCTATTAAATAATGTGAAGTTCTACAGCCATTCCAAGGATAAACTACCGATTGAAAATGTCGAAAAAATGATTCCACTCTACAATGTTAGGAATACTCCTGTTGAGGAGGAACTAATTAGTCTAATCAAACTTCTAAGGATGCAAAACATTAAAATAGACGCTTTAATTGAAGATAACGATATTGTTGATATTGGTAATCAGTTGAAATTAAAAGTCCTTTTTACACCCGGTCACACAGCAGGACATTGTGCATTTTATGAACTAAATTCAAAGATAGCTTTTCTTGGCGATATTGATCTTACGAGACATCCCTATTATGGAAATCTTGACGCCAATTTAATTGAATTTGAAGAATCAATAGCTAAAATTAAAAGTTTGGACGTAAATATTGTGGTTACTGGACATAGGGGTATAATTGAAGGGAAGAATAAAATTAATGAGGAAATTGAAAAGTACAAGTCAATTTTGCAAGGACGGGACGAAAGAATTCTCGCTTTCTTCTCTGAAAGAAGTAGAGCAATCAAACTAAATGATTTTAAAAATAGGAACATTATTTATAGAAAATATACAGCATTTAAAGATTTTGAAGTTATTGCTGAACTCCTGATGATTAAAAAGCATATAGAAAAGTTTCAAAATGCTGATGTAATTATGGAAGAGAAAAAGGGTTATATGTTATCTTAAATGGACTCTCCTAACCGATGTTATTATTTATTGAAAGGATAATTTTAGGTTAAATTTAGTCATCATTCTTCTTATCTTAACCTTACAATTTTTTGTGTGTAAAATTTTCTAAATTTGATCTCATTATGTGTCAAATCATGAACTATTTCTTTTTTTGTTATCGTTTTTATTGTTTAATTTTATATTTCTAATTAAAAAAGTAAAAGGTGTGTTTTTTGGTTATATCAAAATCTTCGTATTATTTAATGGACACTTATTTAGATAACAGGATAGAGGAGTTGGAAGTGGATCAAATACCTCCGGTCATAGGATGCTTGATTTCTAAAAAGAATGGTATCAGTATTGCTACATTTGAAATATTTAATAATGCAATCAAACAATTTTTGCATAAAGATAATGAGAATGGTGATTCTTTTGAATTAGATCTAATTCCCATGTTTACTAGTGCATTAAAATTATATTCGGAGGCTTTAAATGTTCGGGATTTACCCAGAATTGAAATAAATGGGTCAAATATTAAACTACATATCATATTTTATTTTGAAAAATTCACTGTAACTTTTTTCTTAAATCCAAGCACTGATTTTGAAAGATTAGAAAATCCTGTTAATGATTATCTTCATAATTTTTTTGAGGAATTTATGTTTGATCTCTGTGATGTTAATAAAATAAGTTCGAATGAATTTATTGATTCTTTAGAAAAGTTAGGCTGGTATTGGCTATTAGAATTAAATAATAGTTATATCTCTTCTCAATAACTAATTATAATTATTCCCTACCAATTAACATTTCATATATATTTCACAAATTTGTCTAATTTTTTAATTATTAAGAGTTTTTTTAATAAAATTTTAAATTACTTTATTTCTTGGTTGGAAAATATATAAATGTTTAATAAAGTTGAAATAAATCGAAATTTAGTATCTTCTGTTCAATTTTTCGAGTGAGTTTGTTTGACGTTTAATTTTTTTTGTTAGTTCATGTAGCGAATCAGCAACAGCATAATCATACGATGAAATTTTTTTTTCCGCAGCACCTTGAATCACTTCAAATGTTTTTCCTGAAATTTTCGATTTAATATATTCAAATATTTCCTCAGCGTTTTTGGCAACTTTATTAACTAAGATTGCGAGAACTTCGCCCGCATTTGCTATGAAATCGGGGAATGCTATGATTCCTTTCTCTTCTAAAATATCAGTAGAACCCTTCTCGTATGGTATATTTGCAGCAGGAACCAAGGCTATTGCGTTGATCTTATCAACATTCTTTTTATTAATTACATCGGGTCGAGCTCCTGGTATGATAAAATCTGTGGGGTACTCAGACGACAATTCGAAGAGTTTTTCTTTCGGAATTCGTATGAGATTTTTACTATTATATTGGTTGATTAAATCGTCTCCGTATGCTAACTTTAATTTTATTAATTCTTCAATATCCAGGCCATCCTCATCAAAAATAGCACCTTTTATTGTTGAAACACCAGTTAGGGTAAAACCTAACTCTTTTAAGCTCATTGCAATAGCAGTCCCTACTTTACCAAAGCCCTCCAATATAATTTTCGGCTTTTTAGATGTATCATACTTTTTCTTAGTAAGCTTCTCTAAATTATTATAGATTACTTCTAAGCAATATATTACACCATAACCTGTAAATAGTTCTTCAACAGGTACTCCAAGCTTTACCATCCCAATTGTTTTTGGTGCCAAGTTCGGAACGCCCATTACACTAAATATTTTTAAAAGATCATCGTCATCAGTTCCCATATCTGGACCAGGATAATACATGTCATTTTTAATAAAAGCCTCTGTTGCTTTTGCAAAACTTGTTAGTAACATTTCTTTTTTCTCTTTATCACGGGGATCACCCCTTATACCAGCTTTAGCACCCCCAAGTTTTAATCTATAAGCGCAAAATTTCAGCGACATTGCTCGTGATAATCGAATCATCTCGTCAAGAGAGATATCGGGAGCAAGTCTTACACCACCAGCGGGAATCCCATACACAGAATTATCTATAACCAAAGCAGCGTTTAGGTCTGATGAAGGGTTATTTAATATTATAATTTTTTCAGGTCCGATATCATCCAATAAAGAATAATCTTTAATCGCAAAATCCATTTCTAATAAACCTTAATAAAAGTCTTAAAAATCTAATTTCAATGATATCTTATTTGAAAGAATTATTTAAAAATTTTTGATTAACTTTTCCTATTTTAAAAGCTTTTTTTTGTAATAACAATTTTTGATCCTTATGGAAAGTAAAAAGCCAATTTTGTTCGAAGTATTTCCAAATTTGGAGGGGAAAGTTCCTTGGATCTCAATATTAACGAGAGTACCTTCCGATGTTGATAGGTTAACAGAATTAGAAAATTACTTGAATTTAACTGATGGCGAGATATATATTAAGCGTGATGACAAAGATCATAAAATATATGGTGGCAACAAACTCAGAAAGTTTGAATTTATTTTTGGGGAGGCTCTAAAGAAAAAAAAGAAGGGTATAATAACTTTAGGGGGCATTGGCACAAATCATGGGGCTGCCTGTGCAATTGTAGCCAAAGAACTGGATTTAAAATGTGAATTATTTTTATCTCTTCAACCTATATCTTGGCATGTTCAGCGTTCTCTTCTTTTATATCATTATTTTGGGGCAAAATTACACTTTACTAAGATGTTTGAACTTGGTGTTCTCAAAAGCTTGTTGTTTAGACTGTTTCATCCGAAGTATTATTTAATGTCAATTGGTGGATCACCTCTCCTTGGATTTGGAACGCATTTAGGAACTATAGGATTTGTTAATGCTATTTTTGAGTTAAAAAATCAAATTGATGAAGGGATTCTCCCTGAACCAGACATTATTTTTGTAGCAGCAGGATCAACTGGGACAGCAGCAGGTCTCACAGCCGGTTGTAAGCTCTTAGGATTAAAAACTAAAGTGTATCCAGTAAATGTTTCTAGGGCTATTGTTGTTAACCCAAAAAAACTAATCAAAATCGCAAATAAATCCATTAAATATTTAAGAAAAAGAGATAAATCTATACCGGATGTCAAAGTTAATATAGGTGATTTTAATATGATTAAGGGATATTTAGGTTCTAATTACGGCGTTAAAACAATTAAGGGACAAAAAGCGGTAGATTTAGTTTACGAACAAGAGGGAAAAAAGCTAGGCTTCAAATTAGAAACGACTTATACCGGGAAGACAATGGCTGCAATGCTAGAGTTTCTGGAAAAAGAGGAAAATAAATCAAAAAAAATTCTATTTTGGAACACCTATAATTCGAACGATTTAGATAAATATCTTAGAGAAACCAAATTTGATTTCGAGAAGCTCCCTAAAAAATTTCATAAATACTTCACACATAAATTATTTCAGTGCTGGCAACTAGCAGATTGCCCTGAAGATATAAGAAACAAATGTCCCGCGTATCTTAATCACGAATATAGGTTTTGGAAAGTTACAAAGTGTAAGTTAGAAAAAGACAAACAGGTAATAATTAAAGAAAAATTAGAAAAGGTTATTGAATTAGAAGAATCTTGAGCACTTTCAATAAAATTCTACTTTAAGTTATATTTCTCTATAAACTGCTGCAGAATCGTTGGTCTATCAACTTTAGCAAGTCTAGTAATTGGTAATTCTTTCATAATTACGACTTTTTTTGGAACTTTAAAATTAGCGAGCTCTTTATTGCATAACTCAATAATTTCCTTTTCATCAACATCTTGACCTGCTTCAGGAACTATTGCAATCCACACTACTTCATTGTAAATCTTGTCAGGTACTCCTACTGCTGCTGCCATGGCAACTTTAGGGTGCTCTAACACTACGCTTTCAACTTCAGAGGGGAGAACGGTATAACTACCAACACGGATGATAAATTTCAACCTACCCTTAATATAGATTTTCCCATCTTTAGTAATATAGCCTAGATCTCCAGATCTACACCATCCATCCTTAGTAAAAGTTGCTTTATTCTCTTCTGGCATCTTATAATATCCAGGAATAGTTAAGGTCCCTTTAAATAACATTTCACCGATCTCACCAGGGAGTAATTCATTATTTTCTTTATCTACAATTTTCATTTCTTGTTCTGGTAATAAACGACCGATGTAACCATTTGCTAATTCTTCTAAAGGATCCCCTATATCTGTAAACGTTACTTCAGGGCCAGATTCAGTACTTCCATATGCATTGAGAATATTAGGACAAATTTTATCTCGCATTCCAGTCAGTAAATCCATACTTAGTTTCTCTCCGCTTACAATTGCTAGTATAAGCGAAGAAGTGTCAAACTCATCTAAATCTGGCAAGCTTAATGTGATAGCATACATAGTTGGCACTCCACCTATCAATTGCAACTTCCACTTCCTTGTTGCTCTCAATATATTATAGGGATTCCATTGTTCTTGGAGTACAATCTCACATCCCGCAACTATAGCAGTACCCATAATTTCAACTGAACCACCTGCGTGGCTTGGAGGAAATGCGTTTATCATTTTAAATCTGGGTCTTAATCCTAAAGGAATTCCTTTTTCATGGATATAAGTTGCTTCTAAGTAGCTTGCGTGTGCAATATTTCTATGGGTTAACATTGCTGCTTTCGGTACTCCTGTTGTTCCTCCTGTGAAAATGATAAGAGCGCCTTCATCAGGATTTAATTCCTTTCTTCTTTGTTTTAATTCTTCAGATAATCCATAGTCTTTTTCTAACAAACTATCAAAGGGTGTTCCAAATTCGTCTCTTCCTATCAAGAAGTATTTTATATTAGGATTAAATCCGGGATTGAGCTCTTGAATGGTATTGGCGATATCATATCCTCTCGCTTTTCCTATTAAAACCACAAGTTTTGGATTTACATGAGGAATAAATCGACGATATTCAGCAGGTCTGAATTTTACATCCATCGGAACACACATAGCACCAATAGAGTTAGCCGCTAAATATATCAATGGATATTCCATTATCATAGGTAAAATAGTGACGATTGTATCTCCTTTTTCAACCCCTAAACTTAAAAAAGCTTCTGCTAAATGATCAATTGTTTCAGCAAATTGTTTAGCGTTATATTTTTTCCATTTAAACCTAATATATGGAAAATCAGGGTCGATAGAAGCCCAGTGGTGAACATGTTGCCATAAATAATCTAATTTTGGTATTTCCATTATCGTCAACTTATTGTGTATTGATTTTATATTAATATAATAACTTCAGAATTTTTCTATTATTAAATTTACGATAAGATTTATTTCTTAAAATTTAATTCTTTAATTTATCTAAATCAAAAAAACTCCTTTTTGGTAAATTAATTTACCATCCGAATAGATTTCTCCCTCATCCCGCATATCAGTAAGAATATCCCAATGTATCTCACCCTTATTTTTGCTTCCTGTGTCGGGGTAACCTAATCCTAATGCTAAGTGGATAGTACCAGCAATTTTTTCATCAAATAAGATGTTTTTTATATACTTATCCATGGTTGGATTAGTACCTATTCCAAATTCACCAATACGATCAGAACCGGGTATTCTTAAAATTTCGTCTAGCAGATTTTGATTAGTAGAAGTTTTAGCTTCAATTACTTGTCCGTTTTTAAATTTTAGATAAATTTTTTCTAAAGTTTGTCCCTGATAAACTCCAGGAAATGAAAAAGTTATATATCCATTAGCAGAATCTTCAATTGGTCCTGTGAATATCTCTCCATCGGGGAGATCTTTTTTTCCATCAAAATTTAACCATTTTCTTCCTTTTACAGAAAATTCCAAATCAGTACCCTTATTTTTTATCCTTATCTTATCTGCATTGTCTAAAAAGTCACAATAAATTTGTTGTTTACGAGATAATTCTTTCCATTCTCCGATAGGATCAATTTTGTCTAGAAAAAGAGACTTTTCAACCAGATTCCAGTATTCTTCATAGCTCATTTTTGCATGTTGTGCAGCCCCTTCGGTAGGGTATGGTGCCACTATCCATTTTAGTGCCCCGGTTGCCTGGCGTTGGAAAAAAGTTTGATAGAATTCAGCGAATGATCTCGAATATTTTGATGTCTTCTTAGTGTCGATATTAGATATTTCTTCAGGGTTAGAAGGTGCACGTATTCTTATTGCAACATCAACATTTTTAACTAAATATAAAAGCAGAGGATTAGGATGTCTTAATTGAAAACTTTTTCCCTCAGAGTACATGATATATGGTAAACCAGGAACATCTAACTTGGTAATTGGATGTCCACCTGCTTTAATAACCTCTCTATATAATTCTTTTACTAATGGAATTGATTCTGTAGAGCCCCAAATTACAACTGTTTCTCCCTTTTGAACACTAACACTATAATCTACTATTAATTTTGCTTCTTTCGAAGGTAAATCTAAGTTCATGATTTTTCTCACTTTTATTCTTATTAATTTATTTAATTACGGTGTAATACATTAATCGAGTTAAGAGTTCAGGATCAATTCCTTTTACTTCGTATTCTGAGGGTGGAACTTGGTTTAATAAGTGTTGCACGAAATAATCCCATCTTTTTCGAATAAAATAAGGGTCAATAACTAAAGTATGATTTCGATTTGGTAGAATTACAAGGTCATAATCTTTATTGGCTTTAGTTAAAGCGTTTATTAACTGGATTGTCATACAAGGATGGACATTGTCATCTAATTCACCATACACAAGCAGTAATTTTCCTTTCAAATTTTTAGCTAACTCAGAATTAGCCTGATTCTTGTAATTATCTCCTTCCAGCATACCTTGAAAGTGTTCACCCCAATCTGCCATGTAACTTAGTTGATCGTGGTTTCCAGCAGAGGCCACTGCTACTTTATAAAAATCAGGGTATTTAAGTATAGCTCTAGCGGAGGCATACCCTCCCCCAGAATGCCCGTATATTCCTATTCGTTCCAAGTCGATATAAGAATATTGATTTGCCAACTGTTTAATAGCAGAAATATTATCTTCTAAGCCACAATCTCCAAGATTACCATATGAATAATCATGAAATCTTTTTGATCTTAATGGTGTTCCAAAACCATCAATTGTAATTACGATAAATCCTACTTCGGCAAGAGCTTGCAATTCCCAATAAAGTAACATTCCACTTGGGTCGAAATGTGAAGGTAATGATTTAGATGTAAAAATAACATAAGGGTTAGGATAAACCACATTAATAACAGGATATTTTAATGCTGGGTTAAAGTTTGTTGGTCTAAAGATGCTACCATATATATCCGTTTTTCCATCTCGGGCTTTAATTTTAACGGGTTCAGGCAATATCCACCCCCTATTAAGAAGTTCTTCAATATTGGCTTCATCTACTTCACAAATTAATTGTCCATCAGCGTCGCGAAGCACCATCTTTGGAGTTGTATTAATTTTTGAGTAAACATCAACAAAATAATTACCTGTACCTGAAAATTTAATGAAATGGTTAGCATCTTCTGGAGTAAGCAATTTCATATTTTTGCCATCAAAATTAATACAATAAAGTTTACTTAGATATGGATCACTGTCTACTTCTTTACCTCCAGCAGTAAAGAAGATCCTACGCTTTTTTTCATCTATGTGCTTTATATTTTGTACAACCCATTCGCCTGAAGTAATTTGGTTTTTTAAAATTCCGGTTTTCGCATCGTAAAGATAAAGGTGTGCCCATCCATCTCTTTCTGAGAACCAAATTAACTCGTTACCTTCATTCACGATTTTTATGTTGGGTTTGCGATCTGCCTGTAGCATAATGACAGGACTAATAAATGTCGAGCTCTCTTCTTCAATAATTACTCGAGTAGATCCTGTATTCGCATCCACTTCACATAACTTCATTTTTTTATAACCACATTCAAGGTCAATGAAATATACATATTTACTATCTTCACTCCACCAAACGTGATCTTCTTCAATAGGAGTGCGAAGGTGAACTGATACAGCCCCATAATCTGCAACTATCTTTTTTTTATTCTCTACATCTAAGATGACTAGTTCAGCCGTACCTGTGTGTTTATCACCTGGTAACGGATATTTGTAAGAGTAAAGTTTAGGTCGTGAACTCCCATCATTTGGTATTGATTGAAGTAGGTAGAAATCTTTTACATCTCTTTGATCGAGCTTATGAACGATTATTTTTTTTGAGTCAGGTGACCACATCGCAATCGGAGGGTTACTGAGCCCCATTATTCGATCTGATACTTCAGCACCATTCCATTCTGTGGAGCTTCCATATTCGTAGTTTGGTTTTCCATCATCGGTTAATGCATATTTCGTCCGATCAGTTAAGGTACGTATAAAGATATTGTGACCCTTCTTAAAAACAACATAATTTTTATTTGGTGATATAATCGCATTCTTAGAGATGAAGCTACCTCGTTTTTCCTTTATGCATTTATAAGAATCTAAGTCACAAATCCACTTTGTATAAAAAGCATCAAATTTAATTGATTTAAAATCGTTAGAGTATTCAATGCTTCTAAATGGTATTTCATTTGGTTCTATAGCTTTATGTGTCACTTTAGATAAGTTTTCTGCAAGTTTAGCGTGATCAAATGCTGGTTTAACTGTATTTTGCTTAGCATCTACAAAGATGAATTTATTCCCATCTCGAGAACATTTTAAATACCAAAAGCTATCAAGATCTCCAATCCAATATGGAAATGCTTCGTTATTATAAATATAACGAAAAATATTCCATGGAATGAATTTTTCAGCCCGTTCATAAACTTTATTCGACATTGCTTTCATATTATTTTCACTAACCAATTTTATTTTTAATAATCTTTTATTTTTCTATAATATCGGTGATAGTAGTTATCGTGGCTTTAGTAACCTTCTCTAAAAAATCAAAATTTAGTGTATCTATAGTATCTGCGGGAGTATGCTCGTAAGGAGTTCGAAGATCTCCAGTATCAGTTAAAAAAATTGCGGGGACATTATTTTTCCAAAACGGAGCATGGTCGGCCCACAATAACATATTAAGGTTTTTTGCTATTTGATCAAAACTCAGAGCTGGTTGAATGTTTACATAGCTTAAATCGATAGAAGGAAGCCTACATTGACTACAGAATGCATTAGCGAGGTTCTTTGAATTATTATCTCCGATTACTGCTAAAAAATCCCCTATAGAGTCCTTTTCATTGATTTTATAATTAGGAAATGATTTAAATTTTAAACCATAAGGCATTTGTTGTGAATTTTTTTGATTTGAAGTGTACCCTACTGAATCTAAATTAATTAAGGCATTAATTTTTTTGATAGATTTGAAATTTGTAGCAACCCAAGCACTACTTCCCATTGATCCCGTTTTTCCCATAGCAGTAAAAGAATCGACGATATCGTAGATATTGATAAGATCTCGGAAGTAATTAAATTCATTAGGCTTTAATTCGCTTTTGAGTGCATTCAATGCTTCCTTTAAAGCGTCGGGTAAAATTAATCCTTTATCCATAAGATTGCGATATATTGTACGATGTCTTTTAATTAAATTGGCAGCTCTTAACGATACTGGTCTATATTTTTTATCTATTAATTGGTATTTTTGTGCAATTTTGAGACGTTTTAATTCAATTACAGGATTAGATTCTTCTAAAGAAAAACAGATAAATCGTATATTTTTATCCTTACGTTCTTTTGTTATAATTCTTGCAGCTTCTAACATTACAGCTATTCCCGTGCCATTATCATTTGCCCCAGGACTATTTATAACAGTATCATAGTGAGAATTGATTAGAAATTCGGAGCAATCTTCATTTCCGATAAAACCTTCAATATTTCTAAATATTCTATCAGAGCCTTCTATTTTAAAATGATGCTCAGTAATTAGTAACCCGTATTCTTTAAATTTGTTTAAAATATAATCTGCTGCTTCATCTAATTTATCTGGGGTTTCTATTGGATTTTTCGTGCCTTCCAATCTAAGAATATGCTCATATAATAGTTCTTTATTTACGCTTTTAATAACATTAATGACATTCATAAACGATGATTGAAAAACTTAAATTAATTTCGACAAACTAACTCATAAAAAAATAATAAAATATTATGATTATTTGTTTTTTTATAATTTATAAAATTATGCCTATGATTTGTTTTTTTGTTCAATTTTATAATTGATTTCGCACATAACAATGGGTTCTGCATATGAAAATTAAGAAAATGTTAAATATTAACTTGAATATTTTTTTAATAATAAATTTTTCATTATAGAAATTTTGAAAAAAAATTTAATCAAAAATAAAAAAACTTAAAGAAATTAACGAGTTGAATTTTAATGAGTGAAGAAGAAAAAAACGAGAGGAGTTATTCTGGCAAAATAATTGTATCTTTTTCTCTAACCAGTTTTGCTATTATATTGTTGCAAAATATTCTTTTCATACAACTTCCAATATTCTATGAAGTTGAGATTGGGCTTCCAGTTATTTTCATGTTAATCGCTATTACCATATATACTCTTTGGGATGCTTTTAACGATTTAATTGCTGGCAGTGTTACTGACAGAATAACGCGATTTACAAAGAGATGGGGAAAAAGATTTCCGTGGATTATAATCTCATCGATTCCAATCTGTTTTGCTTTACCTTTTTTGTTTGCTCCACCCGATATAAATATAGTAGGGACTATAGGTATATTCTTATGGTTTTTAATTGCTTTATTAGTGTTTGATGGTTTAAACTCTTTCTGGACTGTTTCATATTACGCTTTAGCGTCTGATAAATTTCGCTCAGATAAAAACCGGACATCAGTTGCCACATATTCAGCTGTATTTGCAACTCTTGGAGGAGCTATTGCTGCTTTAGTTTTGCCAATGTTTATAGTCTTTGGAAACCCAAGTTCTTATTTAACTGGAACAATTATTTTCTGTATAATTGCTTTAATTTTCATTCTTTTATCAATTCCGGGAGTGAGAGAGAGTAGAAAGATGATTGACCGCGCTATAAACACTCAAAAATCTCAAAACGAAGAACCTTTTTTTAAAGACTTTTTTAAATCTATGAAAATTGGATTTAAAAGTAAGAATTTTATTGGATACATTGCCTTTTCTATTGGTAATGCTGTTTTTGTTTCATTATTCCTACCTTCTATGTTATTCTACGTTCAATTTGTGTTGAATATGGAAGCGGGAATAGCATCATTTATAGCAATACCTTATGTCTTAGCGGGACTTCTGCCATTGCCTTTATTCTTTTGGCTCACAAACAAATATGGTCATATAAAATTGTTTAAAATAGGAATTCTGCTAATGCCGTTAAGCCTGGTACCATTGCTATTTGCTTCAGATCTAATGTTTGTATTGGTTACTGCGATTTTTATTGGAGTGTTTCCTAGTTTAATTGGTGTTGCAGGAGGTGCTATCAGGGGTGATTTCATTGATGAAGGATCTATAGCAAAAGGCAAACGTGTCGATGGGACCTATAATGCGATTGTTGTATTCATCACGAGAGTGGGAACGATTATTCAATATCTTACGATATTTTTGATTCATGATGTCTTCACAGATTTCGATCCTGGAGCTCCAACGCAGAGTCTAATAGCCATATGGGGCCTTCGCGTCCAAATCTCTTTAGTACCAATTGTAGCATTGTATCTTGGAGCTTTCGTGTTTATCAAACTTTGGAATATTACTAAAGAAAAATCAGATTTGCAAAAGAAAAAATTAGAGGAACTTAATTTTTAAAACTTTTTTTTTTATTATAATTTTATTTTGACTATGTGAGTTTAACATGGAGAAGTTTAACAAGAAATTGGCTGAAATAGCGGTAGGCTTTTCTGTTAATGTAAAAAAAAATGATATGGTTATTATTAGGGGGCCTGAATTCGCCAAAGATCTTATCTACGCTCTTTATATCGAAGTTATAAAAAGAGGGGCTCATCCTCAAGTGATTGTCGACTTAGGTCGATTAAAGGAGCTTATGTATGAATATGCGTCATTTGATCAATTAGAATTTGGAGATCCTATTAGAAGATTTTATGTAGAAGATTATAATAAACTTATATATATTCAATCAGATGACTATTATTCTACTAAATTTGGGAGTGTTGATTCAGAAAAAATAGCCCGATTTAACGGTAATGATCAAGTTAAGAACCTTAAAGTGTTTTTTGAAGAAAAAAGAGCGAAAGGAGAAATCGATTTTGTATTGATTCCTTATCCTCATGAAATCTATGCTAAGGAAGCTGGAATGAGCTTTATGGAGTATAAGATATTCTTAGAGAAAGCTCTTTACTTAAATAAAGAAGATCCAATACAAAGTTGGAGATCGTTAGGAAAGACACAGCAAAAGTATATTAACTATTTAGAAAGAACTGATAAATTTGAAATAATTGGTCTTGATACTCGTTTAACATTTTCAGTGAAGGGAAGAAAATGGATTAATTGTTATGGAACCAGTTTGAATTTACCAGATGGTGAAATCTACACAGGTCCAATTGAAGATTCTATTAATGGTTATATTAGATTAACTTATCCTGGTATTTACCAAGGAAAAGAAATCGAGGATATATATCTTGAATTTAAAAACGGAAAGATTATGAATTTCAGTGCTAAAAAAGGGTATGAATTATTAAAAGAGATTATTAATATTGACGGTGCGGACGGAATAGGGGAATTTGCTATAGGAACAAATTACAACATCAGTAAATTCACAAAAAACATGCTTTTTGACGAAAAAATTGGAGGGACGATACATATAGCTCTGGGTAATGGATACAAGACAACTGGTAGTAAATCTGAATCTGCTATTCACTGGGATTTACTTAAAGATATGAAAACACACGGATCTAAAATATATGCAGATGAAACATTAATCTATGAATCCGGAAAGTGGAAAATTTAATTGTGAAATAATTACCACAATTTTTATACTTAAAACAGGAAAGATATAAAATGAAAAAAGGATTTTATCCACGGACATTATGGGATATTCAAGTTCCGATGAGAGACGGGATTAATTTGTCATTAGATATTTATTTGCCTTCGAGAATAAGTGAAACAGGATACCCTACAATTTTACTAAGAACCCCTTATGATAATACATATCCATATCATATCGACATGGCAAAATATTTTGCATTACACGAATATGCCTATGTTGTCCAAGATGTTAGAGGAAGGTGTGATTCTGAAGGCGAATGGGAGCCATACATGAATGAGGAGTGTGACGGTTTCGACACTATAGAATGGATAGCTTCTCAACCGTGGTGTAACGGAAAAATTGGGATGATGGGAGGATCTTATAAAGGTTATGTTCAATGGGCTGCTGCTAGAGAGAAACCCCCACATTTAAAAACAATCGTTCCTACAGCTGCAGCCGGAAATTTTATGCAAGAAACACCATATGTAAATGGAATCCCAGGATTATGGTATCTCGCATGGCTCCATCTAGTTGGGGGAAAAACAGCTCAATGGAATATCTCGTCGGTAGTGAATTGGAAAGAAGTTTATTATCATTTACCTTTATTGACCATGGATGAGAGACTTGGTCGTTTAAGTAAGAACTGGAAAGAAATTTTGAAACATCCAAGTATTGACGATTATTGGAGAACTGTTATTTTTACTATTGAGGATTTTAAAAAAATAAACCTTCCCGTTCTACACATTACAGGGTGGTATGATGGAGATCAACTGGGAGCCCTTTTTTTTTATAACCAAATGGTTAAACACTCTCCTGCTGCACATTCTCAATATATTCTTATTGGTCCATGGACACATGCGGGAACGAGAACACCAAACCAGACTATTGGTGATATTGATTTTTCAACTAAATCAATTATTAATATTAAAAAATTACATCTTGCATGGTTTGATTACGCGCTCAAAGGAGATAGGAGTGCGATAAGCAAGTGGAAAAAATCTAAATATTTCATTATGGGTAGAAATGTTTGGAAAAAAGAAGATTCATTCTGGCCCCCAAAAAGCACAAACCTTCAATCCTATTATTTATCTAGCATAGGGACTGCAAACACTAAAGATGGTACTGGAAAATTAACTGTAGACATTCCTAAGACAGAGAATTTTGATAAATATTTATATGACCCGACCAATCCCATCATTATCATTACAGATTGGGATATTTACTCACAAGATTTTAAAGATTTAGTAGATTATCAAGATTTATTAAAAAGGGAGGATATTCTCGTATACAAGACCGATCCTCTTGAAGGAAATATGACAATAGCTGGAAATCCTATTCTTGAATTTTATGCTAGTTCTTCGTGTTTTGATACTGATTGGTTTATATCTTTGACGGATGTACATCCAGACGGTAAGTGTATTAGTCTTAGGACAGGAGATTTTGGAAAAGGGGTACTTAGAGCTAGATATAGAAATTCATTAGAAAAACCCGAATTCTTGGAACCAAATAAAGTCTATAAGTACTTGATTGAGTTAGATTCGATGTGTAATGAATTTAAAATTGGTCATCGGATACAAATTGCTATAATGAGTAGTGCATTTCCTATACACGCTAGAAATTTAAATACTGAAAGTGAGATAGCTACAGGTATTGAAATGAAAATCGCTGAAAATAAAGTGTTCCAAGGCAGAAATTATCCATCGCGATTAATTTTACCGATCAAGAGTGATATGTAAATTTAAAATTGTTGTGATATATTAAAAATAAGAATATCTTTAAAACAATTATTATAAATTAATTTGAATTTTTGTTCAGAAAATAATATTAAAATACAACATTTCATAATAAGTCTTAAATAAATTTAAACTGAATCTAATGAAATCAAACTCGTTAACTAATAAACAGAAATTAGTATTATATGGGTTAAATAAGTATCCTACTGTAAATAATAAAGAACTTTCTGCTTTATTAAAGTTAAGTGAGTCTACTGTCGCTACAATTAGGAATCGGCTACTGAAAGAGCAGTATTTCTACCCTTTAAATATACCTATGTTAAATCGATTTGGATGCGAGCTAATGTGCATCGTTATTACCCAGTATAACTCATTATTTCCCTACGATAAACGTAAAAATGCACTGCAAGATTCTATTGGAATTTCAGAAGAAATATTCTTATCTATCGAAGAACGAGATTATGGTGTGTCTTTTAGTATCTATAAGAATTATACAGATCTTATTAGTTATAATGAATCGCGAACTGAAAAATTAGGAAAATTAGGACTAGTTGATGAATATTACCCTGAGCTCATTACTTTCCCTTTACGTACTAGTAAAGTCAGAAAATTTTTCGATTATTGGAGATTACTTGAGAGTAGCTTTTCTATTAATCAAAATTTAAAAGAAATTGCTGAAAAAGAGTGGTTTATACAAGGTGAAAACTTTCAAATGAATGAAAAAGAAAGAAAAGTTTTCGTAGCACTTATTGAGAGTCCTAGAGCTACTTTGCAAACCATAGGAGATTGGGTAGGTTTATCTCGCTATACAATATCGAGAATGAAGAAAAAGTTCTTTGATAAAGGGTGGTTAAACAAACTTTTAGTGCCCAACCTTTTAAAATTAAATTTAAATATCTTAATTATCTACATTATTAAATTTAATGCAAAGAATATCCCAAAAGAAGAGGATATAGACTTTTTAGACTCAAAATATTCTTTATTTTTTGTGTATTCAAAACTAAAAGCTGTAATCATCTCCGCTTACGAGAATTATAATGAATACAAAGAAGATATGAGACAAAAGGTCACATTTTTAAAGGAAACCAATATCTCGATTAATATGCCTTTAATTAAAGATATTTCTGTGGAAAGAATGGAAATTGTGAAAGGTTTTATTTTTGGGCCTTTCCTACGTAGAATATTGGATGTTAAATTACCCGTATTTCCAGGAGAGAATTAATAACTACTGATTTAATTTTAATATATTCTCGATTAGTTTCTTAATTAATGTATATAGCACTCCAACATCAGCAATTTTTAATTTTTCGCTCGGAGAATGTAAACCATCTACAGTTGGACCAAGGGAGACCATCTGGAGCCCGCTTATTTTAGTACTAAGCATCCCAGTTTCTAAACCACCATGTATTACTATAGTTTTTACGGGTTTTTTCAATATTTCTTCAAATTCCGTTTTTACATAGCTTAAGAGTTTAGATTCTAGATCTGGGAGCCATTCGGGTAAAACTGGCCTTAAAAACACCTTCCAACCTCCCATCTCTCCTAGTTGTTTTATAGAGACGCAAAAAGAGTTCAATTCGCTTCTGATCATGCTTCGCGGATAAAGCCAGATTACTTCGGTTTCAACTTCTGTGTTAATGATAGCAAGATTATTGGAACTTTCTATAAATTTATCATAAATAGAGGATATTTTTAAGACACCATGAGGGATTATATTAATGGTCGAAATTAGTAATTTGGATTCCTCCTCTGTTAAATACTTACTTGAAAGAGTTTTTTTGAAATTTATTTTGAGGTTAGGTTCAATTTTTTTGTAATATTGTAATATTGATGAGATTTCCGCGTTAACTAATTCTTCAAATTTCTGGTTATCTTTTGAGGCTGTTCCTAGTATTATTGAAGATTTAGAGGGGATTACATTAGATTTCGTTCCACCTTGCCATTTACTTACGAAAAGTTTCATTTCTTGTGAAATATTTGACAAAATCCTACTTACTAACTTGTTAGCGTTAGCTCGTGGTAAGTGTATATCTCCTCCTGAGTGCCCACTTAATAATCCTTGAACTGAAATTTTATAGAATTCTAAATCGTCACTTTCATTAAAGTCAATCCAATTAAATTTCTTTGAAAACCTCACCCTTCGTCCACAAACGGAACCAACTACAATCTCCTCTAAAGGACCGCCATCCAGATTAATCATCAATTTACTTTGTATATCAAGAGCTACAGGATCTAACAAAGTAGCCCCATCAAAACCATCTTCCTCATTTACAGTAAGTAAGACTTCAATTGGACCGTGGGCTTCTATTGATTGATCAACTAAAGCGGCTAGTGCTAATGCTACGCCAATACCGTCGTCAGCACCTAGTGAAGTTCCATCAGCGTCTACCCATTCGTTGTTGTCTTGAATTCTAATTGGGATTCCAGAAGTCATAAAATCGAATCCATCTGCCCTATCTGTTTCACATACCATGTCCACATGTGCTTGAAGCATTAGAGATGGAGCTAATTCCATTCCTCTTGTAGCGGATTTTTTAATTAAGAGATTTCCTACGGAATCTTCATTGATAGTGAAGTCTAAATCGTTTATTCGAGACTGTTCGGTCAACCAAGACTTTATCTTATTTTGAATCATTTCTTCGTGATGGGAAGGTCTAGGTGTTTTAGCTATTATGTGCTCAAATATATTCCAAACAATTTCGGGTTTTAATTTTTCTAGCACCATAAATACTATTTTGGTCTATTGCTATTTAATCTTTTAATTTAGATTCTTTTCCAAATCTGAACATATTCTACAATTGTGGCTGGTTTTAAAGCAAAATCTTTTTTCATTTAAAATATTTTTAATTGTCAAATATGCTATTTATCTATTTTTTACTTTTTGTGATGATTTTTTTCTGGGGCTTTTCATTCATAGTTGTTGATATAGCTATGGATTTCGTTACACCGCTTTCGATCGCGTTGTATCGGTTAATAATTGCAGCGATTTCAATGATTTTAATTGATTTGTATCTTAGAAAGAGAAATTCTAAAAATCTTGCCTTAATTTCTGATAAGGCTATCAATAGAGGATCAGAAAGGAATTACTGGTTGTATATAGTATTAGCAAGTTTAGCTGGAGTATCTGTGTACCTTCTTGTTATTTACTCGGCTATCTCCTTGATTGGTCCATCATTACCTGTACTTGTAGATTGCTTAATTAACCCTATTCTTATTACGTTACTTTCACTTGTTATTTTCAAAGAAAAATTGAGTAAAAATAAAGTAATTGGTTTTATAATTGCTTCATTTGGGGCATTTTTATTAATTACTGGAGGTAATATTGGAGTCCTTCAACCCAATTCGCCTAATTTCTTAGGATATATCCTTGCTCTTTTAGCTCCTCTGATGTGGTCATTTTATACAATTGCTATAAAAAAAGTGAAGCAATTTGACAGCTCTAGGACTGATTTTCAAAATCTAAAGATTATTTCCATCTTTGGATGTGTTGAGTTCTTTATACTTGTTATAATTACTGGACAATTGAGTATATTTCTAAATAACTTTTTGAATATTGTTGTATTTCTATGTGCTCTATATTTAGGTTTAGGAGCGTTCGTAATTGGATATTATATTTGGAGTTATTCTCTTAAAAAGCTGAAGTCTTCAAGCGTAGCATCATTTCTGTATTTGCAACCGTTTATAACTCTTATTTTATCGATACTTTTTCAAAGAAACGATGTTATAGGTTTGTGGAACATTATTGGGGGTCTAATTGTTATGGTAGCGCTAGTTATAATAAATTATAAAAAACAAGAATTAACCACCCAAAATTCTTCAGAAGCGAAAGGCTAAAGGGATTATGCAATCTAATCTTAATTAGATAAAAAAACTTTTATGATAACATATATTGAACTTTTATAAATAATAGATAGTCTAAATAGAAATAATGAGAGGGATCCAATTTGGAAGATTTTGTATTATATGAAAAAAAAGGAGACATCGGAAAAATAACGTTAAATAAGCCTAAAGAAAGAAATACAATTACGTTAGATGTCCTAAAGAAACTAATAGAACTCTTTGAAAAGAGTGCTGAGAACAACGATGTTTGCGTTATTTACGCTGCTAATGGTAAGCATTTTACAGTAGGAGCAGATCTAAAGTATGGATACGATTTGCTAACGAATAAAGAACGACTTGCAGAAGCAGTAGAGTTTCTTGAATCATGGCAAATTTTGACACGTAAAATGATAGCCCATCCCGGTATAATCATAGTTGGTTATCATGGGTGGGTGATAGGGGGTGGATTTGAACATACTCTCGTGTGTGATTATAAAATCGCAGCAGAAGATACACGAATTATGCTCCCTGAAGTAGGGGTAGGACTTTTCTTTTCTAATGCGTCAACCAAACTTTTACCTAGAATAATCGGGGAAGGAAGAGCCAAAGAATTGATGATAATGGGTAAAGAACTCTCTGCTGAAGAAGCGCATAGAATAGGGCTGGTTAATCAAGTATGTCCTACACCAAGTCTACCAAGAATCTTAAAAAAAACAGCAAATATGATAGTTTCAAGAGATCACCTTGCTCTTCAGTATACAAAGAAGTTTATCAACGAAAACCAAGATTTAAGTATTGAATCCGTTTTAGCACGCGAATCAATAGCTATGATTACAACGGGGCAGTCTGAAGAACTTAAAAAAAGACTTGGAAAATTTGTTAAGAAAGAGTAAAGAATCTAATTATTGATTAAATATCTCCGAAGAAATCAGTTATTTTGATTAAATCATTGGTATTCATGTCCATGATAAGCCTTACAATAATACCTTTAACAAGAAGTGTATCTTCTGATTTATTGTTTTTATAACAATCCATGGCAAGAGTTATAGAGGTGTTTCCTACTTTAATAACTCGAGTGTGAATAAGAATTTTATCGCCAAAAGTAGCCGATTTTATATATTCAATTTCAACTTTTCTGACTGGAAACACGATTCCTTCTTTGTGTAACTCGCCACAATTTTTATTGAGCTTTTGTACAAAACTTATGAAGCCATCGTCGAAATAATTAAGATATTTGTTAGAATGGACAACCTGCATTAAATCAGTATCGTCGACTCTGACTTCAATTTCTTTAAAATCCTCAATTCCAAGCAGTTTGTCTATTACTACTTTATCTTTTTCATTAACATCCTTCATAACAACTTCATACTCTACTAACTTAATAACTTAATAATATTAAAAAATAATTTAATAGAAAAAAAAGAATAGAAATCATAGATTTATTTCTCTAATTTTTTCCCTTTCATAGCTTTTCGAAATTTTTCGAGTTGTTTTCTTGGTGTAACAGTTGGTCTTTCGTATCTTTTCAGTTTGGACTTAATCCCGAAGAGGTATTTTGAGATATTCTTCAATTTTTCAATATCATAACGCATCATCATAGTTATAGTTTCCATTGATGGCGATCCTCCCCCGTGTAAGCCAGCTACTTGTAATAGACCTGTTATTTCTGAAACCGCGAAAGCTTCAATGCCTCTAAAACAGCGTAAAACATTTTCTGGTTTAACTCTTGGATTTCTCTTCATATATTTCATAGCAAGTTCTCCAACATCTTCAGAAAAGAACGATCCTTCGTATGGTAGTGTTGCAATTAGACCGCCAGAAAGGTCTGCTAATATTTTATACTCATCGTAAATCATTTCTCCAGCAAGTCTCCTTCCAGCATTGGTTAAAATCTCGTCCGGAACTTGTGTTCCAGAAGGAGCTTTTTCAGAATGTTTTGCACTGGATTCCCCAGCAGCAAATACGAGCTCTGCTGTGCCTATTAAATGAGAAAGCTTGTCTTGAACATGTGAAGCCTTTTCAATCCCATTATACTCTGCAACTAACGCTGCGGCGCTAGCAATTACTTCCGTAACAGCAGGTTTGCAACCTGTATAACTGTGGCGATGATAATGAGCAAACATCAACGCTAGAAAGCCAGCATATGCAGTTTGCCTGGGATCTCCATTTCCGTTTAAGAAAATTCTATCGTTTGGAACAAAAACATCGTCAAAGATAATGAAAGTCTCTGCGTCTCCAAAATTCCCAGCAGGAAATTGCATGTGTTTACTTTTTCTAAAGCTAGCAGGTCTCGTTAATAATTTAATTCCATCCCAATCTGTAGGCAATGCAAATGATACGGCGTAATCTTTATCTTCCGGGCCCATATACCTACAAGGGACTACAATCAGCTCATCTGCATATGGTGTGTTTGTAATGCTAACTTTACACCCTCTAACAACGATTCCATCTTCCCTTGTTTCAATAACCCTTAAATATTGGTCTGGATCTTCTTGTTCGTGAGGTCTCTTCAAACGATCTCCTTTAGCATCAGTTTGAGCCGCACTAGCGACTAAATCGTTCTCTTGAAAATATTCTAAATACTTATTAAACCGTTTGTAATGATCTGTTCCTAACGCTTGATCTAGCTCGTATGTAATTACAGAGAGAGCGTTTAATGAATCACAACCCATACAGCGTTGGATACAGCCCCCAACACGATGACAGAGTAGTCGAGTCATTAACTGCTTTTTTAAGAGGTCATCTTCGCTTTGATGTATATGGGTAAACCTATTTATCTTCTTTCCAGTTAAGTGAGAGGTAACTACACATAAATCTTCATATTCCTCGCTATGAGCGCAATCATAAGTAACTTTTATGATATTTTGACCACCCTGTAATCGAGGGTCATCCCGACCTACTAATTCGTCACCAATGTAAATGTTAGGCTTCATTTTATATAACCGGGCTAAATAATCTTCAAATGTTTTCAATTTTGTTTCCTCTTTTTAATGTATTTTTAATATGTAAATTATGCTAATAAATAAATAGATTGCTCTTGCTTTGAAAAGGTTTCTTTATGCTTTCCTTGTTCTTTGTTAGTTAAAATCCCAAAAAACTAATAAATTTTTTATTAAGAATTTCTTATAATTATTAATTTTAGAGAATTAATTTGAAGAATTTATTATGAATGTTAAACCAAAAGGAATTACAACACCACCAAGCCGAGAAGAACTTTCCAATCGATTAAAGAAAGTAAGAAACTTGATGTTACAAGAGAATTTGGATTACTATGTGTCATTTGATCCAACCAACATTTATTATTTAACTAATTTTGCTAATAACGTTCACGAACGTCCTTTTCTTCTCATTATAGAAAGAGAAGGAACACCTAAAATGGTAGTTCCCCTCTTAGAAAAAAGTCACGTTGAATCTAGATCTATAGGAGAACTTGAATTTCACAGTTATTACGAGTTCCCAGCGCCCCAAGGAGAAAATTGGTACGATGTATACCAAAAACTTATTGAAAAAGAAAAAAAAGTGGGTATCGAAGGTGCAATGCCATCGGGGATCGCAGAAAAAACACCCGGGAACAAAATAATTACAGATATTATTGATGAAGTGCGAATAGTAAAAACAGATTACGAAATTGGAAGATCTGTCCATGCGTGTAAAATTATTAATAGAGGACATAAAGAATTGTTCAAAATCTGCCGTCCTGGAGTACCCGAATTTGCTTTATATCAGAAAGTCACAGGATTCATGACTTCAAAAATTGTTACCGATATACCAAGTGCTAATTTTATCGTCTGTAGAACGGTAGGAGCAGTTTGGCCTCCTTCCTTTTCTCACGACCCGCACATAATTCCAAAGCTGTTTGCTGAAATGGAAGAAGGAGGGCCACATGTTTCCATAGTTTACGCTCAAGTAGACGGTTATGGTGTTGAAATAGAAAGAACTTTCTTTTTAGGACACATACCAGATAAAGCTAAGAAACCGTTTGAGGTGATGTTCCAAGCCAGAGAGTTGGCTTACAGCATGTTAAAACCAGGAACGATTATGGGCGAGATAGATACTAAAGTAAGAAAGTTTATAACGGAGAAAGGGTATGGTGATTATATCATTCATCGCACCGGGCATGGGCTTGGAATTACCGGTCATGAGGCACCTTATTTAGCTGAAGGATACGATAGACCTCTCGAACCTAATATGTTAATCAGCGTTGAACCGGGAATTTATATTCCAGGGTTAGGAGGTTTTCGACATTCTGACTCTGTTTTAATAACGAATGATGGCTATATTAAATTAACAAAAGCCCCAGAAGAGCTCGATGAAGTTTTAATATAATATAAAAAAAAAATTAATGAAGTTTTGCATAGCCCCCACATAGTGCAACAATGGAAAATACTACGGAAATTGCAAGACCTGTTCCTAAATATCCAGTGAAATTACTTATGAATGATGTGGGAAATAACGCGGCAATCACAATGGTATATATTAAAAAACATGCGAGAGTTAACGGTATTAAAGCATAAAACCATGCAACTTTGCCAAGTGGCTTTCCTATTAGACTAAGAATTCCTGGAATTAAAAAAGCTGTCGAACTAAAAAGAATACCTTCCGCTAAAACAATCATTGCTATTTCTAAGTCATTTCCACCAATTTCAAAACCTAAAGTAAACGAAATAAATGTAAATAAAACAAAAAATACTAGTGCTGTAATTCCTATTCCTTTTCCCATTTGAATATCACCTTCAATGTTAATTATATGAATAATTATTATTTATTTAATTAACTTATCTTAAAACTGTTAAGAAATCGTAGTTTAGGACAAATTAGTCAAATTTTGAGAAAAAAAGACTCGTGAAGAACTTGATGATTTACTAATTATCTACTAAATTTGCTTTATTACAATCTATATTTCTTTTAGTATTTGGTCTAAAGCCGTTCTTAAGGTTGGTTTTGGAATATTGCCTTTAATATATCCCATCGGTAAGATAGTAAGAATGTAATCGTCTTTTCCCAAACCTAATATTTCTTTAGCTTTTTCCCTATTCATCGATCCAGTCCAACATGTCCCTATACCCAATGACCAAGCCATTAACATCATAGTCATAGACACCAAAGATGTGTCTTGAATATAGTAATTGGGACTAATTGTTTTTTTTCCGATGATTGCAATAGCAAAAGGTGCTCTTTTGATATGTCTACCATAAATAGCGTTTTTCGAGATTTCTTTTAAGATTTCTTTATCTCTAATAACATAAAATTCCCAGGGTTGCTTATTCGAAGCGCTTGGAGCCCATCTTCCTGCCTCTAGGATCATTTGAATCTCATTATCCGGAACTTGTTTATCTTGAAAGCTCCTAATACTTCTTCGATCTTTAATAAATTCTAAAAAAGCTTCTGGATTTATCATTATTTTAATTTTTGATTAGGGAAATTGAATTACTAATTTTAAAATTGAAGACATATTAAAGGTATGCCTAATTGTCTATAAGCAAAAAAAATTTATTTGCAAGGAGGATTATTTTTCCCAGTAACGCCGAATTGGGGAAGAAAGTTGTTCGCAGCCATTATTTCTAGCAACTACATCGTCCTCGATTCGAACGCCAAATTTTCCAGGGATGTAGATGCCTGGTTCGATAGTAAACGTGCTTTTTAAGCCTAATGGAACCAAATTAGTCTGGATTATATATGGGGCTTCGTGGACATCTAAACCTATGCCATGACCTGTACGATGTGTAAAGTATTGTCCATACCCCTTTTCTAGGATATAATCTCGGGCAGCAGCATCAACTTGAGAAGGTAAGATTCCTACACCCCCTGCTTCTCTTGCGCGATAATTAGCTTCTTCTACGATATTATATATTTCCAAGAATTTTTCATTTGGATGTCCAAATACTGTAGTATTAGTGATATCGGCGACATAGCCATTATATGATGTGCCAGCATCAATTAAGACAACCTCATCTCTTTTAAGCTTTTTATTCGAAGGAGAACCATGAGGGTTTGAAGAATTCGCTCCAAACTGAACCAATGCAAATAATGTGGGCTCTCCTGATAACAAACTTATCTCCTTTTCAACTAGAGCTGAAGCTTCTTTTTCAGTAATACCAATTGAAAGTTGATCAAACGCTGCTTCAATTCCTCTAGCAGAAAAATGACTAGCTTTTTTTAAAAATTCGATTTCTTGATCAGTTTTTACAATACGCACAGTTTCCATTATCGAGAGAGCGTCTACAAATTTAGCCTTAGGAAGAACAGATTTAATCTTCGAAAAAACCGTGAAGGATGTTTGGGGAGATATTGCAATATTTGTATCCTGAATGCCATTATCTATGCAAATTTTTTTCATTAATAGGAAGGGATCTTCAGTTTCTTCCCAAATGCTAATATCGACTTGCGATAATGGAGTATTTTCTATATAATTTTGTAATTCGAAAGCAGGACATATTAGATGTGGAGTTCCGTTTGATTTAATAATCGCTAAAACCAATCTTTCAAAAGGTTTGCTTTTAACGTTAAGTAAATATTGAAAATTTGTTCCTAATGTGCAAAATAGTGCTTGGATTGAATGATCCCGTAATAATTTTTGAGTTTTTTCAATCCGCAAATGAAATTCTTGGTTAGATATTGAGCTCATAACACCACATCATAAACTATGATTTAATATAAAATCAAATCTCACAATGTTTAACAATATTACTAAATAAATAATGCCCCGCCCAGTCCTTACCCTTACTAGAATCTCTACTTATCTTTTTTATTAAAATAATCTGATTCTAAATTCGGAAAGATTTTTTTCTTTCTCCCTTCACTTCTGAAGCGAATGAGATTTAAATCCTTTAACTTATTAATATGATATTGAATTGTTTTATGGTCAACCTTAAAATGTTTTGTGATTACACTGTTCCAAAGACCTGGTTCTTTCTCGATCATTTCGAGAATGCCTAATGTTAACTTGCTCTTACTCAATCGAAGATCAAGGTTTGAAATAGGATTTTTTTGATAATAGGGAAAATAGGCTATGAAATTTCCAATCCTTTTTTTACCCACTACCTTGTAAGTTTCTAAAATATCGAGGTGCCAGACGAGATTACCCGCTGCTATTTCAGTTTTTCGTAATAACTCATTAAAATGAATTCCAGGTTCTGTAAGAATTAAGTCAATAATTTTATTCCTATTCTCGTTCTCTAAGACGTCTTCTAAGGTTAAACGATGCGCACCCTTCTCAATTGGAATGGTTCTAGTTTTTAAGTATTGGAAATAATCTTTTTTTGAAATTAAAATCGCGATTGAACCAATTCCTATCGCACCAACAATTAAAATAATCATTAAAAACCAATTGTCGAAGATATTAGCGACCTCATAAAAAGTAATAAAATAGTCCGTGTCTGTTTGAAGGTCAGAGACAGAACCAGCTAAAGTATATTCTGAACTCGTTTCATTTAGTTCCTCGATTGTATCAATAAGCTCCCAAGAGTCTTGTGAGGATTCATACAAAGCTAAGGAATATTCGGAATTAGGATTTAAGCCATATATCGATCTTTTGATGCCATATATTGTCAGAGATTCTATTGTAGTATTAGTTTGAATTCGAAGAATGCAGTTATATCTATATTGAAATTGAGTTTCGCCTTTTTTCGGCTCTTGAGGCATTCCAGGCATTCCAAAATTCTGCATTGATACTTTAGAACTTATATTAAGTAAAATAGGGTTGCTATTGTTGATAAGAAAATAGATTTGACGATTTTCAATATTACTATCGTAACGGATGTCAAGATCAATAAAAGAATCGGTAGAAATATCGAAAATTATGTTGTTAAAAAAGACATATTTCACAGATTCGTTAGGGTAGACCTTATCCTGAGTAGAAAATCCTGAAACATTTTCAGTTCTTTTGGATAGAACTTGAGAAATTAAAATATTGAAATTAATGATTATTAATAAAAGAATTAAAATGCTGAATAATTTTGATTTGTTCTTTAATTTTAACGTAAGCATATAGATAATCCAATAATTGATAGTTAGAATATTTTTACAATAAAAAAAAAATTGGTTATTTATTAAATAACTTTGTCGATTATTTTCTCTTTTTAATGTAGAACACTGAAGCGATTATTATTAATGCTGCAACTCCGCCACCAATACTAAACCCAACAATTGCTAGTGTGTAGTCCGGTATGAGTACTGTCCATGTCGAAAAGTGAGATACTTCGGCAGTCAAATAACCATTTTCTACAGTTGTTGGTACACTAACCCATTCTTCTGTTGCTTCATCATAATAAGCCCATTGACCCATTGAATTTTCGCTAGTAGCACTTATGCTTAACCTTGCCTGTGTAAAAGTTCCGTTGCATTCTAATGAGATGACAAATCCTTCTTGGTATTGGTATCGATTACGATTTCTTATTTGATAAGTATTTCCGTTTAACAAGCCTAACTCTGCCTGTTCTTCCGTACAAGTCATATTCATCTGAAGATCTCCAGTGCCTTCAATTTCTACAGCAAAGTCTTTATCACCAATCCTTAACGCATCACAATCAAAGGTTACATCTAAATTTACGCTTGCGTTAAGTCTCAATTGTGTTCTTTGTCTAAATCTAAACATTGTGGCAACACCTTCCTGAATTTGTGCTTGGTACGTGTCAGTTGGAACTTCAAATGTTTCGTCGGGATTACCAACAGCGACAACATTGAACGAAGTAATCGTCGAAAATAAAATCATTAGGAAAAATGTGCCTAAGAGAATTTTACTTAATTTTTTCATTTTTTTTATCACTAAATTGATTTAATTAATACAAATAAAAGCGGTATTTAAAGGATTGAGGAATAACATTCTCCCATTGAATGATGAAAATAAGATTGAGAATTGACAAATATGGAATGTTTTTTAGAATAAGATTTGATAAAAGGAATTTATCGTACGATTATTTTTACGAATAAGATTAAAGTCTCAAAAAATGACGCTCCTTAATCCTTAAGTTTTAATATAATAATTTTGAAAATATTATTATACATATTTTATATTAGAATATTATAGAAATAAAGAAAAGGAATTCAATTAATTATATTTTAATCAGAATTTTTAAAATCTAAAAATAGAGAAAATCTTATGAGCTTAAAAGAATTCACGAAGGAAGTTTTCACTCGATATGGTTTCACTGAAGAACAAATCAATGTGTACATCGTATACCTAAGAGTTCCCCGAGCAACTTCATCTGAAGTATATTTATCGCTAACTGAAGACCACCCGGATTTAACATATGAAATTGTTCTGGAGATAACCAATTGGTTAGTAGAGAAAGACTTTCTTAAAAAAGTAACAGGGATTGTCGACAGATACATTCCATTAGAGCCTTTCTTTGAACTTTACATTGGAGAGTCAAAAATATTCAGAGACGAGATTGCGAAGACTAAAGATTCAATATTAGCTGATCAATCAAATCGATTTGAGAAATTAGAAGCGATTCAAGATAAAAGCATCAGCGAAGTGGCAACTGCGGTCGAGGATCAAATTAGCCTATTTTTTGAAGACTCGGATACCAAAAATAACAATAAAAGAGATAGGATAAATAACTCGAGAAATCGTTTTACTGACACTTCAAAGACTTTAGAAGAAAATTTGCACTCCATTATGGATACTCTAAACTCTAATAACAAAAATATTTGCGATACCAGAGTAAATGAAAATGAATCTAGCGTTAATAAAGCAAAAGGTACTTTAACTAATTTAATTGCTGAACTCTTATCTGATTTTTCCAAAAGAATTGAAGATTTAGAAAAAGAATTGAAAAGTAACTTAGATAATCATGTAGATAGACATCAGACTATTGCGAACGATCTTAAACCAAGAATGGAACAAATCCTCGAAAAGTATTTAGAACGAATGGATAAAATTGTAGTGGATCTTAAAGAAAGGATTTCTAACTTGTTAAAAGAGCATTTGAACCATCTCAAAAACACGACTGATACGCTCCAAACTAACCTAAAAGCTACAGTTGATGATAGACACAGGGTATTAACAGATCAAACCAGCGAATTTAAAAGTATGACTCTAACGCTTATTGATAATCTACTAGAGCATGCCAATAGGTTTACAGATTTTACAGCAGAAATGGGCAAGAAAGGATTTTTCTGGATGGGAAAGAAGAAAAAGTACAAAGCACGACACGAAACTACAATTCAGAACATTTTAACATTTACTGAACCAATGAAAGCTGATTTTACAAAAACTAGTGAAGATTACGTTAAAAATACAAGAGAGACCACAGATTTGCTGAAAACAGAAGTAACTGATGTAGTGACGAAAGAGAACGATAATGTCGTAACAGAAACCACAGAACTTGACCATAAGGCGCAAGAAACAATAAATGTGCAATTAGAAACACTCGCAACCGATATGTCAGGTGAAATCGACAGTACTTTACAAAGTGGTGTAAAAGATTGCTCTGATACCACGACTAAGCTGAAAGACTCGTTAGAGAATTCGCTAAAAACTCACAACCGCCAATACGACGAAGCTATTACTAGACACAAAGAAGATTCATTAAGACATTATAATGAGTACGATACGGATATCAAAAGAATTAAAGAAGAATGGATTAGGGATCTCGACGATAAATTTATCGGTGGGAAAAGAAATGTTTCCGATAAAATAACTGAAGAGATAAATCTATGGGGCGATGAGACAGCTGACTTGGATCGAAATTTGGGTGAAATGTTAATAGATCATAAATCAAAATACGAAGAAAATGCAAAAACACTTCAAGGTAGTCTAACCGCTACAACAAGAGACACAACGCAAAACATTAAAGACGCAATAGCGGATTTTACGCTCCAATTTATGAACTCAATTGACGATGCGACAGAAATTGCAGAAAAAAATGAAAATACATTAAGTGATATTCATAAAGCTGCAAGTTCCATTCCCGAAATCGAAGAAATTACAACTTGGCAGGTAGTGGGACGAGATGCGTTAGTAGCTGCGATTAAAGACGCTATATATAGAGTTAAATCCTCAATAATTATCGTAATGCCTTACGTTATTCCTGAAATTTTACAAGTTATCAGCGAATTTGCTTACCAGAAAAAAGCTGTGCGCTTCATGTTGACCTCCAGATTCGAAATGGGAACTTACGGGGATATCATACGCAAAATGATGGGATTGGGAAACATTCAGTTCCGACAATTGAGCGGCGCTATGGAATTCTTCGCACTCACTCGAGACGCAGAAGAAGTAATACTCGGTCCCGCGACTGATAAGGAAGGCGAAATGATAAGCGTCGTGTCCAATCAGACTGCGTTTTCGATCCTATATAGTCAGTTTATAGGTCCTATATTCCAGGCTAACAGCCGACCAATAAAATGAGAGGAGCATGACCTAAATCCAAAACCCGCTAATCTAATAAAAGATGTATTTTTTATCTTTCTTTTTTTCCATTTTGAATAGATTCTAAACAAGAATTAACTAATTTCCAAGAGTTAAATCTTAGCAAGAATACTAAATATTTAAAATTAAAATAACAATTCTTTTCGTCATTCTCAACTAACCGATATAAAAGAAGTTTCCATTGAGTCTAAATCCAACTATTAAACCCAATAAATTTAAATTACAAGAAAAAATAAGAGTTGAAAAAAAAAATTATATTTTTATAATGGTTCTGGTGCTTTCAAGCCAATCATTCCCAACGCTTCAGTAATCTTTAATCGAACAACAATCTTGTATTTAAAACCTTCAATCCTTTGATATGGTACCATAGATTCATATTGCAGCATCAAATACTTTTCTAAGTTTCCTTCTTTAACATCTTGAACTCCTATAATATCCATTCCTTCTGGTGTTGACAATACAGCATTAGCGATAACTTCTTTTGCCAAACCTCTCACAGCCTTTTTAAATTTTTTATCCTCCTCAAGATATACTTTAGAAATTTCCTCTGCTATATGTCCCGGAAAATATGAATGAATAAACACATATGGCATTGTACTTACCTCCTTGTTTAATTAATTAAAAATTGGATGACATTCATTGATTGGAAATTTTACATTTAAGTCTTTACAATTTTGTAAACCGTTTTATATCCTTCTTCTTAATAAATATTTCTGTGATTATCCGCTAAATTTAGGCCTAATCAACTTAAGTCAGATGATTTAACCTTATGAAGATATTAAATTATTTAGGAGAAAAAAGGTAAAGTAAAAAATAGGTTTTTTTAATTTTAATCCCATTTAGGGTTTTTTACAGAATTATCGTCATCTTCCGTGTGAATTCTCTTTAAGTCAATATCAGAATAACCAGGCATGATATTGAGTAATCTCCTCATGGAATTTTCAACATCTTTAGATGATGTAATAAATCGCCCTACTATTAAAATATCTGCTCCCATATCTATAGCATATTTGGCAGTATTTGGGTCAATTCCTCCTGCAACAGCAACTAAAACGCGATCTCGCCCAGAAGCCAATTTCTCGTCTTTATATAATTCTTTTATCTTAGGAATTAACGCCCACCTTGCTTTTTGAGCAGCGTCTGAGGATTCTGCACTAGCAGCTTGTTCCACATCAATTGCTCGATGTAAGATAACAACATCAGGGACTTGTTTTAGTTTACTCAATTTTGCTATAGGGTCGTTTACTTCCATGGTGTCAACAAACCCATAAATTGCTAAACGATTAGCCTCTAAAAGGAATTTATCAATAGATGAGGGCGCCGCTAAACCACTTGCAACAACAGCATCTGCAGTCGCGTCAAAAGCAAAATCTACTTCTAATTTCCCTACATCCAAGGTTTTTAGATCTGCCACAATAAATTTTTGAGGGGCTAATTCCCTTACTCTTTTTATTGCTTCCATACCATATTTCTTGAGAAATGGAGTTCCAATTTCTAGGATAATTCTGTCACTCTTTGGTAATTGTTTTAACACTTTCATATGATGGTCTATATTTGGGTGGTCCAAAGCAACCTGGATATATGGAGGTCTCCAAAGCCTTGGTACTCTAATTCCAGCAACAGGGTGTTTAGCTCTATCTTTATCGTAGAAAATTTTCTCAATTGGTGGGTAATTCTTTAAAGCTCTTTTAATCGCTAATTTTGTTGCACTATAGTTATATTGATAAATTCTCCTATAATCCTTTGCATCGGGGTGAATAAACACACTTACGATAAGTAACCATTCATCCAGTTTATTCATGGGTATTATCTTTTCTTCTACTGCATCGGCTATAGCTTTAGCAACGGCAGCTTGAGCGGGTCCAAAAATCTTATTTGCTTCTTCCATTTTTGAAACTGTAACTTTAGGTATAACAAGACTAATTGGTTTTGTAAGAAGATTTGGTCTTATGCATGCTAAAAGCCCCCCATGGCCTATTGAAGGAGAACTAAGTGCATTTGCAAAAGATACCCCAACGGGACCATCTTTTGAACCAATTATTAAATCTATATGTGCTAAGTTTTCTTCAGCACCCAAAAGGGCTTCCCCTATAAAGTAGTCACTTTTAGCCATAATCAATATTGCGCCTAATTTTTATTTATTTTTTTATGTGTTTTAGATATTACAAATTATTTCTTAACAACATTAAAATAGAGTTAATTCTCCATTATTAAAATTATCCTTCTCTCTTTATGAAAAAGATGTCGTGTAAATAATTATAAATATGAATGTTGTTATATACCTTAGAGAATGCTCTTTAGTATTCTTCAATAGAGGAGTGGAAATCAAAAATGTCATATGCTTTATCATCAGAGAGATATCCTAAGAAACCGGAAGTTTCATACGTTTCGGAAATTTGCCGGAAAGATTTTAAAAACTTTAAAGATAACTGGGGAACTGTATTGATGGAAAATCTTAGTTCATTAATCAAAGATCTTGAGAGTAAAGGAATTAAGACAGACTTATATACAAAACAAAAAGATGTTTTGGAAAACGTAAGTGAACTGATTAAAATGGATGCAGAAGATGTAGCTTTTACTCAGTTTACCAAGGCATTTCCGTATTGCCTACCCCATCGATCCAGATTTTAGTGTCTTCTAAAGAATTGTTCAATATCTTTGGAAATGTTAAACAGTTTTTCAAGTTTCTGAACTGATAAATCAGAAGTTTCAAAAATTATGTGCTGACAATCGTATTTAGTAAAATCATATTCAATTATATTGATGGTAAAATGTTCTTGTTCATCCCACAAACGAGAGCCCGGATAGGGTGTAGCAACAAAGTAATTTATTTTGTCATTAGCATCTAATGGTAACTCTTTGATGAAATTTAAAGTTTCTTGAAAAGTAAGCTCAGTTTCTCCAGGGAGTCCTAAAACAAAGTATGCTTGTATGGGGATATCTACAGCTTTCAAATGTTTTATTCCTGAAAGTACTCGCTTAGGATCTTGGTATTTTAGATTGTTTTTCAACACTTTTAAGCTAGCGGATTCAATACCAGTGGCGATGAGCTTACAACCAGCTTCTTTTAATAAAGTTGCGTCCTCAACAGTTATGCTATCGACTCGTAATTCACAACCCCATGGAATTTTAATCTTGTTGTCGATAAACAGTCTACAAAAATTTTGAAAGAATTTTTTTTCGATGTTAATATTGTCATAAAAATTGATGTAGTTGTATGTTTGATAAGAAATTATGTCTCTGATCTCAGATAAAATTGAAGCTAAACTTCTAATCCTCGTTTTTGGAAACAATTTTTGCCTAGAACAGAATGAGCAGGCGTTAGGGCACCCTCTGTTAATTATCACGCTTGCTACCTTATAGTAAAAGTTTTCCTGGGACAGGAGGTATCTTGGTGGTAGTGGAATTGTTTCAATGTCAATTGGGTCTGGAAGTCCCGTGAATATAACATTTCCTTCTAAATTCCTATAGGCTAAACCCTTAATTGCATTTATTTCTCTTCCGAAAGCTTGAGAGTTCGTTATATTGGGGGGGTTTTGAATCAACAGATTCGTTAATTCAAGGAATGACCTTTCCGATTCGCCTATACATATAAAATCGATTAAAGGTTCAGTTTTTAGGATTTCATTGTATTGAAACGAAACATGAGGTCCTCCAAGAACCACAATCTTTTCTCTATTAGATTTTTTTATCAATTCAACAATCTGCTTAGTCAGATAAAAGGTATTAGTCAGCGATGTTATACCAATTATTTCGTAGTGTTCGATTTTTTCAATGATAATTTTATTTAGTTCCTCAGGCTCTAATCCAGAATACTGCTCTAAATCTAAAATTTCTACGGGAATGTTATTTTGTTCTAGAATCCCTGCCAAATATAAAATTCCAAGATTAGGTTCTCTAAAAAAGTCAGTTTGGAATTCTGTAGGTTTAGTGGTTTTAGGATTTATTAAAAGAATCATGTCAACATTTATGATTAAACTAATTATTTTGAGTCTTATTTTCTTCTCGGTCTTTTTCATCGCCATTACTACTTTCGTCCTCTGATTCTTCATCTGGCAATGAATCGGGAATTTGGAAAGCTTTCATCAACGAATCCATGTCTCCCTTGTTACTTATTTTATCTTCGTGAATTATTGGAGATTTGATGCGAAGAGAAGGTAAATTTTCATAGCTATTGACATACAGTTCAATTCCTTGAATCGTTCTGTTTCTAACAATTATTCGTGTAGAATAATTCCGATCTCTAAAGAACGTAAAACCGTTGTTTAGCCGCCCCATTTTCACTAAATTAGTTGAATATTGCTCCTCTTTGAGTATTGCTTCTGGAACATCTTCTTCAGAGTAAATATTACCTGCTATAATGAGAAAAATTCTTTTTAGATCTTCCGGTTGAGCATACGAATTTATATTTTCCATCGCTTTTTTTAACCCTGGATTGTGAAGGATTATTTCCCCTACAGTTCCATCAATAACACTTTTAGGGAAATCTTCTTTGTTAATAGATTGTGCTCTACCCGGTCCGACGGATTGTAGCATTACTTCTTGAAATTCGGGAGCCTCGGTAGAATACATGTTTAGAGCATACACTCGGTAAAAAAGTTTTAATTGTTTACGGAACATACCCGCTAGGATTCCACCATAAATTTGAAGCTTGAAAGGACTATTTCGCCCGTTGTATGTCCAAATTCTCTTTTTATTGTGATCAACGAGCAAGTAAACCTTTCGACTATTCATATCTTTAATGACTTCTCCTACTACAGAAACATCATCTATATCTATGGTTAAAAAGTATGGGAACTCCCTCACTTCTACTACTTCAAAAATCTGCGTCATATGATATGGATAAATCCCAATTTAAGTTTATATTTTTAATAGGAGGTGATCTTTAAAATAAATTGTATTTTTTTCCGGAAATTAATAATTTGTGTTCCTTTAACTCAAAATCAATAAAATTTTTAAATTTTAGGATATTTCTTATAGTAATTTCCTTTTTGTTAGTTCGATAATAATGAGTTCAGAGAAAAGAGTATACAAGCTTAATATTTCGGGTGGAAACACGGGTCCCGGAAAAGGTTTATCTAAGCTAATTGAAATAGATGAAAAGAAATCACGTCTTTTTGAAACGAAAAAGATTGGTGAATCGATTAATGGCGGTCTAATTGGGTTTCCTAATTACGAGTTTGAAATAACAGGAGGCTCCGATGCTTCAGGGTTCCCTATGAGAAAAGATGTTCACGGTCCCGTAAAGAAAAGGATTCTCGTTTCAAAAAAGGGGATCGGGTATAAGCCCACAAGAAAAGGAGAAAAGAGAAGAAAAACTGTTAGGGGCAACGAGATTACTTTTGATATGACACTGATCAACCTTAAAGTTACAAAATACGGGGAAACTGAACTTTTTAAAATAGCGGGGGAAAAATAACTAAATATTACACAGTGAGATGACAATTCCATGGTTAAAGTAAAAAAATGCTCTTTTTGTGGTTATGATATTCCAATTGGCAAAGGACACATGTATATCAAAAAAGATGGGACAATCTATAACTTTTGCACTCATAAATGTAGAATATCTACGCTCGTTCAGAAACGTAACCCTCGTAAAGTACGATGGACAGCGCTTTATGGGAAAGAATAATTTAAAAAAATATAATTAAATACTTGTTATACCTCTAATTTATAACTTTAAATAAAATTATAATTCAATTTTGTAAGAGGGAAGTAATATAATGAAAGTTTTAATTGTTTTCGATACAAAACATGGGAACACCCAACAGGTTGCTGATTTAATAGCAGATGGAATTAACTCAGTTGAGGGCACAGAAACAGAGGTTGTGAATGTAAAAGATTTTGAACTTAGTGAGAATAAAACTTACGATTTAATATTAATCGGCTCTCCTAACCATGTGGGAAGCCATGTAAAGAGTATTAAAAAGTTTATAAAAAATCTTTCTAGTTCTAGCTTAAAAGCCAGTTCATTTGCTGCTTTTGACACCTACATGAGTAAAGACTTTGAAAAAGCGGTTAAGAAGATGGAAAAGCAAATCGGTGAGAATTTACCAAATTCGACCAAAGCTCTTCCTGGCTTATCAATAAAAGTTGGTGGAATGAAGGGTCCAATTGTAGAAGAGGACTTGTCAAAATGTAAAGAATTTGGTATTAAATTGGCTACAAAAGGATAGAGAATTTTTTTTTGAAGCTATTAAATCTAACTTTTGTTCTTCTTTTTTAGATTACTGCAATCTTGGGAACCGTAAAAGATCATCTATAAGGTCTACATGTGAGATAATCATTCTACGACAACAGAATCTTTCAAGACCCAACTTTTTAAAAGCATCATCTGCGGGTTCGCCTTTTTCGATTAGTTCTAAATAAGGCTTATAAACATGGGCAAGCAATTTTCCACATGAGAAACAGCGAATTGGGATAATCATTATAGGTAGTTAAAAGAAGTATTCTAAAAAAATTTTACTGTTATTCCAAACCAAAAATTTTATTTTATATCCATTATTACGTACAACATCAAAATCGATGATTAATGATAATATATTAAGAATGTATATTGGAAAGAGAAAAAAATGAGCTATATAAAATATAAAGTCCCTGATGCGTTAAAAAATGGCATTAAAGACGCTTTATCCACGATTTCTGGAACGCGAGATGCCAAAATAAGGAAAGGGATGAATGAAGTAACGAAATCAATAGAAAGAAGTCTTGCGAAACTCGTTATCATGGCAGAGGATGTTAGTCCACCAGAAATTTTATTTCATGTTCCATTGTTGTGCGAAGAAAAATCAATTCCATTTGGTTATGTATCCACGAAGAAAGAATTAGGAAATGCAGCCCGTATTAATATTGCTTCTTCTGCCATCGCAATTGAGAATGTAGGAACTGGAAACGATAAAGCTTTGGATGATATTATTAAGAAGTTAGAAGCATTAAAAAAATAATTTGGTGAAGCATCTTAGCAAAAATGGATAAAAAAGGATCAAAAGGATCAAAAGGAAGAGTAACACAAGATTATTCAATTCCCGCTGAAGTCCTTCAAATAGTTGGTAGAACGGGATTAACTGGTGAGATCAGCCAAATTAAGGTAAGGATTCTTGAAGGTCCAGATCGAAATCGAATTCTTACAAGAAATGTAAAGGGTCCGATACAAGTTAGCGATATCGTGACCTTACGTGAAGTAGAACGAGAAGCGCGAAAAATTCGTAAAAGAAGATAATTTTTTTTACACTGTTTCTTTTTTAATCGTCAAAAAATCCTAAAATTTGCATTTTTTCATATTCATTTGAAAAAAATTCACGTAAAGCCATACGAATACATTCAGACCTAGAAGGAACGATTTTCATTTTAATTAATTTTTGAATATTTGTATCATATATGTCAGGAATATTGATAGTAATATTTTGCATAGCAGATTTTTTCTCTTTCTTAGGATTCGGCAAAATTGAACTCACCAAAGTTATTAGTTTTCAAAATGAAGTCCAGAAAAGTGTAATAACAAGTAAGAAAAGTTATCTTATATTATTAACCCTTAACTAAATACAACTTTTTGATAATAAAATATAAGTTAAACTTGTATATAAAATTATCTCTCTGAATTGAGAGGCTTTTAAAGGGCTCTATATCAGATGTAAATAATTTTGATGCCTTTATCTTTAAAATGAACATTTAATGTTAACAATTTAAGGTCGATTGAAAAAATTTTATTTTTATGATCTATCTTCTTTTTTAACATATCGGCCTCTTGTTTCAATTACAGATATATTCTTTAGAATTCTTTTACATTCATAATTTTTCTCTTTCCCATATCCTTCGTGATATCCTTCAAGAAAAGCTTCAAAACAGATATTAAAATCGCTTCCATGGGATGAAATCAAAACTCTCTTAAATAGATGTAAGTCAGTGCTTTTATCTTCAATTGAATCAGAGTAGTCGTGTAAGCCGAAATCAATGATAAATAGTTCTTGAGAGGGAGTGAGGATTATGTTACTCGTAGTGATATCACCATGAATGTGACCATTTTTATGCAAATACGCTATGTTTTTTCCTATTTCTTTTAAATATTGCACTTTCTTTGGAGTAGTCAACGAATATAAAATATCTTTTAATTTTTCGCCTTTTATATATTTCATTACGATAGTCGAGTTTTTAGTATCAATTTCGTATACCGGAGGAACTAACACCCCGTACTTTTTGACTCTGATTAGCGCTTTAGCTTCGTTAAGAGTTCGATTGTAGCGGAGAACCTTATCGATTTGTTCTATGCGATATCCTTTAGGAATTCGTTTTTTAAAAATCACTTCCTTTCCAAACCACGAACCATAATAAAGACTGGCTTCTGCTCCCTTGTGAATTAATTTTTCAACAATAACCTCGTTCGACAATTTAATACAACACCTAAGCTCTCCACGGGATTGTTATTTGATCCATTCGTTCTTTAGGATTTATTCTAGTTTCGGAGATATTATTACCTCCAATAGATTTATACCTCAAAATACCGGTCCACGCAATCATAGCTCCATTATCTCCTGCGTATTTTAAGGGCACAACCTCAAATCTTGCACCATGTTCTTTACTGATGTATTTAACCATTTCTTGCAATCGTTTATTAGCAGCCACTCCACCTGTTAACAAGACTTCTTCTTTTCCAGTATGGGCTAAAGCTCTTTCTGTCACTTCAGTAAGCATTGCAAACGCTGTTTCTTGAAGCGAATTAGCTACATCATTTAGGGTATATTTTTTTTCATAGTCCTTCGATTCAATTAACCTTTTAGCTGCAGAATAGAGCCCAGAAAAGGATAGGTCCATCCCTTTTACTACGTACGGTAAGTGTAAGTAGTTATCTGACTCACGAGCTAATGCTTCGACTTTTGGACCACCAGGATGGGGTATCCCAACATCACGAGCAAACGAATCAATTAGATTACCAATAGGGATGTCTAACGTTTCTCCAAAAATTTGATAACGACCAGACTCATAAGCACTAACTATCGTATTTCCCCCTGACACATATAATGTGAGGGGGTCCTCTATTTTGCATAAAAAACGCCCGATTTCTATGTGAGCGATACAATGATTTACAGCGACTATCGGTATTCCTAAAAGTTGACTAAACATTCTCGCAACATGAGCACCGATTTTTAGAATTTGTCCTAATCCAGGACTATTACTGAAAGCAATAAGATCAATATCTTTAATTGAAATCGAAGCGTCGTCTAAAGCTTTAATGATTATTCCCATAAAATTGTTTAAATGTTGCTCTTTTACTAATATTGGATGAATTCCTCCCTTCTCAGGAATAAACATATCGTTCACTAAACTGAGAACTTTTCCACTGGAATCTACAATTCCAACACTCCAAGTGTGTGCCGTGGATTCGATTCCAAGCGTTAGATTGTTCTTTAAATTCATAAATTTCGCCTAAAATGCATATAGTTATGTTAGAAAGTGCAATAAAAGAAACAATGAAATAGAAAGAAGATTTGCTGCTGCTTATATTCAGACTGACTTAGTACGCTTTCGAGGCGTCCTTCTACTTCGAGCGACGGTAGCTGCTCCTTTTTTTCCTTTCCTTTTAAAAACAGTGTATCCACAATTCCCGCATGATGATCTATCGTAATGGTCAGCGAGAAAATACGATGGTCCACACTTGGGGCACACACGATGAGTCCTTACTAATTTACCCTCTTCAATTTTATAATATTTTGATGCGTCTGTCATAATAATTCATTTTTTTATAAGTAATTTTAATCGTATTCAAATAGATGATTATATGGTTCTTTCCTCTTCTTTAACTTGTAAATCTCTTCTCGGGTATCTTTTGGTAAATTCCTTACTTGAATGTGGAAAGGCTCGTAGAATTGAAGCTCTTTAGAATCCTGATAAATGTTTGCTAAACCAATATCGTCCGTGCTACCGAATTTTGTTTGAATTTTTCGAATGATAGTGTATTTTTCATTGGCATTTTTCATCGCTGCAATTTTCTTTTTAACATCTAACCTATTAGGTGTGCTGGCATCTAGGTGTTCGATTCTAAATTTAACTTCATTACGATCGATTACCGGGTTTTTCTTTTCCTCTAAAATTTCAATATTAAACGACATTTCGAGTCTTCTAACAACAACAGTTATTCTCAGTTAATCAGTTAATTTAAAGATAATTCTGAGTTATAAAAAAATAAAAGAATATTAAAAAATAAAATTTTGCTTTTTTATTAGGAAACAATGGCTGAAAATAAAAGATCTGCGACGAGAGTATAAATTTTAATGCTCATCGAAATAATTCTAATAATTTTTATGTTCATTATTTTTTTAACCCTAGGAAATATAGTAGTTGGAATCTAGGCTTGGATTTTTATAATTAGTTTATTATTTTGGGTATTGTTATTTATTATAACGGTAAAACTCTATGTAAAAACAAAGTGAATAAAACTGGAGCAAAAAAAATGAATGATAATTTAAAGATTCCACCGAATGAAAGACACAAGTTCTCTCAACCATTAGGCAAATTGTATGCGGGAACTCGAGAAGAAACGATTATTGAAGTAGAAAAGGCTATTAAAGAATATCTAAAGAAAGGGTTTGAAGTATCAGTATATTTAGTAGGTGATATAGTAACACAAGATTTCCTCGCAAGTAATTTTTTAAAACCCTTTATATCGCTCTGCATTGTAGACGAAAAAACTCAAAGAAACCATATTAAGATAGAGATCGAAGATTTTTTTGAAGAAATTATTGAATTTGAAAACCCTGAGGGAGGGATAAAGAAGGAAAGCTTTACACTTTTAGATGCCATAGTTAAATCCAATAAAAGGACTTTATTGAAAGTAATCGTAGGAGAAGAAGATTTACTCGTCTTACCGCTAGTTGTAAGCATCGATCTCAACGATAATATGAAGAATTTAGTCTTTTACGGACAACCACCCGTCACAGATTCAAGGAAAACAATCCCTGAAGGAATCGTAATGGTTGATGTTGAGAAAAGAATTCAAAAAGTAGTAGATAGATTCGTAGGAATGATGATGTAATTAATAAGTAAAAAATAATTCATAAAAAATCAAGCTTAGCGAACTCTTAAAGCATATTTTCCAGGAAAATGGATTTTAAGATAACTCGCCATTTCTGAGTTAGTTGGGTCAATTATTATAACTTCACCCGTATAATCTTCACTAAGGCTATGTGTTTTACATTTTGGGCAAGTTGTCAGATTTTTAGTTATCAGATGGCAATTTTTACAAGCCTTTTCCAGTTTTTTCATTATTTCTCACTGACTTCCTCTTCTTCTGAGGCTTTTAACTTTTTAGCCTCGATGCTGGCATATTCTTCTTCAACATCAGCTTCGATCCAGTCGAGTTTTCCTAAAAATTTCTGCCTCATCGTTAAACCAAGTTTACCGCTACGTCCAGTGCCTAGGGAAACTGCGATCACTTTAGTTCTTACTTCGTTATTGACTTCGAGTATTTTTCCAGTCTCTTTGCCTATAAATCGATTTCCTACTTGTTCATACGATATATAATCGTCGCAAATTTGTGAAACATGAACTAATCCATCTAATGGTCCGAGGCGACAAAACGCTCCAAAATCAACTAATTCTACAACTTCCCCCTCTACCACTTCACCAAGCTTTGGTCTAAATGCGAGAATGGAGAATTCAACTTGGTGGAACGTGTTAGCGTTTCCAGGAATGATGATTCCTTGGCCCACTTCAAGTACGTCAACGATTGCAATAATAAATCCATAATCTCTTGTGATTATACCCTCGTATTCCTCACTAAGAATAATTCTTGCGCTGGTAGCCTTAGGTTGATCGAAGAGAAACGGAGGTATTTCTACTTTTGTTGAGATTGAAAAAATTTTGAAAATTTTAATACACCAGTAAAATGAGTAAATATTAGTAATCCAAATATAGCATAAAATTAAAAATTTGTGGTTTTAACTAATTAAAATATTAAATTTTGAAGGTATTAGGTTTACATAGAGATAGAAGATAATTTAAATCAATTGAGCTATTTTTTCGCATGTCCTCCTGCAATCTAACAGGATTAACCCAAGCCGAACATCTTTAGTTGTAGAAACGGTTAAAACAGCGTTAGGACCTGCTTGCATGACTAGGAGATAACCTTCGCTTCCCTTTATGTATAACTGATCAAAGTCTCCTTTGCCCATTTCGATAATTGCTCGTTCAGATAATGAAAGTAAGGCTGCAGTCATCGCGGCGATTCTCGTTTCATCAACTCCTTGTGGGAGCGCAGAGGCAATAGGAAGGCCTTCAGCAGACACAATAGCGGCAGATTTTACTTCTGGAATTGCTCCTAGTAATTTTTTCAAAAGATCATCTAAGGTATCGACTGATTCCATCTGAGACAATTTCTCCTTCTCTGTATATAATGATTTTTATTAGCTAAAGATAATATAATAGAATACTATTGAGATTATTTTTAGCTTATAATTTAAATAGATTAATAGTATTTATTTATTTTTTTTTTTATTCGTTAATAATCGTTATCTATATAAAAATCTTGTATATTATTGGTTTATTAAAGTTTATAATATGTAGATAAAGGTAATGTGTGGCATTTCTTGGGTTCAACTCAAGTTTAACTCAAATTTACCTCAAATTTACCTCAAATTTACCTCAATTTTAATGCTATATGTATAAATAAAAGAATAATTAATTGATGATTAATTATAAAAATAATTAAAATAACCAATTGCGTTGCTATCATGGATCATTGGGTTTTTGTAGAAAGTTTATACAACACAACCTTTACGCTATTTTTCTTTGTTCTAATGTGTTTGATGTATTATATTGGGGTGAAAGGATATAGAGCCAAAAACTCTTATGGTGGAATTTCCTCAATTTTATGTGGTGTGTGTTATTTAATTTTTGGATATTACAACTCTGTAGTTGGATTTTTTTCCTATCCTTTTAATGGATTTATGATATGGTGGATAGCTATGATTCTTGTGGCGAACCTTATCTTTACAACTATTATTAGGAAATCTATCAAGCGGATGAGGGGAGAAATAGATAGTGGTGAAGTTAAAGTTAAAAAAGATTCGATCTTAAGAAGATATATAAGAAAGATGACTCAAGAAAATCCCTATAAAGACGATATCCCTTTTAAGATGGAGTTAATTCGAAAAAGTTTCCATCTTTCAGGTTTTTTATTACTTATTGCGTTCTTTGGATTTCTAGCATTACCCCCACTGACATCCTTGGTAAATGACGGCATCATAACCATGATTCAGCAGTTGGAGCCATCATATAATTTTATATGGGGTGATATATCTAATTATCCTTTTGGATTTGGAGATTTTCAAGCAGTTGTTGAAGTTACTATGTTTGCATTAATTGGTGCTTTAGCGTTTGCTATTGTATCAGACATAATTCGAATCGTTTGGGGACCTGAATATTCAATTTTTAATTTTTTAACTAAATCTATGTTGAGAAACAAAGAAAAAAACGCAGCAGGACCACAGATTTATATTATTACAGGCTTTATCTTTTCCTATATGTTATATATGGCTGGCATCATTCACATTTTCGTTTTTTTTGCGGGAATTCTTATAGCGTGTTTATCTGACGCTTCTGCCGCAATAATTGGAAAAAAATATGGCAAACACAAAGTCATACTTAGGAATGAAGAAGTAAAATCGGTAGAAGGATTTGTTGCGGGCGTTGTAGTCGCTTATATTATCGGTTTTGTGTTTGTAGGACCGGTATATGCTTTAATGGGCGCTTTTATTTTCTTTTTAACTGACTATTTACCAGCTGTTACCGCAGATAACATATTGAATCCTATATTTATACCGATAGGTATACAATTCCTCGTTTTTCTATTAGGATTACCAATTGGATGGTTTTAAACTTATTACACATAACCTAGGAGAGAATGCTTTACTAATTTATAATGAAAAAATTAATTGAACAGCTTAAAGATATCGAGTTAGCGATTTTTGACTTAGATGGAGTTGTGTACAGAGGAGATAAGCTAATACCTGACAGCGATAAAGTGATAACGGCATTAAAAGAACTTAGGATTAAAGTTGTCTATAATTCCAATAATTCCACAATTACTCGACAGATGTACGTCCAACGTCTTAAAGGATTTAACATTGAAAGCAAAATTTTAGATTTTTATACGAGCGCTTCGATCGCTTCAAGTGAAATAACTAGATTAAAACAGAACGCTACGATTTATGTTATAGGAGAAATGGGGTTAAAAGAAGAATTAAAAAGATGTGGCCATGAGGTCGTTAATGCTGAATCGAATCACGAGGAAGTTGATTTCGTGATAGTTGGTCTGGATAGAGCCCTTACTTACGCAAAGCTAGCTTTCGCTCAGCGGTGTATTTTAGAAGGAAACGCTAAATTTTACGCAACTAACGCAGATGCTTCCTTGCCTGTGGCAGCAGGTTTGCTACCCGGTGCAGGTGTAATGGTGAACGCTGTTGAAACCTGTACTGGCCAAAAGCCCATTAAGGTTTTTGGAAAACCAAACCCTGAAGGGATTCAATCGATTTTAAAGGAAACAAATTCGAATCCTAGCCGTTCTGTCATTTTTGGAGATCGCTTAAACACAGATATTTTAGCAGGTAATCGCGCAGATATTAATACGGCTCTCGTATTGACGGGCGTGACAAAAACATCTGATGTTGAAGTATTACAGGGAGATACAGATCGATCTCCAGAAGCAGAAATAGGAATGATTCCTAATATCGTAATAAATTCGCTTAAAGATATATTTTTGCCTTGAGCATCATAGTCCGGCCCTTTGAAGCATTAATTTAGCAATTTCTGTGAAAATGTCTTCGATATTTCTACCATCTTTAGCAGAGCATTCAATGTATCCAAACAATTTATTAGTTTTTGCCAAATCAAACGCTTCCTTAGTTGGAACTGCTCGTTTAAAGCTTAAATCTAATTTTCCCCCGACCATAATTATTGGTAAAGGTTTATCTTTGGCTCCAATAAAACCGTTTTTAAAAATGTTAATCCATTCAGGAAAATTTTTCAAGCTCGAATACCGTGTTATGTCGTACATAAAAATTCCTCCTGACGCACCTAAAATATAGCTCGGTAATAAAAACCTAAAACGTTTTTCTCCAGCAAAATCCCAAATCTGGAGGAGAACAAGTTTACCATTGACTTCTACTTTTTTAACATGGAAATCGACCCCTATCGTAATAGTCTGATTTGATTTAAAGAGACCAGTTAGATATCTACCGAGTAATGTGGTTTTACCAACTCCACCATCTCCGAATAAACAAATTTTAAACATTACATCGGGTTCTCGATCTGTTTTTTCATCGTCCAAGTTTTGGTCTTCCTCGAGCGTCATTGACTAATATCAGTGATCAATTTTCCATACAATTTTGTTAGAATAGTATGATAAAGTATAATTATAATAATAATAAAAGGTCTTAATTAAAATATTAATGGTTTCCGAAACAAATTTTGTCAAATTCTATAAGGTTTTAGATAGTTATAATTAGTTCTTATTTTGTCGTTAAAGTTATATTTTAATTGATTCCATTATTTTTTACTCTAGGGGATATTATGTCTACGAAAATAAGTATTGTAAACGTAAAAAATTACGATTCAATCCTTGATGCTATCAATGCGGGGATCGCATTGATTGCTGACAGTCTTCCCTTTGATATTCGTGAATGTAAGAACATTCTATTAAAACCTAACTTGCTGAGAGCCACAAAAGATGCGTGTACTCAACCAATATTCGTTGAAGCTGTTTTGAAATATTTAAAAAATATCGGTGTTGAAAATGATAACATACGTATTGGGGATTCTCCTGGTCAAATAAAGATCTCAGCTAGAGTAATCGCTGAAAAAATCGGCTTATACAAAGTTTGCGAAGAAGCGGGCGTCAAATTTATTAATTTTGAACAAGACATTCCTGTTCATGAAGATATTGATGGTGCAATAAGGCTAAAAGATTATTATGTATCAAAACCTGTAAAAGATTGCGATTTATTGATAAATTTACCAAAGTTAAAAACTCATGGAGAAGCGACAATAACGGGCGCGATTAAAAATTATTGGGGAGTTATTCCTGGTGGTCTTAAAGCAAAATATCATTTAGTAGGAAGAACACCTGATAAATTTGGTGAAGCTCTTGCCGATAACTATTCTTGGATTGTAAAAAATAAACCCAATCGCTTAATTATCTACGATTGCGTTAAAGTTATGCAGGGCCCAATGGGACCTGTTTCTGGTCCTATGAAGCAATGGGACTTAATTTTAGTTGGGACCGATGAATTAGCGTTAGATGTTGTAGCGTTAGAGATAGGTAAATTTAAAGGCCTTAAACATGTTCCTCATTTAAAAAATGCTTACGAAAGAGGTTTAGGTATAGGAGATCTGGAAGATATAGAAATTTTAGGATTATCTATAGAAGAAGCAAGAAACACTACACCAAAATTTAAAGTCCCAGGTAAATTCATGACTAAATTTGCTAGTTTCATCACTAGGAGCATAGTTTATAAAGTAACAAAAAAAATTCCTACTCTAAAGAAAAAATTATGCATACAATGTGGGCAATGCTCACAAGTCTGTCCAGTAAACGCTGTTAATTTTATAAATGGAGAGTATCCCGAATTTTTGAGAAGAAAATGCATCTCTTGTCTTTGTTGTATGGAAATGTGTCCTCAAGAAGCAATTAAACCAAAATTACGAGGATTTGGTGGACTATTTCATTCGTATTAAATTACACCTCACTATAAAGATCAGCATAATTTTTTAGAAAAAAATAATTTGAAAGTCTCGTATTTTGAATCGAATTTAATTGAACGAATTCGTTTGGAGCATGTGCATATCCTCCAATACCTAAACCACCAACAATGAAGTTCAATCCCAATTGGCTTTGTATCTGACTTAGTGGAGCTGCCGCTGCGCTAATCGGCCAAATTTGGGTGGTAAATCCAAGCTCTTTAAAACTATCTACAAGACTTTTTACTAAAATTGAATTTTCTCTAACTTTTGATCGGTCATAGCCCATATTTTGAACAATTTCAAAGCTGGATTTTAAATTTCTCGTTAAATCGTTAACTTTCTTTTTAATTTCTTCAAAAATCAAATTTACTGACACATCGTGGGCAAATCTAATATCAATATTACACTCTGCCTTGTTAGCTACCATATTTTTTACTCCATTTTCCAAATAACCAGATTTTAAAGTAGAGATGTTGAAAGTTGGATTAAATAAGTAATCAATAAAATTCAACTTAGGATCATCTATAAGAGTTTGTCTAATTCCTGCTTTTTCTTTTATTATTCCTAAATCAATACTTTCCATTAAATTCTCTATAATTATGTTCTCACTTTCTGTCATATTGTAAGGGGCGCTGAGTGAATTAATTTTAAACTTGTTTTTAGAATAAATACTATTAAGTACGAATATCAAATCTTGGGCAGGATTAGGGATCATCGAACTAAAAGCAGAATGGGTCTCAGAGTTGGTAGATGAAGCTTTGATGGATAAAGATAAAATACCTTTATAACCAAGCTTTAAAACCGAAATTCCATTTAAATCTTGTTTTATAGAAGGGTAATATGCATCTGTGCACGCAGTAAACATATTCTTTTTTATTTTAAGAGTGTTTAATAGGGTAGGTGAACCTAGTTCTTCTTCTCCGTCTATTAAAAACATCAATGATATTGGAAGCTTTTCTTCTTCTTTTAAAAGTTTCACTACATTTAAAAAGCATAATAAAGGAGTTTTTGAATTGTATGTGCCCCTACCAATAATAACCTTACCTAATCTATCTAATGGTTCTGGTAGATCGGTAATTTCCGCTCCAAAAGGATTCTTAATCCATTCTTTCTCTTTATTTACGGGTTGAGTATCGTACATCATGTAGATTAATAACCTATCTTTGATGTTTCCATCAACTTCAGCTATCAGTAATGGATTCGTTTCCCCTTCGACTTCTATGATTTTTTCGCAAAAATTAGAAATGTACGAAGTGATAAAATCTTTCGCTTCTTCAATTGCTTCTCTATTTGAAGTATAACTAGGAATTTTTAAAAAATGGATTAAATCTTTTTTAATAAACTTTTCATTTGTTCTACGGATTAATTCCTTAAAATCATTTTTACTGCTAGAAAAGCTTTCGTCATTCATATATATTAAAATTTTAAGTCTCATTAATTAAATTATCTATTGAAAACTGAGTATGAAGTTAAATATGGATGGGTTAGAACTTCCAAAAACTGAAAAAGTTAAAAAATTAACGCAAATTATGAACTTAATTAAAGATAATGGAAACCTATTAGGTGTATTATTCGCATACCGCGACGGAGGTCTTATTGCGGAAAATTTTAAAGAAGAAATTGATTTTAATAACTTTACATCTATGTGCGCATCGGTCTTAGAAAGTGCAATTAGTCTAGGCCGTACAATGGGAGATAGAAAAGCAACTAAAATAATCGCAGAGTTAGGAACTCAGACTATTGTTATTACTGAATGTGACGAGAAAACTTTCTTAGTCTTTGATTTAGATTACCAATCTAATTTTAATGTGATCTTGGAAAAAATGGAAGATTATATTCGTAAATTAATTTTCCTCTATTAAAAAATAAAAATAAAGTAGAAATGAAATTAAAATTGAATTAGCTTTTGCTGTCTATGAGCTTTAGATACTCGACACAAACTTGAGCAAATTGACCTAGCGCTTCTTTTTCAATCACAGCAGGAGTATCGTTTCTAGTATGATAGTAAGGCGCTAGTTCTTCTTTTAAATTTAATCCACCTATTGAGGCAGCAGGAATATTCTTCATGCTAAAGACTGCTCCATCAGTTGCGCCAAACGGGAGCGCTAATATTTTTGGGTTAAGATTCAAGTTCTCAGCTATATCTAAGAGGGGTTCAAATACTAGTGGATCGTGTTTAGCACCTATCCCTGATTCTTTATTATGGATTACGATGAAATCTTTTTTAGCTATACTATCCATATTAACAATTGTAGTTTGATTTGATACCAATTCGTCATAGTGTGCTTTTAAATATCGTTTAGCGCCTCTTAAACCGGCTTCTTCACCAGCGAAAGAAATTAAGTGAACTCTAGTGTATTTTGGGAATATTTCGCTGTTAGTTTTATTCTCTGACAAGAATTTTGCGATTCCTAATAGGATAGCAACCGCAGAAAGGTTGTCGAACGCACCGAGCACAGGTTTATAGCTATGGAAAAAAACATAAACTAAAATGATAGGAATGAAAAAAATAAAAATAATTCCAAAAACCATAAAGAGAATGGGTTGAGCAATCCCTAATACGAAGAAGATCAACTTTAGTATTATAGCAACGAAAATGATTGCAACCCCTAAATATCCTATATTAATTATAAGTTGTCCAAATCGCTTCAAATAGTAAAAGGTATTAAATTCGAATGCTGAATCGTGATGGGCAGAGAAAATAACTGTGTTTTTCACTTCATTCTTTGGATTGATAGTTCCAATTACGTTATTTGATTCGCGTTTAGGAAAGAGAAAGTCAAAAGTTTCGTGATATTTCATCACTTCAAGAATAAAATAGCTTATCGTAACTCCGATAAGAATTACTGCTAAGACTAGGAAAAAGATATCAAATACGGGATTTAGATTAATGACACTAAGATCACCTAACAACGATACCCAAAAAAAGACCCCAGCAATAAATACAATAAGTGCTCCGTACCTTATTCCTCCCAAAAAAGCGTGAGGACTACTGATGTATGATTCTTGGTGCGTTTCATCGCAAAATTTTTTCAATTCTAATTCTATTTTGTTGCCCGCTAATATTTCCTGTTCTGTTCCTGATTCCCGAGGACCAATGTCATTACAAATATCTTCAATAAATTTATACATGTAATTATTATCAAACATTTTTATCAATACTTTTTATTTAAAACAGAGCTATTTAGTCTAAAATCACAATGTTAAATAAAAATTCGGTATGTTAAGTATTAAAATTATAATTATATTTTCTTTGAGTAGAAAATTTAATTAAAATAGAAGTAAATTCCAAATATTGAAGCCATATGAGTAGTTCATTCAACCAAAGAATTATTGATAAATTGAGGAAGGGATATTCCCCAGTTGAACAAAGTCCAAAAGCAAATTTAACATCGACCTATAAAAATATCTTCAAGCCTCTAGTTAACAGAAAAGATTTCAATCTATTGTTCGAGCTTTTTAATACTAACGAAGTAGTTTTAAGAGCGTGGAGTTTTCTAGGTTTGCATCATATTTTGGAGGAAACTTCGGTATATGAAGAGGAGAGAATAACAAAAATTCAGAAGATAATATTAGACCTTTTAAATGATAGTAGAGAAATTAGCTATTATGGTGATTCAATTGAACTTCGAACCTCATTACGTGAACACCATGTTAGAAGGATATGTGAATTAAACAAAAGGTTAAGCTTCAAACCCGCTTTTGAGTATTGTCTATCTTTTGATAAAGTGACAGACGATGTGGTTTCTGATTTGATTGAAAATGTAGTTTCTAAAACTGCTGCCCCAGATGTAGAATCGTTAATTTTAAGACTCTCTAATAACACAAGCATAAGGGACTTTCATCTCAAAAATCAAATGGTTAAATCGTTCGAAAACCTTTCTCAAGAAGGAGATGTTATCAAATTAAATGAAGTTACAAGTCTCTTTAAATCCTACCTAACTCAAATAAATGAAGACAAGATTACAGACCAAGAATTCTTAAAAAATGTAAAATTACTTCAAGAAAATATATTTAGGGTTGGTGCGATATTAGGACTTTCACTTGAAGAAGAAACTCTCGAATTTATAAATTCTTTAAGATATCCATATGGTTCATTATATCTCATTGCGAAGAGATATTACAATAACGACAAGTTAGTATCAATTATCTTAAAAAAATTGGAGGAAAGTAAAAATCCTAATTTCATAGCAGAAATTTTAAAGGCAATTTTGGTACTAAAGGATAAAATTGAGAATTGGGAGAAGATAATCATTGAAAACGTAAGAAATTTTCAGATCGTTGATGGAAGTCTCATTAATGACATGCAAGAATCAAATCTCATCGACCAAGAATTGATCGTGAATTTACTAAATGAGGGGGATAAGTGGTCATTGGAATTTATTCGGGAGTCTCTCAATGATAACCAAGAAATGCTTGAACAATGGCACGATGTTAAAAATGAATTCATAAAAATTCTAAAACTTGCTACAACCAAAACCTCCGATGAAAAAAATGCTCTTATGAAAAAGAAAGAGATGATCCTCAAGGTGACTATTGATTTACAAGTCGAAGAACTAGTAAATATTTGCTTAGAAAATCTCCAGAGTTTCGAGGATAAAAATCTAAAAAAACTTGCAGCTTTTTCGATTCTTAAGTTCGGAGAGGAAAGCCTAATGTTGGAAATGAAGGAACTTATGAAGAGAGATGCCGATTTAGCAAAACTTGTCTTAAATTTAATCGCTAGTTTAGATAGAAATGAATGGAAATTCTTCTATTGAGTTATTAAAATAGTAATTCTTAATGATAATTATTAAAGTTATAATCATTTGAAATTTTAGGTGTGATTTTTTGGATAAGTTAGATATTAGAAAAGGGATGACGGATGATAAAATTGATGTTGCTGTCAATAAAGCATTAGACATAATGACGCTAAAAGAAAAAGTTGCAACTATGTCAGGAAACAATTTTTATTTGCTTTTATTAAAAGATCATAAGTTTGGAGTCCGGGCATATCCAGGTGGAGGCGTTAAGCGTTTAAATATTCCTCCATTTTTATTTACTGATGGACCAAAGGGAGTCAGTATGCCAGGATCTACCTGTTTTCCAGTACCAATGGCTCGAGGTGCGTCATGGGACATATTGCTTGAAGAAAAAATAGGCGAAGTTATTGGGAAGGAAGCCCGTGCTCAAGGCGCTAATCTTTTTGGAGGCGTTTGCATAAATCTTTTACGCCATCCCGCTTGGGGGAGAGCTCAAGAAACATTCGGAGAAGATCCATTTCACATTGGCGAATTTGGAGCTGCGGTAATTCGTGGAGTTCAAAAGCACAATGTAATGGCTACTGCTAAACATTATGCAGCAAACAGCATAGAATATTCACGTTTTAAAGTAAATGTCCAGATAAGTGAAAGGACATTAAGAGAAGTTTATTTACCTCATTTTAAACGTTGTATTGAAGACGGGTGTGCAACTGTCATGTCGGCTTATAACAAAGTCCGTGGTGAATATTGTGGTCACAACTCATATTTATTAAGAGATATTTTAAAGGGCGAATGGGAATTTGACGGTTTTGTCCATTCAGATTGGATGAATGGCCTTAGAGATACTATTAAGGGCATCTCGGGAGGTTTAGATGTTGAAATGCCCCGTGCTAAACATTATGGAAGAAAGTTAGAAAAAGCAGTAAGGTTAGGAAAAGTTCCTCTAAACCTCATAGACGATTCCGTAAGAAGAATACTACGAACGACACTAAAATTCACTACAAAAAAAGATACTCAAAATTATGACTCAGGTGTAATTGGATGCAATGATCACGTTTTGCTATCTCGCGAAGTAGCTGAAAAGAGCATGGTCCTACTCAAAAATCAAAACAAACTTTTACCTTTCAATAGTGATGAAATAGGAACTTTAGCAGTATTAGGACCTTTAATTGATAAGAAAAATACAGGGGATCATGGAAGTAGCCATGTTCGCCAAAAAAATATTATTACTCACCTCCAAGGGATAAAAAAAAGAGTTGGGAATAAAGTAAAAGTAATTCATAACGAAGGTAAAGATATTGATACGGCTCAACAGATTGCCCAAAGCGTGGATTCTGTCGTTTTAATTGTTGGTTATACATCTAAGGATGAGGGAGAATATATCCCTCATATTTCGAAAGGATTGGGAGACCGAACGATCCTTGGATTAAAAGAGGATGACATTAAACTAATCAATGCTGTCGCAAAAGTCAACAAAAAATGTGTCGTTGTGTTAGTTGGAGGGAGCGCGATCCTTATGGAAGAGTGGAAAGAAAAAGTTCCTTCAATACTAATGGCTTGGTATTCCGGAATGGAAGGAGGAAACGCATTAGCAAACATTCTTTTCGGCAAAGTCAATCCAAGCGGAAAACTACCATTTACAATTCCTAAAGATCAAGCCCATTTACCTTATTTCAAGATAGATATTGATGAGATTGAATATGGTTATTATCATGGATACACTTTGATGGAAAAAGAAGATATCGAACCCGCATTTCCTTTTGGATTTGGATTGAGTTATACTGAATACAAATATGAAAATATCCGAGTAGAATCAACCGAGGAAAAAATTATTGTTAGCGTGGATGTTTCTAATATCGGAGCTATTGCTGGGGAAGAGATTGTACAGTTATATGTAGGTTTTGAGAATTCTAGCGTGGATCGCCCTATAAAACTCTTACGCGGTTTTAAACGAGTAGCGTTGAAACCTAAGGAAACAAAGACTGTGTCCATTGATGTATGGAAAAAAGATTTTGCTTGGTATAATCCTGAAAATAACGCATGGGAGGTTGAAAATATTACATACACTATTTACATCGGAGCTTCTTCGAATAAAAAAGATTTACTCACAAAAAAATTAACTTTTAACTAAATAAATTGAGAAATTTACTTGGAAATTCAGTCGGGTGAACATTTTTATAATATTTTAATTTCTAACCTTTTTATTATAGTGAATCTACTATCCCATAACCTTTTAGTAATCGGAAATATAATTATTAGTAATTAATTTTGAATACATTTCTATAATGGGGAAAAAAATGGAAAGAATAGATAAATCAAAATATGCATTTTTTGTCATTGCTCCTTTCAATTCAAGAACAACATTAGATTATTCATCTCTAATTGGAAAATACGAAAAAACAAGAAAACATCTCTACTTAAGACTAGATAAAATTTATCCAAACCAAATAATAATTGAGAAATTTAAAAACGATCCAGATTATTCTCAAAGTATTAAGAGCTGGTTAAAAAAAGATGAACAATTAACTCAAGGTGAAATTGATGATCTTCTGTTTAAAGGCACGGGTGGAAGTGGGGCTACTCAAAGAGATAAAAGTATAATTACAATTCAAGCTAATCTAAAATATAATTTACCATTAGATGTAATCGGAGTAGATATATTTAGTGCTCCTCCTACACTTATTTTTCAAACAATGAGTTTTCATGAGTACGGGATCGGAATGATCTATTGTAAAGTAGAACTAAAATTCAAGCGAGAATTTTTAGACATTGAAGAAAAAGAACCAAGAGATATCATGGCTGATTTATTGGATAGTGTTATACAATTTCCAGATTTATTGAAAGACACTGAAATGATTGGTAAAAATGTTTTTAAGGCATCTCAAGAGGTTTTAACGGAGCTCAATATTGATACTCCTTTACTTACATATGAAGAATTATTTAATACTCAAAAATCAGATATTCCCTTATGGGGGCACATAGTACTTGTCAGAAATAAAACTAATTCTGATGAGATCTTACCAATCGATGGTATTATGAGCAGTGTTATTGAAGTCAGCCATCCTGAGGGTTCGATTAATTTTGCTAAAGGTACAAAGGGTTTTGTCCATGTTGGATGGGGAAATAGCTTATGGGCCGATTTAAATGCTAAAGAGTTCAATTATGCTAAAGAAATATTAAGATATTTAGAAATTGAATATCGTACACTTCAAGTATTTAACGAGATTCTCTATAAACGCTTAAACCAACTTGCGTCGTATCAAGGTTTACAAAAGCGGCGTGTTAGGAAAACCGTGCAATGGATAAACAAATTAAGAATGGAAATGGAATTATACTCTATAAATAAGTCCAATTATTTACAGAATCTTGCACCATTTGCTCATTTTATTTATAATAAATCTTCAGATAGTTGGCGGAACAATGAAATGGAAAAATTCTTCATTGATAAATTAGATGTTTTTGAATACTTACATGACAGAGGTAAAGAAAGATTACAGGAAATAAGTAATAATAAAATAAATAATATTTTATTCATATTTACTTGTCTCTCTTTAATTAGTACTTTTATTGATGGCTTATTGTTTGTATTTGCAGAAGATATAGCAGATTCTTTAGTCTTTAGATTATTTCTCCTAATCTTCCCACCGATAGCTTTCATTGTAATTATCGTTTTAATAATTGAAAAGATTATCGGTGCAAAAAAATAAAAAATAAAGATTAGTTTTTTTTTTTAATTTTTACATTTTTTTGTTGATATATAAAAAAAGCTACATAAATGCATTTTGAGATGTGATTTAGTAAGAAACTTAATCTGCTTAGAGTCCTAGATGATGATGAAATTCTAATGATTCATGAGTCTACGATGAATTTAATGAAAAACATTGAAGTAAATGTGGATTCAAATAATTTCGTTAAGAGTAAATTCATTCAATCGTAAGAGACTCACGATTTGGCTCCCAATCTAGACTTTGATGTTCAAAATATTGTTTATACAGAGTGGCATATTTTCCTCCTTGTATGAGCAGAGATTTATGAGTTCCCTCTTCAACAATTTTACCATTATCCATTACGATTATCCGATCAGCATTCACGATAGTTGAGAGCCTATGAGCTATTATAATAGAGGTTCTATTAGATAAAAGCTCCTCTAAAGCCTCTTGAATAATCGCTTCGGTATAAGCGTCAACGCTCGAGGTGGCTTCGTCAAGAACGAGAATCCTCGGATCAGACAATATTGCTCGAGCAAAACTAACTAGTTGTTGTTGTCCTGCTGACAGTCCTTTTCCTCTCTCACCGATGACTGTTTGCAACCCTTCAGGTAGATACTCGATTAGTTCCTCAAGGTGTACAGTTTTAATAGCTTTCCAAAGATCCTCTTCTGATGCCTCTTGTCTGCCGTATCGAATATTTTCTTCAATAGTACCTGAAAACAAAAAAACCTCTTGCTGTACATTGCCTAGATTTCTTCTGTAAGAATTTAAAGTGATGTCCCTAATGTCATTACCATCAATTTTGATCGATCCCCCTTGAAACTCATAATATCGAGCTAAAAGTGATACTAATGAAGTTTTCCCAGCCCCGGTGTGGCCCACTATAGCTATTTTTTCTCCCTTTTTTATGTGTAGACTTAATCCTTTAAATACCCACCCACCTTCTCTATAGCAGAAGTCAATATCTTTGAAAACAATTTCTCCTTCCAAAGTCTCAATATTAATCGCGTTTGGATTTTGTCTTACATTTGGCTCTGAATCAATAACATCTAATATTCGCTCATATGCAGCCATTCCTTGGCTAAGGTGAGGGAAAAATACGGAGAGGACCATTATAGGCCGGAAAAATTTCTGAAGATAAAGAATAAAGATAAAAATTGTTCCGGGATTAGTTATCCCTTGAAAAACAAATTGACCTCCAAGAAAAATAATAGCAATGAGCGTAATGGACGCTATTGTTTCCAGGAGAGGTCTCCACATATGAGTTACGGCAGTTACTCTAAATCCCGCTTTGAAATATTCCCTGTTAGTTTCTTGAAATTGCCTAGAAACCGTAGATTCCTGTCCATAGCTTTTACTTACATGAATTCCTTCAATTGATTCAACCATAGCGGCATTTACACTGCCAATCGCTTTTCGGTACGTTCTACTAACTATTTTTACTATTCGCCTTAGAGATAGAACTAATAAAAAGATAAAAGGAATAGCTATCAATGTATAGAGAGCTAGTGTCAGATTAAGCCATACAAGCATTCCAAAGGTCAACAAACTTATAAGAAGGTTGCCAAAAGTATCTGCTAATAAGAGTGTTGTATTACCAAAGTCTAAAGCATCGTTAGAAACTCTAGTATTTAGTTGACCGCTCAGATGTTTATCGAAAAAGCTCATATCTTGTTCTTGTAGTTTATCAAATATGTTCATTCTTAGCTTTTCTAAAAAATAAGGAACAAACTTTCCAATTTCTTTACGTCGTAAGAAAAACATTATCCAAAGTAGAATAGTTATAATAAAATACAATCCCCCTACTCCCAATATAATCAGAGGATTACGGCGACTACCAGAAAGTTCGTCAATTGCAATTCCAATTAAAAGAGGATTTATGGTTTCTGCTATAGCAGATACAAAGATAAACAATGAAATTAGTCCTATGCTTTTCCTAAACGGTGCAACACCCTTGATATACCTAACCAAAAGTTCACGATCAGAATATTCTCGTTTCTGTTCCTCGTTCCTCATTCCGGCATAAAGTCCCATTATGGTACCTCTTCAAGTGTTATTTACTTTAAAATCTGATAAAGAATCTCGTTTCCCAAAGATTCGTCTGTAATCTTCAGACGATTGAAATAGTTCTGTGTGATTTCCTTCAGCTACAATCCTTCCGTGTTTGAAAACTAAAATCTTATCTGATGTCCTTATAGTATGAAGGCGATGAGTTATTATTAGAGTAGTTCGTTTCTTCATTATCGTTTCCATTGCTCGACCAATCTTCTCCTCCGTTTCACTATCGATCGCAGAAACAGAATCGTCGAGTATTAAAATAGCAGGGTTAGTTAGAAAAGCTCGAGCAATAGCCACTCGCTGTTTTTCCCCTCCAGAAAGTCGCGTACCTCTCTCACCTACAATAGTATTGTATTCATCAGAGAAATTTTGGACGAAATCATCAACTTGAGCAAGTTTTGCGATGTCCAATATTTCGTCGTGTCCAGCATTTTGGTTTCCAAAAGCGATATTTTCATATATAGTTTGCGAGAACAGGTAAATGTCTTGCTCGATATAGCCGATTTTTCTTCTTAATTCTGCTAGGGGATAATCATGAATATTTTTTCCATCTAGGAAAATACTCCCTTGTTGGGGCTCGTAAAGGAGGAGGAGCAATTTTGCGATCGTTGTTTTGCCACACCCTGTGGGACCAACAAGAGCAACTTTTTGGTTTGGTTCGATAGTGAAATTGAGGTTTTTCAGGACCGGAGATCGATTTCTTTCTCCATTTTCATATGAAAAAGTTACATCTCTAAATTCTATTTTTCCTTTGAACTCCTTCGGCCATGATTGATTCTCGATTTTTTGATCCTCGTTATCATCAACAGAAAGTGAAGTGAACACGCGGGAGCAAGCTGCAAACCCACTCATCATATCATTAGTAGCCCACCAGATCAGATTAGTTGGATCTACGAGGGTAATTAAAAGCAGATTCGTAGCAACTAATTCTCCAATGGTTAATGTGTTCTGAAATACAAATAAAATGCTAAAAATAGCCGTGATTCCTATAGATATGTAAAGAGCTAACAGGGGAAAATATTTTGCTTGCACTAAATATTCTCCAATAGAGTTATCTCTAAAAGCATTTACTGCTTTCTTAAATTTTTTTCGTTCAAAACCTTCCGCAGCAAAAGATCTGACTACAGAAGCACCTGTTATGCTATCTTGCAATACAACTGCTAAATTTGAATGCTTTCTTAACCTTTTAGCAGCAAACGGTGCAATTTTTCTACGATAACGTAAAATGAAGAATATATAAAAAAAAACAAAAGGAATACATACTAAAGCTAATCTTAAATCTAGAGTAGTAATAATGAGGATTAAAGTCATTGTCACCTGAAAGAATGGATAGAAAAAAAAAGCTCCATGGGCAATCATCGCATTGATTATGCGTACATCATTAGTCGCGAGGGCTTGCAAATCCCCAGCTTTAGCACTATCGTGATATCTTAAAGGTTTATGTTGGATATTCTCAAAAAACTCCTGCCTCATATTCTGCTCGGTTTTCAAACCTAAATAGTGGCCAGTCATCATCGTTGAATAATCTATAACATTACGGATGAGATAAATTACTAACCCGATAATAAGAAGCGTTATGAATTTATCGTAATCAAGGGCAATTAGAGCATCATCTACGATCTCTCCAATAATTATAGGTATGAGAGTTCTGGTAAAAGTAACAATTATAATACCAATTATAACAAAAAATATCAAGATTTTATTTTTGTAAAGATGGTGAAGGAGCCACGATTTATAACTTTTGTACTTTTTTCGTTCTAAATTCATGAAGGATAACCCCTACCAGCCTTATATGTGATAAATAAAAATTGGTAAAATGAAACAACTTCTTAATCTAGAAGTAAAATGAATAATAAGTTAAAAAGCCCAATAAACGCGTTCATACACGCTTAATAAGTTTTTTATTTCTTTACTTAATTGATGATTTTTATTTTCCTCTAAAGAAAAAGGATGTTTTCCTTGAAGATTTAAAAAATTCTAAAATATCAAAGGAAAAATGTTAAATATCTAAATATTGTTTTATCCTTAGCGACATTTTAAAGATGTTTGATGAGAATGAAATCAAATTTAAGTAGGAAAAACCTACAGAATTTAAAAGAATTAGGTGAACCAGCAGATTTTTGGGATTATTTTAAAAAAGTTAGTAAAATCCCACGAGACTCATGTAAAGAAGATCAAATCAGAGAATTTATAAAAAATGAAGCAGACAAATTCGGGTTTCAAACGATAATCGATGAGATAAAAAATATTGCAGTTATGATTCCTTCTACGAATAAGGCCTTAACTAATCATACTAAGATAATTATACAAAGTCATATGGATATGGTATATGTAAAAGATGATACAGTTGAACACGATTTTTCAAAAGATCCTTTGAATTTACAATTGTATGAGATTGATAACGAAAAATGGATTACTGCTAAAGGAACAACATTAGGAGCAGATGATGGGGTTGGTATCGCATACCAGCTAACCTTAATGAAGAAGATTCACGAGAAAGAGTTAAATTATGATTTTACTGACATTACATTGTTATTTACTGTTAGCGAAGAATGGGGTGGTGAGGGTGCTATTTTTATAAATAAAGACCTATTAAAAGGAGATTATTTAATAAATCTCGATTCTGAAAAGGAAAATGTATTTACAATAGGGAGTGCTGCCTTTATGGTTTATAAAGCTGGTATAAAAATGAAAAGAATCTCCTTAGCTGAAGAAAAAGAGATTTTATTACCAGTAAAAATATCTGTAAAGGGATTAGTTGGTGGCCACTCTGGAGGTGATATACATGAAGGTAGAGCAAATCCAATAAAAATTCTTACTCAACTCCTTTGGAAATTAAATAGAGAAGATAAAATTTATCTTAATTCATTTAAAGGTGGATCGTGGGAAACATCTATTTCTAAAAACTCTGAAGCTACCGTATTTATTGAGAGAGGAAATTATTCTGAAATCAAAGATCAAGTCATGAAAATATGTAGTAATATCCAACATCACTTCAAAGGAATTGAAAAAAATATAGTAATTTCCTTAGAAGAATTAAAGGATTTCACAGATTATACTTACTTCTCCAAGGATTGCCAAAATAAACTCTTAAATATTTTATATTTAATGCCGTATGGCCCATATTGTTTTCACTCACAAAAACGAGATCTAGTACATACTTCAAATAATATCGGCCCCATTCGATCAATGAGGTCTAGAATTGAATTTGGCATATGTTATAGAAGTTTCAGTCAATACGGAATAAAAATGCTCCATGAAAAAGTGAATTCGTTACTAGAGCTTTCGGGGTTGAGATATAAATTTTACAATTATCAAGGTGGTCCAGAATGGGCTCCAGATTTTAATTCTAAGATTTCAAATATCGCTAAAAATACATATAGAGAAATCTTTGGAGAAGACATAAATATAGAGGCAATTCATGCAGGCTTGGAATGTGCGGATTTTAAAAAACATAATCCTCAATTAGAAATAATAGCCATCGGACCAACTATCTTAGGAGCTCATTCTACAGATGAGCGTTTAAAAGTTAGTAGTGTTCTAAAAATTTGGAAATTTTTGGTAACTTTCTTGAATAAACTCATATAGGGGATTATTCTTCGTTTCCAAATGCTACGAATCAGCTTATTCTTGTTCATTTAAAATAAAAAGAAATAAAAAAAATAATTTAACCTACTTCGACATCCATTTTCTTACGCTCTTCAAGCAAAACATCGACTACTGAAGGATCTGCTAAGGTCGTAACATTACCGATTTCTGTTCCTGAAGCTATGGCTTTAAGAATCCTGCGCATAATCTTACCGCTTCTCGTCTTTGGTAAGGCGTCAGCAAATTGAATAACATCTGGCTGAAATACAGGCCCAATCTCTTGTCTAACATGCATTCGAAGCTCTTTCGATAATTTGGCTGATTTTTCGACTCCACCCATTAATGTCACGAACGCCCAAATAGCTTGCCCTTTTATTTTATGTGGAAAAGGTGCAACAGCAGCTTCAGCTACTTTTGGATGACTCACTAAAGCAGATTCCACTTCCATTGTTCCTATGCGGTGTCCGGATACTTTTATAACGTCGTCCAATCGTCCGAGTATCCAATAATAACCATCGTCATCTCGTCGTGCTCCATCACCAGTGTAATAATATCCGGGGTATTTTTCGAGATATGTAGATTTAAATCTCTCTGTATCTCCCCAAACATCTCTTAACATTCCTGGCCATGGTTGTCCTATTGCAAAATAGCCACCTTCGTTTGCTTCGGTGATCTCGTCACCTTCCAAATCGAAAATTATGGGTTTAATACCAAGGAAAGGCAAGCAACATGATCCAGGTTTTGTTGGGGTTGCCGTAGCTATAGGAGTCATAATAAAACCTCCCGTTTCAGTTTGCCAGTAGGTGTCTACAATCGGACATCGTTCTTTTCCCACAACTCTATGGTACCAAGTCCATGCTTCTGGGTTTATCGGTTCTCCTACGGTCCCGAGAACTTTTAAAGAGCTTAAATCGTGTCTATTAACGGGCTCATCACCGTGTCTCATAAGGGCACGTATGGCGGTTGGAGCGGTATAAAATTGGTTGACCTTGTGGCGTTCCACGATATCCCAAAATCTATCGACGTTGGGATAAGTCGGTACGCTTTCAAACATTAGAGTTGTTGCTCCATTGGCTAAAGGACCATATACGATATAACTATGACCCGTTATCCAACCTATGTCTGCTGTACAATACCAAATTTCGCCTTCCTTGTAGTTGAATACGACTCTATGAGTAAATGATGTATGAAGAATATAACCTGCTGTTGTATGGTTAACGCCTTTAGGTTTTCCGGTGGTTCCGCTTGTATAGAGTATAAATAAGGTATCTTCCGAATCCATTTGTTCAGGTTCACATTCTTCACTCACGCCATCTATAAAGTCGTGGTACCAAATATCTTTATCAGTGTGAGGGACCTCGTTCCCTGTTCGTTTAACGACAATAACATGTTCAATTGTTGGAACTTTATCTATTATTTTAACGACATCAGCCATTTTAGGATAAGTTTTACCAGCCCTTAAGGTTTCATCGCTAGTAAATAATAAGCGCGAATCAGAGTCTTCGATTCTATCTTTGACAGCTTCTTTTGAGAAACCACCGAAGACGATGGAGTGAATGACACCAATTCGAGTGCAAGCCAGCATAATAATAGCTAACTCAGGAATCATCGGCAACCATATTGTGACTCTATCACCCTTCTTAAGTCCTTTACTCCTCATAGCGTTAGCGACTTTACTTACTTCTTTTAAAAGCTCGTTGTAAGTAAATTTTCTTACTTGACCGGGCTCGTCTGCTTCCCATATGATAGCAATGCGATCTCCATTTCCAGCGTTCACATGTCTATCAATACAATTATAAGAAACATTGAGTTTTCCGCCCACAAACCATTTTCCCGGAAAGAGATCGGTTTTTTCCCACACTTTATCGTAAGGTTTGAACCAATCAAGCGATTTTGCTTGTTCTCCCCAGAATCCTTCCATATCTTCGATGGATTGCTTGTAGAGTTTTTTATATTCGTCCATTGACATTCCAGTCTTAGCATATTCGGGGCTGACTTCTACAGGGTCAAAAATTCGATTTTCAGTTAGAACACTTCTCATTTTGTTATCTTCTTTTGACATTACATTTCACTAATTTGAATTTCTACTTAATTTGTATAATTAAATTTCTTGGTTTATTAAATTCTTAAAAAACTTTAAAGATTTCTTTTCCTTCTCATCACATTTAAATTTTTAGAAATTAAATGGTTGTATTAAGTCATGGAGTAAATATTTCGAATTCAATTTAAACATTTTATCTTTAATTTATTAAGGAATGGGAGAAGTAAGTTTTTTTCAAAATCTCTTTTTAGAGTTTGTTTATGAGTTATAGAGATTAATTTTATTAATAATTATTAAAAATAAATCGATTAGAAAATCTTTAATTTATTGAAAAGATTCGTTTTCATTTGAATAGAATTTTAAATAATCGTATAATCTTTTTATTTAATTATAATATGGAGTAAGAATAATGTTAAATTGCGAAGTTTGCGATCAAGAACTCGTCGAGGGTGGTTTTGAGGAAAAGATAGGAATTTGTGCTAATTGTGTCATGATTGAGAGTAGAAAGAAGAGTTCGAAATCACTTATTATTATATTCATGATCTTTTTTGGGGGGTTTATGTTTATTTCGTCATTATTATCAATAATTTTTAACATAATTTCCCCGTCCGTAGATTTTGAGCAGCGCCTTGTTTTTTTAATCCCTTCATTGATTTGGTGTGTTATTTCTGGCAGTGGAGTTATTTATTTTTCAGTAGTTTTTAAAAACAGGTAATTCCAAGAGAATTACCTTAAAAAGTTAAAGTAAAAATATTAAAGATATAGGACTTAACTATTTTTGATAATAAAGGAAAATTTTAAACAAAATAAAATTAGAGCCTTAAAGTGTAGAATATGGACTCATCAAATGGAGAATGGCGGGAAAAGTGGAAGGATAAGGAGATTACTGCTGAGGATGCGATAAAAAAAATTATACCAGGCAATAGAGTTTTTATAGGTTCTGGATGCTCGAGACCACAATTACTCACTTCAGAATTGATAAAGCAATCTGAGAAGTTAATAGATACTGAAATACTTCATTTCTTAACTATTGGCCCAGAGAAATATTTCAAAGATAAAATTGAAGATCTCTTTAGACATAATGCACTATTCATTGGAAAAACTCTTCGCGAGGAAATTAATAAAGGACAAGCCGATTATACTCCTATATACGCAAGTGAAATACCCAAACTATTTTTAACGGGTAGAAAACATATTGATGTTGCTCTTATACAAGCTACACCCCCTGATTCTTATGGATTCTGTTCTCTTGGGATTAATGTGGACATAGCAAAACCTTTAGCACAATCAGCTTTTTTAAACATTGTTGAGATGAATCCTCAAATGCCAAGAACGTTAGGTAATAGTTTTATTCACATGAAAGAAATTGATCATTTTGTTGTTAACGACGTACCTTTGTTAGAATTTCATTTCGATGAACCGGACGAAATTGCCGAAAAAATAGGAAGAAATTTATCAAATATTATAGAAAATAAATCAACTATTCATGTGGGATTTGGCGATTTACCAAACGCTGCATTGAAATTTTTAGTGGATAAAAAAGACTTAGGAATGCATTCACTTTATATTACGGACAATGTTATTCCTTTAATCGAACAAGGGGTATTGACTAGCAGAAAAAAAAACTTTCATCCTGAAAAAATTATTACAAGTTTCGCTCTGGGAAGCAAAAAGTTGTACGATTTTGTAGATAATAATCCCTACATCGAATTCTACCCCTCAGACTATGTATGTAATCCTAGGTATATAGGAATGAATAAGAAAATGGTTTCAATCAACTCAGCTCGACAAATTGATCTTACGGGACAAGTAAACGCAGCAACTGAAGGATATGGATTCTATAATGGCATAGGAGAGACCATCGATTTTATGAGAGGTGCTGCTTTTTCTAAAGGAGGGAAACCCATAATAATTATGCCATCCGTCTCTCGTGATGGTAAAAAATCCCGGATTTTACCTCATCTAGATGAAGGTGCGGGAGTAATGTTATCTCGAGGAGATGCACATTATGTCGTAACTGAATGGGGAGTAGCTTATCTTCATGGAAAGACGATTAGAGAGCGAGTGCTCGAATTAATATGCGTCGCTCATCCTGATTTTCGTCAATGGCTGTTAGATGAAGCTAAAAAGTTGAAATATGTTTATTCTGATCAGATTTTACCATGCGACGAAGAAGGACGAATTTGCAGATACCCTTCAGAGTATGTGACCATATCTACTCTAAGAGGAGGAGAGAAGATTCAAATTCGCCCAGTAAAGACTACAGATGAGTCGCTATTAAAAGATTTGTATTATTCTTTAAATGAAACAGATCGATATTTGCGATTTTTCGAAGTTAGAAAAGAATTCACCCATTCAAAGACGCAAAACGAAGTTAATATTGATTATAACAATGTTTTTTCAATTGGAGCTTTTATCGGTGATGTAAGAAAAGAGGAAATGGTCGGTAACGCGACTTATTACTTAAATCCTAAGCTAAATATGGCAGAATATAGCTTTTTAGTCAGGGAGGACTATCGAGGGAAGGGGTTAGGATCATTCTTATACCAACATCTTATAATTATAGCAAAGGAAAAGGGCATAAAAGGATTTTACGGAAACATTCACATTCAAAATAAAAGTACTGTGCAAATTATAAGGAAAGGAGGTTATACGAAGATAAATCCTCCCGAGGCGGGAGAAAAAGAATTGTTTTATGAAGTTTTTTTCGACAGGGAGAATTCTATGGACTGAATAATAAATATTTTTAACTTCTTTATTTCATTTTTAGAATTATATAATTATGAAATTTAAATATACTGATTATCACGTACATACAAACTGGAGCTCAGACATATCAGAAGATGGTCCAAACTTCAACGATTACATCAAAATTGCAGAAGAAAATGAAATTAACATATGTTTTCTCGAGCATTACGAACTTTATTCTATCGAAAGAGACAAATCAAATCCCTTCTATAATGACAAGATAGACGATTACCTTGAAGAATTTGACGATTTGAAGGGAACATATAAGTTTATCCTCAGCGGTCTCGAGTTAGAGTATTATCGGGACAGGGAAATCGAATTATTAGAATTTATGGATGACTATGGAAGAGAACTCGATTTTATTAGTGGTACTCTGCATGAATGGGTATACCAATATCCTATTACTTCACGAACTAAATTGCTTCAATTGTTAGAGAAAGTTCAAATGAGAAAAGTCATAGACGATTACTTTGAGATCAGCAGGATGATGATCGAATCAAAAATTTTCAAGAATATATGTCACATCGATACAATTTATCGATACATAAACGAACATGATATTAAACCGTTAGAGGATTGCGATATTTCAGATGAACGAGTTCTTAACTTGGGGCGTTTATGTATTAAAAACAAAATTAAGATTGAATATAACTTATCAGGTTTACGTTTTCCCATTGATCGCCCTTTTCCTTCTAGGGAAATTGCTAAGAAGTTAAGAAAAGAAAGAGCTAGATTTTTCGTTGGATCAGATTCTCATTCGGTTGAAAATTTCCAAGAAAACATTTCTGAAGTCAAAGATGCTTATAAATTTTTAGGTATAACATATTGAAGGGATATGAAACATGAAACCAGATTTAATATTAAAGAACATTGATGCCTGGGATAAAAGGGTTATTTTAAAATATATTGGATTTGGTGGAATGTTATTTACTCGTCTATTAAAGATTATTTCGTTTCTGGGAAGAGAGACTTTATGGATGTTGTTAATGGTTTTTTATTTATTCATATTTTACGATTCCTTTTTGTTTTCAAGCATTTCAGCTGTTTTTTTAATCGGCGTATTGATAATTGCCCCTATAAAAAAACTTATAGGTAGAGAGAGACCTTTTGAAGCATTAAAAAATATTAAAGTACTCGAAAGAGAACCAACCTCTAGAAGTTTTCCATCATGGCATTCATATAATGTGGCGTCTCAAGGACTTCTATTTGCTTCGTTGTTAAACACACCGATGATGGTAATTATCATTGTACTTATTGTTATATTTGTATCTTTTTCTAGAATTCAATTAGGAGTTCATTACCCAAGTGATGTAATTTGTGGAGTTTTCATAGGTATTTTCGGTTTTTTAGTAGCGAGATTCGTTTTAGTTCCTCTTTTACATAGTCTACTGATTTTTTTTGAGCAATTTAATATAGGAAATATTTACATCCAAGTAATTAATCCCCTACTTTTTGAAAATGTATTTTATTTGATATTAGTTATTGGACTGTTAAGTATAATCACTTACTTAGCCATCCGCAAATTGATTGTGGAACTTTACAGTAAATCAAAATAGGCTTAGATTTTAAATAAAAAATATATACCAAGCATTATTTACAAGTTTGTTTAAAAAAAGCTATAGGTTTAACTTTTTCTTTTTATCGAACAACAACTTTAATTCGTCAAGAACTTTTAACCTTGAATCCCCAGGCCTACCGGGAACTGAAGCTTGATTAGGTGGTGATAGTCCTATGGGGATGCCATTCTGAGCCATTTGAAATGCACCACTTTCGATGGCCCTCAATCTACTATCTATATCAGATAATTGCCTTGAAAGACTTTCAGAGAGTCGAATAACAGCATTCATAGTTTCTTCTAAAGTTTTTCCTAATCCTTCTACTTTCCTTAGAGTGGGGTTAGTTAAAGAGTCGGTTGATTTCATAACTTCTTTAAGATATTTAGAAAACTCGGGTTCGTTAGTAATTAAAGAGTAGATTGAAGTTAGATAAGCTTCGTAATCGTATCCAAAAGAAGTTAATGACTGGTTTAAATTATCTTTCAGAAGTTCGATGTTAAGAAGTGTTTCAGTGTCATGCTTTAAATCTGGGTCGAATTTATGTATATATATTAATACAAAGGGGTCTTCTTCTAAAATTGTGAGTGTCTTTAGAATTTGCTCGAAGTATTCAAAAGATTCTGGAAACCTCTCAGAATCTTGTATATCAATGACATAAATTAATAAATCAACTTGCAAAAAGTATTGTTCTGGATTTTTTAAATATTTAGATCTATATTGTGCCTGACCACCGAAATCCCAGATAAACAAATCTAAGTCAGAATTTTCTGCCTTGATATGACGGCGATCGACACCTTTAGTTGGTTTCAAGTTTGCCAAATCGCTAATGCCTAACCGCCCTCCAAACTTGTTCAAAATTGCAGTTTTGCCAGCGTTATCTAATCCAATAACAATAATTTTTTGAGCAGATTTCTCAGTAACGATTTCATCCGCATCGGTTAAATTTGTTATTATCGAGCTAATTATGATTGCTTTGTTCAATGCTTTTACAAGATCGGGATTTTCTATTCGTATTGCTGCAGCTTTCCCCTCGATTTCTTTTTGTAGTTTAGCATCTTTACTAGAATCTTTGGTAGATTTAATTTTCTTTAACTTAACAAAAGGGTTCTCTCGATCTAATTTGGAAGTATCCTCAATAGTAGATAAATTTAGTACTTCTTTTAGTTGTTTTACATCTTCTTTAGACATAAATTTGAATGAGTTCAATGGAAGCTTCTTGATTTCATCAATAGTCTTCAACTTTCCCTCTTTCGCTAATTTTGGATCTAAAAATTTCGAAAATACTTTAATAATTTTAGAGATATCAACTGACATTTTATTAATATTTGTCCTAGTTAGTAGTTATTATTAAGAGAGTGTTTGATAAAATAATTAATGTTACTAATCTTCTAAGATAATAGTTAAATAGACTAAGATTTAAATCTTCACTAAAGCTATTAAATTAATTAAATTAAGATTTAAATATGTGGTTTCTTTTAAATAGTATACTGAAACTGAATAATCCCAATAATTGCATTTAAATTAGCTAGTTGATATGCCGTCAAGCTTCGAGAACAATGGATTTTTTGATGAAAAGGAAGAAGAGTCCTGTTGCGACTCACCTAAAATCAGTGAGGAAGATGGATTCTATGTATGTATGAATTGTGGTTCAGTATATGGTAGAATCCTTGATGATTCTCCTCGCAGAGCGTTCACGCAAGAAGAAATCCAAAAAAGAAAAAGTAATGAGAGGGTTTACAGCCCAATCGGTCCAAGAACGATAATTCGAGGTAGTAGAGATGCTCGTGGAACTTTATTAAGTCCTAAGTATAAATCAAAATTCAATAGACTTGCAAAAATCCATAGATCCTTAACAACAAGTTATGAAAGGAACCTTTGGATTGCTTTACCTAATTTACAACGCTTGCAAAAAAGACTCAGCATCCCAGATACTGTAGCTGAAGACGCGCTTAGAATTTATACTCAGACAGTAAAAAAGAAACTCACTATGGGAAGAAGTATTGACACGCTACTCTCGGCATCAATATTTTGTGCTTTACGCGTCCATGGAATTCCTAGAACTGTAGAGGAAATTACAAAAGTCGCACAAATCCCGAAAAAAAAAGTCATAAAAAGTTATCGCTTAATTCTAATGGAAGTGTTACCTCATTTAAATTTAAAAGTACAGCATTTCGGACCATCTCGCTACGTAGACAAGTTTAACGACGAGTTGAAATTGTCAATGCAATGTCGTAATACTGCCGTTAAAATAATAGAGAGCGCAGATAAAAGCGGATTTAACTCTGCGGGTAAAGATCCTAAAGGAATTGCTGCTGCTGCGATTTATATTGGTTCTAAAATTTGTAGCGAAAACCGAACTCAGAAAGAAATAAGTCGCTTAGCGAGAGTTACGGAAGTTACTTTACGGATGCGAGTTAAAGATTTAATGAAATACGCTAATATTGTATAAAGATTTAATTTCCTTCCTCTTTCAACAAATTATCAATTAAATATTTTTCTTCTTCAAAAAGCGGTAAAATATCTAATAATTCCTTAATAGTTGGCTTATATTTTTCTACATTATGGGTTATTACATTAAGTAGAAATTCAATACAACGAATAGGGTAAGTGTCTTCCAAAAGCTTTTTATTAAGGCCTAAGGAAGTAAGATAAGTATTAACATTAATCCTAATCTCTTTTAAAGGTACCTTCGCTATGAGTAGTGCTAAGCCATGTAATAAAACCATCAAGGAGCTACTTTCAAAATTTTTCCTTTTTGATAATGTGTATGCTAATTTAAGATATTCAATTCCAGCATCTTTTAAGGAGTTTTTCTCAAGAAGCGCTATTACATCAGTATAGATTCGGTTTTTCATGAAGGTTCTTTTTTTTAGATGTTCTTGTTGTTCACCACGAATATCAGGCATTTTTTTTTGTAATATTCCAAAATTTTGATCCAATTGTATGTTGAGCTCTTTTTCCTTTGCTAGTTCTTCTCTTGACAATCTAACATCTTCTACATCATGTTCTTGTTCCTTAGGGACGAGACTTTTTAATAAATCTATTTCACATTCAAAGAGCACTAGTTTATTTGTTAAAATTTTTAGGCATAAATCGAATTGTTTGTCATCTTTGTTTTCTAACGCATAAAGAAGTTCGCTTAAGATTTGAATCTCAGGTAAATCTACAAAATCTTTTTTATATTTTGAATATTTTGTTAATAGTTCGTTTAAATAAGATTTAGCTAAGGAAACATTTTTGTTTTTTACCATAATAATAGTCGAAATAATGAGACTTATGGCAGCCTGATTGAAAAATCGTTTATCTAATAATTTTGAAATTGTGTCGTCATATTCATTACCAGCTACAGTAAATTTTTCATTACACAAATCTTCATAAGATATCTTCCAATATTGGTTTTTCATTAACTTTCTTTTAGCAATGTCTCTTTTATCTTTGAGAATCTGCTTTTCTAATTCTTGAATTCTTTTTAATTTTTTCCCCCTTTCAACAATCAAATGTTCAATATCTTCACTATCAATTGGTTTTTTTGATTTATCCAATAATTCATTAAGTAGGTCCAATTCCTCATCAAATAGTGCTAAATATTCAACATACTGAAGCGCTTCTTTAAATTCAATAACATCACTCAATTTTTCGATTTCAATGATATGGTCAAGTAAGGTAATTGAATATGTTTCTGAAAAGGATTTTTCTAAACTACCCAGACTGTTTTTTATTTTGCTTAAGGATTTTTCAAATTCTTCAATCCTTTTTAATTTGTAAAGAATTAACAAACTAATAGCTAAAGAAATTCCAACTAAATTAAGACTCTTTCTGCCTAATAAAAATTTGATTTGGGCATTATACTCTTTCAAAGCGTCTTCAAAATCTTGGTTTTTTAAAAGGCTAAGTCCTTTATCATAGAGCTGCCTTCTAAGACCATTTCTCCTTTTAGAATCGTTTTGTCTCTCTTGTTGCGCGTCCCGTGCTCTTTTCTTGATGATCGACTCTCTTTCTTTTAATACATTTTTATCATGGTCTTTTTTAGCCTTACTTGCTTCCTTAGCACTTATATCTGTTTGTTTTTTAAATAGATCTTTATTTAAATTTGCCTTAAGTGATTTATCTAAAATTTGATCTATAACTGCATCAGCATCAGAAAATTTATCTAATTCTATGTAAATTTTAACGATTATTGCATATATCTCATCAAAATTTATTTCACGCTTATCTAAATATGCATGTGATAAATCGTTAGCTTTTGCAATCAGATTTTTAGCTAAATCAATTGCTTTTTTATCTTCATTTTCTTTTACAACTCTAAGAGCTTCAGATTTAACATAATCAACAGTAAGCTCGGATATTTCTTTAGATTGCTCGAATAATAATTGTTCTCTATATATTGATAAAATGAATATACAAGTAGTAAAAACTATTTCAAAATCTCTTTCTTTCCCAACTTCTATTAATTTCTTTTTAACGAGATTTAGTTTATTTCTCAAATAATTCTTTTTCGATTTATTTGTTAGTTCATAGTAGACATTCGTAAATCTGTCAAAAAATTTACCAATTAATAGAATGTCGAGAACTTTTTTTAGTATTTGATCTTGAATTTCTTCTCTACCAATAGTGCTCCAGAAGTCTGCTTGAGACTTAACCAAATTAGCTGCTTTGAGATACTCTCCTTTTTCAATTAACCCATTAGCTTCCTTAATGGTTTTCACGTTACTTTCGGCAATAATTTGTAACTCCCGTTCAATATAGCTATTGAGAAGCCCTCTATTTTTCCGTAGATTTTCCTCTTTCTGTTGTTTCAATAATTCCTTGTTTTCATCCTCTACCTTGGAAATCCGCGCAGTCAATTCCTTTTTTAATTTCAATGAATTAACTTCGTTCAGTAGTACTGTATATTCTCCAACTTCAAGATTGTCAATGAATAAATTAATCAAAATATTAAGTTGTTGATCTTGATCCGGTAAATCTAAATCATAGGTTTCACAAACACTTTTAATTTCATAGTAATATTCGTAGGCGTTAAATCTATCTTTCTCTTCAATATTTTTTGCTAGAAGCAATTTTAAAACTTCGACTAACTTTGTTACTAATTCTTGGAGCTCTTCAGTTAAGTTTCTCTTTTGATAGTTATCTACGGTTATACGCAATTGGTCTCGTGCTATTATTAATTTCTGTTCTTTTATTAAGAAATCAACCATCTCGATTATTTTGGGAAGAAAACCTTGCAAAACTTCAAGTGTTAAATCGTGTGGTAAATTTTTAATAATTTTATAAGCATTTTCCATTTTACAAGCTGAAATCCAAGATGTTATCGCTAATCTAAATCCTTCGTTTTTAAGCTCTTCATTCTCATGTTCCAAAGCAGCCCATTGAGCTGCTGCTTCGTATTGTCGTGCTGAATCGTCAAATTTACGCTTGTTAAACAATTTATTACCTTCCAAGATCATCGATTCAGCATATAATTTCTTGAAATTCTCCGCTTTTTTTTTATCTACATTTTGAAGTATTTTAGCGGCTTCTAAATATAAATTTACTTTTGAGAATAGAAAGGCTGCTTGTTCGCAAATTATATAATATTCTTCTTTGTTAAAAATATCAGCAATCATCGCAGCTTTCTTAACAGCTTGAGCGGAAAAGAAATAATAATCTGGTTTAGATTCTTTTTCAGCTTTTTTAAAATAAATGTTGGCAAGTTGAATGTAAATAGGAAACCTCATCCACGCGTTCTCTATGTTTAATGGCGAATCTCCAGAGATCATTGCGATGCATAAACAATGCAAAACATGGTGAAACTCTCTCGGACGAACATTAACAAAAGCCTCAACATCAAAGTACTTAAGCCAAGCGTTTTCTAGCAAATTATTTACTGATAGAGGAAAAATGCCATCCTGATCATAGTACATTATGATTATTGGTATGTTTCGAGAAACTTTTCTAATGTCGTGTAAAATGGAATCAAATATTTCTTTCTCTTCATTTCTCAAAGGATTTATGAAGTAGATAATACCATCAACAGTATTTATCAATTCATCAAGATCAGTTTTCTCAACATCAATTATAGCGTTGACTTCCAGATCACAAGTATCCTCTAACGCTTTTACTTCTTTATATAGCTCTAAATATGGTCCTTTGTTTTCGCCCTCTTCTCCGAAGGTTCTTATAGTATAAAGGGCGATAGAGTCTCCGTTTAAGCCCAATATTAGAATTTTAAAGATGTAACGCATTGGATTGATTTAATGAAGTTAAAATTGTATTTAAACCTAATATAATTATAAAACATTTTTTCATATTATATACTTACTTTTTTCGTTCCCGACGCAAGACTAAAATAAAATTGACAAAGTTAAAAAATTTTTAAATATTTTAGTTTATTAGTTCAAGAAGAATATTAATTTTTAAAGACTATTAAATAAATTTGCTGGGGATTTTATTTGGATTATGTGGAAAGGAATTGTAAAATCGTAAAAGAAAGAATGATTCAGCAAATGGAACAAAGTCTTAAATTAGGACGAAAATTAATTGATACGGAATTAGATACAGGTATGTTGAATTTTATAGTTCGACCCATTGTTAAGGCATTCTATGATTATTGGGCTCAACATGACGCAAGGAAAGGAACTTTAAAGCAGATTGATATCACTTTGGATGCTGGAAAACAATTATTACTAAATGGAAATTCAAAAGAATCTTTTAATCGCATTGTAGACGAATTTTTTCCGAGATTCCTTAAAGGCGATCAGGTAACATATCAATGTAGTAAGAACCATAAAAATTATGATAAGTTAAAAGAAAACTCGAGAGAAACTTTTATCAATTATCTTAGAGAAGTTAAAACTTTCCTTGGTGTAGAAGAGCATGTTAATGATTACAAAGATCTCGCCAGAAGTGCATTTAAGTCAAAAGAAATAGCCACTAAGAACTTAAAGAAACAGTTAGAATTCACAGAGAGAGGTATCAGCATCATAGAAGACGACCCATCCATATTATCATTACCTGCAGGTAAAAAGATAATTGTTAAATCTTTAAGAAAAGGTTTCGAAGAGAGTAAAAAAGATTTCTTAAAAGGTATTAACGAAACCTACGATTAGTAAAGATCAAATCATTATTTTAACAATATAAAAAGAACATAGAACACTATATTTGGTAGAAAAAAAAAACTGAAAAGTGACATATTATGGATTACTTGGAAAGAAATTATAAGATCGTTGAAGAAAAGATGATTTCAACAACGGATTTAAGTTTAGGTTACGGACGAGACCTAATTGAGACAGAGTTAGATGCCGGAGCGTTCAATTTTGTGGTTAAACCTATAGTAAAAGCATTTTATAAGATTTGGAGTGATAATAACGCTCGCGTGGGGACATTAAAACAAATAACAATCGCATTGGATTCAGCAAAATCTCTAGTACAGAATGGTGAGATTACTCAAGAAAAATTTGATGAGGTTATTGAAAAAAATTTTCCGAGTTATTTAGAAAATGACCAAACTGATAAACAGTGTAAAAGAAATCATAAGCATTACGATAAGTTACGAGAAATCACGAGAAAATCCTTTATATCTCAAGTTGAGGAGTGCGTTTTATTTTTGAGCATTAAAGACGACGTTAAGAGTTATGATGAATTATCCAGAGCAGCGTTTAAAACTAAAGAAAAAGCATACGAGGCTCTTAAGCGCCAATTAGATTATAACGACGATGGAATTATAATAGTAGAGGAAGATGATAGCATCCTTAATATCCCAACGGGGAAAAATATAATTGTATCAGTGTTGCGTAAGGGTTTTGAAATGACAAAGAAAAGCTTAATTGAAGAGCTTGATGTTATTTTTTTTTAAAATTATGAAAGATAATTTTATCTATTTTCATTAATTTTTTAATGCGATGAGCATTGATTCTAACGAAAACAAACCAAATAGTTTCATAAGAACGATATTTGTGAAAATTATAACGGTCTTCTTTATTTTTATGAGTTACTTATACACTTCAGAATCATTTGGTTCTGTTTCTTCGCCTTATATAGGAACTGTCAGTTTTTCGATTGTTTTTAGCGTATCTTTACTGATCCTTGCTTTCTTTTCAGTATTATCAGGCCCACTTCCAGCGTTTTTTGCAGGATTCTTAGGGGAACTCGTCTATCAGATCGCATTCTATCATACAATATACATTGATTGGTGTTTTATCGTAGCGATATATGGTTCTCTTGCTGGAATCTACAAATATAAACCATTGAAATATCAAAACATTAAAAAAATCTTCTATTCTATTGTAATTTTGGTTATCAATTCTTTAATAGCTACTATGTTAGTAGTAACGGCTACTATGTTATTTCATCCCAGTGTCCTACCATTACCAGAGTTGTTTTCTAACTTTGGACTTAAATTTTTCTTTCAAACCCTTACTTCAGTTATTATATCGGTCCCAATTCTATTAATCATCTTTGACAAGATTTTCGCTTCGAAAGAACAACACCTTTATTACATGCTGTTAACCCATCATCCAGTTTCTGCTAGCGATCACACCTTTTATTTTCAATTTGGACGAACTAAAATCTATTTTTGCTCGAGATGCTCCGGAATGATCATTGGAATGATAATATCAGTCTTTTTTACTCATCTCTTTCAACTGATCGTGAACCCTCAATTTAGCTCCGAATTAGCGTTTATAATTATAATTATATTCCCTATACCAGGTTTAATTGATTGGGGAACTCAAAAATTGTTATTTAGGACAAGTACAACGGAATCTCGGTTGTTCACGGGTTTCATTATTGGTATCGCTCTCCATTTTGTCTCGTTCACAAGAGAATACTATTTCTTTACACTAATCCTGATTACCGCGTATTTTTGTATCTTTTTTCTATTCTTTTATTTTGGTCAGAAAAAATTGATGAAAGAATTGAATAAAGAACTCAATCCTGTAAGTCCAGATGATTTTGATATTGAATAATAATGGATAACTCAGAAATATTTACAATGAAAAATATTATTTTTATCCACGGTCTTGAAAGCTCAGGTATGGGATTTAAAGGAAACTACCTAAAGAATTTATTCCCAGATATTCTCACACCTGATTTTATAAAATTTAAAAGTGGTGTAACACTTGAAAATCTCCTTAAAAAGAGAATGGGACAATTGGATTTAATTCTTAAGCAAAGGAAATCATGGACAATTATCGGTTCAAGTTTCGGAGGATTGATGGCTACGCTTTATGCCCTTCGAAATTCTCAAAACATTGAGCGTTTAATATTATTGGCTCCCTTTTTAGCTTCTCCCATGCTTCAAATAGATAATATCTCACCGTTAAACATCCGGACTATCATTTTTCATGGAAAAAATGATGAAATTGCCCAATATAAGGCATCTCGCAAGCAAGCTTACCAGTTATTTACTAACCTGGAATTTCATACGACTGAAGATCATCACGACCTGAATGATACTATAACGACCTTAAATTGGAGTAAACTCATTACTTAGGCTTAAGTCCGAATACGCAAATTTGGTGAAATTATTAAATTTTAATTCTTTGGGAAAAATTGGACTCCATTTTTTTTATATTCTCGCCTCTCATTCTTTTATTTAACTATTCATATTTAAAAAGAATTTACGCATATTTTTGTAGTTGTAAGTAAATGATCGGATTTAGTGGTATTAGGTTAAAATTTAAAATCATTTTAAGCAAATCAATTCTCGTAGAATATTTTTTCCTCCAAAAATCTATCATAAAAAACGTGTAAACCAAAATTAAAAAAATTAAATAAAATAATTAATATATAAGTGTGAGGCTTTAATGTCGGAAAAACTGTATATTTGTCGTACTTGTTCTTATGTGTTTCCAAAAGAATTATCTAAACTGATCGATGGTAGAACTCAAGTTTATTGCGAAATGTGTGGAACACCTTTTTCTTTATCGGGAGTGAACTTTAAGCAACATCCAACGAGGCGACAAACAAACGAAATTCGGCAACATCCTAAATATGGGATGAGCAATAAGGATAAAACTAATTTAGAAAAAGCAATAGAATTCTTGAACAAAATTGATTACATCCCTATAATCCTTTATGCGTTTGCGATATTAGTTTTGAGTTTTTTTTATTTTCCCATTTCTGGGGGTATTGTTAATGTAATTAATTCTTACCTACTCGTTTTAGGTAGCGTATTAGTATTAATTTACGACCTAAGTTACATATCACCAAGAGTTCAGTCAAAAAACTACGATGAAATTGCCCTAGATGCAATCTGTTATGGAATATTAGGGTGCATTTTTTACGGATCCGGTGTCATTTTATTAATTAAAGGAGTTTTGATTCTAACTCATTCGATTGCATATCATAAAGGAGGAGATCATAAATTTTACAGCTATGGTCTCAAACTAAAAAACTCGATAAATTATTTTTCAGCGAAAGCGGGATTTGTTCTTATTTTATTACTTTTAAATAATCTGATTACTGGTGGTTTTTTATCATATCTTTTCAACAATCTCTTTATGATTTTATTAAATCTTTCTTTTATTATTATACCTATCATCATTTTAATAATCGATTTAGCTTTAAAGGCAAAAACTCATAATAAGAAGGAGTTTTCAGGAGCTTATGTGATCGGAATATTTATAATGGGGGCAATATCCACTGCTTTTCTTAGCATTGGTATATTTATTTTAATAAAATCGCTGATATTACTTCTATTATTCATAGGGAAACCTATAGATTCCGTTATCAAGAGAGAAATGAGAGTAATTCAACCAAAAATCGAGCCCTTTCAAAAAATACAATATAGCAAAGAAAAAGATTCTTTAGAAAAAGAAGAGAAGCTTCAACAAATTGAAGAAGAGATCATTCCCCAAGAGGAAACTGTAAAAGTGGAGCCTGAGAAGGTACAATTAAAAGTTATCCCCGAGGAAATCAAATCTACTACTGAAATAAAGAAAGAAGAAGTTGAGACTGAAACACCGGATATTGAAAAAACAAAAGAGAAAAAAGAGGACCTTTCTGTATTACGACTTCACGAATCTCTATTACCAGTTAAAAATGAGAAGGATAAGAAAATTGTTAAAGAATATTTCTCCAAAATATTTAATATAATCTCTAAAGATTTGAGAAAGCAAATATTAGACCTTGATATCCCAAAAAAGGAACGCAAAAATATTATAAAAGAATTAGCCTTCATTGCCGAGGAAGAACAATTAAAGTATCTTGAAGCGTTAAAAGGATTATATGAAGAAATTCCTCATAAATTAATAGAACGAATTCGTAAGCTTCCAAATCTTAAGCCAAAATATTATAATAAGTTAGTAGAAGAACTAAAATATATGGATAGTGCCCAACAGTTCAAATTTGTACAGTTTTTAGAAAAAAATGCCTAAAATTTAAACATAAACTCATTGAGTAATGTCGTTAGAGAAAAGAAAAGAACTAAAAGGAAAACACAGGAAAAGAGAATTAGAAGGAAGTTCATTTAGACGCGTAGATTTTACTCCTCTGCAAGATGCTAAAGTAGAGAAAAAAAAGGAATCACAAATAGAAACTGAACCATTAATCGAAGAGCTTACTGAAATTGAAGTTGATGTTTTGAATATCGCAAAAGATATTTTAAAATTAAAAAGGTATGATGCCGATTTTGAAATTGACGTATCTTCTGAAGAGGAGTTGCAGAAATTTCCTATTATTGAGAAATTATACGCAAAAAGTATTGCGAAACTAGCGTACAAGAAAGGTTATAGTAAGGAAGAAATATTTTTAGCAATACGAAGTTTGGAAGATAAAAGTTGGATTGTCACAAATGAAAGAAGAACAAAGTTAGAAATTCTAAACAACGATAAACTAGCTAAAATATTGGAGTTCATAAAAAAAAATCCAGGAATTCATGCTAGAGATGACAAAGTCGAAGAAGAATTAGGAATAACGAGAACTCCTTTTTTAAAACATATTATGACTTTAGAGCGTTTCAAACTCATAAGGTCGAAAAGAATAGGAAAATCTTTACATTATTTCTTAGCTGATGTACCAGAAGATTATGATAAATTTAAAGTAGTTTTTACAAATCCTCTAATTCCAAAACTAATAGAGGCATTTTTTAGGGAAGAGGGTATTTCTATTTCTAAGATAGGAGAAGGACTTGATGTCTATTCTGGAACCGTTCAATACCACTTAAAAAAATTAAAAGAATTAGATTTAGTGAAATCAGTTAAAACACAAAAAAATCAAAAAATACACGTGATAAATATTGAGCTTTTAACAAAGTTTAACGAGTTTTTTGACGAACCTGATTTCTCTAAATTACTAAACGGTTTATAGTAACCCTGTTTTCATATTGAATGTTGTATTTTTGGGAGAGCTTTTATTAGAATTTTAATAGCGTTATCTATTCCAGATTCCATATCTGGATGAAGATCATTTGATTTAAGCAGATCGTATTTCTCATCTCCAGGTAAATCCGAAACAGATAGGATTGACGCAACCTTTATATTGTAAAGTTGCCCCAATAAAAATAGAATCGAGGATTCCATGTCTATTGCTTTGATATCGATTGAATTTAGGGCACGTACAAATTCATACGTTTCACAAAATAACGCATCTGTAGTCCAAAGGTGCGATTCTATAACTTTACCTGTTAAAAGAGAACGAGCTTCCTTAATAAGAAGTTGTTTTAAAATTTCGTTAGGTTTAGATATAAAAATTGTTTGTGGACTAGCGATAAGATTTTGGGTTGATGAAAGTGGGTTGGTTATTGATTCTAATCGGTTCAAAAGAGTCGGATTAGCTCTTAAGTACTCAGAACTCGTTCCATCTCCACAATAAGCTGATTTTGGTATCACAATATCACCAATATTTATCGCAGTATTCTCTCCATAAATACCACCACAAAAATCTACTCTTACAACTATTTTTGCTTTTGATCTTTTCAAACACTCTAAGGTAAGTGCCATGTTGGGACATCCTACTTGAGATCGGATAATACTTACTTTAATTCCGTTTAGAGTACCGTTATAAACTCTACCATGAACGATTTTATTTTGAAGTCGCTTAGCTAACTTTTTCATAACGATCTTAACAGCGGGCATTATCACGATTTCGTTAATGTTCGAAGATCCTGTTTCCAATATCATCCGAACTACTTTCTCATTTACAGAAATGAATTTCAAACCCAAATTTAACATCTGACCTTTAATTTTATTTAGCATTTTTTTCTCCGTTAAAAATTCTTATGAAATCCTAATCACTACTTATATTTCTAAATAATAATTTTTAATATCTAAATTAACCTATAATTATAATCTATTAGACTTTGAATAAAAACATGGTATTGGAGAATGACGAATCCATATATTATTGACAATAAGATTACAAATGCGTTTGTAGAAGCATATTCAAAATCAACGTATCGGATTATTGGAAAAAATAAACATACTGCAATTAAACCTTGTCATTGGTTAGAACAAAAACTGATGACTGGTAGAAATAATAGAAATTGTTATAAGGGCGTTTTTGGTATTGAAAGTCATCGATGCTTACAAAATACTCCTGCTTTGCCTTTTTGTAATCAGCAATGTGTTTTTTGCTGGAGAGATAACGAATTAGGAAATCTAGGTAGAGATTTTATTGTCATACCAGATGAACCCAAGGAACTCGTTGATGAAATGATACGCCACCATCAAGATATTATTAAAAATCACTTACCTTTAAGACGATATCTTGAAAATTATGAGATTATGGCAGATATGCTTTATTACATGTTAAAAAATAGCGAAGATCATAGTATAAATTCTCTGTCCAAGAGTCTTCACGTTAGTAAGAACAAAATTGAAAGAGCTGTAAATCTTTTAAAAAATCAAGAATTTATTCATCCCTCAGATGATTCGTTAAAAAATTATAAGCTGGATGAAGAGATATCTTGTTGTATAGATTCTAGAGAAGAAGTCGTGAGGTTGATCAACGTATCCTTAACTACACCTGATGAAATCATGCAAGCTCATAGTGAAGCTATGAACCCTAATCACGCAGCTATATCTCTTGATGGCGAACCATTCTTATATCCAAAATTAGATGGATTGGTAAGTGAGTTTCGTAATCGAAATATGACTACCTTTATTGTAACTAACGGTACGTTACCAGAAAGAATTGAAAGTTTAAACTCGTTGCCATCCCAACTCTATGTCACGCTACCAGCACCAAATGAAGATATTTATAAAAAAGTTTGTCGTCCTATGATTAAAAATGGGTGGAGTAAAATATCGGACACCTTAGATATAGTCGAAAGTTTATCTTGTAGAACCTTAGTAAGATTAACAGCTGTAAAAAACTTAAATATATCTGAAAATTACATAAAGGACTATATTAAATTAATTGATAAGGCTAATCCCAATTTTTTTGAAATAAAGGGTTTTACACTTCAAGCACGAGCGCTAAATATAAATAAGCGATTAAATAGCGAAGAATCTATACAGTATTTCTTTCCTACTTACGAATATTTAGAAGATTTAGCTCTCAAATTCGAAGAAATAGGAAACTTTCCATTGATCTATAGAAATAAGGCAAGTAGAGATTTCTTGTTTGCTATAAATTGGGATAAGAATAAAGATCCTGTAATAAAAAATCCTTAGGTTCAAAAAAAAGTTTTTAACCTTTCTTTTGTAGGGATGCTTTTATAACTCTTTTTAATTTATCTAAATTTGTTTTTTTCAATGCCGAGAATTCTAAATAAGGTATTTCATTATTATTATTACCTACTTCATCAGTTAGTTGAACTAAGTTTAAGTCATAAGCCTTAGCAGAATTGATCAAAAGTGAAAATATTCTTTTCTTATCGAAAACTGAAATCTTATCTATTTTATTTAAAATGACCAAAAGTGGTATTTCAAATTCAATTAGAAATTTAATCAATTCAAAAGTTAGAGGGATAGCAGTCTCATTTTCCTTAAAATATTTTTTTAACTCATCTTCAATTCTTAATGAATTCAGTACTATTAAACCAAAAAAGTATTCATGATGGTGTTTTTCAATATGTATGACTATTTGTTTCTTTATGTGTTCCTCTCTTCGGCGGCTAGAGTCCTTCATATACCCAAATCCGGGTAAATCCACGATTTTATATGGCATCTGAGGAAACCCTATAGATTTTATTAGTAGTGTGCTCCCGGGTTGTTTACCTGCCCTCCCTTTAAACTTTTTTGGATTTGGGAGTAATAGTCTTGTTATTGAACTTTTTCCTACATTTGAATTTCCCATAATCAGTAGAGAAGGTTTATCTTTCATGGCTTTGAATAATAAAATATGGCTATATGTTTGATATCTACTAATTAATTAAATATTTTTAATCATATTAACATTCACAGTTTACTAAGTGAAGAAATTCTTATTTTATGTATAAAGGGTTTAATCAATTAATAATAAAAAGAAAAAAAAATTATTTGGTAAAGATTTTTTTCATCCAACCGGGTAAGAGAAAACCACCGTAAAACGCAAATGCGCTAATAATCAAGAGTAATCGATCAACCACTAACGCAATGGATAATACCGGATTGGTCGGGTCTGTAAAGACGATACCTAAAAGAATTGATCTAATTGTTTTCTCTAATAAAGCAGCGATAGTAAAAGTAATAAACGCTACCTGGAGGAGTTTCCCTTTTAATCGAACTTCTTTATTTTCAGACCTTATTGATTTTCTAGCAAACTTAAAACCGGTCATAAATAAGATGAGAAATGAAATTAACAATAATATTGCTAAGAAATAGCCCAAATCGGCACTAAAGGGACTTAACGGGCTAATTACTCCAATTAAGTTTATATCCAAAAAGAAATGGTAAAAAAACAGCACTTCAAAGACAACACTAAAGACTAAAATGAGCGCTATAGGTATCTTTTGTTTTTTTTTATTGACCATATCTGTATAAGCAGTTACCCAACAAATTAAAGCGATCGGAACGAAAACATTTCCAAGAATAAAATACCATTCTATAGCGAGAGTTTGTTGAATGAATAAGCTCATTAGGAATGAACTTGCTTCTGGTAGCCAAAGAGTGGACAATGTGAGCCAAGTAAGCCCCACAAGAATGTATAATCTATTCTTAATTTTACCATATTTGGAAATGATTGTAAATCCGATAACAAAGGAAATTAGAACAAAAATTAGGCTAAGACTTCCTTGTAAAATATCTACTATATCCATATTAACCACTAATTTTTCTATTTTTTTTTATTAAATGGTAAGAAGTATGTAATTAATATTTTGATCTATTTATAATTTTAAGTATCAGAAGCAGTTTTTAGATAAACATTACGATTTATTTCATTCCTTCAAATTTGATCGAAAAAATCGTCATTGAGAAATTCTTCATACATTTTCTTCTTTTCTTCATCCGTGAGAATGGGTCGTCTGCTTATTGGTTCCCCTAATTCGTCTAGAATATCTTTTATCCCTTTTTCGGCTACATTAACCTTAAATTTGCCCCCTTTGATGTATTTAACAACTTGTTTCTCATTTAGCGATAATCTTAAAATGTATCCTAATCCAAAATAAAACTGGTTTTCTGGAATGGGATCTATCGGACTTTTGCTCGTTACTTCCTTCAACATTTCATAGAGAAGTGTCTTACTCGCAATGTGGTCTTCTGCCTCATAAACTAAATAACAAAGCGCATGATACCAAATTTTATCTAGCTTATCCTTAGTGCGCTCAATGAAAAGTTCTGGAGTGATAACTTTTTTCTTGGTTTCTTGCTTTCTTTCTAAGAGTTCTTGCTTTATCCGTTCTTCCAAATCTGAAGATATTAAATCGGTTCCACCCATTTGGTTTAAATTTGCTCCAGTTTCTTGAATTTCTTCTTGTTTTACAGATTCAATTGCTTTTTGCATTTCTTGTAGTTCCTCAAAATCAATACCTTCAATATCTGAAAAATCACTTATCATCGCTTCTTTTTGCGCTATATAATCTTCTTGCTCAGATGATTGAATATTTGGTACAATTTCCTCGAAATTCCCGTCAACCTCAAATTTTTCTAATTCTTTTACTTTTGCAATCGCTTCTTGCATTTCTTTTAATTCTTCGAAATCTAAGTCTTCCAAATCAGAAAAATCTGTCTCAAGGTGCTTCATTTCTGAGATATATGTGTCTAAATCGTCTCGATCTTCGCTTAATTCTTCTTTCTCCGTATTATTTTCACCTTCGTTTTGATTTTCTTGATCTTCGGTCATATTTACATCAAATTTATTCTCTTTAATTAGTTTCAAAATTTCCTTAATAGTAACAATAAATCTTTAATTCTTTAAATGTTGAGATTTGGAACTTTATAAAGAGATAAAAATAATCGAGTTCATTATTCATTGTAGATATTAAAAATTTAAAAAAAAACTTAATTTTTCTAAAATATAATGTCAGGCTACGAAGAAGATTTTAAATTTAAAATAATAGTAGTTGGAGATCCCTCGGTTGGAAAGACTACTTTAATTAGGAAATACACCACGGGAGCTTTTCAAAAGGATTATATTGCCACTTTAGGCGCTCAATTTTCGAAATATGAAGAATATCTAGAAGGTAAGAAAGTTCGATTGTTCATTTGGGATATTGCGGGACAGGAAACGTTTGAATTAATGCGCAAGAAGTTTTATAAGGGAAGCAGTGGGGCAATAATTGTGTTTTCCCATGCTCCCGAAGAATTAGAAAGTTTTGATCACCTCGAAAAGTGGTTGAATGAACTTAAAAAATTTTGCGGAGATATTCCAATTGCTTTATTTGGGAACAAGATCGATTTAATTGATGAAACCGAGCTGTTTTCTAACGAGGATAAAGATAATTCGGATTTTAACGTTACGAAATTTGTAAATGAACATACCATCATCGAATACTTTAAAACAAGTGCTTTGACAGGACAAGGAGTTATTGAAGCGTTTCAAAAGCTAGTAAGAGAGCTCTACTTTAAAGTTTCAAGGTAATTTAAAATTTCTTCTTAAATGAAATTCTTGTATTGCATATAAAAAAAAAATTAAAAAAAAAAATTATTGTTGTAAAAAGATTTCCTTAATCCAGCGTGGTAAGAGAAAGCCACCATAGAATGCAATAGCGCTTGATATTAATAACACTCTTACAATCACTAGTATCGCTGATAAGAATAGAATAGTTGGATCAAGAAAAACCGTTCCTATCAGAATAGATCTTGCTGTTTTCTCAAGCAGGGCGGCAATTGTAAAAGCGATAAAAGCAAATTGAAGCAGTTTCCCTTTTAATCTAACTTCTTGATTTTCAGATTTTATTGATTTTCTAGCAAACTTTAGACCAGTCACAAATAAAATGAGAAATGATATTAACAATAATATTGTTAAAAAATATCCCAAATCGGCACTAAATGGTCTTAACGGGCTAATTACTCCAATTAAATTTATATCCAAAAAGAAATGATAGAAAAACAACCCTTCAAATACAATGCCAAAGATTACTATTAAGATTAAAATAAATTTCTGTTTATCTTTACTGATCATGTCTGTATAGGCATAAATCCAAGTAAAAACAGCGACCGGAACGAAAACATTGCCGAGAATAAAATACCATTCTATAACGAGAGTTTGTTGAATAATTAAGCTCATTAGGAATGAAACTGCTTCTGGTAGCCAAAGAGTGGACAACATGAGCCAGGTTAGCCCTACTAGAATGTATAAGCGACTCTTAAATTTACCATATTTGGAAATGATTGAGACTCCGATAACAAAGGAAATTAGAACAAAAATTAGACTAAGACTTCCTTGCAAAATATCTACAATATCCAATACTAACCACTAATTTTCCTAATTTTTTTTAATTATAAATTGATATGGTATATGTTTTAAGCATATTTATGTATTATTGTAAACTTTGCCAAATCACATCTTAAGAATTGATCAACTAAAGTTCTGAAATTATTTAACTCTGAATTCCTTCTATTCTAATAAATCCATTTATTTCAATTTTGATGTATAATGAAAGATAGAACTAATAATATTGAAGATGACTTAATAGTAGCTTTACGCGTACAAAAAGCAAAAAAGAGGGATAAAGAAAGGAATATTGCAAGAATTGATCAGGAAACCATGGAAATATTAGATATAAAAACTGGAGATATCATCGCCCTAGTTGGAAAGAAAGAGAGTGCTGGAATAGCTTGGCCAAGTTATCCTCATGATAGTGGATTAGGAATTGTTCGTATCAGTTCTAGATTGATAAAAAATATAGGTACAAGTATTGATGAAACGATTCGAATCAGAAAAGTAAAAACTCATACCGCTCAAAATATCGTTTTAGCACCAATTGGTGTTAAATTAAAATCAAACCCAAGGTTTGAAACCTTCGTTCAACGAAAATTAAATAATTTCCCCGTTACAATTGGAGATCTCTTATTAATATCAATAGGAATTAGTAGAGAGATAACATTTAAAGTAATAAATTTAAAACCAAACGGAGTTTGTACAATTAAACCAAGAACAATTTTAAAAATAAGCGATGATATAATTGAAGATAATGAAGGAGGAGCAGATCTTGTTACATATGAAGAAATTGGAGGGTTAAAAGAGGAGATAATGGAAATAAGAGAAATTATAGAACTCCCTTCAAAGATTCCATCTCTAAGTTCGAGGTTTGAGATAAAACTTCCACGAGGAATCTTACTATATGGCCCCTCAGGGTGTGGGAAATCTCTTTTATTAAGAGCAATTTCTAATGAAAGCGAAGCTTTCTCCATTTCAATAAATGGTCCAGAAATAATGAGAAAATTTTATGGCGAATCTGAGAAAAAACTAAGAGAGCTATTCAAAAAAGCTGAAAATAACAGCCCAGCTATTATATTCATAGATAATATCGACGTAATTGCTCCAAAAAGAGAAGAAAAAACTGGTGATGTAGAAAAGAGAGTTGTTGCTCAATTAATTTCTTTGATAGATGGATCGTATAGTAGAGGGGAAGTTATTGTAATTGGCATAACAAATAAAATAGAATCATTAGAGCCTGCTTTACTTAGCCCGGGGAGATTTGACAGAATAATTGAGATAAATTTACCTGAAGAAAATAGTCGTGCAGAAATATTTAGAATTCATACAAGAAGTATGCCATTAGAAAAATCGGTTTCAATTAAAGAATTAGCTAAAAACACCCCGAATTTTAGTGGAGCTGATATTACTGGAGTATGTAAAGAAGCTTTAATTTTTGCCTTGAGAAGAGTACTACCACAAATTGAGTTAGATTCTGAAGAAATTGATTCTAAATTACTTAAACAAATAGAAATAACACCAAATGATTTTGACCAGGGATTAAAAAAAATATCAAAAAATGTTAAACTACGCCAAAAATTGATGGAATATAATAAAACAAAAGAAAATAATAATAAAAAAATCTAAGTCTGAATCTACAATGGACGATCATTTTTTAGAAGTTAATAACGGAATTATAACGATAGTAATGCATAATAAGAAGATTTGAGTGTGATTACAAAATGAGTGAAATTTCAAGTGGTGTGGAAGGAAAAGATAATAGACTTAGAGTGAAAGACGCTTTCAAGAATGATTCTGGGCAAGGTAGAATTAGGATTGACGCTGAAGTCGTAAAAAAGTTGAATTTAAAAAATGGTGATGTGTTAGAGATATATAACCCCATTTCAAAATTAAAAACTGCTGCATTATTATTTCCAAGTAAACGTGAAGATAATGGGGCAGGTATAATTCGGCTAGATCCATTTTTACGCAGAAACATCGATACTACCTTAGATGATTATGTTGAGATTTGCAAAATTAAAGTTGCTTTAGCGGAAAAAGTAGTATTCGCAGGATTAACAGAAACGATTGTAATTAGCCCGAAGCAACTAAACTCCCTTTTAGAGAATAGGGTTCTTACTAAGAACGATATATTAAGCTTTTACTCGTATAATAAGAAATATGACTTTGTAGTTATTGATTTTTTACCAAAAACTGCCGCAGTAAGAATTCATTCTGGTACGGAGATTAAATTAAGTGAAAAAACTCATAAAGAAATTATTGAAAGAGAAAAATCAAGGGTAAGTTACGAAGATATAGGAGGGTTAGAAGACGAAATTCAGAGAATTCGTGAAATGATCGAATTGCCAATAAGACATCCAGAAATATTCAAAACCATTGGAATCGATCCACCTAAAGGTGTTTTATTACATGGTCCTTCTGGAACGGGAAAAACTCTGTTAGCCAGAGCAGTTGCATTTGAAACTGATGCCCATTTTATAACTATTAGCGGTCCTGAAATCATGAGTAAATTTTATGGACAAAGCGAACAAAATCTAAGAGATATCTTCGATGACGCTAAAAAAAACGCGCCTTCAATTATCCTTATCGACGAATTAGATTCAATTGCTCCAAAAATAGGCGAAAAGACTGGAGAAGTAGATAGAAGAGTTACATCTCAGTTGTTGTCCTTACTGGATGGGTTCGATGACAGAGGAAGAGTTATTGTAATTGGCATAACCAATAAGCTTAATTTATTAGAACCTGCTTTACTTAGCCCGGGGAGATTTGACAGAATAATTGAGATAAAGTTACCTGAAGAAAATAGTCGTGCAGAAATATTTAGAATTCATACAAGAAGTATGCCATTAGAAAAATCGGTTTCAATTAAAGAATTAGCTAAAAAGACTCATAATTTTAGTGGAGCTGATATTTCTGCGGTATGTAAAGAAGCTTTAATTTTTGTGTTGAGAAGGTTACTACCATCAATGGAGTTCGATTCTGAAAAGATTGATCCGAAGTATCTTGAACAAATAGAAATCACACTAGATGATTTTGACCTAGGAATAAAAAGAGTATCTAAAAATGTTAAATTACGACTGAAATTAATGGAAAATAATAAAACAAAAGATGATAAAAATTAAAATTTTTAAGTTTTTTTGTAAATAAATCGATCCCAGCTTGAAGTATTAGCCAAATGATCTGGCATACCTTTCCTCTTCCTAATTTCGAGGATAAGATCTTCTTCTAAACTATTCGGTACTTTTTCAAAACCCGAAAATTCGTATCCAAAAAACGCTCTTCCTTGAGTAGAACCTCGTATATCGTCCGCTATACCAATAGTTTCAGCTGCGGGAATTACACCATAAACTCTTACATATTCTCCTTCTGGAACCACATTCGTAATTTTGCCACGTCGTCTGTTTATAATAGCATTTACTGGTCCCTCTGACCCATCTGGAGTTTTCACGTCAATTCTCTGAATAGGTTCAAAAAGATGAGGATCAGCGTCCAACATTGCAAGAGACATCGCTGAAAATGTCATACCAGCAATTTGACCATAAGATGTATGGCGAGTGTCTTCATGAATAGTCATGTCTGTGAAAACTATTTTAAATCCTGCTGCTGGTTCTTTCGCAAGAATACATTCTCCAAGCCAATCCCTAAAAGCGGCCGTTAAATAAGATTTAACTTTATCAAACCTTTGTAATCCTGAGGTACCATTTACGAGTAAACTTCCTTGGTATACATCAACGATCCTTCTAGCTTCTTTTGCGTCCCAACCTGCTTCCTCTCTCAAGATTTTAGCTCTATCCTTATCGTGCATCAAATCTGTTATTTTTCCAGAGTCAATTAGTTTTTCTGTAATCTCGTCCAGCGGTTCAATGTATAACAATATGCGGTTATGGGAATTAGCTGATTTTGTATAAAAATTTCTGCTTCTCTTAGTAATTTTTTCTCGATACACTATAATCGGTTCACCGATTATAATTGGAACTTGGATATTGATCCGTTTGGTAAGGATTTCAATTTGAAGCGGATCGATTCCACTTAAAATGAACTCTCCAGATTCTTTGTCCCGCCGATACATCGCAGTAGGATCTGCTTGGAGCCACTTACTTACTACCGTATCTAATTTGTCGATTTCGTGAGGGTCTTTTGGTTTTATACTTCTTGAAACTACGGGTTCGCATGCATATTGGATTTTTTCAAAAGACGGCAGAAGTAAAGCTTCTTTTTTATCCTTTGGGACATCACTAGCTGACATAAATGTCTCTCCAGAGGGACAAATAAAACCGTATAAAGCAAACAAATTTCCTGCAGGAATTTTTGGGATATCTAATAGATCTGTAATTTCCATGACTCCCAATCGCTTTACTCGATTAGTTTTTCTGTTATTTACCAAATAGATCGAGTCCGAGGATCGGAATGTACCAGAAAAAACACGACCTATAAGAGTAGGTTGATACCCTCTTCGGGGGTCTAAGAATATTTTTGTAATCATACCATAGAGAGGTCCATTAGGATCACACTTTTGAAGTGATTGTCCTAGTTCTGATTCTAAATCACCCCCCCATATGTGAGGGATTCTATACTTTGAAGCTTCAACAGGATTAGGTAAGTGATCTACAACCATCCTTAACATAGGCTCGTCAAGTGGAAGATTTTCTCTTAGCCACTGAATGTCGCCTTCTTTATATTTTGCGAATACATCTTGTGGTGTTAAACCTTTTTCTATTAAAATTTCGTACGTAAACCCCCAGCCGTGTTTCGCTGAGCCAACAGCAACACTGTTTTTTGCAAAATCAACGGTCCAACCCGATCCTTTAGGTCTAATCTTTTTGATTAATTCATTTACCTGTTTTGATATTTTATCAATTTTTGCGAAGGTATCTTGTGGACTTAATTTAAGCTCACTTATTAACCGATCTACCTTATTAACAAATAATACAGGTTTGCAATACTCTTCACCAACGGATAATCGGATATTTGTCTCCGTTTGAGTCATAACTCCTTCTAAAGCATCAACGAGAATTATTGCCCCATCGCTACCTCTAAGAGCACGCGAGACTTCTCCGGTAAAAGAAATATGTCCCGGGGTATCATTAATTTGGAGGATGTATGGTTCATCTTCATCCGGTTTTCTTGGATCATTGAATGCTAACAAAACAACACTCGTAAAAATAGTAATTCCTCTTGCCTGCTCCTCTTCGTCAGAATCAGTCATCTGAAGTTGTCCGGCGTCCTCTTCCCTCATTAATCCCGCACGTCTTAACAAATAGTCGCTTGCGGTGGTTTTACCATGGTCTATATGAGCTACTATTGAAAACAACCGTTTTTTCTCAAATGAACCTGATGTAATGAGGCGTGCGATCTCTTCGGGATTTTTTACTTTAACCATTTCATTTTCTCTCTTTTAACTTAAAGATCATAGTAATTAACTATGAAATAATAAGAATAATATTTAAAATAGTAAATTAATAAAATCATAAAAATTTTATGGAAAAAGCAATCTACCGCTAACTCAAAAGATTTATTAATTGTTTTTTTATAAATTAGAGTGACAAATCTTGATAATTAATCGGTAACCTACGAAAAATTAGTATATTTCTTTAGAAGAAATCGTAATTAAAAATTTATACGCTCAGGAAAAGCGCTATCAGATTTTATTATTATTGTTTTTCTTTCATACTTATCCATTTTTATTTACCTTTTATGGGGTTTTTGGTATTTTTAAATTAAAATAAAATGTTAAAAAAAGAATTTATTTCATGCTTATCTTACAACAAAATTCAAAGTTTTGTAGTTCATTTTAGCTTTTAAGGCTTTAATATTGGTTCTTTCCATTTGTTTTTACCTCCTTTTTTTTATTTTTCTTGTTTTTTGTTATTAATTAAAATAAGGTAAAGATGCATAATTAGTTTTTAATGCTAAACTATGAATGGACTCTTGAACATTTGATGAACTATTCTAAATCCCGCGAAAGAGCAAAAAAAAGGAGTTTAGACAAAAGGTAAAACCATATTTACCAAGACGTAGATACTTCTTTTACCTGGTTTTGTCACGGTTTCTTTAGAATTCGATAAATTAACAATTCTTAAATTATCTGGAATTTTGTTTGTGACGAAATTTTTTAAATAATCTATAAAAATGTCATAATCTCTTATAGTTTTTACCCATAAGTAGCCGTCTTTCTCGAAACAACCGGGATTCTTTTGTTTAAATTTGTCTGAGTGGATAATATCTTTACTTAGAGGGCCTCGACGTAGATAAGATTTCTCTATTTCGGGATATTCGCAGTAAATAGCGATATTATAATCCTCATGATCTGCTTCAAAATACACTTCAAATTCTATTTTACCAAATCGCTGAGCGTGCGAGAATTCTTTTTCTCCCTTCGATTTTATATTATCCCCTATGGAGTATAATTTATCTCGATTAATCGTATAATGAATCTCAGTGTTTTCGTTTTTAAGCTCGACTATGAAAATATTATCAACAAGGGACCTATCTATAGTGGAGATATTTATTTCCGGAATTTCTTCTATAACAAAGAACTTCTTATTGGGATTATCTAGAAATTCCTTGACTCTCTGATTACAATATTTATATGCCTTTTCTGAAATTGCTGAAGCTACATTTCGATTCTTATCAATAGGATCAGTAACGATGAGATAATCGTTTTGAAAATGGTGAATCTTTCTTAAATCATCAATGGATCTATTATGAAAATCAATAGGGTTGTCTCTAAGTAAACTGAAATTAGAAAACAAATTTTGCAGAGTTTTGTAATGAGCTATAAGCAATTCTGCACTATAGCCAATGAATCCCACTTTTCCGACAGCACTTTTGTCACCGTAGCAATGATTAGCTTTGAAAAACTGCTTTAATATTCTTACATCATTCTTTTGTTCTTCCGTTAAATTATTTTTGATAAAATGACCATGCCAAGGTGATCTATCAACTGCCGTTACGGGTCCATAATTACTTATAAAATCTAAATCTAAATCGAAAAAAAGAACGATGTCAATTTTAATTTTATAATTTTCAGCTAAGTAGTCAACCGTTACATAAGGATGTTCAGCATAAAGGAGCCGTGGATTGCTAAATTCTTTTAGAGTTAACGATTTTTTTATCCAATTATTACACAAATTAAGAAAATCTTTCTTAGATGCTTTTTTTAATTTATTTTTGCTTAAACCTTCGTATTTTGGTTTATATAACTTATAATCGAGTCCAACAAATAGATCTATGTCAAAATCGTTTTTTAATTGCGTTTGTTTGATTCCTGTTGAGCCTTGAGGTTCAATTTTTGTATATTTGATTTCTAATTGTTGAGCTTTCTCATTTAATAATTTTATGAGTTTTTTAATGATATCATTGATTAAAGTGAGTTCAAGTTGGGTTGGAATAATATCTTCTAAAACTTCTTCAAAGATTGTATTTATTAAAGTCATGCGTGAATGATTTGGAAGCGTTGATTGAAGTAAAAATTGTTCTTATTATATAAAGGTATTCAGAATTTAAATAAATTCTATTAACTTAAGCATTTTTATCCAATTAACTTCAACTTTCATACAAATTCTTTATTTACTTGGGTTCCTTAAAAGACTCCAATGAAAAATCTCAGTACCTGGAACAATAACTTTTTGAAGGATGCGAAAGCCGAACCGCTTAAAAATTTCTATATTTTTTTCTTTATTCGTTTCAAGATAAATTGGTTTGTATTCTAGATCAATTCTATTAATAGTTGTAGATAATAGCTGTTGTCCAAAACCCTTTCCTTGATGGATGGGTCCTACTCCAATTAGAGATAAGTACCAATGCGGGTACGGAACAAATTTTTTATGAAGATTATCTGTAAATTTATAAAGTTTATTTTGTAAAGTCAGGTATTTCCATTTAACTTTTAAGGGCAGAACTAATGCCCCCGTTTTTATTGCTTTCCATCTGGTGTGAGATGAATTCTTTGGTGGTAACCAAATAGAAATACCTTCTAAATTTGGAGATGAGTATACTTCTCCATAACGTAAACCATATTTGATAACATGTTGAAAATAAAGATTAAGTGTTTTTAATCGATGTTTAGTATCCGGAATAAGATAACTAAAAATAGGATCCTGACTAAATGCCTTACTAAGGATAATTCCAGCAGTTTTTAATTTATCGACGGGAAGATGCAAAATTTTGCGAATTTCAATCATTACATACCCCACCACGGGTGTTGCATCGACCTTTGGAGGATAATATATTCTCGTAAAGCTTGTTTTTGGTCCACGGTTAATTCATCTAGGAATTTTCCCATTAACTGTCTCACGTGAGATTCAGGTACATTAACGAACAAAGTTTCGTCTTTATCGATATCTCTCCCTATCTCAATGCCGCGAATAGATATTGCTACTTCGGAACCTTTTACGGCTTTTTCTAAAGTTTTACCTTTATCTTGAATTTGGTGAACTCTTCTCGCTTTCTTTCCGTCAGCAGTGATTAACATTACTTTAGGATATAAAGTACCTTCTTCAACGTGAACTCCAAATACTGCGGGATCGGAGTTTCTAAATATAAAATCGGGAATCATTTTTAGCTTGGCAGGTAATATTAATTCGCTTAATCCTTTAGCAGTCTCCTCTGCTTTTCGTATCTCAGCATATTCTATATAATCTTCCAACAATCTGTAAATGACATTATTCGTGAAAATTCTAATATTGTCTGTTATAGCTTGTTCTTTTGCATCAGGTAGAATAGCCACATTAAAACCTAAAACGGCTGCTGAATACGGATCAAGAATTTTAACTAAATTCGCATTCATGACATCTTCTTTCTTAATCGGACCCACATCAGCAATGCTTATCTTAACACCATTCTTTGTGAAATGATTTTCTAATGCTTCAAGAGAACCTAAAGTATCTGCTTTTAACACAACCCCGGCTTTATCTGTTTTAATTCGAATACTTTCTACCTCAGATTCAATTTCGTTGTATACTATTTCTTCTTGTGAAGGATCATCACCAATTCCTCTAAATGGAGAACCAGCAACAACATTCTCTAGATTAGGGGCGAGAATTTTAATCCCCGCTGCCGCACTTACTATGTCTACGGAATCAAATTTTTGTCTAGGATCTCTTATCTCATCTAGAGGTTTCGGTATGAGTAAAGCTCTTACTTTCGACTTAATAGGTTTTTCTAAGCCACCAACAATGAATTCTTCGCCTTTCTTGATTACTCCGTCGTAAATTAGGACATCCATAGTTATTGCTTGGCCTTTTTCTTTCTTTACCTCTAAAACTACGCCTTTAGCGGGTCCTTCACTAAATTTCAAGTTTTCAGTTAAAAATTGTTGCACTAATCCCATTAAAACCATCAATAAAGTCGATATTCCCTCGCCTGTTTTGGCACTCGTAGGTACGATTGCTACTTTTTTAGTAAAATCTTTAATCTTATCGTATCGATCTATTCCTGTAAAACCTTCCTGTAAGAAATCTATCCCAATTTGAATTAATTTTTCGTCAAGAAAATCTCTTACATGAGGTTTTTGCTTATTATATGAATCTAAGAAATCAGCATCTTTAACAGATTTCCACCCGGATATCCTATCGATTTTATTAGCAGCAATTACAAATGGTACTTTCCGCTCGCGTAAAATTCTAACTGATTCCCACGTAATTGGCATGTTCCCGGCTGTTACATCGATAACCAATATTGCTATATCCGCAACAGCCCCCCCTCTTTTGCGTAGGTTCATAAAAGCAGCGTGTCCGGGAGTGTCAATAATCAAAATGCCAGGTAATTGAATTTCTTTTTCAGCAAATTCTTGCTTTGATTTCTTTAAGAACTCTTTTATATCCTTAGTAGGAAAATAAGATGCTCCTATATGTTGGGTTATTCCTGCAGCCTCTCTTTGTTGCACTACGGTTCCTCGAATATAATCTAACAGAGATGTTTTACCGTGATCGATATGCCCTAAAATCGAAGCAATAGGAGCCCTTAAAATTTTTTTATCGGTTTCAGTCGCCATTTAAACTCACTTTTGATTTAAAATAATGGTAAAAATCTAATTAATTCTCATAATTATAGAAAGCATAATATGATATAGATTTTATTTAATGAAAAAGTAAAAATCATCTGCTAGCTATTTTTAACTACATCTGGAATATTTAACAAATACTTGAATTTATTTAACACGAAATTTAAAAAAATTAGGAAACATTAAATCTACTATTTTATCATGTCTAAAAAAAGAAAGAAACGCGTAAGACGCGGTCATCCAGTAGCAATCCTTATTGGTCTGCATGATAACGACGCTGTATTTTGGAGAATATTCAGTGAAAGTATTAGACCCCATTTTAAAATAAATCGTGGAAGGAAAAGAAGAAATCAAAATAAAAAACATTTATTTCACTTTCATGAGGAAATCATTAACGTATTAAGACCTATAATTAAAGAAGGAATTAGAAGTGTAATACTACTCTCCCCACCGAAAGAAGAATATTCAGATGAATTTCTTAGCCATGTTAATAAACATCATTCATGGTTATTAAAAAAGGGGAATCAAGGGGTTGTTTTTTCTAAGATCGTAGGTAATCAGGCGAAGACTCAAAAGGATGTGTATTACCTAAAAACGCAAGACTATTTTAAAGACATCGTAGGGGAAACTTCAAACCAAGAAGCTTTGTTGATACTAGAAGAATTGACAGAAATAATTAACAAAAATGAAAAGTTTTCAAAGATTCTCTATTCGTGGAGAGAAATCGATTATGAACTAAGACTTATTAAACAAAATTCTAATTTACCTAAACCAAATTACATAATTCTAACTGAAGAATATCTAAAAAATCCAAAAAATAGAAACAAGACACATCGAATTTTACAAATCGCACAAAATCTTAAGATTAAAACTAAAATCGTCAATGAAGAATCTGAGGCGGGTATTAGCGTAAAGAAATTTGGTGGATTAGTATGCTATTTTAAATAAAAGTTTGTGAGAACTCTCTTATTTCGATTTTGATGAATTATTTATATATTTCGCTAAATATGTTGATGTATATGATTCTTTAAAATCTATAATCGATTCAGGTACGCCTTCAATGACAATAGACCCTCCACCTTCTCCTCCTTCTGGTCCAAGGTCAATAATATAATCTGAAGATTTAATTACATCCATATTATGCTCTATTACTATTACAGTATTACCTTTATCAACCAATTTTTGAAGTACTTTCAATAAAAAATTTATGTCATAGGCATGCAATCCCGTAGTTGGTTCATCAAGTATATATAATGTATTCCCTGTGCTTGTTTTCCTTAGTTCCCTTGCTATTTTCAAACGTTGAGATTCACCTCCGCTCAAGGTAGTTGAAGATTGACCCAACTCTAGATATCCTAATCCAACATCCACTACAGTTTTTAATGTTCGTTTTAAATTTGGAATGCTATCGAAAAATTCTAACCCTTGATGAAACGTCATTTTAAGCACCTCTGAAATCGTTTTTCCCTTAAATTTAATTTCTAAGGTTTCAGCGTTATATCTCTTTCCGTTGCACAAATCGCATCTAATGTAAACATCCGGAAGAAAATACATCTCTTTAAGGATGTATCCTGTTCCTTTACATTTTTTACAGTGCCCTTCTTTAGTATTGAAGCTGAATCTCCCTTTCTTATAACCCCTCTCTCTTGATTCTTCAAGTCTAGCGAAAATGTCTCTTATATAATCTAATGCTTTAGTATATGTAGCTGGGACCGACCGAGGAGTTCTTCCAATTGGAGATTGATCTATGTTAATTATTTTATCAATCTTATCGTGACCTATCAATTCGTCAAAATCGCCCGTACTTAAACGTGAACTGCGAGTATTTATAATATTATGTAGTCCCTTGTATAAACAATCTATTATCAAACTTGTTTTTCCCGCTCCAGAAACACCTGTAATACATGTAAATATACCCAAAGGGATCTTGATATTTATATTTTTTAGGTTATTTTCTCGCGCACCTTTAATTTCAATAAATTCGCCGTTAGTGGTTCGTCTTTTTTTAGGGACTTCAATCTTTTTTTTCCCTGATAAATATTTACCAGTTAAAGTTTTTGATTCTAAAATAACTTCAATAGGGCCTTCAGCAACGATTTCTCCCCCGTTCTCGCCTGCTAAAGGTCCAAGATCTATAATATGATCGGCATTACGCATAATTTCATCGTCATGTTCTACAACGATTACGGTATTCCCTAAATCTCTTAATTTCTTTAACATTTGTATCAATTGGGAGATATCTCGTTGGTGTAAACCTACAGAAGGTTCATCTAACACATACAGCACACCAACTAGACGTGAACCGAGTTGAGTTGCCAGCCTAATTCTTTCAGCTTCTCCTACAGAGAGAGTGTGTGATCTTCGGCTTAAAGTTATGTAATCCAATCCAACATTTTCTAAGAAAGATAGCCTATCTAAAATTTCTTTTAATACATCCTTGATGATCTTTTTTTGACGCTCGTTCAACTTTAATTTTTTAAAATAATTCAATGAGTCTTTGACAGATAAATCGGATAATTCAGCAATATTAAGATTATTTATGATGATTGATAGACTTTCTGGTCTTAGTCTTTGACCTTTACACTGTGGACAATCAATTCGATTCATAAAACTTTCGTATACATCGCGAGCCCACTCTGAACGTGTTTCCATATATCTTCTATGCAACATAGGAATTAGCCCTTCGAAAGGTCTAGCAACATGATACGATGATTTTATTTCATTTTTTTGATTTCCAAAACCATTGTTTTCGCTTTCGAAATGAAATTCTATTACTTCATCATCCGTTCCAAATAAAATCTTATGCAGCTTTTTTGGATCAATATTCTTTATCTTTGTTTTATCTGTATCAAATTTGTAATGTTCAGCAACTTGTCTCACGGATTGCCAAAAATATCCCGTTAAAGTACCAAACCCAGGTATTTTTCTAATCGGAGTTTCTTGAAGTGGAATATCAGAATCTTTTCCTAATACCAATTCGTAATCGAATTCCATTACAGTTCCTAATCCACTACAATATTTGCAACTACCATGTGGTATGTTAAATGAGAACATTTTATGATTAATAGGTGGAAAAGAAATGCTACAATCAATGCACGCTAAATGTTCAGAATAAGTTTGCTCTTTCTTGTCAAGAACTTCTACAACAACGATTCCTTCCGCTAGATTTAAAGCACTTTCGATTGAATCTGCTAATCTGGTTTTTATGTCCTTTTTCATTACTAATCTATCAAGAATTACATTAATATTATGTTTTATATTCTTGTCCATAGGAATTTCTTCGTCTAAAGTATATTGAATCCCATCTACCTCAACCCGGACATATCCTTGTCTTTTGAGATCTTTAAGAAGGTCTTTATATTCACCTTTGCGATCTCGGATAACGGGTGCTTTAATCATAAATTTTTGATTCTCTTCTATAGAATCTAATATTTGTTGAATTATTTGCTGAGGTGTTTGGGGTGTAATTTCTTTACCACAGTTGGGACAATGAGGAATCCCAATATTGGCAAATAATAGTCTATAATAATCATATATTTCTGTAACAGTTCCTACAGTACTTCGCGGGTTCTTTGACAACGGTTTTTGCTCAATAGCTATGGCAGGAGATAGACCTTCTATTGAGTCTACATCGGGTTTATCCATTTCACCAAGAAATTGTCTGGCATAACTTGATAATGACTCAAGAAACCGTCTTTGACCTTCAGCATACAATGTGTCCATAGCTAAGCTAGATTTACCGCTACCACTAATTCCTGTAATCACTACTAATTTATTTCTTGGAATTGTAACATCAATATTTTTTAAATTATTTTGTCTTGCTCCTTTAATAATAATAGAATTATGATTCATAATGACTCCTGTTAACAATCAATGTATGTGTAATGAAATTATTCACACTTTTATTTTATAATCTTTCTTAATTTCCTTAATTTTATCTCGTAAATAGGCAGCATCCTCAAACCGTAGCTCTTTAGCTGCAAGAAACATTTTATTTTCAAGGTATTCAATTACCAAAGTTTTATCTACCTCTTTTTCTAAATCTTTAATTTTATCTTTAACTTTTCTTTTCAATTTCTTTGTTTCTCTTTCTTTGAACTCATGTTCCTCAGAAAGCGAATTTAAGATATTTTTCTTAATTGTTTGAGGTGTAATTTTAAATTTCTCGTTGTAATCTATTTGTTTTTTTCTTCTTCTATCTGTTTCTTCAATTGCTTCTTTCATAGCTCGAGTTGTCTTATCGGCATATAATATCGCTCTACCTTCTAAGTTACGAGAAGCCCTACCAATGGTTTGTATAAGCGATCGCGTGTCGCGTAAAAAACCCATTTTATCTGCGTCTAAAATTGCTACTAATTTAACTTCGGGTAGATCTAATCCCTCTCTAAGAAGATTAATTCCCACTAATACATCGTGAGTACCATTTCTTAAACGTCTTAATATTTCAAATCGTTCAACGGTTCCTACTTCTGAATGTAGGTAAGCAACCTTTAAACCTATTTCAGAATAATACTCAGCAATATCTTCCGACATCCTTTTAGTAAGAGTGGTGACTAAAACTCTTCCTTTACTGCTTATGACTTTCCTTATCTCATCTAACAAGTCATCAATTTGATTTTTAGCAGGACGAATTTCCACATGGGGATCAACCAAGCCAGTCGGTCTAATTATTTGTTCAGCAGATACTCCACCGCTCTTTTTAAGTTCCCAAGCTCCGGGAGTAGCGCTCATAAAAATTATGTTATTTATTTTCGCTTCCCATTCTTCAAAAGTCAAAGGCCTATTATCGTATGCGGATGGTAATCTCCACCCAAACTCAATGAGATTCCTTTTTCTTGACCTATCCCCCCCAATCATTCCATGAATTTGAGGTATCGTTATATGACTCTCGTCAGCAACTATCAAGAAATCTTTTGGAAAATAATCAATTAAACACATCGGTGGACTACCGGGTGGTCTGCCATCTAGGTGTCTAGAATAATTTTCCACTCCCTTACACCAACCCATTTCTCTCATCATTTCAAGATCAAATTTTGATCTTTTTTCAATACGTTGTGCCTCAGCATATTTCTTTTCTTTCATGAATTTGGCTACTTGTTGTTCTAACTCTTCTTCAATTGAAATTAATGCTTTAGCTTTATTTTCTTCTGGTATTATAAAATGAGTAGCTGGGAATATCCTACAATTTGATAAATCTTTTAAAACATTATTAGAAACATAATGTATTTCTTGTATAGACTCGATTACATCTCCAAATAATGAAACGCGAATTGCATTGTTCAAATACGCGGGAAAGATATCGACGATATCTCCTTTAACTCTAACTATTCCTGGTTTAAACTCGATATCCTTTCTTTCATAGTTCATCAGTATTAACCTTTTAATTATTTCCTTCCTTTGAATAGTTTGTCCAACATCAAGATTTAGGGAAATTGCGGTCCAAATTTTTGGATCACCAATACCATAAATACATGATACAGTTGCAACAATGATAACATCGTTCCTCGTTCTAATTGCATGAGTAGCAGCTAGCCTTAATCTCTCGATTTCCTCGTTCACACTGAAATCTTTCTCAATATATAAACCTGACACAGGCATATAGCTTTCAGGCTGATAATAATCGTAGTAGCTAACAAAGTAATGAACCGCATTCTTAGGAAATAAATCTTTAAGTTCGTTATATAATTGTGCTGCTAATGTTTTGTTAGGTGCCATTACTAATGTAGGTTTTTGGATTCTTTGTATGACTTGTGCTATAGAAAATGTTTTACCCGTACCTGTCGCACCTAAAAGAGTTTGAAAGACTTTTCCGTTTTTTATGTTTTCGGCGAGTTTCTTGATTGCTTCTGGTTGATCTCCGCTAGGTTTGAAACTAGATTCAATTTTGAAATTAGATATTATAATTTAGACACCAAAATTTGAAGATTAATTAAAGATGAAGTTAAACTTAATTTATAGACGATAGGTCTATAGATTTTTTAATCTAACATAGTTTATTTTTATTACTATTATAAATAAAAAGTAGGGATTTATGAGGCAACGATTTCTTCGTGTATATCCTCTGCACCTTCCTTGGTTCGAACTAAAATGTTTAAACTTTCGCCAATATCAACAGATCCAATTATACTTTCAAGATTTACCATGCTGATTGTAAATTGAATTGAGCTTCCTGCTTCAATTTCGTAAATATTTTCAATAAAATTACTCAAAGAAATTAATGTGTTATTTATATAAACTGAATCTACTGTGAGATTATAAATTCCAATGTTGTCAATTTTGATTACAACGTTACCGGTATTAGATGCAAACGTTCCAGTATCGTCGATATTTATTTCGAATAAAGTTGAATCTAGAAAAACGGGAAAGTCCATGTTATATTGAGCAGAAGTGTTTGTAGTGATGTTCACGTTTACAATATTAGTGGAATTTAACTTTAAGCCAGTTATATTGAAAGAAACTAAAGCGCACTCTTGTATATCGAGGGTGATATCTCCATATTCAAAAATTACATCGTTTGTAAAGGATAAGCTCGTAGTACTATTCAGGTATATTTTATCTAATGTAATCTCTTCATCTCCCGTGTTTTTGATTAAAATTTTGCCTGTTTCGTTAGCAGCTATATAAGAAGCAGTATGTCCTTCTACATCATCAATGATTTCTATATCTGGTTTGTCTACAATCGTGTGAACGAAGCCAATATCAGAAGCTTTTGTAGTACCATCGAAATTTGCGGTAACTATAATTCCTACCTCATCGTTTACTTCAATGCCTGTTAAATAATCTGAGGCTGTGATAGTAAGACTTCTCTCTTGCCCCGGATTTAAATTAAATGGCACAAAACTCAATATGGATGTCCAACTTGAAGAAGAAGACAGATATATTGAGTCTAGCCCTAGTATGATATCTCCAGTGTTTTTAACCATTAAATTTACCTGAGTTGTACCATTAGCATAAGTATACGCAAATGTTTTTTCGAGATTAATTGGTACGTGTTTTCGAAAATCAGATTGAGTGGTAATTAGAGCTTCTGGGGATGCTATTCTGGTTTCTTCAAGAATAGAAATTTTAAAACCATCGTAATTTGAGGTGAATAATAACTCATCTTTGATATTATTAGGAGTAATTACGCCTATCAAGTGTTCAGTTCTTAATGGATAAAAGGGGTAGAGTGTATTTGGAATTTTGACATGTGCTATTTGCCCCGGTTCTAAAATTGGAGATCCTAAAGAATAAGTTATGTTATTGAGTGTATTTACCTCATTATCAATGTAGAAATCTTTCAATATTATTGTAGTTAGCCCTGTGTTTTCAATTTCTAGATTTATTTCACTCGCCGAATTATTAACTTGAACGATATTACTGTTGATTTTATTAATTCTAATATCTCCTTCCTTAGCTTCTTTTACAAATAAATTGCTTGTGCTATTTGTGAAAGTGAAAGGTGAAGAATCAACTGCGATTGATTGAACCTCGACTTCAATGTTTACTACATCGTTTGTTTCAAAAGATTTTCCACTAGATTGAATGTCTACCCAAACTAAATCATCCTCATCTGCGATTAGAGTATTAGTTTCAAACCCCTTGCCCATTTTAAAATTGTAACTCTCTCCGTTTATTTTTACGGCGTTAATCGTTAAATCCTTTGAGCCCGTATTCTTTAACCTGAAAGTTGCATAACCCGTATCTAATATTTCTGGATTTTCTATTAGAAAACTAGATTCTAAAGCAGTGTAATCAAGTTTGAACAATTTCACCATTCCATTTGATGAGATATAAGCGGGCGTAAAAACCTTGAAATCATATAATCCATCTTCAGGTATGTGTTCGAGATATAGGCCTCCTTGATCCTCTCTTAATGTATGAATTTGGTTTTGGTAATACTCAGTAAATGTTTGGATATTATTAGGATTTGATGGAGGAGCCGTTGGGTTTCCATAAAACATTAATCTAACTAACTGGCTCTGGAACCATTTTGGAGTGGGGGTTCCAGTAGTTGTGTTAAAATATTCGCTTTCTACGAATACGGAATTCGAAGCCCAATTGTCTTCTTCCATTCCAAGATTCTTATATTTTTGGTAGTTATCGTTACAAATCCTTACCATCCAATTCCATTTGCCTTCATCTCCTCCTAGATTAGGATACAGCATTCCAAAATAGACTAATACATAGTCTGCTTTTAATGCTTTAAACGCTTTAGCGCTATATATCTCGTTTGTTTGCATCATTGCCATTCCTGTCAAACCTATTCGAGTTTCGTTGATTGTTCCGTTATCGTTAACCGTTGTCATGTTTCCTATCGGGGTTAACCAATAACCGTAATCCCACCACGAGACAACAACACTTGTTCCAGGGAGATTTGTTTTCATCCAAGTTAATGACTCTTCCCAATCGTGTATTTGCCCTCCTGGTGCTAATTGACTCTGTGATAGTTGTGTTATAGCGATGTTAGAAGCGTGCATAACTTGGGCGATACACATAATCCCAACTATGAAATAAACAGCTCCAATTTCGGATTTTCCAACCATCCGTTTGACTTGGCGCTTTCGTTTTCTACTAACACCTATTCTTTTTTCTCCATAAAAACTGCCAAATATTTTTAAAACACTAACTAATCCATACGCACCCACTAAACATGCCGCGGGGGCAAATAGTAATATTATTCGAATCATGCTACCAGTAAAATAAAAAATTAAAATTAAAAAAGCGAGTAGTAGAATATCAGCGACATTAGCTCTTTTGAATAAGAAAAATAATCCAAGAGGTAAAAGAGTCAGAGGAATTAAAGTATTATAGTAAAATACACTCCATGAACTTGGCATGTGTTCAGCTACGGAAGCTACAATATTTAAAGTATTTCTAATTAAAGGACTTAAAACACTTACTAATCGTTGACCAAATCCAAAAGGAATTAAATTTGGTGCAACCCATATAATAACGCCTAAAATGACGATTACGGGGATAAGCCCCCACTTTAAGGTGTTTATTAGACCATTGTATAGACGAGAATAGTTGTTTCTATTTGTATATAAAATATGAAATATAATTAGGAAAAGAGTAAAATAAAAAATTAAACCAAGCTCCATACTACTAAAGAAAGAATTAAACGGGAATTTAATGCTTAAAGAATACACTAGTAATCCAACTCCTTCGATTCCTGCGTAAGCGATTAAGAGGTTAGAATCGTATTTTTTCAGTAAAATCATAATACCACACACAACTGGCAGAATTAAAAAAACGAAATTAAATCCTCCCCAACTTAAAGCTAAATAACCAGAAAAGAGCCCACCTAAAACGGCATGATAGAATTTTCCTGTTCTCACTGTTTTAATAAAGAAATAGAAAGTCATTAAAGCAGCGAAAACGCCGATAGTTTCATTATCGAAAAATCCTGCCGTTGTTCTTTGCATGAAACCAGGGTTAAAAGCTAAGAAGAATGCTGCTATTAATCCACATCTTCGATCGAGCGTTTCTTTCCCTACGAGATAGATAGCTAAAACAGACAAACCTCCCATAATCGCTGGAAAAAAGTAACAAATATCATACAGTGAAATTGGAATTCCTATAAAATTAATAACTTGATAAATTGCTACCACAGTAAAAGTTAAACCAGGTCTAAGGTTTCCTCGATTATATCCTTCAGGAAACCAACTTTTTAGGTCGTGCCAATTAAAATATTCAAATACAGAATGCGTTGATAAATATTCTGCGTTGTAATATTGTATCCAGGGGTCAAATGCTTTTATAAGGGTATTACCAGAAATAATCGGTGAGAGTCTAATGAAAATTGCTAAAACTACAACTAAAAAGAGAGCAAAGAAAAACACGATGTTAAATGTTTTTATTGTTATACTTGCTCTTGCGCGATCTCTAAGATTTTTTAAAGATGAGTAAATATAGGACATATTTTTCCTTTTATAATATTGTTGAAGGGTATAATAGTTATGAAATTTAAAAGATTTTAAAACATTAAAAGATTGTTTTTTAGCAAAATAATTGGTCTTGATATTCTAACACGAAATTCATTTATCATAAAAATCCTACTTCATCCATTAAATTATTAAAATTTTAAGTATGTAATTATTAGGATGGAAAAAACAAGGTATATCTTTAAATTCTATTACATTGGGAAAAAAAAATATCATGGTTCTCAGCGCCAACCCGATTATCTAACAATTGAAGATTGTCTGTTGAATGCCTTAAAGGAGAGAAAATATATAATAGATGATAAGAAATCGGGTTTCGAAGTGGCAAGCAGGACTGATAGGTACGTTTCCGCCCGCGGATCTAGTTTTTCTTTTGAATCTGAAAAAAAACCAATTTTAATGGAGATCAATTCAGCTCTCCCAAAAAATATTGGAATCTGGGGATATTCCAAAGTACCAAATGATTTTTTTTCAAGATACAATGCTCTGTATAGACATTACAAGTATATTATTCCCTCTTCAAAAATCTTTCGTAGAGGGATGACCTCAAATAATCTAAATGAAATGATTAAAGCATGTAAAGAATTTGAAGGAAGACACGATTTTAGTAACTTTTCCAAACAAGAGAAAGACAATGAAAAAACTATTAGAGACATTATGTTAGCATCCCTGAGATTAAACGGTGATTTCTTAATTTTCGATTTCAAGAGTCGGGCTTTTTTAAGACAGCAAATTAGAAGAATGGTTGCAAAGATCTTTGAAATTGGTTTAGAAATAATAACTTTTGAAGAGTTTTTAGATTTATTTAACCCCTCCAAAACCTACTCCTATCAACCCGCTAATCCCTTAGGATTAATACTATGGGATATTAATTACGGAGAAAAAATTCAATTCATAATTGATACCAAATCACAAGAGAGAATGAATAAATTCTTCCTGCAACAAGAAATAAAATTTTCAACTAAGCAGAAATTATTTAGTCTCATGCAGCGTAACAATATTAGCGAGAAGGGCTTGTAACTGAATTTCTTCCGTACCTCCTTGACTTAATCGGTACTCGAACTCTGCTAGGAGTTTTGTTAGCTCTATTTTTACATTTTCCGATACATTCAAATCGTAAATTTCTCGATGTAAATTCTTTATGATATTTATACCTGACAATCCATATTCTCTCGTTATATCATTTAACAATTTTAGTGAAAATTGTAATTGACCCTTAAGAGCAGTTTTAAGAACTTCGCTGATCCGTTCTGTTGGGACTTCTCCAGCAACCCGAAACACTACATCTTGATCAATATTTTTAGAGATTGTTCCGCATGATTGCAAGTAATTGATAGCTCTGCGACAATCTCCCTTTGAGACGTCAACTAAAGCGTTTAAACCATCAGCAGTAATGTTTATATCCTCTTTGTTTGCAACAAATTTGACACGATTTTTAATATCTACGTTATTCAAAGATGAAAAACGGAAAACCACGCATCTAGATTGAATAGGTGGAATAATTTTATTAGAATAATTACAAATTAATATCATCCTACAGTTGCGTGTATATTTTTCCATTGTTCTCCTTAAAGCTTGTTGAGCAGCTGCTGTCATATTATCTGCTTCATCTAAAATTAGAATTTTAAAAGAGATATCGGAAGGAGGTTTAGCTTTGGCAAAATCCTTGATATAAGTTCTTATAACATCTATACCTCTGGCATCACTTGCATTCAGTTCTAAATATGTAATATTAATTGCCTTTTTACTTCCGTATAATTCTCTGACCATAGCTAAGGCAGAAGTTGTTTTACCAGTACCAGCCGGACCAGCGAATATAAGGTGCGGCATCGATATATCCTTTACGAATTGCTTCAGTCGTTTAATAATTCCTTCTTGGTTAACCACATCATCTAATATGCGAGGTCTGTATTTTTCCACCCACGGTTTGTTTTCAGCTGCCAATGTAACACCAAATATAAATAGATTTACAAATAATAAATAAAAAAATACTATTAAGAATTAAAGTTTCTTTATTTATTATTATTATACAACTTTAAAAAATGGACAAAGAAACGATACAATGACAGATTATAAAATCACAAAAATTAAATCGCGATGGATTTTAGATTCACGGGGAAATCCTACCGTCGAATCTGATGTATTTGCGGGAAAAACATATGCAAGAGCTGCAGTGCCTTCAGGAGCATCAACGGGAATTATGGAAGCTTTAGAATTACGAGACGGAGGAGATGCTTTCTTGGGTAAACACGTTACTATTGCAGTATCTAAAGTAAACACTATAATAAGCAATAAACTACAAGGTTTTGATGTTCGAGAACAAACCAACATCGACGAGGAGATGATTGCAATTGATGGCACGGAAAATAAAAGCAACTTAGGTGCTAATGCAATACTTTCGGTGTCTTTAGCTGTTTCAAAATTGGCTGCGCTTCTATCTGAGAAACCTTTATATCAATATCTCTACGAATTAGCATATGGAAAATCAAGGGAAGACTTCTTACTACCTTTACCATCATGTAATATAATTAACGGGGGAAAACACGCTGGAAATGACCTAGCTATACAAGAATTTATGATATTACCTATAGGTGCTGATTCGTTTTCTAACGCAATACAACATGTTGCTGAAGTCTATCAAAACTTAAAGAAGCTACTGAAACAGAATTATGGCCCTTCAGCAATTAATGTAGGCGATGAAGGGGGTTTCGCTCCAAATTTATCAACAACTTCGGAGGCTGTAGATATAATCATAGAAGCCGTTGAAGCAGCGGGTTTTATGATGGGCACAGATTTCGTACTTGGGATGGATGCAGCAGCAAGCGAATTTTACGAAGACGGAATTTATAATATTGATGGGAAAAAGCTCACAAATGAGGAACTGATGGAGTATTACATAGATTTAATACACGAATATCCATTTAAATCTATTGAAGATCCATTTGATGAGAAAGATTTTAGATCTTTTTCAAATTTAACAGCTAAGGTTGATAGATCAATTCAGATTGTCGACGATGATCTTACTGTTACGAACATAAAAATATTGAAAAAAGCGATAGATGAAAAAGCAGGTAATGCGCTATTACTTAAAGTTAATCAAATAGGATCGCTAACAGAAGCGATAAAAGCGGCTAAAATGGCATTTAATAATGGGTTCAATGTAATGGTATCACACCGTTCTGGGGAAACTGAAGATAATTTCATTGCTGATTTGGCTACGGGTCTATGTACGGGACAAATGAAATCAGGTGCCACATGTAGAAGCGATAGAACGTGTAAATTTAATCAACTACTCCGTATAGAAGAAGCATTGGGTCATAAAGCAAAATACCCCAAAAACTTTGAATCCTGGATGGATTACATGTAATTTTTCTTAACTCTCTTTTTTTCTTTTAAATCTATAAATGTTGACATTAATTGATTTAGTTTTTTGTTTGTGAAATTTGTATGTCTTAGCAAGTTTCAAATGATAGGGAAACACATAATCGATCGCCCAATTAAATTTTTTTACGTATGTCGAGATAAATTGGTGTACGTTTGGATTTGCAAGATGTATCGAATATACAACATGTGAGATGTTAAAAGCTTTCGCTAAAAAAGAGCGATCCGCAGTTTTTTTTTGGACTCCAAAAGGAGGATTCATAATAGTAGTGATATAAAAACCATCGGGATTTACATTTCGAAGAAGTTCAAAGTGATTTATATCAGAACAAATAGGGAAAACAATAGCCTCTAAACCATAATTTCTGATATTTTTTTTTAATATTTTCAAAGCACTGAAATCTATGTCTACGCTTAATACATAATTTGCTTGGAGATACGCACACGCAATGGATAATCTTCCGGTTCCAGCTCCTAAATCCAAAATCAATCGATTTTTGATATCGTTAAATTCGACTCCTGCGAAGAAAACAATGTCAACGGCACTTTTTGCATCAATGCAATATTGTTCTAACTTAATATTAGGATTCGAAAATCCTTCAGTTTGCTGAAGTAACGTTATCAAATCTCTTTTGTTTATAGTAATCGCCTAAAACCTGTTCTTCATAATTTATTTTATGAAAAATTATGAAAAAATTTAATTATTTTAATTAATAATAATTAAATAGAGAAATTAAAAGATTTTTGTTGAAATTTATGAATGAATCTGCAAAAAATAATGAAATAGTTCTTACAGGTCAATATTTAGGCGTTGTGGAAGAATACTTACCTGATAAAGAGTCTACTTATGTAAGAGATGGTCAAATTTTTGCCACTAAAACAGGAATAGTCAGCATCGATAAAGAACGAAGAGCTATAGAAATTAAAAGTCACCACGACGAAGATCGAAAAACGATAAAAATTAACGATATACTAATAGGAACAATTCAATTTCTAAGACTTTATTCTGTTGGAATTAGTTTTGCTACGATCAATAATAAAGTTCACTTTAATAGTTCTTACTTCGGCAATATCCATGTATCTCATATATCCCATAAATTTATTGAAAAAATTTCTGATGCTTTTCAAATTACCGATATTGTCAGAGCTAAAGTTATTAAGCAGGAACAAAGTGAATACAGCCTAAGCACTAAAGGTAATAATTTAGGTGTTATTCATGCTGATTGTAGCATATGTGGATCAACTCTTGAGAAAATAGGCCAAAATAGGTTAAAGTGTCCACGATGTGGAAGCACTGAAAATAGGAAATTAGCTAGCGATTATGGAAGCGTTTCTGAAAGTTTAAGATACTGAATCAGTTAACTTCTTTTTAACACATGTTTAGATTAATAGGAATAATTACGAAGAGGATTTACTTTGGGTAACCGTGGAGGAAGAAAAGTTATAAATTTCTATAATTCAAGCGGAGAGTTAGCGAATCTTGTTAAATTTCTTGAAGAAGTTCAAAAGAAAATAAATTATCTTAATATAAATTGTAAAGTTGATGGAAAAGCAATAAAAATCACGTTATTTGGACCGAGAGATCTTCAATATTTAGCCAGTGAAAGATTAAGGGAGCTCGCTAACCAATATTTATAAAGATGCTTATCTTGTTATTGTTTTAAAACCAAAAAACATTTATTTAATTATAGATTAGAGAACTTAGTTTTGGTGGATTATTTTGGCAAAAAAAAAAGCTGAACCGAAAGAAGAAAAATTAGATTCTGACGATAAAGACTTATTTGATGATGAAAAGGTAGAAAGCCACTATCCAGATGTATCAAATGATTCAAAATCAAAAGAAGAATCAGTCGCTATAGATGTTGTTGACGAAGAAGAAGAAGAAGAAGAACCTTATGAAGTTGAACCAGAACCAGAACCAACTTATAAATATCTAACCTTAGCCATGAAAAAAGAAGGTGCTAGAGAAGATGATTATGTGTTATCCGTAGAAGGACAATCGCATGGATTTTGTAACATTTTTGTGCAACTCTTATTAGAAGTGGAAGGTGTAAATTCGGCGGCGTATAAAATCACCAAACTTGTTCCTCCAGAAATATTTATTAGGTTAGAGGATGGTTATAAGATAAATGAAATCCTTTACAAAACGATAGAAGTCTTGAGAGCAGAAGTTGGAAAAGTCGAAAAAGTATTTAAAAAACTTATGTAAACCTCTCTTTTTTGTATTTGTATGAAAACTTTATAAGAAATTACTGATCTTCTATTCTTAATGCCATATGAATTTTTGTTAGAGGATATAAATTCTATTCTAACTTGTAAGTCGATCGGGACTGATAAAGGGTTAGCGAAAATAGGAGACGGTATTGTTAATCTTACTTACTCAATAGCAAAATCTATTTTTTTAACTAAAATTAACAAAAACAATAAGAGCATACGAACGGGATTAAAAGTAAGTAAAAAAATTCTGGCAGAAGCTCTAAAAAAGGCAGACATGAAAAAATTTTCAAAAAGTAGGGCAGACGCTCACGATTTTGCTGATACCGTTGAAGCTCTTATTGCTTACATATGGTTTCGTGATAAAATGACGATAAAGGATATGGTTAATTTTCTCGCCGATTCTTTAAGTGGTGACCTATACAATAGAAGCGAGGAAATTCAAAATGCAACCATAGCTTTCACTAACCTGCTGTTACACATTAAAAAGTTTCTACCCGAGAGCTAAGCATGAAAGAATTCCCGATAACAATTGGAATAGATGATGCGAAATTTAAATTTAATTCTGAATCAAAATCTACCGATTTAATTGGAATAGTTTGTCAAGGCACGAGAATGGTTGGCATGGTCAAAAAAGAAATTATTATTGATGGAGACGATGCTACGGAAGTTCTAATCGATCTTGTAAGGCAAAATGAAAAACATGTGCAATTCATACTTACTGATACTATTACTTTTGGTGGTTTTAATATAATTGATTTAGAAGAAGTCTACAACGCTACGAATAAACCAATTATTGCTGTAACTGAAAAAGAAGTGGATCTTGATGCAGTTAAAAAAGCGATTTTAAAAAAATTCCCTCAAAATAGCATAGCTAAATTAAGAAAAATAGTAAATGCAGGTAATCTATATGAAACTGTAACTGAAACAGCGGGAGGTCTTTCGAAAGTGTTTTTTCATTCTAAAGGAATTTCATATAAAGATGTTAATTCTTTATTTCAAAAAGTTTGCATCGATTCAAAAATCCCCGAACCAGTGCGCCTTGCTCATATAATAGGAAAAGCGTTATGATAACATTAATAAAAGAGTTTTAGTTAGTATTAATCTCATACTCTAATATTTCTCTCATCCTTTGTTGTAACTCTGGTCTAATAGCTGACATTCCGTAAGTTTTAATACCGCCTAGCTTTTTCTGAATTTCTTTAGCACTTAAGGCACCCGGTAGATCTTGTTTATTTGCGATTGCTATGATTTTAGTTCCTAAACTACGTTCAAATCGATCATAGATTTCCTTTGTCTGCTCTACATTTTTTTCAGTAGAATCACACACGATCACTGCTAAACCGGCTCCCCTAAGAAAATCTTGCCACATAAACTTAAACCTATTCTGACCTCCTAAATCCCAAACGGAACATTTTTGACCGTTCAAGAGAGAGTCTTCCACTTCTAAACCTACGGTAGGAACTCTTTCTTTTTTGACTTCTCTTCCCTGTAATAAGGATAGCAGTGAACTTTTACCCACAGATTGTTCCCCTATCAAGCATATCTTTTTCTTAGTTGTTAACAAAATTAACCCTTTCTAACCATGATTTATGATAATTAGAAAAGGCAAATTATCTTACAAAAATGAAAATAATATTCACATAATATGAAGTTATAAAACTAATAGAAATTGGATTAGCAGAAAAAAGTAAATAAAAATAAAGTAAAATTAAATATTAATTAAAAAAATCAAAGAAAGATTCTTTATTCTTCTTATTCTTCTGATTCTTCTGATTCTTCTGATTCTCCTACTTCAAGGTCTCTCACAATCCCTACGCAAGATGTTCTTGACATATCTCTTACTGCAAATCGGCCGAGCTCTGGAAAATCTTCGTATTTTTCAATACAAATCTTTTTGATTGGCTGTAGTTTGACGATTGCTGACTCATTCTTTTTAAGAAATTTCGGATTGTCCTCGATTACGGCACCAGTCTTCTGATCTAACTTTTTGTTTAACTCGATAAACTTAGCAGCTACTTGAGCTGTATGAGCATGAACTACAGGGGTGTATCCTTGAGCAATTGCTGTTGGATGCCAAATAACAATTATTTGTCCAGTCCAGTTCCCCTTTGGAGTGACTACAGTTGGTACATTATCCGGATGACCCATGACATCTCCACGACCAACATCCGCCATAGAAATTCCTCTAATGCTAAAACCGATGTTATCGCCAGGTTCGGCAGTTTCTTGCTCTTCGTGGTGCATTTCGATGCTTCTTATTTCGCCTACAAAACCAGTTGGCATGATAATAATTTTATCATTCTTCTTCAATACCCCAGTTTCAACTCGTCCAACAGGAACAACTCCAGTACCTTTAATACTATATGCGTCTTGAATTGGAATGCGTAATGGTTTGCCAGTAGGTTTTGGAGGAAGTTCAAAGGAATCAATCGCTTCAATTAAGGTTGGACCGTCGTACCATGAAAGCTTATCAATTTTTTCCGTCAAGTTCTCTGCTTTAATACCGCTAACAGGTACAAATGGAATTTTTTTAATTGGAAAACCGATATTTTTTAAGAGATCAGTGACAGCGTCTTTTACTTCATTGTAGCGCTGCTCGCTATAATCATAAGCGTCTGCTTTATTAACAGCTACAACTAATTGCTTAACACCTAGAGTTTGGGCTAAATAAGCGTGTTCTCGAGTTTGACCATTTGCGGCTACACCGACTTCCATTTCTCCTTTCTTACCAGAAACGACTAAAATTGCGGCGTCAGCTTGAGAGGCACCGGTGATCATGTTCTTTACGAAGTCAGCATGACCCGGAGCGTCAATAATAGTGAAATATTTTGAATTAGTTTCGAATTTCCGGAAAGCTAAATCAATAGTAATACCACGTGCTCGCTCTTCTTTTAATCTGTCAAAGACATATGCGTATGACCAAGATTCTCTATCGTATTCTTTTGCTAACTTCTCAAGTTCTCGTGCTTCTCTGTCGGTTACTGCTCCAGTTTTAATGAGCATTGCGCCCATCATAGTGCTTTTACCGTGGTCTATGTGACCAATTACAACCAAATTTAAATGTGGTTTATCAGTTGGCATTTTAAATCAATTTCCTCTACTTATTATTAGGTTTGATAATTTAATATGAAATCATAAAATATAATTTTAGATTAATGATATCAAATATATAATCCTTAATGATATCAAATATATATTTTTTACTATAAATTCTAGCATTAGTTCGAAAGGAAGCACTATATAGATTTATTGAGTAAGAGTTGATTTATCTTTTCAAATGTTCTAATTAGAAAAATATCCCCCTTTAAGATCTGAGTATAATTCTTCTTTATTTTTTCTTAAAAAGTCGAAAATTTGATGAATTTCTTTCGAGAAATTAACTTTGTTCCCTTCCTTATTTATGATTTCAGTTTTTATTTTTTCTTTTAAAAATTGATCGAAAACGGCATTTATCTCATATATGTTTATTCGCGTTTCTTTAAAGTAATCTAATAAGTGATGCAAGTAATACGCTTTAACATATGAATTGTGGTTATATTTCTCCTCTAAATCTTTCTGATGAAAATAATTCAGCTGCTTTGCTACAGCACTTTCGTATTCATCTACGGAAAATTCTTTATCACTCTCAGCAAATGCCCAAGAAGTTCCATAATCGATGTTTCTATTTACATAATCAGCGATAAATTCGTCAATTCCCGCCTTTTTTGCCCATTTACTATGCACGATCCAGTTAGGTATTTTTAGATCACTTTTTATTTTGTTCTATACTATAAATTTGATAGAGAATGGTAAAAAAAAACCTTTTTCTAACATTTGTTTAATAAAAGTAAAAAGTTATAGTTCGTTAAATTACAATGTAATTAAAAAAAAAAAAAAAAGCTTGTTGCTATCATGGTCAAGAATAGAAATCCATTTCCTAAAGAAGGAGCGTTTATCATGGCGCGCGTTGTCGATATCGAAAGACAATATATTTATGTGGACTTGCCGGATTACGATGGTCTCCCATCAGAAGAAACTGCAAGAGGAATGATCCATATTAGTGAAATTTCAAGTAGATGGGTTAGGAATATTAGAAGTATCGTGAGAGTCGGTCAGAGAGTAGTATTGAGAGTTGTGAAAGTTGTTCCTGAAAAAGGACAAATTGATCTCTCCTTAAGACGCGTCAATTCTGCCCAGAAAGCTTTGATAGCAAAAGAACATAAATATGCTAATAAATTTGAGATTCTTCTGCAGTTTTTAACTGAAACGGAGGGAATTGATCTAACCTTAGAGCAAACTTACGAGTCAATAGGCTGGCCTATAAAAGAACAATTTGATTTTTATCAAGAAGCTATTGAAGCACTTAAAGAAGAAGGGGAGGAACTTTTAAACGAACTTACAGACATTCCAGATAATGTTAGAGATGCTTTTATGAAAATTATAGATGAAAATGTTGAGATTTCTACGGTAAATATAATTGGTAAAATAAAACTTATCAATAAAAGCGGGGATGGGATTATTAAAATAAAAGAAACTTTGAATGGAGTTGTGAATGTAATAGAAGAGTCAGTAGAAACTCGTAAATTAAGTTTATCATATTTGGGTGCGCCTTATTATAGATTAGAAATTGTTACTAAAGATTATATCGACGCAGAAAGTATTCTCTCAGATGTTCTTGAAGTTCTTGAATCATCCACTCAAAAAACTGATGGGTCATTTGAATTTATTAGAGATTAAAACTTAATATTTTTTTATAACTAGAACGATGACAAAATACCTTCAAAAATGTAGTAACTGTGGAGAATATGGATTGATCAATACAAAATCGGTGTGTAAACACTGTAAAGGTACTTTAGTTAACCCATTTCCTCCAAAATACTCTCCTATCGATAAATATGCAAAGTATCGACTCGCATACTTTAAAGAGGAGTTTAAAAAAAGGTATAAAAATAACTAAGATAGTTCGATTTTTTCTGCTAATTTTTCGTAAATGAGGATTTTCGCATTCTTATAAGGCATATTAGTAATATCATTTACCTGAAAGGGTCCATAATTAATAAGGTCAATCCCTACTAAAGGCGGAGAAGGCTCGTTAAATCTAATAAGCGTGTAATTATATTTATTTTCTTGGTAAGGTTGATCCTTCTCTACTTTTTTAAGTTGAGTGATACTATTTGTTTCAATTGAATATTCCTCAGTGGATTCCTCTATAGGGGGGATATTATCAAGTTTTTCATCGTCTATTAAAATCTCTTCCAGCTCAAGTGGTTTCTGATCATCGTAGAGAGCAAGCTTTTTAAGTTTTTTATATCCCTTAATCGTGCTAACTAAATTTTGAAAGAATAATTTCTCTGCTTCGATTACATCATTTAGATCAATATCTTTAAGAGATAGAGCAAAATTAAGTATTTTCACTTCTCGAATTTTTAAGAAGTCGTTAAATAAATAAGTGAAACGCTCCTTGTATGAGTTAAATAATGACAAATCAACTATGGGTTTTTCCTCTATCTGATATTGGGTGATGTAGCTTAAACTTTTTTTGTAATTGTCAAATATTTCTTGGGTTAAATGAGTCAATTCGGGTTGCTCAAATTCATTAAGCCAATGTTGATAAAGTTTATCGTAATCCTTTTTTAAATCCATAAGTCTCAGACAATTGAAATATGTTATAATAATGAAGGATAGGACCAAATATTATTTTATCCTAAATCGTTTTAGCAACTCCTTTACACAATAAAAATACTGCGATATGGTGAGGAACTTCTATTATTTCTCCATTCTTGTAAGGGCCATATTGCTCACCTTTGATTTTTGTCATAGGTGTGGTATTTTCAATGATTTTTAGTTTATGAGTAAGATCTTTTTTTCCTTCAAAGACAATTGGATCTAATTTTTCGTTCTTTTCATCTAGAGGATTAAAATTCTTCAATTCATTTAAAGTAAGCTCTTGAACCTTAAAACCTGTCTTCCCGTGTAAAGATCCAGGATATCTAATGAGTCTATGGATATCAACTGTTACTGGTATATCAATTTCAGCTCCAATGTCAGCGATCATTCCATTTAAGAACTTGAACCATCTTGCTTTGCCAAAATCATTGATAAACCAAATATTGTGATCTTGCCTGGTTAAAATCTCATAAAAATCATCTTTTGAATTAATAAAAGCTTTAACTAAATTAGGACCAAATCCTACATAGTTCTTATCTAATAAGAATGCTTCTATTTCTGGAATTGGTTTTAAAAGAAATTCTTCAATTTTCGTAATGATTTTTGATGGCCAACCAATACTTTCTTTTGAAAGTCCATAAATTACACCCTCCTTTTCTTGAATTCCCAGGATATCTAATGATATATTTTCACCAGTTAAATAATTAGCAATTTCTCTACGATCTTCACCACTTAAACCCCTCATTTTTTCATTTTCAATTTTCAAGTGGTATCCACGATGTCCTGAAAAGGCTATATTCATGTCTTTATCGCTGATATTAAAATCAGGTATTAAAAAATCATAAATTATTTTCAGTATTTCTTCTTTCGCTTTATTTAAACAACTTTCGCATATCCAACTTAAAGTTTTCAATTTTTTACTCTTGCATTTTGGACATTTAGTGATCATTCCCTTGCCAGAAGTATCGCAATTTTTACAACGCCAATAATCGTGTCTATTTTTACATGGAGTGAAAAAATGATCGACATCGATGTCGATGATAAAATCACAGCCCTGATAACCTTTATTTTCCATATTCTTGTTATCAGGTTGCAAATAAAGAGATCCGCTATAATAAAAATGTTTCGGGCTTCTATCAATAATATATTGAGTTAAAATATTTTTGTCATTTAAACCTGTATGCCGCTCCATATAGAAATGTTCCCATGGAATGCTAGCAAATTCTCTTTTATCTATGAAGCTAACTTGAGGTAAAGTACTAGCCTTCTCCTTGTAATAAGTATGGAATAAGCGTTTCAAGTAGAGATTTTCATTCATTTTTTTGTTTTTGTTGTTTATCATTTTTTTTCTTTTCTTTATTCAACCTGTACTGTTTTATCCGGATATAGGATAATGGATGTGAAATATTCCTTTCCTCTCCTTTCTGAATAGAGTAATAGCCTTCCAAACAAAGTTTATCTTTTTTTTGTTTTGCCATACATAAATCTAATGATTTTAATGTCAAACAAGAATGAGGAATATATCCCTTTTTCTTGGCAAATTCTACTTGATATCTGGTTTTTTCTTCATTAAAATCAGGAAGAGAAGAGAAAATTTGTATTATCATATCAATGGGATATTCAATTGCATGTAAATAAAATAAGATTACCAATCTTTCAGTATGAGGTAAATTTTGGCCTTCCTGAGCTTTTGAAAGAATATTGCCCATACAAGGTGGAAAAAGAAAAGAAGTATCTGAACCCTCTTTAAAAACTACTTCTACGGGGAATTCATACTCTTCTTTTTTTAAATTCCAATTATTATCTATATTATCATATAACTCTTTAAATTTTTCAAATTTGAATGCTTCCTGCCTAAATCTTTCAAGATTTGTTATAGTTTCGTTTCTTTTGGTAAGGAATTTATTTCTTACATATTCTTGTAATAGTCTTGTTAATGTGTGTGGTGTTATAAAAACATAACCCCCCTTAAGAGGATTATTAATTAATCTCCTATCATCATCTCTGAGATTTGATGCAAGTTTAAGGAAATCAGTAAAAAAGATCCTGAGATGAGTCGATTGCTTTTCTTTTTGTCCTTTAAAAGTTTTTACTCTAAAGACTGTAAGATTTTCATCATATTGTAAGTCATATTTTAAGTCTTTACAAATTTCAAACAGATTTGAGTAATTATTTCTTTTAACATTAGTCTGAAAATCGTCATATACTATTTTTGAATACAAATTAGCTACTCGATTTGTTATCCTCTGATTATTAAGAAAATAGATTAGAATTTGGATTGATAAATATAGAAAAATATTCATAACATCTATTTTATAATACGAAAAATGCTCCAAATTATCAAATGCGGCTTTGAAGAATTCATAGATTAGTGTTCTTAAGGCTTCATTAGATTCTGATGATAAGGTATTTTCAATAAAATCAATAGTATTCGTATCTATTGATTTAAAATCTTTTTTATATTCATCTAAAGAGGGAAGCCAAGGATATCTTATAATCAATTCTGAGGATATTTCCAAGTCATCATTTGAATTTTTCATAGGCGTCTTAAATGAAATTAAAAAGAATTTATATTAAATTGATATGAGTAAAATGGTTTTTTATTATTTCAAAAATATGTTAAAATATCATTCAAAATTCGTCCATATCGTCGTCGTCAAATTCAGCTTCTTCAACTCGAGGAGCTAAAAAGTAATTTAATTCGCCGCCCTCTAATAGGTTAAATATCATTTTAAGAGGATGATCCGTTTTCAATGAAATTTCTAACTTTTCGGTGATTGAAGCGATTTTTAAGATTGCCTTTAGAAACGTTAGACTATAGGCACCCGTACATGTTTCCTTAATATCGCTCTCAATTAGGTCATCGATGCTCAAATCATATTCCATTTCTCCAATTTGTCCAGTAGAACTAAAGACTAATCCTTCGTTAGCAACCGCCTTCATGTTCAAGATTTCAGAATATATTTCTGCGTCCTTAATAGCCTCTACTAGAAAGTCGGTATCGATCACCCAATTAGAAGGATATTCAATTTTTAACAGATTATCCATTGGAATTTCTTCTCTTTCCAGATCGATCAAAGCTAAACTAAACGTCCGTTTGCGAGTGTTTCCTTCTCTTTGCATAGTGATTTTGATTTTTTGTTCCGATTCTTTAAAGTCAATTTCAATGTTGTCGTTCGAGGCGCTTCTTCTGAGTATTTTATCCAAATCGTCCAAGTTTAAACCAATTTTTGATTCTTTAACACAATTGTAATCGTCAAAATTCTCTTTTTTAATCGACAATTTTAACAAACAAATTCGACTAGGGTCCATTGCAGTAATAACAAATTCTTTAGGAGAAACTTTGAATTCTGTCTCATCGATGATGCTTGAAAGAGTTTCGACTATTCCCTTTAATATCCTACTATTATCCAGCTTAAGTGTAAAGCTCATTATTTATCAGCACTTTAATTGATTACTTATTTATATTAATATAGTTTTATTGACAATATTTATAAAATTCAGTATTAGAGGTTTAATAATACCTATTTGTAATTTTTGAATTAATTATTTATACTCATCTTAAATTTTTTAAATTATATAAATAAAAAAAAGTTATTATTATGTCTCGCGAACACGCAGCTCAAAGGATTATTCAGGATATAAAAAGTTCCGACAGTCGAGTTCAAATAATTGGTTTCATTAAGGATATCGTCGATGATGACCACATAATTCTCAAAGATAAGTCTAATGATATAAAAATTGATATTAAAAATGTTGATTTGATTTATCAAAAAGAGGATTTAATCAATGTTATTGGTGAATTAAACATCAATATGGCTGGCGAAAAAGAAATAGAAGCAGAAATTATACAGGATAAAAAAAATCTGAACTTTGATTATTATTTGAAATTATACGAGATTAAAAAAGAGTTAAACTTAGTTTAAAGGTAAAAACAAGCTCTATATCTCAAACTTATTATATACTTGCTCAATTAACTTAAACTGAAATAGTAGATTATGCTATTTCTTGAAATAGTGAAAATTATATTAAATATAACGAAAAAATTTATTAGACACGCTTACTTTTTCCTTTTAAGGAAAAATACGATATTCTAAAGTTATAAAAATGGTTGAATTTTGCCCAGAATGCTCAAATCTCTTACGAAGACAAGTGATTGGCGAAAGTAAAACATTAGTTTGTAGGTGCGGCTTTCAAAAGGATTTATCCCTAAATGCAGAAGACATAAAAAAAAATGCTAAATTGAAAGAAGAGGCTTTAAATAAGAATTTAATTATAGTCGCTCAAGCAGATAAAATATCCGTTCACCCAATCGTAAAAAAAATTTGCCCTAAATGCACCAACAAAGAAGCTGAAGCTTGGCAAGAACAAACTCGAAGTGCGGACGAACCAAGTACTTCTTTTTTTAGGTGTGTTGAATGTAAACACACCTGGCGAGAATATTAAAAGAAAGATTTTTTTAAATTAACTTAATAATTAATTAAAGGCGTTGAAATGCCGATAATTTTTTAAGAATATAAAAATAAGATTAATTTATAAGAAATCAAGTTTTTTGGAATGAATTAAAATGCCTATAATTGGTATTGATTATGATAAATGTAGTACTTGTGGAATTTGTATAACAACTTGCCCTAGACGATTATTTAAAGATGAAGAAGGAGACAAAATTAATTTTGAAGATCCTAATTCAATGTGTATCCGATGTGGACACTGTATTGCGAGATGTCCAGAAGATGCTGTTCTTTTTGAAGAAATGGGAGAATCTTTTGAATTTGAAGAGATAAATAAGTCTGAAGAGATAATTGCTTTTGAGGATATGTATAAATTTTTTCAAGTCCACCGTTCGATTAGACGATATAAAAAACAGAAAATTCCAAAAGAGGTAATACAAAAAGTTTTTAATGCGATGCAATGGGCTCCAACGGGTCGGAATATGAGGTCGGAAACATTTATAATTATCTCTGACAAAGAACAATTAAAAGCGTTATCAAACGCAATTCAGGAAGTTTTAACTAACGACAAGGCATGGGGATGGTTATATGGTGAAAGACTAGCAAATCTTGCTAAAGAATTTGAAATACCTGTCTACTTTGATGCACCACATCTAATTATTGTATCATCACAGTTATCTACACCAATAGGAATTCAAAATATTGCTAATATAATCACTTATGGTAGATTAGCTGCCCATTCATTAGGTTTAGGTACATGTTGGAACGGTTGGACGCAGGCTGGCATCGAATTAAACCCAAAAATAAGAAAACTAGCTCATATTAGAGCTAAAGCACTTGGAGCATTCACGATTGGATACCCGGATTATACTCTTTATCGTACTCCTCCTCGTCGTTTAAAGCATGTAAAAGGTTTATAATCAATTTTTTATTTTTTCTTGACATTTATTATATTATTAATTTACGTCTTGCATCCTATTCCTACATTGTTTAGTCATGCAATAATCTTCGTGAAAGAGTGGTTTCACGATCTAAAATATTATTAAAAATTTAGTGTGTAGCTATTTTTTAAGAAAGAACTTCTAAAATTTTGGTTAAAATTCGCGCTTTACCGCCAGTAGATTGAAGCAGAGTCTTTCCACATACTAAACATTCTACATCCGTAGCGGAACAACCGAAAATTATTTGTTGGTTTCCACAATTTAAGCATTTCACTCTTAAAAACCTACTTTGGGGTTGAGGGATTAATTCTTTATTTGCTTTTTTTTTTGGTATAATATAACACCTTTAGACTTCTTGAAGTTCGAACTTTTTAACTCTATAAGATTTAGAATACTGTTTTTTTTTACATTTTGGGCATTCTAATACGGGTAATGACCGTTTATTTACTTTAGCGTTCTGGTGAAATATTTCTTTGGGGAAGCTCCCGTATCCCCTCTTCTTTCTCTCCAGTCTCCTACGCCCGTGATTGAGAGCCCGTTCTTTTCCTTTCTTATAAAGCGAAACACTGTGCTTAGTATGAATTCTACAAGTTGGGCAATAGCGATTAATTGTACGAGGATATTTCATATTTCAAACAACTTTGATTTAGAGTATAACTCAATAAATTATTTATAAATTTTAAATTTTATTAGTTCTGCTTTATTCTTAATTAGAAAAGCAAAATTTAATAAAAAATAATTTAAATGGTATTAACATAATTTTATTAAAACTTTCATTTAGAATTATGTCTTTTAAAGAGAAATTTAGAGAGGGTATCATATCCGCAAAAGACTTTACTCGAGAGGATATAGATTACATCTTAAAAAAAGCTAAGAATGTAATGCTCAACAAAAAGAACTCAGAAATTCTGAGAGGTAAGATTTTAGCTACTCTGTTTTTTGAACCATCCACGAGAACTCGCTTAAGTTTTGAATCTGCGATGTATCGCTTAGGAGGAAATATTATAGGATTTCATACTGGTGATGTTTCATCAATAAAAAAAGGAGAAAGTATTGCTGACACAATTCGTACTGTAGAAAACTATTGCGACGGTATCGTAATGAGACATAATCTAGAAGGAGCAGCCAGGCTGGCAGCAAAGTTCGCAAAAATACCTGTCATAAATGCTGGTTCGGGAAGTGGTGAGCATCCGACTCAAGCTTTATTAGACTTATTAACAATTACTGAAGAGGGCCATAGTTTAGACGGTTTAAATATTGGTATAATGGGGGATCTGAAATTTGGAAGAACAGTCCATTCATTGTCAATATTGCTTTCAAATTATAACGCAAATATCTATTTTATTAGCCCTAAAGATTTGATGTTGCGAAAAAGAGACAAAGACTTCTTACAACAACGACAAGTAAAATACAAAGAAATAGAAAAATATAGAGATATACTAAATATTTTAGATATTCTCTATGTCACAAGAATTCAGAAAGAAAGATTTGCTGATATTGAAGAATATGAAAAAGTTAAAGATTTCTATGTATTCGGGAAAAAGGACTTAAAAGAAACAAAAGACGAATTCAAAATTATGCATCCATTACCAAGGATTACAGAAATTTCACCTGAAATCGATGGTTCTCCTAAATCAATTTATTTCAAACAAGCATATTATGGAATACCTATGAGAATGGCAATCTTAGCGGAGTTATTATCTGACTAATCTTCCATTATTCTATTTTTAATTGAAACATGCTCACTTTTGAATAAGATAATTGTGCCATTAATTCTTTTATGGGTTTGTTATTTACATTAAATGTAAAAACACTCCCTCCATCAACAATACCTTCAAAATTTTTATAAATCTGAACTCTTTTCTCTAACGATAATTTTGAATTCCCCCGTACCATGTCTATGCAATATTTGTTAGGACCATTACCTACATCTTCCATATTACTGCACCAGTTTTTAGAAAGATAATTGCCGTTATGAGGTTGAGTAAATATATAATTTTCGTTTTGGTCTTGGTTAATTTCGTTAATTATATCTTTCATAAACATTAGTAGATTATAAGCAAACGATTCGCTGTTTTCTATCCTATCGATCTCGATTCCGCAATGAGTTTTAATGGCTTCGTTTAATCCGAAAAAACTAACTGATTTTAATGAGTCATCTATCCAATTATAGGATTCAGGTTTATTGAAATCAGATATAATATTATTCAATTCCTTTGAAGTAGATAACCTTCTATTCATTAAATCTTTTTTATAAGCAAAAATTTCAAATACTGAATTAAGCTTTTCTTGAACTTGATCAAAAAATAAAGAATCGTTCTGCTTAGAATTATTAGCAATATTATGTAAATTTACTAAAATCTTATCTAACACAACCTTACATTTAATTTCTTCTTTGGTCTTATTCTTATTCACGTTTATCAAAGTAGAATTTAGTAAACTTAGGTTATTATTTAAAGAGAATATTAAATCGTTACTATGAGGGGAATTTATGGTTTCTCTTAAAAATTCATATCCAGCCTTATCATCAGGTAGTATTGAGTAATCAAATACAATCATAGGACAAATAAATCCATCATTTTGATTAATCTGGTTAAATAATTTACCAAAAAAATAAGAGATAGATGGAATATTCAAATTTAGGGAGCGAGAATCTTCAAATAGGTTTGAAGAAGAAACTTCTAAAGAGAGATGAGGCTTTTGGTCGTAGATTCTATTTGAAAGATTCAATATTTTTGAATTTAGAAAATTAATAAGAGCCTCTGAATTTTCGTTCGAACTAATAATTTTGATTAAAAAGTCCGAAAAATTTCCTAGCAGAATATCTTCAGATACATAAGGCTTTATCTTATCCAGTACATCAAAAAAGTAAGAACTTAGTTTAACCAATTCAATTGGTTTGTCTAAATTATTAATGTCTACTAATTTTCGTTTTGATAGATAAGATATAATTGAATTTGAGTCTATATAAAAGCCCAATGGTCTTAAACTCCAGTAATTTAAGTTCAGTAAAACTAATTCTCCAGACAGATACATGTCCGCTAAATTCTTTGGAAGCAAATTTAGCAATAAATATTGCTCTGAAACCTCTGATCCTAGTTTAGAAAGAAGTAGTTCAGGATTAATTCTACTGTTATCAAAATACCTAGAAACTTCATAAGGAGGAGTCCCTAATCGAGTCAACCTATGTCTAATCTCTTCTTGGCCATTTTCCAATAGAATACCATTTATGTATTCCCTCATTAAAGGAGCTGTTAAATATGTTATATTCGTTTTAGATAAGCGTTCTTCAACTTCTTTTGCAATCTGTTTTGCTAAGTGCTCACCTACTTGGCCTTCCTTGATTAGATAATTTTTAATTTTACTCGAATCAAATGGTTCCTTTGAATATTTAGAGGTTCTAATCATTATTGTTTTGTTTTTATCATTTAGAATTTTTTCAATAGAGACAATATTCTTTAGAATCTGCCTCCCTAAAGCACTCAAAACATATCCTTCGTCGGTAGTGTACATCAAGTCGCTGTTTTTCAATGTTTTTAAGTGAAATGAAAAATTGACTGAATTTGGATTAGTTCCTAAAACTTCCTTTTGAAGTATAGAATAGGGTAAAGGATTACTGCTTAGACTTAATTTCTTTAAAATATCAATTCTTATCTTTTGACCTAATGTTTTAAGGTGCTTTTCTAAAACATCGTGATTTTTGTCGGAATTCAATTTAAGTTTAAGTCATCATAAAAAACATTAATTTTGCTTAACTAAATAATATACTTAAGAGATATATAAAAATTAGGAATTTTATTAACCCAAAGTAAGATTTGATATTATGTGGGTGATATCGCACGATTAACTTTTGATAATCTAACCTAGTCAGTTTAATAAATAAATTAGTTTAAGTAAATAAAGAAAAATAATAACTAGATTTGAATCCGATCACTAGATTTGATTTTTCTTAACGAGCAGAAACGGCAATTCGTTCTACTTCGTCTTTTCTTTTTATTGCTTTGGATTCAATGCTGTCTTGAGAGGCTAAAGCTAACTCCCTAGAGACATTTGCAGCAAAAGGTCTTTCGCTTGAGTGAGAACTTGAACCAATTGCCTGGACTAAATACTTAATTGCTAAATCTACTCGACGCTGTGGCGAAACATCTACAGCAGACGCATAACTGATTCCGCCCATAGCAATACGTGTCGTTTCCTCTCTAGGTGCCGTGTTACATATTGCGTCAATTAGCACTTGAATTGGATTTTTACCTGTGTTTAATTCCAATAAAGTAAAAGCATTTTCTAAGTTCCTTAAGAGTTTACTTTTTTTGCCAGAGCTATATGAACTTTTATGTCCTTTAATTTTACTGCCAATAAAACCGGGTGCTAGTAATCTGTTTACAAAACGCTCAATAACAGATATTTTAGTAGTTTTCCAAAAGCGTTTATGCTCATGTCTTCCTGCGGTATGAGGAATTATAACCGGTCTCAGATTAATATAGTTTTCTAATGTCCAATCTTTAACTTCAATGTTTTCAAATGACCACTTATTAAAAAGTTTAATGTCTTTTTTCACTTTACTCATACTTTACACCTACCTCATTGGTTTTTCTTTCTTGCCTGCGATTAATGCCTGTAAGCTTACACCGTTTACCATAACAACGCGCCATCGCACACCAGGAAGATCACCCACTGCTCGACCCTTGGCTCCACCAATTCCTTCCACAAGTACTCTATCATGTTCTTCGATGAAATTAAGGGCACCGTCTCCCGGAAGAAAAGCAGTGATAGTTTTTCCATTCTTTTTTAACTGAACACGGACGCATTTTCGAATAGCAGAGTTAGGTTGTTTACTTTCTCGCCCTACTTTTTGAAGCACGATACCCAATGCTTGAGGAGATCCCTCCATAGGGTCAACTTTCTGTTTTAATTTAAGCTTCGTTCTTTTATATTTAGTTTTGCTCCATCTAAGCTTCTTTCGGTTATTTTTTAGTGCACGAGCCGCATATAACCCTTTTGGTTTCGCCAATTTTTTCACCTTTTTTCGTAGAATCGGTCCACAAAGCAACTACTCTTAGCAGAAGGCATTTTAGTTTTCCTTTCCTTACTTTTTTTTTATAAATATTGGTTATTGAGATATAACTTAACATCTTTCTTAAAACTTAAAATTTTTGAATTTCAAACTTAAGTAATCATTTCCCAAATTTTATTTTTAATTATTTAGTAAATATTAGCACTCTAATCAAAAATACAATGAAGATAAGAAGTGAGACCACGCTATTTATGCTCTTAGCGCTATTAGTAATTTTACCAATTTGATGATTTGGCAAAACTCCTATGCCAGTTAGTTTTTTGTGTTGATTATTACATTATCTACAGAAAAATGACGTAGTACGAGTTCTTTTATTTTTCTTATCATTGAACCCTCTTTACCGATAGCTTTTCCACGATCTTGAGGCCGTACAGAAATAATCACGGTTTTTTTCTCGTTTCTACTTTCTTTTACTTCTATGTTTTGAACTTGAATTGAATTCTTAGTAGTATTTAATATGAATTGAATGAATTGTTCAAGATTATCTGACCAGGGAATCACATCAATCTTCTTTTGAAGCTTATTCATAAGGTCTTTTACATGTTCCCCTGCTTTCCCAATTGCTTTCCCAACATCTTCCTTTTTAACTAAGAATATAATTATTTCAGAGTGATTTTCGGGAGATTCAAATATTAAACAATCTTTAATAATAGCACCGGAAATGTTATTGAAAAGCGATATTAATTCCATCGATTTTCTGTCGAGTTTGATATTTCTTCGTAACATCTTTAAACGTTCCATTTAGTCTTTAATTATTTTTATCCTTCAGAGTTAATAAGTCCGAATCTCCAAAATCGTTTAATCCGATAATCGAAACCATATAAGGCTTACCTAACGCTAGTCCCAATTCCCAAGAAGAACCTTTATACTTATATATATATATGTTGTTATTTATGAGAGAATTATAATAACTTAATTGGGTTTCTAATTCAGCCGGACAGTTATTTGCGATAATGATCATCTTAAAAGGATCTTGTCTTAGTTGCCTTAAGACTTGCGTTTTCCCAAAAATCATTTTACCCGTCTTATAAGCAACTTTTATATTAGTGTCAACATCAAATTCTTTTACTTTCTTTCGTGATAAATCGATTGTATCGCTTATCTTCATATTTTTCCTTGCCATCGTCCTAACTTGCTGTATCAGTTTTAAATTTCAAAAATAATGTAATAAAAAAAATACACAATAATTTAAATTTTTATCGCATGTTCTCTTGCTTTCAATGATTTTCAAATTTGTATTAAATTTAAGTTTTTTTTTTGTTGTATTTATGAAGCGTTAAATTCGTAGGTCAGGATTGTGATTCACACTGTATCATTATTTTATGTATTATCGGTTTTTCCTAACTGTTCTAATATTTTGAGGTTAGCATCTAAATCGAACATTACATTTACACGACCCGTACCGATGGGACTGATTTGTCCTATGATAACATTTTCGGGAATTCCGAGCAATTTCTCTTCTTCACCATACAATCCTGCATCTAGTAATTGATTTACTGTGACTTCAAACGCTGCTCTGGCAAATACACTCGTCTTAGAACCTGAAATTCCATGTCTTCCAATTGATTGAATTGAGCCCCCTACGCACATTAAATCGGACAAAATAAGGAGATGTCTTTTATCAACATCTAAACCTTGTTGTTCTAAAACCTTTTGAGCCTCTTTAATTATCATGTTTCGAGCTGCCTCGATTCCATAGAGTTTTTCAATTTCATGAATATGATTTGATACAGTCCGAGTAATATCTACTCCTTCGATTTGAACGACGCCATGCATATTTGTTCCTTCGGTTTTAATAACCCATTCCTTTCTATCGTCGGTTAGAGTTAGTAACCCTCTTTTAATACCACGGACACCCTTCACTACTTTTTTAAGTATCTTTTCTCTTAATTTCTGCAGATTCTGAATATCTTCTATCTGAGGATCGATTATTATAGAATTACCTTCGCGTTTAATTGTTCCCTTCTTTTTATATCTTTTTAATATTTCAGGGATACCTTCTATATCGATACCGCGTTTCTCACAAATTTCGGGTATTAAGTTGATGATGATGTTCCAGTTGACAAAATCTAAGTCAACATCATGAGTAATTTGTTCAATGCGAATTTGTTCGATTCTTTTGTGAACTTCAATAGCCTTCTCTTCACTTTGATTATAAGGTTCTTCTAAATAAATTGTTTGTTGAGGAGTACTTGGAAAGCGTCGAGCATCTACTATTTCTATGAGTCTAGGAAGACCTTGAGTGACTGAGAATTCTTCTACGCCTGCGTAGTGAAAAGTTCTCAAAGTCATTTGTGTTCCGGGTTCTCCAATACTTTGAGCAGCTACTGTTCCTACAGGTTCATGAGTTTCGACAATAGCGTTATTAAAATTAATGTAAATCTTATTTAAAAGGTATTCCAGCTGTTCTTCTTCAAGAGCTTCATCTTTGATACGATTTCTGATTCTATTAATGAGATCTTCAGGAATACCATCTTCTGTGAGTATTTTTAAGTTTTCCTCTAAAATTGCTTTAGTTACTTTTCCCATTTCATTTGACCTTTATAAAATTTAATAAATTATCCTAATCTTTTTTTTTTCCACTCTAAATATCCTTTTGTGAGTTTTCCTCTCCATTCTGCGTTTTTATCCGTCTCTGCGTGATACATTTCCCTCAAATCATCTTCACTGAGAGTCTGAACTTTTTTAACTGCTTTCTCTTGCTTTTTAGGCTTATCTTGGGCTTTTTTCTTGGGTGCAGGTTTTTTAGCGGGGAGTTTTTTAGTTGTAGCTTTAGGTTTTGGACTTTTTTTAATTTCCTCACGAATTTCGGATAAATCAAGTGCTTTAGCTTTGAGCAGAAGAACATCAAGATTTACAGCATCAGAATGGTCGGTATGCATAGGATCGATACCGTCATCACCATAGCGGAATTGGATAATATTTTTATCACTATTCCTTACAGTCCCATCATTTTCGATGATCATATCTTGCAAAGCGTTTACCAACCGTCTTTGCATATAACCACTAGTAGAAGTACGAACAGCAGTATCAACTAGACCTTCTCGACCACCCATGGCGTGAAAAAAGAATTCTTCGGGATTTAGTCCTTTTCGGTAAGAACTTTCGACAAAACCTCTTGCTTGAGGTGTTAAATCTTCTACTCTAAAATGTGGAAGAGTCCTTGAACTGTATCCTCTATTAATTCTTTCACCTCTTATCGCTTGTTGACCCACTACAGCGGACATTTGTCCTAAATTTAATATATTTCCTCTAGCTCCCGATTTTGTCATAATGACTGAATGAGCTTCGTCTCCAATATGGAGAGCTGCAGTTTCTTCAGCCATTTTTCTCGCTTCTGCTAACAATTGACGAATTCTAAGTTCGAGTGTTTCGCGCATAGAACGTCCTGGGGCTCTTCTCAAAACCGTTGTATCGTTTTCGTAATACGCTTTGATTAGTTTTCCTGATTCAGCATTAGCATCTTTTAAGATTGTCTGAATTTTTTCATAAGCTTCCCCGGAAACATAAACTTCATCCAATCCCATTGTCATCCCATTCTGGCGGATAACGTACAATAGCATTTTTGTAGCGTTGTCTAAGAATTCTCTCCCTCGAGCGTTTCCATGGTCTTTAATTACACGCTGTAGTATACTATTAGATTGCATAGCACCAAATGAGTTTTCGTCAATTGTTCCCGTTATAAGAATACCATTTTTAATTACCACATAAGCGTCGTATTCACAACCTTCTTCCTTACAAACGTCACACTTCTTACAAAATTTCGATTTTACTTTTATATTCAAATCGTTCGGAAAAAGAGTGCTAAAAATTTGTTTTCCTGAGTATAACGGCTCAGGATCGGTTTTAAAGGGAACAATATCATCTAAACTAAAATCTGGTTTAGTATTAAAGACATCTCCAAGGTATAGTAATTTTAACGCGTCTTTTCTGTTATAAACTGAGTCTAAACTAGTAAATTGAAAAACAGAGGAAATAAAGTCTTGAATTCCTCCTAGGATTGGACCACCAAATCTCGGGGATAATATGTGGTTTTGAACTTTCAGTAGTAGTTCGGCTTCAGTTCGAGCCTCTTCGCTTTGTGGAACATGCAAATTCATTTCATCACCATCGAAATCGGCGTTATAGGGTGGACAAACAGTTAAATTTAACCTAAAAGTTCGACCATCCATTATTTTAACCTCGTGAGCCATAATAGACATTCTATGAAGGGATGGTTGTCGATTAAACAAAACCAAATCACCATCAGCTAAATGTCGTTCAACTGTATATCCTGGAGCGAGCATTTCTGAAATTATTTTACGATTTTTGACATACCGTAAATCTATTCTTCTACGATCGCTTCTAATTATGTAATTTGCTCCAGGGTGATGAAAAGGTCCATTAAGAACGAGTTGTTTCATCTCCTCGATGTTCCAATCGTTTATATTTGTAGGTATGGTTAAAATTTTTGCTATTTCCAATGGCACTCCTACATCATTAATACTAATAAAAGGGTTTGGAGAAATTACGGAGCGTGCGGAAAAATCAACTCTTTTTCCACTTAAATTACTTCTAAACCTTCCTTCTTTCCCTTTTAATCGTTGCGTAAGAGTTCTTAACGCTCTTCCAGATCGATGTCTCGCGGGTGGAATTCCAGAAACCTGATTATCGAAATAAGTTGTGATATGATACTGAAGTAATTCCCATAAATCCTCAACGATGAGATGAGGTGCACCCGCATCAATATTTTCTCTAAGTCTTTGGTTAATACGAATAACATCAACTAGCTTGTGGGTTAAATCATCTTCAGACCTAATCCCACTATCTAACGTAATAGATGGTCGAGCACAAACTGGTGGGATTGGCAAGACTGTAAATATTACCCATTCAAGTCTCGCATTTTCAGGGGATACTCCAAAAATCCTAAGGTCATTATCAGTCATTTTTGTAAGACGTTCTAGTATTTCAATAGGAGTAATCCTTCGGGAGCCCTTAGTTTCTTCTTCTTCATAAAAAGTAGTAGGTTTTTCAATTACAATTTTTTTCTTTTTTGCGCCACAATATGGACAAGCTTTGCTTTTTCTTGCCTGCTTAAACACGTTCTTTGTAGCATCTTCATCATCTTCAAAGAAAATTCTACGGTGCTTTATTTGTTCCTGTCTGAATAATTCCATTTCTTCTACTGTTAGCATTAACCGTGAGCATTCAGGACAGATGCTTCTAAGGACTTTAAGGACTTTTTTCGCATAACCGACATGAATAACGGGCCTTGCTAATTCTATATGGCCAAAGTGCCCCATACAATTACTTACAAGGTTGCCACAAGTCTGACATCTCTGTCCCGGCTCAATAGTTCCTAACCGTTGATCCATAAGTCCACTAGGAATTGGTAAACCATCTTCATCATAAGTATCTGCCGTAATTATCCGAGCAGCAGACATTTTTCTAATTTCATCGGGACTTAATAACCCGAATTTGATTTTTTCAACTAATTTAGTACGACTGAATGAATAACTCATAAATCTAAAATAACCTCAATTTTTGAATTAAAACTATAAAACAATAAAGAATAAGTTAACAAGTTCTGCACTATAGAGGAAATAAGCAAGCAAATATTAAAAATTTTTCGGATTAGACATTTTTTTATCTATTCTTTTATTACTTTATATCAAGTAGTTTATTTTATGATGGATTCACTCAAGGAATAATGAAAATAAAGTCGCTATTTAAAAGTAAAATAATGATTTTCTGCCTTCAAATATCAATTTTGCTGATATCTAGCGCTATATTTAGTTATCGAATTCAAATTGATTTTGATTTGAGTACTGACCCTAGAGCAGGCGAACAACAATATGTAATCCAATTTCTTGCTAACATAATTTTATATAACACAAGTTTTGGTTTTTTATATATAAATATTATATGGGTAATTGTATCATTATTACCAATTCTAATTTTTAACAATTTCAGAAAAGCCTATTCAATGAATTTAACAACATTCTTTTTTCCTAATTTCTTTTTTTATGTTTTCTATTGGAGGTATTCAAAAACATCGTTTAATTCTATATTCCCAACTTTTTTAGTCGAAACTATCGCACTAGCAATTACACTCGTGATAATTTCCATAGTTTTATCATTATTATTAAAATTAATTAGAAATGAAGAAATGAAAGAAGATATAACGAATATCGAATTAAAAAATAGATCAGAATGCCCTCAATGTGGAGCTAAATTCGAGTCAAAACCTAAATATTGTTATAACTGTAATACTTATTTAAGAGAAGAATTAGGGGAAATAATTGGAAACGGGAAATGAAATAATGTCATTTGAACGAATGTTTAAACCAAAAAATGTCCTAATATATGATGCAAAGCCAAAAATTTCATTTTTTGTTGATGGATTTATTAGACAGGGATACAATTTGGAAAATCTCTATCTCGTTTCTACTAAAGTTGAAGAACTATTAGGCGTTAAATGCATAAAATCTGTCGAAGATGTCCCTGTTGATTCGATCGATCTCGTTATTTTATCCGTTAGAAGAGACAATTTGATTAAAGAATTATCAAACTTATTATCTCGTAAGAAAATTAAGTTTATTCATATTTTTACAGCGGGTACTGGAGAATTTGATGAAAAAGGTGCAAAAATTGAAAGGAAAATTAAAGAAATTCTTAATGCCTATCCCTCTACGAGAAGCATAGGCCCAAATTGTATGGGTTTATACTGTCCCCATGGAAAGATAGCGTATTATTCCTCGTTTCCAATTGAAAGTGGGGAGGTGGGATTAATCTTTCAGTCAGGAGATTTGCATTCTAAGATGGTTAAGTTTGGTGCTCGAAGATACAATTTACGATATTCGAAAGGGGTAAGCGTAGGAAATTGCGTTGATATTCAAGTTTCCGAATTATTACAATACTTAAACAATGACAATGAAACGCAAGTTATTTGCGTATATTTCGAGGGTCTACCTGTTTTACAAGAAAATGAGGGAAGAAAGCTCTTCGAAGTATTCAAAAATATGAAAAAACCCGTACTCTTTATGCGCGGAGGTAGGACTGAGAGAGGTCAAGCTGCAGTATTGACCCATACGGGCTCCTTGGCATCAAAAAGTAATATATGGAAAGCAATATTTAAACAGACACCAATTATTGAGGTTCCACCGTCTTTAGATGAGTTAATCGATTATACTTACCTATTTTCCACACACTTACAAAGTTATAAAGATAGAAAGAAAGAGGTGGAGTATCCCAAATCCAAAAATGTTTTAGTAATTTTATGGTCTGGAGGTTTTGGAATTTTAGCTACGGATCTTTTGACTGAATTAGGTTTGAACCTACCGATTATATCAGGAAAAAAACTAGACACTCTAAAACAAATATATCCTATTAGGGTTGGGAGTTTAACTAATCCTTTGGATATACCTTGGATTGTTTCAAGAAAAGTGTATTTGGAGGTTTGTAAGGCAGCGATAGATGACACTGTCGATTTAGTATTAGTAGTAACTGATGCTTGGAGGACTTTAGATGATGAGAAATTTACAAATTTTTACAGTAATTTACTAGGAATTAGAAAACATGTAGAATCTTTAGATAAAATCTTTGTGATTATATTACCACAGTATCCTAGCGAATCACGTAAGACTTTATCCAACAGACTAAAAAACGATGGATTTTTCGTATACGAATCAATAGAGAGCGCAGCAAAGTCGTTTCTAAAGTTATACGAATATGGTAAAAAGAGGAAAGTAGCTTCATGACTGGAGAATTAATCGCAATTTTCGCAGTCTTAACTTTTGTTGTATCAAATGTCCTCTTTCGAAAAACTGAAAAGCATGCTAGCCCTGTTTTCATTAACTTTTTTCGCACTGCAATTGGAACGTTAACATTTATAGTAATCGCTGTTATTTTAGGTATTTTTACATATATATTTTTATTACCATGGAATTTATGGATAATAACATTTCTAAGTTTTCTTTTTGGACAAGTAATTGGAGACACAGCATATTTTAAAGCCCAAAAAGAACTTGGTACTACGCTTGCTTTAGCGATTTCCATGACATTTCCTTTGTTTACCGTCATTCTATCATTGCTTTTTTTAAACCATACTTTTGACTATAAGATAATTATATCGATTGTTCTTATTGGGTCAGGGATTATAGTGATAGGGAAATCCAAAATAAACGCTGAAAACAAAAACGCTCTCGATTCAAAAATTCATCCTCAAAAATTAAATTCCCATCCTTCCTATAAACCAATCGTCTATGCATTAATCGCTTCGCTTGGATGGGCTATTGGTCTTGTCATAATAGATTTTGTAACAAATCAAATTGATCAAATCTTAGTTACAAAAGGAATAAGTTCTATTATTAGCAATGTAATTCGATTTCCATTTGCTCTGTCAATTTTGTTGTTAATGGTTTGGAGAGAAAATAGATTTGGTGATGCGAACCAAAATTTTTACTCATTTAGAAAGCCTTCTAAAACATGGTTTATTCTGCTGATAGCATCCATTATTGGTACTTCTTTAGGAGCATATTTATATACTGAAGCTGCTCACACAGCTGGAGCCATTGTGATGTCATTATTAGCGAGTGCAAGCCCCTTATTTTCGCTTCCACTGACCTATTGGTTGAATAAAGAAAGAATTAGTAAATACGGTTTTTTAGGAGTACTTGCTACGATTTTAGGAGTAATTGTGGTTATAATATAAAGTGTTAAAGGATTTTTTAGAGCAGTTTATCATACTTAAAGTTATGAGTATCCAAGATGTTCTTGGTCATCTCTACGAAAATTTCTTTTACATTATAGTTTTTCTTAGCAGAAGTCTTAAAAAAATCAACATCTTTATGTTTTTTTCGAAAATTTTCTATGACTAACTCATCAACTTTTTCCAGTTTTTTTGCTAAATCACTTTTACATCCGATTAGTAACTTTGGAGTTTGCCCTTGCTTCTGTTTTATAAGATGTTCATACCACCAATCCAAACCAAGTAAGGTGTTGTTCAGGTTGAACAAGCTGAATATCATAAATATTCCGTTTGCTCCATGAATATAGTAACTAAACATTTGTTTAAACTGTTCTTGGCCACCGAAATCCCATAAGGAGAGGCGAACAAATGTTTCATTTCCATCTACAATAATCGGAAGGTCATATGTGTAAAAATCGATTCCTATCGTAAGTCTCGTATTCGCATCGAATGTATCAAAGCACAGCCTTCTCGCAATACAAGTTTTTCCTACACCTCCTTGACCGAGCAGGCATATCTTGAAGATATAATGTGGTTGTTTTTCGGGTTCAAATGACATTTACTATCAACTGGGAAGTTTACTCTCTTAAAAATCTATTAGATTCTAGAAATATACATCATTATTGGTATTAAACCTTTATGTAATAGAGAGAAATTTTTATTCTCGAATTGAAATATAGGAATTATGAACGAAAAAAATATGTTTCCTGATTATCAACCAAAGATTAATCCGGATACTCTTGAAGATTATCTAAGAAAGCCAAGCAATGTTTATAAAATCCTTGAAGAAATCGGAGAACCTAGTATCAATAATCTAAAAGCGATTATAACCAATTTTGTAAAACATAGAAATGCCGCTGAGAATAATCCTGGAGGTACTCGGAAGGGGAATGTTGCGATTGGAGCAGATATAGACCAATATTATCCATCGGAAGATGAATTGTTAGTTTCAGAATTAGGAAAATTAATTATACAAGTTACTGAGTCTTACTCCAAACAGCAAATGAAAACATTAAAACTAAAACATCAAATCAAGTCTCAACTATTTACCTACCACGAGATAACTTTTAGACATGTCGATGTTATGGGATCAGGCCGATTCTTTTACGCTGAAAAAGCTGCTATCGAAACAAAAATTGATTTGTAAGACAGTGGATTTTTCTTAATTGATTACGACTAGGTAATTTGCTTATGAGTACCGATGAAAAATTAAGCGATAAAAAAGATGCATTAGAGAGAATTTGGAAGATTAGAGATTACATCCAAGATCTCGAGGATATAAAAGATGGTATCGTAGATTTTTTAAACTCCCGTAAGAAATTGGACGAAGTAACTAAAAACTTATGGATTTCCGATGTAAAAGGTATTTATTATAGTACCGTGTCTGCATGGGAACTACTATATAACATGGTTTCAAAAGGAAAATTAAAGCATGTAGATAATTCTAGACACTTTTTACACAGCGCAAGAGGTCGATTAGCTAAATCTATAAGCGAATTAAAATATTATAAAGAAGAAATCGTATTTTCTCTTATAAAAGTAGTTGAAATTAGGTTTGAAAAATGCTGGAACGCTTTTTATTTTGAATTTGATATGTTAATACCAATTGTTAAACCTATCGCAAGAATTATTAAGGTATCTACTTCAAAATATCACCTACTTTGTTCAGTCTGTGGTAAAATTTCCGTTGTATACAGAATTGGTACTGGTCGATTCGATGAACATGAATCGCTTATTTACACGGGCATCACGCATAGTAGATCATTAAGAAAGGAACTCGCCAGTGAGTTATTTAATATCCTCAAAAATGAAAATCTATTAGAAGTTCATCAGTTCATGCAAAAATATCACTCTCAAGAAGGTCTCGATGCCTATTGTCCTCAATGCGACAATATCTATTGTTGGGAACATTATAAGGCAAGAGAAGAATATGATGATGGTTTTTACGACTGCACTTGTGGTACGTGTCCAAATGGGCATCAAAGGATGATCGACGATTAGTATAATCTATATCTTAGTCTTTCTTGATAAAATATAAAATGAAGATTTATATCTCATTTCTTAATTCTGAACTTAGGGATTAAAATAAATTAGGATTACTTTTGATACAAAACGTCTTTGTTTTTAAAGCGGGGGTTGTGTTAATAAACCAAGATTTTGGCCAATGTCATTCATTAGGTAGAGATATTAATCTCGTTTCGAGTTATCTTTATGCTGTTCAACAACTTTCTGTAGAAATTACAGGCACTTCGATAAAATCTATGAATTTTGAAGAAATCGCTCTTCATTTTTTTAAAGATCCAAACGATCCAAACATCTTTTATGTAATTGTCACTGATGTTGATGATGATACAGATGAAATTAATTTTAAAATCCATAGAATCGCTGAAATTTTTACCCAAAACTATAAAACTATCTTGGAAGATTTTCATGGATACGTTGGTCCTTTTAGAAATTTTGGGGATATTTTAATTAGCATGAACTTAGCAGAAAAAAACTGTGGCGGGGGATCAGAATGCGAGGGATGTGCCCATAAAGATGATTTTAGTGATCTCGGTAAAGTAATTGAAAATATAGAATGAATTTTACGGTCTAGAATTGAAATACATATTTTATATATTATAACTTCTATAGATTAGAAGTAATAAAAAAGTAGGTTAGAATATGTGGCTCAAAAACACTGAATATTTGAAGTTTCATATTATAACCTACCCTATCTTTTACTAACAAGAATATTTTCTGAAAACTCGTCAAGGATCTCAACAATATTATTAGGTCTTAAGTTCAACTTTAAATCCAAATTTACAACCGAAGTCAACATTTGATCATTTTTTACGATCTGATTTTGCTATTAAATTTTTTTTTTCTCAGCAACAATAATTCTTTTTGTCGACCATAATTGGATGATAAAATCACTCGGATAAACAATGATCAACCAACACATTTATATAGGAATAATACCAATTTTAATTTAAATACTTTACATTTTTAAACAAAAATTAAAAATTAAAGAATTTAACCCAAACTTGTAAAAAGTGAGGGAATTAACAAAAAAATATTAGTGGAGGAATAAAATAATGGCAGCATTCGCATGGAGTCCGCTTAGAGCTTTAATGAAAAAAGCGGGAGCCGAAATCGTTAGTAGAGCCGCAGTAGATAAGTTAATGGATTATTTAG